>CBDICD010000003.1:0-1751232 GCA_965277235.1 Terriglobus sp. | reverse complement strand
GACGACCAAGTCCGCCTCGGCATCAAAGCCTCGCGCAAAACGCCGATCCACCGCCGGGAGATTTACGCCGAAATCCAAAAAATATCACGCAGATTCAAGACGAGAAAAGGAACACTCAATGACGTTTCGCACGATGAACCTTCACACCCTTTTTCAGCCGGCCGCTTTTACAAGATTAGTCGCCATAAGATCGTTGGCGGCACTGTCTTTGCTGCTACCCTTCTCGATGGCCTCAACTGTGTTAGCCGCACCTACTCATGCCAAAACGGCCAAAAAGGGAACAGTCAAGACAACCACGGCTAAAGCGGATGCTGTTAAAACTGAGGCGGTCAAGCAGACAATTCAGTCACTCTATGACGATCAGAACACAGCTATTGTCGGAAGTGATATTGATGGCGTGATGATTCCTTATGCCGAAGATGGCATCTTCCTGAATGACCTCAAAGGAACAGAAAGCCAGGGGCTGGCCGGTGTGCGCCGGGGGTGGCTGGATTTAATGACCCTGCCAAACAAAAAGGTGACAGCCTCAAACACTACGATCAAAGAAATCATAGTCAATAAAGCTTACAACGGGGCGACGGTTCTTACTTTGGCTCACTCCGACCTTACAGGAAAGAGCAAGTCAGGGAAGACATACATCACGGGCATCGAGATACTGGCGCGACAATTCTGGGCAAAGACTGACGATGGATGGCGCATCAAGCAGGAGCGCATTCTTTCACTGGACTCGTTTCTTAACGGGAAGCTCATAAGGCACGATCATAATCCTGTCACCCCGTAACTGCTTCCAAAAAACTAGTATGGCGGTTCCCGCGAGGTGCGGAAGCAAGGCTTGAAGGCTGTTGATGGACACAAGGCTTTGTTCCGACGAAAGGTAACAATGAAACCGTTCACATTTTTCATGGCCTCACTTGCAGCGCTCTCAGCCCTGGGCGGCCCGGCGCAGGCCGCACAGACGTGGTATGTCACAGGAATGGGCAATGACACACACACCGGCACAACCGCCGCATCCGCATTCCGTACGCTGAAAAAGGCAGAGACACGTGTCCAGCCTGGCGACACCGTGCTGATTGGCGACGGGACATACACCGATACGAAAAACGACGGCGCGGTCGTGTCTTTGAACGTGTCCGGTAAACCGGGCGCGTGGGTTACATGGAAGGCATTGCCCGGTCAGCATCCGGTTATTCGACCTATGGGCTGGAATGGCATCAACATCAAGGCGTCCTATCAGGTTCTGGACGGCCTGACGGTGATTGGCAACAATGACGCCATTACCCTACTGGATGCCCTGAAAGATGCCCAGGCTCCCACTCCCGATCCGCACTTCAACACCAACGGGATTCTGGTGGATGGGCGCAGCAATGCCCCCGATGCCAAGCCGCATCACACCATCATTCGCAATTGTACAGTGGGGAAGTGTGCCGGCGGAGGCATCGCGTGCCTTGAAACCGATTACCTGACGGTAGAAAACTGCAAGGTCTACGAAAACGCCTGGTATGCCCGCTACGGATGCTCCGGCATCAGCACCTTGAACAATTGGGCGTTTGACACTGCGCCGGGCTATCACGACATCTTCGTCCACAACGTCGTCTGGAACAACAAAGGACTGGTTCCGTGGGAAGTCCTCGGCAGACTCAGTGATGGCAACGGCATCATTCTGGATGTGACCGATCTTGACCCGCAGAAGCCGAGCAATCCCAATGGCGATACCGCTGCCACCAGCGCTGCCGCTCCGGTGCCGGTCAAACCTGTGCGCCCGGAGTGGACAGGTCGTTCGCTGGTTGCCTACAACCTGTGCGCCTATAACGGCGGGTCGGGCATCCACACGTTTCGCACGCGCCATGTGGATATTATTAACTGATGTTACGCAGAGCCAATAGCCGGGCACTAAAGTACCCGTCTGGAAGGCGCTTCGCGCCGACCGTCCAGGGGACGGAAGACAAATGCCAAAATAGGCTTTCCTATATTCCGTCCCTTGGACGGTCGGCGAAGCCTCCTAGACGGGTCGTTCACGGCCCGTGCGTAACATCAGTTATTAACAACACGACGTATTGGAACGGGCAGGTCGTCGGCTACCCGGAGCTGTTCGCCAACAACAGCGTGGATGTCAACATCCTGAACAATGTCATAGTGCCCCGGCCAGCCGGAAAAGTCACGGCCAACGACCACAACACGGATGTGCGCTTTGACTACAACCTGTACCCGGAAGCGCAGACCGTGCTGGCCGGGCCGCATGACGTTGTGGCCGCCCCGCGCTTTGTGGACATGGAGGCTGACCCGACACGGGGCAACTTCCACCTTGCCCCCGGCAGCCCCGGTCTCGGCAGTGGTACGGTGGATGTGCCGCAGACGGGTGTGCTTCCCGGCAGCAGGCGTCCGGCCAAACTCAACCGGGGCGCATACTGAGAAATTCCGCTGACAGAGAAGTGAACGCCGCTTACGCAGGCCCGAAATCCACCGCGATGTGCGCTCCGGTTTCGGCAGAGCGGCGGGCGGCGTCGAGGATGCCGATAGCCCGTCTCGCTTCGGGCAGTGTCACCAGAGGCGATGCGCCTTGAGTCAGAACGTCAGCCAGGTTTTCGTAGAAGTCACGCCACCGGCCTGGAACGCGCGGCACGCTCTCTTCGACCTCCGTGCTTTTGAGGCGGGCCTCGTGCGCGGGGTCTGAGTGCGCCGCATCAATATTCCCGGCCATCAGCGCCGCTTCTTGTGGGTCCATGCCTGACTGAAGATAGGTGGCCTGTGTGCCGTGGGCGCAGAAGCGGGGCTTGGGAAAAGCGCATTGGCTGGACATGTCGCAAATAGCCGTCCGGCCTCCCTCGAAGTCTACGATAATCAAACACTCGCTGTCCACATCGGAGTCGGGGAAGTCGTGGGGCATCCGGCAAAACACGCCCGTGATGCGCTCCGGGAACAGCAGCGCGATTTGGTCGATCAGGTGTGCGCCCAGGTCGTAAAAACGGCCCCCGCCGAGGGCTGCCTGCCCGCGCCAGCCGCCCCACGCCCCGAACCCCTGCCAGGCCGTTTCCAGCCAGCGCACATCGCCGAGTCGTCCCTCGGCCATACAGGCCTGAAGTGTCCGAAAGTCGTCATCCAACCGCCGGTTCTGAAACACGGTCAGGAGACGGTCGGCGCTCTGAGACGCCGCGATCATTCGATCGCAGTCGGCTAGTGTCAGGCACATGATTTTGTCCGTCACGACGTGCTTGCCTGCCGTGAGCGCCCGTATTGCTAAGTCGGCATGCGTGTGATTAGGCGTAGCAATGACAACGGCGTCTACGTCCGGGTCTCGGAAAGCCGCCTCATAACTCGGGAAGGCCTGGCAGTTCTGTTGGGAGCGGATCGCCCCGAGTTTCGCCGGGTCGGTCGTCGCAACGCCGTACAGTTCGAGACCGCCGGCTAGGGAAATGAGACGGCAGTGGCAGTCGCGCCCCCACCAGCCGTAGCCGATGACGGCGATGCGGGGCCGCGCCCGATCTGTCGTTAAATTCATTGCAAGGCCTTTCTCGGATTTCGCAGAAGCCACGGGGATAAAAGTCATGAGGATAAGTTGCACAGGGGAACGGTGAATTCCTTTGAGGCGCCGCATTTCACGGTAGGAAGAGCAATTCACGGTGGTTTCCCGGTGCCTTGCTGCTTAGGGTATACTCCACATCGATTATCTCCGAGAGCCGTAAGACTCCTGGCTTTAGGGTTTTATTGGAGCAGCTATCTAGGATATAAGGCTCCGTGTCTTTCGGAAGTGAAGAATGAACGAAGACGCGATATTTAGGTGTCGAGTTTCCATGTAGGTTGCGGTATAACGATTATAGAAATTTTTGTCTATAATCATGCTGGTCTTAGAATACAAACTGGTGGCAACAGAGCCACAGGAACAGCATTTCGCGGAGGCGATACGCACCACGCAGTTGATCCGAAACAAGGCACTGCGCCTTTGGAGGGACACAGGCGTGCGGCAATACGACCTGAACAAGTATTGCAGAGGCATCAACATATGAGGTCGTTCCCGAGAAGTATGGGGCGTTTAGACCGCTCGTTTGCGCTATTCAGTGCCTTTGTCGCTCTTAGCCTCTCGTTAGGACCAACCCAATCCCAGCCGACAGCGGGTGGGAGATGTTCGCCAGCGCAATTGCAGTCCAAAATGGCACAGATCGCACAGATCACGCAGGGGCCGGTCGGAGCGGCGGCTCTCATCGTGGAAGGCAGGAGAATGGTAGCTCTGCACGGCGAACATCGGTTTCCGATGCAGAGTGTCTACAAGCTGCCCATCGGCATGGCGTTACTGCATCAAGTCGATCTGGGGAGGCTGAACCTCAATCAGCAGATATGGATCAAGCCGAGCGACCTCGTGCCGCTGTCCCGAGGCAGCATGATTAGGGACAAATACCCGCATGGGACGAAGATGACGGTCTCCGAACTGCTAAATGCCATGATGAGCGTCAGCGACGGCACCGCTTCGGATATACTGCTCAAGCTAGCGGGCGGACCGGAGCGGGTGACGGCTTATCTGCGCGGGCTGGGTGTCCGAGGTGTCATCGTGGCGACATCTGAACGGGCCATGGCTCGAAACGAGCAAGTGCAGTATCGGAACTGGGCGACCCCAGACGGAATGGCAGGCCTGTTATGCGCCTTGCAGATCGGCAGGGGCTTGTCCGTGCCCAGTCGCCGATTGCTTTTAAGCCAAATGATCGGCAGCACGACGGGGCAGGACCGGATCAAAGGGCTGCTGCCCGCCGGCACGGTCGTCGCGCACAAAACGGGATCTTCGGGAACCGTGAACGGTACGACGCGGGCGACCAACGACGTAGGTTTGATCACGCTGCCGGACGGCAGGCATTTGGCCGTTGCCGTGTTTGTCTCGGACACGCGGGCGAGTGAGGCGACGCGGGATGCGGTAATCGCCAAAATCGCAAGGGCGGCTTGGGAGTGCCGGGTGGGTCTGGAAGGCCGCAAGTAGAGGCAATGCCGAAAAGAATCACCACACCCGAAGAATGTCTGCATTATGTCGAGAGTGTCGATCTCTGCACCTGGCGTCATCAGCCAAAACTCGCCGGCATCCCGTCTTTAGAGATGGAAACGGAGTGGCGCGGCAGCGAACTGACACTGAACACATGGTTCTGGAAAGACGATCTGCACATCGAACGGCGTTTGTACTTTGGAATGCTGATCGTAACGGAAATCCCGGTTTTTGTGTCGCGGGCCTTTCTGCCTTTTCTGATTGCTGCACAAGGCGACATCGATGCGCGCACTCTGTATGAGAAGGGGTTACTCGCGCCCAATGCCCTCGGCGTTTATGAACATGTCGAGCGTGTGGGACCGACCGCGACCAAAGCGCTCCCTTGGCCTCCCGGCAGCCGCATGCTATACTTGGCTCATCTCCAGCAGAAGTTTTTGCTCACCAAGTACGATCTGACAGGCCGCACCCGTGGGACTTATGGCTATCGCTGGTGCCTGTGCGAGAATGCCTTTCCAGAGAGCTTCTTGGCGGCTGCACGTCTGATCGTCTCCGATGCACGCGAACAGGTCATCTCCCGTCTGAGGGAACACGGGGCCGATCTGAGCAGCGAACGTGTCGCCCACATATTCCGCTGGCAGCCTCAATAACACTTTTACCGGAGAAAGAGGAACCTATTGAAGAAAACAGGGGGGAATAAGCCGCTGTGGTTCGGGATGATCGCCGCGCTCTGCACATCGGCGCTAATGGGTATCGACACACCTGCCATAGCTCAGATTACGGCTCAGAGTATGGCTCAGACCTCCGTGAAACTTGTTCAGCAGGGAAAACGGGCGACCGCGCTTGTCGTTGTCAAGGCCACCAATGACACGGGAACCGCTTTCTGCGTTGGCTCCGACGGCTACTTCATCACCAATGAACACGTAACCGAGAATGCCCACGGGCAAGTCACCCTCCTCCTGCATCCGGGAGCAGCCGACCAGCAGACCTTTCAGGCCCGCCTCCTCGATTCCGACAAAGATGCAGATTTGTCACTCCTGAAAATAGACGGCGCAACAGGCCTCACTGCCCTGCCGCTCGGCATTGACACCGGCCTCATGGAGACCGATCCGGTGATCGCCTTTGGCTATCCTTTTGGAACCGACCTTGCCCTTTCCGATGATAGCTATCCGAGCGTCACTGTCAGCCTCGGACATATCACGGCTTTGCGCCGCGACAAGCATGGCCTTCAGTACCTTCAGTTGGATGCTTCTCTCAATCCCGGCAACTCGGGCGGGCCAGTCCTGGACGCTAAAGGCAAAGTCGTGGGTGTGGTCGAAGCAGGAGTGCCGGGAGCCGCCCTGAACTTTGCCATCCCGGTTCATATTCTCGAAGCCTTTTTGCGCCGCCCCCTTATCGTCTTCTCGCCTCAGCTCATTCCGCGCATGCAGGCCAGCCAGCCGCAGCACTTTGAGATCGCCGTGAATCCCCTCTTCCCGGACAAGATTCCACCCGCCGTCCTGTTGTCGCTGATTACCCCTCATCACCCGCAGTGGCGCTCGTTCGTCGCGAAACGCACAGGACCGTCCCGCTACGAAGTCTCTGCTGTTCCCGTGCCACGGGTTCCAGGGCCAAGACGCCTTTGGGTCATCGGTCTCAATCCTTCGGCCCGGCCCTCCGCGATGAATGTCCTCTCAGCCGAGGTGTTAGACCGCGCAATTACAATCCGAGATCATCCCTTCCTTCTCAGCGACCTCGGCAGCGTGACATTCCACGCCGGCCAGACGGGAACAGTAGAAACGGGAACTGTAGAAATGGAAGACGGAGACATGGTTCCAGGACCGGTGACTGGCCTGACAGCGGTTCCTGTCTATGTTCACGACGTAAAACAAATCGTGAACTTCACGCAGTATGAACAGGTCAAGGTCGTTGATCTGTTTAAGATGCCGTCCTCTGTTTCTTATACAGTGGTCGTGCGCGACCAGAGCAAAAATAGGGGAAACAAAAGTATAGGGGAAATAGTCGGTTCACTTCACGGGGAGATCGCCTTGTCGGATCAGCCTTTGCCTGCTTCACAGTCCGCTTTACCCAGGAAACCGGGGGATGGCCTTCTGATTGTGTGCGCCGACGCCGGGCCGACGAGTGACCTCGGTTTCACGACCGGCCCCGTCGATGCCTCGGCGCATTTTGTTCGTAATCTCGTCCACGCTTTCTCCGCCCGTCCGGGTGATTTTTTGACCTACTTCGGTACACCGATCAATGCTTCTCAAGCCATGAATTCGACAAATGCGGCTTCTAGGCCGTATGCCACTCAGTTTGAGCAGACCGTGGAGCACAACGCTCGCCGCGTTTCCGGCCTTGCCTTACCGGGGACACTGCACTTTCCGGGGATACTGCGCTTTTATGGAGCCGTGTTCATCCGTGCTAGGAGCCGCTTAGACTGGCCCGGCCTCACAGACTATTTGGCGCACGGGGGACAAGTGTACCTGACTATTTCCGGGAAATTGACGGAGGCCGATTGGAAGATTGTGAACAGCTTTCTCGCTCCCTATGGGCTGAATGTTAGGCCGGGACCGCAATTGGAAAAGCCGATTGTCGAACGGGGATTTGTCAATTCTTCATTGTTCGAGGGTGTCTCGGGCCTGCTGATCCAAGATCCGGCAGACATTAAAGTTCGTCCTGGTTCCTGGCCGAACACGCAGCTCATTTCCGCGGATGGAGGAGTTGGATATATCGCAGCGGTTCGCATTCCGACCCATCTCTAACAGCTTCTCAGCATTGGTCACTATATTGGTCACTATTTCGTGTGGTCTCATCACACGAGTTCAGTTATCCCAGCCCTAGCGAAAGCAAATTTTGGCGTTTTGGACTCCCAAAATCGCACCGTGTAGGAAATTGGCAAGATTGTGGGAATAGAGTAACATGATTTCACCGAATAACCTAGCTAATTTTCTCGATGACTACCTCGAAACAGCCAAGTTTGCCGATGAGCCGCCGACCGTATACCGGCCTTTTGGGCGCTCCGTGACCCGGTTGGGATTGGCCCTCGATCCGTGGCCGGGGCTGGCTGATTGGGTGTGTCAAGAGAAACTGGATGCACTCTTTATTCATCGGCCTTTCAAACTGGAAGTCGAGGGACTGCCCGAGGAAGTGGGCGTTTTGGCATCTCACCTGCCCTTTGAGGAACGGTTGGCCCTGGGCTTCAACCCACGTTTGGCCGACTCGCTGGGCATGACCGGCTTGCAAGAACTCGGAAAGCGTAAGGGGCGGCCACTGGGCATGGTCGGCCGCGTTGCCCCGCAGACAGTCGGTGCCTTTTATAAATCGGTCTTCGAAACGTTCGGCGGGCGCGAGGACGCACGGACATGCGAACGCAATGAAGTGACAAAAGTCGCCGTGGTCGGGGCGATGACGGCAGAGTTGATGCGGGAAGCCTCCGAGCGCGGCGCAGAAGTCTATATCACCGGGCAGATGCGTCAGCCGGGGCGCGAGGCGATTTTAGACACCGGACTCGGCGTGATCATTGTCGGCCATCGCCGGAGTGAAGAATGGGCATTGCGCGTTCTGGCACATGTGCTGCGGGAACGCTTCTATGGGCTATGTGTTTGCCTGCCGAAAGAACCGATCACGAGTCATGCGCCGATGCTTCCAAATGGGCGCAGTGCAAAAGCCCCCGTCACTTCATGACGAAGCAGCGGGGGCTTTCGTGAGCGTTTCCTGCCCGTATTCGGGGCGAGGGTCACTCGCCCTTACCGGAGACAAGCTCCGGGGGCAAGGGTTAGGCTCTTCATGGTCGTAACCCTCCCTTCGGAAGACGCTGGATTTTTGGATGCGCCTTCATTGTTCTTATCGTTTTCAAAGACGGATTTGCTAAATGGCCGGCATGACGTTTCCGCCGCAGACCGGGATATAGACTCCGGTGATATAGCTGGACAAGTCCGAAGCGAGGAAGGCGACGACATTGGCGATCTCTTGGTCCGTGCCGCGCCGCTTCAAAGGAACACTGCTCGAATAGCCCGGTTGATCTTCGGAACCCGCCGCCCGGTCCCGGTCGCTGATTGTCCAGCCTGGCGCGACTTGATTGACGGTAATTCCGTGCGGTCCGATCTCTTTCGCCAGGACTCGCAGGACACCGTCCATGCCGCGTTTGCCGGCGACATAGGCCGATTGACTCGGGAAGTTCTGCATGGCGCACTCAGTGTTGATGCCGATGACCCGCCCCCCCTGCCCCTTCTCAATCATGTCGGGAACGAACGCCTGTGCCATGAAGACATTATGCAACACGCACGACTGGAATTGACCTGCATAGTCTTCAGCAACCTGCTCCAAAACAGAGACCCAGTTGTATTGAATGACGGCATTGTTGACAACAATGTCCGCAACGCCGAGAGCATTGACCGTCGCATCGCGCAAAGCCAGCACCTGCGTTTTGTCGGTGACATCCGCCTGCACGATGACGGCACGGCGGCCCATGTCGGCCACTTCCGACTGTAACTGCTCGGCCATCGTCCGATTTTGCAGATAATTGATCGCGACATCCGCCCCGCATTGGGCCAGGGTTCGCACCATCACACGCCCTAATGCGCCCGTCGCTCCGGTCACGACACATACTTTCCCAGTCAAGTCTAAAATTAGTGGTGTTGTCATCTCATTGCCATCCTTCCTCGGTTTACCGGGTATTGTACCTAATAGATGGTGATTCGTGTTTGGAAGACCAAGCATTCGGATACATAAAATCAGCGCCACTTGTGCAAAACGCTAAAGGAGCGTCCCAATTCATGCAGAGACAGAAACCTTCCCTATTCCTGGTAGCGGTCGTTCCCTTGATCCTGGCGGGCGGCAGCGCGTTGGCTGCCGATCCCATTCAAGTCGTATTGAACGGCAGATCCCTGACCTTTGCCCACACGCCGCCGATGCAGATCAAAGGCTCGACGTTAGTGCCGATGCGCGACATCTTCGAGGCACTCGGGGCGACCGTCAAATTCGACAAAGCCTCGCAGACCGTATATGGACAAAAGGGCGCAACCGCGATTATTCTTCCGTTGGGTGCGCTCGAAGCGACCGTCAATGGTCAGCCGCATACGCTGCCCCAGCCGGCGCAGCTCATTAACGGCACGACATTGGTGCCTTTGCGCTTTATTTCCGAGTCGCTCGGGGCGTCGGTCTCTTGGACGCCCGCGACAAGCACAGTGACCATTCAAACCGTGGACCAGCATATTGGTTCGCTGCCGACCCCGCCAGGAAATAAGAGCGGCGTCGTGACCGGCCAGGTCACCGGCATTTACACCAATACGACGCCGACACAAATTACGCTACGGGTCGGCGGTGAAAACACCGTCGTGCCTTTGTCGGTAAGCACGATCATTCTGCGCTCTTCGACCGGGCAGCCGGCAACGGAAGTGCCCTTGAAAGAGATCAAGTCGGGCGACCAAGTGACCATCCAGCGCGGAAACGACGGCGTGGCGACGATCCTCACGGCGACTTTCGGCGAGGTCAAAGGCACCATCGTCGGCATCGGCAAGTTGGCAAGCGGCAATTCGGCGATCACTCTCGACAGTGGCCGTGTGGTCGAGCTGACACCCGGAGCGCCTATCACGTTTGAAGGCCGCGCGGTCGATCTTAGCGATCTCAAGAATTATGAGAGAGTGGTCATCCGCACGAACCCGGCGAATAACCTCGGCTATGGGGTCGCAGTGGTGACGGCAACGACTCCAAACCCGACCCCGCCGGGACAAGCGCCTGCACAGGCCAATGCCCTGCCCGCCGGGTCGGAAACGGCGGTGGAAGTGACTTCATTCACGACCAACACGACCAAACCGCTTCGGGCAGGAGACACGCTTACGACGACCCTAGAGGGAACGCCCGGCGGTAAAGCCAGCTTTTCTATTCCCGGCGTCGCCGAAGACATCGTAATGAAGGAGACTTCGCCGGGTGTTTATGAAGGTGTTTACACAGTAGTCAAGAGCGCCGAGGCGGCACGGGCCTCGGTGCTGGGCAAACTGGTGGCGCACGGCGTCACCAGCCCGCTCATTCAAGCGCCGGGAACGCTGATTATTGACAGTCAGCCGCCTCGGATCACCGACTTCGGGCCGGCGCGCGATGTGACCGTAGAATCGCAGCATCCTTTGATCTACGCGACTTTGACCGACGGCAATGGGGTCGGCGTTGACCCGAATGCCATGAAAATCACGCTGGATGGCAAAGATGTGACCGGAGAAGCGGCCGTGACGGGTTCTTTATTCACCTACAAACCGAACGAGGCGCTGGAAAGCGGCGGTCACACGGTTAGCTTTACCTTTGCCGATAAGGCCGGCAATGCTGCAACGGCCAATTGGGGATTCAAAGTCTCGACCAGCAAGATCGTGCAGGGCTTCAAGACCAATGAGCCGTTGGGCAAATCGGTAGGTGCAGGCGGAACAGTCGTTTTCACCTTGAACGCCCAACCGGGCGGCAAAGCGACAGCGAGTATTGGAAACCTCGCAAAGACTATTCCGATGCGTGAAACCGATCCCGGCGTCTATGTCGGAGAGTATACGATTCGAGCCGGAGACAGCGTGAACAATGCCCCCGTCACCGCCCGGTTCGTGGCGCGAGACGGCACGGCAGTGACCACCAATCTTGCCGCCGGGCTGACTATCGCCGCCGGGCCGCCGCCTGCTCCGAAGATCTTCAGCCCGGCGGATGCCGGATATGTCGATGCCGGCCAGCCGCTGACAGTTCGCGGGAAGGCCGCGCCGGGCAGCACGGTCCGTGTGACCGTCTCTTATGACAGCAAAGCCCTCGGCGGCATTCTGCCGGTGACAGGGCAGAGTGCCACCAAAGATGTGACTGCCGATAAAAACGGCGAATGGACCGCCGAAGACTTGTCGTTGAAAGTTCGCAGCCTCCTGTTCGGAGGCACCCGTGACACGGTTTTTACAATCACTGCGACTGAACTCGATGCCGGCGGCAATCCCAATTCAGACATCGGCAAAGTCACCGTTCGGCCGGAATAACGAGCCATTTAGAGAGAAAGTATGAACGCAATTTTGGTGCGGCTGAAGCGCATTTTCCTCGTCAAATTTACACTGGATGTCTTTGATCGCTTTGGTAAAGACAACGGGGGCTTGTTGGCAGCAGGCCTTGCCTTCTTTCTAGTGCTGGCCTTCGTGCCTTTGCTGCTGGTCGGCCTGTGGGCACTTGGGTTGGTCTACGCGAACAAGCCCGACGAGGCGGTGCAGCAGATCCAGCATCTTCTGCAAACGCAGGTGCTGCCGGGCGCGGCGGGCGCAGAGGTCAACCACTTGATGCAGCGGGCCGCGATTGCCGACGATCAAGGCCATGCCGGACCTACTCTTTTGCATATCCTGCAGGGACACGGCATCGCGGGCATCGTCGGTCTGTTAGGAATTGTCTGGGCCGCCATTCAAATCTTCATTAACGGCTCGACAGCAATGAATGCCGCTTGGGAAACTACCGAGAAGCGCAACTGGTTCCAACTGCGCGGCGTTGCTCTTGCTCTGCTGGTCGGGGTCGGCGTTCTATTGGTTCTCTCTCTCGCCGTGACGGCCATCTCGACGGCGATTTCGGGAAGCTCTTTTGCCAAACAAGTGCCCTTCGAGGGCGCGATTATCGCAGGCTTAGTAGAACTCGGTGCGGTCGTCGTCAGCGCCTTGATGTATGCCGTGACCTATAAATTTCTGCCGTCTCCTTCGGCTCATATCTCCTGGAAATCTGCATTGATTGGCGGCTGTGCGGCGGCTATCGCCTTCGAGGTTGTCAAAAAGGGCCTTTCGGTTTACTTGCTCAAGCCGAACAAATCCCTATACGGTGAACTGGGCAACTTGATCGCCTTTGTTCTCTGGGTCTACTACTCGATGATGATTTTACTGCTCGGCGCGGAAGTGTCGGCGGTCTACGCCACGGAAGTAGAAGGAAAAGCGGTGGCACGCCTCAAGCGCATTTCTCACACCAAACCAGCGGACGAGTCAGTAGCCTCTTCCGGGTCGCCCCTGGCACGGTCAAAAGAAAAGAACCGGGCGCAGCGGATACGCAAAACAGGCCAGAATGAGGGGGATCAGGCTAAGCGACGGTGAACCGCTCAGAACAGGCCCCAACGCTTCTTTTTCGGCTCATCTCCACCCTCTTTAGGCACAGGCCCGAGTTTTTCCAATTCCTGCGCGGCGTATTTGCCCGGATCACTCGTCGCGTCTAGGGCAACCGCCAACTCGAACTGCGTCCGTGCCTCGTCCGTGCGCCCGTCGGCGAGATAACAGCCGCCGAGCACCGACCGGCGCAGGGCATCTTCCGGCTGGAGTTCTAAAGCGTGTTCATAGAGGGGAATGGCCTGGTCGAGACGTCCGAACATGGCATGGAGGCGACCGAGACTGACCAGGGCTTTGTGATAATCAGGCGCTTTTTCCAGAGCTTCTTCATTGAGACGGATGGCCTCGTTCCACTGCTCTTCCTGTTCATAGGTTCCCGCGAGATTGACATACAGCGCGGGGTTCTCCGGCGCATAGTCCAACGCTTTTTCCCAGAAATTACGGGCGGTCTTCGGGTCGCCGAGATAAATCGAAGCGAGGCCCAGCTCGAAGTAAATATCGCCGAGGTCGGCGGGATTGTTGGTGACGGCAGCTGCTCGGGACAGGCGCTTCCGGGCCATTGTGTAGTCGGTTTGCGTCTTGTATAGCATGGCGCTATTGTATAACGCCAGGAAGAAGTCGGGATCGTGATTGATCGCCTGCTCATAGTAGCCCAGCTTGGTCTCCGGCGTCCGTGCCAGCCGTTTGCCCTTTAAAAAAACGAGATACGCGGGCCAGGAGGCCGTCACCTGCAAGTTGTCCGTCGTGAAGTGCCACGGCACATTGACACCGAGCGTGTCTAAAAGCGCCATCGACAAACGGTACTGCAAGGCGATCCACAGGTCGTAGTCCAGCGCTAAGACTTCCGGCCGCGCTTCGGGATCAAAGGCCGTAAAGGTGAAGCTGTCCGGGGCAGTGAACTCGCCTGTGGCCGGTGTGAACACGCGCAGGGAAACCGTGATCTGAGACAATCCTCCCGTGTCCGCATGGCGCTCACAGGACAGCATCCCATCAATCAGCGCGTCGCACTGCGCTTTTGCGGCGAGGGCAAAGATTTCCTCTTCCGTCAGCGGCGACACCGGGTGGTCCTTTTTCTCTGTGCCGCCGAGGGCATCATGCACATCGGCGTAAGCAAAGCCGCCCGCCGCTTCGACGGCGGCTTGTAGGGCGAAGAGTATTCCATGTTCAAAAAGAAGTATGTCGTCGCCGAACATATCGGCCCCGAGCGGGGCAAAAACCAGTTTGCGTTGCTGCGAATTCATGCTACAATGATACCTGATACCGTCACGGCGTTCGGCTTTTTCCAGGAGGCGATCTTATGGCATTCAACATAAACAGCATCTTCATTGTCGCTTTGGTTTTGGGATGCTTTCTACTGATACTGGGAATACGAGGCGCAATTCTGGCTCGAAATGCGGGACAGCGTGAAAGATCGAATAGCCTCTATGCTGCTACCGTATCGGTCATTCTGACAATGCTTGGTTTGTCTTGGAGAATGTTCACACATTTTAGAAACGATCAAGAGGGATTGATCGGAACAATCCTAATGTCATCCGGTCCAATCGTCTTCTCTGTCTACTCGCTGCTTCAAGAAAAGGCGCGTACCTCATCCGGCAGCAAGCTGCCACCTTCTCCTTCCGAAAGGAGAAGGTAAGCAACCGACAGTAGCCTAAAATCCTCACTTGATTTTAGCCCTCTCCTTTCGGAAGGAGAGGGTCGGCGCTCGTGCTTGGGTGAGGTATCCTATCATGCATAAAATCTCTTTTTAACCATGCGCTTTCCTCGTTTTGCCGTTCTTTTTATCTTAAGCATCGCCGCTTTGCTCATCCTATCCCCGGCCGATGCCGCGCCATCATCCGCACCCCACCCCGCCGCAAAAAGCATGGCAGCTTCCAGCGAGGTCAAGCCGCCGACCGTCACGCCGCAGATGCAACGCTACTCCCGCACGCGCTACGCGCTTTACTTTATCGGCACGGCTTATGAACTGGTGGCTCTTTGGGCTGTTCTTGCTTCCGGCCTATCGGCACGTCTTCGACGGCTGACAGTGCCGCTGCGCTACACACTTTTCCAACTGGCGGGGTACTATGCCCTGCTGACGCTGGCGCTGCTGGCGATCCATTTGCCGTTGACGATCTACAGCGGCTATTCTCTCGAACACGAGTACGGGTTGTCGTCGCAGAGTTTTTTGGATTGGGCCGGTGACCTAGCCAAAGGCGTCGGTGTCGATGTGCTCACCACCGTGCCGGTGCTTTGGGTGCTGTACTGGCTCATCAAACACTCGCCGCGCCGCTGGGTATTGTGGTTTTGGGGGGCGCTCATCCCGATTATCGCCTTCGGTATCTTTCTTGCGCCGCTAGTGGTAGACCCGCTCTTCAATAAGTTTACGCCCCTGCCACCCAGCCCTTTGCGAACAAAAATCGAGGCGTTGGCGGCGAAGGCAGGTATTCCCGACGCCCCGATTTATGTGGTGGACAAGAGCAAACAAACGCACAAAACAAATGCCTATGTCACCGGCATCGGGTCCTCGGCACGGATTGTTTTATGGGATACGACGCTGGCACGGATGCCCCAAGACCAAATACTCGCCGTGGTCGGGCATGAAATGGGTCATTACGTTCTCAAGCATCTTTATTGGGGATTTTTAATGACCGTCGGCGGCCTCTTACTCGTGCTGCCGCTGGCCCAGAAATTCACTGAAGGCTTGCTAAAGCGCTACGGCCCGCACTGGGGCGTACACGGCATGACGGATCACGCCGCAACACCGGCCCTATTGCTGACGGTGGCACTGTTCAGCTTCCTGCTGGCCCCGGTGACGAACGGGGTGTCGCGTGAAATCGAGCATGAAGCCGATGCCTATGGACTGCAAGTGACCGGAAACGGCCCTGCCATGGCGCGGGCGCTTGTCTCACTCTCCGAACAAAACCTAAGCGACCCAAACCCACCGGCCTTTATCAAGTTTTGGCTATTCTCGCATCCGCCACTGCAAGAGAGAATAGATTTCGCGTTGGGGAGGAAATCAGGCGGCGTTCGCGAATAAACAGGCTGAGAGGAATCTGTTACGACTATGACCAACATCACCTTGCGACGCGCAGAACGCGCGGACGCAGAGACTGTCATCGGGCTAATCATTGCCCTCGCCGAATTCGAGAATCTGCCGCCGCCGGATGCGGAGGCGCAGGCGCGACTGATCGAGCATGGGTTTGGCGACAGCCCTAAGTTTGAAGTGATGCTGGCTGAAGTGGAAGGTGCCTCGCGCCCGGTGGGATATGCGCTGCTGCTGCAAACCTATTCGACCTTTCTCGCCAAGCCCTCGCTGTATTTGGAAGATATATTTGTCCTGCCGGAGTTCCGCAAACGCGGCATCGGTATGGCCTTATTGCGGCACTGCATTCGCACGGCCTATGAACGCGGCTGCGGACGGATGGAGTGGACCTGCCTAGACTGGAACAAAAATGCTCAAGCGATGTACGACGGCCTCGGCGCACGCCGGATGCGCGAATGGTATTTATATCGCCTGACACGGGATGCGATGGAAAAACTGGTGGACGCCTAAAATAAGTGTGAGCGCCCTCGTTTGACAAGGAGGGCGCTCATTTCTTGCCGCCTAATCCCCCTCCCACCGCACATACTGCTGCTGAATTTGGCGCACATGATAGGCGATGTTCGCCGACGAGCAGCCGAGGCGGTCGCCGGCCTCGCGCCAAGTCAGACCACTCAAAAGACATTCCAAGACCGCGCACTGCGTGGTTTTCAAATGCCGGGAAAAGTCGGCCACGGCGGCGCGGCCTTGAGCATGGTCCCAGGCGGGATCGGCGAGTGTCTCTTGAGCGGCTTCTTCGAGCGGCAGGCAGCGGCGAACCCGGCCCCGCTTGATGGCATCCAGCAAACGCCAGCGGGCGCGCTGTATCAGGTACTGCTCCGGGCTGCCAATCTCGATATTTAATTCCCGCAGGGCGTCGAGCATCCCCAGCCAGGCTTCCTGCAACAGATCGTCGGCGTTCTCCGACGCGCACCGCGCGTAGTAAGCCGCCATTCGGGTCAAACGCGGGCGCAAACACTCCACCACGGCCTCGACTGCCGCCGGTTCGCCGCGCTGGGCGCGTGCATAAGCACTTTTCAATGTCCGTCTCCTCAAAACGCAATCCAAGCATGAACGCTTAAAAACGAAAAAAGCCGTCAGCACAGCGGCTGCGGCTTGGGCGCGTTTGGAGAAGGCCGGATGAGGCCTTAAAAACTAAGGAAAATCAGACGGGGAACGAGCCGAAGCGAAGCAGCCGATATGTAGTTAAGGGAATATGAGTCACGAACATTTTTAGGGCCGCCTCCTTTCGGGTGATTTGTGTCTAACAGTATTATATCGCCTTTCGCACCCAAAATGCTAAAGAAACGAAAAATATTTTTTTGAGGCACTTGACAGCCTGCGTTTACCGTGGTAAACTCATCTCAATATTTACCGAGGTAAACGGAGGCCATTCATGGCGAAAGCGCCGCCCCGATTGGGGAAAGTTCAACTGGAAATCATGCAGGTGCTGTGGGAGCGCGGCGAAGCCACGGCGCGGGAGATCACCGACACCCTTTGCCTATCCGCGCCGATTGCCCATAGCACGGTGCAGACTTTGCTGCGAAAGTTGGAATTGAAAGGAGCCGTTTCGCACGAAGTCCGGGAACGTGTCTTTGTTTTCCGGCCCCTTTCCCAGCAGGCCGATGTTAGTCAGTCTGCCGCTCGCGACCTGCTGACCCGCGTCTTCGGCGGCTCCGTCTACGGCTTGGTCTCGCATCTGCTGAAGCATGAGACGATTTCCGAAGAAGAAATGCAGCGCTTGCGAACACTGATCGACGCGGAATCCACTTCGGAGGAACAGCCATGACTGCCCTTCTCTCGAATGCCTTCGGCCTGCTGCTCCAATCTACCCTACTACTCGCCGTCGGCCTCCTTGCCTTGCGCCTCACCCGGAAACGCGGCCCAGCCGTACAGTCTATGGTAGGCCGCGCCACGCTCACGAGTTTGTCCCTCCTGCTGCTGGCGGCCCCGCTGACAAGTGATCTTCCGGCGGTGTGGCGGGTCTCGCTGCCTATGCCAAGTACCCACCTCCTTGCTTTGTCGCAAGCGACTTCGCAGGTTCCTCCCGCAACGAGAGGATTAGGAGAAGTAAACGTTGACTCGCCTTCAGCAAACGTAGGCGATTTTCCAAGCGGACCAAGGCAGGAATACGCCGTAGAAGCGAAGACTGCAGCTCCTCGTCCTCCCGTTGCGGGAAGGCCCGTGCGAAGTCGCTTGCGACAAAGCAAGGAGGTGGGGGCTTGGCCCCTTCTAAGCAGCTACCCCACCCTGGCCGCCGTTTGGCTGCTCGGCTCGACAATTCTGCTCCTTTGGCTTGGCCTTTGCCAAGGGCACCTGACACGGCTTCGCCGCACAGCCCAACCTGTTCTCTCCGGCCCGGCCTGGGAAACGCTGGCAAGTCTCACGCCGTACCCGCCGTGCCTGTTGACTCATTCCGATGTCCTCAGCCCGTTTCTGGCCGGTATCCGTCGTCCGGCGATCTTCCTGCCCAATTCCTATCAAACCGAGTTCGACGCCGAGGCTCTGCGGGCCATCCTGGCCCATGAACTGGCGCATCTCACCCGCCGCGACAATGCTTGGACACTGGCCTCACGCCTTCTTGCCGCCGTCTTCTGGCCGCAGCCTTTGCTTTGGCTGCTGGGCCGCCGCCTGGAACAGATCGGCGAAGAAGCCTGCGACGAGACCGTCCTGGCCCGCGACTGTTCGCCTCGCGCCTACGCCGACTGCCTCCTGACACTCGCCGCACGTCCCCCGCTTGGACGCCGTGAACGTGCGTTGGGCGCGGGTGTCACGCCGTTTCGATCTTCCGTCGGTCGGCGCATTCAAATTATTCTTTCTGCCACATCCCACTCAATAACAATACCGACATTCCAATTTCGACTGAGTGTTGCTTTAGTCGTTTTAACGAGCAGTGTTGGAGCCACGTTACTGTTCGGTGCGGCGACAGAAATACCGCATTTCGAGCGGGCAAAAAAAGAAGGTTGGTCGGTTCAGCCTATTCATATTGTTCATATAAATCACCCCGGCCTAACCCGCGTAAATACCCTGCCTTATGATCTGACGAAAGAGGACAAGAATCTCATCAAGCAGTTAGAACCAATAGCCTCCATGACATATAACTCGTCTTGGGTGCCACCGACTTCGCACAAAGTAGAATTATTACGTGTGCTTGCGACACATCCTCATTTCTTTTATGCCCAGTATATTCTCGGAGCCTGGTACCAACGCCATGGCGATGAGATACACGGCGCAGCTTTACAGGAGCAGGCTTTACAGAATGCTCCGACGATACTGGCGGGGCGGGTTGAATACGAAGACGGCTCTCCGGTCGCGGGGTTTGAGTTTTCAACCAGCATCAAATGCTTCCAGCCAAGCAATACGAAAGCACGCCGTTCGGCATTCGAGCAACTGGCTCCCATTCTTTATTTTCCTTCGGTCGTGACAGATTCAGACGGCTGTTATTACCTACCCCTATACCGTGGTCTTTATTGCCAGGTAGGAATGGCTTATACCCCTGATTATCTCAATTCTCTTGTCGCGTCCCATTTGAAAGCCCACGCTTATTTATTTACGCCAGGTCCCGTCACAGCCGGCACAACTGACAAAGATGACGTTACATGGCTTGACACTGGGTTTTATGCGGAAAGCCGCGTCGCTGTGATGCCACAAACAGAAATTCGCGCCCGTGTTCAGTGGAATAACCCTTTTGTCAAATTGGGTGCTTTGCTCAATAAACCATTACGGCTGACTGAGCATCAAATGACAGTTTCCTGGAAACCTTATCCAAAAGCAGATCATTACCGAGTTACAGTGAACGAGTACCACATTGGGGGAGGTTCTTGGGAAATGACACCTATCGCTTCTGAACCAGGCAGTATCACGCCTCTGAATACGGCTGTGGCGCAGACCAGCATTACATTGAACTTGGCTGGGGATAAACCAGTGTTCAACCGAACATACTCCTATAGTATCAGTATCGAGGCTTTTGATGCAAGAGGAGAAACGCTTTCTCAATCCGATTCAGGCTATTTCATGCCACTTAAAGGCATCGCTCCTGAACCGATCACTTCATCAGCAATAGCGCAGGCACTCGGACCAGGCTTCAATATAACATCGATGCAGGTTTGGAATGACAAGGTAATTGTCAATGCCCTCACCCCACCAAACCTAAAATGGACTCCTGCGACCGATGATGCAATCACCTATTCAGGCAAACGCTTCGGCTTAGATTTTGGAGGCTGGGCCAGCAAGCAAGGTATTAGCATAGATGCCAATAACATGGCTAAACCTATTTGCATCACCTACCGCCGCTCGTTTGGTCAGGCACCGACAACAAAAATCTTGCCTGCCTCCTTGGGAATACATCATCGATCCTCTATCGCCTTTCTCGATGCTCAAATCCGAGGGCAGCGGTCCCGGTTACGCGCAACGGAAGGAGCACTCTCCGTTTATAAGGCAGGGCATCAGCCTCAAATGTTATATAGTCAGCGAAAGCTGGCCGAACTCACACGCAACTATTCTTCGACGGCTGACCTCTACTCAATCTTGGCTCGAAAGCGGCAATAGATACAGTTACATCTCAGTTTAGATACGGTGAGAGGTGGTCAGAGCGGTGCAGCAGCAGAAGAAACAAGAAAAATGCTCGGTTATGGTTTGCAGCTTATACTCACTCGCAAACGCTATTGCCGGGCCGTAGACGGGTCCCTCGCGGCACACATGGGTATTTCCACAAGCGACTTTACGGAAATTATTGCTGTTGACGGACAACCGGCCTCCTTATCCGATGCACGATTTCTAGCTTTGCTCCATTTGCCTCCACCGTTCCGGCTTACACTCAGGTTTGGGGATAACCACACCCGCACAGTTGTATTTCTGGCGAAAGATGAATTCAATATACCGACAAATGCCGCCATCTCGGAAGACAAAAGGAAAGATATCGAATCAAAGCGAGCCGAATTGAACGCAGCCAAGCAAGACGTTGATCGCACGAAACAACTTTTGGGAAACGAACTTCACAAAGCGCTTCCGCAGGCTGATGCCAAAACACTGGCTGCAGGGTTCCTGGTTGAGGAACACCTCGGTGCAGTTATATCTCGCGTGACCTTTGTGAAAGAATACAAAATTTGGTGTCGAAAGAAGAAAAATCCGCAGAGTTATGCCAAGGCGGTTCAATGGGAACTACAGGCACAATATCAGATGAGGAAATCTTTAGCAGAAGAGGCAGAACTGCTCCCCAAAACAGACAGTTCTGTTCAGTTCTTACCTCAGCTTCATACGCTTGCGGTGCAGCTTAGAAATCTGCGATTCGAAGAGGCGATAAAACAAAATATTCTGAGCGCGACACTAAGTGTCATGGAAGAAAAGCCTCTTCTTAAAATCTAGACTTGGCTGGGAAGAGTAAAAGGACCATTTTAATCCCTTCATCGCCACAGATCCTGTTTTCAGCGAGTATTCTATTGGCCTGATAAAACCTTGATAGTGCTCAACCATCGCGTTCAACCCAACAAACAACAAAGGCCACCCCGTTTGGGAAGGCCTTTGTTGTTTGAGCTGAGTGCAGTAACGCACCGATTACGGAGCGTACACAACTGTGCTGTGTGCCACTGAGCCGCCATCATAGGTCACAACGAGCCGTAGGGAGGCGTTTGTCCCGGACACACTGGTGAAGGACGGGTAAAACACCAGTGTCGTCTTGGTGGCGCCGGCAGGAAGAGAACCGAACGTGGCAGGGCGGGCAATCCCGGTGGAGCGTCCGAGGCTTGAACTGTGCATGGAAACAGTGTTCAGATCGATGGTACCGGTGTTATGAACCGTGAGCACTCCACCGACCTGGTTGAGCTGATTGCGAAACAACGAGAAGGTCACGGTGAGTTGGGGAGTGCCAACCGTAAAGGAGACAGGGCTGCTTTCGCCGCCGCCGGGGGCAGGGTTGACAACGGTGATCGATGCCGTCTCCGCCGCGTGCAGAAGGAGGCCGGGGACAGTCGCCGTGGATTGGGTCACGGAGGTGCAGACCGTCGCCAGAGGGGTGTCCTGCCCATTGACTTTCCAATGAACCACAGAAACACCTGGAACAAATTGGCTGCCGGTCAGTTTGAGCAGCACACTCGAAGCGTTCACGGGCGCAGACCCCGGCGACAGGGCGATAATCGTGGAAATGGGATAGCCGGGAGCCGCAGAGGATTCGGCGGACCGCAGGCTTTCGCCCGCGTCATTGGATGCCGTTACCTTGTAGAAATAGGTCTGCCCTAAAGAGACACTCGCATCGGTGTAGGAAGCGGAGGGGAGGCCAGTCGCCACGGCGGTCGCGCTTTCGCCTCCCGCCGTTGTCCCGCGATAGACGCTGTAAGTAGACGCTCCCGGTGTTGAGGTCCAAGAAAGAATGACTTGACCGGCCCCGGAAGTCGTTGTCAGCCCTGTCGGGGCATCGGGTGCGCCGGAGTAGAGCTGGGTCTGAGGAATAATCTCCGGCTCTTGGGAAGCGCTGGACCAACTGAGGTGGGCATCCGCCCCACCGTTCCCCTGGAAGAACTCCATGACGATATTGTAGCGTTGGTTCCCTTGCAGAGTAATAACCCCGGTATCCGTAGTCGGGCCGTGGATGCCCCAGTCGTCGATGAGCTTTTGGCCGTTGACCCACAGCCGCACACCGTCATCGGACACAGTCGTGAAGGTGTATAAACCATCGAAACGCGGCTGCACCTGGCCTGTCCAACGGGCGCTGAAGTTGTCCTGGGGATTAAAGGGGATCGGGAAGTTCGGCTTGCTGAAATCAACCGAGGGATCGACTTGGGTCAAAGGTGCGCCGCCCGTGTCATTTGGATCTAAATTGATGCCGTGAAAATAAACGGCCTTCAGACCATCGCCATGCCCATCGGTGCCGCGCAGACCGAAAAAGCGGCTGGTGACAAGGCTATCGATGGAACCGGCGGCAAAAGCTTTTACCTGCAGTGTTCCGGTGACAGTAAGAATAAAGGGGGCGCTATACAACGGGGAAGACGTTGTCGGAACAGAGCCGTCCAGCGTGTAGTAGAGGGACGCGGTGGGAGTCGCATCGGTTAAAGTGATCGTATCGCCGACATACCCACTGCCGCTATAAGAAAGCGTCGGAGTCGCCACGACAGGCAGCGCACCGAGGCCATAGACACTGATTTGGTTCTGCGTACCGACATAGACTTTGCCGTTGGTGACTATGGGCAATGTAAATTTACAGGCGATTCCAGGGTTATCCCGCACGATCAGCTGCGTTGAGTTGTACAGATCCGTCGCCGTGTTCAGGGCATCATGGGCATGCAAAATCGCAGGAGAGTTCGTGGAGAAGCCGCCTGATTCCACCGTCCAAACGATCCCATTGGCGACGCCGTTGGCCGAGATCGTGGGAGTACAGCCAAAATCTGTGCTGTCACTGCTTTGAGTGACGGAATTCGTATCGATGATCCCGCGCGTGATCGGGAAACGTTTCAGCGCACCCCCGTCGCCCTGGTAATAGATCGCGCCGTTCCAATACGCCGGGCTGCTCCAAACGCCGTCACTGTCGAACTCCTGAACGACGTTGTCGCCGCTGAGATTGAATCCTCCCAAGTAGTCACGATCCAGCAGATAAATCTTGCCTTCCTTGCCGCAGCCGATCAGCAGGTGCGGATGGTCGGCACTCCCGACATCGTCCGGCAGAAGAATAAGGCCCCCGGAACCAACATCCCCATCTTGAGAATTGAGAGTGGCCTGGTTACTCGGGGAGAAAAAGTCTTCGTTATGAAATATATAACTCGACAGATCCGGGGGATAATCCGACTTGTAGTGCTGGAACGTAAGATTCGGCTGTAGCCGAAGAAACGAATCGCCGTATTCCGCGAATTGATACTGAGGCGTCGAACCATAAAACTGATCAATGTCAAAACCGGCATTGCCGGTAATAAAAAACAAATTTCCGGACGTATCGACCGCCGGTGCCGAGCCGCTCATCCAAACGCCGCCGAGGCCGCCGTTCGGCGTCGTGTTAAAGACAGGTCCCGGCTGAAGCGTAGCCGCATTGTAGGCTAAGACCCAGCCATGATACGGGCTGTTATCCCCATGAGAGGCATAGGAAATATAGAGCTGCCCTCCCGCCAGCACCAGCCCGGCCCGCTGATGTTCGCGGAGAGCATTGAAGCTGAGAACTCCATTGATACTGCCGTCACCCGTCCCTGCAACAGAGGGTCCGCTGACATAAGTATAGCCATTTTGAGTCGTCGTGTCCCCGATTACAACCGGGCTGTTGGCGACATCATTGCCTGTCGTTATATCCAGGCCATGAAGGCGTTGAATATAGTGCGAAAGGCTGCTGCTATCGGCTTCTTTGGTCTTCGTGACAAAATAGATCGTCCCGGTCGCGTTTCCGTTGCCGTCGGGAGCGCCTAAACCAATAACAGGCGTTCCTGTAATACCGATCTCCGTCGTAATATCGTCCGTTTCCGTGTCGGCCCCAGGCACCGTTGTCACGCCGTGGGCCGGATCGATAAAAGTGCGCTGCCAAAGCGGAGCGGCATTCGTCGTCAGGTTATTATCGGCGTCAAACGCATACACACTGTCATGCTGGGTCGCAATCAGCAAAAGGTTATGCACCCCTTTTTCAGGCACATTGACATTCGCCACATAGAGCGGCTGGGCGTAAACCTGACCATCTACCGGATGTGAGAACAACTGTCCAAAGCCGGCGGAACTAACATTCTGGGGAGTAAGAATCGTTTCTTGTGTGTTCTGGCCCGTGCGCGCATTGTTATAAGCATAGGTAAGAACATTGATCGGGTCGGCATGAAGTGGATGGGGGTGCAGCAATAAACCCAGGGAATAAGCGCAAACAAGAGCAGACAAACAACGAGAGAAACGTCTCAACACAGCGGGGTGCCTCCTAAACTTTCCAGAGAGCATCAGGCTCAATACCCCTTTACTATGACACAAGCCTGTTCGCTTGTCAATTTTTCCGAGAGGAGAAGACGATATATTTTTATCGAGTGAAGTGGCTAACGTCCGTACTGTTCAAGGGCAAACGAAACTCAGGGCTTGGGTGAAGAGGAGTCAGAACGACCGCATGGCGCCCGCTGCTTTTAGTTCGCGCAACACACGCAATCTGGCCGGTACGATTGATGCTTTCGGCGGTCAGCACCGTCCATCCGAGGGAGGAAGAGATCAAAGTATTGAGATCGAGCAAATGGCCGTTCTCCCAAAGAAAAGCATGGCGGCGGGTCATGGTCACATTGGAAGCGCCGACGATCTGCCCATCGTCATTAATTCCCAGTGCTGCCGCCGGATCGGTTCCCAAAGTGCCGAGATCGCTCAGTTTACCGCCGAACAGCCGAACCGCGTGGTACTGCCCGCCTATCACGGCGGACCCGGCAGCTTGCCCCAGACCATTCAGCGCATAGGCGAGGCTTACTTGTCCGCCGGGCAATGCGCCGAGGTCTGCCATATGACCGCGCTGCCACAAAAAACCGTGGACGGCATGGGCTGCCGTTTCGGAGATGCCGGCGATCTGTCCGGCATCATTGATATCGTAAGCCAGGCTAAATGTCCCCCCAGACAGTGCGCCGAGGTCTATCATCTTCCCATCACGATACAAAAAAGCATGGCGTACACTGGGACCGACCTGCGACACGCCGACGATGCGCCCACCTGCATTGATGGCGAAGGCCTGGCTGGTACGCCCGCCGAGGGTTCCCAAGTCGATCACGCTTCCTGACGAAAAGAGGCAGGCATGGGTCACGGCCAAGCTGTCGCCCAAATTCTTACCCGAAACGCTCCATCCGACGGCTTGGCCCCGCGAATTGAGGCCGCGGGCGATGGAGGACTGAAAGCTGGGGAGTGTTCCCAGGTCCTGCGGCTTCCCCTTTGTCCAAAGACAAGCATGGATCACACCGCCGCCGCTGTCGGCCCATCCGGCGACCTGACCGCTTAAGTTGATCTTGAGACTGACTTCATCGGCAATATGTGGCAGCGGCCCGAGATCGGTGAGGCTATAACGCGGGACCGCGTGGGCAGGAGCGCCAAGGCAGGCAATCATCAAAAGAAGCGTTGCGGCGAAGCAGAAGCGCACCAACTATACCCCTAATGCTTCCTGCTCGGCGACCGCGAGTTCCCAGGCCGCCAAAGCCGCCAGGAGGTCGTCCTGCAAACGGGTATGCTCGGCGGCAAGTGTGACCATCTCGGCCACACTGTCCGAAGGCTGGGCAAGGCGCGTCTCGACTTCCCCAATGCGGGCTTCGGTGGCATTGACGGCGCTTTCGGTGGTCAGTACGCGCTCCCGCGCCTTGACACGAGCTTTGCTGAGATCGCGGGCATTTAGAGCAGGCGACGTTGGGGCAGCCTTCGGCGCCGGTGCAGACGCAGACCCGTTCGGTTTCGAGGACTTGGGGGGAACAGGAACGGCCCTCTTGACGGGAACCGCTTCGGGTACGCTTTGCGACTCGCGCCAGGTATTGTAGTTGCCCTCGAAGAGTGTGCCGCTGCCATTGCCCGAAAGTGCCAGCGTCTTGGTGGTAGTCGCGTTGAGCAAGTAACGGTCATGCGAGACCAGCAGCAAAGTCCCCTCATACTTGGCAAGCATATCGGTCAGCGCCTCGCAGGAGGCGATGTCAAGGTGGTTCGTCGGTTCGTCCAAGATCAGCAGATTGCACGGTTCCAGGATCATACGAGCCAGGGCCAGCTTGTTTTTCTCGCCTCCCGAAAGCATTCCGACGCTCTTGAACACATCATCACCCGTAAAGAGAAACCGCGCTAAATAATTGCGGGCTTCCGTCTCCGTCATATCCGCGATGTCATGGATCGAATCAATCACACTCAGATCGGGCCGCAGGCTGTCGGCAGCATGCTGGGAAAAATAGGACACACGGGCATTGTGCCCGAGGCCAATGGACCCGCGTGTCGGCTGCTCCATGCCCAAAATCAGCTTGACCAGTGTGGTCTTACCCGCTCCGTTCGGGCCGACGAGGCCGACGCGCTCGCCGCGCTCGATCAAAAAGTTCAGATTGTCGAAGAGCGTTCGCAACCCGTATGTCTTCGTCAAGCCTTCCGACCGCAGTACGTCCCGCCCGATCCGGCCCGCGGCATCGGCATCGAAGAGGGCGCGGACAGTGCGGCCATCATTGACGACGCGCTCGACTTTGTCCATGCGCTCGATGCGGGTCTCCATGCGGGCGCGCAACTTGCTTTGGACGGAGTCGCCGCCCATGTTCTTCTTGATGACTTGCTGCAAACGCGCGATCTCGTCCTGCTGGTTGTCATACATCTCCTGCTGACGGGCTTGCCGTTCATCTTTCTGCCGCCGGAAATGGCTGTAGTTGCCCTTGAAGACCGTGACACGCTGGTTTTCGAGGTCGGCAATCGAGTCCACGACGGCATCCAAGAAATAACGGTCGTGGCTGACCAGAAGCACCGCGCCTTCATAGCTCCGCAGAAAACCTTCGAGCCATTCGGTCGCAGCAATGTCGAGGTGGTTAGTCGGTTCGTCCAGAATCAGCAGGTCGGGCCGTGCCAAAACGATCTTCGCCAGGGCCAGCCGGGTCTGCTCGCCGCCGGAGCAGGAGCCGACACGCTTGCTGTGGCTGGATTCCGTGAATCCCAGCTTTTCCAGCACCATCGGAATGTCGGCTTCGTGCCGGTAACCGCCTGCCGCCTCGAAGGCCTCCCGAGCGTGGGAATACTCTTCCATCGCCGTTTCGAGGGCGTCGTCGGTGTCGGCAGACGACATCGCTTCTTCCCAGCGCTGCACGTCGGCTTGCAGCAAACGCACCGGCGCAAACACCGACTGCGCTTCTTCGAGAATGGTGTACTCCGGGTGAACCGGCGCTTCCTGACGCAAATAGCCAAGATTACGCCCGGCAGCCAGCGCAGCCTTGCCGGTGTCCGGCAGTTCCTGGCCTAACAATATCCGCAGCAGCGTCGTCTTGCCGCAGCCGTTGCGTCCGACCAGACCCAGCTTTTGCCCGGCGGCGATGCTGAAATTAACCTCTTGGAACAGCAGGTCCGTTCCGTAGCTTTTTTCTATATTCGTAACCGTCAATATGCTCATGGTGAATCTATAATCAATCTTGGTGTCGCCTTTGAAATGCCCTTTATTGTAGCCGAGGCGGGGAGTAGGTGTCAAGGCACAACCACAAACGACCTTCGGACACTGCTGTCCGAAGGCCGTTTGTTTCGTAAGACCAGCCGTTTTACGCCGTCCGCCGCCACGCCGCAGGCATTGAGCGCCGGGAGGACACCGGCTTAAGGCTCGGGTGTATGGCGGTTGATTGGATAGAGCGTCTGCTCGAATCGTTTCCAGCCGGCGTGGCCATCGGCAAAGACGTAGTTGGCTCCTCCTCCGTGCCTGGCCGTCGCTATTGCGCCCGTCTTAGGGTCCATCTCGTTGCCTGCCGGGTTGGCGGCATCATTGAACCAGGGGTGATAAATGTCGTCGCAGAACGAATCGGATGCATTCGCGGAGGCTGAGGAGCGCCGCTCGGCGAGGTAGATCGTCTCTGCCGGCGCGGTCACCTGCGACTCGGCCAGACCAAACACGAAGTAGGCGTTGGTCAGGTAGGAGATCACCTGCGGGCCGCCGTTGTTGAACGGCGCATTCAGGTTGCCGCTCGCCCCGGAGTTACAGTCCGGGTTGAAGGGGGCGGGGTCGTCCGGGCAGGAGAGCAGTTTCTGCTCCGGCAGGTGCGTCTCGAAGTCCGCGACACTGGTGCCGCGCGCACCGGAACCTGTATAGGGCAGGATCATGGCAAAGACGGACCCGGAATCAGGGTTTTCGATCTGCCCGGTGCTGTCATCGATCTGCGGCTGGGCGCTGCTCTGCTTGGACTGAGGATAGTGTCCGTCCACGTCCTGAATGTACATGCTGGCGGCGAGGCCGATTTGACGCATATTGGAAAGGCAGGCGGTTCGCCTTGCGTTCTCGCGAACCCCCTGGAAGACCGGGAACAGGATGGCTGCGAGGACCGTGATGATCGCGATGACGACGAGCAGCTCGATCAGAGTAAAAGCGCGTTGTTTCATAAATCCTTTCCCTCGGGGGGGATTCGCAGGTTCCCTTCGAGTTAAAAGTGTGCCTCCGTCTCCCCTAAAGTTAGGGGAGACGGAGGCGGGGAAGAGCTTACGGGTTGGTACGCGTGACCGTGATTGACTTCTTCAAGCTGCCAAGCTGCGTGGTAATAGTGATTGTCTCCGCCGCAGGCACAGGGTTGACGCTGACGGTGAATTGCCCCGTCGTCTGACCCGTAGGAATGGTAATGCTTGTGATCGGGTTTCCCGAGGCGTCGGTAACGGCGCCGCCAACCGGATCGCTGGAGGTCAGTTTGATCGTAATCGACGTCGTGGCGGCCCGGTTCAAGGTCACTGTCGCCGTGGCATTGTAGCTGTCCGCGATGCCGAGACCAAAATTACTCCCATACCCGTCAAAGACGAAACTCTGAAGGAATGGCAGGACCGTACCCGACAGAACGGTGATCTTGCCGGCCTTTGTCTGTCCCGCTGCGGAACCGATGGAAGACGTGATGGTCACATTGGTTGTGAAGCCCACCGGGTAGGTTGTGACCGTAAAAGACGCCTGGGTCTGGCCGGCAGGCACGATGACCGACGCGGGGACGCTGGCAGCGGCCGGTGTGTCACTGGTCAGCATCACTGCCGTGTCGGTGACCGCACTGGCTCCGAGCAGAACCGTCCCGGTGATGGAGCCGCCGCCATTGATCTGCTCCGGGCTGAAGAGAACGCCGGAGAGCGGATCACTGTTACGGATTCGGATGCGCCAGATGCCGCGTCCCCAGGTGCCGGCGTAGAGATAGCCCTGCAGGGGCATGGCTTTCAGGTCGTTCACCTGCACATTGGGGAGGCCCAACGGGGCGGTCGCATTGGCCCAAGTCGTGCCGGCATCCTGGGACTGGAAGACGCCGACATCGGTGGCGATATAGAGCGTATTCTTATCTGCCGGGTCGATGGCGATTGAGTTCAGCGCGGCATCCGGCAGGGCCGAGGCCGCGTTGGCACCGCTCAGGTTGGTCCAGACCGGTGGAGTCGCCGTCACATCCGCGCAGTAGTAGAGATGGCCGTTCGGAGCCGTCAGCCCCACGCCGCTCAGACCGACGTAAACCCCTTTGCTGTTGGCCGGGTCAGGCAGAATTGCGCCGACATTATTGGCGGGCAGCGATTCCCCCGCGACACCATTCTTGAGCTTGACCCAGGTCGTGCCGCCGTCCGGAGTCGTAGACAGCTCACCGGATGTCGAAGCGACATAGATACGCTTACCGTCGGCCGGTGAAACGGTCAATGTGGACGACTGGTTCTGGGTGAGAACCGTCGGGAAGTAGGTCCACGCGCTTGTGGCGGCATTGTAGCGCCCAAGTTTTTGCCCGGCGGTATAGAGGAAGTTGGGATTGCTGGGATCAAGCACCATCGGCGTTACGAATGCGATCGGTCCGGTGCCTGCGCTCGTCGTGTTCGGGGTGATATCACTGACAGATGAGGCGAATGCGTCATCTGTGCGAAAGATGACCTTACCCTGGACATAGCCGCCATACATATTCTGCGGATTGACGGGATTGATCGCCGTGAAGACTCCATCGCCGCCGTAGACCATTTGCCAGGAGTTCAGGTCTCCCAAGGCTGCTGCCGTTCCGTTGTCCTGCGTTCCGCCGATCATAATGGTGGGATCCGTCGGATGGTACGAGTTCTGGTAAAACTGAGTCGTCTGTAGTCCATCGTTGAGCGACATGAACGTGGTCGCGGTGCCTGCAATGGGACTGGAGTAAAACTGGTAGATGCCGCCGTCATTGCCGAACCAACCCCGGTCCGGATTCGTCGGGTCAAAGGCGATACAGTGCTGATCCGAGTGGATCGTGGCAAGAGGCCCAAATGCATTCGCGACATCGGTCCAAGTCGTATTTCCAGCCGTCTGCACCTGCTGATACACGCTCTTGAGGCCCAGGTACAATACATCCGTGGCAATGTTGTTCACCTTACGCGAGGAGCACGCCAGATAATAGTCATAGGGTACCTGGTCCAGTTCATAGACTCTGGCAGGGAACATATTATTGATGCCGCTGCTGGTGGTGATGTCTGTCCAGGTCAAACCGCTGTCCGTACTCTTGGCGAGCGTCAGGTGATCGTTGTAGGCATATTCCAGATAGACCACGTTGGGATTCACCGGCGAGGCTGCCAGTCGCGCCCCGTTGGTCTGAGTCTGGTCGGCAGGAGCTTTCGGGGGGCTAGCGACCTGCGCCCAGGTTTTTCCCTGATCCGTCGAGCGGTACAGAAGATCGTTGAACAGCGACCCTCCGTAGCCTGGCCCCTTTCCAACAGCCAGGTAACCGCCGCCTTTCGTGACGACGGCATCATCCCAGGTCCCGTGATCACCATAGACGAAGCCGCCAGGGCCTGGGTAGGGAAAGTCGGAGACCTTTTTGCTCCAGGTCACACCACCATCGGTCGAGTTCCAGATGTTGGAAGTCGCTGAATGGATATTGGACCCGCCGATAGACGTATCCCCGATCGTGACGGTGATGCTGTTGGAGTTTGTCGGATCGATCAGAACTTTGGTGACGTTCATCCCGGCAAAATAGAGAGGATTGCCGGACGTATCAATGTCCGCCCCGATGTTCTTCCAGGTGAGACCGCCGTCCGTCGTCTTCATCAGCCCAATGGCGTTCCCAAACCCGGTCGGTGACGATCCGGTCCCGGCATAGACAATCAGCGAGTTCTTCGGATCGACGACGACCGTATTTGTCCGAAGATACAGCCAGCTATTAGACAGCCCTTTCCAGGTGACGCCGCCGTTTGTCGATTTGAAAACGCCGCCCGTCTGGGAGGCGACATAAAGAATAAGGCGGTTCTTGGGATCGACGGCGATGCTCTCCAGATGCCCGTTCATGGATTCCAGGCCATAGTAGGCGCGCTGGGATGTAGGGTACCAGTTGACGGGTCCGACAAACGACCATTGTGCGCTGGGGAAGAGGCTGTTCGGACGCACACCGGAACGGAGACGGCTCGTCCGGAGGACGCGCCCGTCGGCTCCGGCGTTGCCGATGCTGGCCGCCGGCAAACGCTCTCGCTGCTGGATCGCTCGCTCGGAGGCGCTGGGATCGACATCACCGTAGGGATAGGCGCGGATCTGTCGCATATACTCTTCGCCGCCCGTCATTCCCTTGGAACTCCCGGCCTTCTGCTCACTGTCTTCGTCTGCGTCCTTCACTTCGTCTGCGTCCTTCACTTCGTCTGCGTCCTTCACGACTCGGTTCCCAAGAGCCTTCGCACGGTGAGCGTCTGCGGCGAGACGTTTCTTATGAGCAAGAGCCATTTTGTCGAGGGCGGATAACGGTTGACCCGCTTTGGCGACAAGGCGGGCCGTCGTCGATTTCGGTCCGGTTTTGGTCGCGGTGCTGCTATGGGCCTTGTGGGAAGGATGATTTGCCTCCGCTTGACCTGCCACCGGCAGGACCAAAGCAGTCAGGATTGCAGACACGCCGAATATAGAGGATAAGGATGTTCTGGTCATTGTTTTTTCTTTTTGTAAGGTCAGGGCGCTTTTTGCAAGGCTAGGACGCTTACGGCATCCATCCGGCATAACGCACATTTCATGTCCACGCTCTCAGGAAATCGTCGATGAGGCTTTCCCCAGCACCCGCCGAGATCTCAGGCGGCTACGCACTGCCGTCACTGCCAATCCGCCGAGGCCGCAAGCGAAGAGAAGGAGGGTGGAGCTTTCCGGGACCGCCGCCGGTGTCAGATTCTGCCCGGAGAGTTGCAGATCGAAAGCCGCCTGCGGAGTACCGCCGAAATCTTCGAGGTTACCGTTGCTCATATCCTGGAAAACGTTATCCTGGCTGTCGCCGCGAGCGATTTCCCAGCCGGCATCCGGGTTTGTGAACTGGATGCTGACCCAGCCGCCGGTCTCGCCGGTGGCAAGGGGGGCCGCGTCCCATTGAAAGAAGTCACCGAAGGTTGTCAGGTCGTCCGTGACGATGTTGGTCACCCCCGAAGCGTCTGCGGCCAAGTCCGTCAGGCGTGTGGACGACACGAGGTTGGGGTAATACTGCTGGACCGAATCGTAGCCGCTGTAGGCGTCCCCGGCAGGCAGCGCCGAAGTGTAGAAATTGATGATCGCATCGGTGGTCGCGCCATTGGGACTGTCGAGCGGCAGGAAATAACCGAACTTAAAACTGTCGACCTCGTAGGATCCCGTAAAGGCGACTGGCATCGCGATCTCGACACCGGCGGGAAAAAAGTTGTTGTCATCGACGGTGTTGGAATAGAAGACGGATTGCGCCTGTAGGCTGCTCGCTCCGAGCAGACAGGCTAGAACAAAAACGCATGATACTAATTGCTTGTACATATCGGGACCTTTCAAGTGAGCTCTTTTAGGACAAGAACGCCCTTGCGTCCGTCGCCCGAGAGGATGTAACAGGGTATTCTCCCGCGTCCGCGAAAAGAATGAAGGCTCGATTGCCTGCGGCGTGGGGAAACCTCAGCACTGCGCCGTACTGTAGTTTACTGCAAAATGAGTGCCAATCTGCCCCAAATAGAGCATGTCACCCAAAAGTTGCACATTTGATTTAATGTCTTTTCCCACTTTACGTGGCCCGAGGCGGGCCGAGCGGGGTCTGCGTGAAGTCGAAGCAGTCCGTCATGCCGTCCGCCGCCGCGTCACGGGCATTCAGCGCGGGGAGGCCAAATGTGGTCTCGCAGAACTTGACGAGGCTGACGAATGAAACCAATGTCTTGGAGATATGGCCGGGCTTGGCATAGGGACTGAGAACGAGGCAGGGCACACGCGACCCGTAGCGGAACTGGGTGCCGTCGATCCAAGATTCGACATTCGGCGGGACGACGTGATCGAACCAGCCGCCCCAATCGTCCCAGGTGATAAAGACAGCGGTTTCGGGCCAGAGGCCGCCCTGAACGATGGCGTCTATTTGCTGGACAGTCCAGTTCATACCGTCCGTGACATTGCCCGTCGGGTGTTCGCTCAACGGGTCGGGGTTATGGCTGATCTCCGGGGCATAGACCCAGGACACTGCCGGCAGTGTCCCGGTGGCAGCATCTTTGGCAAACTGCTCGGAGGGGACGGCGGAGTCGTGGCCGCGCAGGCTTTTGATATACTGAAAGGCATATCCGCCGTAATGTTTCCAGGAGAGGCCGGCCGCTTCCAAGCTGGCCGGCAGCGATGGCAGATCAAACGGAGGCTGCTGCGCGGGCGGGTCGTGCTTGCTCGGATTATTGATGATCGGCGATGCCGCCGCCAGCACCATCAAATGATTCGGGGTCGATGGTCCGGCGACATCGGAGAAGAAGTGGTCACAGAGCGTGAACTGCCGAGCGTAAGCAAAATAGGCCGGAATGTCCGACTCCTGGTATTGCTCTTTGACGGGATTGACATTCCGGTTCAGCCATGCTTGATGCCGGTGGTCATGGTCGGACAGCGGCGGATTCGGCGCATGGGCCAGTGCAGCATCTCCCTCCGCGCCGGGGAAAGTGCCGAAGTAGTTGTCAAACGTGTGATTTTCTTTGAAGATAATTACGATATGCTTGATCGGATTAACGGCAGCCATTGTCGCCTCCTTCTAGGTAAACGATGCAAAACTTACCTTCAGTGTGACACTTCTCCGACGCTTTTTCTGTTAAGGCAATGTTAAATCTTAATGAGTCGCGGCTGCCGAACGCATCCACTGCGGCAGCCCGGCTGTGATCCACACAAGGCTGTCTGCCGGCAGATTTTGCCAGCCGACTCCGGTCGAAACGGCAGAACTTATGAAACGCAACTTATAGTTGCCCTTCGCCTGATTCACAAATCTCGGGTCTTCGATTTTGCTGTGAGCATCAAACCCGGTCTGCGCCGTGAAGTCGGCCAGCCGCGTAAACTCCTGATGCCGCACACGCCACGGGACGCCGTACAGAGCGACGGACTTGCTCGGCAGGGGCCAATACAAGTTTTGGTCGATGGTAATCGTTTGCCGGGTCGGGTCGAAAACTTTGTCGGGAATCGTTTTGAGATAATCGCTGTAGACAGATTCGGTCGGATATTTCGCCATTTCCCCCGGATGGCGGCCAAAAAAGCCGTTGTCATACCATAGGCCGATCTGGTAGCCGTGATTGTAGGCGCAGATATTGTCCGTGACGACATCGCGCGTGTCATGGTACGGAATATTCCCGTCCGGGGTGTCCAAAGGACGCGGCCCTTGTTCCCGAAAGGTGATGCCGTCTTTATTACCGACACAGGTATTGTTGGTGACGCGGCAGTCTTCGCTCTCGGCTAACAAGATGCCGCTGCTGGCCCAGTCCCCGTCGCCGATTTTGCCGACAACGCCGACGGCATTGCCGACCGACAGGCAATGATCGACTTGGTTGAAGCGGCTGATCTCGATCATCAGACCCGTGCCTTCATTTTCCTGAAACACGCACTGCGTCACACGCACATGCCGCATATCGATGTCGAACCATAGACCCGGCCCGCCGTTGCGCCGGAACACGCAGTTTTGGAACAGGCCGCCGTTGGTCAGAGCCATCTTGACGCCGCCCGCATCCCAGCCCCGATCAATCGGCTTCCAGCAGTTGCCTTCCCACAGACACTGCTTGTTCACAAAGCCATCTCCACCCGCCGCGCCGCCGGTCTGCCCGCAGCCACGCACGATACAGCCGGTCATGGTTCCTCCTACCGCGACGCCGGCTCCCGCCATATCTTCCACAAGGCAGTTTTGCAGCAAGTTGTGCGCCCCATGCAGCGAGACAACGGCGCGTTGGGGAAAGCTGGCCCCGTAGCGAAAGACAAAGCCGCGCACCTGGACGTAGGACACTCCGTCTTTGTTTTCCCATTGGTTGACGCCAAACGTTTGGCTGCGGGTGGCGGCCTCCAGCGTGTGTTTGTTCGGGTCGGAGCCGTCCGCCAGCCACAGCGACAGTGTTTTGTGAATTGTGTCTGCCATGAATATTCCGGCAAACGGGCCGCCGAGGTTCGGCAGCGGCGAAGGCACCATCGGGCCGGGCGTCTTCGCATGGTCGGCCCACGCTTTCCTGAGATCATCCAGGCTGAGGCATGGCAATAACTGCTTCTTGTCCGCGATCACCTGCTCCGCCCGGCCCCAGAGTGGTGCATCTTCCGGGTGCGATTCTATCGGCTTGCCGTCACGGTAGTCTATGGCAAAGACATGATCCCACGGGATTTGGTAGATCGGAGCCTCACCGACCACGCGCGTCCATCCCGTCATGACGTCTGCGCCGGTAACGACTACGGAGCCGGGCGGGTCTGCGACAAACTGAATCGGAGCCGCTTCCGTGCCGCTGTTATGCAGATGTACCGCCTCGCGGTACGTGCCTGCCTTGACCCGCACACTATCGCCTGCGCGGGCGATATCCGCCGCCTTTTGGATCGTCGCAAACGGCTTCGCCGCCGTGCCGGGGTTCGTATCACTTCCCGTTTTCGCGACGACATAGACACGGGCCTGCACCATGTCGGCGCTGAAGAGCACGAATAGAAAGACGATCCAAACCGGCATCAACTTTGTTCTCATGCTGCGTCTCCCGTGGTCGATGTCATCTCGGCAAACAAGCCGTCTGTAATGGACTCTTGACTGCTTTCTACCGCCTCTGCTTCAATCGCATCGTCTCCGACTGGCGTGACCTCCCACCAATTATGCCCCGTCTTGACTTCCACGCGGAGCGGCACGTCAAGCGGGAAAGCGTTTTGCATGGCCTCACGGACCAAATCGGCCAGGGGACGAACGGCATCTTTCGGACATTCAAACAGCAGTTCGTCGTGGACTTGCAGGACCATTTGCGCTTCTGACTTAGTCTCCCGCAGCGCTTTATCGACACGCAGCATCGCGAGTTTGATAATGTCGGCGCTGGTGCCTTGCACGGGCATGTTAGCGGCCTCTCGCTCGGCGGCTTGGCGGAACTGGAAGACGCGGGAATTGATGTCGGGGACATAGCGGCGGCGGCCCCGCAGTGTTTGGACGTAACCCTTTTCGCGGGCGCCTTCCAGCACGGTTTCGAGATAGGCACGGACACCGGGATAGAGGTCTAAGTAGGCTTTGATGAGTTCGGCGGCACGGGCCTGGGCAATGCCGAGTTCGACGGCGACTCGGAAAGCGCTGGCCCCGTAGATAACGGCGAAGTTGATGGTCTTCGCTTGACGCCGCTGGTCGCTTGTCACCGGCTGGTCGTCCGGCACTTCGAAGATGCGCCGGGCTGTCTGGGCGTGGATGTCGGCGTCTGTTTGGAACGCTTCGACCAGGGCGGGGTCTTTGGTAATATGGGCGAACAGGCGCAGCTCGATTTGCGAATAGTCAGCGGAGACAAGCACATGGCCGGGTGAAGCAACGAACCCTTTGCGGATTTCGCGGCCGATTTCGGTGCGGATGGGAATATTCTGCAAGTTGGGATTGCTGGAGGACAAGCGCCCGGTGCTGGCGACCGTTTGGTTCAGCGACGTATGCACTTTCCCGGTCCGAGGGTTGATCAGGGCAGGGAGAGCGTCGGCATAGGTGGATTTGAGTTTGGACACCTCGCGCCACTGGACGATCTTACGCGCGATCTCGTGGCCTTTGGAGGCCAGGTCTTCGAGCACTTCCGCGCCGGTCGAGTAGCCTGTCTTGGTTTTCTTTCCGCTGGGCAGCTTGAGTTTATCGAACAAGACTTCCTGCAGCTGCTTGGTCGAACCGACCGAGAACGTCTGCCCGGCCATCTCGAAGATTTCGGCTTCCAACGCGGCGATCTGTGCGCCTAACATCTTGCTGACTTCGCGCAGCAGGGTGGCGTCTATGGAGACCCCCACCCGCTCCATCCCGGCCAAGATCGGCGCCAGCGGCAGTTCAATGTCGGTGAAGATGGCTTGCAGGCCGTCCCGTTCCAGGCGAGGGGCCAGAACGGCTTCCAAAGATTGGATCGCGCAGGCTTCGTCCATGACGACGGCCTGCGGGTTCTCAGCATCCGGCACCAATTCAATCCCGGCGTTGTCGGCGGCCAGGTCGGTCAACGGATACCCGCTGCGCCCGGCATTCAAGAGATAAGCGGCAAGAAGACAGTCAAATGTCACCCCCTGCAAAGACACGCCGTTGCGGCCTAAGACGCCAACAGCCAGCTTCAGATCGTACACGGACTTCGCGCGGGCCGGGTCTTGAACATACGGGGTCAGCGCCGCGCCCCACTCGGCCCACGAGGCATAGAAAGAACTGTCAGGGAGGCCAAAGGCAATACCGAGCAGATCCGCGTTGACAAGCGTGAGCGCGGCAGGCTTGACACCGGGCGGCGGGGCCAAATGCAATTGCATTCCGACCGGCGCATCGGCGTCGGCCAGGCGGGTGAGCAGTGCCTTCATCTGTTCTGCCGTCGCAATGACTTGGCCTTCGACATTAGACGGGGCGGCATTCGCGGCAATCTCCGGCACCGATTCCAATGCCTTCGCCCGCTGGTCGCGTTCAAGTCCCGGCACGCGCTTCAGCAAAGTGCGAAATTCCAGACGCTCGAACAGTTCTTTGATCGCCTCGAAATCCGGGCCGACCTCTTGATAGTTCGGCGTCAGGTCTACCCACTCCGGCAGCGGCACGTCGCGGACAATGGTCGCCAGCCGTTTGCACTGAATCGCGCTGTCCGTGTGCGTGATGAGCGCATGTTTCGTTTTCTCCGGCAGCTCGTCCACATGGAACAAGAGATTTTCCAGGGTTCCGTAGTCTTTGAGCAGCTTGGATGCGCCTTTCTCGCCGATACCGGGAACGCCCGGCAGGTTGTCGGAAGCGTCGCCTTTGATGCCCTTGAAGTCAGGAATCTGCGCCGGGGTCAGGCCGTACCGCGCCACGACGGCGGCCTCATCATACACGACTGTGTCCGTGACACCTTTGACCGTGATCATTGTCTTGACCGCGCCGCGCCCTTCGAGTGGGCTGCCGTCGTCCACGAGCTGCAGGGCGTCGCCATCGCCGGTGACGATCAGCACCTCATAGCCCTTGTGTTTGCCGATCTCCGCCAGTGTCCCGCAGACATCGTCGGCCTCGTAGCCGTCGATCTCGACATTCGGCACCCGGAACGCCGCCGCCGCCTCGCGGGCCAGCGCCCGCTGCGGCTTCAGATCGTCCGGCATCGCCAGCCGTTTTCCCTTGTAGGACTCCAGTTCTTTGTGCCGGAACGTCGCGACCGGCGGGTCGAAGGCTGCAAAGATGGCGTCGGGCTTTTCACGCTCCAAGATCGTGAGCAGCATCAGAACAAACGAATACACCGCATTGGTCGGCAGCCGGTCGGACGTGGACAGGGCGCGCATGGCGAAGAAGCCGCGATAAAGCAGGCTGTTGCCGTCGAGGATCACAAGTTTTGGCATGATAGCCAATTATACCCGGTGGGACCTAACCCCGGCGCAAGCGCCGACCCTTCCCGAGACGGGCAGGGTGGGCGGGAAGGGAATTGTTAGGTTTGGTCATCTTGACAAAGGCTCGGCGAAGAGACACATCCGGCAGGCTTCTATTCCGCCAAGTAAGCCTGTTGCCTAATTCCCGCCCCCTGCCCGTTTCGGGAAGGGACAGCCATTCCGATGGCAGGGTTAGGTCCGCTTCCGGTATTCTCGCGCCCCGTACCGCCCTACCAAAAACAGCGGGATCCAGATCGGCGCATAGGCCAACAGCCAAATGACCAGGGACAGCAGCGCACTCGCCGAAGACAGCAGCGATTGCAGGGCATCATGCGTGTTGCCTTTCAGCCCGTCCAGGAAGCCGTTTGTGACGGGCGTGGGCGCACCCGGTTTCGGTGTCTGGCTCAAGTCAATCGTGATGGTGGAGAGCGCCGCCATGCGTTTTAGCAAGAGGAGGCGAGCGCGGGCCTGGGCAAGCTGCGTCCGCAAATCGCGTATCGCCTGCTGGTCACTCCACCTCGCTTTTGGCCCAAGTGCTTTCAGCCGCGTTTCCGAGTTCTGCACATCGGTTTCCAAAATGTTTTCCGTCTGGTCGGCATCACTGCTCTTGTCGGTGATGTCCTCTCCTGTCACGTTCTTAGACTGCACACTGCCCAGCTTGGCAATTTGGGCCAGCACGGTCTCGAATTGCCCGACCGGGACTTTGACGGTCATCTCCGCCGATTTCAAGCCATCGTTTACGGTGTTAAGTGTGTTCGTGGCGACAAAGCCACCGGCTTCTTTGACCCGCGTTTCCACGGTGTCGCTGGCCGCTTCGGGGTTGGCAACCTGGACACCGATAGAGGCTTCTTTGTGGACCTGCCGTGTGGCCAACTCCGAATCGGCAAAAGCCGACGTTTGTGGCGGAGACGGAGCGGCAAAATGGGCACCGTAATTTTCAGGGGAACTGCTACCCATAGTTGGGGGTATGGAAGGAGCCAAGCCGGCAGTAGGGGTGTAGGCTTCCGATGTCGCAACCCTATGAGCGGTTTCCCGGACGCCCTGAAAGGTTGGGAAGAAGATAAGACAGACCAATGCAACTGCCCCAACAGCGCTCAACACTGACCAGGGATTGAAGAGAAGCGATTTCGGTCGCGCACGAACAAAGTGATGTGGGAACAACGATTCGGTTTCTTTCTCAGGGATAGACGCTTCGAGTATCTTCGCCCGCAAAACAGGGTCAAGCATCTCATTAACGTCTGAGGCCCGCAGGTCTTCGGCAATCTGTGTCATTTGAGAAATCTCCTCTCGGCAGGACGCGCAGTGCGTCAAGTGGCAGCGAACAGCGAAGCGGCGCAGCAGCGGCAGTTCGCCGTCGGCATAGGCTTTCAGGTCATCTTGGAAGGTCAAATGCGAACTCATGGGGCGGCCTCCGGGAGTGCGTCGGACAAGACGTACTCTCTCAGGGTCCCGCGCAGGCAGCGAAAGGCATAGGACAGGCGAGATTTGACCGTGCCTTCCGGGACTTGCAGGACTGCGGCGCATTCGCGGTAGGTCATCTCCTGCATCTCGTGCAAAAGCACGACTTCGCGGTGATCTTCGGAAAGGCCGTCGAGTGCGGCGTAAACGTGCTCGGACAGTTCGCGGCGCGTAGCCTGATGGGCCGGGCCGTGTTCCTCGGCTTCGTGTTCACCAAGCGCGTCGTCGTAAGGAACCGTCGCGGCAGGAGTGCGGCTTGCGTGTTTGCGGCAATGGTTCAGCGCGACCCGGTACGTCCAAGTCGCCAAAGTCGAATCGCCGCGAAAGCTGCCGAGGCTGCGGTAAAGGTCCACGAAAATCTCCTGGGTCAAGTCTTCGGCATCAGCCTCGCAGGACGTAAAGCGGCGGACGAGGCGGTGCAGGCGCGGGCCGTAAGTATCCACAAACGCGATGAACGCGCCTGTGTCTCCTGCCGCGATTTGTTTTGCCTGCCGTATGTCGCTTTGCACGCTGCCTGCCTTATCGTTTGCTTTCTATAGAGTTTGTTCCAAATGGAAGGCAAAAGGTTCAAATCGGCGGATTGTTTTTCCGGGTACACTGACGATATGACAATCCTCGCAGGCTTCGCAGGCCTTTTTCTGGTGCTGCTGATTATTTGGGAAGGGTTCGAGACGATTATCCTGCCCCGGTCCGTCACTCGGCATTTGCGGCTGACGCGCGGATTTTATCTGGTGATTTGGCCGACTTCATCGGCGATTGCCAAGCGGCTTCCCGATGACCGGCGGCAGTTATTTCTGAGCTACTTCGGACCGCTCTCGCTGCCGCTGCTGCTGGTCTTCTGGGCAGTCGGCCTTGTGATCGGCTTTGCCTTGCTGCAATATTCCCTTCCGTATGGGCTGGACCGTGTGCCGGGCATGACCCGTTTACAGACGGCCTTGTATCAGAGCGGCGTGACTTTCTTCACGCTGGGCTATGGAGATGTAACGCCGCACACGACCCTATCCCGGTTTATTGCCGTCCTGGAAGCAGGCGTCGGCTTTGGATTCTTGGCCGTCGTGATCGGCTATCTGCCGGTGCTCTATCAAGCTTTTTCCCGGCGTGAAACGATCATTTCTCTGCTGGATGCCCGCGCCTCGTCGCCGCCCTCCGCAACGGAGATGCTGAAACGCCACAGTGAAGGCTGCCGCATGGAAGTCTTGACGGAGATGCTGGGGGATTGGGAGATATGGGCCTCGGAACTGCTGGAAAGCCATCTCTCTTACCCCGTGCTAACCTATTATCGGTCGCAGCACGACCATCAATCTTGGCTGGGGGCACTGACTGCCATTATGGACACCTGCACACTCATTCTGGTCGGCTGCTCCGGGAACCCGGAATGGCAGAAAGATTTGCAGTGGCAGGCGCGGATGACACTCGCGATGTCCCGCCATGCGGTCATCGATTTGGCCTATGTCATCAATCAAGCTCCCGTGCCGCCCGACCCGGACCGGCTGCCGCCGGAAGACCTCGACAAACTGCGGCAGATACTCGCCGGGGCTGGTCTGCCACTCTGTGACGGGCCGGAAGAAGACAAAAAACTCCATGAACTGCGCGGAATGTATGAGCCGTATGTCAACTCCTTGGGCCGGTTTTTAATGTTCACACTCCCGCCCTGGCTGCCGAACCCCGACACGCCGGACAATTGGCAGACCAGCGCCTGGGACCATGACACCCGGCATTTTTAGGCAGTGCTCGGGAATATGCTATAATCAAGGTCTATGAACGCGAAACCAAAAATCGCCGTTGTCGCGATGCAAGGCGACTTTCAAAAACATATCGAAATGCTGACGCGCTTAGGAGCGGAGGCCTACGGAGCGCGGCTTCCGGCGGAGATCGAACGGGCCGACGGGATCGTCCTGCCGGGCGGCGAAAGCACGACCATCGGCAAACTGCTGGCCCGGTACGGCTTGGACTCGGCCATACAAGCAGCCGCAGCGCAGAACAAGCCAATCTATGGGACGTGTGCGGGCTTGATTCTCCTGGCCCGCGAGATCGCGGCAGGCACGGGGGAACGCGGTGGACAGCCGACACTGGGCCTGCTGGATGTGGTGGTGGCCCGCAATGCCTTCGGGCGGCAACTTGACTCGTTCGAGACGGCATTGGATATTCCAGCGCTCGGGCCGGAGCCGCTTCGAACGATCTTTATCCGCGCCCCGTATGTCGTCGAAACCGGGCTGGAAGTCGAAACGCTGGCTTCTTATGAGGGCAAAGTCGTCTTTGTGCGTCAGGGGACAATTTTAGGCAGCGCCTTCCACCCGGAACTGACCGAGGATGACCGGGCGCACCGTTTGTTTCTCTCTCATCTCCTATGATTATCAAGCTGCCACGCTGGCTTTGGGGAGCGGCGACCGTGCTTTGCCTGCTGGGGCTGATGGCGGCTTGGCTTTGGCCGGGCCGGACACGCGCCGCCGACACGCGAACCCCATCGCCGGCGCCTCTGACGCTGCTTTGGGCACGGCCTATCGCCGGGTTCCGCGCGGCGGCATTGTCTCCGCAAGGGGAATTGATCGCGCTTGCCAGCGGCTCGAAAGGCGCAGTTTCACTTTGGCACTGGCGAACGCAGCCGGTCCACCCACTTTGGGTTCACCCGGCAGCCAATGCGTCCTCGGTCGCCGTGAGCGCCCTCGGGTCCTTCGTGCTGGCCTGGGCCGCGCTCGATCCGGCCCAGCCGGAGTTCACCGTGTTGCGCGGCGAGGACGGGGCGACGCTTTCACACCGGACACTCGACGGCGCTGTTTGGGATGCCCAGCTTTCGGTAGATGGCTGCTACGCCGGAGTAGTGACGGGCGGCAAATCGCTGTATCTGTACACACTCAGTGACCAGCCGTATCAGGCCGGCAAGCAGGAGAAGCGCATTCATCAATGGTCGCTCGGCGGCATCGGGAATTCGGTAGACCTGACGACCGCTGGTTCTTATCTCGTGACCGGCTCCTGGGACGACAGCAGCGTGGCCTGCTACACGCTGCGCGGGACTTGTCTCTGGCAGTATCCCGAAGATGTCGCCGGCCGGCAGGCAATGGCGGATCGGATATTTACCGCGCAGCTCTCGGAGAATGGTCGATACGTCTTGGGGACTTCCTACGGCAATGTCCGCGAAAGTGACCCGACCCTCTACCTCTGGCGCAGCGACGGCGGTGGGAACCCGCAATGGAAAGCCGAACTTGGCACCGATGCGTTTTTCCCACGCGCCCAGATCACCGCCGACGGCCAATTTGTGGCGGTGTCCTATCTGCGGCAAATCGTGCGCGGCGACCGCAGTCTGTCCGAGCACCGCCTACGTGTGTTCGACCGCGACGGCCACACTCTCTGGGGGCGCGGGGGCCTGCTCTTCTCGCCCACCCTGGTCGCACTCGCTCCCGACGGCGGCAGCCTGCTCGTCTCCGACGGTCAGCGGACCTTGTTCGCTTTGAGCAAAGATGGCCGTATCCTCAAAAGCTACCCCCAACCCGGCCTGCTGCGCTCGACCGCGCTTTCCGCCGACGGCCATGTGCTTCTGGTGTATACCGGCGATGGCACCCTGAGCTTGTACCGGATTGGAAGTTAGGAAGCCCCCCGCCCCCAATTCTGGGGGAGTTCGGAACAGGAAGGGAGGCGAGGGTCTTTCCTGATCCTCTCCTACTCCCCCAGAATTGGGGGCCGGGGGGCCTCTCTACACCTTCAGCGCCATCTCGCGCAACGCTCCCATCAATTTCAAGGCATCGTCGTAAGGCCTCTGCCAAGTGTTGCGTCCGAAGATCAGCCCCGTCGCGCCCGCCTCGAAAGACTGCTGCGCTTTCCGTATCAACTCGTCGTCCGGCTCCTTTTCGCCCCCTGAAACTAGCACAAGCGTCTTGCCTGCACTCTTGACGATCCGCGCGATCCCCTCTTCCGGGCTGAATTTCTGCGTGTCATACGGCTTCGGTGAGGCCGGGGTCGGGCTTTCGGTCGGGAAGTTGATCTTGACCACATCCGCGCCGACTTCGGTCGCGACGCGGGCGGCGTAGTCAATCGCCCACACACTCTCCTTACCGCCCTTTTTCTCCACGGCCTCGCCGCGCGGGTAGGCCCAAATGATCGTGGGAATGCCCAGACGCTCGGCATCGCGCCGCACCACCGCCCACTGTGCAAAATCACGGTCCTGCGCCGGGGAGCCGACATACAATGTGTAGCCGACCGCATCCGCCCCCAGCGCGACGGCGTCTTCGACCGACGCCAGACAGGACGAAAACGATTCGGCATCCGAGGGGATTTCCGTCTTGCCGTTGAGCTTGACGATCAACGGAATGTGGCCGACATAGGGCCGCAGATACTTTTGGGCCAGCCCGTACTGCAAGGCGATCCCGGAATATTTGCCTTCGATGGCCAGCTTGAACTGGAAATTGGGATCGGCAGAATCGGGGTTCGCGAAAAAGTCGCGCGGCCCATGCTCCAAGCCCTGATCGATCGGCAGCAGCAGCAGGGTTCCGTTGCCGGGTCCATATTCATGCAGCAGGCGGTGGAGACGGGCACGTTTGCCCGTCGAAAGGTGGTCCAAATCATTGAGTGTCAGCCGTTGTGCCATCGTTGGTGTCCTTTGTGGGTTTTCTTCTCTTGCTTGAGAGACTTTCCAACAAGGGGGAGAGGGCTAAACCTGGCTCCTAGTTTTCATCACTGCGCGTGGGCCGGAACGTTTTGCGAGGCCGCAAGCCATTGTAGTGTGCGGGGATGCCGGCCTGGCGGCGAAGATTGCGCCCCCAGGGCAAATACTTGCCATGCGCGGACGGTTCTGCAGCAAGACGCTTTGCAATGAGAGAACGACGCTATAGCCGGAACCAAATTCCCAGGGGAAAAATAACGATGACCGTTACAACAAGAAATACCAACGGCCAGTGAAACTGTTCCATAAGCTGGTCTTCAACATCTTTCGGTGGTCCGATCTGCCGGGTTTGCGAACTCCCGAAAAGCAGGAGGGCAAGCAGCATCAGTGCGCTTCCTGTGAACCAAAGTGTTCCCACAAAGAGAATTACTCTTTGAAACTTGTTTCTTGTCATTGTCGATTTACCCCTGTGCGCCTTCTGACGGCAAAAAACACAATCCAGGTAAGTACACCAATAACACTCCAGTAAGCGCCTGGAATGAGCAGATTTAGATCATACACGACTTCCCTTGATCTCCCTGCAGGAGCCAGAAATCTCCAAATAAGAATTAGACTTTCTATCGCGTTTCCCAAAGATGCAATAGCACGGTAGGTGATTGGAATTGCAATTAGTAGCAAAACGCTCAAGGATATTTTTTTCTGAGTGCTCATCTTTTTCCCCTTAAGAATATGTTGAAAGTGCCTGCCCCGCATTATATCAGTACAGGGCAGGCACAAGAGGTTAGTTCATTGGAACCATGATAGTGCGAGTGTCGGAAACGACTGAGTCCAAGAATGCCGGTATGACAAAGCCTTGAAACTCATCTGACCCGAACAACAAGTTATCGCAGTGCGCGATGCCCATTAGGTTGTGATTGGGAGCAAAAAACAGATCGGCTCCGCTAGACCTACTCTGAAACCAGAACGTCTGAGCAGGCAAGGTAGTCTGTGAAGAGCCTGTCATCGTTGTACCTGCATGATCACCGAAATCATCGTGATAATGATGGCTTTCAGTCCATCCAATTATTCTTGAAGGGAGGTTTGGTAGATCTGGTGTTCCCATATTTGAAAAGGAAGCGCCAGCATAGATGGTCCTGCGAGAATAGGCGCTGTGAAAGTGGCAGTCTGAACCACAGCATTGTCCGGTATAGTGTGGTAATAAAGTTTTGCGTGGTGAGGATCGGTCGCGTCCACACGAGTTGCAATAACGTCCATGATTCCGCTCGTATCTATCGCTGCTGTGTATACAGCACCAGCCTGGGCATAATTGGGACCGTAGGGAGGAGCCGTGTAAGGGGCAGTATTGGCGCTCAGGCTCACAGGGTCGAGGATAATCGTGCCGGAAGAACCATCGCGCTGAATCAAATGGGCACCCTGGGACTGATCGTTGACACAAGGATCGCCCAAACCGTCGCTGGCATTGCCGCCCGTGTTTATTCCGCCACTGCCCACTCCGCCTGAGTAGAACGCAAAGGAGGTTTGCAAAATGCAGACTGGCTCCGAAGGGGGGTCGGTGGCCAGGGTTTGGCCGGTGGCAGGCACCCAGGTCAGAGTTGGGGTGACGGTGCCGGAAACAGCCGCATCGCAGGCATACTGACCGCCAGAACCATCGCTGTTTCCAGTCGGAGACCAGGGATTAGTCCCGGCATAAACGGGAGCGCCTTGGTAGTTTGCCTGCATCCAGTGATACCCGGAGGTGCCGTTGGGGCAGGAGTAGGTGATGTTCCAGAAGTGGCTTGGTGCAGGTGGGCCACCACCGCCGGGATAGCCTCCGCCGGGATAGCCCTGAGCAGGGGAAGGGTTCAGGAGGCTAACGATCACGAGGGCAAAGGCCGAGACGAGAAGGCCGAGACGAGAAGGCCGAGAGAAAGACAGGGCTGTGTGATAGGGGTCGTGCTTGGATAGGTCGGGACATCATCAGTGGTCTCCTTCGCGTTCCGAAAGTCACTTCCGCAAGCCGCCGATCTTGCTGGCGTCTGTGGCGACAGAAACAGTATACAGGGTTACATTAGCAATGTCAAGGAGTATAGTAGACAAGCAAGTAGACAAGCAATTAGTTGTTTTATGAAACAAATCACTGATGTTACGCATTTCCGTCCAAAGCCGGTACGAGTTCGGTTCGAGGGGTTGATAGCGAGGGATTGAAAACCACTCGCCAGGCAAAACGTCCGGCGGACGACCGAGAAGGTGGCACCCACGGTTCCGAACGTCCGAAGGACGCCTCTCCTAGCGAGTAGGCTAAACCTGATGGATGACTTCACTTACTTCCATCATTCGTAGTTGTCTGAGGACACCAGAAATCCCGCTGGCATGGTCTGTGCCAGCGGGATTTCAGATCTTTTGGAACGGTGTTTGTAGCACTAGCGAATGGGTCTCGTGAGGCCAGCCATTTCACTCACGCCTTTCACCATACGCTCGACATCGGGGCGACTCGGGTCTGTAGGTGAACTGAGTCGTAGGAAATCCTGGTACTCTAACACGGTGCGTTTGGCGGCTGCTCGATCTTTATTTCCACTCCAAAACCATTGAGTCTGTGCGACGTAAGCACGCACTCCATGGACCTGTGCCGAATTCGGAGCCTGTGTGAGCCAGAGATCGGCGAGTACGATAGCGTTGGGCAATGTTTTACGGCCATTAGCGAGGTCACGAATCGCTCGGTCGCGCAGCCATGTATCAGATGGATCAGACGTCATAAGCCTCTCCGCAAGAGATGCAAGTTCTGGATGCGGGGTAAATCTTTCTGAAACCAGCACCGCCGCATAGCGCATTCGGGCTACAGTACGGAATTTACCAAAGTCGAGGCGGTCTACTGCATCCTGTGCATGATAGTCAAAGGTATCGCCACGATTGGCCACCAAAATGGCAGTGTACATCCAGGAGAACTGTGCTAAAAGACTGGTGGGCTGTGCCTTGGCCTCCCTCTTAGCTTGTTCGTACAGATGCTTGTAAGCCTCTTTAGTATCACCATCGCGGACACCAGATGATCGAATTTCTCTTACCACCGCATCATAAGGTGCACTGTCACCTGTCCAGGCGTTGGATATCCAGCCGTTGGGCGGCGGTGCCAGCGGAATCCCCATAGGAGGCTTAGATCTGCCGCCCAACACGGGATGATGAATACTCTGCGTTGTCTGGCCGAAGGCGACTGCTGTTGCTATCATTACTGCGAAACCGCCCATGAGGCAATATGATACCATGCCTTTTGGTCTTAGGCCTTTTAGTTTTGCCATGGAGTTCCCCATTGCTTCAGGGCTGTCCGCCCGTGCTGTTTGTGAACGGCTCGAAATAATATTGGTCGAATACGTTGTCAATCTTGTGTGACTTCACAAGATGCGTCGTATTCCCGTCAAAACCGTTGATCTTATATCCATCTGCATACCAGGATTCATCGTTGTCCTCTTCCACACGCTTGACCGTCAAGTTGCAAAGATTACGATTTGCGATGTTTCCAATGAGACTGGGTGGAATATTGGCATCGCCTTGGTAGGGCAAATTCTGGTCCCAAACCGCATCTTTCCAAATGACATCCTCGTTCTTGACCGTCACTGTTTGATCATCGGCGTACTCATACTCCCATTTTGAAATTGTCGCGATCTTTCCCAAGAATTCGACAAGGCCTACGGCGATCTCAGCCTCCGGTTTGTACATCTTCAGCAACACCGCGAGACCGTCGATTGATCCGCTCAGGTCCAGTGAACCGCCCTTATTGAACGTTGTGCCGTGCGACTGATTGGGCGCGATACCTTCAAGAATTGTACCTATTGGATGCTTCGTTTTGATCGAGCCAAGGCAGGTGTTCTCCTCGTAGGAAATGTGCCGAGTCACCCCAAATGTGTTTGCGGCTGAAACATTGTCACTGTCAGTCACCATCAAAGAGAGAGTGCGACCTTTGGGATATCCATCGGTAGTCGGTGACGTTAAATTGGTATCCGCGTCCGCCGGACCACTCACGGCATCATGAGCCGTGGAACTCAACAGCACCAGGTTCTGCGCCAGCATAGGCACTGTATCATTCAGATACGTCTCCATGATATTATTCGCACCCGTCGATGCACGCGCCAGATGATACCCCAGCACCGTTTGACGCGGCCCGACGGTATCCTGAAAAGGATCGCCGGAGGTGTAGGTGCCGGCAAAGTTGCCATAGGTGTCGGTCACAAAGTTTTGGGCGTGTACTTCATCGAAGTAGGCGTCAAAGCCGATCCCATAGTCTTTGTTGCCGTGACTGTCGGTTTCGAGAGCCGGCATAGGTTGTTTGACACCATTGACGTGCGGATAGGAGGAGCCGAGGTCAACAAGTGGGTAATTGTCGGAGTTGGTGACATACTGTGTGCCTTGCAGGGGGTAGGAACTGCTGGGGGTTCGTTGGGAATATCTGCGCCGTTGGAATCGCAGTGGAAGGCCGTCCATCCGCCGCCGCCGGGATAGCCGCCGGATCCGCCGCCTCCGGGGTAGCCTGCGCGGGCCGGGGAAAGGCTCACGAGGCTAAGAAAGCAAACGAGGACAAAGATCGAGGCCGAGCCGAGAAGGCCGCGAGAAAGACAGGGCTGTGTGGTACGGGTCGTGCTGGACGGGTCGGGACATGAGCGGTGGTCTCCTTCGCGTTCCGAAAGTCACTTCCGCAAGCCGCCGATCTTGCTGGCGTCTGTGGCGACAGAAACAGTATACAGGGTTACATTAGCAATGTCAATAGAAACAATGGGTATTCAAATAATTTATTTTATGAAATAAATCTCCGAGGTTACTCAACTGCTGTTACGCAGAGCCAATAACAGGGCCGTGAACGACCCGTGCGTAACTCAGATACGGCGCACCCAGCTTTCCGCTAGCTTGATGCCAAGCCACACAGCCCCATACCCGGCGACCACGCTGCCGAGGAGGTTTCCCAGCGCCTGCCAGGAGTTGCCGAGGCGGGCGGATTCGTACTCGAAGGTAGAGAAGGTCGTGTACGCGCCAATGAAGCCGATGGTAACGAACAAGCGCCAGTTGGGATTGACGAGGATGCGGCTCAGCAGAAGTGTCCCGATCAATCCCAGCAGAAAGGAGCCGCTGATGTTGATGACGAAGGTGGCCCAGGGAAAGGTGCCGGCATAACGGTTGACGATCCAGGTGCCGACCGCAAAACGCGCGATAGCGCCGAGAAAACCGCCTAGTCCGACCACAAGGCACTGTTTGTACACTTCGAGCACCGTGAGAAACCCCTAATAATCCCGTGCAAGCTGGCTGACGGTAACAAATTGATAGCCGCGTTTGCGGGCCTCCGTGATCAATTGAGGCAGAATTTGCATGGTTTGCGGGATGCCGTCATGCAGCAGGATGATCGCCCCATTTTCCAAGTGGTCCAAACATCTCTTGAGAATGACATCGCTGGGAAGCCGCAGGAAGTCGCCGGGGTCATTCGTCCAAAGGGTCGTAATGTAGCCGCGCTGGGCGGCATCGCGGATCACGTCGCCATTGTAATCGCCGCCGGGGGGCCGAAAGAAACGCGCCGACGAACCCGTGGCCTTCTTGATGGCCGCATCGCATTCGTCGAGTTCATAGGCGATCAGCTCCGGCGGGATCACGGTCAGGTTCACATGGTCATAGGTATGGTTGCCGACCTCATGCCCTTCGGCCACTTCGAGCTGCACGAGGGCCGGGTTTTTCTCGACCTGTTTGCCCACGACAAAGAATGTCGCGGGGGTGTGCATCCGCCGCAGGATGTCCAAAAGCTGGAGCGTGTAGACCGGGTGCGGGCCATCATCGAAAGTCAGGGCGACGCGCTGTTTGCGGATGTCGCCGCGAATGATCTTGTTGAACTTGAAGCCGCGCTCTTCTTCGTATTGATCTTTCGCCAAAAGTGTCAGATAAGGCCGATATTTCTCAGGGAACGTCGGCGAATCGTAGAACGCCGTTGGCAGCACTTGCCGGACGGCCTGAACCTGCGCTCTGGCTGACGCCTTAGAAGGAACAGATTTGACCGGAGCAGATTTGACCGGCAGCTTTATCGGCATTTTCGGCGGCAGAAGCTTCGGCTGCCCGGCACAGGCCGGCAAGGTCAAAGCGAGGAAGGTCAAGCAGGTGAACTTAGTCCGCATGAGGGCGAACGGCCTCCGCCGAATCATCGAGCGTCAGGTCACGCAAAACCAAGCCCGACAGCAGTTTCGGATAGAAGAACGTAGACTTCTGAGGCATGACATCTCCGGCCAAAGAGACCTCTTTGATCTCGTTCACGGTCGGACGCCCCAGCAGAAAGGCGGCCTGCGCGGTGCTATCTTGGACCGATGCGACGGCTTCTGCCAGTTCGCGCTGATACGAAACGTTCGTCCCGGCAGCCACCGCCGCGGCGTCTATCCCGAGGCATTGATCGAGAATCAGTGTGCCGAGTAATGTCACCGGAAGACGTTTGACGGCGTCCGAACCGGGACCGGGAACAAGGCCCGGCAGTTCTGCCACGGTGGCCTTCAGTGTCGCCAACTGGACATCTCCGGGGGGCAAAACAACGCCGAACGCGACGAAACCTGCCTCGGCTTTCGCAGCAATGGCGGCTTCAATCGTTTCCGCTGAACTGGCGGACAGCGTGAAATGGGCGGACAGCGCCGACGAAAGCGCGTCGAGCTTTTCGACTGGCACGTTTTTGACCAGCCGATGCGTCGGCAGAACCAGCAAGCCTTCGTCCTCGAAGGCCGTCAGCGTGATCAAGATATAATCGGCGGCCGGGGAGCCGACTTCGCGGCGATAGTTCAGCGCGGTTTCATAGCGGTGATGGCCGTCGGCGATAAAGACCGGCGTGTCGGCGAGTAGACCTTGCAGGATAGCGTGGGCGCTCAGATCGCTGATCTTCTCGATCCGATGGCTCGAGCCGATCAGTCCATCAACGCGCTCGATCACCGTCTCACGGTCATCATATTCGCGCAGGAAACTTTGCACCGAGTTATCCGGGTCGCTGTAAAGGCCGTAGATCGACTCGAACTGCGCTTCGGTCGCACGAAGCAGTTCCAAACGGTCGGCTTTCGCGGCGGTCAACGTTTTCTCATGCGGCAGGACTTTTCCGGTGCTGTATTCTTCCAGCTTCAGCAGGCAGACAAGGCCGATCCGATCTGGGAACTCTTCCCCCGTGGCCGGATCATCGAAGGTCTGATGGTAGACATACAGGGACGGTTCTTCGTCGGCCTTCAGCGTCCCCGAAGCCAGCCATTCACGAAATAAGCGGCCGGCCTGGGCATATTTGTCCTCTTCGCGCCCTAAAATCAACCGCACGACATTGGCAGAATTCAGATTGTAAAGAGCGTCCTGCTCGGCAGGAGAGATCACATCGTAGGGAGGCGCGACGAGTGCGGACAGCGGTGCGCCAAGAGCGGCAGGGTCATAGCGAACGCCGCGAAACGGCAGAATATCAACCATAGAGAGCGAGTTTCCTTGAGTGTGTTTCGGTTACGGCTGTTAGGATACCCCATGTGAGCGGTACTTGGCAAGAAAATCGACGCTTCGGGAACCAGACAGCTCATAGCAGCGTTTCTTCATAGGCCCATAAGTGCCTGGATTTTGGGTATACTTTTCCTGTCGCCCTCTTCGCTGGAGATGATTTAGATGCCTTCGCCGACCGCCGTTGACCCGTCAGTTCTCCGTACCCTGCAAACAATCCGCGATTCTTACCCGGATACGCCTTTTTTGGCCCTGGGCCAGACCGTGTTTTGGGATGAGCCGGCCAAAGCCATTTGGCGACGCCTGCTGGACACACACCTGCCGGGCGCGACGCTGATCGCCGGGGTCCATGACACGGATTATTTTGCCAAAACCTCGGCGCATGTGGGCGACGCGCAGAAGTATTTGGCTTTGCCGCATGACGACGGCAAAACACGCGATCTTTGGAGCGCGGCGGGCGAGTTGTCGGCGCTGTTTGGCAGCGAGAGCGTCCCCACCCGCGCCATGTTTTTGTCCAACAAAGTCCCGTTTGATTGGCTTGGTAAAGACTATCCCGGCGGAAAAAGCCAGCTGTACGCCGACAAAACTGCCGCCTGGGGCTGGCGCGGTATCGTTCATACCGAGTCGCATAGCGTCATCGCCCACGATATTCCTATTCGGGACATCCAGGACGCGCTTCTCGAGCAATTGGATTGGGGCTTCGCGGAGAGTATTCAAGGTTTGGCGGACGCCGACACGTTGGGCAAAGCCAAAGAAATCGCCGCCAAAGTTCGGGGCTGGGTTTTAGAGTTTCTCCAGACTTGCAGTGACTCGTGTCGGCTATCGGATTTATATCAAACGCTTTTGCCGCGATTTTACGCACTTCTGCTGGGCGAGGCGCCGCGTGATTTCCAAACCACTTCTTCTCTCTCGCTTTTTGAGTTTAACACCCGAACGCATTCCCTGCCCCGCTTCGGGTTCATTCAATTGTTTCTCGACCCGAAGACGCGTCCGATTGCACGAACAGCTTATAATCGCTCGGTGGTCGGCCTCGGGATGTATCCCCTCGATGCGTTTGGCGCGGGCGCGATCCCTTTTGATTTAGTCATCCCCGGCCTCGGGCGCGGCACGATCCGGCTCGCCCCCGCAGCCCTGATTATCGAGACCGCGCCTCAAGAGATCTTTGTGCCTTTGCGCGAACGAATTATCACCTTGGAACAACTCGCCGCCGTGACGGAAGAGCGCTTTGGGCCGAATGTCGCCCTCGTTGGAAAAGCCGTGACGCTGGCGAATATGATCGCAGCAGAACATTTGGTCGTTTTCCATGAAACCGCTTCAGGATACACAAGTGCGACCCAGGCCATGAACGCGCATTTGGCGGCGCACGGCCAATCACAAACGCTGCACCCCGTCGTTCGGCTTTCCTATCCCACCTGGGACGCGCTGGCCGCCGCGCCTGAAGATATTGTTTTCCAATTGCCGCCGCACTTTGCCGCGACATTCGGGGTGGAAACTATCGACGCGAACGCTTTTGCGGCCCGCTGGCGCGAGGTCGTGGCCTCCTGTCGAACGCTTCTGGGTGAAAGCCGCCAACTGAACAGCCCACGGCAGCTCCTCAGCTTTTTAGAAGGCAAGTATGATCTCTGCTGGTGCGAACGGCGCGAAGAATACGACTTAGCTTTAAGCACTCTAAAAGAAATCGCCGCGCACAGTGAAACGCTGCGCGGGCGGATCGAAGAACATCAGTCGGAGATGGATGTTTGGCGCAAAGAACGGCAGGAATTAGAACGGCGCAAAGGCGAAGATTGGCGCACCCATCTTCAGCCGATGCGTCAGCAATTGCTGGAGACCCCGGAGGCCAAAGAAGCTGCCGGGTGGCAAAGGCAGATCGCGCGGCAGATGGCAATTCGCGCCACGGCCTTCGATGAACCGATTTCGATTGCCCAGGAACGTATCTCAGCCACTCGCGTCATGCTGAATGAGTTCCGCCGTCAGCGCCGCTTGCTGGAACGCGGCCCGGAAGCAACGGCAGCACGAGTTCGCCTTACGGAAATAGTCCGAGAGGCACAAATGGCACGGCTGGACCTAGTCCGCAATGCCTACTTGACCATAGAAAGCCTCGAACACACGCAGTTCCGTCCGACCGCCTGGTGGCTGCCGCTGGTCGATTCGACCGGTGCCTGGTTCGAGGCGATGGTTGCCGGAACACAGGCCCGGCTGGAGCCTCTGGCATAGTATGCCCCCCAGAATTGGGGCCTGGGGGGCATACTACAGAATAATCCGATAAATCTCTTCCGCGAGATGAGCCGGGTCATGCCGCACGATATCCGTCTGTGAGATCAAGTTGACGGCAATCGGAGTGAAACCCATCATGCGTATGTTGTCCGCATCCGGCGCGACGAAGCGCTGACCGTACTTTTCGTAGCGTTCCAAAATCGTCTGGCCGGGCGGCTCTTTGTTGATCAGCACATAGTCGATAATCCGCTTGCCGGGCGCGTGGTCACATATTGCGCGGACATGATCCGAGGCGGTATAATTGTCGGTTTCTCCAGGCTGGGTCATGACATTGCAGACATAAATCTTCACGGCCTTGCTGCGATGGATCGCCTCGGCAATCCCGTCTACCAGGAGATTAGGAATTACACTGGTATAGACACTGCCCGGCCCCATAATGATGGCATCGGCCAGACGAATGGCTTCCAGGGCTTCCGGCAAAGGCTGGGCGTTCTCGGGCCGCAGATACATATGCTTGATCGGCAAGGCATGACCGGCGATTTGGGTTTCTCCTTCGACAATGCTTCCGTCTTCCATTTCCCCCAAAAGTACCACGTTCTGCGTCGTCGAAGGGTACACTTTACCGCGAATAGCGAGGACTTTGGAGGTCGCCGCGATGGCCTGCTCATAGTTCCCCTTGTAAATCTCGGTCATCGCGGCGATAAACAAATTGCCGAACGAATGCCCGGCAAGCCCCCCTTGATCTTCATCGAAGCGAAATTGAAAGAGGCTGGCGAGAGTAGGCTCGGCATCGGCCAGCGCGACGAGGCAGTTTCGCAGGTCGCCCGGCGGCAGCACGCCCATCTGCTGAGATAAACGCCCCGAGGAACCGCCATTGTCCGTGACCGTGACAATCGCGACGATGTTGCTGGTGCGCTCTTTCAAGCCGCGCAGCATCGTAGACAGACCCGTCCCACCGCCGATGACGACGATGCGGTGGCCCTGAGCGAGCGAGCGACGCTGGAAGATGCGATCGGCGAGGTCCTGCCGCGCTTCGGGCGCGACGGCGGCAAGAACAGCGCGATTGAACTGGAAATAGGAAATGAAAATCAGCAGCAGGCCCAGCGTGATCAGCGTGAAGCCGAGCGGCAGAATCACTTTGGGATCGCTGATATTGACGATGCCGTTGGTCTTGTCAAAGATCCACGCCAGCAGGTCGTCCAGCATCTGGAGGTAATTGCCCCAAGTCACATTGACGGCCAGAATAATTCCGGCAACCACGAGGATCAGCCCGAGGAGTGTCACCGTCATCCAGCGCTTGACGCGCATCCCTGGATAGAGCCATTTGAGCCAGGACAGCAGGCGTTTCACGGTGTTTCTTTCGTTACGGGTCTTTCGCTACTTGTTCACGTCGCGGTGCTGCACGAGAACGCGGTAGCCTAAGTTCTGCAAATGGCCGCCGAGCTTTTCCGAGACCACGACAGATCTGTGCCGCCCACCGGTGCAGCCGATCGCGACCGTGAGATAGGCTTTGCCCTCAGCCACATAGCGCGGCACGCTCCAGTCCATCAAATCGTAAAGCTTCTCGAGAAATAGACCGCTGTCCGGGTCACGCATCACAAATTCTTCAATAATTTGGTTGCGCCCGTCGTAAGGCCGCAGATCGTCTACATAGTGCGGATTGATTAAAAAACGCACGTCGAAGACCAAATCGGCATCGAGGGGAAGCCCGTATTTGAAGCCGAACGAGTTGACTGTCACGACCAAACCCTGGTTTTTGTCGAGCGTGGGGGCGAACTCGGACAACAGCAAGTTTCTCAATGTGGGCGCGTCCATGTCGCTGGTGTCCACGACCTTGTCCGATCCCTCTTTGATGTCTTCGAGCAAGGTGCGCTCGGCCCGGACGCTGCCTAAAATCCCGCCCTGATCTTCGAAGAGAGGATGCTTGCGTCGCGTCTCTTTGAATCGCTGCACCAAAACCCCGTCGGAGGCATCCAAAAACAAAACGATCGGCCGAACGCCTGCCGCGCGGACCAGAGACAGCGCCGGTTCCAAGCCGACCAAGAACGAACCGGCACGGGCATCGATCACGACTGCAAGACGCTGCCCCGGCGGCTGTTCGCCTACGGCCAAGCACTTTTCCACCAGTTCCGGCAGCAGGATCGGCGGCAGATTATCCACGACCGTGTAGGCCATATCCTCGAAAACCTTTGCCGCCGTCGCCTTTCCCGCGCCGGACAGTCCCGTAATCACCATCAACTGCATCAGCGTCTCCGCTCCCGTTTCGACACCAAAAGGTTGTTCAAAAGTCCTCCGACAACGCTCATCACGACCGAACCGAACAGAGAGGCCCGCCAGCCGGCCACATGAAACCCAGGAGTGAACTGCCCCACCAGCCAAAACAAAAAGGCATTGATCACGAAGGAGAACAAGCCGAGTGTCAGGCAGGAGAGAGGCAGTGTCAGCATTTGGACAAGAGGCCGCAACAGAGCATTGGCGACCCCGAGTGCCAGAACGAAGAGTAGCAGCCCTTCGACGCCGGCCAGGCCGGGTTTGATCCAAAAACGCAGGTCCAAGCCAGGATAGCGCAGCGTCAAAAATTGCCCCAGCAGCACCGTAAGATAAAGAGCCACGGCACTGAGCAGCCAGCGCAGGAGAAGGTGCATCGTGATGTCCTTAGAGTATCCTCAGCATGATGGACTTATTATACCCGAGCGGCCCCTATGCTTTATGGCAGACTCTTTCCAGTCAACCGCTGATAGGCCTCACGATACTTTTCCGCGGTCTTCTCGACAATATCGGCCGGCAGCTCAGGCCCCGGCGGGGTTTTGTTCCACGAGACCGTTCCTAAATAGTCGCGCACGAACTGCTTATCGAACGAGAATTGCGGTCGGCCCGGCTGGTAGCGCGAGGCCTCCCAGAAGCGCGACGAATCAGGGGTCAAGGCTTCGTCGATTAAGATCAAGTGGCCGTCAAGAGTGCCGAACTCGAACTTGGTGTCGGCAATAATGACCCCGTGCTCGGCGGCATAGGCACGGGCAAATTCATACAAGGCAATACTCTTGGCAGAGAGTTTACGAAAGGTCTCTGTCCCGACAACTCGCTCGGCTTCGGACGGTGTGATATTAGTGTCGTGGCCGGTATGGGCTTTTGCGGCAGGCGTAAACAACGGGGCCGGCAACTTTTCACTCTGCCGCAGGCCGACCGGGACGGGAATGTCGTACAGCTTGACCTCGCCGCCGTGGGCAAACAAAGCCTGGTAGTCTTTCCAAGCGGAGCCGTCCAAGTAGCCGCGCACGACGCATTCCAGAGGCAGCGCTTGGCACTTGCGGACGAGCTGAGTGCGGCCTTCGAGCATAGAGACTAACTCGGGCGTGACAGTGACTCCGGCGTCGTGCAGACGCGCCCCGATGGTGTCCATCTCGCAGGAAATCAGATGATTGGAGACAATGTGCGCTGTCTTCTCAAACCAGAAGCGAGACAGGGCAGTCAGAACGCGGCCCTTATCGGGAATGCCGGACGGCAGAACCACATCGTAGGCCGAAATGCGGTCGGTGGTGACGATTAACAAGGCATCGCCGAGGTCATAGACATCACGGACTTTACCGTTAATAAAGGGGGGCAGGCCGGGAATGTTAGACTGGAGAAGAGGCTTCATGGAACAACTTTTCCTAAAACTTGTGCGTAGCTGATCGGGCCGATCCGGCGGCTATCGTCGGATTCCCGCAGGTTATCGCCGAGAACGTATATGATATGATCGGGCGTCGGGATTGGCAGTTTGCCGACCGTGAAACTTTCGAAATACAGCCGAAACAGCAGCGAATAGGGAATAGGCCGAGTTCCGTTGGCAGGGATATAAAAGCCGCTCGGTGCTGCAGGTTTCCAAACTGGTTGGATAAAGGCGATACGCTTGATCAATTCGTCGCCGTTGGTATCGCGGAAGACGATCACATTTCCCGGCTTCAAGGAAGAGCGCGGCACGGATTTCCAAACCAAGACCGTTTCGCCGTTGTGATAGGTCGGCTCCATCGACGGCCCAGATACCCGCCCCTGGCGGACATTGAACCGCAGCAACAAGGCCAAAAGAATGAGAAAGCCGAGCGCGAACCAAGTTTGTTTGCGAAGTCGCGGCCCGCCTCCAGCCATCGCTTAAAACCCCAACGCCCGAACGACGGCTTCCAGCGTCGCTGGAACCGTCGCCGGGTGCGGCACAGTCTTCAAGGCGCGGTCCGGGTCTTTCAGCCCGTGGCCGGTCAATGTCACAGCGACAGTGGCACCGTCGTAGTCGCGGAAGTACCCGGCGGCAAAGAGCTTTTTGAGTCCGGCGATCGGCGCGGCGCAAGCTGGTTCGGTGAAAACGCCTTCGAGGGCAGGCATCATTTGATACGCTTCCAAAATCTCGTCATCGGTCACTTTGTCGATCACGCCGCCGGATTCGTCCCGTGCTGTCAGGGCATGCTTCCAGGACGCCGGGTTGCCGATGCGGATCGCCGTCGCAATGGTGTGCGGTTTTAAGACGGGAGCGCCATCGACAATCGGCGCGGACCCCGCCGCTTGGAAGCCGAGCATCTTCGGCAGCTTATGCGATTTTCCCGCCGCTTGATATTCTTTGTAGCCTTTCCAATAGGCCGTAATGTTGCCGGCATTGCCAACGGGCAGCGCATGGAAATCGGGGGCATCTCCAAGCACATCGCAGATCTCGAATGCCCCGGTCTTTTGCCCTTCGATCCGATAGGGATTGACATGGTTGACGATGGTGATCGGATACTTGTCGCAAATTTCGCGGGTGAGGGTAAGCGCGTCATCAAATGTGCCTTCAATCGCGATCACTTTGGCCCCATGAATGAGCGCTTGCGACAGTTTGCCCAGCGCGACATCGGTGTTCGGCAGCAGCACGACGCAGTCCAGTCCGGCCCGCGCGGCATACGCCGCCGCCGCCGCACTTGTGTTGCCGGTAGAGGCGCACATGACGGCGCGTGCGCCCTCTTCGAGCGCTTTCGTCACGGCCATCGTCATGCCCCGGTCTTTGAACGATCCCGTCGGGTTCATGCCCTCGAACTTAAGCATCAAATTCAGACCCGGCGTGATGGCCTGCGACAAACGGGGCGCAGGAATAAGCGGCGTGTCGCCCTCGAAGAGCGTCACGACGGGCGTTTTGTCCGAGACCGGCAGGTACGCGCGGTAATGATTGATGATTCCTTGTCGCATAAATGGTTCCAGAATGAACCCGGCCTTGAAAGGCCGGGCTAACGAAGCACGGAAAAGCCCCTCCAGGGCTACAGATAAGCCCAAGATGTGATATTCTGCTGTCTTCAGCCCCGGAGGGGCTTTGTATCTTGCAATAGCTCGGCCTTTCAAGGCCGGGTATTCTCTACCCCCACGTTTTCGGCAGGTGCAGCGTTTCGCCGTTCAGAGAGAGATAGTCTTCCGCCCCGACACTCGCCAGCAGGTCGGCGGCCAGCGGGTCGAAGCCGCCGCTCTCGGTTACAAATTCGTCGCGCAGATACACGCCGGTGATCTGGGCCACGACGAACTCGCATTTACTCGGCGGCAGCGGCCAAATACTCGTCACGCGGCACTCGATACTCGCGGGACTTTCGCCAATGCGTGGGCAGTTTACTGTTTCAGCGGGTTTCGCAGTCAGCCCCAACCGCGCGAAATCGTCTTCGATTGCCGCCCCCTCGGCGGCTTGGTTCATTACATCGGCGAGGAACCGAGGCACAAGGTTGATGACAAATACTTGGGTCGCTTTGATATTGGTGAGTGTGTGCTTGTCCCCGCCTTCACGCTGACTGAACGAGACTCCCAGCATTGGCGGATACGTTGCGAGACCGGCAAACGAGTTATATGGCGCGATGTTCGGAATGCCGTGAGCGTCCTGCGTCGAGATCAGCGCGAGGGGCCGTGGGGCGATGAGCGTGGCCCAAATCTTCCCGTTCACCTCGCGCGGAATGTCTTCGGCAATATAGTGCATGAACCTTGGTTTCTAACTTCGTTTTTGCCGAAGATATGGCATATAAGATGTAGGAAAATATTGACCTGTCTCGTTCTGGATGATCATTTCCATCTGGCCGCGATGATGCTGGCCGTGAGAGAGCAGGTGCGTTAGGATTTCCGAGATGGTATTCTCAATCATTTTTCCGCCCGCCCCTGGTGAGTACACGACGCCCGTGAGACCATCTTCAGGCAAAGAGGCAACAAAGTCTTCGGTCTCGCTTTGCAGGGTGTCGAATCGTATTCCACACTCCGTCACCGTCCAAGAGGGCGAACAATCGAACAAAATGGGAACATCCTTGCCCTTGAGCAGACACAGCCACGGCACCATTTCCGCAATCAAGTGCCCAAATATCTTCAGAAGCCTCTCATTTTCAGGAGGGTTGCCCAAGTAGACTAACATCCTCTCATTTGCCCAGCGTTCATAGCCAAACATATCACGAAAATAGCCGTTCAATGCTCCCGTGTTCATTCCTCGACTCGTATCCAGTTCTCAATGCCCGAAACGATGTGCAGTCGGCGGATCACATCTAACGCCGAGCGCAGGTTGGCTTCCAAAGTCTGATGCGTGATCCAGACTATCTCCGCATTCCCATCGGGCAGGGCGCGCTGAACCACACTCTCGATGCTGACGTTGAAATCACCGAAGACGCTGGCGAGACTGGCGAGGACTTTCGGGCGGTCATGGGCGATCAAACGGATGTAATACTTGGTCCGCAGGCGCTCGATAGACAGGGTCGGTTTGGTGTCGTAGCAGGTGCAACCGATGCGGCCGGTCGCACCCCGGCGGATATTGCGGGCGATCTCGATAATATCGCCGACGACCGCGCTGCCGGTCGGCAGGCTGCCCGCGCCGCGCCCGTAGAACATCACATCGCCGACGGCGTTGCCGCGCAGGTAAATCGCGTTATGCACGTCATGGACGGAGGCCAAAGGATGCGCTTTGGGCAATAAAACGGGGTGAACACGGACTTGCAATGCGCCGCCGAGTTCCTGGCCGATGCCGACGATCTTGATGACATAGCCGAGGTCTTTGGCGACTTCGATGTCGCGTTTCGCGATTTGAGTGATGCCTTCGACATAGATATTTTCGGGCAGAACACGCGAGGTAAACGCAATCGAAGACAAAATCGCCGTCTTATACTGGGCATCATAGCCTTCGATGTCATTGGTCGGGTCGGATTCGGCATAGCCGTGGGCCTGCGCCTCGGCCAAAACATCGGCGAAGTCGGCGTCTTCAGCGGTCATTTTCGAGAGAATATAATTGGTGGTGCCGTTGACAATGCCCATGATCTCGGAAAATTGGTTCCCGGCCAGGGCTTGTTTGAGCGGCTGAATGATCGGAATACCGCCGCCGACACTGCCTTCGAAGTTGAAATCGAGGTCGCGGCTCTCCGCCGCGTGCAGCAGGTCATGACCGGCCTTCGCCATCATTTCCTTGTTGGCAGTCACGATATTCTTGCCATTATGGATAGCCCGTAGAACGAGGCTATGGGCGGGTTCAACGCCGCCGATCAATTCGCAGACGATGTCTATCTCAGGATCGTCGGTCACATCTTCGGAGCGCTCGGTTAGAAGGCTCGGATCAACGACGACATCGCGCCGCTTGCCGGCATCCCGCACGGCGATCTTCTTGATCACGAGCGGAAGACCGACTTTGCGGGCAATCGACTCGGCATTTTCCGTCAGCACCCGCACGGTGCCGCCGCCGACGACGCCGAGGCCTAAGATTCCGATATTGATTTGAAGTTTTTCGATCATTGCGTTTCGATCACTGTGGCTCCACGAAAATCAGTGGCTGGCCCTGCTGAACCAGTTTTCCACTCTCTACGGGCATTTCCACGACGCGGCCGGACACTTCGGAAGGGACTTCGCTGTAGACCTTCATCGCTTCGATCAATCCAATAGGCTGGCCGACCTTCACGAAGTCACCGACAGTGACGAATGGCGGATCGTCGGGCGACGGCGACTGGTAGAAAACGCCGACCATCGGCGACTCCAGCGCAATCGCGCTCGTCTCACGCGATGCTTGGACAGGTGCAGTCGGCACGGCAACGGCAGTTTGGGAATACGCGGGGGACTCTGAGACCGGCAGAACGTGCGGATGGGCCGCAAGCGCCAACATCGACGGAGCGACGGTCCGCGCCTCGACCGCCGCTTTGACAGTCAAGATAACCCCGGCCTCTTCGACAATCAGTTCCGAGAGGCCATGGTCCGTCACCATCTGCGCGAGATGGCGCACGGTTTCCGCCAGGCTCTCTGTCTCCGTGAGGCGTTCCGTCTCTGGAAGCACGATTTCTTGGGTCACACAAAACTCCTGCGGCATTGTAGCACGGGAACAGGGGGAGAAGTCAAGCGGCAAAAAGGGTCTACTGTGTCTTATGTCACAAACGGCGCTGGGAGAACCGGGTATAACGGAGGGAGAGTGGGACGTTCGCTCCGAGCCGGAGCAAAAGGAACAGATCGATGAGCTTGAAAATCGTGCTCGAAGTTCCCGAGGAGGCCGCGTCTATCGGCCTGGTACGACAGATGGGGCGCACCCTTTTGGAACCGCATGTCTCCGCGCGGATCATTGACGATATCGAACTGGTGATCGGGGAACTCTGCTCGAATGTCACCCGCCATGCGCGTTCCGAAAAGGGCTGCTACCGCGTCGAGATGGAGCATCGCGCGGGCCGCTTTATCTTAGTCGTGGTAGACGAAGGTCAGGGCTTTTCCTCACCACGTTTTGCCCCGATGTGTACCCGCTCCGTGTCGGAGGACGGGATCGAACGCTACGGTGGTTTTGGACTGCATTTGGTCGATAGCCTGACAGACTCGCTGGAGATCAAAGACAATCAGCCGGGCGGCACGACGGTGCGCGTGGAAAAATCGGTATTGGAATCGGCATTTGACGGCTCCGGCGGCAGGAATCTTTCCCATGCCTGCCGAACAAAAGAGCATGAGCCTCGAAGACCTGAGACAAAAGATCGACATAATAGACGCCCAGCTTGTCACGCTGCTGAATGAGCGCGCCGATATTTCCCTGCAAGTCGGCCTGCAGAAAGCCAATGACAACAGCGCACGCTACTTTGCCCCGGAGCGCGAACGAGACCAGTTTCTGCGATTGGCCGAGCTGCACGGCGGAGGGGCGCTGCCAAAAGAAGCGCTGTTTGCCATTTTTCGGGAGATCATTTCGGCGAGTATCGCCCTCCAAAAGCCGATGACGGTCGCTTATTGGGGACCGCCGGGGACCTTCACCGAGATGGCGGCTTTGCAGCGGTTCGGCTCGTCCGCCTTGTACCATGACTGCCGCTCGATTCCCGATGTCTTCGGCGAAGTGGAACGCGACCGCGCCGACTATGGCGTCGTCCCCGTCGAAAACTCCACGGACGGCGTCGTCACTTACACTCTGGATATGTTCCATGAGACCTCTCTGAAGGTCTGTGCGGAGATATTCATCGGTATCGTCCAAAACCTCTTGACCCATGCCGAATCGCTGGACCAAATCCAACGGCTTTATTCCGCTCCCATCGTGATGGGCCAGTGCCGCCGCTGGCTGGACGCGAATCTGCCTCATGTCGAGATCATCGAAACACAGCCGACCTCGAAAGCGGCCGAACGTGCCGCCGCCGACCCGCTCGGCGCGGCCATTGCCCCCAAACGCGCCGCCGAAGTCTACAACATCCCTTTGCGCTACGAAAGCATCCAAGACAACCCGCACAACCGGACCCGCTTTCTTGTGATTGGCCGCAACGAGCCGCCGCCGACCGGGCGGGACAAGACCAGCGCCCTGTTCGCCGTCAAGAATGAACCGGGATCACTCGGACGCGCCCTGCGAGCGTTCGAGGCGCACAATGTGAACCTCACCATGATCGCCTCGCGCCCCGCGAAGAATTCCGCCTGGGAATATGTGCAGTTCGCGGACTTTCAGGGCCATGAGTTCGACGAGCCGGTCAAATTGGCGTTAGATGCCCTGCGAACACACAGCATCTATGTCAATGTGCTGGGGTCGTACCCGGAAGGATAAGCCGGGACAGGGAACCCATTCGCTTTCCCACGCATTGGAAACCGTATGCGATTTACGAAAATGCAGGGGGTCGGGAACGACTTCGTGGTGATAGATGCGGCGGCGCTCCCGGCGAATGTCTCTCTGCCGATGCTGGCGATCCAAACCTGTGACCGAAAGTTCGGCATCGGAGCCGACGGGCTATTGGTCGTCTCGCGGGAGATAACAGACACTGCATTTCGGATGCGGATGTTCAACCCGGACGGCACGGAAGATATGTGCGGGAACGGTCTGCGCTGCGTCTCGCTGTGGGCCTTTCGTGCAGGCTGGCTGGAAGACAGAACGAATTTCCGGGTCGCCGTCAAGGACGGCTTTCGTGATGTGCGGCTCCTCAAGGGCAGCGATGACGGCCAAAGTGCGACATTCGGGGTGGACATGGGCCGGCCGCAGTTCGCGCCGGGGCTTCTTCCATTCTGCGACTTGACTCAGTCGCAGGTCATCCAATATCCATTGGCTGTCGGACAAGAGATTTACCCGATTACGGCGGTCAACACCGGCAGCACACATACGGTCATTTTTGGAGATGCCCCGAACGAAGCGACTTTCCAGCGCGTATCACCGCAGATCGAACACCATCCACTTTTCCCGGAGCGCACCAGTGTCCTTTGGGCCACCCCGCAAGATACTAGCATAATTGCGGTGCGTATTTGGGAGCGGGGAGCGGGGGAAACGCTCGGATGTGGCACCGGCGCCTGTGCAGTCGGCGTGGCGGCTGTTTTGAACGGCATCGCATTTGCGGGAGCACCACAAGACATCGTTTCCAAAGGCGGAACCTTACGCATCACTTGGCCGGGCGAAGATGCTTCGGTAGACATGATCGGCCCCGCGCAGATCGTTTTTGAGGGAGACTTTGCCTTTGACCGTGCCGACTGATTCCAATGTCCAGGCGGAGACTTTTCCACGCCTGCGCTCCAAACCCAGCTTCGACAAACGCTTTGATTTACGCTCGTTCGGCGAACCGCTCGCCGCCCTCCGCGCCGTGCCCATCGTAGATGCCGGGGAGCCGCTGGTAGACCTGCGTGAATTCTGCCCCCATGTCATTCTTAACCCCGGCTGCCTGCCTTTCCTGCGCGAGACCGTTGCCCGTATGGTCAACGAGGTTCAAGAGCGTCTACCGGAAGGCCACACTCTTGCCCTCGGAACCGCTCTGCGGACACTCGCGATGCAGCGCGGTATCCGGGAAGGCTTCACGAAAGATATGACCGAAAAACACCCGGAATGGTCTAAAGCGACACTCGCCCGGATGCTGAACCGCATGGTCGCCCCGCCCGACGACATTTCCCCTCCCCCGCATACCACCGGCGGGGCGCTGGATGTCGGTATTCGCGGGCCGAACGGCGAGGGCCTCGACTTCACCTCTCCCGCCGAGGGCTGGACTTCTGCGCCGACATTTTACCACAAGCTGTCCGAGCAGGCTCGCGCCAACCGTCTTTTACTCATTGAGACAATGGAATCCACCGGGTTGACCAACTATGTTGGCGAATGGTGGCACTGGAGCTACGGCGACCAGGGCTGGGCCTTGCGCGTGGGGAACCCGGTTGCTTACTATGGGGCCATGGAAGTGGAAGATGCCGAAAGCAAACGTATCCCGAAGCCGCCGGAGGCGGAGAAGGCCGAGGAGCCGCTGAATGAAGCGGCAGAAGAGGTCGAAGCGCCGGACGGCTCGTAATACCCTGTCGGAAAGAACCATGCGCGGAAGCGCACGGCTAGGGTTTTATTGGGGTACGCGGCGAAGACGCCAAGAAGTACCGCTTTGCGGCACTCGGTGTTAGCCCTGCGAAGCCGGGGTTTCCGGCGTCCTCGCCGAATAGCCGTGCGTTTCAACGCATGGTCCACGGCCTCGCAAAAACAGCAGGTCCTACATCCGTTCCGGCGCGGACAGTCCCAGCAACCCCAGCACATTCCGTAAGACGATCTGAGTCGCATGGACAAGCACCAAACGCGCTTTCAGCATCTCCGGGTCGTCGCAGACCACGCGCAAAGCCGGGCTGCGGTTGCCGGCATCGTAGAAACTATGGAAAACGGCAGCCAGGTCTCGGGCATACTGCACCAGCCGGTGCGGCGCATACTCCGAAGCCGCCAGCGCGATCTCCACGGGCAATTCACTCAGCTTCTTGATCAGGTCGGTTTCGGTTTCTTCCGTCAGCAATCCTAAATCGGCCTCGCCGACAGCGGGAACGGAAACACCTTTTTCCTGGCGGGCCTTGTCGATAGCCTGCACGATACGCGCATGGGCATATTGGACATAAAAGACCGGGTTGTCTTTTTCCGTCTTCCGGGCCAGGTCAATATCGATGTCTAACGAGCTGTTCGGAGACCGCATGAGGAAGAAGAAGCGGGCGGCGTCTTTACCTATCTCGTCGATGAGGTCTGCTTTCAGCTCCAAAATGTTGCCGGAGCGCTTCGAGGACATCACGACCTGACCGTCCTTGACGATATTGACTAGTTGATACAGCAAAATGTCCAGCCGGGATGCGTCGTAGCCAAGGGCGGCGACACTGGCTTTGGTCCGGGCGACATAGCCGGCATGGTCGGCCCCCCAGACATTGATGGCCTTGTCAAATCCCCGATCAAACTTGTTTTTGTGGTAAGCCACGTCTCCGGCGATATAGGTCGCCGTGCCATCGGCACGCATCAAAACGCGGTCTTTGTCGTCGCCGAACTCGGTGGATTTCAGCCACAAGGCCCCGTCTTTCTCGTAGGTGTACCCCCGTTCTGTCAGCGCCGAAATCGCCGCCGCGACTTGCCCGTCGGCATGCAGCGTCGCTTCGCTGAACCAGGTGTCAAAGACGACGCCGAAGGCCGCAAGATCGGCCTTTTGCTGGGCGATCATACCGTCTTGGGAAAGATCGCGGAATGTCTGCACTGTCGTTGGATCGTCCCGGTCGGCCTTCTCGAAAGCATTGCCATGCCGGGCCAGAATTTCGCGGGCGACATCGGTGATATAGCCGCCCCGATACATCCCTTCCCACTCCTCATCGTGATGGCCCAATAGCTCCCGGTAGCGAAAAAACACGGAAAGGCCGAAGCTGTTCATCTGCACGGAATTCAAGGCATCATTGATATAATACTCGCGTGAGACGATGCTGCCGGTCGCCGTCAGAAGCGACGAAAGCGTATCGCCGATAGCGGCATTGCGTCCGCCGGCCACCGTGATAGGACCGTTCGGGTTGGTGGAAACGAATTCAACGACGATCTTTTTGCCCTGCCCGCTGTTTGAGCGTCCAAACGCCGCGCCTTCGGTCTCAATTCGTGTCAAGATGTCGCCGAGCCAGCTGGGCCGCAGCCGCAGGTTGATAAAGCCCGGCCCGGCGATCTCCGCCCCGGCGATCAGCGCATCGTCGCCGACCGGCAGGTGGCTGACGATTTTGGCCGCGACCTCGCGCGGCGGCATTCCCAGCGTCTTTGCCAGTCCCAACGCGACACTCGTGGCCCAGTCGCCATGCGCCTTTTGCTTCGGCATTTCCAGCGTCACGACTGGAATCGTTTCGAGCGGCAGATCGCCGCTCGTTTTGGCCGTTTCCAGAGCCTGGGAAATCACGGATGCTAATTCTTCTTTGATCATATCACTCCTAAAAACCTAATTTGAGAAAAAGCCATATTTCCTCGCAGGCTTGGGGGCCGTAACGAAGGATGACATAAATCCACCAACTCCTCACTCTCACACAGGCAAAAAGTCAGTACCATAGTCAGGCAGCAGGGGTTCGATTTAAGTATACAATGGCTCCCGTCAGTACGACAATCATTCCGACCATCAAGACTGTGCCTAACGGTTTTATATCCACTTGTATATCTACCGTCGGTGTTCCATAGGAAATTCCATTGCTACTGATTTCTTTTGGAGACGGTTTCAATGCGGGTACGGGATGCGGCCCTATTTTCCAAGTCTGCGCCAGAAATGGCACGATTATAGCCGCCATGAGACCCAAACCAAGAGCTATGCGCTGTCGTGGATTCATTTTATTATTTTCCATACTACATCTCAAGCCAGCGGGTCAGCCCCGGCCAAAAGTGATCCAGGAGACTCACCAAAGCAAACACCGCCAGGTAGCCGCCGATAATCTGGACAAACCCCATCGCCCAAACGCGCCGCACAGGCGCAAACCGCAGCAGGATGCCTCGTTCCAGTCGAAACCGACGGCGCGACAGCACTTGTTCGGCAGCGAAAATCGCCCCGGCGATCTGCTTTTCGGTGGCCGGGCGGGTCGCGAACCACTGCTGTATCCAGCCGCCGACACGCCGCCAATAAATCAGCGTGATTGGTCCCGCCACCATCGCCGCCAGGGAAACCCCGTCCAATAACTGCCAGCCGCCTGCCTCCGTCATGCAGAAGACGGCGAGAAAAGTCAGCAAAAACAAGGTGAAGCCGGCAAACAAGTTTGTTCCACAGCGGGGATGGACACGAGGCATTGCGCGCACACAGTCCGGCACAAGCGGCGCAGATCGCTCGACGCAGTGGACGACTTGGTGTTCCGCCGCGTGGGTCCCGGAAAGCGGCACGAGTCGCATGAAAAGAAAAACCAACGGCAAAGGCAGCCAGGGAGAAATAGCCGCCAGCCAAAGCCGGACTCCCAAAGGTGCATATGATTCCCAGGCTGTCAGTTGGGGCAGATGTGATGCGGCCGATCGTGCCAGTCCGTGTGCCGCGACCTGTGCCAGCAGTGCCAAGCAGCTCATCGTTACGCCCGTGAGAAACAATCCCCAGAATCCAGCCCCGCCGGAAGAAATCCCGTCGTGCAGGTATACCCCAAGTGGAGTCGCCATGCCGCCCAGACGCGGGGGCACCGGTGCAGGAATGGATTCCCGATGGGCAAGCACCGCGAGAACCTGCCCGGTCTGCGGGTCGCGGATCGGCAGCGTCTGGCCCGGAGACCGATGCAGCATATCCAAAGCCTCCCGCAAACTTGTCTCCGGGATCAGCCTCGGCGCATCGCTTTCCATCTCCACATCATACCAAAGCCTGACTGAAAAGTCAACGGGCCGCCCGCTTATCCACTGCCGAACGCGAAGGCATAAGTCGCCTCGAAAGAGCGTATTCCGGTCGTCGCGCCGAGGGCCTGCACCGCGCATGCGCCGGTGGCATTGGCAAATCGAACCGTCTTTTCCATATTCCAGCCATGGGTCAAGCCGCACAGAAACCCGGCGGCCCAGGCATCCCCCGCGCCGAGACTATCGACGGATTGGACGGGGTAGGCATTTAGGAAAAACTCGTCACCCGTCGCCGTGCGGAGATAAGCGCCTTTTTCGCCGAGTTTGAGACCGACGGCTCCGACCCCGCCGTCTAGGAAAACCTGAGCGATTTCTTGAGGTGTGTCGCGGCCCGTCAAGCGCGTGGCCTCTTCCCAAGATGGCAGCAGATAGTCCAAATATGGCAGGCAAGGGGCCAGCACGGACATCCACCGCCCGGTCGGGTCCCAAACCGTATCCAAAGTCGTTGTTTTCCCCAAGGCTTTGGCCTGCCGCAAGACAGCCGTGTTTTCCTCGCCCATATAGTGGGGCATCAGAAATGGGCCGGCCACATGCAGGATCGGCGCGGCCTCGATCGCGGGCCAAAAGACATCGGCGGCGCTGAAAACAGCGTTTGCGCCGGGATAGTGCAGAAAGGTCCGCTCCCCTTCCCCATTGACGGCCACCATCGTGGCGGAAGTGGCCGCGCAGGAATCCCGAATCAAGCCGCGCGTATCGACTCCGTGCCGCTCCAAAGTACCCGCGAGAAACTGACCAAAGCCGTCGTCGCCGACCTTGCCTAAAATCGACGTTTCGACGCCTAATTTAGCGAGCGCAACGCTGGTATTGGCCGCACAGCCGCCAACATGCAGTTCGATCCGGTCCACAGCAGCAAGTGTTCCTGTAGGCGGGAAAGCTTCAATGGTTTTGCCGACGACATCGGCCACGAGAATTCCCAGACAACAGACTTGAGACATTGCACTCATTCTCCTAGCAGAGAGTGTACCCGATGTCTGCACGGCAAGACATTTTCAAGCAAGCACCGAAAAAATCTGTCACAAACGATGGTATTCGTGGAAAAATGAGAACAGTGTACTAGATCGAAAGCGACACGCTGAAAAGATGAATGGACAACCAAGTGCCGCTTATGAGCGGGCTGAGATCGAGCGATTGCGACTCACGGCTATTGTCGAGGCTTTCGACGATGCTGTTTATAGTATGACACTGGAAGGGTGGATCACTCATTGGAATTCGAGCGCGGAACAACTCTATGGTTATTCCAATGCCGAAATGATCGGTCAGCCCTTCAGTACGCTTCTTCCAAAGGAACGCTTACTTGAGATGAAAGATCTTCTCGCCGCTGCCGCTTGCAACGCAAATATCACCCCTTTGGAAACTCTGCATCTCACAAAAGCAGGGGGATTTATGGGCGTATCCTTGCGCGTCTTGCCTGTGTTGGACATTCAAGGGCAAGTGACTGGAGCCTCCGTGATCGCCCGCAACATCTCCGAACGGCGGCAAGCACAGGAAGAGCATGACCGTTTTTTCACACTCTCTCTGGATATGCTCTGTATCGCCGGGATTGACGGCTATTTCAAAAAGTTGAGTCCGGCTTGGCATAAAACTTTGGGCTATTCGGAAGAAGAACTACTTGCCGTCCCGCTGATTGAATTTGTACATCCTGAAGATCGGGCGACGACACTCGACTCCCGCAAAAATATCAGACAGGGTGTACTGACACCCAACTTTGAGAATCGGTATCGCTGCCGTGACGGGTCATATCGGCGGCTCCGGTGGAATACCGTTTCGGACCCAGAAATGGGACTGATGTACGGCGTGGCCCATGACATTACGGAGCAAAAGAAAACAGAAGACTTGATCAAAGAATATACGGTCGCTCTGGAGCTTCAAAAACAGCAGCTAGAAAAAGCCAATGCGGAATTGGCAAAGCTTGCCATGACCGACGGCCTCACCGGGCTGACCAACCACCGGGCGTTCCATGAAAGATTGGCGGAGGAAGTCAGCCAGGCCAATCGCTACGGAACCCCGCTGTCACTCACCTTGCTGGATGTGGACTACTTCAAACTCTACAACGACCAGCATGGGCATCCCGCGGGCGATTTGGTGCTTCAGGCCGTAGCACATATCCTTCAAGGCTGTGCGCGTGAGAACGACCTGGTCGCTCGTTATGGGGGCGAAGAATTCGCCCTCATATTGCCCATGACCGAGATAGACGGAGCGGCAGCGTTCGCCGAGCGACTGCGAAGGGCAATCGAGGGCCATTCATGGCCTCTACAGGCAGTCACCGCATCATTTGGTGTTGCGACTTTGCGACCAAACACAGAAACAGGCGCGGAGCTACTCGTGAGTTCAGATAGAGCGCTTTATCAATCGAAAGCGGAAGGGCGCAACCGCGTGACGTGCGCTTCTAGTTCATCCACTCCCCTCGAAGCCCTCTGAGCAGGATATTCCCTTCACAGTATCGAAGGTAACATCACTACCTTGTTGGAGCACTCCCCATGAAATCCTCCGTTTGGCCTCTGGCCCTCTTGACACTGCTGCCAGTCAATCCTGCCTTCAGCGATGCACCGCTTAAAATCCCACTGACACCGGCCATGGTCGTCAATGAAACGGGTTTCGGCGAGGCCGGCAGCCTGGTGGATGAGCAGACACTGGCCGGGGATCCGAAGGCCGGCAAAGGCGGGACACCCACGAACGCCTGGTTTCCCGAATGGACGGCTTGGCACTATCCGGCACGGGCCTATCTGGACCTGGGACGCATATATCGTCTTTCAGATGTGTATCTTTATGACGGACCGGGGGCGGGTCTCGCGACTTTTTCGACCGGCAAACCGTTTGCATGGAAACCACTGCTGACGGATGACCTGAGCCATTTCAATGTCTGGAACGCGCACCCAATCAGCGTGACCACACGCTACTTGGAAGTCACTTTGCGCGATACCGGAACAAAAGTGCCGGAGATCGTGCTCTACGGGACTCCGGTAGGGCCGAAAGAGCCGGTGCCGCCCGCGATCTCCCACTTGCAGCCGACGATGGACCAAATGATAGGCGTCAACGCTTTTATCGACGATCCCGTGGATAAGTTGACCGTCGGCGGGTTCGTGCGTGAGTACCATAACTGGGACTGGGATGAAGGCGACGGCGGGAAGTATCCCGGCTACCCCAAAAACCAAAACAAATGGAACCCAAGCTACGGCGCAGGCGGGGCCTGGAACTTCGATGCCTACTATGCGAATCTCAAATCCGCCGGGATCACGGTCTGCCCAGCCATACAGGGCGGCGCAGTCTGGCTTCGCGCACCCGGCCAGGGCAAGAGCAGCGATAAGCCTGTGCCTGCCGGGCAGGAGGCGACTCAGCCATCATCTTATGCTGCACATGCCGACCAGCTCTTCCAATATGCCGCCCGTTACGGCGCGAGTGTGGTGCCGGACGCCAAGCTCAAGCTGGCGATCGGCCAGCCGCGCCGCTCGGGACTCGGCCTGCTACACTATTTCGAGAATTGGAATGAAGAGGACGGTTGGTGGGGCGGGCGCGAAGCCTACTTCCAGCCGGAAGAGTTCGCCGCGATGTGCAGCGCCGATTATGACGGCGATTTGGGACGTATGGGCAAGACATTCGGGGTCAAGAACGCCGACCCGCAGGCAAAACTTGTGATGGGAGGGCTGGCCGGCCTAAGCCTTGATTATGTCAAGACAATGAAAGCCTGGGCCGAGGTCCATCGCAACGGCAGCTTTCCCGCCGATGTCATCAATTTCCACCACTACAGCAACGATGGGGGCGAACAGCAACTAGGAAAGGGCGGTATCAGCCCGGAAGCAGGAACACTACGCGAGAGAATGGCCGCGTTGGTAGACTACTGCCATCGAAACCTGCCGGGGAAAGAAGTGTGGGTCACGGAGTTCGGCTACGACACCAACCTGATGTCGCCGCAACGCGCTCCCGCCATCGGCAGTTATTCTCAGGAAGAAGTGCAAGGTCAATGGTTGGTACGCTCCTATCTGGCGCTGGCGGCGGCAGGCGTGGACCGCGCCGTCATGTATATGCTGCGCGACGTCAATGCGGCAGATGCGACGCAGTTTTCCAGCAGCGGGCTGACTTCGAGCATGAACACAGGATGGAAACCGAAACCGTCTTGGTTCTATGTGCATACACTCCATGACCGCCTCGCCGGGATGCGGTTTGCCGAAGATACGCCTTCAGGAAACGCCAGAGTCAAAGTTTATCGCTTCGCCGGTGCGTCAAAGCCAGGTGGGGCCTATGTTATTTGGTGTCCGACAAGCGACGGGACCACGGTTCCGTCATACACGCTGACGCTTTCGGGCAAAACGGCGACAGCTTCGCGGGTGACGCTGACTGCCGGACAGGTAAGCGGACTCACCGACCCACTTCCGATCCCCAAGCAAAGTGTGACACTCGCTGTTTCCGAACGGCCGATTATTGTCCTGGTGGATCGGTTTTAGGATCCGTCGGAGAACGCAGAGGCGCAGGCGGCGCCGTGTAGAGCGTGTTCAAAATGTTGATCCCCGCAGCGTCGAAGGCCAGCTTCACGCGGCGGCGCAGCTCCCGCGCGACAGCCCACTGGTCGCCCGGCGGCGTCCGCAGGGTCAGCCGTAGTTGGATGTTCAGATCGGCAAAGGAGTCTACCCCGAGCAGTTCCGGCTCGGCCAGTACCTGATCCGGCCACTCCGAGGCCAGCGCCGCCGCCGTTGCCAAAAGCAAGTCTTTGGCCTTGTCCAGATCGTCGTAGTAAGAAACGCCGACTTTGAAGTCCACCTGCGCCCAGCGAGCCGTTAGGTTGGCGACTTCGCTGATGCCGCGATTGGAGATCGTGATCAGACGCCCCGAAATGTCGCGAAGTTGTGTCGCTCTGAGATTCAGGCGTTCGACTCGGCCTTCGTAAGCCCCAACTTGGATCGTATCCCCGACCCCGAATCGGTCATCGGCGAGTATATAGAGGCTTGCCACGAAATCCCGCAGGGCATCTTGCGCGACAAAGCCCAGTGCGACTCCGATCAAGCCCGCCGAAGTCAGCAGCGCGGAGAGGTTGACGCCCAGCCAGGTCGTCATCGTGAACAGCGCCGCGATCCAAATCAATGTCGCCCCGGCCACTTCGGCCACGCGGGCCAGAGTCACGCGACGCTGATAGGTTCGTTCGGAGCGATCGTGACTAGAGAGGTCTTCAGGAATTGGTGGAAACAAACGGCGGAGCGTGATGCCCCAGACGCGCACCAAAATCGCTGCCGGCAGCGCGATCATCACGCAGAGCGATACCGGCCGGAACGCGCTCCCCAGCAGCCATATCTCCAGCGGGCGGGTCTGGGGGAACAGGTCGATAATACGCCAGCCGATCAGTAGGCATAGAAAAATCCGTACCGGCCAGCCGATCCGGTGTCCGAGCTTCCGCCCGAGTATATAAAAGGCAGCATAGAAGAGAGAACCAATCAAGAGCAGCAGCCCGGCCCGCTTCCAAGCCCAGCGCAAATAGGCTGGCTGCCGCTCCCGCACAGCCTGCTGAAAGGCGCGGTTCAGCGTGGAAGCCCAGGAGCCGGCGAGGGATACGGGGAGCAGGTTGGCATGATCAGCATCGGCATCGGTGACAGTCAGTAGCACATGACCGTCGAGTAACAATATCGTTTGCCCGTCGCGCGAACCGACCGTCACTTCGGGCGGCTTGAGTGCGGCATCGTCTACCGAGATATTCCGCAGCGCTTCAGCCAAGCGCAGGTTCGCCAAATCCGCCCGGTCCTGTGCTGATTGGTCGCCAAACGTATAGACGGGAAACAAGACTCGGTTATTGAACTGGACAAAGGCGGAGATTGGCGCGGTGAGCAAGACGGGATGGGTGGTTCCCGGCGGCGTGACGGAAATGGTCTGCGCTCGAAGCGCGGGGCTGCCGGTCAGCAGGATGACGTAAAGGAGGCAGAAGGCAAAAAAACGCAAAGGACTGTTCACTACCCGGCCCGATACACAGCCACTTGCGTCGGCGTCTCCCAAACGGAAACATGGTCCAAAGTCGCGCGGTCAAAGGTCGTTCGGTTCAATTCATGGAAAATATGCGCGGCGATGTTCTCTGCCGACGGTGAGAGAGTCTGGAACGCAGGCAGGTCATTGAGATAGGTATGGTCAAGCGTGTCAAGCACCGCATGAAACGCCTTCTTGATGTCAGTAAAGTCTACCAGCATCCCGAAACGATCGAGTTCAGAACCGACATAGGCGACTTCGATACGATAATTGTGGCCGTGCAGGCTCTCACACGGACCGTTATAATCAAACAGCCGGTGGGCGCAGGCAATCGTTTTTTCGACGCGGACTTCGAACATGGTTTATAGGTTTCTCAAGTAACGGTTTCGTTCATCGACCAAGATTTGCTTGGGCTGGATCGGTTCGTCAGTCAGCGAAAAAGCGGCGACAATGACGACATCGCCGACATGAATGTGGTGCGCGGCGGGGCCGTTCATACAGATGACCCCGGAGCCGGGTTCTCCGGCGATCACATACGTCTCCAGCCGTTCGCCATTCGTGGCGTTCCAGACATGGACCAGTTCGCCCGGCCACAGGTCCACGCGCTCTAAAAGTTCCTGGTCGATGGTGATGGAGCCAATATAGTTGACATCGGCCTCGGTCACGGTGGCGCGATGGATTTTGCTTTTCAGGAGCTGACGCAGGTGCATCGCGGTCTAATTTCTCCTCGTTTTACCGACGGTCAGCGACGGCGCGGGTTTGGCGGTCGGAACACGGTTCTTATTTTTTACCCGCCGCACGGTCCCTCTCGCGGCAGGATTGGAAACCTCTAAATCGGGAATCGGAATCAATCGGTTCTCTTGGATGCGGCGGCGCATCGAGATCAAGCCGCCGAAGACCAGCAGCAACGTTCCGACCCAGACCAAATTGATCATTGGGCGAGTCGTAATATCTAATTGAAAGGCTTCATGCGGCGGCCCGCTGTCCTTCCGCAGCGTCAGCGACGCCATCTCGTTCGCGGCTCCCGCGCCGGGATCGGCTTGGTCTACGCTTCCCGCATTCATGCCTGAGAAGCCAACCAAAGCGCCGCCGGGCAGTTTCAGTTCCGGGGACTTCGGCAGCGGGCTGTCTTTGTACCGAATAAACTGCGGCTTGACCAGAGTCGTCATGCCCTCGTAAGTCACGCGCAGAACGGCGGCCACGGGAAAGACATCCGGCATCTGGCCGGTTTGGCGCACAATCGCCCCCATCGGGTTGTCGAAGCGCATGAATTCCACGGTGTAAATCTTCGGACGGAGCGCCGTGCCGAGATTGACCTGCTTCACATCACCGAGCTTCATCTTCGGCTGATAGACCGGCGTGTTATAAAACTCGTCCGGGCCGTCTTTCAGGGCAATATAGAGGTCGCCGCCTGCATGATGGACGATAGACGGATGCCCGATGATTTTCTTTTCGCCGCCCTCGACGGGACGCAGGGCATACGGAAGCAGAGCCGTAAACTTTTCTTTGCCGTCACGGGAAACGACGGCAAACTTCAAGGCATTGTCTTTGTCGTTTTCCCAATCGCTTGTCTGGCCTTGATACGTCATCGTATAGGCATCGTCTAGGACTTGCACCGGCTTGTCCTGCACTAACGTTACATCGGGGTCCTTTTTGACGAACGTGACGAGGCAAACGACGCCGAGCAGCAAAACCGCCGCCCCGACATGGGAGAAAACGCCGCCAATCGTCCAGGGCGAACTGGCTTTCACGCCTTCTTTACCTGGAAGCAGACGGCGTAAAAGTAAGCCGTTGGAAATGACCGCGAAGACCGATGCCGTAAAGAGCAGCAGTTGCGGGATCATCATTTGGCCTTTGAGCGGCGTTCCCAAATACTTGCTCGCCAGGACAAACCCCAGCGCTGCGACCACCGAAAATGCATAACTCCAAACAAGCCGCGCCCCGTTCGGACCGCCCTTTCCCCGCCAGGCGAGATGCGGTCCGATGCCCATGCCGAGGGCCAGCAGAACGGCAATCGGGAACAAAGCTTTGTTGTGGTAATCTTCACGCACGGCTCCCTGAAAATCGGCCATGTGCAGTTTCACGCCTAGCCCGGTCAACAGAGGTGCCGATAATCCTAAAGCCGCAATGGTGCCGCACAAGGTCAGCGTGATAATCGCCATGGTAAAGCCGAACTCACGGGATTGAATGTCCTCGGTCGTCGTTTCGCTCTGCGGCGCTGCTTTTGTTCGCCAAAGAAGTGCGCCGACGGAAAGCGCCACACTCACCAGCAAACCGCCGAGCAGGACATTGTTGGCGACGCCGCCAAGCGTGGAGAATGAATGCACGCTGAACTTGTCCAAAACCCCGGTCCGCGTCAGGAACGTCTCATAGAGCGCCCCGGAAAAAGGCAGTAGGGCTAGTAGCAGAGTCGGTTTCAGGAAACCGCCGCGCACACGCTGAATTTGGGCGGCGTGCAGAAATGCTATCGCGAACATCCAGGGGACGAACGGCCCGTTCTCCACCGGATCCCACTCCCAAAAGCCACCCCACCCCAGCATCTCGTAGGCCCAGTACCCGCCCATCATCATGGCCAGGCCCAAAATCGCGAAGCCAAATAATCCCCAGGGCAAGGCGCGCCGCAGCCAGCCATCCCACTCACGCCAAAAGAGCGCGGCCAGAGCAAAAGCAAACGGCACGGTCAAAGACGCAAAGCCGAGAAACATGGTCGGTGGATGGATGACCATCCAGGGATTTTCCAACAGCGGGTTCAGTCCTAACCCTTCCGCCGGTGTGGCTTGGATTCCGAATTGATCCAATGTGGGCAAAAAGGGGCTTTTAAAAGCCAGCATACCGACGAGAAACAACAATACCCCGCCGTAAATCGGCATGACGCGCCGCTCGGCGGGGCCGGAAGTCCAGGCCAGCACCAATCCGAGCAGAGAAACCCAGAAGCCCCACAGCAGAAACGAGCCTTCCTGCCCGGCCCAGAACGAGGGAAAATAGTACAGCGGCGACATTGCCCGCGCCGAATGGTCATACACATACTGCACATCGAACCGATGTGTCACCAGCAATGTCCCGAGAGAGGCCGACGCCCCCAGCACGCCGAGCACCGCCAGCACAAACGCGCCACGGCCCAAACGCACGAAGGCCGCGCCATTATCCTTCGCGCTGCGACGGGCACAGGCAACGAGGTAACTGCTCATGGAAACGATAATGGCGGCGAGGGCGGTCCAAACAGAGATTGTTCCCAAAGTCGGTATGATGGTCGGCATGATGGTTAGTTTCTAAATAGCCAGCGGGAAGACTACTTCCCGTAACTGCGCTCCGTGGTCCCCTGCCCTTGATATTTTGACGGGCACTTGACCAGAAGATTATCGGCGACAAACACGTGCTGCGCCGGGTCATAAGTCCCCTGGGCATTGATGGCGACGGCTTTACTCATCGCCGAGTCCAAATCTTCGGGCTTCGGGCCTTTGTAGGTGACATGCATGATCTGGCCCGCTGCGTCTTTCAGGTCGAAGCGCAGGGCATGAAGGGAATTGTCATAGCGCATCGTCCCGGCCAGAGGTGCACCCATGATCTGCACGTCCGAATCCGTCGCCTTCATCGCTTCCGCGAATGGGACGGCGTTCACAAGGTTGTTCTTGAAGGCCAGGGCGCTGAAGGCCAGCGCGGCCACGATAATAACCAGGCCGATCACGGCCCCTTTATTTTTCATTCATCATCGCTTTCCGGCTCTTCCAGCCGCCGCATTTCTTCTTGCAGACGTCGGACTTTGGCATCCAAGTTCCACAAATAGGCCCACACAGCGATCCAAACCAATAATGGGACAAGCATCAGCGAGACAAGGGAGTGCATATTAACGCCGCGCCTCGCGGGCGTGTCGGTCCAGACGCAGGCCCATTTCCCCAAGAGCGACATTCAATCGAAACGCCCAGAAATAAACCATACTCAGGCCGAAGACGCCCGCCCAAAGCACGATCTTATAGGCCGTGTCCAAGCCGTCACGCGAGTTAATGACATTCTTTGGATGCAAAGTGAGATCAGTCGAATTGGGCAGAATATACGTCAAAAACGGCACGGCGGCGACCCCGAACAAGGCATAAGCGGCGCTGATCGCGGCCCGCTTTCGCGGCTCATTGAATGCGGCCCGGAGCGCGAAATAGGCCAGATAGATCAGCAGCAGCATGAAGATCGTCTTTTCGCGCGGGTCCCAATTCCAGTATTCGCCCCATTGGACTTTGGCAAAGATCGCGCCGGTCACGGTCGTCAGCAGACAAAACAGCAGAGCCAAGCCGAACGAGACGGACGATTTGACATCATCGGAAAGAGAACGCTTGCGGAGATAGGCGATGGCATACCAGCCGGCTACTGCAGAGGCGAGGTCGGCGACGATGGCACAAGGCACATGGAAAACGACAATACGCGCCAGCGGCGGGTTCACGAACTGCTGCGCCGGCAGCAGCCATAAAAAACCGCCGACCGTTGTCGCGCAAAGCAGCAAAAGAAGCGCGACCTTTCCCAGCATTGGAAGGAGGGTAAAACGATTGACAATAGACAGCAACCTGCGTAATTGCAAGAGCGTCTTATTGCCTATTGTATTTAGGCTAATCATGCCAAATGTACTCAAATAATAAAAATGACGCCGTCGTCATTACCAAGCCGTAACTTGCCAAAAGTCCCAAATCCGAACGAGAACGGGTTTGATCGAATGTCAGCGGGCTGAATGCGCCGATAGTTCCCTGCACCGCGATCAACAGTAAGGGCAGCAGCACCGGAAAGGCGACGATGAAAAACAAAGCGCTCTTGCCGGAAGAGGCCTGCGCGATCAAAGCAGCAATAAAAGTTGCTGCCCCGGACAGGCCGATGCCCCCTAACATCAAAACACCGAACAGCAGGCCGAAGTTCACGACATCCGGCGGCAGGACGATCAAAAACAGCGGGACACTGACACACTCTACGGCAAAGAGCAGCGCGATATTGAACAGCCATTTGCCGGCATACACCGCTGTCGCCGGAGCGAACAAGCGCAGAAGCGGGGCAGTCCCCGCTTCCTCCTCGCGCACGAACACGCGGGCCAGACCGGAAAGCGCGGCGAAGAGGAGCACGATCCAAAGCAGAGCCGCTTTGACCTCCGAATGAACTTTGGCTGAACTCAGCGCCGCCGACACGGCGATCAGCGTGGTGACAGCAAACAGCAAAACGGCGCCTAGCGCATAGCGCGTCCGCAGCTCGACTTGAGCATCTTTGCGAAAGACCGTCCAAGCGCAGACGATCCAATGCCGAATGGTCACTTTAGCGCCCAATCGCCAGCCGCAAATCTCCCCAGCGCTCCGCCTCATTCGGGTCATTCGTGGCGACAACCGCGAGGCCACCGGCGGCGCGATGCTGAACAAGAATCGCTTCGGCGCAGGCGCGTCCCGCCTCATCGAGCGTCGCCGTCGGCTCGTCCCAAAGCAGCAGCGGCGGAGCGCCGAGCAGTGACACCGCAAGTTTGAGGCGCTGACGCATCCCCGATGAATACGCCGCAACTAGGTCTCGACCACGGGAACGCGGCAGCCCCACTTGGGTCAAGAGCGCCTCCGAGGATACGGAGGCCACGCCGCGCAGACAGGCGAAAAAGGCCAAGTTTTCATTCCCTGTCAGTTCCCCATACAACTGCACATCCGGCGCGGCGTACCCAAAGTCTCCGTCGAATGCCACCGTGCCCAACTCTGGCCGCAGCAAACGGGCGATGATCTTCAGCAGTGTGCTCTTTCCACTGCCATTGGAGCCGGTCACGATTAGGCACTGTCCCGACGCGATATCCACCGTGATTTCGGAAAACAGTGTCCGCCGCCCATAGGCCATTCCGATCCCGCGCAGCTCCAGCACAGCCATTGTGGGGCTATTATACCGTAAGCAAGGCAGGGAATCAAGACACGAGACTGTGTTTGTGAAAAAAATCACAAGAAGGACGATATGCTATAATAACCACAGCCAATAATGACGACCCTCTAAAACCTGCAAAAAATGCCGATACTAAACATAGAAATATATTCAGCCGCCGCACGGAAGGAAAGGGAACGATGAACCGAACCGCTCTGTGGCGCGGCAGCGTCACCCTTCTGTTGATTGCGCTGGCTTTGATCGGAACTCTGCTCGGAACAGCCTGGCGGCGCAGCCATCCGAGGCGCGCCGCGCCGCCGCTGACCGTGACGTTTCTCGATGTGGGTGACGGCGACTGCACTTTGATACGTTCACCGGAAGGAAGGACGATCCTGCTGGATACGGGCAGTGCATCGGCATCTTCCAGCGTTTTGGACGCGCTGAAGCAGCGAAACGTGCGGACAATCGACCTGCTGATCCTGACCTCCCCGGAAGAGACCTGCATCGGCGGCGTTCCAGCTCTACTGGGCAGCGAGATTACCGTGTCACGCATCTGGGACAACGCCGTCGCGGACAGCGGCCCCGCGCGGCGCGAGGCCCTGGAAGCAATCCGGCGGCGGCACATTGTATCCAGTACGGCCAACAGCGGCGATACCATTCAGGTCGGCGAGATGCTGTTTGTCTCGGCAATCTGGCCCCCGGATAAAGGCATCGCGGCCCAGCGCGATGCTCTGGTTTGCCGGATCAATTATGGGGCAATTGCTTTTGTATTCGAGGCGTCGGCGACGGCCAATGCCGAACGTGATCTCGTTAGTCAAGCCTGGCCGCAGATCGAATGCACCGGCCCCTGCACCGATATGATCGTGCAGACAGCCACACGCGCCGAGGAAACACCCACCCCGGAGATGCTGCGTCGGGCTGCACCCGCCGTGGCAGTGATTTCCTGTGGCCCCGACAGCCAGCCCGCACAAGCCACCCTGCACCGTTTGCAGGCGGCTGGCGCGGCCGTGTGGCGCACCGATACACAAGGAACCATCACCATCACTGCCAATGGCCGGGTCGCCCCGGTTGTCACGGCGGCCCGATTATAAGAGACCGCAAAAGATAGCAAGTTAAGACTCATGCAGACACTGAACGCGCCCCGAACTACCACGCCGCGCCTCGGCGACATTCTCGTCGAGCAAGGCATTTCCACGGCAGAACAGATCCGACACGCCCTGGACCTGCAAGCCTCTACCGGGCAGCGGCTCGGCTCGATTTTGGTCGGCAATGGCTGGGCGACGGAAGAACAAGTCACCGAAGCACGTGCCGTGCAGATGGAAGTCAACTATGTGAACATGACACAGGAAGCGCCCGATCCCTTTGCCGTGGCCCTCGTGCCGGTCGAGATCGCTCTGCGCTATTTGCTGCTTCCCCTGTCTGTCGAAGATGCCCCGGAAAACGGCCATGCCCGGATCAAACTGGCAATGGTGGACCCGTGGGACGTGGAAGCGATTGACCATGTCCAGCGCGAGACCCGCCGCCGGGTCGAGCCGCTCCTCGCTTCGGAAACCGGCCTGCAAACAGCCCTGGAACGTGCTTACCACGCTTCTCAAGATGACGCGCACAGTTCGGCGATGTCCGACTCCATCGAGCTGGCAAGCTTAGACTCTCTGGATTTAGTGGTTCCCGACGAATCCGAACTCGACCTCGGCGATACTGGGAAGCAGGGCGAACAGGCCCCGGTCATCCGGTTTGTCAACACGCTGTTCTCGGAAGCCGTCCGGCGGCGTACCTCGGACATCCATATCGAGCCGCGCAAAAAAGACTTTTTGATCCGCTACCGGATAGACGGCCAACTTCAAACCATCAAGACCGTTCCCCGTAACCTGCACGCCGCAACCGTCTCGCGTATTAAAATTTTAGGCGAAATGGACATCGCCGAACGCCGCCTGCCGCTCGATGGCCGCATCGCCCTGCGTGTCGAAGGCAAGAACATCGACCTGCGCGTCTCTACCCTCCCGACCCAGTACGGCGAGCGCGTGGTCATGCGTATCCTGGATCGCAGCACCGCCAGCATGAGCCTCGGCGATCTCGGGTTTTCGCCGCACAATCTCTTAAATTTCAACTCGCTGATCCGCAAACCGCACGGTATTATTTTGGTGACAGGGCCGACAGGTTCCGGCAAGACGACCACGCTTTATGCCGCCCTGAACGCGCTCCGTTCGCCGACCACTAACATTATTACCTGCGAAGACCCGGTCGAATATGAACTCGAAGGCATCAGCCAGTCCAATGTCAATGAACGTGCCGGGCTGACCTTTGCCCGCCAGCTTCGCGCGATTTTGCGCCAAGACCCGGATGTCGTGCTGGTCGGCGAGATTCGCGATGCCGAGACCGCAGAAATCGCATTCCGTGCCGCGCTGACCGGCCACCTCGTTCTCAGCACTTTGCACTGCAATGAAGCCGCCGGGGCCGTCAGCCGCCTGCTCGATATGGGTGTCGCGCCCTTCCTGATCGCTTCCACCATCGTCGGCATCGTCGCCCAGCGGCTTGTACGCCGCCTTTGCCCGCACTGCAAGCGCGAGTATTTCCCCGACGATGACACGCTCGCCATGTATCGCGCCCTCGGCGGCGGCAACGTGCCCGGCATGGTATTGTTCGAAGCCCCCGGCTGCGTCAAATGCGGCGGCAATGGCACCTATGGCCGGGTGGCCGTCCACGAAGTCCTAACTGCCAACACACACATTCACCGCTTGACCATGGAATCCGCGGAAACCCATGTAATTCGCGAGGCGGCGATCATGAACGGAATGATCCCGATGATCGGGGATGGCCTGGAAAAAGTCCGGCAGGGCGTGACGATGCTAGATGACGTTCAGCGGAAAATCGGCGTTGCCGCTGGGGAATAAGATAGCGGGGAATAAGGCGGCTTTCAGTCCAAGTGCCGCCGGACGAGGGCGAGGATAAACAGCAGGAGCAGCACCAGCAAGGCCAGAAAGGCATAGTGCAGGACGCCGAGCAGGATGTTCATGCAGGACCGCCGGCGACAAAGCGCATTTCGGCCCGTCCGAATAAGAGGATGTCGCCATCGGTCAGCGGCTGCCGGCGCCCCGGCGGCAATGCGCGGCCGTTGACCAGTGTGCCGGAGTCGCCTCCCAGGTCTTCAAGCAAATAAGTGGCCGCATCCGGGGCGATTACGCGGGCATGTTTCGTTGCAACGGATGGGTCCGGCAGTACAATATCGCTTGTCACGGCTCGGCCAATCAATGTTTCGGACGCCAAAACATAGGCTTCGCCATCGGTGCCGAGAAGTCGGGCGCGGCGTATCGGCCCTGCCGCCGGAGACGAGGCCGGAAGTTCGGAGGCACGGCTCGTCCATTGGTCAGCCTGCTGAAAGACCAGTTTGGTCGCCCCCAGCGTGATCTCGTCCCCGTCGTGCAGGCTCCGGTTGCCATCCACCCGCACCCCGCCGACTTTGAGACCATTCGTGCTGCCGAGATCATACAGTGTCCAGGAACCGTCCCGCTCACGTTCGAGACGGGCATGGGCTTTGGAGGCCATGCCGTCGGTGTCCAGTACCAAGTCGTTCTCGGCATTGCGAGAACGGCCTATTTGGAACATCGGCTTGGTCAAACTGACATGGCTGTGTCGGCCATCGGGCGCAGTCACGGCCAAGGAAGCCCAGGCGACGGCGGGAACCGTGCTCGGTTCGTCTTCGTCATGGTCGAAACCGGCAACCGTGGGCAAATCGTCGGAAGCCGCGACCGCTTCTCCGGCCTGTTCCCCTCGGCCTCCCCCAGAATTGGGGGCTGGGGGGACTTCCTTTTCCCCCTTCTCATAACGCACCTTGACGCGAAGTTTTTCCGTCCGCGATTCCCGCTCGGCCTCGGGAACCTCGGCAATCGTGAAGTCTAATGGGCCGCGCGTTTTATAACTATTCTGGGCCATGAACTTTTGCAGCACGGCGACCAATTCTTCTTCATCCAAAAACGACAGCAGATAGTCACGCTCTTCCGGGTCGTCTACCGCCAGTTCGAGTATATATTTATTCGGCACGTAAATCTTGCTGTCGAAGCCCTCTTTACGATGGTCTTCCATCGCCGCAATGATCTTACGTAGCACATCCTTCGGACGCAGTTCTCCTGCCTCGCCGCCAAACAGGCCCTCATACCACTTGCCGAACTTCGAATTAAATCGCTCGAAAACGTCCATAACCTTAGTTTACCCCCGACGACGACGGATCATGCCAATTGCAGATTGCAGTTCGCTCATACGAAGTAAGCGGGCCGTTCCTAAAAAGGCAGCCAGCCCGCAAACCGAGGCCGGAATGAGCAGTAGTACGGAAGCCAATTTGGGATGCACTGTCTCCGGCAGGAACGTGAGAATAAAGGCCCGCACCAGCCAGATGACTGCACTGAGTGCCGCTGTGGCGAGAAGGGTCTTGACAAGGCCGACTGCCACCTTGCCGTCATGCAGGCCATGCATTCGGCGGCGCAAGAGAACGTACATAACCAGCATATGCAGGGTTGCGGCAATGCTGGTTGCCAGCGCTAATCCACCGACGCCCCAATGGGTCACATGGACCACAAGCCAATTCATCAAAATGAAAACCGCCGTCATCCCGGTGCCGGAGAGAACAGGAGTACGCGAATCTTGCAGCGCATAAAAGCCGCGTGTCAGAATAGCCTGCGCCGACCAGGCAAAAATCCCGATGGAATAAAATTGCAGCGCCCGCGCCGTGACGTCCGTGTCCTGCGCGGTGAAATGGCCGCTTTGCAGAAGGAAAGTAACGACAGGGTGAGCCAGAAGGCACAAGAGAGCCGAGGCGGGAATAGTCAGGAAGAAGATTGTTTGCAGTGCTTGGGAAACCGTCGCTCGAAACTCTTTACGCTGTCCGGCGGCGGCTTGCCCCGACATCGTCGGCAGAATCGCGATCCCCATCGCTTGTGCGAAGATGCCGATGGGAATCAGCATCATACGCACGGCATATTGCAAAGCCGCCTGTGAGCCTTGAGGCAGTTCCGAAGCAAAATAACTGTTGATGATCTGATCTACGTTGGGAAGCGAGACACCGAGCAGGATCGGCAGCATCATTTTCCAAACTTTGATCGCCCCCGGATGCATGACCGCAAGGCTCGGCCGATAGCGCACCCCTAAACGGGCCGTCAGGAAGGCCTGCAAGGCAAAGTTACCGACAAAAGCACCGAGCAGAGCGCCCCACATCAAACCGGGCAGACCAAGCCCTAATGGGTATAAAACCACCGCGCCGAAAATGATACCCAGATTGTAAATGCTTGGCGCGAGCGCAGGCAGCAAAAACTGGCCGCGGGCGTTCAAAGTGCCCATGAGAAGCCCGCCCAGCATAAAGAATATCTGAGCGGGCAGCACTATCCGGGTCAGTGGAACAGTGAGGGCAACGGTCGCCGCTGAATACCCAGGGTTGAGCAGGCGAACAAACGCCGGTGTCCAGATCTCTGCGACCACCACAAAGCCGCCTGCCAGCAAGACGGTCACGGTCGCAACCACGGAGAATGTCTGCCAGGCAGCCCGCATTTTGTTGAGGTGCAGGTATTCTTTGAAGACAGGAATAAAAGTGGATGAAAGTGCGCCGCCGGCCACCAAGTACATCAGCAGATCAGGGACTTTAAACGCCGCGGTGTAAACATCTCCCTGTAGTTCCGCGCCTATTTGATGCGCGATGACAATGTCCCGAAGCTGGCCCAGCACACGCGAAAGTAGGGTCGCCGCCATCACGGCGACTGCCGCGCGGGCGATCCCGGACGGCTTATTGGGGCCGTCATTCGCCGCAAGCGACGGCGGGCCGGAAGGAGGCGGCGGCTTGACAGTAGTGGAGGCCATAGGCGTACAGTATACGGCCTCCACGTTTCCCTTGTCAAGTCACCGCCGAGGTTTCTGACGCCGCCAAGGTGCTCAGACAGCCGTTTTGCGCTACCGTGTAAGCAGGAAACCGCCGATGCACCGCTGTAAATGACACCGGGCAAGTCCCAAGTGTTTAAAAGAAGGAATTTGAAGAAGGGAATTCAGTTGTAGCCCGTTTGGCCCAAAGCCCGAGATGTGCCGTTCAAGACTGAGACAAAGATGACAAAACTTCCAGAGCCGTGACTTTAATCGTCTGGTCTACCCCCTATCTTTCCCGCAGCGCGAATCTTTCTTGACAGACAGCCGCGCGGCGTTGTATACTAGAGCATTATGGGCACTGTCGCCGCACCGTCTCAAACGCCATCTTTTTTTATATATCACTCCCCAGCCGGCACAAAAACGACAGAAATCCCCGTAGTGCAATTGAGTCAGTCGGAAATCACTCACACTCACTCATCATATTTTATCACTCGTACAGAAGGAACGCAGTCAGTCATCATGGCAAACGACACTACCTCTCCCCCCGTCACCGAGGGCAGCACACGCGATTCGCTGGCCACCGGGGCGGGCCACGCCAAAGCCATCGAGATTAAAAACCTCGTCAAGCAGTACAAAAAAGTCACGGCGGTCAACAATATCAGCCTCGATGTCTACGAAGGGGAAATCTTCGGATTTCTCGGACCGAACGGCGCGGGCAAAACCACCACGATCAAAACACTTCTGGGCCTGATCTTCCCCACCGCCGGCGAAGTGCTGGTTCTAGGCAAGCCCGCCGGCGACATCGATGTCAAAGAGAAGATTTCCTATCTGCCGGAATCACCCTATTTTTACGAGCACATGACCGCGCAGGAAGTCGTCGGCTTTTACGGAAGTCTGTTCGGATTGACGGGCAGCTCGAAACAGAAGCGCGTGGATTATCTGCTCGAAATGGTCGGTTTGCAAGGCACCGGCAAGAAACCCTTGCGATCCTTCTCGAAAGGAATGCTGCAGCGCGTCGGGATCGCGCAGTCTCTGATCAATGACCCCAAGCTGCTGTTCTTCGATGAGCCGACTTCGGGCCTCGACCCAGTCGCGCACCGAGACATCCGCGACTTGATTCTGCGTCTCAAGGAAGAAGGACGGACTATTTTTCTGTCCTCGCACCAACTTTCCGATGTCGAACTGGTCTGCGACCGCGTTTCTATCCTGCACAACGGTAAAATTCGCCGCCTCGGCCATGTCGATGACTTGATCGCCGGAGCCAGCGTGGAAATCGTGGCGGAGCGGGTGAAAACTCACGACGGCCAACTGGCCGCGCTGCGCGAGATCAGTTCCAAGATCGAACAAGTCGGCGAGACGATCATCATCACCACCAATGCTTCCATTGAAAGCAAAAACCGTGTTTTGGACTGGGTGCGCGGCACAGGCGGCGATGTCGTGTCCATGACACAGACCCGGCGCACGCTCGAAGACATCTTCTACGAGGTCGTTCATCAAGGCGAAGTTGAGACCGGCACTGCCTTTTCCTTGCCCAGCGCCGGGGAGGACGCCCGATGAACACGATCTGGCTGCTGGCCTCCAGCACCTTCGGCGAAGCGATCCGCCGAAAAATCCTGCTGGTCTTTCTTTTCGGCGGCATCGGTATCATGCTCATGGGCATGGCCTTCAGCGCCCTGGAAGCTTCCCGCGACCTCAATGTCACCAAAAGCCTCGGACTGGGCGTGATCTCGCTGGCGGGCGTCTTCATCAGTATCATCCTTTACATCACGCTGATTCCTGCCGAGATCGAACGGCGAACGATCTACAGCATCCTTTCCAAGCCGGTACAGAGGTATCAATATCTCACCGGCAAATTCTTGGGCGGCCTGATGACAGTTCTGGTCAACATCGCGCTCATGGGTATGATTTTTCTCGTTCTTTTGACGCTCAAGCAGCTACAATATAGTGCCACCGGGGAAAGCCGCCTTACGGTTGCCGCGGTGGATCTCGCCTTGGTCAAGAACCTCCTGATGATCTTTCTGGAGATGACTCTACTCGGTGCGGTCGCCATGTTCTTCTCGGTTTTTCTGCCGCCGGTCGTCAATTTCTTCGTGACCTTCGGGGTCTGGCTGCTCGGGACAAGCGGCATCCTGAACCACGGCGGGCCGCTCGGTTTACTGCACCTTGTCATCCCAAACTTCGTCGATTATGCGATTCAGAACCCGTTTATCAACCCCAGCGTTCATGTTACGCAGGAGCCGACCTATATTGTATACAGTGCTCTGTATGCACTCTTCTACACCATCATTTTGCTGATGGCTGGTACGGTCATTTTCGACCGTCGAGAGGTCTGACATGAATACACAAGCACGCCGTATCCAAATTCTCGTCATCGCTCTGCTCTTGTTTATCCCCGTCGCTTTGCTTCAGCGCGGCATGGATCCGATCTATCAGAAAAATTATGCTCCCAGCCAAAGCATCGGCCAAGCCGGAAAGAACCTGCCCATCGAGTTTGCTTTAGGTGCCTTCACCGGCTTTCGCGAGGCTGTCGCCGGCCTCCTTTGGGTACGCTGCGATGAGTTCTTTCACACTGGCGATTACGAGGCCATCATGCCCTTGATCCGAGTCATTACCTGGCTTGACCCGCATCAGATCGATGTCTATCAAACAGGTGCCTGGCATATGGACTACAACTTTACCGACTCTCAAGAACGTTCCGACCGGCGGTACATTCCGATGTCGCTCTCACTTCTGGGTGAGGGCATCATAAATAATCCGGAAGAACCGGACCTTTATTCCGACATGGGCTTCGTGCATTATTTCCGCAAAATCAGTGACTTCCCAAAATCCACGGAATGGTTCGAAAAAGGCTGGAATGTAGTCAAGGCGAAAAACTTGGACGACCCGGCGGAATTTGCCCAAGGCGATAAAGGCATCATGACAGTGGGACATGGTCTGGCCCATGCCTATGAATTCAGCGGAAATCTTCCAGCGGCGCTGGATCAATGGCACCAATGCCTTTCTTACCATGACGAACTTATTAAACGCCGCCCAGAAGATTCGTCTGAGAAACTAGACAAAACCGTCGCCAAAAAGCAGATATTCGAATTGCTGGGCCGCCTTAAATACCGCCCTATCGACACGGCAAAACCACTCAACCTACAGTTCCAGCCACAGCTCGTGCGGGTTGCGTCGAAGGAATTCGTGCTGAAGGGAACGTTCAAAGCCATTGGCGCGACCCAGTTCAAACTGGAAACCGGAGCGAGGACATTCGGCAATATCGACGGGTGCCGGATCGAAATCCGCCTGCAAGATGAAGGTTATAAACGGCAGGAAATCAGCTCCTACACACTTAATTCCACAGTAGACCCAAACGTGACAATCATGCAGGATGCTGTTTCCGTTCGGGGCGGCAAGATCGGCGGCGATCAGGGCCACAAGATCGACATGAGCCAAGACCCCGGTATGTATTCTTTCAAGGCGCCGCGCTATACCGTCTCCGTGTATTTCACGCCGAATAATCCGAATGACTGCCCTATTCAAGTGCAGGACCGGATCGGCTGGCTTGGCGAAGGCATGGGGCCGCAGCCCTATCTCCTGGTTTCCGACGGCAAAACACCGCTGCCCGGCGATGTAACGCCGATTCCTGGCCTGCACTATCTGCTGAAGACTTACACCATGACACGCGAGGATATTGTCGGTCAAGGCAAAAAGGTCTTCAACTAGAAAATCCGGCCAAAACTGGGGTATACTGACAATTCTATATAAGAGTTCACGATTTACAAGAGTTCACGATTTGACCGTGCTAGGCGGGGCGTCTGCGGTGCCCTTTACTCCAAACCCGCATTATGGGAGGCGGAACTCCTGCCCTCGGAGCGCTCACTTACGGATTGGCGCACGCGCGCAGCGTTGATGGACGGACCCGGCGCAACGGACGACCTCCGAACCTCGTCAGGGTGGGAACGCAGCAGCGATAAGGTGCGTGGCCCGTGTGCCGTCCGGTGCTTCTGACCGGAGCCAGCGGCGTGACGTAACACGTAAGGCAACGTTTTCAACGGCAGGTGCATGGTCAAAATAGGCAAATGGCCCTCTCGGAGCAGTGACTTCGAGAGGGCCTTTCTTTGGGGTATACTCCTTGGCATGAGTAGGGATGATCTGGAAGCAAGGACGCAAAAAGAACTGGGAGATATTGTCGCGGTTCTTACAGAACTGACCGGCCTGCCGTCTCGGTGGAGCGGGCGCGTGGAACTCGTGTTTGAGGCAGAGTTTAAAGGCAGGAAGCGACCTATCTGCGATATTTAGATTGATGCTACTGTTGCAACACAAGACACTCGGTGGGCTACACTGATTCACGAGGCACTTCACAGTATCTCGGCTGGATACAACAGCTACGACTTCCGTCAATTTCGCGGTTGGGAAGAAGGCGTTGTGGAGCAGGTACAACGAATGCTTCGTCCGGCAATCCTAGGCAGACTTAGTATTGCAATCGTGGACAATGTTTTTCATCTTGAAGAAGAGACACACTCATTTAACGGCTATATCGCCGCTCTTGAAAGCCTACGATTAATGCTAAACGAAAACACCTCAGCTAATGCGAAACAGGATTTTTACCTTGATCTACTTTCTCTCCCGATCGCCGAACGTTCTGACAGTGTGCTGCGTATTAGTTTTGCACTAGATCAGCCGCAGCGCGGTGTCTTTATCTCCGCCTTCTCGCGCACCAATTCCATTCTCAAACTAAGGGTAAGCCAATGAGTTTCGAACTAAAAACTGATCTAAACGAAGCACGCGAACGGGTCTCCGAACAAGTCTTGAGTGCCGACACACTGCCCGAGATTGAAGCCGCCACGCAAGTCTTGCGGGAATGGATGAAGGCCCACCCGGAGGAACAGGGAATGCGGGCGGGCTTCGAGCAGCTTTACACGATCCAGGAGATCATTGAGAGTGAAGAAGCCGAGCACAGGCGTTCCGATCAGCGCCCCGTTGCGACGGGGCAGGCTGCATAGTGATGAAGGCCGGGAGAGCGATGCTCTCTCGGCCTTTTGCGCTTTTGGGCAGGCTTTGTTACTCCGTCGATGGAAGGGTAAAAACGCTGTCGGGAATAGCTTCGTTAAGGCGCACGTTCGTGAAAGTTTGGTCTTCATGCGACTGGGTGGCAGGAATATCTTGTTTGTTGCCGGCTATCACAAACGAAGTGGCCGCAATGCTGGAGTCGGAAACATAGCGGCGTAAAAGAAATGTTTTCTCGTCAATCCAGAAAGCACCTGTTAAAGCAGCCGTACTGGTCTTGAGGGAACTGGTCACGATATAGCAGGGATGCCATTCGATACTATCTTCCCTCACGATAGGATCGAATCCTGGTGTAAATGGGTTCCCCCAATTGGTGCCGAGCAGCAAGGCCGGTATCGTCGTTGCCGCATTTTGTGCAATGCCCGTGACCGCAGCAATAGCAAGTTCCGTACTAGACGCCTTTTTCCAGGCACCTTTGCCGGCGATATTCTGTTCGGCAGTCAGCGTACCGTCAGAGATATAGGCGAATGACTGTCCACTCGCGTCCTTCCCTTCAACATGAATCTTGCCGGGCCGGACGAATTGGATGTTCGCCGAGCTGTGATATTCGTGAGGAGTAGGATCGGTACCAATCCTGGCCTGTGTGACTACAGTCGAGGTACCTTGATAAGATTCGAGGCCGGCGTATGCCTGGCGGTTGTGAGTGGCGATCTGGGCCGAGGTCACTGTCTTGCCGGGGGCTTGTACGAGAATATGCCCGAGCTTTGGAAGTGCAGTCAGCGGAGCGACTTGGCGAACCGTCGTGGTCTTCGGAGACATTCCTCGGGCGCCCGCATAGACACTGAACCCGATGACGAGGCAGGTCGCGATGCCAATGGCGGCTTTTATCTGGATGATCTTCATGGCCTTCAAAACTCCTTCCGAGAGTTGATAAGCGTGTGAGCCGGAAAGGCTCAAACTGAGATGTCCCGCGAGGACATGGGGAGTAATTGCGGCGATGTTCGCCTGACAAGCAGCGGGAACAGCCTTCGCGGCATGAGTGGACAACAGGGCAGCCAGAACGACTCCCGGCACGATGACGCCTTCTTTCGCAAAGAAGCGGCGCATCTTTTCCAGGGCACGGGTCAGACGCTTCCGGGCCGCCTCTTCCGAAAGGCCCAGGGCCGTGCCGATTTCGACATGGCTCAGACCTTGAAAATAGCGGAGCAGGAGACACTCGCGCTCCGATTCCCGCAGAGCCGCCAGTGACTGGTTCAGGATCGGCTCGATCTCACGCCACGCCTCACTGTCTAGAGACTGTTCCTGCGACATGAGTTCGCTCCTCTTCTGTTCCGCGGCCATTCGTCGCGCTTGCCTCGTTCGGGCGTTCCGGGCGGCGAATCGCGCCGTCTGGAACAGCCAGCCGGACAAAACGACTCTGCGGCTGAGGTGAGGTGCCTTGCGGGCGAGGATCAGGAAAACGGCCTGTGTCACGTCTTCCGCAGTCTCGGCATCCTCCAGCTCACGGTGGCAGACCGAGTAGACCAGGCGGGTGTAGCGTTGGGTCAGGATCGAGAATGCTTCCTGGGAATTGTGTTCCACGAACTGCCGTAGAAGCTGCCGGTCTTCCATCCGGTCTTCCATAGGTGCTTCTCCTTTCATCTTATTATCTACGCTCGGAAGCAAAAGCGGACAGAATATCTTCAAGACAGCTTTATATTTTTCCGACGCCATTTCGGCATGGTATAATAGAGGCATGGCAGGACACACACATGGGGCGACCAGCGGGCGCGGCCTCTGGATTTCACTGGGGATTACACTGGCTTTTGTGGCCGTGGAGGTCTATTTCGGGCAGCGGGCGCATTCGCTGGCCCTTCTTTCGGACGCCGGGCACAATGCCAGCGATGCATTGGCGCTGGGCCTCGCGGCCTATGCGATTTGGGTCGCGCGCCGGCCCGCCACACCGGGCAAGACGTATGGCTACCACCGGGTCGCTATCTTGACCGCACTCGCCAATGCCGCCGCCCTGGTCGTGATCGCGCTCGGCATTCTGGTGGAAGCGGCCCAGGCATTTCATCACCCGGAGCCTGTTCAGGGTGGCCTGATGATGGCTGTCGCCGCCGTCGCGGTGTTCATGAACACGGTGATCGCCTGGACATTGCGCGGGGACAGCCAGCACAGTCTCAACGCCCGCGCCGCCTATGTGCATATGGCCGGCGACGCGCTTTCCTCACTCGGCGTGGTCCTGGCAGGTCTGGTCGTCAAGCTGACCGGATGGACTCTTGCCGACCCGCTGGTCTCGATCTTGATCGCCGGATTTATCTTGTATTCATCGTGGGGAATTATTGGCGACGCGACCAATATCTTAATGGAAGGAACGCCAAAGGGAGTCGATATCGAGGAGCTGGTACGGGCAATTCGCGCGGTGCCCCCGGTTCAGGAAGTCCATGACCTGCATGTATGGACTGTCAGTGACGGTCTGCATTTTTTGTCCTGCCATGTCGTGCTGCCCGATGCCTGCACGGTGATGGAAGGAGAAGCCGTGATTGCCGCACTGAATGCGCGGCTGCACAAAGAGTTCGGCATCGGCCATGCCACGATCCAGACAGAGACGACGGCCGGTGACCAATGCCGACATGATGCCGATGCGCTCTACTGCGCCCTGCACGCCGACCATGTCGGCTGCGGGCATTCGCACTAATGCTTGACATAAAAATAGGCGATGTTCAAGCATATCCAAAGTGCCATAATGCCCCAGTGCGTGGAGGTCATGCGTTTCACGAACAGCCCCATGACGGCGGCGAAGAAGATAATCGGGAGAATGATGTTCATTGGGGAGGCGCCTCGCTATCCGTTTGCAGCGGTGCGCGTTCCGTCCGCACCCACTCTTCGGTTCCCGCGCCGCTTCGTTTACGCCCAGCCCCGGACAGCAGCAGCGCGAACTTCCAAACCACATAAAAAGGCGCACGCAGCAGCGCCGCATAGGCTTCCGGCGGCGCACCGGCGACACGCAAGCCGGCTAAAATATAGACCAAAAGGCCGATAACGGCAGCCGACGCGGCCCCGATCCAAACGGCGGGATGCGGCATCAGAGAGAATGCGATCCCCCCGGCAATCAAACCGCACCAGAGAACGATCAACGCGCCCAGCTCCGCCAGCGGTGGAACCAGCAAGTCAAACCCCATATCGAGCAGCAGAAGGTTTCGATCCCGCAGGCCTTCCCAAAAAAGCGGTAGTGCGCGTTCACGCACCATTTGCAGCCGCCCGCGTTCCCAGCGCGACCGCTGCGAACCGGCCTGCGCCGCCGTCGCCGGCATCAGAGCACGCACACGCGCTTCGGGTGCATAGCCGACCCGAACACCATACCGACGGGCAAGCTCCAGCCCGTAGTCCAAATCTTCCGTCAGACTGCCGCCCGGCCAGGGGATTTGCGCGGCGACGGCCCGCGTGAAGGCCATCCCGTTCCCCTTGAGTCCAACACTGAGTTTCAGTGTTTCTCGGCCCAGGGGTTTGACATGATTGACGAGGTCAAATGCCGCCGCCATCAGCCCCGCCCGCCAGCCGTCACCACTGTTCAAGACCCCGTAACGCCCCTGCCAGGCTGCCAGCCCGCCTTCCTGCGGGTATGAACCGAGCCGAGCGCTCATGCAGGTGAGAAAATCAGGCGCGACCCAAGTGTCGGCATCAATAATGAGAAATCCGTCCGGCGGAATGGGCCGAGCCAGTAGATACGCGGTGGCGTGGTTTAGGGCAAACCCCTTGCCGCGCTCCGTGGCGTGAGTGCGCTCCAAGACAGAAACCCCTCGGCTTTGGGCAATCTCTGCCGTCGCATCAGTGCAGTTATCTGCCACGACGACGATTTCATAATGGTTAGGGGGGAAGTCCTGTGCGAGGAGACTGTCTAAAGTTGCCGACAGAACCAAGGCTTCATTGTGCGCCGGAATTATCACTGCGAGGGTCAGCGCCTCTGTGGGACAAAGAGCCAAAGAGAGCCGATGAGGCCATGCCGAGGCAGCCAGCAAAACTAAGAGAGACGCCACGCTTGCAATCACAACCAGGCCGACAAAGGCCGCAAGAATAGAAAACAGCAATGGCATCCCGGATTATGCCTTGGCGATTCGTCGGCGCAGCCAGTTCGGGCCGGAGGTTTTGATTCGGTTCAGCGTGACACCGATGACCTTATCGCGTCCCAGTGCGTCGAGCGCCTGCACGACCACCTCCCGAGGCGTCGCCCCGGCGCGTGTCACCACCAGCAGGCCGTCCATATGACGGGTGAGCGGCAGCGCATTGTCGGAGACCACTGCCGGCATATCGACGATCACCACATCGAACGCCATCCGTGCGGAGACGATCAGCTGCGCGACACGCGGTGAACGTGCCAAACGTGAGGCATTAGAAGGCACTTTTCCGGCCGGGATAATCACGAGGTTCTCACATCCGGCCAGCTGCAATGTCGGAACGACGTTGTCATTGTCCTCCAAAACCGGAACGACGCCTTCCCCGCGCGGCGGTACACCGATCCGGGTCGCCAAATCCCCTTTTCCCAAGCTCATGTCGATCAAACAAACACGCTTAAAGGTATCACGCGCGATGGTCATGGCCAGGTGCAGTGCCACCGTGGTTTTGCCCTCGCCGGCCACGGCGCTGGTGATCCCCAAAACATACGGGCGTTCCGCTCCCAGTGTCTCCCCACTGATGAGCGTGACATCGCCAACCCCAGCGATCTGTCGTTCCAGGGACGCATAAAGATGGCTGAATTCCTGGGGCGTTTTCTCGATGCGAAGATTTATCAGAGTCGCCGACTTGGCCGGTTCGCCCGGCGCTGCGACCGGGGCAAACTCTTCCGGGGGAAGCGTTTTTTCCGCGCGCTTCGAGTTGGGGCGCTCCATGATGACGGTATTCTCGAACGGAAAGTTTTCTGCCGTCACTTCCGTCATCTCTTCCCATCCGGCATCCTCGGAAAATTGAGACGCAGATTCCCATTCCTGCCGGCGCAGAGCGGCCATCTCTTCCGGACGTAGGGTGCGGTTTTTGCCGTCCTCGGTCAGAAGTGGCGACGCCGTCGAATCGAGAGCCAATGATCTTTCACTCATTCAAATCTTTTCCTTCAATTTCCTAGCTTTCAATTTCCTAGCTTTCAGTCGCCGGACTTGGCAAGGCCGCAATTCCACTCGTCAAGCTGCGGCGTGGGGCTATCATGCGAAGGTCTTCCGTGTCCGGCAGCAAGGCGAGCACGGGAACTCCAAGCAAACGCTCGGTGTCGGCTTCGTACCGCAGAGAATGGTCGGACCATTCACTCAGCACAATCAAAACCACGCCGACAAGGCATCCTAAAACAATGCTTCCAAACAGCATCGCGATCAGCTTGGTCTTGCCGGTCGTCGGGGTGGCATACGTGACACCAATCGGCATCAAACTGGCGCTGGCCGTAAGACGATCCAAGTTCGATGTCAACTGCACGTCTTGACGCTTTTTCCACAGAGTGTTGTATAGGTCTGACAAGCTGCTGTAATCGCGCGTCTTGTCGGCGAGTTGGCGCTGGGCCGCAGGGATCGTATTGACAAGCCCTTTGTACTTGATAATCTGCTGCTGCAGGTTCTGCATTTCCATTTCGTCGGCTTCTTGCGCGATCGCCGCATCGGCGATCTGCTCACGCAGAGCTTGATACTGCGGATTATCCTGGAGAGTTGTCTGTGTATTGTGCTGATTTTCAGGCGCTTTGGCGTTGGATCGCTCCTGATTCTCCAGGCGCTTGATCTGGTCATCAATGGCGACGACTTCCGGGTGCATCGGTGTCAGACCACCTCGGCTGGCTAAAACGGCTTCGCGGTGAGCCAGCAGGCCGGCCACCTCGACTTCCAAAGGCGACTGGTCCGAGACTTTCTGCTCGGCAATACTCATCGGCTTGATAAGCGCCAATTGCCCCTGGAGATAAGCCTTTTTCTTGCCGCTTTCGCCGAGCGTGATCTGCTTATCCGTGACCTCTTCTACCAGGCTGCTCAACTGGTTATTGTAAGAGCTTTCAGCATCCGACAACTGCCCTCCATTGGAAGCCTTGAAGTCGGCAAGCGCCTTTTCCGCTGCGTGCAGCTTTTGGGTGACATCGGCGATCTGGCTGTCTAAAAAGTGAACGCTGGCAATGGAATTGGATGATCGATCCAGGCCCACCTCCGCGATATACTGTTTTTGCAGGGCATCCGTGATATCTTTGCATTCTTCCTGATTGCCCCAGGTGAGGTTAATGGAAAATTGGTTTGCACTCTCCGCATTCGCCACGAGGTTCTTCTGCAGAAGCGCAGAGCGCGGGTCATCCGACTCGGGGTCCACATTGATCGGCGACGCAAGATTGGCATTTTTCAGCGCCGTGTCCAAAAAGCCGCCGGGCTGGCTCTGTTTCGCCAGTTCCATGAAGTGGTCCACATTTTTTTGCGAGGGCGTCGTCCAACCATAGTTGTCACTGCCCTGCAAAACTTGCGCGACGCTGTTTGTTTGCACCTGAGTGAGTGCCGTCGCATGATAGGTCTTGCTTCTGGCATACAGAGCGGCCATTGTCATGCTGCTGACAATCAAAACCGCGCCCCAAAAAAGGAGCTGATGCCGAAAGAACGAATCTAAAATACGGTAAAGGATGGAAGTATGCCGGTACATCGGCGAATTATCTCCTAGCGGTCACGATGCGTTTCATCGCTGGGCAAAACTGTCGCCCAGTGTGATTGTCGGTAAGCCTCGCGTGTTTCCTTACACTTCTGACACTTCTGTCAAGAGGCATGAAAAGTCAAATGGAAGGGCTGTCACCCTAATTATAGCATGGAAACCCATCAATACGCGCCTTCAGCGCGCAGAACGGCGGGGATCGTCATGAGAAGAATGCGAAAATACAGACCGACCGACTGATGCTCGATATAATATAAATCCAGTTCGATGCTTCGCTCGAAACTCAGGCTTGCTCGCCCGGAAACCTGCCATAACCCAGTCACTCCCGGCAGACAGATCAAACGCTGGCGCTGGCGCGGGGTGTATTTATCGGTCTCTTTGGGAAGCGCGGGGCGTGGTCCCACCAGACTCATATCGCCCTTCAGAACATTGATCAGCTGCGGCAGCTCGTCCAAAGAAAACTTACGGAGGACCCGGCCCACACGGGTAATTCGGGGATCATTCCGCATTTTGAAGACCGGACCAGAGCGCTCATTGTGCATTTCCAGCAAATGCCGCTTGGCTTCGGCATCATTGACCATCGAGCGGAATTTGTAAAACCAAAACTCTTCGCCGTCTTTTCCGACGCGCTTTTGCTTGAATAAGACCGGGCCGGCGCTGTCGATTTTGATCAGCAGGGCGATTATCGCGAACACGGGCCAAAGAAGCAAAAGACCGACGGCAGTAAAAACCATGTCTAAATTCCGCTGCGCCGTTTTAGTCGCCGAACGGCGGGACGAGACACCTTGCAGCAGCATCGTGTCTCCGCTAGTCCCGTTCGCCGCTGAAGTACGCTTTTCCGCATAGCTTTTCGAGGAGCGGATCTCCAGACCGGGTTCGGAATAAGTGGGTGTTTTCATATGCTCAGACCTAGAATGAGAATTTCCATTTTTTTCTGATAACTCTTGAGAATGTGCTTGGTTTTGAGTGCGGTTCCAGCATCTATATATCCACCTTGCAAGATTCATGCCAAACTGTGCATTCTCGTCGCATTTTCAATATACAATTTTTTTCGGGCCTTATTCTGCTATCAATACAACATAATTTCTGAGAGCTTGCTTGAAATAGCAGGTTAATCATGGAAAGTATTGCTGCCTCTCATCATCGGTTTTTTTTTCGAAAACTGGAATAACGGGAACGGGGAAACAAACGAACAGCAAAAGAGGCTTACTGACATTCACCTTTTATTATACATATATTTGCGTTGATTTTCACTTCGACCGGATTTCACTCTTTGGGTGACAGGGACCGCATCGAGTCGGGTAGAATAGTTCTGGTAGAATAGCAGAAACAATTCCAAGGAGAATATCACGTATTATGGGAGCAATCCTCGTTACCGGCGGCGCAGGCTATATCGGCAGTCACACCAGCAAGCTGCTGCTTAAAAAGGGCTACGATGTCGTCATTTTAGACACGCTGGAACTCGGCCATTCGCAGGTTCTCCAATATCTGCCCGGCGCGAAACTTGTTCAAGGCGATATCGGCGACGGGAACTTGGTCGCGAACACCATCAAAGACAATGGTGTGGACGCCGTTATTCACTTCGCCGCCTATGCTTCCGTCCCGGACAGCGTCGCCGATCCCGTCAAGTATTACCAAAACAATATCGTCAAGACGCTCGCCCTCCTCGATGCCGTCAATGCCCAAGGCGTCAAACACGTTCTCTTTTCCTCGTCCGCCGCCACGTTCGGCGAAACGAAATACGTTCCCATCGACGAAAGCCACCCGCAGTTTCCGACCAACCCTTATGGCCAGACCAAGCTCGACGGCGAGCATATCCTGCATTGGTATGATGTCGCGTTCGGCATCAAAAGCATTTCCCTCCGCTACTTCTGCGCCGCCGGCGCGGATCCCGAAGGCGAGTTGGGTGAGGACCATACGCCCGAGACCCACATGATCCCCCTGACCCTCTTTGCCGCGCTGGGTCGCCGCCCGCAGATCAAGATGTTCGGCACCGACTACCCCACCCCCGACGGCACCGGCATCCGCGATTATATCCATGTCACCGACCTCGGCCAAGCGCACGTTCTCGGCCTGGAAGCCCTCCGCAGAGGCGCTCCGACCGCCGCTTATAACCTCGGCAACGGCAAAGGCTACTCCGTGCGCGAAGTCATCGAAACGGGCCGCAAAGTCACCGGCAAAGAAATCGTCGCCCTCGAAGCCCCCCGTCGCCCCGGTGACCCCGCCGAACTGGTGGCGAGCAGTGCCAAGATCGAAAAAGAACTTGGCTGGAAACCGCAGTATGGCGACCTGCCCACCATCATGCGAACAGCCTACGAATGGTTCGAGTCGCACCCCAACGGATACGAAGGTTAGCGCGGCAAACGGCCCCGGCTTCTTGGGCCGGGCCGTTTCGGGGTATACAAACCCGAAAGAGTTTAACCGGAAAAGTTTTAAAGGGAGAATACGCCATGTCCATTACACTGGACCTCGCTCCGGCCTCCGAAGCATTGCTCTCCGACTTGGCAGAACGGGAGGGGCAGGACAGGAAATCGGTAGCCTCTTCTCTGCTGGCGGCCGCCTTGGAACAGGCAGTCTATGAGCGTGACGTGGAAGCGATTAGGAAAGGCTTGCAAGATGGTTTGGCGGGGCGTGTGACACCACTTGCCGAATGGGATGCAAAGTTCCGCGCCCGGCACAATATCCCCGAGGGGATAGAACCGATGTCCGATGCGGAGGCGCAAGCCCTTCTTTGAACACCTATACTATCGAGTTGACAGAAACGGCGGAGATAGATGTCGATAACATTTACCTGCGCTACAATCGGAACATACCCGACCAAGTAGATCGCTGGCATTCTGGATTTACCAAGTCTTTATCTTCCCTGTCATTGTTGCCAAACCGTTGTCCAATCGCGAGAGAAGACGCTCGTTTCAATGGAATCACTGTCAGGCAGCTCCTCTTCGGCAAGTATCGCATACTTTTCCACGTTGTTGAACCCTATGAAGGCGAAAACGAAGGCAGAGTACGCATAATGCGCGTCATACATGGCTCACGCACACTTGACTTGGAAGACAAAGACGCTGAAAAGCCCCCAAACGGCTACGAAGGTTAGCAGCAAGGGTAGCGTCACGAAAGGCCGCAGTCAAAACGGTTTGGCGTTCTTGCGAATAGTATCGCGCTCCTACGCTTAAATCGCAGTATCACAGAGGCGACGGACAGCCCCCGAACAAGTGCTGGTAGAGCAGATCGACACGCGCCTTGCGGAAAAAGACGGCGGCGGGATTTTATGGCTGGACATCGACAACTCCACCGACGAAGACTTTGCGCGTCTGGCATTGGAGTTTGTGTGTCATCCGTTCGCTATCGAAGACTGCAGGCAGCCGTGTCTTGAACGTAGCGCGGAAAGGGAAGGCTCACAAAAGAAAATTTGGGAAAAAGTCAAAACGAACTCAAAAGAACGCCACTCCCCCTGTCGATCTGCACCGAAGTGGCTTACCATAAAGTTTGTTCGCATCTATATTTTTGCCGGGGAAGGTTTCCGGGTACAATCCCCCCATGCTATCCCTGCTTCGCTTCTTTCGCGGCTTGAATGCGCTTTTGTTTTTTGTTCCAGTCAGCGGAGCGCTCCATTTCACACCGCATATGAACCCGCTTTGGGTGTTTCTAGCCGCCGCCCTCGCAATCGTTCCACTCGCAGGCCTCATGGGTCAGGCGACGGAGGAGTTGGCAGGGCATCTTGGGGCATCTTGGGGCGGCCTGCTGAGTGCGACGTTCGGCAATGCGACCGAGCTGATCATTGGCCTATTTGCCCTGCATCAAGGCCTGATCGGCCTGGTGCGCGCCTCCATTGTCGGCTCCATCATCGGCAACCTGCTGCTGGTGCTGGGGGCCAGTATTCTTGCCGGTGGTCTCAAGCATAAAATCCAGAGATTCAACCAAGACCAAGCCGAGTCGCACGCGATTAATTTACTCCTGGCGACCCTCTCCCTAGCCGTTCCGGCGATCTTTGCGGAAGCCTACCACCGGAGCAGCAGCGCCGGCAACCCGGATGTCGAGCACTTGTCGCTTTGGGTGTCGGGCATACTGCTGATCGTGTATGTTGCCTCCCTTTGGTTCTCACTGCGAACGCATGAGACGCTGTTTCGGGACTGCGAGGAGGAAGCGGAAGCCGACCCGCCGATGTGGAGTAAATCGCGGGCCTTTTCCGTGCTGGCAGCGGCGACTTGCCTGGTCGCAGTGGAAAGCGAGTTTCTGGTCGGGAGCGTCAGCGGTGCGGCGGCACGGCTCGGGGTCAACCCGATCTTTATCGGCATCATCGTGGTCGCGATCATCGGCAATGCCGCCGAGCACTCCACCGCCGTGTGGATGGCGATGAAGAACAAGATGGACATCACGATGAATATCGCCATCGGATCCTCGACGCAGATCGCCATGTTTGTCGCACCGGTGCTGGTGTTCGCCAGCCTGCTGCTCGGCCACCCACTGACTTATATTTTCACGGTACCTGAGATGACCGCGATCGCCTTCAGTGTGATTATCACGACTTTTATCGCCGGGGATGGCAAGTGCCACTGGCTGGAGGGCGCACAGCTTCTCGCGGCCTATGCCATTATTGCGCTGGCCTTTTTCTTCTTGCCGCCCGGTTAGGTTCTGTCAGGGGCGATTTTGGGTACGATGCAGCAGGAGAACACCCATGAAACGCCTGCTTTTCCCTTCAGTCGCTATATCAATAATCACCCTCACCCACGCCGCCTTAGCCCAAGCCACAGTCCGGGCCGCTAAAACCGTGGAGCGCCAGGCGGCCATCAATTCTATTCAGGCCCAGTTGAAAGCCTTCGGACGCGATGACTACAAGACTGCCATTCTTTATCAAAGCGCCGGATTGAAGAAAAACTTTCTGACCCCGGATGCCTTTCGGACCATGATGCTGCGAACCTACCCAGAGTTTGCCCATTATAAAAAAGTGGTCTTCGGCCCGGCCCGCTGCGATCTCACCGGCGCCCATTTGCAGATTTTGGCGTCTGTCACCGGCCAGGACGGCGTCACGGTGCCGTCGGTCTACCTCATGGTCCGCGAAGGCAAGACCTACCGCGTCGAAGGGGTCGCCGGCGGCGCACAGACACCCCCGGACATCACCGCTCCAGCCAATGACGTTTAGGTCTTCTCAAATCGGAAATGTTCGGTAGCCGGGGATGTTGAAGGCCAGAAACAGCAGGGTCCAAAGCGAGGAAACCACGATGTCCCCGACTATCAGGCCCAAAAAGAAGGGCAAGGCCTGCCGGTAGCTCTTCATGCCGCCGTAGCGCAGCACCAGCGATTTGCAGGCCCAGCCAATAAATGTCGGGCACCAAAGCCAGTCCATCGTGAATGTCTGCGCGACGACATAGCCGATAGGATGCAGGGGCCACCAGACAAAACGTGTCCGCATCACGGTCAGCAGCAGGGTCACGACCGCTCCCGCCAATGTCCCCCAGAGGCGCGGAATATCGGTGATCGTGTGGTTGTTGAGCTGGTTCTGCAAATTGCTGTACGCCACACGCCCTTGATCCGAATACCAGGTGTTCACTTTGGCTGAGGCCGCGCCGTAAGTGTAGAAAATGTGCATACAGCCGAGCCAGGAGCCGAGCAGCGCGATCACGGTCGCGATCCCCAGAGCCAGCGAGAGGCCGCGCAGACTGACCCGGCTATCGCTCATGTATTTCATCGCGTCCATCTGATTTGGCATCATATGGCTGCGGTAGTCCTGCTCGAACCAGCTCAAACGCGCCAGGCCCGTCAGGTCCTGCCCGTTGTAATGCGTCTGCCCGCCGATGTCCAGCAGAGAACCATGTGCGGTGAACACCGGGGAAAAGACCCAGGGCAAACCCGCTTCGGCGCGAATGCGCGTGTAGGTAATCAAGAACAGCAAGTACAGCACGAAGAATAAGACCGCGACTTGCCAGGACATCCCCAACGCCATCCCGAACACAGTCAGCAGCACCGAAGACGCGCCAAATCCAAAGACCGCTGTGCGATACGAAAGCGGCTCGTCTTTGTCTTCGATCCCTTTGCCGGTGAACGCCTTGCGAAAACAGGCCGCGAGGTGACGGCGCGAGGCATACAGCGACAGCAAGGCCAGCGCCAGCCACGCGCCCGTCGCCTGCTCCCACAAATACGGCATGCGTGATGAGGTGACAGAGGCCCCAGGGTCATGGAACCCGTAGACCGTCGCCCAAATCAGTTCGGCTTTGTCCAAAAAATAGAAGAACCAGCAGGAGAAACTGACATCGGTCGTCATTAGGAATGTCAAGCCAATTGCCAGGGGATAAAACGCAAAGGAAAAGTATCCCAGCGAATTCCACGGCTTGGTCGTTAAATACTGCATGATATTCAGCGTGTCGTCCGGCTTGATGTGGAGAAACGGCAGAGTCGGAAAGAACGTGTAATGCACTGAATTGAGTGATTCGACCAAGGCCGGGACAGCGCAGCCTAGCAGAAACAGCCGGTTACGCCAAAACGGCAGGTCGTCGCGCGTGATCTCCAGCGGCAGGCGCGCAATGGGAAACAGCAGCTTCTCTTCATCCATCCACGAGCGCCGCAGGAGTGTGTTGACACAGTAGCCCCAGAACAGCAGCACCAGGAGAAAGAAAGACCAGCAGGCAATCGGAACCGCCCAGACATGCAGGTGGCTAGGGGTGAAGAACGTACTTTGGCCCTGATAAAAAGTCTTGACCGATTCGGGGTCGGACACGGTCGCCCATGGTTTGAGAAATTGGAACCAGTTGTTCCAATGGTTCTCCGGTGTCTGGAAATGGGCCGGGGCCGGGATCGTGGTCGCCAAAAACGGGATAAAACCGCCTCCGGCCAGTCCAACCGTAGATGCCAGCATCGCATAGATCGTCAGCAGTTCGCCTCGTCCGAACACACTTTGGGGCCGTACGCGGTGGAGCAGGGCATTGATGGCCAGCAGCACGATCAAAGGGAAAAAAGCCGCCGCCATCAGCGACATCATAGTCAGGTCCGTGGAATTGGCCCGGATCTGCGTGTAGGCAACCCAGTAGCAGCAGAACGGCGCAAGAACCGCCCCAATCACGATCGCCCGGCCCGTCACGGCGCGTGTCGGCGGCGACGGCGTCTGAACCGCACCGCTTGCCGTGTTTGTGGAACGAGACGATGACTGAAGCATGCTTCATTATACAGAAGCCGTGAAAACCTGTCAAGAAAAAAGCCGCAAGTGGCCGACAAGGGTTAGAGAGCCTTTTTCCAATATGGCCGCAGGGCCGCGCCCAGAATGCCGAGTGCCAACAGGCACCAGAAGACGGCCCATACTAGGGGTGGCAGCGGGATCAATCGAGACATCAGCACGGCATCCGAAACCGGCCCCCCGACAACCGTCGATAGCCCCACCAGCGTCTTGAGATCATACAGCGCATTGACCACGCATTGGACACCCAAAAACAGCGCCGCCCATTCCGCCGCCTTTGCCGAAAGTTTTCGGGAAGCGACAATCAGCCCCGCCGCGATCACGATCCCCCACCCCAGCCCAAACCCGTTCCGCACCAGCAGCAGGTCAAGCAAAGCGATCCAGCCGCCGGAAACTCCCAAAACTAACCGGGCTAAACCGGGCCGCCGCGCCAAAGCGAGCATGGCCGCGCCGTAAGCTGTTGCGCCGAGATACCCCGCCATCACGATCACGATTTGCCATCCGCCTGCCGTCAGCGTGTACCCCGAGGCGTCCGGCTGCACGACGATATTCTCGGCCGCCCCGCCGGTCAGCACCGCCGCCAACGCATGACTGCCTTCATGGATAAAAGTCACGAAAAGCCGCACGGGGTACAGCGCCAGCGAGGCCCACGGGACAAACCACAGTGCCACGGTGAGCGCACAGGCCAGGAGCAGGCGGCTAAGACCCGACCGGGTCGGAATTGCTGACTTCGGAATTGCTGACTTCGGAATTGCTGACTTCGGAATTGCTGACTTCGGAATTGCTGACTTCGGAATTGCTGACTTCGGAATTGCTGACTTCGGAATTGCTGACTTCGGGGGTATCATAGCCATAGAATACCATGCCTATGCCCGATTTTATCCCGCCCCGGCTGGCCGGAGACGCGGAAGTCGTCGGGGTCGGCGGCGATCTTACGGTGCAGTCCCTACACGCCGCGTATGCCCAGGGCATCTTCCCGTGGCCTGTTCCCGGCTACCCGCTACTCTGGTTCTGTCCGCCGCATCGTGCCGTGCTGGACTTCGACACGATGCACATCCCCGCGCGTCTTGCCCGGCTCCGCCGCCATACGTCTTTGACCTTTACGATTGATCAGGCCTTCGACCAGGTAATCGCCGCCTGCCGAGGGGCCGTGCGCCCACGCCAAGACGGCACTTGGATCACTCCGCCGATGCTCCGGGCTTATACGGAATTTCACCGCGCCGGGTTCGCTCACAGCATCGAAGCCTGGAACGATGCAGGCACTCTGGTCGGCGGCCTGTACGGCGTTTTTGTCGGCGGCGTCTTCAGCGGCGAAAGCATGTTCCATGACCAGTCGAACGCTTCCAAGCTGGCTTTGCTGTTCCTGCGAGACCATCTATTTTCACAAGGCCTGACCTGGATGGATATTCAAATGATGACACCGCATCTAGCGGCTTTGGGTGCTTACGAAATCTCCCGCGCAATGTTTTTAAACAGGCTCGACGTGGAACGCGAACGTCGCCTTGCGCCCGTGTTTCATTTGTCTTCGGCGGAGGTTGAAGACGGCCCCATTTGAAACCAACGGCGGCAGATCCAAAGAAACGGGCGCAGCGCCGGATACAAGCGGGCGGGTAAGATTGGGAGAGTGACACAGGAAAGATCAGCCGGCGTGAGACTCCAATAAAGCGCGAACACTTCCCCATAATAGCGGAGTTCCGACCGAAGCCGTAACAGGTTTGCCAACTCTGCCCATTTTTCAAGGTACGTGCTCGGCGGACGACCACGCTCCAAACACTGATTGCCATGAACGGCAATAGCGTAAACGCGCTTTTCCTTCTTTTTTTCCGTCGCCCAAACTGGCAAAGGGCTTCCGAAACAAGTGCTCGACAACCAAGCGGCGGCGGTTAATACACGTCCAAGGCCGTCTGCGCTTTCCAATTCAGAGACCCAGCCCGGCCAGCGGATTTGGAAGGCCGCGAAATCCGCCAGCCACAGCAGCCGCCACCAGCCATGCTTAGCGCCATGCGCCGCGACATACAGAAAGTGATGCCGTAGCGAAAGTGTGGACACATCGTGTTCGCCAAGCCTGACATTTTGGGCTTGCTTCATTAGGCTGTCCGTCGAAACGGGAAACAAAGCTGGGACTTGCAGGGGGCGAAGATGAACTTCGACCAAGTAACCGAGGGCGACGCTTCGGAAACTGATATGAGTCGCACTGCGTTGGTACTGGGTTTGCTGCTCTGGGGTGAGGCGACGTATAGGCTCCTCACAGACAAAGCCATTCGCTTCCATGACAGCCTTTGTCTGCGGGAAATCTGCAGCCCGTATCAGCACATCGAGATCACGCATAGCTCGCAACGAGGATAAACGATACACCTGAACTGCGAGGGCCGGTCCTTTCAAAGCGACCATCGCAATTCCTTGAGAGTGGAGAAGGCCGCTGAGTTGCGCCAGTTCCCGCGTCAAAATCAAAGATCGCCGCCACGACTGCATTGCCTCTCGGGCAAGCCGGGCGGTCACGTCGCTGGGAACGTCAATATCCGAGGCGACTTGGAGGCCGGAATAAGCCAAAGCCAGGACACGGTGCGAATGCGCCATTTCGCAAAATAGGTCCCAGTCTACAGCGTTCAGGTTTACAGCCTTCAGATCCCGGTCGGTCTCTTTCGGCAAACCTAGAGCGCAGGCAACGGAGGTGGTCAGCAGTCGCATTTCGGGTGAGAAACCGCCGCTATAGGGGTTTTGTCGGTTCGTTTCGGGCATCTTCACTTAGATTTTAGCATATAAATGTGTTATACTGCACCTATGAGCGCGATTGCCGGCTTGTTCTGTCTGAATGGAAAATGCGCTGAGGGAACTGACCTAGCACGGATGAGCGCAGCTTTGCAGGCACATGGCCTGAATGGCGGCGGGGTGTGGTGCCATAGGGCAGTGGGGCTGCTGCAACAGCAAATCGCCTTCACGCCGGAAGATTTCGAGGAACGCCAACCGGTGTTCTCGCCGGACCGGCAGGTGATCCTGGTGAGTGCGGCTCGGCTTGACAATCGACCGGAATTGGCTCAGAAACTTCCGACCCTCTTACCAGGCCCTACCCCCATTCCTGACTCGGAGTTCCTCCTGCAAGCCTATCTCCGGTGGGGATCAGACTGCCCGCGCTATTTGATCGGCGATTACACGTTTGCCGTTTGGAATGAGCGCGAAAAGTCTCTCTTGTTGGCGGTTTCCCCGTTCAGCAGCCGTCCTCTTCACTATCACAGTTCCCCAGATTTCTTTGCCTTTGCGACGATGCCAAAAGGTCTGTTTGCCTTGAAGGGCGTGCCGCGCGAGTTCGACGAAAACTATCTCGCCAAGTATCTCGCGCGGGTGCCACGACCGCCGGAATCGACGTTCTATCAAGGTATTTGTCGCGTCTTGCCCGGTCACACTCTTGTAATCGATGGCAGCCGCCTCATCAGTCAACGTTTTTGGGAATTAGATGCAAACCGTGAGCTTCGATTTGCCTCAGATGAAGAATACGAGGCAGCATTCCTGGCTCTCTATACGCGGGTCGTCAGCGACCACTTGAGGAGCGCGACACCGGTCGGCCTTATGCTCAGTGGCGGCTTGGATTCATCCTCTCTGGCTGCGGTTGCCGCGCCTTTATTGCAGGCAAAGACTCAGCGGCTGGCCACATTCACGCAAGTGCCTAGGCCTGGGTTCCAAATGCCCTCGGATCGGGTCCGCTATTCGGATGAAACTCCCTTTGTGGAGTCTATTGCCGCGCTGTATGATAATATCGATCTCCATCTTGTTCACCCCAATGGTCGCCACTTTCTTCAGGAAAGCGACCAGTTATTTCAACATGCCGAAGTTCCTTTCCGAAACGCCTGTAATCGCCCGTGGTTCGAGGGCATACTCCAGAAAGCCCAAGAACAGGGAGTGCATACCCTACTGATCGGCGCCCAAGGCAACCTGACTGTGAGCTGGAAAGGGGAGGAAACACTGCCCCATTTCGTGCGGCGGGGAGAGTGGCGTAATGCCCTGTGCGAGTCGCGCCGGATGGCACAGGCTATGCCGGCAGCCTCTGCCTGGAAAACATTGCTGCGCCACGGTCTTCTCCCTCTGCTTCCGCCGTCGCTCTTCCAAGCCGTGTCACACGCAGCGGATTCTGCCTCGAGCCGGTTGGGACACCCTCCCCTTCTTCGCCGTGAGTACGCGAAAGCGCAAGGCATCCTCCTCTCCAACCGTGCTTTGTCTCCCGTGCTTCCTTTAAACTCGGCCGACAGCCGCACTTTTCGGGCCGACACGATCCAGAAGTCCGTAGGCGGCTTGAGTAATCTCAAAGCGGGATATCAAGCCATGTTTCAAGTGGAGTTGCGGGACCCGACAGCGGATCAACGGATCGTTGAGTTCTGCCTAGCCCTGCCGGATAACCAGTTCCGGCGGGGAAGTGTCTCGCGTCGTCTCATCCGAAGGACAATGGCCGGTCGCCTGCCGCCGGAAGTGGTCGATGGCAGACGGCGTGGCCTGCAATCCGCCGATTGGGCCGAACAGATGACAAACGCGGGGCAGGAGATGCGAACTGAACTAGAACAAATTTCTCAATGCAGTCTCGCCTCCTGTCTGATCGATTTACAGGCGGTAAGGGAGGCACTCGAACAACTCTCGCACCCCGAAGGACCCGCCGAAAGGATGGATTTAGGACTCCGTAATTATTTGGAGCATGGATTGATGACGGGTTGTTTTATTCACTGGTTCCAAAAAGGAATATGATTCATTGACAACTTGGTATTATCAGCACTCCGGCTTTTCTATCATTTCCGAACTGCAATTACCTGAGTGGAATTCGTTTGAGACAGCGCCCATTTCCAATTCTCCCGATATCACTATTCGCTGGCAATCCGCACCGTGCGCGGGCGCGACGCCGGAAACTCGCCTCAGCGCCGACCAATACTGTTTCTTCATCCCAGATGCAGGTTTTTACCGTGTCGACCGCAATGGGCAGATCACCATCAATGCCGTGCCGGACCCGGACCTAAAAAAAGTACGCGTTTTTCTGCTGGGAACCGCTTGGGGCGCACTCTGTCATCTCCAAGGTATCTTGACACTTCATGCCGGTGTGGTTCAAGCCGGCAATTCGGCCATCGCTTTCTGCGGGGCGTCGGGTGCCGGCAAGTCCTCGATGGTCGCCAGATTAACCACTCTCGGCTATCCCTTGATCAGTGATGACCTCTGCCGGGTTACTTTGACGGACACCGGATATCCGGCGATCTATCGATCTGCCCAGCGCTTGAAGTTATGGCGCGACGCCCTTACGGTGCTAGAGTATGAAGCTCTGGGCCGCGAACAGGATCACGCACGCATGGATAAATTTCACATTCCCATCTTGCACAGGCCGGAAGGAGAGTGCTCTCCCGTGACAGGCATTTACCTGCTGACCTGGGGAGATCTGAGTTGCAGGCGCTTGATTGGCCTGGATGCGCTTCAGCGCCTTGTCGCCACCGCGACCTATCGCGGTGAACTGTTGGAACCGATGGGGCAGATCGGTGGACATTGGATACGCTGCCTGGAACTTGTAAAGCGCGTTCCTATCTGGGAACTTTCCCGGCCCAGGAAGTGGGCTGCTCTGGAGGATACCGTCGCGCTTGTTTTCGAGAAACAGGCACTGGCCAATAAAACCTAAATACCTAAATAAAAAGAGAAGGAATTCGTAAATAAAGAGAGAACTTTGTAAAGAGTGAGAATTACTTCGGGAGAATCGCTTTGTAGGAGAACAGATTTGTTGACTTATACTTCCCTCGTTCAACGCACCCGGAACATGGAATTTAGCCAGCTTGACGGGGTTTATCTCGCTATTGACGCCCAAAAAGGGTATTGTTACAGCCTCAATGCCACAGGCGGCAAGATTTGGGAAATGCTAACCCAACCCATTCGTCTTTCTGACATCTGTGCAGAACTTCAAGGTCATTTTGCTGTTGATGAAACAACTTGTCGTCAGGAAGTCCTCGCTCTAGCGACAACACTGAACGATGTTGGTCTCCTGCAAATCGTGCAGGAAATATAAGGAGAAATACCGATGATTGATAATGAAACACAAGCGGTCACACCGCCCGCAACAGGGCCGATCCTCCAGCCGTCGCTGCAGCCCTGGGTATCGCCAAGCTTCGAGCGTCTTTCGTTAAGCGAAGCTATGGGTGCTATCCCCAATCATATCGCGGCAGATGGCCCGAACACCTACTCGTAGACCATGGCAGTTCGGAAGCGCAGCAAATTAGGCACTTATCGCATTCGTCGGATACTGCATGAGTTTCGACAGATGCCTTTTGCCGATCGGTTTGAGCTGTTCGAAGCGATTTTCTGGCTTCTGGCAGCTCGACAGGCACTCCGGTATATTCCTTTCTCACGCCTCGTACCAAGGCTATCACAAGGCATCATAGCAGCTGAAATAATCGGCCCGGAACGCACTCGGCTTTGCCTCAGAGTGCGGTGGTTAGTGCTTCGCGCTTCCCACTGTTTCCCTGGGGAATTCGTTTGTTTTCCCCGCGCCATCGCCGCTCAAGGGATGTTACGGCGACGGCGAGTCGGAACCGAATTGTATTATGGCGCAACCGTTATGCCGGAAATAGGTCTGAAAACCCATGTCTGGCTTCAAGACGGCACTGTCGGCGTTGTGGGATACGGCGCGGCGGAGCAATACCGCGTATTGGCCTGTTATCATTCCTCCGGCTAACTTATGGATACTTAATTTTTATGGATACTTGTCCTGGACATATCTCCTCAAAGCAAGCTACCCATATCTCTGTGGTCATGCCGGTTTATAATGCCGAGGAATATGTCGGTGCCGCAATTGAGTCTATTCTGGATCAAACCTATTCCGACTTCGAATTGATTGTGGTAGATGATGGATCATTGGACGGTTCCTGCGCGATTGTGAAAGAATTTGCGCGGAGAGACCCGCGGATTCGACTGGTTTCAATAGAGCATGGCGGCCAGTCCGCAGCATTGAACGTCGGCATCGCGGCGGCTTCCGGGGAGTATATCGCGCTCTTTAATCAGGATGACATTGCCCTGCCCGAGCGGCTGGCCGCTCAGCGGAAGTGGATGCAGAGCCGAAACCTCGATGTTTGCGGGACAAACGCCAAACGGTTCGGTGATGACACTCGCCTTCTTTGGTTCCCAGAAGACTCAGACACGATTACTACGGAACTGCTGTTTCGCTGTGCATTGTTGCAGCCGACCGTAATGGCGCGTGCATCTGTTCTGAAGTCTCACCCGCATTTACCGGGGGCAACTTTCTGCGATTATGAGCTATGGCTGCGTCTTGCTCCCCTGTACCGCCTCGGAAATATGCCGCAGATTTTGCTGCAATACCGGACACATCCCCACCAATTGAGCCGGCAGCAACCAGACACCGTTCAGGCAGACCGCCGCCTTTATCTGCGCCGGTATTTCTTCACGCTTTTTCCGCAGTCCTTGGAAGTAGATTTCCAGATACTTTCACGCGTTATTTTGGGGAAGCCCAAGCTACCCTGCAGGAACTAGGCCAGGCCGGGTCGTGGCTGGTGCGTCTGACAAACAAAGCGGATGCCGCCCACCGGACACGTATGGCCGAGCGCTGGTGGGAAATCTGTAAGCGATCTTCTCCACTCGGAATGGCCTGTTTCCACCTTTATCGGCGGATCCTCCCGGAATTCGAAGCAGACACGCCCCCATCGGCTGGTAAACTCCGTCTTCGGTGTGCGCTGCGCGTCCGTTCCAACTCTCGGGCCATGACAATGCTCAGAAAAATTAAAAAGCGAATTGTCAAAAAGCAGACAAAGGCGAGACACCATGCCACTGCCTAATTTCTTTCTGACGTTGCCTAATTTCTTTCTGATCGGTGCTCCCAAGTGCGGCACGACCGCGCTGTATCACGCGCTCCAGCAGCATCCCGATATTTTCATGGGGCGAGTGAAGGAGCCGAATTATTTTACATTTAATGGAAACTGCCCTCCTGTCATGCCGGGTCCGGGGGGAAGATACTGGTCACGCACTTCTGTCTGGCGACCTGAAGAATATCTGCGACTCTATGCTTCCACTTCCGCTCATCGGATTGTAGGCGATGCCTCGACCTTTTATTTACTTTCCCCGGACGCTGCTCATGGAATTTATTCCGCAGCGCCCACATGCAAAATTGCAGCGGTGCTTAGGCAGCCTGCCGAACGGGCCTATTCCAGTTATCTCTATATGCTGGAAAAAGGTGCAGAGTACGCCCCGACATTCGTGGAAGCCCTGGCGGAAGAGCCAAGCCGCATCCAGCAAGGATATTTCCCTTGCCTGTTTCATCGGCAAAACGGATTCTACTCCGAATCATTGACACGCTATTATCGTTTATTTGCCAAAAATCAGATGAAAATCTATCTCTACGAAGACTGGAACCACTCTCCGCAAAAAATGCTGGAGGACCTCTTCGAATTCTTGGGTGTGGATGCGGATATAAAACCGACACTCCGGCGCAGCAATGTGACACGAATTCCCCGCAACCGGCGACTCCATTACATTGCGCGTCACCCAGAATGGCTGGAAAAGAAAATCCGAATTGGGAAAGTGACGCCGGTGCGCCGCGCCCTCTCCGCGCTTCTGTCGCGCCTCGACACGCACTATAACTTAACGATGCCTCCTCCGCTCGACCCAAACATTCGCGCTTCCTTGACCCACGAGTATCGGGACGATATCCTGCGGCTTCAGGAACTGATTGGGCGAGATCTTACCCACTGGCTATGAGAAGTTGTGGCACCCTCACCTGGGTTTGAAGTGGCCTCGCTCGGTGGTAGCCTCTTCTTAACGCTATGCCCCGAAGGGCTGAAACAGGACGAATCCACATGACACCCTCAGAAACGACATCACACGAAGACGCGGCGGACGAACTGACCGGCAGTGAACTCGCCGACACGCTCACTCCCGAAGCTAAAGAACGCGCTCAGGAAGAGTTCTCCCATCTCGCCCCCGGCCCTTCCGAACCTCTCCACTTCGGCGACGCGGGCGCTCGGACGGAACTCGACGAAGACCCGATTTCTGAAGGCGGCTCCTCCCGTGAGACCCGGTTCTGACGACAGAACAAAGTGAAGAAGGGCGCGGCAGACGCCGCGCCCTTCTTCATTTCTGCTACGCCGCCAAAGCGGCTTCCTCCGAAACGATAGGCATGAATAAGATGTTCAAATGCTCTTTCTCGTCGATCTCGGTTTCCACTTCCGTCAAGACTTCGTAATAAGCGAATATTTTCTCAGGCTCCCGGCTCGGCCGGACAGGAACGTACCACGCATACCGCTCGCGGCGGACTTCTTCTTCCAAAATGGAAAAGGTAATATCTCCCAAGCGCTGCTTGTCTAAATATTTTTGCACAAGAGCGCCGACATCTTTCTTTGTCATCTATTCCTCCATGCTTCGTAAGATCATCCCTGCGTCACGCTTTTCGCGGAACAATGGCACTTTTCTGTAACAAAGTCGCGAAAACATCGAGAAACTGCGCGTCATATTCCGATGCGACATGATTTTGGTTCCACAAACCGGAAGTGAGAATCTTGTGTCGGTCGCTTAGGCGGCCTAGCCACTCCGAGGAAGGCGCGTCAACCGGAGCCATCTTGTCAAAGTTACTCAGCAGTGCAATAGCGTTCCGCTCGATATACCCTCGAATACTCTCCGTGGAAGGTGTGTCATCCGCGTTCAACCAGAGAAACGGCATTCGAGAAAAATAAGAGGATACCGCACATTCGAGATTTGTTTCCAAGTCACGAGTAGTCTTTGGCGCGGAGGCCCCTCGGCCCCAAGTCGCACAGGCCAGAGAGGGTGATTTTAGCGCCAGCGCTTCACCTATCAGCAAGCGAAATATGGATCCCCGATGATTGCCGCCCTGAGTTGATACACTCCCGCGATGGGATGAAAGGCGACCCCAAAGTGTGCTGTTCGATCCCACGGAAACGGCATGAGTGCCGACGCGAACAATGCGAAGGCCACTGCCGGTTTGACAGCGTGTTTCGCCCGATTCAAAGAAGAAATAAACACCTCGCTGCGGCCAATCCATGCGGCCATGACACTCAGGCAACAGCCTTTTTCCGCCATTGTGACGTTCTAACTCTGCCAGCAGAGCATAAAACCGCTGCAAATCGGCAAGGCGTTCATCGCTCATTCATTTTGCCCTTGAACCAACTCAGTTGCTCTCCGATGCGCTTGCCTTCGAGCGGTATAGTAACTTTGACGTCGAAATCGGCTAAAGCCGGCACCAAAAATTCCCGATACTTTGCGCCCGCAAAAAAGACAGCGTGGTCGCCGCGCTGAAGGGTTTCGGTAAGCTGCGCAAACGCGTTCCGACCCCAGACACGTCGTTCCTGAATCGGCATCCAATTCAGGGTTTTGTTGTAAGGCGGGATCACATCGTCAGGATGCAGTAGGCCATGTTCTGCCGATAAGATAAACCACGGGACTCCTATCGCTTCCACATAGGTTCTCGCTTTTGTAAAGAGATCGGAAACGTATAGCTTTTTCGCTGCCGCTGCCGACGCTTTTTTTGCAGACACGCAGGAAACAAGATAAATAGTTTTCATGTCAGGAATTATGCACCATCTGGCAGAATTTCAGGGTGATCCTGATGACGGTTTGGACTAATCAAGCCGCTGAAAGATATACTCGGCCTCTGCGGCAGAGAGTAAACGATATTAAAAGAGAAAGGGCGCGGCAGACGCCGCGCCCTTTCTCTTGTCACACGCCCTCTTGGCTGCAGCGTATCAAATCCGCCGTGTCCGTCCGGCGCTTCACCTCGTAGCCCTTCAAGGGCTGAATATGGGTGTGAACGGCGTCCAAGAAGTCGCTGGGGAAAGGGAAAAGGCGTCTTCGACTTCATCGGGCGGGGTGATCTAAAATACCACTATGCAACTGCTTCAATTTTGACGTGACCACCATCTAGGACTCGCAGCCAGACATCAAAGCCGTACAGCAGTGCCATTCCTACGAGCGGGCCACCTTCCGCCTCCAAGACCAGAACGTCACGCCCCTGACCATCCCAATCTATAACGGCTTCAAACTCCTGGAGGATAATCTGGCTGCCATCCCCCAAAGTGACAAGGCTCTGGCTGTGGAATGCCAAACCGAGCGTGGCAATCTCCGCGCTTGACAGCGTTAGATAGCCATTGAACCCTGTATCAATCACCGCCTCAAACTCTTGCGATCCTTCTGCGCCATGCGCCCCCAGGCGCAGTGTGGCTTCTCGATCCGCATTGATGCTGCCGATTATCATACCGGCTTCACGATCCTGCGGCTGCCCAACCGATACGCGGCGGGATGACCCACCCGCATACTAAACAGCAGAGCATCGCCAAATCGAGATTTAGCGCGTTTGGCGGCAATTACATCGTCGGCATCCAGTTCGTAGTCTCCTGTCTCAGTATTGATGACGAGGAACTTCCCCTGATTGCCTGCCTCGACCTGCGAACGAATCTGCCGGTCATAAAGCTCTAAACCACGATAAACCACCTCTTGCGGCGTTGGAATGGCTGTGGGCATATTGCTCCCTCCTCTTAACGCCATTATACCTTTTCAACAGCTAGTTGTTCAGCGCATGAAGGAAGCAAATAAATAGGGCGCAGCATCTGCCGCGCCCATTTTCTATCACACGCCCTCTTTACTGCGGCGCATCAAATCCTCCGTGTCGGTCCGGCGCTTCACCTCGTAGCCCTTCAATGGCTGAATATGAGTATGAACGGCGTCCAAAAAGTCGCTAGGGAACGGGAAAAAGGCGTCTTCGACTTCATCGGGCGGGGTGATCCAGTTACGCGCACCGACAATGACCGGCGGGGCGTCTAAGTAATTGAAGGCGAACTGCGTGATCTTAGCGGCCATTGTCTGCAAGACCGAGCCACGTTCGCAGGCATCGGAGGCCAGAAGGATATTGCCGGTCTTTTGGACACTCTGAATGACTTTTTCGTAGTTAAAGGGAACGATGGAGCGGGCGTCGATCACCTCGCAGGAGAGGCCGTAATCGGCTTCGAGAGTCTTGGCGGCTTCCAACGCGCGGTAGAGGGTCGCGCCGATAGTGAGAATGGTGAGGTCTTTGCCCTCTTTCTTGATGTCCGGTTCACCCAAGGGGATTTCGTAAGCCTCTGCCGGAACGCCGTCGGTGCCGTGAAACAGTTCCGTCTGGTCGTAGACGCGCTGGCTCTCGAAGAAGATCACCGGGTCGGTTCCCTTCAAAGCCGAATACATCAGCCCTTTGGCGTCGTAGGGCGTCACCGGGAAGACGACTTTGAGACCGGGAATATGGGCGCAGAGGGCCGTCCAGTCCTGCGAGTGCTGGGCACCGTATTTGGAGCCAACGGAGACGCGCAGGACGACCGGCATTTGCAGGAGGCCGCCGCTCATAGACTGCCACTTGGAGAGCTGATTGAACACTTCGTCGCCCGCGCGGCCCAAGAAATCGCAGTACATGAGTTCGACAAGCGCTCGGCCGCCTTCGAGCGCATAGCCGACCGCGGTACCGGCGATGGCCGCTTCGGAGATGGGGCTATTGAATAGCCGGTGGTACGGCAGCGCCTCGGTCAAGCCCTGATACACGGCGAACGCTCCGCCCCAGTCGCGGTTTTCTTCTCCGTAAGCCACTAAAGTCGGGTCGGTGTAGAAGCCGTCAATAATGGCCTCGAAAAGTGCATCGCGCAGAGCAATACATTTGCCCTTCGACAATACCTCGCCATTCTCCCCCAACCCCGACCGGCTTCGCCCGGCCAATCGCTTGATGCGCGGGTTGTCTTCTTTGGCAATGAGTGTTTCGGGCGTCCGAGTTGTGTCATACGACTCAACTATTTTGTTGGAATACATCGTCGTTTCCAATAGGCTGCCGGTCGCATACAAGTCGGCACGCGGCGAGAGTGTCAGGTCAATGGCTTTCTTATAGGCTTTCAGAATGGCCGCGTCGATCTTTGTATGAACGCCGTCTAAGCCCTCGCGCGTCGCCAACCCGTTTTGCAGCAGTTCCTCGCCGTAGGTCAGCAGCGAGTCCACCTGCCGCCATTCTTCGATTTCGGCCCGTTCGCGGTAAGAAGACGCATCCGATGGCGAATGGCCACTGAACCGATAGGTGATCGTGTCGAGCAGAACTGGGCCATCGCCCCTTTCCAGCAGTTCTTTCTTTCGCGCGATGGCATCGATCACCGCCAGCGGATTGTAGCCGTCCACCCGCTCGGCGTGCATCTGCTCGGGATTGAGGCCCGCGCCCATGCGGACCAGTGTTCCAAAACCCATCGTCTCGCCGACCGGCTGGCCGCCCATGCCGTAGAAATTGTTGACGAAGTTGACGATCAGCGGCAGGCCACCGCCGAGCGCCTGGTCCCAGAGCGTCTTGAACTGGTCCATCGTCGCAAAGCACAGTGCCTCCCAGGTCGGCCCGCACCCCGCCGAGGCATCCCCGATATTGCAGATGACCAGGCCCGGCTTGCGGTTGACCCGCTTGTACAGGGCCGCGCCGACCGAAATGTCCGCCGAGCCGCCGACAATGGCATTGTTCGGGTAGACGCCGAAGGGCGTGAAGAAGGCGTGCATGGAGCCGCCCATCCCTTTATTGAAGCCCGTCTCGCGCCCAAAGATCTCCGCCAGCGTTCCGTACAGCAGGAAATCTACGGCCAGGTCTTTGACCGAACCTTCGGCGTCCTTTTCGACCACGCGCAAAATGGCCCCGTTCCAGAACGACTTCATGATGCCCATCAAGGACTCGTCGTCCAGCTTCTCGATTGCCGACAGCCCCTTGGCGAGAATATCGCCGTGCGACCGATGGCTTCCGAAGATATGGTCGTCCACGCCGAGCAGATACGCCTGCCCGACCGCCGACGCTTCCTGTCCGATAGAAAGATGCGCCGGACCGCGATGGTTGTATTCGATGCCTTGATATTTGTTGGTCGTCTTAACCTCTTGCAGCATCGACTCGAAGGCTCGGATGACCGCCATGTCGTGGTGGATACGGATCAGGTCTTCGCGGGCGAACCGATCCAATTCGTCCGCCATCGTCTTCTTGTATTGGTTGACCGGGATCGGGTCGAATTCGATAAAATGGGCCTTGCGGACCTCGTCCGGGCGGATCATCAGTGATTTGGGCATAGGTTATCGTTCCTTAATTATTACGGAGGAATTGAGCAACATCAGCAAAATCCGTCTGCGTCTGCCTTTTTTTCTCCGTGGAGATGTTAAATACAAGTGCGCTCATATGATAGGTGTGTTTAATGGGAAGCGACGTTATGGAGCGAAGGTAAGGGGCAGCGGTCTGAGCCTTTCTGCCGATGAGAACGATCTTTTGCAAACGAGGAAGCAGAGCAACCAGTTCGCTCAGATAAGGCTGCGCCTCTTGAATATCTTTAGCATTGACAGGCAGAATATGCCCATTTTCACCGACATACCACGGACAGATATTCCAAATCAAAGTGTCTTCGCGCGGTATTCCCGCATCTTGCATCAATTGCCACAGATTCTTAGCCGTAGGGTCAGGGTTGTCACGTGAAACAAATCCTGATCTAACCGCCTTTGGCCCCGGCGCTTCCAAAAGAAACAATGCTCGTGCATGGATTCCTCCATCGCAAGGATCGAAATTGGGGATATGGTATTCTCGACCACGCGCTTGCCGCATCGAGACGATATAGTCCGTAAGTGGCTTCATGTGTGGGGACGTCAACATTTCTCGCCGATGCCGTATCTCATCATCTTTCAAAGTATGGAATGTGTCCTCTGACATGGCTTCACTAACTCCTAACTGCTGTTACAAAAAGGCAATAGCCGGGCACTAATATGCTTTTTCATCGCTGTCTATTGAGCATTTCTATCTCCGCTCGCAGACGAGCGACTTCCGCCTCGGCATCTTGGGCGCGACGGGCTTCTACTGCCAGACGGTCCGCCTGTTCCTGAGCCATCGGCAGGAATTCGCCCTGGACCGGATCATATAGGTGAAGCCGCTCACCGACTTGAACTAACTTCAGCCCAAGCTCTATATTGATTGTAGCCGAAAACCTCCCCCCCTGCCCCCAATAATGGGGGAGTAGGAAAGCTAATCTCACTTCCGGTTCCCCCATCATTGGGGGTAGGGGGCCTCTTGACCCCGCGCATCCATCGGCTGCCACTTCAGATCGTGCGGGCCGACATAGACCGAGTCGGGACGGATGATGCGGTTGCCGTCGAGCTGCTCGATCATATGCGCGGTCCACCCCGACGTGCGCCCGATGGCGAAGACCGGCGTGAAGATCTCGGAGGGGACGCCGACGGCGTGCAGGATAAGGGCGGCATACAGTTCGACATTGGCATACAAGTCACGGCCCGGTTTGAGTTCGGCCAGTACGTCGATGGTGGTCTGTTCGACGGATTTGGTCAGAGTGAGCAGTTCGTAATCATCCGTCAGCGCGGCCATCTTCTCGGCGGCGGCGGACAGCAGGGCGGCGCGAGGATCGCGGACTTTGTAGATGCGGTGGCCGAAGCCCATGATGCGCCGACCGGCAGCCATTTCGGCACGAATGTAGGCATCGGTCTTGTCGGGAGTGCCGATCTCGCGGAGCATATCCAACACCGGGCCGGGAACGCCGCCGTGCTTGGGGCCTTTGAGAGCACCGACGGCGGCAGTCAGGGCGCTCACCATGTCGGAGTCGGTGGAAATGGCGACGCGGGCGCAGAACGTGGAAACATTCAGGCCATGTTCGCTGACCGCGACCATGTAGGCATTGAGGCCATCGACGCGGGCTTGCTCCGGTTCTTGGCCCTCCAGCATATACAAAAAGCCTTCAGCGAGGCCATGTTCGGGCTTGGGAGTGATAATGGGCAGACGCTGACGGATGCGCCAGGTGTGAGCGACCAGGGCGGACATCTGCGCCTGCAAGCGAGCCGCGCGGCGCTTGGCGAACGCGAGGTCTAGGCTATCCACATCGACATCGCCGATAGACAGCATCGCCGCGCCCATTCGCAGGATGTGCATCCCTTCGGCCTGCGGGGCCAGTTCCCGAAGCGCGGCCAAGACAGGCAGCGGCAGGTCACGTGCCGCGCTCATTTCGGCCTTCAGGGCGTTGTATTCGGCTTGATTGGGCAGCTTACCGTTCCACAGGAGATAGGCGACTTCCTCGAACGTCACTTTGCCGGAGAGTTCACCGACATCGTAGCCGCGCAGGGTTAGCTTACCGTTCTGTCCGTCTACCTCGGCGATCTGAGTCGCCGCAGCTGTGACGCCTTCCAGTCCCTTGGCGATTACTGGTTGCTCTGCCATTGTTTTGTCTCCTCACGGCTTTCCATATGGTTCGTCTTCTGCTATAATGGCTTTATCATACAGCGCAAGACGAAAAAAGTCAAGGGCAAAACGAAAGAAAACGAAACTTATGTACGCCGAAGAACGGCAGCGAGAGATTCTGGAACGGGTGCGGCGTGAAGGCAAAGTTTCGGTCGAGGCACTGACCGAAGCATTAGGGGTTTCCGCGCCGACGATCCGCGCCGATTTAGGAACGCTGGAAACGCGGCGGCTTCTGCGCCGCACCCACGGCGGGGCGATCCTGCCGGAAACCACGCTCTATGAACCGCCCTATGCCGAACGCGAACGGGCCAGGCAATCCGAGAAAGCGAGGATCGGCGCGGCGGCGGCGGCGCGTGTCCGCGACCACGAAACGGTGCTGCTCGATGCCGGCACGACGACCTTCGAGATCGCCGTCCGGCTCAAAGAGCGGGTTGGGCTGACTGTCGTGACCAACTCTTTAGAAGCGGCCTGGGAACTGATGGACGCGCCCCCCGGCCACATCGAAACCCTGGTCGTCGGCGGTGCGGTTCATGCCAGCCGACGGGCAACGCTCGGACCGCTGGCCGCCGAGTTCCTCTCACGCCTGCATGTAGACCGTGCCTTTCTCGGCGTCAACGGCGTTTCCGCCGAAGCGGGCTACACGGTCGTGGACTTCGATGCTGCCCAGGTCAAACGCGCCATGATTGCCTGCGCCCGCGAGGTCATCGTGGTTGCCGACAGCAGCAAACTCGGTGCCACGGCCTTCGCGTCGGTCTGCCCGCTCTCAGCCGCTCATCTGCTGATTACCGATTTTCCCGCAGAAGAGTCTCTGGACGCCGCGCTACTGACTGCGGGAGTCGAAGTGGTGGTCGCGTCGTGATACGACTGTAACTGATGTTGCCTGTGCGAAAATAATTTCCTCACAATGTTGACACACAGACAACATTGTGCTATGATAGAACTGTGCAAACGACTTTAGAACCAACCTCGCCCCCGGTACTCGCAGAACTAGGAGAGCGGCTGCGGGACCTCCGGGCGCGATCCGGCTGGACATTGGATGAGTTAGCACGGCAGACGGCGTTGAGCAAATCGTACCTCTCGCGTCTCGAAGATGGTGACCGGCAGCCGTCGCTGGCCGCTCTGCTGGCGATCTCCCGCGCCTTCGGAGTATCGCTTTCGGCGTTATTCGAGGAAAATCAAGCCAGCCGCTCGGATATCGTGACACAGGCCGACCAAACTCATCCGCAACAGGGAAATGGTCTCATCTACCGCGCCCTTTCGAGCGCAGCGCGGCCTGTCAGTATGCAGCCGGTGCGGGTGACGGTTCCTGCAACGCGCACCGGCACGGATCGGTACCAGCACGACGGCGAAGAATGGCTATACGTGCTGGCCGGAACTCTGCAGCTGACCTTGACGGATGACACCTTTACCCTCTCCCCCGGCGATGCCGCCCATTTTGATGCACGGGAGCCGCACCGCCTGACGGCGCTCGGCGGCGAGGATGCTGAACTCATTCTCGTGGCCTGCGCTGCCCCCAAGCAGCTTCTCGACAGCTATCTCTAAATACCTTCAATTCGGTCTGGTTCTCGGCAGTGCTGCCCCACCCTTATGCCACTCAATCTTGGATGGAGGCTCGCACTATGGCTACGCAGACTTTAACCCTCAAAGAAGGCTCCAGCCTTCGGTCCTCGTGTCTGAACTTTTGGGAAGTTCTGGCACAGGCTATCGCTCTGATCTCGCCGACCATGACCGCCGCGCTGATTGTTCCCGCGATGTATGCAAACGCGGGCAACGGAAGCTGGCTGGCCTATGCCTTCGGCACGGTGATGCTGCTGTTTGTCGCGCTGAACCTGAATCAGTTCGCGAAGCGCTCGACCTCCGCCGGGTCGATGTACGCCTACACCAGCCGTGGCCTCGGCCCGACCGCCGGCGGCATCGCCGGCTGGTGTTTGATTTGGGCATACCTCTTTATCGGGATCGCCGGATTGACCGGCTTCACGAACTTTGCCAATGTCCTGCTGGACATGGCGCATATCCAGGCGCCGCCTATTTTACTCTTCGCGATCTGCGCGGGTTTGGCCTGGTACTGCGGCTACAGAGACATCCGCCTCTCGACCATCTTGATGCTGGTTCTCGAAGGCGTGTCGGTGGCCTTGATTTTAGTTCTCACGAGTGTCGTTCTCTTCCACCACGGCATTCCCATCGACAAAGACCAATTGACTTTGAAAGGCGCATCGCCGTCCAGCATGGGCTTCGGCGTGGTGGTTGCCATCTTTAGCCTCGTCGGGTTTGAATGTGCGACTGCTTTCGGCGAGGAGGCCAAGAATCCTCTCAAGACAATTCCACGCGCGGTTATTTGGAGCCTGCTGGCGACAGGGCTTTTCTTCGTCATCGTCACCTACATGGAAGTTTACGGCACACATGGGTACAAAGCGACGCTGGACACGCTCACCGCGCCGCTGAACGACCTCGCGCATTCGAACAATGTCGGCTGGCTGAGTATCCCGATCTCGATTGGCGCTTTGATCAGTTTCTTCTCGCTGGCCCTCTCGTGCATGAACGCCGGTTCGCGTATTTTATATCCCATGGGCAAGCACGGCGTCTTTCATTCGTCTGTCGGCTTGTCCCATGCCAAAAACGAGACCCCGCACATTGCGATCACGGTGATGGCGGCTCTGATGTTCATCGTGGGCAGCGGGCTGATTCTTTGGCACAATGTCGTCGTGGATGTGTTCGGCTATGCCGGTACCTTCGGCGCATTCGGTTTCCTGTTCGCCTACTTCCTGATCTCGATTGCGACGCCGGTCTATCTCAAAAAGATCGGCGAACTGCGCCCCACGGATATGGTTCTGGCGGCCGCCGCCCTGCTTCTGCTGCTCGTTCCCGCCGTGGGCAGTGTCTACACCAATCCCCCGTTAGCGGCCCCGGTAAAGTATTTCCCCTATATCTTTTTGGGATATTTTGTCCTCGGCGTCGCTTGGTTCCTGACTCTGCGGAAACGCTCGCCGCAGGTCATCGCAGATATCGAGCGGGATATTGAAGCAACGCACAGCGGCTTTGCCCCTGTGCCCGAATCATTGACTGCTGCCTAACCTAAGCAGGGGCCACACTGCCCCTGCCCTCTTTTCCATATCACTTTGGGAGCCTTTTGCATGTCCGAAGCCGGCGCTTATCTCGCGGGAATTCGCATCTATCCCATCAAATCGCTGGACCCCGTCGCATTGACCGAAGCGGCTATTCTTCCGAGCGGCGCACTCACCCATGACCGGGAGTTTGCCCTGCGCGATTCAGAAGGCCGCTATGTGAATGCCAAACGCCACGCGCAGATTCATCAACTGCGGATGGCGTGGGAGCCGGAACGGAACGCGGTTTGCCTTCGTCCGGAGGGCGCGAACCGGTCATTTAGCTTTTCGCTCACCGAAGACAGAGCCGCATTGGAAGATTGGTTAAGCCGCTTTTTCGACCAGCCGATCATGCTGGCCCGGAACCTGGACTCCGGTTTCCCCGACGACCTGGCCGCGCCCGGCCCGACCGTCATCAGCACAGCCACCTTGGAAGAAGTTGCATCTTGGTATCCCGGTTTGAGTGTGGGCGAAACCCGCACACGCTTCCGTGCCAACCTCGAAATCGGCGGTGTCCCGGCCTTTTGGGAAGACCGCCTGTACGGCGAGGTCGGCGAGGCCGTCCCTTTCCAAATCGGCGAGGTACGGATCGAAGGTGTCAACCCCTGCCAGCGTTGCATCGTTCCGACCCGTGACTCCCAAACCTCGGAACTCTGGCCGGACTTCGCGCTGACCTTTCGCGCCAAACGCGAGGAAACATTGCCTACTTGGGCCAATCGCTCACGCTTCAACCATTTTTACCGTCTTGCGGTCAACACCATTGTTCCCGCGTCGGAAGGCGGCAAGATTCTCCGTGTTGGCGACGCTGTGATAACCCTGTGATTCTGAGGTAAAATGAGGGCAGCCCAGGAGGACAAACCCTATGACGGCCCTTTTAGAAAAGGCCTTGGCCCAAGTCAAACAGTTACCGGACTCAGATCAAGATGCAGTGGCTGTTCGGTTTCTGCAAACGCTGGCCGAATACGAGCGTGAGAAACAACAGACCGCGTCGAAACCGCGCCCACAGTTTGGAAGCGCCAAAGGTCTGGGCTATATGCGAGAAGATTTCGAGGAGCCTTTGGAAGAATTTAAAGAGTATACCGGATGAATCTTCCTCTCGACACGCACATATTTCTTTGGTTCGTATTTGCCGAAGCTCAGTTAAATGCCTATGCACGAAGCCTAATTGAAGACGAGGCAAATGTGAAATTCCTAAGTATGGCGAGTGTTTGGGAGATGGCAATCAAACACAGCGTCGGTAAACTGCCATTACAATTTCCTTTTGGTGACTTTTTACATCAAGAGCAAACCCGCAATGACTTTCCTCTGCTCCCAATCGAACCGGATCATCTCATCCGCGTTGCTTCTTTATCTTTGTATCACCGCGATCCATTCGACCGCCTTCTCATCGCACAGAGTCTGACGGAGAACATGGCAATAATCAGTGCCGACCAAGCGTTTAATGCCTATGGCGTGACGCGGCTATGGTAGCAAAATTAAGATGATGACTGAACCGATGAAGAAAGTGTTGGCCGAGGTCGTGAGATTACCTGAGCCGGAGCAGGACATTCTCGCAGGCTTGATGCTGACGTATTTCTTCCGTAAAGAGGCACACCTCAAAGCCCAAGTTTATAACACAAAACTGTGGACGCGCCTACGTGATGAAGACCCGGAGTATGTTCGAGATTATAATAGAGGCCAGAAGCGAAACGCAGAAAAGGCAAAGCACTTTATTGGCTTGATCCTTTTGGTGGACTGGGATCCGATTGGTGTCTTAGGCATTCCGGCGGCGGAGCGCGAATACGCTCGGTATGTTCTAGGTGTCCACGAACTGTTGCTGTCCTATCCAACGGTTGAGGTGGTGGCAGACTATCTTTACATAATCGAGCGTGAAACAATGGAATTGGGTAGAAAGAAATCTGCCAGGCAAACCGCACGACAGGCGGTTCTGATGCAGGTCGCACAGAAACTTGTTGATCTCAGCAAGAGTTGGAAGCTTGAAGCAATCCCAGAGGAATTGCCAATTTGACCTCGCGCAGCCGTCCTCTTTACGCCCTGCTAATCTTCCTCACAATCTTTCTCGGCTTGGCTTCGCGCAAGTTTTCTTCCCTGCTCCCTGTCTTGCTGTCCAAAAACGCCGGGGACATCTTGTATGCGACAATGTCATTTTGGCTGGTCGGTTTTCTCTTTCCGCGTCTTTCCACTCTCCGAACGGCAGCCGCCGCCACTCTCTTTTGCTTTGGAATCGAGTTCCTGAAGTTCTACGATGCGCCGTGGATAGTCACAATGCGCCACAGCCGCGCGGGAGCGCTTGTCTTCGGCAGCGGCTTTCACGCCTCCAACTTGATCTGTTATCTCGCGGGCGTTGGGCTGGCCGCCGGGATCGAAGTCGCGCTCAGACGAAAACGGGCTTGAACAGTAGCGATGCCGTATAGAGCAGGCCGAACAGCAAATGCGCCTGCGCTGTCCCCGGCACGCTGCCGATGCGATAGGCATTCACCAGCAAGGGTAATGACAGCAGGGTGAGGAGGCTCCAAAGCGGCAGTCCGTGTAAGACGACCCCAAGAACGACGAATGCGACAGGGCCGAACAGCAGGAAGGCCTGCAAGGTTTGCCCAGCCTTTGGGGACAGCAGTGTTGCCAGGGTGCGGACATGGGCAGCGCGGTCATCGGGCGCATCACGTAGGTTGTTCGCATGAAGGATCGCATCGACCAAGAGCGAGATTGGCACGGCATAAAGCGAGACCAGCAACCATTGCTTGAGTGATAATGCGCCGGTCTGAACTCCATAGGCACCCAAAGTCAGCCCCAAGCCAAACGCCAGGATAATCAGGAAGTCGCCGAGCGCATAGCGTTTCAAAAAAGCCGGATACAGGACGGCGCAGCCCAGCCCGATGCCCGCCAGCGGCAGAATGACGGCAATGCGGCCCGGCAGAAGCAGCAAGCCGCAGAGCGCCGCCCCAGCCATCAATGCAACGCCGAAGAACAGCGCCTGCCGTGCCGTCATCTCGCCGCCCGTCAAAACGCCGCTGCCATGCTCGGGCCGCGTGTCCACGCCGTTGATAAAGTCGAAGTAATCGTTCAGAACATTCGCGCCGAAGTGCGCCAGCACCGCCCCGCACAAAGTGAGGGCAAACGGCAGCGCCTGAAAGCTGACGGGGGCACCGTGTGGGTAGCCACGGACGGCGAGGACAGTTCCGAGCAAAACGGGGATTACGCTGGCCGGAAAGGAGTAGGCGCGAGTCGCACGCCAAAGAGATGCAAAGGTCATAGCCCCACTTCATTTTTCTGAAAATCCGTCGTGTTGACCACGATTTTGGCGGTGCTCCGAATATCACGAGACGCGGCGCCAACCTGAAAATACTCGAAGAATCGACTGCCGAGGGGGTTGCGCTGGATATTGATGCCTGGGCCTAGGACAATACACTCTCCGCTGGCCCGCGTTTCGTTCCCCATGACCTGACCGGCTTCCCGGATCAGGCCGGGGTTCCAAGTCGCACCGAACAGCACACCGGCAGCGAAGGCAGTCGTCCGTCCCCCGCCGTGGATGCCGTGCGGCCCGTCGGTCAATTGCAAATCGGGAATATTCAGGAGGGGAACGCCGCGAAAGCGGGAGCCGGAACACAAGCCGATTTTTTCGGCGAGAGTAAGCTGTTTGAGGATGTCGCCCACCCTTTTCTCGACTTTGGAAGCCCTAGCCGCCGGAATCGGAGCGCCAGCCCTCAGCCTAGCCGCCGCCAGGGCACTGGCGGCCACGAGATAAGCCAGGAAGAAACTACGGGCAAAGTACAAAATACGTTTTTTCAAGTTCATAGTTTTTTGGGTGGGAAAGCTTCCCCAAGATTCGCTGCCGCCAGTGCATTTTCCTCTCTCGCAATCTGTCAAGGGTGTTAACAGAGCCATGTGAACACGCCTTCGTCGCTCCTTCTCCTACTCCTCCAGAACCGGGAATAAGGAAGAACGTCATAAACTCTGTTCCTACCCTTGACAACAGCCCTAGCCTCTGTGCTATGCTAATCTCAATATACACCACGGAGGGATTTTTACATGAGGCAACGGATTGTCGCGGCAGCAGTGCGGCCCGAAGTTTGGCTGGCTTGCCTAGTTTTCTGGATACTGATCTCAGCGGAACGCAGCCTAGGAACACCCTGGGCGCGCGCGGCACTGACGGAAGCACTGCGCTGGAGCGCGGGCATCGGCTTGGCTTTCGCCATAGGGACTTGGGTACACGGAACCAAAACTGCCGCGCAGGGTGTCGTGGTGCTGACCGGCGTGTTGGCACTGCTGGGCATTGCGGGCGGTTTGCAGCCAGGCTATGGGGGACTGACCGGGCCGTACCGCGAACATCAGCTTTATGGGAGTGTTTTGCTTATCCTGCTGCCCTGGTGCGCGGCGGTGGCCGGGATAAGCCGCACGGTCACTTGGCGTTTGGGGGCTGTCGCGGCGATGGGCGCAGGCTTTTTCTGCCTGCTTCTTAGCCAGACCCGCAGTGCGTGGGCCGGGGCGCTGGCCGCCGCGCTGGTCTTTGGCGGCTTATGGCTGTCCTGCGCGGAAGTTTCTCCACATCAGCGGCGGGCTTGGGGCGCGTCTGCCGTCGCCCTCCTCACAGGACTGCTCTTACTTTCGCTTCTCACTACTCCCATAGACCTGCGTGAGCCACTGACGACACGGGTTGGGACACTGTCCGCGCTTCAGTCCGATGTGAGCTGGCAGGAACGGCTGTCGCTTTGGCGCGGCGCTTCGCGTCTGGCCGCGTCTCATCCCCTGATTGGTATCGGCCTAGGGCGCTATCCGGGGGCACAGTGGGCATGGACCGGAAGAGGGCGATTACTCGGACCATCAGAGCGGCCTTCGCTCTCCGAAGAAGCCCATGATTTTTATTTGCAGACAGCCGGAGAGATCGGCCTGGTCGGCTTAGTTCTATACGGCGCAATGCTGGCGGCGTTCGTCTTCCAGGCGCTGCGCCGACTTCGACAAAGGCAGGTTTCCCGCAGTCAAGCCGGGCTGGTGATTGCGGCCTTAAGTATGCTGGCGGGGCAAGTCCTGGATGCGGTTGCCAGCCCGTCTTGGCAGTTCGCCGAGGCGTCGCTGTTCTTCTGGGCGCTGCTCGGCCTCGGCCTTGCAGCCCTGCGCCCTGAGAATTTGGAATCTCGCCGCGCACCTGTTTCGACGATACTGTGCCGTGTCGGTCAATGGACGCTTTCCGGCGCGGCTGCCGTGGCCTTGACTGCGATGGCGCTGCCGATTGGTCTGCTGCCTCCGGTCGAAGCCTATACCCCGCCCACCGGATCTGCTTTTCAGAATGCGGTTGTAACGGGTTCCGCCCAAACGGCCAAAGCCGGTGATACCGTATACTTTAAGATGATCGCGACCTACACCAGTGCTCAATATACCTACACGCCGAATGTTTCCAACGAAAGCACTACCGCATTTTATGCAACCGTGCCGCCTGGTACGACCGCGATTGGAACTTTCACGGAAGATGCGCCAAATCAGCGCGTTGTCTATATCGTGCCGACCAGCGCCAAAGGACTAACCCTGAAGATCAGTGGCACCTTCAAAAACGGTTTTATTTTAAACACACAAACATCACAAAATGCCACGCTGGTGGTGAGTCCTTAATTTTCAATTGCTTTTTGGAGGTATCGAATGCCACTCTATGAATATGTCTGCCGCAACTGTCACACTGATTTCGAGGCACTGCGGCCTGCCAGCCAGCGCGATGCCACCGAGACTGCCTGCCCGCACTGCGGCGCAGCCAAGACAGCCCGCAAAATCTCGCTCATGGCCCAATCAATAGTCAAAGAGAGCGGGCGATCCGGTGAAGCTCCGGAAGCCTTCAACTGCGGTGCGCCCGGCGGATGCTGTGGGGGCGCTTGCAGCGGAGACTAAACACTGTCTTCAATCAAAGGTCTTCAATCAAAGGAGCTATTGAACCATGATCTCACCCGATCCCAAAGCCGCCGCTCGGCTGCCCGGCTTATCTCGCTATATCTACGGCACGACCCGCCTCGGCGACAGCTCTTTACCCTTCGAGTCGCGTGTCGCCATAGCCCGCGCTGCTTTAGAAGCCGGCGTTTCGCTGCACACAAGCCATACTTACGGCGATGCCCTGCAAGTTCTGCGGGCGGCTTTCGACCAAAACCGTTCCTCCATCCCCTCCTTTATTGTCAAGATCGGCTGGGACTCGGTGGAGCAGGTGCGTGAAGTCATCGCGCAGAACCTAGAACCGCTTGGTTTAGATCACTTGCCGGTTGGCCAGCTTTGTCTTGGCGGTGGCCTCGCGGAAGAGTTTCGCACCGGCGGCCCTGCCTGCGAAGGACTGCGTCAGCTCAAGGAAGAAGGACTGGTCGGCAAATTCGTGCTGGAAGTCTGGCCCTGGAATTCCGAGGTGCCCGTCGCTGCGTTGAAGGGCGGCTTTGCCAAAGGCCTGATCGACGGCTATATCTTCTATCTCAATCCCCTCCAGCGCTTTGCCTCCGATGAGTTGTGGGAGTTGTTGCGAGAGCGAAACGAGACCATCGTCGCCATGCGGACCGTGGCCGGCGGGTCGCTTTCCCGGCTGCTAGAGCATGGCCCCGCCTATCTCAAAACACGGGCCGTGGAAATCGCACCGATCTATGAGCGCTCGGGCTGTCAAACCTGGACGGAGTTCTGCGTGCGGTTTAGCCTCGGGTTCCCGCAGGTCGTTTCGACGGTGGGGGCGACCGCCCGCTTAGAAAATCTTCAGGAGCTTCTCAGCGCCGTTGAGATGGCAACGCCGCTACCCGCAGATATTCAGGCGGAAGTAATTGTCCTGCAGCGCCGCTGGGCGGAAGAACACGACCGGCACGCCGCACCCTGGTCTATGTAGCGCCTGCGTGTTTCTGTTAGTTTGCTGGCATCACGTCCTCAAATTCGGGTACCATAGGCTATCTTAACCGCATCGACACGAAGACAGGTACGAATTTGGCCCAGGACAAGACATTTTATATCACGACCCCCATTTATTACGTCAACGGCGTTCCCCATGTCGGCTCGGCGACGACGACGCTGCTGTGCGATGCCCTCGCCCGTTTTCATCGTTTGCGCGGGGAACGGGTCTTCTTTCTGACCGGCACCGATGAGAACGCGCCGAAAGTCGCAGCGGCGGCCGCGAAAGAAGGCGTCCCAACGCAAGACTTCGCGGACAGCGTCTCGCAGCGCTTTCGAGACTGCTGGGAGTATCTCCATGTCTCCCACGACGACTTTATCCGCACTTCCGAGCCGCGCCACCGCACGGTAGTCGCCGAAGTCTTTCGACGCTTGCAGGCAAGGGGCGATATCTATGCCGGGAAATACGAAGGCTGGTATTCCGTCGCCGACGAAACCTTTTTTCTGGACTCCGAAGTCGAGGATGGCCGCGCGAAAGAAAGCGGGGCGGTTGTCGAGCGTGTGACCGAGGACAACTACTACTTCCGCCTCTCGGCTTACGGCGACCGGCTGCTGGCGCATATCGAAGCGCATCCGGAGTTCCTGCAGCCGGAAACGCGCCGCAATGAAGTCCTGGCGTTTATCAAAAGCGGCCTGCGCGATTACGTTATCTCTCGCCGCAACAATGGCTGGGGTATCCCCGTTCCCGGCGATGAGTCTCAGGTCGTTTATGTCTGGTTCGATGCGCTGATTAACTATTTGACGGCGACCGGCTGGCCGCAGAATGCCGCGTGGGACTCGGTTTGGCCTGCCGACGTGCATCTGGTCGGCAAAGAGATTTACACGCGCTTTCATGCCACCCTCTGGCCCGCGATGCTGATGGGCCTCGATCTGCCGCTTCCGGGGACAGTGCTGGGACACGGCTGGTGGCTGATCGGCGGCGAAAAAGGCTCCAAGTCGAAGGGCAACATCCCCACCCCGCAGGAAGTCGTGGATGACTTAGTGGCACGGAGCGGCGCGACGGCGGAAGTGGCGAAAGATGCTCTGCGTTATTATCTGCTGCGCGACATCTCGTTTACGGGTGACGCCGAATTTTCGGTCGAGAATCTGGTCGAGAAGCGCTACAACCCGGAGCTTTGCAACAAGCTCGGCAACCTGCTGAACCGAACCCTGAAGATGCTGGCGCAGTACGCCGAGGGCCGTATTCCGGCAGGCGCTGCTGAACGCACTTCCAACGGTGCCCTCACGACCCTCTCGCGCGAAGTCACCCAAGATGTCGAACGGGCGATGCTGGCCCTTGACCCCGGCGGCGCACTCGAATCCATCATCAAACTGGTCGAAGGCGGCAACGGTCATATCGATATCTCTGCCCCCTGGAAGCTGCACAAGGCCGGTGACACGGAGGGTGTCGCGGACGCTTTGTATGCGACGCTCGAAGCTACCCGCATCGTCAGCATTCTTTTGACGCCGCTCCTGCCACACGTCGCCTTCCTGATCCGCGCCCAGCTTGGCCTCGCCGAAACGCCCCTGGCGGACTGGTCGCATGAGACCGTTTGGGGCGGCCTCCCCGGCGGCCTCCAAACCGAAGAAGCGCAGCCGATCTTTCCGCGCATCGACACCAAGAAAACCAATCCTCCCTCACCGGAGAAACCCCAGAAGGAACCCAAGCCCCAGATGGCAGAAACTATGCCCCCCCCGCCCCCAATTCTGGGGGAGCCGGATAGGCCGGCGAATGCCTATATTACCATTGATGACTTTGCGAAGATTCAACTGAAAATAGGCGAAATTAAGACCGCCGAGCGTGTCGAAGGCGCGACTAAGCTGTTGAAGTTGACCGTGGACATTGGGGAAGGAACGCCACGGCAAATTCTCGCCGGGATCGCCGAATCCTACACCCCCGAAAGCCTCGTCGGCCGCAAGATCGTCGTCGTCGCCAACCTCGCCCCTCGGAAGATGCGCGGCTTAGAATCGCAAGGAATGCTGATGGCGGCTACCGATGCCGAAGGCCACGCTGTTCTCTTACACCCCGCCGACCCGGACGCCGTGCTGCCGGGCGCACAGGTGCGGTAATTTACTTTTGGTGCGCGGAGGCAAAATAATGGCACAAGCACAAATGATCGAAGTAACAACCGAAGAAGTGACGAGGCGGCTTCTGGAAAATTTGCCTAGCCAAAAGCTGCGAGTATTCGTGGAACCGGAAGAAACGGATTTGGGTGTCAATATGCCCGCTCCTCCCAACACTGTACGCGACAAGGCACATCTTATTGCGCTTCTGCGCGAGGGACTGAACAGTCCTACACAGAAAGTCACCGAGGAATCGTGGGAAAGAAAGCGTAAAGAAGTCCGCCGTCGCCATGCGGCGCGTCAGCAATGAGCCTCAAAATTAGTGATTGCTGTTATGCGGTCCCCGCCGTAAAAGGCAGGTTTGGTTCGAGACAAGGCGTAACATCCGTTATATCAATTAACTCATGTTACGCAGGGCGTCAAGTCAAGACGATGGCGTCGGGTGCGGTTGCTCCGTAAACGCCTTCGCTGAGGGGCGCAGACGCCTATTCGCTACCTGCGTGGCGACGGACATAAATTGTCGGCCTATATTTCCTAATTCCCCGCGCAGGCGGGGATTCGGCGCTTAGCCCCCAAGCGAGGCCGTTTACGGCTTCGACCTTAATTACTGCTTCGCCCGGCTATTGGCTCTGCGTAACATCAGTCAATTAACTACCCACCCATCCACGGACAATCGCATCGCTCACTTTCGCCACCCGCGCCATCTCGCGCACGTCATGGACGCGCACCATGTCCGCCCCGCCGACTATGCTGAGGGTGACCGTGGCCGCGGTGCCTTCCTTGCGGTCGTTGGGGTCATCCGTGCCGAGAATCTTTCCCAGAAACTTTTTGCGGGAGGCACCGACGACCAGCGGCAGGCCCAGCACTTTGAGTTCGGGGAGGCGGCGCAGAAGTTCCAAGTTATGCTGGGCGGTCTTACCGAAACCGAGGCCGGGATCAAGCCAGATTTGGTCGCGGTTGACGCCCAGTGCCTCGGCGCAGGCAATCTGACGCTCAAAGAAGGCCAGAACTTCAGCGACGACATCGGTGTAGACAGGATGGGCGGGCAGGTCGCGGGGACGGCCAGGCAGGTGCATGAGAATGATGGGAACACCGCGCTCGGCGGCCAGAGCGGCCATATCGGGGTCGTAGGTGAGGCCGCTGATGTCGTTGAGCAGGGATGCGCCGACATCCAAAGCCGCCCGCGCGACCTCGGCTTTATAGGTGTCTACCGAAATAGGAATGTGTGGCAGTTCGGCGGCAATTCGAGCGATGACCGGGAGAATGCGGTGCTTTTCTTCTTCCGGTGGTAGGGGGGATTTATCGGCGAAGGTAGCCGGGCGGGTGCTTTCACCGCCGATGTCGAGAAGGTGTGCGCCGTCGGCGGCCATCCGATGGGCATGGGCGACAGCAGCTTCCACATCGTCATGCAGGCCCCCGTCGGAGAACGAGTCCGGGGTGACGTTCAGGACACCCATCACAAGCGTCTGTTTGCCGAGAAGAGTGCGCCAATCAGCCGTCATGGCGTCAGTTGTACAGACCCAGGCCGCCCCATTGGACGGAGGCAGGGCGATCGCCGATCCAATCGGGAAACTCGTGCAGGAGCAGGTGGTTCAAGCGGTCCATGCCGTCTTCACTCAGAAAAAAACCGCGCTCTTGGACTGCTTCGGTCAGGTCGCGGCGCAGTTTGAGCAGGAACAAACGGTCTTCGGAGGCCAGCAGGAGGATTTGGCGGGTCTGGTTGTCGTCCAGGATCTCCACGGCCTCCGTCGCATCTTGGTAGGTTTCACTCTCAGGATGCGACATATCTAAGGCACGGCTATACGCGCCGACAGCCGCCCTCAGATTGCCTTGCTGCTGAAACAACAGCCCGCGCCGGAAGTGGTGGTTCGGATTGAGCGGGTCCAGCCAGATCATCTCCCCGGTCATTTGCAGGGCCTTGTCGAATTTCCCAAGCTGCAGGTAGGAAACGCTTAACACATCGCGGGCAAACAGGCTGCGGGGAACCACTTTGATCAAAGCCCGTGCTTCCTGAACCGCCTCTTCATAACGGTTCGCTTCCACCAATGTTTCCGTCAGCGCCTCGCGCGGGTCACGTCCGGCGGGATCGAGATCGGTGGCCTGGCGCAAGGCCTGCACGGCTTGGTCGGTGCGCCGCGCTTCCCGGCAGAGCAGGCCCAGACGGAAAAATGCCCCGGCATCCTGTGGCCGAAGACTGGTCACTTCACTTTGACACGCAATCGCTTCCGCAAACCGCCCCTCCCCCGCCAGCGCCTGGGCGCGTTGGGTCAACCGCCGCGCACGTGCTTGGAGCCGCCGCCGCTCAAGATGAGATGTTTCCAGGAAAGACGTTTCCAAGTGAGACGTTTCGGAAGAATGTGTCTGAGGCATCATGGTCATTACGCAGCGTCCTTTTGCGATTTCCGTCCAAGTTAGGGTGAGAATACCCGAATTTCACGCAAATTGATACGTCGCAAACCCATAATCTCGTCAAAATACGGGTAATGATATGCTGTCCGGTGGTTTGTCGCGTGTTGGCACGGTGCAGTCACTGAGTGCGCCACTACTCGTGCAGTCCTCACAGCCCCCTTCGGCATGATCGACGCAGCCGGGAACTTCGCCGATGTCTTTCGCCCGCACTTCGACAAATTGCTGTGATTCGAGCTGCACCGTTACCATCTGCTGCACGGCGTTGACTTCCTCGACTTTGGCACGGCCCATCGGCGTCATCACCACCATGCCTGTCTGCGGCATCGCCGGCCGCGCCTCGTCGCCTTCTTGTTCATAACGCAGGCAGCACATCAGCTTGCCGCACAGACCCGAAAACTTGGCGGGGTTCAGCACCAAATTCTGGTTCTTGACCATCTTCATGGAGACCGGCTGGAACTCCCGCAGGAACGTCGAACAGCATGTGGGCCGCCCGCAAGGACCGATGCCGGGAAAGATACGGGCATGGTCACGCGCCCCGACCTGATGCATTTGAACGCGCGTGTGCAGAACCGCAGCCACCTCGCGGACCAGTTCGCGGAAGTCCACGCGGCCTTCCGCCGTAAAGTGGAGTGTGACCTGGGAACCGTCGAAGGCCCATTCCGCCTCGATCAGCTTCATCGGCACCTTCAGAAGCGCGATCTTCTCCTTGCAGACTCGAAAGGCTTCTGCCTGACGCCGTTCCCCACGCTCACGCCGCTGCCAGTCTTCGGGTAAGGCACGGCGAATGATCCGGCGCACCGGCGGCGGCGCGTCTTCATCGGGGACCGCGCGGGCAGGAGTGCGTAAAAAGCCGAATTCGAGGCCCGCTTCGCCTTCGACGATCACGGCCTCATCCAGCGCTAGTTCCAGCAGCCCGGCATCGCAGGGCGTGATTTTTCCGAGCGGCTTAAAAGCCACTCCAACAACGATCGGCATAATTTTTATTTCTTTCCGCGTGAGTCTTAGGGTGTCAGGCTATCCATAGTGGGTCCATAGTCTGAGTATCTTTACTACCCGCGCGTCTTTATCTACCTGATATACCAAGCGGTGCTGAATATTGATGCGGCGCGAATAAGCCCCTTCCAGGTCGCCCACTAATTTCTCGTAAGGTGGTAGAGTTTGGAATGGATTGACCCGCAGAATATTCAGCAGCGCTTCGGCTTTTGGCCGCAGACCTGCCGCCGCCAGATTGCGCGAGTCTTTCTGGGCTTGCCGCGTGAACACAATCTGCCACGGCTCGGCCTGCGTGTTATCTTCCTCTGGGAGCACACCTACCAAAACAACTCTGAGGCACACTTATCCAGCGGCGTTTGCATTCCTTCGCGGATCGACTCTCGCATTCCCGGTACGGAAAGCAGGTACAGCGTTTCCTCGATAGAGCGCCAATCTTCCTCGGCAACCAAAACAGCGCTGGCGTGCTTGCCATTGATCCGGATAGGCTCATGTGAAGCCGCCGTCTGTTCCAGCAACTGCACTAGGTCGTTCTTCGCCTGTTCATCAGTAATAGTTTTCATGCACTTTTCCAACCCGCAATCGTTTCCCCAAGAATGGCTGTCGAACAAATTATCAGCTTGGCAGGAGAAGGCAGCGACTAATCAGAGAAAAGCAAAATCGCTTTGTTTTCCCGCACTGCCTGCCTACAAAGTTCTCGATATTCTTCCAACACCACCTGACAGTTGCCTATATACTGCAGGGATGCAATTATCTCGTCCAACTCGGTTATAAGAGGAATGAGATTCTCGCCTTCGTAGACTACATCATCGTAACAGTCTCTCATTTTGGCGATCTGAGGGATAGCGTCAACATGAGTATGAGCCAGGCGAAAAATCTACTCGTGCTCGTTACCAAATCCGAAGGAGGTATAGGAACCAGTCTCAGGCTCTCGTTTTCCGCTTCCAATGATATGTACATCTAATGCCATAAGTGCAAATTCATATGGGGTTATCGCTTCCAAAACCGCAGCCGCTCCCAAAGGGAACGGCTGCCGGGTAATCCGGCGGCTTCACGCAGAACGCGCGGGGATAGGGCCGCGTCCTGCATCAGCGTTTCGACTTGGCGCAGCGATTCGGCTTCGGCCTGAGCCGGGGCTGCGGGGGAACTGAGCGCCGAGGCTGCCAAGCGGACAGTCCCGGACAATTCGGGCGTATCCAGCGTTTCCTCGGAGTTCGGCGTGTTAAGCTCGTCCGACATGCTGCTTCTCCTCACGCGCCGATGCCGCCCGTCCACGGCCGTTCTCCAAACGCTCCACGACATCTACCCGTCGCTCGATCTCGCGCTTTAGCGACACGACAGCCCGGTGCAGCAGCGACTTGACGGCCGACTCGGAGCGGTTCAGCAAAGGCGCGATCTCTTTCGTCGAAAGGTCGCCCAGAAAACGGTAGATCAGTACCTCGCCCTGGTCTTCGGGCAACGCGGCGATGGCAGCACGGACCAACTGCTGCACTTCGTGGCGCTCGACGATCTCCTGCGGCGAATGGGAGAGGCCCGGCAGGTGGGCATCAAGCAGTGAGCGCATCCCTTCGATCACCGGGGCGTCTAGGGAAACGATCCCCGAAGGCGGACGCTGGCGGCAGCTATCGACGATCAGGTTCACAGCGATCCGGTGCAGCCAGGGATAAAACGAGGGGTGCTCGTCCTTTAGCCGAAAGCGGCCTAAGTTTGCTAGGGCGCGCAGGAACGTTTCCGAGGCAACATCCTCGGCATCTTGGGCGTTATTCGTCTTGAGATACGCCAGGTGATAGATGCGCTTGTAATAACGCGCGTGCAGTGTCCCAAACGCTTGGACGTTCCCGCGCTGGGCGGCGGCGATCAAAACGGCATCACTCGCGCCCTCAGGAGCGGAATGCTCCGGTGGCAAGGCTGCCGACAGGCTACATATCACGAATAGGCCAAACATGCGCTCTCCTCAGTGAAGTGTACCATAGACGGCCTTCAAACACAAGGCATCTCGATTGCTTAGGGATGCATTTGCAGACACGACTGCGTATTCCGGATGGCTTTTTCCGTCAATTCTGCCGCTCCTCGTTTCGGTGGGGTCTGCTTCAAATGATTGATGGCACGCTGCGTGTCCTCCATCGCGTCGATACGGCGACCATGGAAGATGGGAGGGGCGCGTTGAAGTTCCACATGAGCAGTCTCCAAATAGGCCAAGATTTGAGACACATTCGGCGCGGCTGATGAACGCAGTCCTTGGTCCGCCGCGATGAGCGCCTTCAAAGCGAGATGCAGGTGTGGATGCCGGTCACTTTCTCTATTCCCCAGGCTCGGCGGAGAGGCCGGCTGCCGGATAGGCTGATGACGGAAATGAGGCGGCATACCAGCCAGCGTCGGCCCAGTCCCGCAGAATATTAGGCTAGTAGTCACGCCAATCAACGCACGAAAGTTGTGCTTCATTCTCGTCTCCTTATCATTAAATAGCTTGCAGCCATAAGGAAACTATAACACAGTGACATTCTCTTGTCAAGAAACAGCATTGCCCCCTAGGACAGTCCTCCCGGCAGTATCTCGAACTGGTTGCCCCATGGGTCGCGGACATAAAAGCGCGGGTAGCCCATGGGGATCACGTTGTCGTCCACGGTGTAGCCCATTTGAAGGAAACGGGCGCGGGCGGCGTCTACGTTGTCCGTCGCCAGCGCCGTGTGGCCGTCGCCGACGATGCCCTCAGCGGGGTAACCGATGTGAAAGACAATCGCGCCGCCGGAGAACCACAGTACGGGGAAATTTGCCAGGCTGACCGGCTTGACCGCTTCGGATAGTTCCAGCGCTTCGACGTAAAACCGACGGATGTCGTCGGGCGATGCGCCCGATGCGAGTAAATAAATATGATGTGCAATCATTCAGGAACCTTCTTTCGGGCGATGACATAAGTGAAGGAGGCCATCATCTCTCGGTCCAGCCGATAGGTCCAGTATTCCGTACGGTCCAAAAGCTGCCAACCGCCCTCCGAGGAGAAATAGCCCATCAATTCGTCCGCAGTCGCGCAGAAGTTGCCGCCAATCTGTGCGCCCCACGCGATCATCGCCGGGCTGAACACACTGACCGCGCAGATACCGCCCGGCTTGGTCGCCCCTTGCAGCCGCGCGATATGCGCCGGGACTTCCTCGGGCGGCAGGAACTGATAGACATTGGCCGCCAGCGTCAAATCGTACTGTTCTGTTGGATACTCGAAGTCGCGCACATCGCCCGTTGCTAGATCGACTCGTTCGAGCGAAAGGTTTCTCCGCTGAAAGAGAAGGCGTGTCTTTTCCAGGCCGGACAATGCCAGGTCACGGGCGACGACTTGCAGCCCAGATTCGGCCAAAAAGGCCGTGTCTCGTCCTTCCCCGCTACCTATGTCCAGGGCGAGGCCGTCCTCCGGACAGCCAAGCTGCTTGTAGAAACTCAGTGCCGTCCGCGCGATCTGGCTCGGCTCTTCTCCGAAGAAATAGGTCGGCGAGGCCGCGTACATGGCCTCCCAGTCGGTAGGCGGCTGAAAATTGGACATGACGGTCGGTTCGCTATTCAAGGTACAATTTCCTCCGTGTCGCTCGCAAAAAGGGACGGACGAATTTTACCGCTGATTTCAATTCGTGGTCTGTAATGAGTGCGGGGTTTTAGACAGCCTGCTTTTCTTGACAGAGCGGGTCGAATCGGTTACAATCGAGTAAGCATTTCTTGTCTGAAGCGGTCGACCGAGAGCGTCCGGCTTGCTTTAAAACCCAGTGTCAAGAAGGAATATAGGCAGCAAGGATTCTGGCTTACTGAGAAAGATAACTTTATGGAAAAACAATGCGGGAGCAGTTTAGTATGTAAACCGGCGATTGTTATGGCGTTCGCTATGATTATAGGTTTTGTCTCTTTTTCTGCCTATACAGGGCTTGCAGCGGATGAATTAAACTATTCCTCACGAGAACACGAAATCCATCTTCTACCGATTGCCCAGTGGGGATTTGCATTTGACCCGCCAGGTTGCCAAGATATGAGCGGCGACTATAAATGTTTATTTGTAGAACTCATCACCTCTAAGCCATGCTGCTAAACTTAGATGACGAGTCTGACAGGGGCTTACACGCAACAGCCCACCACTGGACTGCAAAGGTGCTTTGTGGGGTACAACGCTAGTTGAGACGGCCCGGCGCAGGATTTGAGAATTACGAACTCCAAATGACTATGTGGCAGCATGAATGTGATTTAATTGATCGCGCTCTTCAAGGCGAAATCAATGCAAAACGTAAGAATGGCGTGACAGCATTGATGACCGCAACCAAATGGGGAATGGTGGAGGCCGTTAGGACACTAGTTGACTTGGGGGCAGACATTCACGCTCAGGATAAGTACGGCTTCATGGCCCTTTCCCTGGCTGTTCTTCATGGACGTGTTGCTCTGGCAAAGTTATTTTTACAACACGGAGCCCAATGGGAACCTGGAACCGAGGCTGAGTGTCTGAGACAGACAGCACAGAATTCTGCCGAGATTGCGTGTCGGCGCAGCCGTGAAGCACAAAATCAGTGGCATGAGGATTATTACCGGGACCATCCAGAACTTCGTGCGGAGGATGAGGCATTGTTGGCGAGTTGCGGCGTGCAGGCTTGCGAAACCGATGTCCTATTAAGAAAACAAGGTTTAATTTCACAGGTGTTGGCATTTATTGCCTTAATTTATTCCGGTATTAGTTCAATTGCAAGGAACGTTGGAGGCAAGCTTCTATACTTTGTTCACACACCTCGAAATCGCTGATTACCTTCTTTCCGCACCAGGCCGAACACTTCTCGCCGAGGCAGACACGCTGCTGTCTGCCCGTGCGGAGACCTTGACTGCGCTGACCCGTCTGCGTAAATCTACTCCGCCTGAAGTCGCGGTCGCCGCCTGGGAAATGGCGGATCTGCGGAAGCGCGGGCAAGTCAAGTTCGGTCCGAAGGCCTCCGCCATGTACTTTGTGCGCGAAGCCCTCGAACAATCGTCGGGCCTCGGTGTTGCCGAGTATCATGCCACCCGCATGGCCGCGTCCGGCATCTCCACAATCGCCGACCTCGGTGGCGGGATCGGCGGCGATTCCCTCGCCTTTGCCCGCGCCGGCCTGCGAGTCACGCTTTACGAGCGCGACCCGGTCCGCGCCCGCTTTGCCGAGGAAAATGCGCGTGTCTGGGGCTTCGACGCGCAAATCGCCGTCGTGCAAGCCGATGTGACGGTGGCATCCCTCACGGCCGAGGCCGCCTGGCTCGACCCGGCCCGCCGCCGGGACAGCCGCCGCGTGTCCGACCCGGAAGACTACTCGCCGCCGCTGTCCTGGCTGACGGCTCTTGCCGCCCAGGGCATCGGCAGTCTCGGCGTGAAGCTCTCTCCTGCCATCGACCATGCCTTGGCCGACCGATTCGCGGCCGAGTTGGAGTTTCTGTCGGAGGGCGGCGAGTGCCGCGAAGGATTGCTCTGGCTCGGCGCAGCTCGCTCCGGCAGCCCTTTACAGGCCACGCTAATCACGCCGGGCGGGCCGCTGCACCTCACAGGCGAAGCCGACAATCCCGGTCAGGCCCTCGCCAACACCGGTCGCTACCTCTATGAACCGGACCCTGCTGTTATCCGCGCTCATTTAGTCGGCACACTTGGCAAGCAGCTAGCCGCAGCCCCGGTAGACCCGCACATCGCCTATCTTCTCGGCGACACGCTGACCGCTACGCCGTTTGCCGAGGCCTACGAGGTGCTGGAACGGTTCCCCTACGGCAAAAAGCGTCTCCAAGAAGCCCTCACGGCCCGCAAAATAGGCCGTGTTATCATCAAAAAACGCGGCTTCCCGCAGGAACCGGACGAAATGCGAAAACAGCTCAAACTGCGCGGCTCGGAAGAGATCATCGTCACCCTCGCTCGGATCGGCAAAGACCACGAGACATTTTTATGCCGACTTACGCAGGAAACGACTTCCCCGCCGTCCAACTAAAGCCTCCGTGACTGTTTCCAATAATCCTGCTGAACCTGTATCTCCCGAACCCATGTCCCGCGCCGACAAGCGCTTTAACTTCGCTGCCTGCCTCACCGATGCTGTCGGCTGGCCGCTCGGGGCGGCGCTGTTCTCCAACACGACGATCCTGCCGCTCTTTCTACGCCACTTGGGGGCCAGCAACACGGCCATCGGCTGTCTTCCTGCCTTGTATAACCTACTGGTCTTCCTGCCCGGCCTGCTGGTCGTCGGCCATCTCAGCCGCCTCTCACGGGCGCGGGGCTACCTCTTCACGATTGCCTTGATCGAGCGGTTCGCCCTGCTGTTTTTGGTTCCGCTGACACTGCTGTGGGGCCGAACGCATCCCGGCTGGCTCCTCGGGGCGCTTTTTGTCATCATTTCCATTCACGCCGGGGCGATGGGCTTGAACCAGCCTGCGTATTGGGTCGTCGTCGGCAAGTGTGTTCCCGCCGCCTGGCGCGGGCGCTTGTTCGGCTACGCGGGCGGCGTCGCGGGTGTTCTCGGCCTCGGCATGGACAGTCTGCTGCGGCACCTGCTGTCCGGCCCGAACGGCGGCTTTCCCAATGGCTATGCCGTCGGCTTCTTCATCGGGTTCCTGCTGATGACCGTGAGCGTCCTGCCCCTCGGCATCATCCGCGAACCGGCAGGGCTGCCGCGCCCGGACGACGACCCGCACACCGGCCACTACCGTCAAGACAGTCTGCGTGTCTGGCGAACCAATACGCCGTTCAGGCGCTTCCTTTACGGCCAGATCGCGCTGACGCTGTCCGCCCTCGCCGTGCCGTTCTACGTCCTCTATGCCCAGCATCATCTGCACGCCGGATCGGACTCCGTGGCCGGCTACACCGCCGCCCTCGTGCTGGTCGGCTCCTTCGGCGGCCTCGGCTGGGGCGCATGGAGCGACAAAGTGGGCAATAAGATCGTCCTGCTGGCTGCTTGTCTCTGCGCGGTTCTTGCCTCGGTTCTGGCCTTGCTTGCCTCCACGCCGCTGCTATTTTACGGCGTGTTCATCGCGCTGGCCCTCGCCATGGCTGGCGGCAGTATCGCGGGAAATAACATCGTGATGGAGTACGCCGGCACGGCGCGTGAAATCCCTTTATACACGGCAATATACAACGCGGTCACCGCCCTGCCCCGTGCCGCCGCACCACTGTTAGGTGGCCTCATCGCCGACCATGTTGGCGGCTATTCTGTCTTGTTCGTGCTGGCCGCTGTTCTGGCGACGTCCGCCTTTCTGTTGACGAGCCGAGCCGGAGAGCCGCGTCAGGAAGGGCCCCCAGCCCCCAATACTGGGGGAGTCGGAGACGGCGGCGGGGAGTTTCCGGCGCATTATTGGGCGGTGACGACGACACCGGCGGCCTAACGAAATCTTTTTCGTTTTTTTCACCACGCTTGCCTGCCGGGGCGCCGCTTGGCATGATTTTTGCACTGGTAATTATTACAGCCTTGCCCGCGTTTCGTCGAATGCCTTCCGAGACGGCTTCCAGAAAGGATCGCTTTCATGCCCTGCTCTTTTACGGCCAAACAATTTTCGTAGCCTCTTTTTGAACCTCGTCGTTCTGGGAGTAGGACTGGCTGCAACACCCGCTCAAGCACAACCGATTACCTACATCTTTTCAGGAATTGGTTCCGGCACCGTCAACAGCACTAATTTTACCAGCGCCACCTTCTCGTTCTCCGTGACCACAGATACCAGCACGATCTATCATGACGGACTTAATGTTTTTTGACCGCTGATGTGACCGCAAATGTCAGCCTCACTGGGTTTGGCTCGGGGGACCTCTGTCTTACCAGTTCATGTGTTCGACGGCGGCTATTATCCATCTATTGGTTTGACGCAGGGCGGGGATGTGCTGGACTTCTATGAACCCCAAGCCGTGATTTACGACCTAAAGACCAGTCTAGGACCAATCCCTGGCTCGCTAGAGTATCATGCCCCGTTCGCAACTACTTTGGGTAATATCGACATAACTTCACTGTCGAGCGGCACCTTTACGGCAACTCTCAACCCCGTCCCCGAAGCCTCCACGACCGTTTCGTTCAGCCTCTTGCCGACAATGGGTCTCGGCGGCGTGTTCTTCGCGGAGAAGCGCAAGCGACAGGCGTAGAAAGTCCCGGCACTGGAAGTGCCGGGACATTGCCATACCCGGCCAAATCGGCTATAATCTGGGCATGACCATCACCATTGATCTGCCGCCCGACGTGGCGGACAAACTGACGCGCAAGGCGGCCCGGCAGGGGCGGGATGCGGCAGGCTATGTCCGGCAGCTTGCCGAGCGCGAGGCCGAGACGGAGGAAGCGGCGGCCCCAACTTTGTGGGACCCGCCGACGCTGGCGGCTTGGGACGCCTTGCTGGACTCGTTCACCGAGGGGGAGGCGCAGGACCATTGCGAGACGGTGGCCGTGCTGGCGCAGGCCCTCAATGACGACCGGCCCGGCCAGCGCCGCGTCTTCGGCGAGGGAACGAACCCTACCGCACGTGACTAAACGGATGCCGGATGAGCCGGATCGTCCTCTTGGATAGCGAACCGCTGGGCCTGGCGACCAATCCGAAGAACAGCCCGGAGGCCGACGCCTGCCGCCTTGGCTTCGTGCCCTGCCCCGATCCGGGCATCTGCCGCTGGTGCCGGAGATCGTGGATTACGAGGTGCGACGCGAACTGCGACTGTACGGCAAAACGCGCGGGCTACGAAATTTAGACGCTCTGGCCGCGCCGGGACGCTATCTGCCTCTGACCACGGAGGCGATGCGCCAGGCGGCGGACTTTTTGGCAGACCTGCGCCGGATCGGGCTGCCCACGGCGGATCGCTTGGCCCTAGACGCCGATGTCATCCTGTGTGCACAGGCGGCAGCTCTCGACCCCGCCGCATTCGGCCTGCCCGGTGCGTCTGTGGTCATCGCGACCGGCAATGTCGGCCATCTCGTCCGTTTGGCCGATGCTCGTCGCAGGCAGGACATCCTCGTTTGAACATTCTCATTGGCTGAGTAAAAACGCAGGGTATAATGGCAGCCAATGCACCGGCAAAGGCGACGCCATGAAATACACTTGCTTTCTTCTTCCTCTTTTTCTCCTTACGCTCTTCCTGCCCGGCCTAGCCTGGTCACGGCCCATCCTCCTACCGGACCAGCCGACAATGACGCTCGATGATTTAGGGCTGTACGAAGTTGGCTATGCTCTGCGCGGCGGTCCCGAGGTGCATCTACCAGTCGGTTGGACAAGCGGAATAGACAGCCCGACGGGCGCTGCCTGCCAGTCGGCGGGCGTTCAAAACGGGCGTGAGGCGTGGCTGCTGCATTGCCCGTGGCGCGGCAAAACGGGGGTGACGTTTCAAAAGTTCACCTTTCAACTGCCGCGTGTGCCGAAGATCGTCCTGCGCGGCGCGACTGCCCTGCGGGCGGATGCGGTGGGCAAGTCCGACGGGGTGACGTTCCGGGTCTTCGTGGACGGGGCGAAGCAGGTGGAGGTAAACCGCACGGACAGCGCTTGGCAGCCGTTCGACATCGATTTGACCCCCAATGCTGGAAAAACCGTGACGCTGCGCTTCGAGACCGATCCCGGCCCGCACGACGATTCGAGCTTCGACTTCGCGCTGTGGGGCAACCGGCAGGTCGTCTTGACCGGCTTCGCGCCAATTGTCACGCCGCATCCTGATCCTTTGCCACTCGACTTGCGCCGCTTGACCTCGCGGCAGAACGGCAGCGTCGCGCCACCCTCTGGATTTACGGGCAGCACGAGTGTCAAAGTGACCGCGAATGCAGCAACTTTGCGCTATGTGGGAGCAGACGGTACCCTAGAATATACTTGGAAGCCCAATAGCAGTCCTGAAAGCCTGCTTGGCAACGTGACGCTGCGGGCCCGAATGGCCGGCGACACGCCGGTCGAAGTACCATTAGCGGGGCAGTCCCGGCTGGAATGGACAGACACAGCCACATTGACAGCGTCGCAGCTAATAGGAAATGCCGGGGGGACGGGCGCGAATCTGACACGGACGTATGCCGTGGGCGGCGTGACAACAACGGTGACAATCACAGGGAAAATTGTCGGCAAGAGTCTGGTCTTCGAGGTGGCCTGCGACCGTCCCCTCCTGCGCGGCCTGGACGGCGGCGAGTGGGGGCCGACGCTGCGGCGGCGGCAGGTTGCGATTCCGTACTACTCGAACCCGATTTGGTATCTAGCGCGTGAAAATGTGTTTGCGGGGAGTTTTCTAGATTGGACGCATTCCCTAGCCTCGTCGCAGGACAGAATGCGGGCGACGTATGAGCCGCTGACCAACGGCACACGGAATTTGCTGAAAGAGCGGCTGGTCTATACCGCGGCCTGGCATCTCGACGAGACCCTGCCGAACATTCCCAACGCGCCATCCCCGTTTCGGGCCGACCTATCACACCGCGTCATGCTCGATATCTGGGGCAATACGTTTCCCGCTGTTCAGGCCCATTTGGAGGACCTCGCGGAGAACGGATTGGGACCGGCGGCCGCTATTCTTCATGTCTGGCAGCACGACGGCTACGACAACGGCTTGCCCGGTCATGTCCCCGCCAATGCCGAACAGGGCGGCGATACGGCTTTGAAAGCGCTGGTGCAGACGAGTCAGCGCGACGGAATCGAAATGGCCCTGCACGAAAACTATGTGGACTACTACCCGAACTTTCCAGGCTTTACCGACACCGACATCGCCCGCGCCTCGGATGGCTCGCGCGTTCCGGCCTGGTACAACCCCGGCACGAAAATTCAATCGTTCGCGGTCAAGCCGACGCGCATTTTGCCGCTGGCGATGACGCAGGGACCGGAAGTAATCAAGCGCTACGGCAGCGAGGCCGATTATTTAGACGTCCACTCGGCGGTTCCGCCCTGGTTCCATGTGGATTTCGAGGCGGGGCAGGCAGGCGCAGGGAAATTCGAGACGGTGCGGGACGCCCATCGCTCTCTGTGGGCCTACGAGCGTCAATTACATCATGGGCCGGTCTTTGGGGAGGGCGCGAACCACTGGTACTGGAGCGGCGACCTGGACGGCGTCGAAGCGCAGTTCGGACAGGGCTGGCCGGACGGGCAAGGCACGAGCGCCCCCCTGCTGGTCGATTTTGATCTCTTGAAGATTCATCCGTTGCAGTTTAATCACGGCATGGGCTATTATGAGCGCTGGTGGGCACAGGGGCCAAACGCGCAGCGGGGATTGTTGAGCCTCTTGGACCAGTACCGTATGCAGGAGGCAATTTACGGGCATCAAGGCTTTCTTGGCGGCGAGGCCTGGCATGACGCCGGCCTGGCCTGGCTGGAATCGAATTTGATGCGGTTTTTGACCGAGCAAACTGCCCTGGAAAACCCCATCGCCATCGACTACTTCGTCAAGGGCCACTGGAGAGACACCTCGGCGGCGGCCAAACTCGGCGACTGGTCGCGCGTCCGTGTCATTTACAGCAACGAACTGACAGTCTTAGCCAACAGCAGCGCGGCACCCTGGACCGTAGACGGCGTGACCTTACCCCAATATGGCTGGCTGGCCTCCGGTCAGGGCCTGCGCGTGGGAACCTGCTTGCGCGGCGGCGTCATCTCCGACCTAGCCGAGACGGCGCGTACCCTGTTTGTCAACGCCCGCCCGGCTGTCGATTGGGGAACACCCGGACAAACCCGCCTGCGGCCTTCTGTAGCTGAGTTTACTCCAACCGGCCCGCGCACATTCCGTGCGACTTACCACTGGGCTGTCGGGCAGAAGCTGCCGGCGGATGATGGATGCTTCGTCCACTTTGTCCAACCGACACTCGCTGACGGCGGCGAAAACATACGGTTTCAGCAGGACCACGCTTTGCCGTTGCCAACGTCCCAATGGAAACCGGGTCAGACAATCACGGATGGCCCGTGGAACATCACGATTCCCGCCGATGCATCGCCCGGCGACTATCCCTGGACGATAGGATTAGTTGAGCCGGGCGGCGGGCGATTGACATTGCAGGGCCAATCGGATGCCCACAGCCGCATCGTGCTGGGCATCCTGCACGTCCAGCCGAACGGGCTGTCTTTCACGCCTACCCCGCCGGATTCGGGGAGTGTGAATGCGCCGGTGAATAGAGACGGGCGAGTGCTGGACTTCGGCTCCATCCGTACCAACGGCAGTGTCTTTATCTATCGCGAAGGCACAAAATGGGTGCTGCGCCCTTTCCCGCGCGACCGCCCGTTTACCGTACAACTCAACGCCCGGCTAGGCCACCCGCCCTCAGCCATCGTCACGAAAGGCTGGTGGACGTTGCCGCTAACCGGCGAAGCGACCTACCGCTGGCCGACAAGGTAGGTTCATCTCCCCCGCCGGTACTCGGCGGGGCTGCACCCCATCCGTTCCGTGAAAACGTGATGGAACTGCGCGTAGCTCCCGAATCCCGCTTCCAAGGCCGCCTCTCCCAAATTCCGGCGCGGCTGTTCGCGCAGAAGGCGCAACAGACGCTCCAGCCGGGTCTTCGTGCGGAACTCCGTCAGCGTCTGCCCGGTCTGCTGGGCGAACAGGCGGCTGAGATAAGACGCGCTGACTCCCGCCGCCCGTGCCAGCGCTTCGACGGTCAGCGGCTCGGCTTCTTCCTGAAGCAAGTGCAGAACCTGTTCGACCGCCGGGTGGATACCGGCGCTGACCGGCAGGTCGTCCGACGCCCGGTAGGCAGCCCAGGCCGACAGCAGAAGATGGGCCAGCCCGGCATTGAACAGGTCGGAGTCTTCACCCGCCTCCGCCACGCCCGCGATCAGCTCCGACAAACCCCGCGCCGGCTCCGGCCCTAACTGCTTGCAAAAATGGCCTTCCGGGCCGCGCTCGGTCAGCAGCCGGCTGGCTTCGGTGCGGCACGCGCGGTGCAGAAGCTGCGGGCGGAAGACGACGATCCAGGCATCATAATCAGCGGAGCGGTCGAGAAAAAGATGGCTCTGCGCGGGGAACAGCCATACCAAGGAGTGTCGCCGGAGTTCATACCGGCGATCTTCCAGCAAATAAGCGGCCGTGCCCTGCCGGACCAGGTTGAGTTCCAGTTCCTCATGGGTGTGCGGCCAGAGCATCGTACCGGGGCGCGAAATAAAGCCGTCCCACGCGGGACGAATACTTAATTTCTCTTCCATGACATCATTCCGTAACTCAAGGCCATCAAACCGGAAGACAGAAGGATTTTCGCGTGTCATAATCGCATCATACCAGAAGACGCTTGAAAAGAGCGCGAAAGGACCCCGATGGATCAGGCTTTACAAGATTATCTTTTCGACCTGAACGGCTACCTGATTTTGGAAAACGCCGTCGAACCGGAACTGCTAGAGGAATTGAATTCGGCCTTCGACAATTTCCCTCCCCTGGAGCCGATGCAATGGTGGGGCAATGCCCAGCGCCGCGACTACACCGCCGCGACCGGCTTCGAGCTGCACAACGCAGTCGAAGCCGGGACGCCCTTCGAGAAACTGATCGACCATCCGAGTTGGATCACTCTGTTGCACCGCTACTGCGGCGAAAAAGACTCGTATGTCGAAGGCTTGTTTATCGACGAAGCCATCGCCTCGATCCGGCGCTCCGGCGGTCATCACCCCGCCCACTCCGGCGGTTACCAAGGCGCATTGCGCGGGGCCTATCACTATGCCAACGGGGTTTTTCGGTGCGGTCAGTGCAATATCATCCTCGCCCTCACCGATGTCGGCGAAGGCGATGGCCCGACCCTGGTGGTTCCCGGCAGCCACAAGTCCAATTTCCCCCATCCAACCGCCGGGGATTATATGCGCGGCGACCGGATGGACACCCTGCCCGGCGCGGTTCCGGCCTACTTGAAAAAGGGAGATGCGCTGCTGTTTGTGGATGGCCTCATGCACGGCGGCAGCAGCCGCACGAATGAAGGAGGCGAACGGCGCGTGACGATTTACCGCTATGGGCCGCTCTGGGGATCAACACGGTTTGGCTACGAGTATTCCTCGGAACTGCTGGCGAGGCTGACCCCAGAGCGCCGCCGTTTGCTACAGCCCATCGCGCCGAACCGGCCGCCGTTGGGGTGAGGGAAGTGAGTTGTTATTGGCGCTCCCGCACCGAATGATGGTAGCGGGACGCCATAAAACGCAGGGTCGCAGCACCAACAAGCAGGCAGCCGGTAAAGTAGACAATGACAATCAGTGCATAGGGGTCTTGGTCGGTCCCACTCCCAAATTGATACTGTCCATTGGGCATCAGCAAGCTCAAGAGGGCGCTCAGGACAAAGAACGGGTTAAGCCACATGATTGGCGTGTTGTCGTAGTGACTTCCCAATTCAAGAGTGTTGAACACAGAGTTCAAGACAAGTGTACCGAGGCAAAAGAAAATAGTGAGGGTCAGCGCTGTCGCTGTCGCCGCGGTCGTTCGCTTTGCTTGGAACGAGCAAAACAGGCCGAGCAGACTGTAAAACGCGGCGGTCACGACGAAAAACAGCAGAGAGATCGGTAAAACGGCCCACCCTAAGCCGCCGCGAAAAACGCAGGCCAGCAGATACGGCAGCATCAAAGCGATCATCAAGAGCGGGAGAAGCAACCGGCCGATCCACTTGCCGATCAGAATTTCCCAAGCCGAAAGTCGCGTCGTCGCCAATATCTCCCAGGTTTGCTGTTCGCGCTCCTGCGTAATGGCGGTAGAAGACAAGGCCGGGGCCAGCAGGACAATCAGTGACAGTCCACCATAGAAGAACAGCGGCCAAAGCTCTCGGGCATCCTGTTGGGTGCCGTGTGCCAGGGCAAGAAGACCTCGTGCATAAAAATAGAGCACGGTCAGGCCAAGCGGCCAAGCCACTACCGGAATGGCGCGGCCCGCACCTTTCCGGCGCAGGCGCAGGCGACCGCGCAGTTCGCGTTCCAGCACGGGATTGTCGGTAAAAAGGCCCATGAATTAGCTGCCGGCCTTTGGGGACTGAATGGGCAGATGCACGATCAGCAGCGTCACATCGTTCTCACGGACCGGCTGCCCATCCACGCGCGGGGCCGGGCCGGCGAGAGAAGAGTCCTCGCTCCAGCCGAGCAGCAACGCCTCGCCCGGCGCGGGCGCATAAACCGCCGGGGCTTGGCCGGGCATGCCATTGTAGCCATAACCGTTGTTGTTGGAACGGCCCAAAGACTGCGCATAATCGGCGAGAGCCGCCCGCATCCGAAGATGGATTTCGCTGCTGTCCAAGTTTGCCGGGGAGTTGAATTGCAGCGGCAGGCCAAGCGATTGGGGACTGAGAGAAATCATAGGGTTCAGGACAATCGGAACGGTCGCACCCGGCGCGAAACTGCCGACAGAAATGCTTTGACCGCCGTAGAGAACGACGCAGTCTGTCAGGACATGCGAGGTATGATTGGTCACAGTGCCACCCGTCGCCATCAACGCCGCGTCAATCGTCCCACCGAGGTCTGTGGTCGCCTGCATGTCGAAAGCGCGCATCGCCCACATATTCACGGCGCTGTCGAGTATCGAAGCGCCTTCCGATGTCTGCACGAACTTGGATTGACCATAAGAGGACGTTTCGTTGCCTCCCCCGCCTCGGTAGCCGTAGCTAAAGCCGGGATTTGGGATGGCCGCCAGGGCATTCGCCCCAGGCAAAATCAGGTCATATGTCGTCCGATGCGGCGAAAAGAAACCGAGTTCGGCATAGACTCCGGCCTCATGCCGGCCTGCCGTCGTTTCGACCAGGGCAGCACGATTTACAAAGAGCGATCCCCCTTTGGCGGCGTATCCAACACCAAAGGTGCCGAGAGCGAAGACCAGCACGATCAGCGGAATTGTCACCCAGGCCAGTTCCTTGCGGTCCAGGCGCTTGAGAACTAAATAATTAATTGGGATCAGACAGACTAGATACACAAGCAGAAACAGTCCGATGACTTCCGTGCCGGGCGCATCCAGCGACGGCCCGCGCATCACGGCATCGGATAGCAGCGTCGGTGCATTGCCGCCGAAGAAGTTTGGGTGGTAGTTTTCCTCACGCGCCGCCACAAACGGCAGCACGGCGGCCGAGGACGATGGCCCGCTTGTCAGCAGCATTTTCCAGAGCGCGGAGGCATCGACAGCCGCCGACTGGAAGGATTTGGCAGTAGGGTCGTAAGCCGTCAAAGTCACGCAGCCTGCCCCATACGGGCCGGTGATCACCAGCGGCGTCCTGTCTGCCGCAACGGAAGCGACGCGCACACCCGGCAGCGGCTTCGGCGTGAGTGTCAGTGCTCCGACCATTCCGACATTCGGCATATTCACGGCGGCTCGGGCCGGCCCGACCGTCGCCGGAAGCAGACCGCTGAAGAACCCAGACGCGAAACGGCTGGCATCGACGCCGCCGCAGACAACGAGATGGCCGCCCGAGGCGACCCAGCCTTTGAGAGCCTCCGCTTGGGCCTCGGTCAGCGCCTCCAAAGGAGCATCGCTGCGGAGCAGAACAGCATCGACACCGCCGTACCCCCCTGCTTTGTCGGGCAGCTCTCCCCCGGCCGCTTCCGCCACTTGCAGCGTTCCCGCCTGGGACACTGCATTGAAGGACTGGCTTCCCATTCCCGGCGCGGGAGGCGGCGGTACACCATTGAAAGGACGTATTCCGCCCGCCGTGTGCATCAGCCCCGCCCCGCGTCCATTCAGATAGGTAAACGCCCCAGGGTCACCGCCAAAGCCGACGAGCAATAGGTCTGCATCATTGACCGCCGTGCCAGTGATGGCGCGTGATGTTTTCTGGTCCTGCGTGTTTGCCTGCGCCAGAATATGACCGTCGCCTCGCTCATGCCCTTCGGCAAACTGCACGGTGACACTGTCGCGGCCCGTGTCGAGGCCGCGCGTGTAAAGCTGAAACGACTGCGGATTGGAGCTCGCCAAGAGCGTCACCGGGCGGCCAAACAGCGCCGCGCCGAGCGCCCGGTTGCCGCCCATGCCATTGCCGCCCTGCCCGGAATCGCTTGCCGCCAGCACCTGCACCTGCCCAGACACACTTTCCGAGACCGGATTGCGGAGCGTCACGGTGACAGGACACCATGCGCCGGGCCGATACCGCCCAGCGATCCCAAAAACAGCCGTGAGCGCCGGGCCATCCGCGCGTGCAGTGGCGACGAAAGACCCGGCTAGACAGCCGCATACTGTCCAAAAAAGAAGAATGCGAACACGCCATTGGGGCCGGGTCATTGGACGGTCTCAGTTCTCGCGTACTCATGGCACACGGCGCAAGGCTCTGTTTTTATCGCGCCGCTTCCATCTCCGAGTCGGAAATGTCGAAGTTGGCGAAGACATTCTGTACGTCGTCATGGTCTTCCAGCATATCCATCAGCCGCATCACCTGGCTGGCTTCCTTGCCGGCGACTTCTACGGTCGTATGCGGGATCATTGTCTGCTCCGACGACGAATAGGCGATCTTCGCGTCTTCCAAGGCCTGCATCACCGTCGTCAAATCCTTCGGATCGGTCGTGATCTCGAACCCGCCGTCATCGGTCGGCTGCACGTCTTCCGCCCCACCCTCGATGGCGGCCTCGGTCACGGCATCTTCGGTCGTCACATCCGGATCCACGATAATCACGCCCTTCGGCTGAAACAAATAGCCGACACTTCCCGACTCCGCCAAGCGCCCACCGGTCTTGTTGAACGCCGCCCGGACATCCGAGACGGTGCGCTGCTTGTTGTCGGTCAGGCAGTTGACTAGGATCGCGACTCCGCCCGGCCCATAGCCCTCGTAGGTGAGGTCCTCGTAGTTCGCACCCTCGCCCCCGCCCGCGCCCCGCGCGATGGCCCGCTTGATATTGTCCTGCGGCATCGAGATCGCCCGCGCCCGCGTGATGGCCGCGCGGAGGGTGATATTGGCGTCCGGGTTCGGCCCGCCCATCTTGGCGGCGACGATGATCTCCCGCGCCAGTCGCGTGAACAGTCGGCCTCGGTCGGCGTCGGCCTTGCCCTTCTGATGTTTGATACTATGCCATTTGCTATGTCCCGACATGGTTCTGCTGATCCTCTGCTGATTGTAGTAACGGCCCATGGCCGCGAAACGGTTCGTTTTCCGTTGTAAAAAGTTCGTGTGGCGAGTTATTATACCAAAAAGAGGCAGGGCGGCGTCAAGGTAAGGGGGTTATAATCGAGCCGCCGGATTTTACCATGTCCTTCAAGGCACGGTACAATATTATGGCGTTTGCATTTTCTTTACATTCTTGGGTTTGATGGCATCATCATAAGCTGCATGGGGGCCGATCCACACCCAGATAATAATATTTGGCTCTTTTCTCACACCTAAAGCACGCCATCCCAATGACGCTCTGACCGACCATAAATGCCTTTTGTCATTGACCTCTTTGAAGTGTAACCCCGGATGAAACGGGTCCACTTTCCATAAAAGATACGACTTCTTGGAGTCACGGCGAACCTCTTCCGGCAGCTTCTTGTAAAGACTACGGAATTTGTCTGACAGCTGAGATTCCACAGTTTTAAATTTTCAGCTTTCGCGTCCGCCCCGCTTCATAATCCGCTAAACCTTCCTCTGCCAGTGTCTCCAAAAAATCCTGAGATGCCGCAAACTTTCGATCCCACTCCATGTCATCCAGGGCATCGAGCATGATCTCGGCAAGTCGATCTTGCTTGTCTGCGGGGAGAGCCGCCCCTTTTTCTATTGCGGTTTCCAATCGAGCCGTCATGGTTCTTTTTTCCTTTTGATTGCTTCACTTTCTGCCAGGATTATATCGCACTCGTGCGGGGTTGTCAATCATTGGAGAGGTCGATTAAAACTGGTGGCTTTAGAAAGCTGCGCCCGGCGTTTCTCCCTCAATTCTTGAAAGAAAGGGAGAGTGTTTACAATTAGCAGTCCGATGAGAAAAAGATCCGAAGCAGTAGAGAAACCAAACCAAAACTGGTGAAAGTCGTGTGAAACATGGTTCCATCGAACGAGTTGATCCGCCGCACTGAGAGCCATCATTCCCCAGACTGTGAGCACTTGTTTAGCAGAGCGCCAGAGTTGCTGCCGATGGATTTCCAGACGTGTCCCTACCAAGTTCTTGGGCAAGAACTTACCGCGCCACAACCAAAGTATCAAAAGAGGGATGCCAAAAACAAAAAGGCGTTTGCAAAAAAAGAGCACCCACATAATTATGTCTCCAGATGGTCTATCTCAATCTTATTTACCCGTTCAATCGCCCCCGCGTGGCGAAGGGCCAATGCTGATCCTTCGGGATGCAGAGCGCCTCGTGTGAAATCCAAAGCGGTCCAGCCGTGTGCCGTCGTTGCATTGACATCGGCTCCGTGTTCGACAAGTTTTACCATGCGTTGAAACGCATGGCTAACCGGCGCGGACGCCAGTAACCCCCGCTTCGCGGGGCCAAGAGTTCATTCCCAGTGCTGCGAAGCGGTACTTTTTGGCGTCTTCGCCGAATAGCCGTGCGTTTCAACGCATGGTTTCCGATGTTGCAATCAATCGGGCCACTATTCCATTAATTGTTAATGGCTGGCGATAAATGAGTATTTCCTTCGCAGGCTGCTCCTATGGAAGTTTACTTTCTCTGGCATCTTTTATTTTGCCGATAATATTAGGGCTATTGATGACACCGAAAGCACGCCGCCACAATCCGCCCCGAACATTAATACCGAGTGGCCCTGCTTGATAAACAATCGGTAAGCCATTCTTATCTCTGTCCCAATGTACTCCAAGACGATGGGAATGTTCATAGGGGTCAGCGGGTGGGTTATGAAAATAATAGTAAGGTTCTGTTACCTGAGCGATGTAAAGCTCGCCTGAATTTTCTTTATCTGGAACCAGAACCGCACTGCCGACCGTAATATCGCGGAATCTCTTCAGGTAATTCACAATATAAGGAGCCAAAGATTCTAGTTTGTAGCCACTTGGCAAAGCCCCTGACCCCGTTTTGGTTCGCAAGTAGCCCACGTTCGGCCAGCCAATACGCACAATATTCTTGGCAAAGCAAGAAGACAAAAAATTGAAAGAGATGTCCGGGTAATTGGGTGGTTATCCGGCGACAAAATGTGCGGCATCATTAGGGTTGTTATGCAGAGTGTTTCCACTGACCCTAACAAAGTAGAATTGCATCGTCTTTATCTCTCTATCGCCGTAGCGGAGGAATGATGGAACAGCCTCACATGGCACTCACTCGCCCTCAGTACCCTTCCTCATCCAGAAATGCCGTCATCAAATCCAAGAATAGCTGGCGCAGAGTGACGTTGCCGTGGTCGAGGCAGTAGCGTTTGGCGCGGTGGAAAAGCGCGGGCGACATATCCACGGTGGCCTTAGCGCCGTTGGGGTGCAGGGTCTTGTGGGACAGGGCTTCTTGGACACGGGCGATCAAGGCGGCGCTTTTTTCGGCTTCCGTTTCCGTATGCAGGTGAGGTTCGGGCGCGGCGGACTGGTCGGCATCGGTGAGGTACTGCGACAGCACCAAATCTTCTCCGCGCACGGACGTAGGGGGTGGCACGACCAGAGCGGCAATCGTTTTTTCTGGTTCTGGGGCGGGCGCAGCGGCAAGGGGAGCCGAGGCGACAGCATCCTCGGTCGGGTCTTGGGCGGATTTTTTTTGTTCCCGCAGGTTGGCGAGGCGAAGCTCGGCGAGCGTGGTCATGGGCAATCTCTCCTCGTTTTGCTCATCTTCAATACGAATTCGATCATTGCAAATTCGGTCATTTGCCGGCGGCTTTGAGCTGGACCGGCCATTTTTTCTCGCGACTCATCTCGGACAGCGTCCGCGCGACCAAAGCCTGGGTCATCAGGCGCTGGTCGCGGACGTAGCCGTTGACGAAGAGGGCGTCGCACAAAACGCAGACATCGCGGGGGACGCCCTTCGTAATAGCATGGACATCCGCCAGTGCGCCCTCCTCGAAATAGGTCTCAATCGCGCCGCCTCCAGCAGTCGTGATACGGAAGGCGATCATGTCCGACATCTCTTCCAGACTTAAGGGATCGAGGCGGCCAACAACGGCAATGCGAGACCGAAACGCATCGTGCCGCTCCAGCTTTTTGGGCAGATTGTCCTGAGCGAGCATGACCACCGTGATCAGCTTGGTCTGCGAGGTCTGGAAATTGGTCAAGTCGGAGATGGCGTCGATAACCCGCGAGGCGACATTCTGCCCCTCGTCGAGCAGCAGGACGGGATGGCGACCCGCTTGATACTCGTCCAGCAGGAACCGCTCCAGCGCCTGGCGGTTCTGGGACTCGGTCCGCAGGGCTGGTGTCCCGAAGGCTTCCAAGATCAGCCGCAGGAACTGGCCCGGCGTCCGCACCGGCGCACCCGGCAGAAAGGCCACCGTCTTGGTCGGGTCGTCGTCCCAGGTCATTTGCAGGCCATTGGCGATAGTGGTCTTGCCCGATCCGACCGGCCCGGTCAGCACGGCCAGGCCGCGCTTCTGGTCCACGGCATAGCGCATCTTGGCAATCGAAACTTTATGCTCCACACTCGGATACGCATAACGCGGGTCGGGCTGAACGGAGAACGGGGTCTCGCGCAGACCGTAAAACTCTTCATACATGGGATAAGTTCACTTTGGTGCTGGAAATCAATCGTGCTACGCTCATTATAAAGGGATTCGCAGGCAAAATCAAGCGGTTACGCCATATGTTCTTGCTGATAGGCCAAGAGTTTGGCGATTTCATCGCGCTGGAACAGTTCCAATGCGGCATTGCGTCCTGTCCCGACAGCCCGGCAGCTTTCGACAAACGTATTCGGAGCAGTGGGGTCTGCGCCATAGACCTCGGCGAGAATAGGCTGGCCGATAACATGGCCGAACCAATACCGCGCATTGCCGTAGTCGCCTTCGCGCCGGTGGATAATGGCGTGCCAATAATCGGCCATCGGGTCGCCTTCGAGCCGCTGCACCAAGGCATGACCGGCGGCGAGGTCGTCATTGAGCACGTGCAGGCCTGCTTTAAGTGTGCCCGGCAGCGTGGAGGCTTCGATTTCTTCGGTCAAAGAGGCATTGAAAGTGCCGGCTGGGACCAGCGGCGGCAGCGGGTCACGGGCAAGCAAATAGGCGATTATTTCCGAAACGGGGCGTGGGGACGGTGTCATGAGCGGTCTCCAATGGGGGTTATTATACCCCAGAAGAACTCACCACTCGATAAACATCTGCAACGGCGGCCAGCATCTGGGCCAAATCATACCGTTCCTGGACGAGCATGGAGGCATTGGCGACGAGTTTTTGGCGCAGGCGGGCATCACTTTTGAGGCGACTCAAGGCGGCGGCGAGGGCATCGGGGTCTTCGGGAGGAACCAGCAGGGCCGTCTCGCCATCGGTGAGCATATCGGCGAGGCCGCCGACTCGACTAGCGACGAGGGGAATACCCGAAGCCATCGCTTCCAAGGCCGAAATTCCTTGCCCTTCTCGGCGCGAAGGCACAGCGAAAACATCGGCGGCGGCGAAAAGCGGCGCGACATCGGCGAGGCGGCCCAAGAACTTGGCATTTGGCGGGGCTTGACGCGCCAGAGCGGCTTTGAGCGGGCCGTCTCCGGCCAGCAGAAACGTCATACCTGTACGTTGCCCGGCGGCTTGCAGCAGGATGTCCAAGCCTTTTTCGCGCGAGAGCCGCGCGGCGGAGGCGACGACAAAAGCGTTCTCGGGAACATTCAGTTCTCGGCGAAACGCGGCACGGTCCTGAAGCGTCGGATCGTAATGGCGGAGATCGATGCCGTTTGGAATGATCTCGATCTTGGAACGGGGGATGCCGCACACGGCAAGGCTGTCGGCAACCGAAGGGGAAACGGCGAGAACGCGGGTGCAATGGAACCCAATGAACGGTAGGCCCAGGCGCGAGGGCAGATCGCGGCCAATAAGATTATGGGCGGTAAACACCAGCGGAAACGGACGGTGCCGGTGCGCGAGGGCCGCGATCCAGGCGGCACGCGCTCCGTGGGCATGGACAATATCGGCGAACTGCGGTAGGACATGGGCCAGGCGTCGGGCCGCCAAGAGATCACGTGCCGGGGAAAGCCGGGGCGCAATGTCCAGGGGAATGGTCGCGTGAATCTGTGGGTGGGCCAGAACTTCACGCACAAACGCGGGCGGTGCGGCAACCGAGTTTGTCACCAGCGCCGGGTCGAGGCCATCCAGCAGGTTCAAGACATGCTGACGGATACCACCCAGGGCCGGGCGGACAAGCTGCAGCACACGCAAGGGCATCGTCACGGAAGCGAAGCCACGGCGACTGGCCGATGATGATGATGCCGCCGACGGTGATGACCGGCAGTATCGCCCTCGGCCACTTGCGGGCCAGGCGCAGTAACGCCAAATATATTTTGGATCATCGGCGTGGCCTCGGCCCAGTTGGTCGCGACATCGTTGCCGACTGGACGGCCCGGCAGGGTCGCCATGCTTATCTGGTCATGCGGCGTATCGTGAACATACCGGGCGAGCGCGACTTTCTGGTCGGCGCTCAGATCGCTGTCCACATGCTTGTCGATAGTATCGAGCAGCGGCCCGATCTTGGCCAATGTCTGCGGCTGACGCAGTTTCAGTTTCAGAGCCGCGATCAAGGTCTGCTGGCGCTGGACACGGACCAAATCACTATCTGAATGGCGAAAGCGAACAAAGCCCATCGCCTGTGTGCCGGTCAAATGCTGGAATCCGGGCTTCAAGTGGATATGCAGATGGCCCCAGTTGTCATCGTAGTCCATCTTTTTATCGACAGCCAGATCGACTCCGCCCAGAATATCGATAGCCTGCTCGAACCCCTCGAAATCCAAAGCTAAGTATTTGTCGCTCGGGATGCCGAAATTGGCCTGCACCGTTTGTTCGGAGAGAGCCGGCCCGCCGAATTCATGCGCGGCATTGATTTTGGTCGTGCCGTGACCGGGAATATGCGCCCGCGTGTCACGCGGTATGGAAAAGAGCGTGAGGTTCTGCTTGTCGAAATCCAGATGCGCCACCATCAAAATATCGGAGCGGGCGCGTGATCTCAAGACGCGGTCAAAGTCGTCATAATCCCGATCACGCCCGATAATCATCAGGTTGAGAGCATGTTGATTTGGAAAAGCCTCGGTTACAGTCTGGGGATGCAGAAAAGCCCCAATATAAGGCTGGATTGAGGGTGTATGGCTATACAGATAACCACCATAGATGGACACGGCGGCTAATGCCATTAAAGAAAACACACCCAAAACTTTCCCGGCTCTTTGGGCGGGGGAACGACGGGCGGGACGGCGAGGCTTGACGGGGCGGCGCGGCGTTTGAGTCATGTCGGGATTTCTTCTCCGAAAATTGTGGGGCCAAATGACGGGCGAACACAGAAATTATACCAGAAAAAGACCGGCATCTCCTATTTTATTTTTTTCTTCACGGGGAAATGCCCCTCGGCCCGCAGCGTCTTCGTGATACGCACTGCCGATGTCGCCCGATTGAAGGTGTAAAGATGCAGCCCGGCGACGCCCTGCGCCAGCAGTTCGCGGCATTGGGTCGCGGCATATTCGATACCGCGCTCCATCACTTCTTTATCTGTTCCCTCACCGAGAAAATCCGTCAGCTTTTTGGGAATATCCTGGCCGCTGAGTTCGCCGATTCTCTGAAGCTGACTGAGCGAGGTCACCGGCAGGATACCGGCAAGGAGCGGGAAAGTGACATCTGCCAATGCTGCCTTGTCGCGAAATCGATAAAAGAAATCGTTGTCGAAAAAGAGTTGGGAGGTGGCAAACTCGGCCCCGCACTCCTGCTTGAACCTGAGCCAGTGGATGTCATCCTCGATATGAGGAGCATCGGGATGCTTTTCCGGGTAAAACGCGCAGCCGATGTGAAAATCGAAGTTCGCCTTCGCGAATTCGATCAGGTCGCTTGCATGGGCAAACCCATCCGGGTGCGGGCGATACTGCGGGTCATGCTGCGGTGCATCCCCGCGCAGAGCCATCAAATGCTTGATACCGGCGCCCTGCAAAGTCGTCAGTATCTCGGCAATCTCGGCGCGTGAGTGGCCGACACAGGTCAGATGCGGCACGGATTCGATGTCCAGTTCCCGCTCGATCCGGCTGACCAGATCGACCGTCTTTTGCCTGTTAGAGCCGCCCGCGCCGTAGGTCACGGAGACGAAATCAGGGGCCTGGCGCGTGATCTCACCGAGTGTCGAATACAAAGTCGCCCACCCCGCCGGGTTCTTCGGTGGCGAGAACTCATAGGACAGTGTCGGAATATGGGCGGTCAGCTTATCGCAAAAAGTCATTAGTCAGCTCCGATTCCCAGTAGTGAGACTTCGACACGCTCACAAAGAGCGTGGATCATCAATTGGTGGCATTCTTGTATCCGCATAGCGCTAGGGTTGACGCTCTGCACGATGATCTCATGGTCGGCCAAGCCCTTGCATTTGCCGCCGGTCTTGCCGAGAAACGCGCCGGTGACCAGGCCGCGTTCTTTGGCGATATGCATTGCCCGCACGATGTTCTCCGAATTGCCGCTGCTTGTGAAGACCACCAAAACGTCGCCGGGCATTCCGAGCGAAGAGACTTGGCGGGAAAACACTTCGTCGAAGCCGTAGTCGTTGCCGATACAGGTTAGCAGCGTTCCGTCGATAGACAGACAGATGCCCGGCAGGGACTTCCGCTCACGATAAAATCGCCCCGTAAATTCTTCCGCCAAATGCGCCGCCTCCGCCGCCGAGCCGCCGTTGCCGCAGGTGAGCAGCTTGCCGCCATTTTGGAAAGCGTGGAGAATAGCATCGGACAGGGCGTTCAGCGTCGCTTCATGGACTGTCAACGTTTGCAGATCTTTCTGCAGTTCTTCGATGTGTTGGGTCAGCATGACGTCAAATGTCCAGGGCTTCCGCAAGTAAAGTCACGGGATGAGCGACACGGATTTCGCGCAGGCCACGCTCCCGCAGTCCCGCCGCAATCCATGACAAGCAGCCGGGGTTGCCGGTGGCGACGACCGAGGCACCAGTGGCGAGAATATGTTCGAGTTTACGTGCCTGTAAACGGAGCGCCATCTCCGGCTCGGTCAAGTTATAAATGCCTGCCGAGCCGCAGCAGACTTCACTTTCGGCAAGAGGCACCCAGTTCACATTCGGCAATCGGTCCAGCAGAGCGCGGGGCGCTTCGCGAATTTGCTGGCCGTGGGCGAGATGGCAGGCATCGTGGTAGGTCATCGTTACCCCTTCGCCGACGGCTGACTTTAGGGGGGCTATCCAGCCCAATTTGTCGAGCCATTCACTGACATCGCGCACTTTGGCCGAGAACGCGGCGGCTTTGGCGGCATAGTTTGGGTCATCAGCCAGCAGTTGGCCATACTCTTTCATTAGGCTGCCGCACCCCGCCGAATTGACGATGATCGCATCAAGGCCATCGAACGGCGTGAAGGCATCGATGAGGCCACACGCTTGCGATTTCGCTTCCTCCCCGTAGCCATTATGTCCATGCAGAGCGCCGCAGCAGCTTTGCCGTCGATTGACCAAGACTTCGTTCCCGTTCGCGGCAAGGACACGCACGGTATCGGCATTGACATCGCCGAAGAGAACACGCATCGCGCAGCCGGCGAGAACGCCGACGCGGGCGCGTCTCTTTCCGACCGCCGGAGTAATCGGCGGCGGCAGCGGCGGCGAGATCGCTTCGGGAAGGCTGGCCCGCTGGCCCTGTGCTTTTGGATCGCCGGACAGCAAGCGCACCGCGGACGCCGGAACCGCGCCGCCGGTGACGGCTTGGGCCAGGCGCATCGCTGCCGTCATCTTGGAGGGCCGGGTCAACGTGTCGAGCAGCGCCCACCGCGATAGGTCCGTCGCACGGGGCCGAACACGCTCCTGGTTGATACGCTCCCGCGCGGTTTCCAAGAGGCGTCCATAGGGAACCGCCGAGGGGCAGGCGGTCTCGCAAGCGCGGCAGCCGAGACATAAATCGAGATGGTGGGTCACATCGAGGTCTCGTGGGGAGAGACTGCCCTCGTGCATTTTCCGCATTAGCACGATCCGCCCGCGCGGACTATCCGCCTCGCTGCCCGTCTCCAAGTAAGTTGGGCAGGCGGGAAGGCAAAGCCCGCAGTGGACACAGGCCATCAGGTCTTGTTCGTGCTGCGTTTTATTCATGGAATGCTGTTCATAACTTGCCCACGAACCGTCCCGGATTCCACATCCATTGTGGGTCCAGAGTTTCTTTCAGCCGAACCATCAAGCCGAAATCGGGCAGGAGCGGCGACCAGACAGGAATGTCCGAGGCCCGCAGAACGTCGGGCATCCGATCGAGAATAAAGCTGCCACCGCAGCGGTCAGCTTTCTCTTTCAGGTCGGTATAAAAGATAGTCCAATCGGCATTCTCTCGAACCGGAGCAAAGTGCGCCGTCATCAACCCGAGGGCAGCATCCGCCGCGACCTGAGCCGAGAACCCGGCGCGGCGGGCTGTCCACTCGACCATGCGCGAGAACGCGCCGACTTGGGACGAGAGAATGTGAAACGAGCCGGTCATCGGTGCTTCGTTTAGGGCAAAATCGCGCAGACGAGCGCGAACCTGTGCGGCTTCCTCTTCGCCCAAGGGTCCCGCGCCGAGCGCCTCGACCTGCCAGATGACTGCTTCGGCTGCGCCGTCAAAGCCGACAATCATATATTGGGCAGACTCCGTCTCCGGCAGAATTACCTCAGCCGCGGCAGGGTTCAGGAGAAACAGAAACGACGGCACCAAATCGGAGCCAAGCAGATGGTCCAAAACATCTTCACAATTGTGGTCCGGGTCTAACGGCAATGTGACCGTGGCCGAGGTTTCCGGCAGCGGCGCGACTTTGAAGGTCGCTTCGACAATCAAGCCGAGGGTGCCGAAAGAACCACAGTAGAGCTTCGGCAGATCGTACCCCGCGACATTTTTGACGACTTTGCCGCCGCCTTTGACAAGTTCGGCGCGGCTATTGACAACCGACACGCCAAGCAGCGAGTCACGAACGCTGCCGCAGGACAAGCGACGCAGGCTGCCGGCACGGGCCGCGATAATTCCCCCCAAGGTCTGCTTGTCGGGCAATGCCGCGTCAATCGGCAATGTCTGCCCCTGCGCGGCAAGCGTCTCCTGCAACTGGGCGAGAGTCACACCGGCTTGAGCCGTCACGGTCAGGTCGGCGGGCGAGTATTCCGTAATCTGGTTCAGCTTCGCCGTCGAAAGCGCCAGGTCGTAACAAGTCGGTGGGTATCCTAAATTCCGTTGCGTCCCCCCACCCCACGGGACAATCGCTTTGCCGACGGACTCTCGCACGAGTTGGAGCGCTTGTTCAGGCGATTCCGGGGCCGCGACCGAAACGGGAGTGTGTCCGAAAAGATCATAGAGCGGCTCCATCATGCCGTATAGTATATCATTTTTCAATCTACCGGGTCAAGTCGAAAAAGTACGATCTATTGCCTGCGCTACTGCACCAGACCTTTGGTGACTTTCATGAAGATGTCTTCCAAGTCGGTTTCCTGTTCCGAGAAGGTCAGGACGCGCAGGCCATGTTCAATCAAAAGTTTGTTCAGATTAGCCTGTGCTTCAGGATCGCCACTGAACTCCACGTGCAAACGCGAGTCGATATTGCGAACGGCGCGGACTCCGGGAGCATCGGTGAGCACTTCCAATGCACGGGAATGCCCATCGAGCAAAGTGATCTCCAAAGTACGCCCACCGGTCACTTGGGACATGATGTCCTGAACGTCGCCGGAGACGAGCAGTTCGCCGCGCTCTATTATCCCGACTTTATTGCAAAAGTCGGCGAGTTCAGGGAGAATATGAGACGAGATAATAATCGTCTTGCCCATCGCTTTCAGTTCTTTGAACAGTTCTTTGATCTCGATTCGAGCGCGGGGATCGAGGCCCGAGGCCGGTTCATCCAACAAAAGCACTTTCGGGTCATGGATCAGCGTCTTGGCGAGGCATAATCGCTGCTTCATGCCCGTCGATAGCTCTTCGACATAGTTATCTTTCTTGCCGGTCAAATCCGTAAGATTCAGCACATCGTCAATAATGCGCGGGCGCTGGGCTTTCGGCAGGCGGTAAGCCCCGGCAAAGAAATCGAGGTATTCCCAGACCCGCATATCGTCATAGATGCCGAAAAAGGCCGGCATATAACCGATTCGCCCGCGCACGGCTTCCGGGTTTTCCACGACATCGATCCCATCAATCAGCGCCTGCCCCGAGGTCGGCTTAAGCAGCGTCGCCAGCATTTTGATCGTGGTGGTTTTGCCCGCGCCGTTCGGACCGATAAAGCCGAAGATGTCTCCGGCTTCGAGGTGCAGGCTGAGGTCTTTGACAGCAGTCAAGCCTTTGTATTCTTTTTGCAAATGGTTGATTTGGATCATGTCTTGCTTTCTTGAAAGTTACATAGCGTATGCAGCCGAGGGGCCTGCTCGGCCATCACAGACGCCTCGCTGCGCCACTCGAGGCTCGGCCCGACGCCGCCGTACTCGAAGGCCATCGCCCAAGGCGTCGGCCAAAAGCCATCGGTAATTTGGCGGCTGACCCATTCGATCACGGCCCAATCTTCCGGTCCCATCGCCATGCTGTCACGCAAACGGCGTCCATCGGATTGGACACCGACCACATGAAGCTCTCGCAGATGCGCGACGGGAAGCCGGGCGATATACTCTAACGTGTCGATCCCCAGCGCCGCAGTTGTCAAGCGGGCGTGGGCGGTGTCCAAGAGAAATCCGCAGCCGGTTTCCGCCACGACCCGGCTAATCACACCGGGGTCAATGCAGGGATACAGGCATCGGCCTTCCGTGCCGCGATAGGACACGTTCTCGACAATCACCCGCTCGGCCCCGAAACGCTCGGTCACTGAACGCACATCATTGATCAAAATGTCGGAGATAGTTTGGAGATGCGCCGGGTCCGTCGTGTCAACGGGCAAATCGGGGTAATCCTCGGTGAGCGCCTGCAAATGCACATTGACATACGGCGTGTCTGTCGCCTCCATAGCCTTCGCGATCTGCTCCCAATCGACACTTCCTAGTGAATTGCGACCAGCATGGAGCGGAAAATGCAGATAAATCGGCCGCTGCGCCCGCGCCCGCGGGAGCAAGTCCGGCGCATGGGCGGGAATAACCGGGTCCCAGCTTGGCGGGCACTTAAATAGATCGAGGGCAATTTGCCCGTCTGCTACAAGCTGCTCGGCTTGCGGTGAATAGTTTATTGCAAATTTCATAGGGCAGGCAGCCCATCGATACTTAAGGTGTTTTTCCGTTGGTGGTACTCATCCAAACCTTCCGGCCCCTGTGCGGCGGCCCAACGGTCCAACGTATTTCGCTCTTCCTTGAAGTCCATGAACGGAACCGCGAATCCGCACGAGGTCGAAACGCGCTCGACTTGGACACGAATCAGAGCGCGTGTGCCGGGATTGGGCGGAAAATGAGCCGCCAGCCCCTCGAATTCCTCGTCGCCGGGTTTCACCACTTCGCCCTGTCCATGCAAACGCACGATGTTGGGCTTACCCGAAAACGCACAGAACATCAAGACGATCCGTCTGTTTTCCTGCACATGGGCAATCGTCTCGGCCCCGCTGCCGGTGTAGTCTTGGTAGACGACTTCGAGCGACCCCAAAACACGAAAACAGTCGCCGCCTTTCGGAGAGCAGTTGACATGGCCCTGCGCCGACAGCGGGGCCGTCGCGACAAAGAATAACGGCTGCTGCTCAAGCCACACCGACAATTCCGGGGCAATATGGTCTAATTGTTTGCTCATGGGAGAAACTCCTTTCCTAGTTCATACCGACACGGTTTAACCACCTGTTCCTTTGTCCCTATTGGTGGCTTCTTCCTCAGCGGCTTGGGTCTGGTAATGCAGCTTTTTCTCGACTCGGACGGTCGTCCCATGCGGATCGGTCTCCGTGAAATCGATCTTGTCCGAAAGCCCTTCCAACAGTAACAGGCCGAAGCCGCCCAGACGCTCACTGCCATCTAAATCCAGGCGCGGGGCGCCGATAGCCGACACATCATCCACATCGAAGCCTCGACCTTCGTCGGTGACGGTGATGACGACGCGCGGCTCGTAAAACTCCAGCATGACTTTATAATGCGCCGATTTCAAGCAGGCATGACGGACCACATTGGAACAGAGTTCGCCGACAATCGTTTCCACGTCGTCAATATCGGCAGGAATGACTTGGATGTCCTCCATCAAAGTCCGGCTGAGAAGCCGCATCGTTCTGATATAGCTCTGGTCGTCAGGCAAACTCAGCGATAACTGCAGGATCATGGTTTTCTCTCTCGCAGCAACCACTGCGTTTCAGGGAGGGAGTATATTTTTATTGTGACCATTTTACTTGATTCGGTGCCTCTTTGGTTGCGTCTCTGCCCAAAGGTTTTACAGCCACCCCGGAGAAAAGAATGTTTTTATGTTCGCCGGGTACAATAAGGATACTGACGCAGATTTCTCCTATGCCAACAATCAAAGATATTGCCCGCGAATGCGGCGTCTCCGCCAATACAGTCTCTTCGGTGCTCAACAATAAGCACGGCGAAGTGAGCGCACAGACACGCGAACGCATTCTGGAAGCGATGCGCCGCATGGGCTACCGTCCGAGCGCGGCGGCACGGCGGATGGTCGGCAAGCGAATGAACACTATCGGCATCGCCGATCGGTACACGGCGTCCTCACTCGAAAATCCCTATAAAGCCCAAATGTTGGAACCGCTCGTTCACGCGGCGCGGGCTTCCCAATGGGATGTCCTCTATTACTCCGGCCATATCAGCGACGATGGCTACTATGGGTTTTTGGATGGCCGCAGCGATGGATTAATCTGTTTCACGGGCGGTATCGCCCAGGAGGAGGAAGAGGCGATCCTGCAAACCGGCCTGCCCGTCGTGTTCATTGGGGAGACACCGAGTGGGCAAACTGGTCATCGGGGCGCTCTCATCGACGTGGACAACGAGATTGGGGCGTACCTCGCGGTCTCCCATTTGACCGAGCTTGGACACACGCGGATCGCCATGATGCAGGGAGTCGGCATCTCCGGCAATGCGGCCCGTATCGCCGGCTACCACCGCGCGCTGGCCCAAGCGGGCTTAACGACGGATAGCTCGCTGCTCTATCCAACCATCGCCTGGGAAGGCTCGGGGTATGCCGAGGGCCTCACCCTGCTGACCCAAAAGCCGACGGAGCGCCCGACGGCGGTATTCTGTTTCAACGATGTCCTGGCCTTCGGTCTCCTGAAAGCGGCAGCAGAATCCGGCGTCCGGGTGCCGGAAGACCTTTCAGTGATCGGTTTCGACGACGTTTCCCCCGCCGCGACTACGTCGCCCCCGCTGACGACAATCCGGCAGCCGCTGGCTTTGATCGGACAGCACGCCGTCGAAATGCTAATTGGGATCATCGAAGGCCGCCTGCCGCGCGATGCACGCGAAATCGTGCCGCCGGAACTCATCATCCGCGCTTCGACCGCCCTGCCTCCTGTTTTTACGCCTCAGTGAGAATCCAGGCCAAATTCGGGTATACTGTGAAGGCAGAATGGATGTCCACTGCGGTGCTCCGCCGTCTGCCTCTGTGGTCCGCCCGGACGCACATTTCACCAAACTCCACGTAACCGGGTACGCGAGAAAGCGAGGCTGCCCTATGGCCTCTTTATTGCGTCATCGAGTCGGCAGATCGTTTCCTGACGATGTCACACTGCCTCGTCCTGCCATCACCACTCTGGTCAGCCGCTGCGGAACCGATCATACCGACCGTTCTTTTCTTTTGGTTCGGGAACGTTCCGTCCCAAGAGCCGCCGGCCACCGTCTGATTCTACGCGGCATTTTCGATGGGTTGCTTCACGCACGTTTGTACGCGGCCTTATCTCTGGTCTCGCGGTACGAATCACCCCTGACGCTCGATCTGCGGGACGTGACATTCCTCGATGAAAGCTGCCTGCGTCTGCTGGTCCGCGCACGGCGCGACTGCTCTCATGTCGTTTTTCAGCTCCCTTTGGAGGGACCAGTGGCCCAAATGACCGATGCCTTGGGCGCGTTGCCCAAATCCATGCCAAAGCGACGCTTATTTGAGCCGTCTCATTCACCCGCCGTCGGCTCGGACAGCGTCTCGGCGGTCTTCCAAGCATAAAACGTATAGACCAGCCCGCGCCATTCGCCGTAATTCTCGAAAAAGGCGCGGGCTTCCGCATCGGTGACGGGCCTCCCCAGTTCTTTTCCGACCAAGGTCCGCGCCCAGCTATCGGCATTGACGTGTTCCGGTTTGCCTAAGTAAAGCATGAGGCAAGCCGCACCGTAAGGGCCGATGCCGGGCAGAGACAGCAAGCGCTTTCGCAATTCTTCCGCCCTCAGAGACGCTTCCTGCCAAACTTCCAAGTCGAGGCTGCCATCGACGATGTTGGTGGCAATCGCATAGACGTAGGCATTGCGATACCCCATACGGGCTTTCGCGGCGAATTCCTCGAAGGGAACAGACGCAATACGCGCAGGAGTGGGAAAGGCCCGGCCTTCCGCCCCAAAATGCTCTACTAATCGCGCGGTCATAGCAATCGTCTGCGCCCAAGTGGTGTTGGAAGTCGCAATGACTTTCAGCGTGTCCTCGAACAGTGTCGAGCCGCGCAGCATCCGGCCTAGACGGCGCTCGACGATGTGACCGAGTTCGGGGCGGGTGCCGCAGTAAGTATGGAAACCGTCCAGTGGCAGGTCGAGCTGCAGCATCCGCCGCACCCTGCGGGTGATTTCGGCCTCATCGCCTTTTCCTTCCCACTCGACCCAAAGCTGATCGTATTCGCCCCAAAGTCTCAACGTTACCACGTTTCCCGATGGCAGTTCTTCCGTGCGCTCCAAGACCTGCGTGTCTTCCTGCCAAACAAACGGCAGGAGGCGACGCCAACCGTGGGCGGACAGGGTCTCGGAGAGAGAAAAGTCTAAGGGTGTGGTAATTGAAAACCGCATGGCTTGCTTTAATTCGCGAGGGTCACGGCCAGCAGCTTCACATTGGCATTATCGGGAAGCGTCACGCTTTGGACAGTTTTGGCACGGTTGATCCGAATGCCGTAGCTGTAGACATAGAACGTGCGGGTATCTTTCAGACCACTCGCCATTGTGCGGTACGCCATTGTGACCGCTCGGCTCTCGCCGGGGAATTCTTGCGGCTGGAACCAATCACTGAGGTTCTGTGACAGGTTCTCGGTGCTGCCGTCCGTATAGGTCACGGTCACGGGCTGGGCTATTTGGTTGCCTTCGACCGCCGCGCCGAGCAGCCAAAGCGAGGAATAGTTTCCTGACGTCACGGGAACCACTTCACCGTGACAGGAGACGAGATCGGCACGATTTGCCGGTCCCAATGTAAACTGCACGTCTTTCCAGGTCACTGTCGGGCCGAGAAGCTGCGCCGAATACCCGTTTCCTTCCCCATCTACCCCGCCTGCTCCGGTGAGCGCGGTGCCGTCACTCAAAATCCCGACGGTGTTAAAAGCCGCCGACAAGTCTACAGCGACACTCGACCCTGCCGTGATGGACGGAAGCAGGCGTGGTTGATCTGCCAGGGCAACCGGAGTTGTAATGATATGGGCCGGATCAGCCGAGTACGCAGTTATAAATTCCGACCAGAGCGTGTTGACATCCTTGCCGCAATACTTCTGGAAGAGATCGGTGCGATAGGTTCCGAAACGCACCGCGCGGTTGAGTTTCGTGACTAGTTCGCTGTCATAATGCAGTTCACACCATGCCAAAAACGTCGCAGTTGTCTGGTAAGCGTCGTGGTAAGTGGCTCTTTTGACATTGATACGGGGATGGAAATGCTCCGGCTCGAACTTGACCCAGCGGATATAATCGGCGATGCCCTCGACCAGCCAAACGGGATCATAGGCCGAGAAGGCCTGAATAACATGAGCGGTTTCATGGACTGTCAGGCCGGTGTCTTCCGGATGCGCTTGGCACCACTTCGTATTGACTGTCATCACCCCGCCGCCGGTCGCGGCAATGCCCGTCACGTCGGGGCCAGTGGTGTAAACGACGTTGACCATGTTCGGAGTAATAAAATCGTCTGAGTAGAGAAGCGCCGCTGTATCCGGCCAAAACGCTTCCATTTGCTCCTCGGCTTTATCCGCCCATTTCGCGATCACGGGCGCTTGGGAGGCAGGCACTTGCGAGATGTCTACAAAGCCCCGGCCTGGTCCCAGCATCGCGTGCGTAATCTTGACAGAGGTTTGCACGCTAATATCGCGAATGAGCAGTGTCGGGATGCTATGGCCTGGGCTGAGACGAATGCGGATTGCTTCGACCGGAATATTCGGAAACACGGCCGCTGCAATCCCGGTGCCGTCAAACGAGGCCGCTATGCGGTAATGGGCAGCATCCGGCGATATTTCCACCACCCCATCGGTCAAAATATCCTGATGGTCGGCTGTGCCGGTCGCAACACGAAGAGACTTTATACGGATCGGCTGAGAGAAAAAAACCACGAAATCGTCGCCGTCATCCATGCCATAGGCAGACTTGAAATAGGTGGACGGGTCGCCATCCACCGCCATTTCCGGGCGATGGCTTGAGTAGGATGGCATCGTCGAGTACACCAGAGCGCCCACTGTGAGAGGCGGTGTTGAATCGGCATGGAGAGCATTGCACACAATCGGCAAGAGGCAAGAGGCTAGGGCTAAACGCCCAGCGGCGCGACGAAACGAGGAAAAGGCATTCATTCGTCAATTATACACTATTGCAAGCCCAATGCCAGACGTAATTTTGCACGGGCGACAACTAAATTCGCGAGGGATTGTGCTTGACTACCTTCTGCCCGAGTCAAGGCCGAAAGTGCGTCCAGACGCTCGGCGGCGACGGACTTCCCGGCGTTATACCGTAGGTCCGCCAAACGATATGCTTCTTTTGCGGCGAGAACACCGGCAGCAGCCGCCTCTTTTGTCTCCGCCGCCGATTGCAGCGTCAGCCAAGCAGCGACGACTTCCTGGATCACGGCCTGTTGCACCCCTTGCGCTTCGGCCTCAGCCCGACCTCGCCGCGCTTTGGCGGCGTCCATGTCGGCCCGCCGCTGCCCCCCGTCCGTAAGCGGCAAACTGGCCGTGATCCCGAGAGAATAGCCGGCCCGGCCTTGCCCCGACGAAAGCATCGCGTCTCCCATCGCCACGCCGTAGACCTGCGGCTGATAAGTCCCTTGTGCCTCTCGAATAGCGGCCAGAGCCGCCGCGACGGTCTGCGCGGCGGCGATTAGCTCGGGGCGGCGGGCCAGGGCAAGCTGCCGTGCTTCCGCCAAACTGCCTGGCAAGGATGCGACTGGGGTGCCCAAACCGTCCAAAGTATCGACGAGAGTGATCGGTGAGTCTTGGGAGACGCCCAGAGCCACCTTCAAGCTGACGACAGCCAGCGCAGCATCATTTTGTGCTCGAAGCAATGCCTGCCGGGCGTCCGCCTGTTCCGCCTGTTCGCGTAGCAAGTCCACCGGCGCTGACCGGCCTGTCGTGACCTTTTCCTGCGTCACTCGCACTTGTTCATCCTCGGCAGTAAGTCTAGCTTGTGCTGCATTGACGAGGTTTTGACGCAAGAGCGCTGTCGCATAAGCTTCGGTCACCGTCGCCGTGAGGGTGAGCCGAGCGGCATCGAGAGAGGCCGACGCGGCGGCGGCTTGGCTCTGTCCCGCTTGGATGCGCCCCGCAATACGCCCGCCGGTAGACAGGGGAATCATCAGCATCAAGTTCTGGTCGGCGAAGCCGCGCGAGGGGACACTGAACAGATTTTGGGGACTAACCCCAGGGGAAGTCGTGAAGATGTTGGACGAGTCGCCGACCGTGGCATAAGTGGTCGTGGAAAGACTAGGGCTGGCCTGGGCTTTTGCCGAACGCGCTTCCGCAGAGGCAGCGTCTGCGTCTGCTTGTGCTTCTTTCAGCGTTAGATTGTTTGCCAGCGCGACGGCCACCGCATCGGAGAGCGATAGATGCGAGTTCGCAGCGTCAAGTGTCGGCACGTCAGCCATTGCCGGGCGCAGGAGCGTTCCCAGAACCACGAGGCAAAAAAGCAGGGTGAGGGCGGTTCCAAAGCCACGACGACTTTGCAGCCACTCACCGATGTCGTCTACGAGGACGTGCATCACGGGGATGACCAAGAGCGACAGCAGTGTTCCCACAATCAGACCCGCCACGATAACCGTACCGAGGGGCTGGTAGGCATCCATACCCGTCTTAGGCGCGAGGGCCACCGGGAGCATGGTGATGATCGTGATCAGCGAAGTCATGAGAATCGGGCGAAGTCGATCCCGGCAGGCCAGGGCAACAGCCTCGTCACGCGGCATCTCGGGATGCTCGCGGCGGCGGCGCATGATCTGGTCGATGAGCAGAATGGCTGTCGTGATGTCCATGCCGGTCAGCACGATCACCGCCATGATGGAGACGCTGGAAAACGCCTGGTGCGCCAGCCACAGGCCGAGAAAGACGCCGGAGAGTTCCAGGGGGATCGAAAGCACCATCTGGAACGGCGGAAGCAGGCCCCGGAACTGCGCGACCAGCACCAAAAATATCAGCAGCACGGAGAGTTCCAGACCGCGCAGGAGCCGCGCAAACGAGTCCATCATCTGGGTCATATCGCCGCGCATTTGCAGCGAGTAGCCGGGCGGAAAGTTAAGCTGCGAAGACGCTTTGGTGATGATCGCCATTGCCAAGTCCATCGACGGCGGCCCGCCCTTGCGGTAGTAGGCGAGTACGGAGACGGTGCGCTGCAAGCCATCGTGTTCGATCACGGTGGGAGCCAACTGCGGGGTCAATGTCGCCAAAGTTTTGAGCGGGACCTGCACACTGTTTCCATCTTGCGCGGGCGCAGTGACGGACATTTGCAGCAGCTCGTAAGGGCTGCGCCGCTGGGACTGTTTGTAGCGCACATCGATGGTGTCTTGACGGACATTCGGCAGACGGTAGAATTCGCTCGTCAGACCGCCACCCATGGCATAGTAGGCTTGGTCGGCCACGTCAGACGGGGTCAGGCCCAGTTCAGCGGCCCGTCGCGGGTCTATGTTGAGCTTGTACGATGGCTTCTCGGTCGCCCAAGAAGTAGAAACCTGGTACGCGCCGGGCGTCTTGCGGGCAATATCCGCGACCTGTCCCGCCAATTTCGACAGAATGTGGAGGTCCGGCCCGGTGACGAGAATCTGCACGGGGGCGGCGGAAGTCGCCATGACATCGCTGCCCATTTCCTTGATTTGCAGGCGTCTAATGTTGGGAATGGTCTTCAGGGCTTGCGCCCGTGCCGCGTCGATCACCTGCCAGATCGTGCGGCGGCGGTCATCTTTGTCCGAGAGCGTGATCATCATCGTTGCCGTGTTGACCTGATTCATGGCATAGCCCGTGAAATAGGTTCCGCCCGGCTCCGAACCGATCTCTGTCGAGACTTTCTTGATCTCCGGGTATTGCAGCAGGATATTCTCGAAGGAAGCCGCTGCCGCCTCGGTTTGTTTGTAGCTGGCACCGGGTGCCATTTCGAGAACGCCGTACCCCTGCCCGACATCGGCCAGAGGCATCATCTCACTGCCGATAAAGTTGTAAAAGCCAAAGCCGATGACGACCGTGCAGACCGCCGCGCCGATGACACTGAATTTATTTTTGAGTAGAAGCAGCACGAGACGCTTGTAGCCGTTGTCCATTCGGTCCAGCCAGTTTTGGCGACGGGCCGCTTCGTGCGGGCGCAGCAGCTTCGAGGCCAGCACCGCCGTCAGGGTCAACGAGACCAGGAACGAGGCCAGCAAGCCGAAGATGATGGGATAAACCAAGCCGACGAACATGAGCTGCGTGATGCCGCCGCAAAAGAGAAGCGGGGTCAAAGCCAGCACGAGCATGAGAGTGGAAGCGGCAACGGCAAGGCGCACTTCGGTGATGCCGTCCACCGTCGCGGCTTTCGGGTCTTTGCCCATCTTCAAATGGCGTTCGACGGCATGAATATCGATCACCGAATCGTCTACAAGCCGCCCGATAGAAATCAACAGGCCGATCAGCGTCGATGAGTTCAGGGAGAACCCGAACGGGACCATCAGCAAAATCGCCATCGCCATCGAGACCGGGATGGTAATCATCGAAATCAGCGTTCCGCACCCATTGCCGAGAAAGAGCAGGACGACCAAGCCGCAAAGCAAAATGGCGGCGAGAAGCTCTTCGCCGGTGTTGTGAAATAAGATATTGACGAAATGGGCATTGTCGTAAGCGACGCGAAAATGCAGGCCGGGATGATCGGCTTCCAGCTTACGGACCTGCTCCATCACACCCGCAATGACCGGCGGCGAGCCGGACGCCGGGTTCTGAATAATTGCGACCTCGACCGAGTCGTTCTTCAGCCCCTCCACCCCTTTGTGGCTGCCCCCGTCGTTGAAAGCAAAATGATAGCCGCTGCGCTGTTCCTGCACATCATCCGTGACAGTCGCCACGTCTTTGATCGACACGGCCTGCCCATTTTTCGCCCCGAGCGGGTAGTTCGCGACGGTTTGTGCATCCAACGCGAGATCGGCCACGCGCACGATGCTTTCATTGGGGCCGCTGGTGATCGTCCCGGCAGGCTTGGCGACGCTGTTTTTGTCAATCACATCGCGCACGTCCAGGATCGAGTAGCTATAGGCCGCCAGCTTGTCCCGGTCCACCACGACTCGGAGCTGCCGCTTCGCGCCGCCGTAGACTTCCACGGACTGCACATCGGAAACCTGTTTGAGTGCGGAGACGGCTTGGTTCTCGGCAAAGGAGCGCAGGGCGACCGGTGTCCATCCCTGGCTTGGGTCTCCGGTCAGACTCAGCGAAAGGATCGGGATATTCAGCGGGTCAATCGGGAGCACCCAAGACGGCTTCAAGTTCGCGCCGGTCTGCGGCAGGTCGGCCTGCGCCGAGTTCATCACGGACTGCACATTGGTCGTGGCCTGCTGCATGTTCGTCCCGTAGGGAAACTCCAGCGAGACCGTCGAAAGACCGTCTTGTGAGGTCGAACGGATGTAGCGCGCACCGCGAATATCGGTCATGCGCTCCTCGATGGGTTTGGAAATATACGTTTCCATCTCTTGAGACGAGAGGCCGGGCTGCATGGTGACGACGCCGACGAGCGGGCTTTCGACATAGGGCATCATGCGCCGGGGCATCACGCCGCCGAATACGGCGACGAGAGCCAGCGCGACGATGCCGACGTAAAAGGCAATGACGACGTAAGGATGCTCGATAGCCCAAGCGGAAACATTGAAACCGCTCTTCTTGGAGGCCGGTGGTCTCACCACTTGACGCCGCGACTGCCGGGCGGGCGGCTCTTGAATAATCGCCATCGGTTAGTGTCCTTTCACGGGAACGAGCCGTCCGCCGTCCATCGGGTCGATGAAGTGGTTATGTTTGGCATCGGCCTCCGAATAGGTCATGCCGCACTTCTCGCAGCGGTAGAGTGTCTTGCCTTGCGATGCGGCCGCCGCCAGCGGCAAATTTTTCGGGCCATCCGTGCCCCAAGCTGTCGTCATCAGGGTTGCGCCTTCGGTCAATCCCGCCTGTCCTTGCATCACGACCCGCCCGGCGGTCGGAACATCACCTGCGACGATTTCTGTCCACGCGCCGTCACTCGCGCCAGCCTGAACGGGAACCCGGTGCGCCGTTAGGCCACCTGTCGCCGAAGACGAGGACGGCCGCACGGGAAGAAGCCTGCCGCCGTCCATCGGATCGATAAAGTTGTTCTGTTTCGCGTTTGCCGCCGAGTAGATCATATGGCATTTCTCGCATTGGTAAGTCATCGGCGCTGCCGAGGACGCACCGCCGCTTGCCAGCCAAAGATAGGAACTACCCCCTTCGGTCGTGATCGCCTCCGCGGGGACCAAAGTCTTGTCCAAAACGCCGGGCCTAGCGATCCGCACGGTGACGAACCCGCCGGGCAGCAGCCGATGGCCGGGATTGGGGAAGATGGCTTCGACAATTGCCGTCCGGGTCTGGTCGTTGGCATCGGGAAAGACCGCCGTGACTTTGGCCGTGATGGGAATGGCTTTATCTCCCTGGGAAATCACTTCCACCGGAGTGCCGGGGCCGATCCCGACGAGGTCAGCGGCGGCGACATGGGCCTGCACCCGCACCCGGTCGATCTCAGCAATTTTCAGCAGGGTCATTCCCGGCTGCACGAGTGCCCCCGGTGCGACGGGCCGCTCCGTGACTACCCCATTGGCTGGAGAAATAATTCGTGCGTAGCCCAGCACGACGGCGGCCTCACGCGCTGCTGCCTGTGCCGCGACTGCCCCGGCGGCCTCCTGGTCGGCCTGGCCTGCGGCGACCACTAAATCGGCGGACGCCATCCGCGTTCCCGCCCGCGCCGCCGCCACTTCCCGCTGCGCCTGAACGACTTTTGCCTGAGCCGCGCCGACCGTCGCGTGGGCCTGGCGGACTTTCGACCTCGCCTGAGTGAGTGCGGCCTCGGCAGCCAGCGCCTGGGAGAGCTCGCTTTGGTACTCTTGACGGGAGGCCGCCCCTGCATCGGCAAGCTGCTTCTCGCGAACGATCTCCGTCTTCCAGTAGTTTGAGTTCGCCAATGCGCTCTGCACCCCGGCCTCGGTGTCGGTGACCGCATCTTGGGCGACTTGGGCCTCGGCCTGAGCCGTGACGACCCCCTGTTCCGACGCTCCCTCTTGTGCGGTGACTTGATCGAGCGCGGCTTGATGATGCAGTTCGTGGTTGATCGCGGCCACATGCGCTCCCAGTTGGGCTTGCCGCGCCTGGGCGTCGGCTTGGCCCGCTTTGGCGCGGACCTCTGCCGTATCGAGCTGCGCCACGACCTGCCCGGCCCACACCGGGTCCCCTGGATAGACAGGGAGGGAGATGACGGTTCCGACAATGCGCGGCGAGATGTCCTGCTCATTATAAGCTCGCACTGTCCCCGTATAGGTCAGGGTGTCGTCCAGCGAACCACGCCGCACGGACGCAAGTGTGACGGGGGCCGCGCCGGTCGGCGGGCGCATGGCCGACATATCCATCGCCTGTGCCGTCAGGACATCGAGTTGTCCGGGCCGGTGGAAGCGCTGCACGGCCCAAACCGTGCCGCTGACAACCATGAAAATGAAAAAGAGAGTGAAAGTATTTGCAATAAATCGTCGTGACATCTGATCTATCCTAACAGGGCAAGACAAAGGGCAACGCTCGGCTGCCGAACGGCAGACCGAAGCGAATTCCAGGTGACTACGGAGTTTGGATCAGACGACGGGAGGCGCACGAAGGCCGTGCGAACTCATAGAGGGACAGTGTTGAAGGTAGTAAACGAGGTGCGAAAAGGTGATTTCAGCAGTAGGGGAAGGAACAAGGCTGTGTGCGCTCACCGGAGGGGCAAGCGCCGGAGAGGCGGCAAGCATCCATTGACGAATGCTTACCGTCGCCGCCGCCCGCTCGGTGTTCATGGGATTGACAGTCACGAGGCAGGTGGGAGCGGACATCACTGGAGAAAGGCTGTGCCTATGCGAACAGCAGGACATGGAAGCGAGATAGCTTCCTGCCCCCATCGTGTCTGTGACCGGCACGACACTCTGAGCGCAGGCCAGTGCCGCAGCGGACAAGCCAATGCAGCGAACACTGACCGACGCCATTGCCGAGAGAGGCATGAGCGACTGGAACGCCAGCAGCAGAGCACAGAAAAGCCAGACCCACTTGTATTGACGTGCCAACATTATGCGTGATTATACCCTATACCTGGGAAAGTTCGTTCCCAATTTTCAGTACCCATGTTCGCCGGGCGCTACCTTGACTGTCCCTCGGAAAACGCGATGGATCACGATATGGTAGCCGATCACAAACGTCATTCCAATGAGATTGGCGACGAATGCCGTCACGAGGTCACGGTGGGGTGCCGCGCAGTTATAAATCGTCAGGCCCTGCTCCGGCTTCCCGAGGTCCGGCAGCATCATGGGGTACAGACTCGCGCCCGCCGAAGCCATCAATGTGCCGATGAGCACCGCCCCGGCGTAAACGGCCTTACCATCCTCCCCGCGCCGCTGAAAGAAGGGAACCGCCGCCAGCGACAGCAAGGCCAAGAAGGGCAGAACGCTGAGGAACGGATACCGTAGGAAGTTCGCGCTGAGGTCGGCGCGCACGAAGAAGCTGGAGACAGTCGCCGCCAGGGTCAGCGCGGCCACTCCGTACCAAAGGCGGCTGGCCCAGAGCCGCGCCCTTGCTTGTTGGTCGCCGTCCGTTTTGGTCGCCAGAAAGTTGGCCCCGTGCGTGGCGAGCAGCGCGACACTGAGCAGTCCGATCAAGATCGCGTAGGGGTTGAGTGCCAAGGCAAACGACTCTTGGAAGTTGCCCAGCGAATCAAACGGCACACCGCGCACGACATTCCCGACGGCCGCTCCGAACAACACGGCCAGTAGGAAGCTGGAAACGCAGAAGACCGCATCCCAAAAGCTGCGCCACATTGGATCTTGAATATGGCTGCGGAACTCAATGCCGACGCCGCGCCCGATCAGCAGCCAAAGCACCAGAGTCAGCACGAGATAAAAACCACTGAAACTGACGGCATAGAGGTGCGGGAACGCGGCCACCATTGAGCCGCCGGCGACCAGGAGCCAGACCTCATAGCCAGTCCAAAATGGACCAATCGCATTCAGATTTGTCCGACGCTCGGCATCGTTTTTGCCCAGAGCTAAATGCAGCATCCCGATCCCGAGATCAATACCGTCGAGAATCGCGTAGCCGACCAGCAGACCGCCAAGCAAAATAAACCAGGCTGTGTTCATGCCACCAACTCCTTTGTCGGATGCGTGTCCGCAGGGACGGGAGGATCGTCTTCGTCCGGGCCTTGCGCGATAAAGCGCAGTACCAATATCACGAATAGAATGCCCAGCAGAATGTAGAGGCCGACAAATCCAAGCAGGGTAAACACTGCTTCCCCACTGGAAACGTTGGGCGAGATGCCCTGGGCCGTTCGCAGAACGCCGTAGATCAGCCAGGGCTGCCGGCCTTCACAGGTTACCACCCACCCTGCTTCATTGGCAATGTAAGGAAATGGAACCGAAAGCAACAGCAGCCACAGGAACCATCGCGTTTTTTCGAGAGCACCGCGCCAGAGCAGAAAAACGCCCAAACCCATCAAGCCGATGAAGTATCCCCCCAGCGTGATCATGATATGATACGCATAGTAGGTCACCTCCATCGACGGCCATAGTTCACGCGGAATATCGTTCAACCCCTTCACCGACGCATGGAGATCGCCGTAGGCGAGATAGGAGAGCAGATCGGGGACATAAATCGGGTCCAGCAACACCCCTTTTTGCGTGTCGGGCATCCCGATGATCGCCAATGGAGCGCCTTTTTCAGTGCGGAACTGCCCTTCCATGGCCGCCAGAGTCGTCGGCTGATACTTGACGATAGCCTCGCCGTTTTTCGAGCCTGTTGGAAAGACCTGCGTGAGCGAGAAGATCAGGCCGAAGATCAGGCTGATTTGAAGGCAGATGCGGGCGAAGTCTTGGTGCTTTCGCGCCAACAGATAGTACGCGCCCAGCGCCGCCATGAGAATGGCCCCGTGAACTAAGGCTCCATTGACCGTGTGCAGGAATTCCCAAGTCTCGAACGGGTTGGTCAAGACCGTCCCCAGACTCTCCAGACGCATTCGGCCATTCGCCATCAGGATGTAGCCCACCGGATGCTGCATCCAAGCATCGGTTGCGGTGATGAAGAAGGCCGAGATCGTCCCGCCGAGGGCGACAAATACCGCCGAGACCCAGTGAAATTTAATCGAGACGCGGTGCTCCCCGAACATGAAAATGCCGAGAAAGACCGACTCGAGAAAGAATGCCACTACTCCTTCCAGCATTAGTCCCTGGCCGATAATGCCCCCGGAGACATCGGAGAAATGTGCCCAGTTCGTCCCGAATTGGAACTCCATGGGGATCCCGGTGGCGATGCCTGCTCCAAAGTTCAAGGCAAAAATACGCGCCCAAAACCTTGCGGCGCGGGCATACCGCTCATCTTTGGTCTGCAAATGGCGCGTTTTGAGGATCGCGATCAGCCATCCCAGCCCAATGGTGACGGGCGGGAACAGATAGTGGAACATGATGAGCGCGGCAAAATGCACACGGTCAGCGATCACGGTAGCTTCCATAAAACCTCTTTCTCTTTGCGTACCTCTTAATGGCCGCAAAGGAACTTGCTCTATTATGCCGGGAAAGCTTTCCGAAAACCTCCGCCAAACGGCGGATTGTGCTTTGACTGCGCTAATTCGTTACCCAGGGCCAACCTTAACCGGACGTGTCAACAGCACCAGCATTTGGAACGGCTCCGGTCCGCGATTTTGAAGGCCAAAGACTGGCGCGAGACCACCGTAGTAAAGAGCGCCGGGTTTGAGGATCGTTTCCGCGCCATCTTCACCAAACATAACCGCTTCTCCCAACCGAGGAAGGAGTGTGACTTCCCAATCCAAATGCGGATGCAGCGGCATTTCCTGCTCCGGCAGCAGATGAAGCAGCATTGCCTTGCTGCCGGTTCCCTCATAGACAGGCTTGAAGACAAATTTTTCGCGGCGGTATTCTTCGAGTGCGTTCAGGTCAAATTCTTGCATGGCAACTGCTCTCTTTCCACCAAACTAGATATGGGTCGGGGGCTGCAAATCATAGACATAGACCAAGCAGGGATCGCCCTCACCGGCGAGATCGAGATGCCAATCGCTCACGTCGATGTTCCAGCCGCGTTCGGCGAGGGTATCGAAAAAATCCGTGCTGCCCAAGCGGCTGGGGTCGGCGATCAGCACATGCCCATCCGGCGACAGCCCAGTCTGGAAGATGTGCCAAAGATCGGGATGCAGTGGCACACCGTAAAGAATGTCGGAGCCGATGATATAATCGTAACGGGTCTCTGCGGTGAACTCGCGCCAGTCCGCTTGAAGGCACTCGATACCCTCAATTCCATTGACCTGCGCGTTGAGCGCACAGACACTCAGCGCCATCGGGTCAAAGTCGGTCTGCGTGACCTCCGCCCCCAAGTGACGCGCCACCAGACCGGGCAGTCCGACACCCGCACCGAGTTCAAGCAGCGTTTTGTTCGGCAAATTCTCAGCCCGCGACGCCAGTTCGTGCGCCAGGGCCAAACAAGAAGGCCAAAGGGCGACGCCATAGGGCAGCCCGGTTTTGGCGCGCGCGAAGTAGTCTAACTCCTCGTCGCGCGTAAAAATAAGCTTGGTGTTCAGCACGGACCACTCGCGTCCAGCCAGCGCCAACGGATAGGGATTGAGCGGATAGCGCGTCTTGGACATCGTTTTCCCTCGCTTTCCTCAATGCCCCGGCTTGTCACGGAGCGTAATGACAGCGGGATTTTGGTAGATTTGTGTCAGCGCTTCTTTGGAATTCTTGTGGGGACCGACATCTCCGGTCCAAGAGACGAAATAAGACCAGCGAACACCGTAGCGGCGCATTTTAGGCACATCCGGCACACCGCCGAACTCGGTCAGCGCCAAAAGCTTCTTGCCGCCATACACTTTTTCCAAAGTCTCCCACGTCGTACTGAGTGGGTCGGCGATATCAGACGGGTAAGCGTCCACGCCCACAATATCGACATAGGCGTCACCAGGATACCAAGCGGCATCGGTGCCGGAACAGTCCACCCAGATCAGATTGTGCAGGCCCTGAACATTTGTCAAACGGTCATACATCAGTCGCCAAAGCTGTTTGAACGGCTCCGGCCCCTTCGCCCCCCACCAAAACCAGCCGCCTTCAGCTTCATGCAGGGGACGCCACAAAATCGGAATGTTCGCGGCCTGAAGCTGCTGAAGCGGCACGGCAATCGCATCGATGTCATGTAGGAGCAGCGCATATTCGGGTGATTTAGGATCGGCCACTGCCTTTTGCACATCGAAGGTCGTCGCTTCCGTATAAAACCCTCGGTACCAGCGCCTATCCACTGTTTTCCCCTGCGCGTCCGTTCCAATCGTGTTGATGAGGCCGGTTGGGGCGTTCCAATGCCAGGAAAGCGTGATGATCTGCCCAGATTTGGCGGCGCTCAATATCTCCGCGACCGCATTGGAATGAGCGCCGTGCGCGACGCGCGAGGGGGAATAGTCGATCAGATCGCCGCCGTAGATCGCCGGGGTTCTGCCGGTGATGTCCTGGACATACGCATTGTCTCGTTCATACTGCCCGGAAAGCGTCTTCGTCCCATACCGGCGAATAAGATACTTCATCAGTGCGCGGGTGGACGGCGTCGCTTTCGGATCGGTCAGAGCAGCAGGCGGCTGGGGCAACGGCCCCGGCGGGGGTGCGGGGATAAGATCAATCGCATTGATGTAATAATAGCCCCAGCCTCGGTCAATGGTGAGCACATTTCGGCCTTCGGCCAGCTCGACTTTGCCGCCCGACTGCGTCGTAAACACATTGCCGGTTTTGGGGAACAGGCCGGAAAACTTAGCATCGTTCACGCTCAGATCATAGCCTTTGTCACCCGACGGCGAGCTGTAGCGTATTTGGATCGTGTACAGTCCGGCCTCCGCATTCGGCACGGTGAAAATGAGTTTATCGCCGCCATTGGCAAAGTTCCCGGCATAGCCGCTCCCCGTGTAGCCCGGCAGAGTCGTCAGCAGCTTGACTCCGACGAGCTGCGCCTGGGTGGCCTCCAAATGGATCGGCCTCGGCGGCGCGGCATGACAAGCGATTAGAGACGAGATAGTCACGGCAGCTATCGCCGCTGTGAGCATCCAAATTCGCATGGGAAATACCTTCTTTAGTTCATCATCGTCGGCGCGGGCCGCGTGCTAAGGTCTTGGGTGGTCGGTGTTTGGGCGAGGGTAGCAATCAGCGAACAGCCATCATCGCGGTTTTGCGGCGTAAGAAAGAAAAGAACCCCTTGTGTCAGCCCCAGCTTCGACGGCGAAGGGGCATCGCCGCAATCGAGGCGCAATTTGAAGAAGCGCGGCAAGAGATCAGGCTGCCATGCGCCATGTGTGAAAGGCGCTTCTCCGGAGCGCTGGTCAAACACGAACATCTTTTCGCGGGTTCGCAGACTGCCGCCGCTGTAAAGTGCATAGAACGACACGGCACGAACGGCTTGCGTTCCCTGTGCGATCTCCGCGACGAGGGTCTGGACTTGATGGAGGGTGTCCCACGCTTCGCGCTCACAGATCAAGCGGTGCGAGACCCCGGCCCCGAGAGCGCCGGCGAACTCTTCCGGCATCTCTGTGAGCTGATAATAGCCGCCCTGCTCGGACAGCACAGCGCGGGCGACTTCATTACTATACTCTGAGCCTTCCCCCACCCGTTTTTTGATATAAGCGATGGTCAGGCCGTGCCGCTCTTGATGAGCGGCGCGAAGCGAAGCGTATTCAGGATCATCTTCATAAGCAAACATGAATTACAGGCTTTTCTCCATCACCAATTTATGGCCTTTGACCGCAACCGATCTATAGCCGAGATGTTCATAAAACATGACGGCCGGATTGTTTTCCCATACTTCCAGGCGAATCGTTTTCGGCCCGATCCTCTCGAAATTCCGCATGAGCGTCCCGCCAATTCCGCGCCCCCGAAAATCTAACAGGAGAAAGAGGCGGCGGATGTGAAGGACATCCTGCTGCCGATCAACAAGATAGAAACCAATAGGTTCAATCCCGTCCAGCAGGATGATATGCTGCGCGTATTTCCGCGCAAACCGATCCTTCAATTCCCTCTCATCCGGCACATGAAATTCGCGCACCAAAGGGAAAAGAGTTTCACGCACCAGACCGTTGACAAACTCCGCATCTTCCAAAGTACAAGGCCGCTCGGACCAAGTGGTTTCGGCAAATAGCATCACTTAAAGCTCGGCAAAAGAACGCCCTTCATGATGACATTTTGGGCAAGTAAAAAGGCCAGCAGTGTCGGCACGGCGGCCAAAGTCAAGGCGGCCATCATTACATACATCGGCGCACCGCTCGATTGCAGCTCATACAGCCAGACCATCAGCGTCCACATCTTGTGATCCTGGCAGATCGTCATGGCATACAAAAAGCCGCCATAAGCCGTCGTGAAGGCGATAAAACTAATGTACGCGAAGATCGGGCGACTCAGAGGCAACGTGATCGTCCAAAACATCCGCAGCTCGGTCGCGCCGTCGATGGTTCCCGCTTCATACAGTTCACGCGGCAGACTGTCGAAAAAGCCTTTCATCAGGAAAATCGAATAACCGCTGGCCGCGCTCGGCAGAATCAACGCCGCATAGGTATTGAGCAGGCTGAACTGCTTGAGCAGCAGAAAGTTTTGGATCAGCGAAATCTCGCCGGGAAAGGACATCGTCGCCAGCAAAAACAGCAGCACGGCGTTCCCGTAGGATAAATTGTAGCGAGACAGAGCATACGCGCACAGCGGGTTGACCAGCAGCGTGGTCACAATCGCCAAGAAGCAGAAAATGACCGTCACCCAGACCGCGTTCCCATGCAGAACTACGTACTGCATGACCAGACTATAATTGCGAGTCACATAATCGCGCCGCAATGCCCCGGGGTGGGATTCCACATAGGCCCAATCCGAAGCTTGCACCGGCAATGCCGCGCCGGCACCCGCCAGAGAGTGCCAGCGGGTTTCCGGCGTATCAACAGCGAGGGCAGCTATCGGAGCCGCTTTGAGAAAGTCGATCCAATCCAGCAGAGGCAGTCCCGCCGAGGGGATATTCGTGGGGTCCGGCAGCGTTACTGTCTGGAACGAAGCCGCGTGTGCGCCGTATTTTTGGTTGTAGGCAGCAATATCATGGTGATAATGCGCCCCTAAAAATGCTTGGTACGCCGGCAGAGCCGACAGCGCGACGTGGAGGTCTCGGAACGGCAGTTTAGTCCGAACGAATGTCTCCCAGTCTTGGCGCTGGGCGACGTTCCCTGCAGGCCGGGCCGGGAGGGCAAATTCACCCACGGATTTCGCCTTCGTTCCCCAGGCTAGGTTCAGCGCGTTCAGATTGGGATAGGCTTCTTCCTTCAGCCAGGTGCGATACAGCGGGTCTGCCCCAACAATAATAAAATAGTTTGCTGGGAGTGTCGTTTGGAACGCATCCCAATCCAATACCTTGACACTGCTGAGGTCGGGCGTCCAGTTATGCTTGGTCGGCTGCTCAAAGGGCGGAAAGACGGTTTGGAAGTCTTCATCCTCTTGATTGTACGCCCGGTCGAGCGCCTGAATATCACCGTGATAACGCCGGCGTAGAAATGCATGGTAGCGGTCGAGAAGCGGACTGGGGCTGAACGCTGCGGCAGCCCCGCCGAACCCCGCACTCTTGAACTGGGCCGGCAGTGACGCCGCAAAACGGTCCCACTGGGCAGTTTGCGTCCCATTCTCATTTGCAAGCGGCTGAATATCGGTCAGCGCTGCGTAGTTCGTGCCGTAAGCGGCATTGATCTGGGGAATATCGCCTTTATACTTGTCTTCGGCGTATTTGCCGAATAAGGCCGTCTCGTCGTGCAAATAACGCGGAATAATATCGTAACTAGACTTCTCGTACTGCGACTCGACCGACGCGCCAAGCATGACCAGAAACGGATATACCATCGTCACCGCGCCGAGCGTCAGAACCAAGTACAAGGCACCGAGGAGCACCCGCATCTTCCAAGTCTTGCGACCGACCACCGGAATCAAAGCCATAGCTTATTATAGCGGTAAGCGCCCCAGATTGCAACCAGAGTTGCCACTAAGGCCAGACGGCTTTATAAAGCTGGAAATGCGCCCGCAGCGTCTCGACCGTCTCCCGTTTGGCGAAGGTCTGCCCGGCATAGCGGCGCGTCTCCGTCATTAAATCGCGATGCGCGTCGTCCGAGATACCCCACATCTGCGAATATGTCCGACGCGCCAGAGCTTCCAAAGTCTGCGTGACCGGCACCCCGCGCTCCCAAGACAGCGTTGGCGTCTCCAAAAGCGTTACCCGCGCCCCTGCCCCGCCGTCCCGCTCCGTGCGCCGCAGATAGGCCAGTGTCGAGGCCATACTCGCACTGCCCAAACTCGACGCCAGCATTTTTTTTACCCGCGCCCTCTGATAATAAAAGTCCACGAGGACCGACCTGCCTCCCATCTCTATTCCTAGAAACAGTGCGCCGACCGTGGGAACCAGCACTCGGCGTATCTCTTCCAGAACCAATGTCCAGCGCTCGATGAGCGGCAAAATATGGACGACCAAAGCTCCGGCAAACACGCTCTCGGGAAACGGAAGGCGTTGCAGGTCCGCTTGAGCCAAGGTCAGGCTTCTCGGCTCGGCCTTCCCCTCCACACGCTTCATCATGGCGGGGGCAATATCCACACCGATCACCTGGCCCGGATGCAGACGCGCCAGCGGCGCGGCAAAGCGTCCAGTGCCAATACCCGCATCCAGAAACAATCCGGCTTGCTGCCAGGGCGTTTCGCGCGACAGAATCCGCGCAATTTCTTCTAGCTGCGGGCCGGGAATAACGCGCGTTTGGTCGTAGTCTTCGGCGACCGATTCAAATGACAGATAACGTCCGAGAGTCATGGGGGTGCTCCCGTGCTGAAAACGAGTGGGGCCTTCGGCGTACTGATCGATGGTGCGACGACATACACCGGGACCAATCCAAGAGGATCATCGGTGTCGCCCGCCGTCAGTCGCCGCGCCGCAATCTTCGCCAGGCCCTCCGGCGGCGTCCAAAGCTGACACAGCGAATTTCCGCGCCATTCGGGAAGCAGGCGCGAATCGCCGCAGGCGATGACATTTTCCATTGCGTCCAAACGTGCCGTGATCTCGTCAATAGGAACGGCAAACGGCGCTTCGAAGCTCTCTTGACCACCATAAACCGCTGCATAGACTTCACCTCGGCGTGAGGGCAGGACAGGAACGAGGCGAAGGACACTGTTCGCCATTTGCCAAACTTCCGCATAAGCGTCCAGCGTCCCGACACCGACCAGCGGCTTTCCCGTTACCTGCGCCAGCGTCTTGGCCGTCGTCACCCCCACACGCACCCCGGTGAACGACCCCGGCCCGACTCCGACTGCGAAAGCCGTCAGGTCGGCAAGGGTCAGCCCATTGCGCGACAGTAGACTGTCTATCTCGCCCAGGAGCCGCCGCGACAAACTGCGCTTGCCCTCGAACAGACTGACCGCCTTGACCAAGCCGTCGTCATTGGCCAGCGCGATAACACATACTTCGCCGCTTGTGTCGAATGCTAAAAAGGTCATAATATTTCTATAATCGCCTGATTCATTGCACCATGCGCGACCATCCCGATATGCCGCGTATCCGCCCCCTCAGCGGTCAGCACGATGTCGATGCGCTCCGGCGGCAGGGCATCAGTGATCTTATCGGCCCATTCGATCACGACCACGCCGTCACTGCTCAGATACTCATCGAAAGCGAGATCGTAGAGGCCGGACGAATCGGGCAGACGGTAAACATCGAAATGATAGAGGGGTATACGCCCGCCGGGATGCTCGGCGACAAGAGTAAACGTTGGAGAATTGACCGGCTCATCCGGGGGAAGCCCAAGGCCGAGGGCTAGGCCCTGCGTGAAAGTCGTCTTTCCCGCGCCCAAATCCCCGATGAGGCAAACAACGTCGCCGGGATGCAGCAGGGCGCCCAGCCGCGCGGCCAGGGCGCGGGTCTCGCCCGCACTGGTTGTCTGGAAAGTTCGTGTCATGGGCAAAGTCTATCGCGCAAAATGGTCCCACCCACTCGTTTTAGTCGGCATGTCCGCTCCGTCGGGACCACGCACGACAAACCCGGTGCGAATGATCTCGCCAATCGGTGTCAAGCGAGTTCCTGCGGCCGCGACGGCCGCGCAGAGAGCCTCCACATTGCTGGGGGCAGCCGTCAGAAGCAGTTCGTAGTCTTCCCCGCCGCTTAGAGCGAAATCCAGCGCCGGGCGACCCAGCTCAGCCGCGGCCGCTTTCAAAGCGTCTGAAATCGGCAATGCAACAGCGTCGATTCGCGCTCCGACGCCCGAGGCCGCGCCCAGCTTTGCCGTGTCCCCAGCCAAGCCGTCGCTGAGGTCCATTGCGGCATGAACAAGGCCGGTTTCACGCGCGGCACGGGCGGCGACCACGCGCGGCTGCGGGCGGCGGTGGGCGAGAACGCATTCCGGGCTGATCTTTTCCGCCTTGACCACGCTTCCCTGAGACAGCAAAGCCAGGCCCGCCGCCGAGTCGCCCAAATTCCCTGTCACCAGCAGCACGTCGCCGTTCTTCGCGCCGGAGCGTGTCAGCGCCTGACCGCGCGGCACTGTTCCGAGCAGCGTGACATTGATGACCAAGCCCTCCGCAGCCGCACTCGTGTCCCCACCGGCCAGCTGTGCGCCGTAACGCATGAGGCAGTCGCAGAGGCCGTCGTAAAGACGCTCCAGTCCCTCCACGGTTTCGTCTTCCGGGAAGGCCAGCGACACAAAGGCAAAGGTCGGATCGGCGCCCATCGCCGCCATGTCCGAGAGGTTGACAGCCGCAGCTTTCCAGCCGACCGAGTAAAAATCGCTCCACTCGCGCCGGAAATGAACACCTTCGATCAGCAGGTCTGTCGTAACGACGACCTGCCGATCCGAAGGCACCTGAAGCACGGCGGCATCATCCCCGACCGGCAGAACCAAATCCTTCGATTTGACTCCCGCATAGGTCGTGCGGATACGTTCGATAAACCCAAACTCCCCGCCGATGTCGGACAGTCGCATGGTTTGGCCTACCCGCCCCAGTTCCACATGACTGGGTTGTTGTCCAGCCGGTCGGTGACGCTGCGCCCAATCGAGTCGATGGCGTCCAAGTCATCCTCGTCGATCTCGATGTCCCCGCCGACGGCGTTCTGAGTCGCCTGCTCGGCATTGCGTGCACCGACGATAGCCGAGGTCATCGGCTGGGCAATCAGCCAGGCCAGGGAAAGCTGGCCGAGGGTCACGCCGTACTTGTCGGCAAGGGGCCTCAGCTTATCGAGCGCATTTTGTGCACGCTCGAAGGTCTCGCCTTGGAACAGCTTGTTTGCGCCCCGATTGTCGCCTTCCTCGAACTTATGACCCCGCTTGAACTTGCCGGTGAGCAGCCCCTGTGCCAGCGGCGAATACGCAATAATGGAAATCTTGTTGTCGATACAATAGGGCGCGGCATCGGCCTCGACCTGCCGCCAGAATAGCGAATAAGGCGGCTGTAAGCTGTCGATCCGCCCGTACTGCGCGGCTTCTTCGATCTGAGAACGGCTGAAGTTCGAGACGCCGATGGCCCTGATCTTGCCCGATTGCTTCAGCTCGTTCAACGCCCCCATCGTCTCTTCGATAGGCACGACTTCCGACCCGAAACTGCCCGAAGGCCAGTGAATTTGGTACAAGTCGATCCGGTCGGTACCGAGGTTCTTCAAAGATCGTTCACAGGCTTCGATGACCTTCTCGTGCTTTAAATTGCCTGCCCAAACCTTGGTGGCAATCACGATTTGATCCCGCTTGTCACCCAGTGCCTGCGCCAGAATCCGTTCGCTGTACCCTTCGCCATAGGCTTCCGCCGTGTCGAAGGTCGTGATGCCGCTCTCCAAAGCCGCCTGGTGCGCGGCAATGGTTTCGTCGTCGTTTACGCCCGTCCAACCGGACTTGCCGGCCTGCCAGCCGCCAAAAATAATCGCGCTGATCTCTATCTTGGAACGTCCCAGAAGTCGTTTCTGCATAGTGAAAAAGTCCCTTTCGGACAAAGTGGTTCGGAGAATTATGCCCAATTTCAACTTCCGATGAAAAGTGCCATGAAAACGCCCCGCGCTCTAGGGTGAGGCGGGGCGTGTGTCGCATGGGTATGGTGCTTGCCCTTCTCAACAGAACAGGCTTAGTATAGGCGGTTCAGGCAGAGTTTGTCAAGCAATAAGATATTAAACTGTTTAGCGGGCCGCGCGGCGGCGCCGACGCGCACAGAAAAGAAGCAGCGCGATCCCCGCCGCGCCAATCGCGAAGGCCGGGGTTTCGCCCGGTTCCGGTACCGGAGACAACTTTCCTGTGCCGGAGCCGTTATTGAACCCCGTATTGAACCCTGTGCTGGTACCGAAACCCGAATTGGTTCCCCCAAAAGGCGAGCTTTCCCCGGAGCTACCGTGATGTATAAAGCCCGCGGCCAAGGGAACACCGAGGAGATACCCCAGAGAAGTGCGGCGGCTGTGCGGGGACAATTCATAAAGGCCACCCGCAACCTTCGTGACAGGAGCCACCAGAAGAGCCGAGAAGGGCTTCCCAGTCATGAAAACGACTTTAGAAACTGCAGACGCCAGTTTCGGCGCGATCTTCGCGGGAGCGCCGGGGACAGACCGCAGCTCGGCAAATTCAGGCAAAACTTCGGATGATCCCGCTTTTTTCACGACCGGCAGTGCGGACACCAGTGGATTGCCACAGGCCAACTTCAGGATCGGTTCGCCCGTTGTTCGCAGGACAAAAACCGGGGTGCCTCGAATCAGTTTCGCCGAGATCGTGTATTCGTGGCCGGTGCGCGAAATGCAGTAGACTTGTGCGCGTCGCGTCTGAGGCAGAGTTCGCAGTACCATGTTGTCTTGGAGATAATGCACCATCGCCGGCCCGGAAACATGGAAGTGCCGGGCCAAACGGCGGCGCACCGTGGGGTCTACCGAGACCTGCCGAGTCAATTGCGGCAGTGTAGCCACATGGCGGTTGATAAAGGAATCGGTAGGGACGGTCATCGGGCGCGGAGCCGCCGTAGCTGTCAGGGATAGCAAGAGCGGGGCGACAGTGGCAAGGGCGAACGCGGATAAACGGTGCATCTAATTACTTTCTTTTTATCTGTAATAGAACCAGATACAAAGTAATTATATGCTCAACTCAGGCCAAACAGCAGAAAGAAGTCAGAAACGAGTATTGTTGCGAGGATTACTCAGAAGGCTGGGCACCACCTAAAGATGGCACCTCGGAGTGATTGATAAGAAAAGCGGCAGACTCCGCAAAGTATCGCTGCATCACGGCTTGAAAAGGCGCGAAGATCGGGGTTGCAAGAAGGGCGGCGTCCATATGGCGCAGCCACGCCCGACTTTCGGCCAGACCGATTTGGAACGGTACATGGCGCATCCGCAGACGTGGATGGCCGCGATTATCCCCGTAATGTGTCGGTCCGCCAAAGCGCTGAATCAGAAACCAGGCAAAGTGAAGTTTGGATGCAGTCAAGTCATCCGGGTACAAAGGGCGCAAAACCGGGTCTGTTTCCACGCCTTGATAGAATGCTTCGACGAGATCGTGGAACGGCTGATCGCTTCCGACTGCCGGATAGATTTCGGTGGTCTCATCCGTCATGGTGTTTCCTCGAGATTGACTTGCAGCGCGTCCGTCGTCACGGAAAGGCGGGCCGAGGCGGATCCCGAAGCGATCCGAGCAAGATCGTTGCCCACGGCCTGCCCGCGCCAGCCCTCCCGGAGCGTACTGCCGGCCTGTCCCCGCGCCAAAGCAAGCGCGTCGGATTTGGTCAACACGAGTTCCGGGGCGAGGTTACGGTCCAAGCAAAGCGCGGCCCCGAAGCCGTAAAGCAGATCGCCTAGTACGCGCTCACGCGGCGTTTCCTCCGGCCCACCCGACGATAGCGGCGGCGGCAGTTGCTCGTCGGTCAGTGCGCGGGCTTCATTCAAGGCGTCCAAGATCGGTGTGCCGAGCGTGACGTCTTCCATTTCGGGAAAGCCGCGAATGCGCCTGAAATCGGTGAGGCGGCGGGGCGGGCGCTGCGCCAGTTCAATGACCACTTCATCCCGAAGCAGGCTGCGGACCGGCACATCCCGCGCCTCCGCTTCTCGTTCGCGCCAGGCTGCCACCGCCCGCAGGAGCGCGGTCGGACGGGAACCGAAACCGCGTGCATTCCGCAGGCGCAGATAGGCCTCATCCGGGGCGACCTCGAAGGTACGCGCTTCGGAAAACCGGCCCATCTCCTCACGCAGCCAGTCACCTCGCCCGAGACGCTCCAAAACACGGTTTAGCTTGTCGGCGATAGGCAGTAGGTAACGTACATCGTCACGGGCATACTCGAACTGCGCCGGGGAGAGCGGACGGCGGTCCCACTCACTGCGCGTTTCGGCTTTGTTGAGTTTGACCCCCATAACGGCTTCGGCGAGACGCGCATAGGACAATGGATACGAGGGCAGACCAACCAATCCAGCAGCGATCTGCGTGTCGTAGATCCCGGACGGAAGCCGCCGAGCGGCACCGAAGTAGGCCAAACGCAGATCTTCACGAGCCGCATGAAGCACCTTTTCGATGCTCGGATCGACGACCAAGTCCCACAACGGGTCCATCGCGCCGACCGCGAGAGTGTCGATCAGGGCAATAAACTCGGTCGTCGCGATCTGCACAAGGCAGAGACGGGGCAGATACGTCCGTTCGCCGACAAATTCGGTATCTAAGGCAAAACGGCCCGCTTTTCTTAAATCATCGCACAGGGCGACTAAGGCTTCAGAAGTACGGATCGTTTCGAGTTCGCGCAGAGAGGATTCGGGTGGCATCAATGCTCTTTTTCTATTCTAGGATGGAAGTTTCGACTGGGCCGGCATAGCAGGCCATGCCGCCAGTCATTGTCGCGACGTTCGGATAGCCCAGCCCGGCCAAATAAGCGGCGGCGGCTTTGCTGCGGACACCATGTTCGCAGATGCAGATGATCTCGGCGGAGGGATCGAGTTCAGTTTCGCACCGAGACGCAAACTCATCGGTCGGCATCAAAAGAACACCGGAAATGTGTGCCCGCTCGTATTCCCACGACTGGCGCACATCGACCAAGCAGATAGCCTCGCTCCCTTCGATTTTCGACTGGACTTCGGCGCAGGAGATTTCGTGATACGAGGGCAAACGGCTCATAAACCCTATTGTACCCTAAAGATTGACATGCCTCTTACCGATAGAAAAAGCAAGAGATTCCGCCCACGAAGGGGAACAGAACATTGCCCAACACGACCAATTCAAATATGCAAAATCCCGAAACGGCGATCCGTATTCGAAACTTTACCAAACTGTATCCGATCCCGCGCCAGAAAGAGAAGCGCGTGGCCGTAAGCAGCCTTTCTCTCGACGTTCCGACCGGCAGTTTGTTCGGTTTTCTTGGCCCGAACGGGGCCGGCAAGACGACGACGATCAAAATGCTGCTGGGCTTTGTCCCGCCGACGACCGGCGACGCTTGGCTCTTCGGCAAGCCGGTCGGTGACGATCAAGCACGGCGCCGGGTCGGCTATCTCCCCGAACAGCCCTATTTCCCGAAGTTTCTGTCGGCCCTGGAAGTGGTTCGCGCCCATGCCGGCTTGTCCGGCCTCTCAGGTACATGCGCGAAAGAGCGTGTCGAGCGCTGCTTGACCGATGTCGGTATGTGGGAGAACCGACATATGGTGCTGTCTAAGTGTTCCAAAGGCATGACGCAGCGTGTCGGCCTCGCCTCGGCCCTCGTCGGCGACCCTGATCTGCTGATCATGGATGAGCCGTCTTCGGGGCTAGACCCCGTGGGCCGAAAAGAACTGAGAGCGCTGCTCACGACTCTGAAAAACGAAGGCAAGACGATCTTCTTGTCCTCGCATCTGCTCTCCGAAATGGAATCGGTCTGCGACCGTGTTGGCGTCATGGCGCGAGGCACGCTGGTGGCTTGCGGAACGCCGCAGGAGATCACCGAAACTCATGACCAGGTGCGTGTGCAGATCGAGCAGGCAGAGAAAGATACGGTACTGGCGACTCAAGTTGAACATTGGGGCGGTTCCTATGAAACCTCGAGTGAATTCGGGGCAAATCTTCGGGTTCCGTCTGCGTTTGTCTATTCGCTGCTGGGCCTGCTGGAACAGCGGCGGGCGCGGCTGATCGCTGTCTCGCCGCAACGCGAGACATTGGAAGATGCCTTCCTACGTCTGGTGGGAGGTTAAAGATGCAGGCACTACGCAACATCGGCATTATCGGGCGGATCACGATGCTGGAAGGCGCGCGCAAACAAGTCTTCCACGTCCTCATGCTCTTCGCCGTCTTTTTGATCTTCGGCTCGGCCACTCTTTCCAAATTCGACCGGCACGTTCAGATGAAAATGCTGAACGATCTGTGTCTCTTCTCGGTCTTCCTTGTCAGCTCGATTGTCGCCATCACAGTCACCGTGACCGGCGTTCCGGGTGAGATGGAACAAAAGACGATCTACCCGGTCATCGCCAAGCCGGTCGCCCGCTGGCAGTTTATTTGCGGCAAATACGCCGGGGCGATGGGTACGGTCGCCATCGGCATGGTCGTCATGGCGGTGACTTTTTCCTTTTTGCAGCTCTTTTACATGGGACACTTGGACCCGGCGATGTTCTATGTGCTGCCGTTTATGTTTCTGGAGACTGCTATTCTCGGGGCAATGGCGCTGTGGCTGTCCACCTGGGCGTCCTGGCCGCTGGCCTGGTTCCTCAGCGTGCTGCTTTGCCTACTCGGAAATGTCAAGTTTCCCCTGTATGCGTCGCTGATGGAACGCCCGCAGAACGGTTTCAACCGCGTGATGATTACTGGATTGTATCATCTGCTGCCAAACTTGGAGTCGTTCAACTTCAAAGATGCAATGGTGCATCATTTGACTGTTCCGAGCAGCTACCTCGTGCAGACGGCGGCTTACGGCCTTTGCTATACGGCGGCCCTGCTGACTTTAGCCTCCTTGACCTTTGCCCGAAAGGAATTGTGATGGAACTCCAAACTTTTCCAAGCCGCAAAGATCGCCCTTCCTGGCTGCTCCTCCCAAGTGTTCTTCTGGCCCTGAGCAGCGTTACTCTGCTGGCCCCGCACCGCGCCGCTCAGGCCGCACCGACGACCCAAGCAGCGCCGAAACCTGCCGCGCTTGCCTATGATGACGGAGACGGCGATGAGCTGCTGGAACATTGGGGCGACCCGAAATATATGCATGAGCAACGTTTGCAAGGCGCGGGGATAGCCGCCGGATTTGTCCTGCTGGCCGGATTTGCCTACCGCAAACGCGGTCGCCGGCACTCGGCGGGTTTGACATCGACTTCGATTGAGGTATTGGAAAAGAAATTCGAACAGAAAAAGGCAGCATAAATTGGTGAAAAAAAATTGGCGGCGTCACTGGCCCGCCGCACTGCTCTGTTTGGGTCTGATGGTAGCAGCCGGGAGTTTCGAGACAGCCTCGCAAAAAATGGGGCTGGCGAAAGGCTATCTCGTGACCAGCGCGGCGCAGGGGAAAAATGCGGCGCTGGCCCAGGCCGGGGGCGAATTTCGCATCGTCGCGGCAAACCTGCTATGGGGCAAAGTCGTAGACCATTACCATCATCAATATATGGCAGAAGGCGGCGACTGGTCCAAAAACGAAAGCCTGCTGCCGCTGCTGCAAACGATCATTACCCTGGACCCGCACTTTATTCAAGCCTATCAGATCATGGGCGGAGCGATCCTTCCGAAAACAGGCAGGGTCGCGGAAGGCAAAAAAGTCATTGCCCAAGGCATCGCGCACAATACCAGCGATCCTGAAGAGTGGGAACTCTACCGAGAAATGGCGATGCTGATCGCCGTCACGGAGCATAAACCGGCGGAAGCGCTGACGTTTGCCGAGAGGGGTCTAGCCTGCTCCAATGATGAGTTTTCTCATCAGCTCATGGCGAGGCTTTGCCACACATTGCAAGGGCAAGTCGCGGAAGCGGAACACGGCAAAAGTCACAGCCAGAAGGCGTGAGTGCCCCTACTTGGTTTGGAGGGCGGCCAGCGCCAAAGAGCGCAGAGCGCCGATCCCCATTTCGCCCATCAACGTTACATTCAGTGTGGCCGTGTCCCAATTAAGCGTCGTCAGGGATGCCCGGTGGGTAACATGGCCCGCAACAGAACCAATCAGCGTTTTCCGCATCCCTCTTACTTCTGTCGGCCTCCTCGCCTCGACACGCTTCTGCTCGAACAACGACACCAAATTCAGGCCATCGGAATAACGCAGATGCAGCAGTGATTTGCCGCCGACAGTCGCCGCCGACGCTCCTACCAAGCGGTAACCGGCGAGGTTTGAGGGCGAAAAGGCCTTTCCTGCAAGCTGCACCGGCAAGGAATTGAGAGGAATCGACGTTTCCGCTGGCATGGGCGCTTCCACGGTTCGCATTGTCTCGGCGAGGTCGGAAAGATTGAAAAGGGCCGCAGACAGTTCAGGGTGATATGAGATCTCTGTGAAGGCTCGCGTCACAGCCAATTTGCCGTCTTCCCCATAGATTTCCCGTTTCAGAATCAAACCGCTGCCGGAGTCGATCCAGAACTTTCGTGCCAGTGTCTGCCCTTGAGGATGCTTGATCGAAACGACATAGACCTTCCGGTCGTCATAAATTCGCGGCTGCGGATCGACGGCCAAAAAGTAGTTTGCCCGCAGGAGCGTGTAGCTGAGAAGATCGTCTTCCTCTAACGCATTCGGCGAGAGACGGCGATGGGTCATCTCTTTACGGTGCGGATCGAGCTGCCATTCCTCGCGGCCATTGCTGACAATGAGCAGGCCGCGCTGTGCCTCCGGACTAAGATAGAGCAGGCGCCGGTCGTCCGCAGGACGATGGAGAACACTGACCGCTGTCGTCTGGCCGGTCCGCCAATACGTCGTGACCTTGCGGCCTTTGTAAGTGAAAAGGTCGTCCGCTTGCAGGACCTTGACGAACAAATCCTGCACCAAAGGGACATGGGGAACAGACTTGGGGACAGGAGAATGAGTGGCAGCCAAAGCCGGACCTGCGATCAGTAGGCCGGCAAAGGCTGTCCAGATAGACTTAGAACGCAATATCGGCATAATCTGCCGCCTCCGCGGGGGCCGACGGCGCTTGCCGAGCATCAGCGGCGATCATCTTCTGCCCATCGGGATCGTCGAGCGGCGTGGCAGAGACCGAGTCGGTGTGCGACTGCACCAAAGAAGAAACATCTGGGGAGACATCGGCAGCCACGTTGGCAGGTGGCGGAAGCGGCTGGGGGCCATGCCCGGTAGTCAGCGGTCCGGCGATCAAAGCAGCGACTGCCGTAACCGCGGCCAGACCGGCAGCCCAGCGCCGATGCGCGGCTTGCTCCGGCCCGCGCCAGACTTCCCAAAGCGGGCGGCGCACGACGGCGCGTTCCCGGTCATCGACACGTAAACGACGGTAGTTATCGGTCCAGAACTCTGGGCCGGGACGCGGCGGAGTCGGCATCCGGCGTAGAAGTGTTTTGGTTTCCTGAAGCCCTTCCATCGTGGCACGGCAGGAAACGCAGCCTCGCAGGTGCTCGGCGATGCCGCGTGTCTTTCCGACATCGAGCATTCCATCGATATATGCGGAGATCTGCTCTCCATGTGGATGTAGGTTCTTGGTGACCATGATAACTGCTTTGACGCATTGCAGCGTCATTTGTTCTTATTTATTCTAGGTGGTTTTTTCCAATGACTGCCGCACCATATCGCGGGCGCGGTGCAGACGAGAACGGACCGTGCCGATGGGCGTGTCCATCATCTCGGAAATCTCTTCATACGAGAATTCTTCCACATCGGCTAAAATCAAAACCATACGAAACTCAGGCTTGAGTGAATCCAATGCCTTTTGGAGCGGCTCATCAAATGTATTCCGCAGGACATGCTGCGACGGTTCATCCCTCCAATCGGGGATTTCCCGTCCGACGGTTTCACCCTCACTCCTACCCGGAAGCGGGGCATCCAGCGATTCAATGTGCCCTACCCTCTTACGATGGCGCTGCCGGTCGATGAACGTGTTGGTCATGATCCGGTAAAGCCACTTGTCGAAGTATGTCCCGCGCTGAAATCTCTTGAAAGAGCGATACGCCTCCAAAAGTGCATCCTGCAGCAGGTCCTGAGCATCCTCGTGATGCCCGGCCATCCGGTAAGCCACGCGGTACAGCTTATCCTGGTGTGCGGCCAGAAGACGCGCGAACAAGTCTACGTCGTCTTCCGACAAACCATTTTCGCTGTCTCCACTGCTCTTCCGGGCAGCCCCGCGTTTTTGGAAAGTATCCGGGAACAGCCTCATCGCATGTCGGGCCTTTTCCTGCCCATTTCCTTTCTGTTAGCGTTCGTCATTCGGTAAAAGTTCCCTCGCAAGCCGCCTTTTTCCGCAAAAGTATCGGTTTTAATGCTGCGAATGCAAGGCAGGCTGAAACGGGACCAAAATAGATCGGTCGCCGTTTCAGCCTGTCTTTTCTCAATCCATGCTTGAAAGCGCAAAAAATTCTACTCGATTGTCACCGTGTTGATCCGGTCGCCTTTACGCAAGGCAAGAACGGAATCCAATCCCGAAATCACTTTGCCGAAGGCCGCATAACCGCCATCGAGATGCGGTGCGGGCGCGAGTGTGAAGTAAAACTGCGACGAAGCGCTGTCGGGATGGCCGGAGCGCGCCATAGAGAGCACACCCGCACTGTCATGCCGCAGCGTGTTGTTCACGCCGTTATTCTTGAACTCGCCTTTGATATTCTTGCCGGACCCCCCGGTGCCGTTGCCGCTGGGGTCGCCGCCTTGAATGACAAACCCCGGTTCGTAGCGGTGAAAGGTCAATCCGTTATAGAATCCTCGCTGGGCAAGCTCGATAAAGTTTGCGGTCGTGAGAGGCGCGTCGTCCTCAGCGAGCTGGGCGACGATGACACCTTGGGTGGTATCGAAGGTTGCAGTATGGGCCATGTGGGTTTCTCCTCAGTGATTTTTGCTTTGGCTTGAATTTTGGGTGCGGCTGCGGTTTTTTCAGCCTGTGTCTGGACTTCGGCCGTCAGCGACGTAACTTCCGCCGGGGTCAGATGCCGCCAAGCGCCGGGCGGCAAACCTGTGAGCCGCACGGAGCCGATCCGAACGCGCGTCAGGCGCGTGACCGTATGCCCCACCGCCGCGAACATTCGCCGGACCTGACGGTTGCGGCCTTCATAAATGGTCAGTTCCAACTCGGCTACCCCAGCCCCGCCGGTATTCTCTTTGCCGCGAATCAAGCGAACATTCTCGGCAGGGCGCGTCATGCCGTCATCCAGCAGGATTCCTTTGCGGAGACGCTCGATGTTCGAGGCATTGGGTATCCCCTGCACCGACACGCGGTAGGTTTTCGGAACATGGTAGCGCGGATGGGTCAACTTGAACAGAAAATCGCCGTCATCAGTCAGAAAGATCAGTCCTTCACTGTCTTCGTCCAGCCGCCCCACGGGCCGCAGCATCGGCTTCCCGCCGATGTCGATCAGATCCGTCACCAGCCGCCCGGCATGGGGGTCGGAGCGCGACGAAACCACGCCGCGCGGCTTGTTCATGGCGATATAGTAGCGCTTCAGCGGCGCACGGACACGTCGGCCATTGTACATGACTTGATCCGTCTCCAAATCCACTTTTGTCCCCAGTTCGGTGACAACTTGGCCGTTAACGCGGACCTTGCCCTGTGTGATCCACTCCTCGCACGTTCGCCGGGAACCGATCCCGGCGGCGGCGAGCGCTTTTTGCAGTCGCTCGGGCATAATAAATCCAGCCTCCCCCAATCATCAAGGCCGCTGCCGCCAGCGCACCGATAAACTTTCCTGCGGCCAATCCCCACTTTTTTGTCTTTTGGACCAGAGCGAGGGCCGGCTTCACGGCGACATCTTCCGCCGCGACCGCATCCCCGGTCGCCTGGGGCTTGCCGTTCACCAAAATCGTCACTGTTCCAAGCCGCGTTCCCGCCGCGATTGGCGCTTGCGGCAGCAGCGGAACCGGCGTCAACTTCACTTGATACTCCGGCAGTGGCTTCCCACGGGAGGCCACGAAAAACACTTTTTCACTGACTTTCAGCTTCACCGGCTGCGCGGCGCTTGGAATATCTATCGTGCCGACGGCATCATTGGGATGCAGCACGACAGTCGGCTCGAAATCGGCGAAGCCATAGTTCAAAAGTGATTCGACATCTTCTCGGCAACTGGCACTGTTCAGAGCCACCGCCACGAGCCGCCAGCCGCCGCGCGTGGCCGAGCCGACAAAACAATGGCCTGCTGCATGGATATACCCGGTTTTGACGCCATCCGCTCCCGGAAACTTTTTGAGATAAGTTGTCGCCGTGTTTTTGACCCACACATCGCGCGTATCCATCGAGCGTCGGACTTTATATGCGGGCGTCTTAACTATGGTGTTGAATTGCGGCAGATTATTGATAGCATACGACGCGATCTTCGCCAAATCTGCTGCTGTTGAATAATGCCCCGGCGCGGGAAGCCCGTTCGGCGTGACAAAATGGCTGTGCGTCGCGCCGATCTCCTTCGCCTTTTCGTTCATTAGTTGAGCAAATTTCGGAACGCTGCCGCTGAGATAGACCGCACCGGCCACTGCCGTGTCATTGGCCGAACGCAGAAGCATGGCGTACAGCAGATCACGCAGCGTGATTTTCTCGCCTGGCTTGAGATGCAGACTGCTGTCCGGCAAGAGCTGAATGCCGGGCGGCGCCGTCACGATATCGTCGAGATGCCCGCGTTCCAGCAGCAATATGGCCGTCAGCATCTTTGTGGTCGAAGCAATCGGCCTCGGCGAATCGGCATTGCGCTGCCACAAAACTTTGCCGGTCACAGCGTCTACCAAAATTGCAAAATGGCTATGTACGGCGGGCGCTAACGGCTTGAGAACCATCGGCGGAACCGGCATATTCTCCGGCGCTTGCTGATCGGCTTCCGGGTCCACCGCTTGCATCACTTTCGGCGGCATATGCCCGCGCGGCGGCGCGGCATGAAGAGTGAGCGGCAAAAAAAATAATGGCAGTAGTAAAGTTATGAAGGGCTTTGTCATAGTTCTCGGGTAGTTATCCGGGCACTCAAGTACCCGTCTGAAAAGCCTTCGGCTGACCGTCCAGGGGACGGAATACAGCACAGACTATTCTTTCATCCGTCCCCTGGACGGTCGGCGAAGCCTTCTAGACGGGTACTTGAGTGCCCGGCCTATTCTAATCCTACCGCTTCCAGAGCATCGTGCGTCGCTGTCTTCTCAGCTTCGGCCTCCGCGATCACAATATCTTCGAGCGGCGGCAGGTCTTCCAGCGTGTGCAGACCGAAGTAATGCAGAAAATCTGGGGTCGTGCCGTATAAAATCGGACGACCAGCCACTTCTTTGCGGCCGGTTTCCTGAATAAGCCGCCGCTCGGTCAAGGTTTTCAAGACGCCGTCGGCGCTGACGCCGCGCACCGACTCGATCTCGGCCTGCGTGACGGGCTGCTGGTAGGCGATAATCGCCAGCGTTTCCAACGCGGGCTTGGACAAGCGTGATTTCTGACCCGGCGCGGCCAGCAGCCGCGCGATGTCGGTCGCCAGTGCGGGCCGGGTCGCGAGTTGATAGCCGCCCGCGATTCGGACAACGTGCAGACCGGAATTGATCCGCCGACTGTAGGCATTGGCGATGTCTTCCAAAGCTTCTTCAATCGCGGCGGCTTCGACTTGCAGAATCCGCGCGATCTCTGCCGGTGTCACCGGCTCAGTCGCGACAAAAAGAAAGGCTTCCAAGAGCGGCGGGAGGTCGATTTCGGCATAAGGCCGGGTCGGCTCAGACATGAACAATCTCCCGCGTAAACAGCAGGATATACCCCAAATGGGCCTCTTGACGAGCATCGACGCGCCCCTGGCGCAGTAGTTCGAGCAGGGCCAAAAACAGCATTACGATTTCTAGGCGCACAAAGGGCTGCTCAAAACACTCGTCGAGCAGAACGCCGCCTTCTCCACCCCGCTGGACTTTACGCCAAAGGGATGCCATCGCAAGCCGGAGGGTCATCTTTTGGCGACGCACACTGGTCACGGCCTGGCCTTCATCCCCAGCCTCGGCCAGCAGACGGTGCAAGGCTTTCAGAAGTGCGCCCGCATTTAGCTCCCCAAAGCCGACCGGCAGCTCGTATTGGCCGCCATAGTCCCCTTGCCCCCTAAAGAATAACGCACGCCGGTCATCTTCCCAGACGGCCAGTGTCTCGATAAAGGCTTTATAACGCTGATAGTCCAACAAGCGCTGAACCAGTTCTTGGCGCGGGTCGGCCCCTTCCTCGGTCTCTTCGGGGCGCGGCGGCTTGGGGAGCAGCATCCGACTTTTGATCTCCAAAAGCGTCGCCGCCATCAGGAGAAACTCCCCGGCGACGTTCAGATTCATCGACTCCATCGCGCGTAGATACGCCAAATACTGGTCCGTGATCTGCACGATGGGAATGTCGGCAATATCGACGCGGTGTTCGCGGATCAAGTGCAGCAGTAGGTCCAGCGGCCCCTCGAAAGCAGGCAGAGCGACAGGCGGAAGCGTGGAGGCAGACAAAGCGGAAGCGGGCATAGCTTATCTTACAGCCCGGCCCCGCTGTTTGTCAACCCCAAGAGGTGCGCTCACCCCGAAAGAAGTGCTATAATAAGGCTTAGATTCTCGTGCGGAGGAAGCCCATGCCTGGAGATATCAGCGCCGGACTGGCGGAAAAAGTCAATGAATTTCGCGTGATGAGCGCACCTCTCGAGCAGGCAATGCGCGAATTGGAATACGCACAGACACTGCTTAAAGCGCGGGCCGAAAGCGACATCGCCCAAACGGTCCCTGCCCTCGGCGCACTGGCCGACATATTGGAAATCTCCAGCTTAGATCTGCTGATGGCTCATGACCGTCTTCAGTTTGTCCATGAAGCCATGGAGCGGATCGGGCTGACCGAGGCGGAAGTCGCACAGCAGATGCGTGCCCTCGTCTCGTCGGATGATCAATCCCGCAGCGAACTCAAAGCCCTGGGGATTGGCGAACAAATTTCGTAAGACGGCACTTCGGTTTTTTTTATGAAGCAAACTATTCACCGCACGGCGGAGCTAGTTCCGCTCCATAGTCCCGGCCGGCGCGTTTCCAGGCGCGGGTACACAGAGGCAAAAAGTCGCAATAGGGGCAGACTTCCGGCAGCGGCACCGGACGGACCGCATCGAAGTCTGTTTCCATGATGAGTAGGCCGAGACCGCGAATGTCTTCTTCTAAAGCAAGCATCTCTTCCTCCGTAAACGATGCGGAGGCTGTCACGCCGCCGCGCAGGGCATGGATCGTCGCGAATACGCGGCGCTCTGGGTGGCTGCGCTTCGCCAGTAATTGATACACGGACATGGCGAGCGCCCCTTTGACATCTTCCTCCGTCACGCCCATCCGGCCCGATTTGTAATCGACGATTTCCAGCGCTCCATCCGACAAATGCTCGTCGATCCGGTCGACCCGCCCGGTCAGGACGAACGGCCCCATGTCCCATTTCAGCATCTTCTCGATCAAAAATGGCCGTGTCTCGTCGGCGCGGGTTTGGGAGGCCGCATGATACGTCTCCAAAATCTTGACGGCTTCTTCTTTGGAAGACTGCTCATGCGCGGCATCTCGATACCCCTGGGACTGCCAGGCCGTCTCCATCTGGGCGATCAGCTCGGGGGCGGAAACGGCCGCGCTTCCGCCTTCCTCGTGGAAAGTCTGCAAAGTCTGATGAAGAGTGCTGCCGAAGGTAAAGCCGGCACGGGCACGGTGATAAAATCGCCCGACCTTCTCGATATAGTCCAGCCGGTAGAGCATCGGGCAGGACAGGAACGCCTTGAGGCGTGTCGGCGAGAACTCGGGCTTGCGCGGCTTCTTCACGGCGGCGGGCTTGGCAGTTTTGGGAGAAGAGGGTTCACGGGCCATAGAATGATTATACCTACTCAAAAAACCAAAAAGCCCGCTCCAATGGGAGCGGGCCTTTCGGAAAAAAGCACTATTTGATTTTGCCTTGCTTCGTGATGGCATCTCCCAGCTCGTCGAGACCGGAGGCATCGGGTGCGCCGGAAGCGGCCCGGTTCTCCTGCTGGATTTGCAGGTAGACTTCTTTGCGATGTACGGAAACATCACGCGGGGCGGTGACTCCCAGCCGAACCTGGTCGCCGCGAACTTCAATCACGGTGATTTCGATCTCGTCGCCGATTTTGATGCTTTGGTTTAATCGTCGGGTTAAGACTAACACATGGCCCTCCCTGGCACTACGCAGTGGATTTGTTTTGGGGCGTATGCAAGTGACACCCCATTTTACTTTCAAATCATTCCCATTGTCAAGGAAAGTCAACCAGAATTTTATCTTTTCTTTAAGTGACCCTATTCACTCGGCAGGAGTCGATGGCGCAGACCGTACTGGTCGGTGTTCAAGACGATCTGTTTCGCCACCCGTGCGCGGGGATTGACGACCACTGGGGCCATCAAGTTAGCGGTAATTCCCGCCGGGTCGCCATTCGGGATCGTCAGCAGCGAATAGAGTCGAGGCTTGGACGCTTCTTCAGTGAGCGCCAATGCTTCCAGTTCGGCGCGAGGAACACGTGGGGCATAATCGGGAAAAACTTGGTGCGGTTCCATCGCGAGAAATGCCAATGCGCCGTCTTCGAGCGATTGAAGCCAGAGGAAGGGGCTGCCTTTGCCGCCCTCCGCCGTGTGATGCGGAACCAGTGTGAACAAATGACGGCTCTCGAAGCCGGGCAGGCCGTCCGGGAAAGTCAGGACTTTCCGCTCTTCCACGTCGAGAGCGCCGAAGCGCGAGGTTTCGATTTGCATGAACATAGTTACTCCTAAATGAGATGAGTGCATAAACAAATGAGGGCTAAATGAGATTAGTGCAAATAATCTGCCAAGCTGTACTGGAACGCTTTGGAAGTCGTTGCCAGTGAGGCTTGGTAAACATTGGTCGCGCTTTGCAGCTGCACATAGGCGGTGGCGAGGTCCACATCTTCGATATTGGAAATCGAGTCTTGATACTGCTGCTGAGACTGCGACAGTCGCTGCGTGACCGAGTCGACTTCATTGATACGGGCGCCGACAATCGCCTGCCCCGTGCTGATCGCCGTCAGCCCCGAGGCAACTCCCGCGATATCATTGGAGATGTTCGCCGGCGCACCCGCCGTTCCGGCGGCGGCATCGGCAAGATGCTGACTGAGAGACTTCAAGGCCGTGAAAGCCGCCCCGAAAACATCGCTTCCCACCGAACTCGTTTGAATGGTATAGCCAGGTCCAATCGTGGCATTCAGAGGCTGCGCGTTGCCCTGATAGGTCTGAGTGGCATCGAAAGGAGCAGCCTTGGTCTGAGTTCCCCCAAAAACATACGTACCCCCCAAGTCGGTGTTCGCAATCTGCGTGAGCTGATTGACCAATCCGTTGATCTGATCGCTCAAGGCCGTGTAGCTGTCTGCGGACTGAACACCGTTGGCCCCTTGAACGGCGATCTGACGAGCGGCTTGGACAATATTTGTTGCGCTGGTCAAGGCGGTGTCGGCAGAAGACAAATAAGATTTAGCCGAAATCGCATCACGCTGATACTGGGCATTGTCAGCCAGGGAGCTGTGGAGAGTCAGGGACTCGGAAGCGCCTGCCGGGTCATCGGAAAAATCCGTCAGTTTTTTCCCCGTGGAAATCTCGCTCTGCACGTTGTTGAGATTGGACAGGCTGGTATTGATATTCTGCTGTAGCCGGTCGTAGGTGAGGCTTGTCGTTACTCGCATGGTTATTGACTCTTTCTACTTAGTTGGCAGACATATTAGTTGGCAGACATGAGATTATTGATCAGTGTCCCGATCATATCATCCGAAGTGGTGACGAAACGGGCAGCGGCTTGATAAGCCCGTTGGTATTTCATCATGTTGATCATCTCCGAGTCGGTAGAAACACCGGTCACGGAGTCGCGCTGCTGCGTCAACTGAGTCACGCTCGCCGTCGCGCTGTCTGCCGCAGAAGAAGCGCTTGCGGCTCGGCCTCCGGCATCGGAAACGGTCTGCTGATAGTAGCTTAGGAGCGTGGAGTTGTAAAGCGGGCTGGTCGCATCCGTCACGGTCTTTTTTTGCAGGCCTGCCAGCAGAACCGCATTGGTCGAATCGCTCGCCGGCGGGATCGAAGAGGCCGGCGGCGTTGGGACTGCCGCTGCGGCGAGCTGTTCCGGGTGCAGCTCCAATGTCGGATTGACCGCGATGGTGGAAGCCTCGCTCCCAGCCGTCGCGCTGAAGAAGTTCAAGCCTGTCGTGCCGTCGAGGCCCGCCCCGGCGCTTTGGATCGCATTTACCTGGGAGACCAAAGACGCCGCCAGATTGTTGATTTGTCCCCGGTAAGCCGTGACCTGTGTCTGCGCCTGAGTCAGCCCGGCCAATTCCCCGCTTTGCAGGTCGCCCGAAGAAGTCAAGCTGCTTTGAGTGACTGGGTAGGTGTCTGTTCCAAGCACAAGGGGAGTTTTGCCCACCGAAACGCTGACCGTGCCATCGGGGTTGTTTTGGGTGGAGATGTTCGTCAGGGCAGCGAGCTTATCCAAAACCAGGTCACGCCGGTCGAGCACCGTGTTCAAAGGCTGTGTCGCCCCGCCGTTTTCCTTGATCGTGACATTGAGCGCGGCGATCTGTGCACTGTAATCGTTGATGGTCTGAACATCAGTCGCCGCATGCTGGCTCAACGTCGTGCTCAGAGTGGTCAACTGGCCCTGCACCCCTTGAAAGACACTGGCTAAGGCATTACCCTGCTGTATCGTGGTGGCGCGGACTCCCAGGTCGGAAGGATTGTTGGCCAGATCTTGAAAGCTATTAAAAAACTTTCCGATTGTGGCATTGAGGCCGGTGTCGGAAGGCTCGCCAAAAGCCTCGTCTACCTGTTTCAGCGAGTCGCTGAGACTGGTTTGAAGGCTTTGGTTTCCCGTAGAGGCACGCACTTGGGTGTCGAGAAACTGGTCACGGGCGCGCTGGATACTACTGATCAGCACTCCTGTCCCGAGCGCTTCCTGCTTCGGCACGGCGGCATGGTCATCCGTCAAAACCTGGTCAGCGGCTACTTGGCTCACCGATTCGACCGAATAGCCTGCCGTGCCGGCATTGGCAATGTTGTTTCCCGTGACATCCTGGCCGATCTGTGCAGCATTTAGCCCCGACCGTCCGATTTCAATTCCAAAAAATGTTCCCGGCATTTGTTTCCTCCTTGCGGCCGTTAGGCCAGTAGCCGTTAGGCGCGGCGGTCAAGCAATAGGCGGCCCGTCCGCCACCCGCTTCGATCACGACTCTGTGGTCCATACCCAGTGTCTGCATTGCGTCCCGCCTCCACAAAGAGGTCCAGCGTAAACGCAAGATATTTCAGCTCGTTTTGTATCAAGATTTGATTACGGCAGGTCAGTGTCTGCACCCGCTCCAAAGTACGGCGCAGTCCTTCTTCCAAGCCGCGCAGGCGATTGGGTGGAAGCAGTTCTTTCAGTGTAGAGAGTGTCAGCGGCTCTCCCTGGCCGTCGATCAGAACCGCTTTTCGCGCGGTGTCCTGGGCTTCGAGCAGCGGGAGTATCTCGGTATATTCTTCTTGAAGCGCGGTGAACCGAGTGCGGTTACAAGTCAGCAGGGCCTGTTCCTGCGCTTCCAGCAGCTTGCAGTGACGTGTTTGCAGGGCGAGTTCATCACGCAGGGTCTTGAGTATCTTTTGAGTATCCGGCATGGGCGCTACGCTTTCTGACCAGTCTTATTCGGAACAATATTATCGCCGAGAGAAGGCGCAAGCTGGTCGTACATCATCTGCGCCATTCCCAAGTCGCCCCGGCTGGACATGGACTCCGACAGCTTTTGGTCCATCATATCGCGGAAGATTTCCTGACCATGGCCGTCGTCGCCAAGCAGCTTGTCTTGGGGGACGGTCTTTCGCATTTCTTTAAGCAGTTCCTGCAAAAAGTACCCCTCGAACTGCTGCGTCGCTTTCTTCAGGTCCAGGTGCTTCTTGTCTTGCGCCGGCGGGGCGAGTGTTTCAATACGAAGCATGGCTTACTGCACCTCGATTTCGGCATGAAGGGCTCCCGCTTCTTTCATCGCCTGCAAGATGGCGATCAAGTCGCGCGGGGTCACTCCCAGAGCATTCAGCGATTTGACGACTTTGTCCAGCGTGGTGCTGCCCGGCACTGGGATCAACTGTTCCCTGCCTTCCTGGACTTGAATGATCTTGCGCGGTTCGACGGCGGTCTTGCCGAGGGGACTAAACGGCTCGGGCTGCGAGATGATTGGCGCGTTCGCAATAGACACCGTCAGGCTTCCATGGGCGACGGCGCAGGCTGTCACTTCGACATTGCCTCCCATGACGACGGTTCCGGTACGCTCATTGATCACGACTTTGGCGACTTCATCGGTCTCCACGGGGACGCTTTCCAGAGCGGCGATCAGCGAGACCGGCTCGACGCCCGGCGTGAACGTCACCCGGATCGTTGCGGCGTCCTCGGCACGGGCGCTTGTCGCGCCGTCCGGCAGATGGGCGCGGATCGCCTGCGCCAGCCGCGCCGCCGTGGTAAAGTCCGGCTGGTTCAGTGTCACCGCCATCGAATTGTTCGATGCGCCTTGAAACGTCGTCGGCACGTCTTGTTCGACCATGCCGCCTCCCGGAATACGTCCGACCGTGACGAAGTTTTTGGCGACACTGCCGCCGCTCCCGCCGCCTGCGAGAAAGCCGCCCACGGAAATGGCCCCTTGTGCGACCGCATACACTTGATTATTGGCAGCTTGCAGCGGAGTCTGTAGGAGGGTGCCTCCTTGCAGCGATTTCGCATCGCCCAAGCTGCTGACAGTGACATCAATAACGCTGCCGTTCTTGACAAAAGCCGGCAGAGTGGCCGTGACCATGACAGCAGCAACATTTTTGAGCTTCAGGCCGCCCGGCGGCACGGTGACACCGAACTTTTGCAGAAGCGAGGCGACCGACTGCGGGGTAAAAGTCGTCCCGGTCCCATCGCCTGAACCATCTAAGCCGACGACCAGGCCGTAGCCGACAAGCTGATTTCCGCGAACACCCTGCACGACAGCGATGTCTTTCAACCGTGTCTGCGCCAAGGCCGTAGGCGTCAAAGCCATGACAGCAAGGATGATAGGAAACAATCGATTAGGTTTCATAAAGTTACTCGGAGCGAAACATCACGAAAAGAGTGCCGAACAAGCCGAACAAGTTCAGAAGAGAAAACGGAACCTTGGGCGCTGCCGATCTCTCCGCCCAAAGCGCATCGGGCGAGGCCATCTGGCAGAGCGGGCAGGAGATGCTATTCGATTCAGAGGAGAAAAAACCACAGGTGAGGCATTTCATGGAGGATCAACCTTTTATCGTAACCCGTTCATAACTGGTATATTTATCGGTTTTTCCACCAAAAACTTTAGGTCTAGCCCCGCATCAAAATAAAAATTTAAATATCCGTGCAATGAGACCGTCATGCTGCTTGTCACCGACGGGGCCGCGACCGCCATATTTGATCTGTGCATCGGCCACCAGCGGCGACTGGATCGTATTGTCAAAGGCGATGTCCTGCGGGCGAACGACCCCAGTGAGGGTAATCTCCTGCGTCTCCGCGTTCATCCCGACTTTTCGCTTGCCCTCGATGGCTAAATTGCCGTTCGGAAGCACCTGAGTCACGGTGACGGCGATGCTGGCCGTGAGCGTGTCCGTCCGATTGGTGCTGCCGCTGGCCGTGCTGCCGATTGTGCCGCTCAGGCCGAAAGTCGGAATGTTGTGCAGCAAGGGGCCAAAGCCGGGGCCGTAGTTCAGGTTCTCGTTCTTGGAAGTTTTCGTGGCTGCCACGGAATTCGTCGAGGCGTTTTCATTAATGACAATCGTGAGCGTGTCGCCGACGTGACGCGCTTTGTTGTCGGCAAACAGGGAAACCGAGGCCGCATTGGTTCGTGCAACATCGGTGCTGCTGCCGGGGAACAGCGAATCGGCTTGCACAGAAGCCGCCATCGAGGCGGCAATGGCGAGAAGAGCCAGGGAGTGGATCAAGGGTTTCATTAGTAATTAAATCTCCAGATCGACCGAATGGGCATCAAGTACCTGCACGGTCAAATCAGTCATGACCCCGTCCCGGTGGACACGGATCGTCTGCCCTGCGGCACCGTTTTCACGGGCGACACCGAGGGCATGGATAATAAGCGGGCCGCTTTGGATAACGATGGTCACAGCATCGCCTCGGTGGACAAGAACCCCCCCGGCCCCCATTTTTGGGGCGGGCAGAGCGGAGTCCGGCGAGGGCCCTTTTCCTAGTCCTACTCCCCCGGAATTGGGGGCCGGGGTGCTATCTCCCATCGTCACATCCGCCGTCTCCGCGCCTTCCAAAACCGTGGCTTTGTCCGGGTCGCAGCCAGCCTGGCGCAGTTTCAGGGCCAAGTCGCCGCGTGTCACGTGGCGGGTTTCGCCCGAAAGCGGCGCACGGCCGATCAGGATGGTCGCGAGACGAGTCCGCAAAGACAAGTCACCGCCGGTCAGATCGGCCACGGACCCGAGGGAAAAGAAACCGTCAGCGTCGGGCGAGATAGCCGCCAACGGTTTGAGAGCGATATGGACGGGCTTGGCGGCGGCGGGAACAGCCAATGCGGTCAGCAAAAGCAAAGCGTAAAGTTTCATCGCGGTCTCCTAAAAGACAGAAAACTAACGTTTGAGCCCGTTGGCCGTTTGCAGCATCTCATCGGAGGTCTGTATAGCTTTGGAATTGACTTCGTAGGCCCGCTGTGCCGTGATCATGTTGACCATCTCCTGCACGATCTGGACATTGGACATCTCCAAAGTGCCCTGAGCAAGTTGACCAAAACCGGCCTGACCGGGGGTACCGTCCGTGGGGCTGCCGGACGCGGCGGTCTCCTGGAAGTTGTTGCCGCCCAGATGCTGGAGTCCGGCGGGGTTGGAAAAGCGCGTCAGGCCGATCTTGCCGATGTTCTCGGGAGTGTTGCTGCTGCCGCGCGTGATGGAAACGGTGCCGTCTTTGCCGATGGCGATAGAAGTAGAATCCGCTGGGATAGTGACTTCCGGCTGAATGGCAAACCCATCGGAATTGACCAATTTGCCCTGAACGTCGCGTTTGAATGCACCGTCACGGGTGTAGCCGTTGGTGCCGTCGGGCAGCAGGACCTTGTAAAAGCCGTCGCCTTCGATGGCGACATCGGTGTTATTGCCGGTGTTTTGGAGCGTGCCTTGGTCGAACATCGTCTCGGTCGCGCCGGGCTTGACGCCTAGCCCGACTTCGAGGCCCGTTGGCGAGGTCGCGCCCTGGGCGACGGCGGTGCCGGCAGGACGCATCTCCTGGTAGAGCAGGTCCTGGAAGTCGGCGCGGCTCTTCTTGAAGCCGACCGTGTTGACATTGGCGAGGTTGTTCGCGATAACATCCATGTTGAGCTGCTGGGCCTGCATGCCGGTCGCCGCGGTGTAAAGTGAACGCATCATAATGCGAGGTTCTCCTTTAGGAATGCTTTCTCAGTCGGAGAAAGCGGGTCGTCGGCTTCCGTCCTCGGCAGCCCGAAGGCGCTCAGACAGTCCAGCCGTGAATTCAGTGTTAGACTTTCGAGACTTCATTGACGGACTTATTCGTCGCGTCATCTTCGGACTGCATCATCTTTTGATTGGTCTCATAGGCCCGCATGATCGAAATCATCGAGACCATCTCTTTGACGATGTTTACGTTCGAGGCTTCCAAAAAGCCTTGGCGAACCGTTGCCGTCGGGGAGGCCGGACGCAGTGCCGCAACGGTGTACTGGTTGTCGCCCACTTTGACCGGGTTATCCGAGGAAGACAGACCCGCGAGGCGCAGTTTGCCGACTCGGACACCGTCGGCGGTCACGATGCCGCCGGGATTGATGACGATGTCTTTGGCTTTCGCCGGGATTTGGATGGGCCGGTTATTGTCTCCAAGCACTGGCGCATTGCCGTTGGTCTGCACCAATGTTCCCCGCGTATCCATACTCAGAGAGCCGTCTCGGCTGAGGCGCACTCCCTGCGGCGTTTGAATGACCAATGCGGCATCGCCGGTGACGGCGACATCGAGGGGGTTGCCCGACTTTTGCAGACTGCCATCGGCGAAATTGGTCGTCTCGTCCTTGAGACCGGCCCCGCTGCCGAGTGTTCCAATCGAGGCTTGATCGGCGGGTGAGAGCCGCGAGGCCAGGGCTTCTTGAAACGACTCGAAGCGCGGAATATCTTCCTTGTAGCCGGTCGTCGCGGCATTGGCGAGATTTTGTGCGATTGCGTCTTGGGCCGCTTGGTTTGCCATCATTCCGGCGGCGGCGGTATAGACTCCACGTGTCATGCAGGGGCTTCCTTTTGCGGAACTTCGTCTGAATCCATTATCGGTGTCTTCTGATGTGATCTTCAGGGGGAAATTACGGGTTTTTCCGGCAAAAAACGGGTACGATTCTTCTATGGCACACACAGACCCCAATGACGTGATCGACGAGTTTACCGGCGGCGCTCCCCGCGCCTCGGAATGGCACACCCTGCGGGCCGCTTTGGTGGACCGAGTGCGCGGCCTGCGACGCCAGCAGGCAGGGGAAACCGACCTCGCGGCGCGGACGGCACTGGAAACACAGATTTCGGCGTTGAAGCGGCAGATCAAAACTCTGGAAACGGAAGAAGTGGTCGCGCGGTTTGTCGAGGACTCGATCAAAGTCAGCCTCGCCCGTGCGCCTTTGGACATGGAAGAAGATGAAGGTTAAGAGCCGACACGCAAAAACGCCGCTCGGTGCGGGGATACACTGAACGGCGTTTTTTACGGATGCGCGGGGAAACGCATCGGGGTGGTAAATCTCGCCGGCATCTGTTCCGGCGCTGAACTAACTATAACACAGTCCGCGCAGACTGTCAAGCACTTTTCGAATTATTTTTTGGGAGGCCTATTCAACGACCATGTGCGGACGATTTACCCTGCATCACACGCTCGAAGAGATCGAGGAGCGCTTTGCCGCCGAAGCCGTCGCTGAAGCGACGCCGCGTTACAACATCGCCCCCACGCAAGACATTTTGGTGGTGACTCAAAACGGCTCACGCCATTTGCAAGCCTACCACTGGGGCCTCATTCCGTCCTGGGCCAAAGACCCGGCTATCGGCAATCGCATGATCAACGCCCGCGCTGAGACATTGGCGGAAAAAACCTTCGTTCCGCACCGCCCTCTCACGCCGCCGCTGCCTGATCCCTGCCGACGGCTTTTATGAATGGCAGAACCCACCCGAAGGCACGAAAACGCCCCGCACTCCGATGCATATTCGGCTTGGAGACGGCGGCCTGTTCGCCTTTGCGGGCCTCTGGGATGAATGGCATACGCCGGACGGCTCTCCTCTGCGCTCCTGCACAATCATCACGACCAGCCCCAATGCCCTCACCGCACCGATCCACGACCGGATGCCCGTCTTATTGCGCCCCGAAGACGAAGCACTTTGGCTGGACAAAAGCATCACCCAGGCTTCCGACTTGCTGCCTTTGCTTGTCCCCTACCCCACCGAGGCGATGGCTACCTACGCCGTTTCACGTCAAGTGAACGCACCAACAGTAGACAGGCTGGGGCACTGCGGAGCTTCTGCCGTTGCTTGACGCCGGTCTGATTCGCGCAAACGCCAAACCCTTTCTCGGCTTCAGCGATCACACCACACTGCACATGTACCTGGCCCAAAGCTGCGGGCTTGTCACCTTCTATGCGCCCATGCTCTCCCCCGACTTCGCACGGGGCGACAGTCTTGCAGACGGTGTGGACCTTGCAAGTTTTCGGTCGGCCCTCGTCCAAACCGAACCCTGGTCTCTCGGCACGCAGGACGGCCTGCGCCTTCTGCGCCCCGCACTGGCTGCCGGCGAGAGTGCAGCTGCCTCACGTTCCGACTCTGAGGCGTGGGGTGAAAGCACCACGAAATCTCCCGCTGTTGTAAAAGGCCAGCTCTTCGGCGGCTGCCTCAGCCTGCTCGCCGAGTCCCTCGGCACGCAGTGGGCATTGAGGGCTCCCGAACAGGACAGCATCCTCTTCCTCGAAGAAGTCGGCACCAAGCCCTACCAGTGGGACCGCATGCTGCTGCACCTGCACTACGCCGGGATTTTCAATGGCGTAAAAGCGATCGTCTTCGGCGACATGGCCCAGTGCCTGACCAGCGAAGACCCGGTATCGCGCGCCAAAGAGAATGATCTTCTCGAGCAAGCTCTGCTTCACCGCCTCACAGACTTCGAAGGCCCCATCGCGATCGGGCTGCAGTGCGGCCACGTCGACACAGCCAACCGCACCGTGCCGCTGAATGTGCAGGCTGAGCTCCATCTGACCGGCGCACCTACCCTGCGTCTCCTCGAATCCGCCGTCGTTCTCTAAACTGGCCAGATGCCGTACACCGAAACCGCGCGCCGCCACATCCACCTCATCGGCATCTGCGGTACCGCCATGGCCTCGCTCGCCGGCATGCTGCAGGCTCAGGGCCACCGCATCACCGGGTCGGACGCCGGCGCTTACCCTCCCATGAGCGATCAGCTCGCGGCCATGGGCATACCGCTGCTGCAGCCCTTCGTTGAAGCGCACCTCGACGACACCCCTGACCTCGTCGTCGTCGGCAACGCCATCTCCCGCGGCAACCCGGAGCTTGAGGCCGTGCTCGACCGCCGCATCCCGTTTTGCAGCATGGCCAGCATGATCCACGATGAGTTCCTGCGCACCCGCGAGCCTCTCGTGGTCAGCGGAACACATGGCAAGACGACGACCACCAGCATGCTTGCCTGGATCTACGAGGTGGCCAGCCGCACAGAGCCGCAGTTCGCCCCCAGCTTTCTCGTCGGCGGCGTCGTTGAAAACTTCGGCACCAGCTATCGCGTCAATCCAGACACCAAGCCCTTCCTGCTTGAGGGCGACGAATACGACACCGCCTTCTTTGACAAGGGCCCCAAGTTCCTCCATTACTTCCCCGACGCGCTCATCCTCACCCACGTTGAGTTCGACCACGCCGACATCTACGCGGATCTCGCCCAGGTGAAGACCGCCTTCAAGCGCCTTGTGAACCTGCTGCCCCGCCGCGGCCGCATCGTCGCCTACGACGGCAGCGAGAACGTCACCGAATGCGTCGCCCGCGCCTTTTGCCCCGTGGAACGCTATGGCTTCCAGCCTAGTTCGCACTGGCAGATCGTTCACTTCAAACCTGGCAGCACGCCTACGTGGACGCTCCTGCGCCAGGGCCAACCCTTCGCCCAACTCGCGCTTCCCATGGCCGGCGAACACAATGCCCTGAACGCCACCGCGGCCGCCGCGCTCGCCGCAGGGCAGGGAATCCCCGCTGCGGCCATCGCAGAAGCCCTGCGCACCTTCCGCTCCGTCAAGCGCCGCCTCGAAGTCCGCGCCGAAGTGCACGGCATCACCGTCATCGACGACTTCGCCCACCACCCCACCGCTATCCGCGAAACCCTCCGCGCCCTTCGCTCCGCCTACCCCGGCCACCGCCTCGTCTGCGTCCTCGAACCGCGCTCGAACACCCTGCGCCGCAACGTCTTCGAAATCGACCTCGTCGACTCGCTCTCCGCCGCCGACGAAGTCGTGCTCGCCGCCGTCTTCAAGCAGGAATCCATCCCCGCCGACGAGCGCCTCGAACCCACCCGCGTCGTCCACGCCCTCAACCGCCTCGGCATCCCCGCTCAGCTTCTTCCCGACGCCGACGCGATCGCCGCCACCCTCGCTGAAACCCTGCACGAAGGGGATGTCGTCGCCATTCTCAGCAACGGCGGCTTTGGCGACATCTACACCAAGCTCCCCCGGGCCATTGAAGCAAGCAGGCGAACGGACGTAAGTGCTGTGACTCAGGGCACCCGTCGCACATCCACCTCGCCGTCTACAGCTGAGGGGAGGACACCATGAGTCGCCTGCAGTGGAAGTTGTTCGCAATCTTCATGACGACCCTGTTTCTGCCGTTCCCGTTCATCCCTCGTTACCCCATGGTGGGCCTGGTCAGCGCGGCAAGCTTCGTTCTGGTCTTCGCTTCTACATTCGGCTGGATGGCCGTGCGTGCAATCCGGGACGTGTTTATCCGCCGGCGTGGCACACCCGTCTTCGGTACGGTGATTCATGCCCGCAGTTCGGGCTACGAAAACAACATTCCTAACTGGGAGATCGACGTTCGGCTGCCCGACGGAACAATGGGATCGCTCATGGTCGTGCGCTTCACACCGTTCTCCCCCAATGAGCGCATCAAGCTCATCGTTGATTCGGCAAACCCCACACATCCCGTTCTTGCACCACAGCCATCCCCTGACTTTTGAGCGGCGGCCGTCCGCCACGCTCCCGGCGCATAACGCTGCGATGCAGAGATATGCTGACAGTGCGCCTGCATGTTTGCCACGCTTAAAGCTCTTCTCGTCATCCTCGGCCTCGGCATCCCCGCCGGCCTCGTCCTCGTCCCTTGGACGCTCCTCACCCGCAACATGGGCCCGCTCTACCGCACAGGCCAATGGGTAGCCCACGCGGGCCTTCGCGCTGCCGGCATTACCTTCGATGTGCAAGGCCTTGAGCACATTCCTACGGACATGGCCTGTATTTATATGCCCAACCACGTCAGCAACCTTGATCCGCCGGCCCTCATGCCCTACCTCCCTGGCGAGCCTGTCGTCATGCTCAAGCGCTCGCTCATGCGCATTCCCATCCTTGGCACGGCCATGCGCCTCGCCCGATTCATTCCTGTCGATCGCGACGGCAACCGCGAATCCGCCATCCACTCCGCAAAAGTAGCGGCGCAGGTCCTGCAGGATGGCCTGAGCCTGCTCATCTTTATTGAAGGCACTCGCTCCCGCACCGGCCGCCTGCTCCCGTTCAAGCGCGGCCCCTTTCACCTGGCCCAGTCCACCGGCGCGCACATCGTGCCCATCGCCATCTGGGGCACCGAAACCATGATGCAAAAGGGCAGCGCCGCCGTCACCCCAGGCACAGCCCACATCCGCTTCCTCCCCGCCATCGACCCGAAAGACTACCCCCGCCGTAACGACCTGCTCGCCGCCGTGCGCGGCAGCATTCTGGCCGCACTGCCGCCGCAAATGCACCCGCTGTCCATGTCCGGCGATCTCGAGGCCTGACTTCACGAACGCGCCAAAACTCGCCAACGCCGCACCGCTTCCGATCGGGGCTTTCCTGTGACGATCGAGCGACGATACAGTCAAACTATTCACCTCCACTGTTCACGTCTGTTTCACGTCAGGGGTTTACACCGTATGCACAAGCAGTTTGCCGTCGCGGCGCTTGCCGTCGTTCTGGGTTCAGCGTCCACAGCCGTCGCACAAGGCATCATCCTTCCGGCCGCGGACACGCCGTCCGTCCCTGTCCCACGTGCCGGCGTCAGCATGGACCTCAACGCCATCGACAAGTCTGCCGACCCCTGCCAGGACTTCTACCAGTACGCCTGTGGCAACTGGCAAAAGAACAATCCCATTCCTGCAGATAAAACACGCTACGGCCGATTCGCCGAACTCGGCGAGCGTAATCTCTACAGCACCTGGCAGCTGCTTGAAAAGGCGGCTAATTCGCCCTCGACCCCGCTACAAACTAAGTACGGCAACTTCTTCGCCGCCTGCATGAACCAGCCGCTCGCCGACAAGCTGGGCGCCAAACCACTGCAGCCGGTTCTCCAAAAGATCGCCGGCGTGGCCGACAAGAAAGACCTCGCCACCCTTGTCGGCGGCTTCCAGGCCACCACGGGACGCACCTACCTCTACAACTTTGGCTCCGGTCAGGACCAGCAAGACTCCACCAAGGTCATCCCCCAGCTTTACCAGGGGGGCCTCAGCCTGCCAGACCGCGACTACTACCTGTTAACGGACGAGCACAGCGTGAAGCTCCGCTCCGAGTACGTCGACCATGTCACGAAGATGTTCGCCCTGCTTGGCGACACGCCACAGCAGGCAGCTAAGGAGGCGAAGGCTGTCCTCACGTTCGAAACAGCACTCGCCAAAGGCTCCACGGCACGAGTCGACCTGCGCGACCCTGCAAAGCGCTACCACATCCTCACCCTGCAGCAGCTTAACGAACTAACGCCGAACTACAACTGGCAAACCTACTTCTCCGCCATCGGCCTGCCAATAACAGCGCTCAACGTCGCCACACCCGACTTCTTCAAGACCATGAGCGCACAGATCGACAGCACGTCGCTGGAGGATCTCAAGAGCTATCTCCGCTGGCACGCTCTTGACGCCGCTGCGCCCTCGCTGTCACAACCTTTTATCGACGAGAATTTCGCCTTCAACGGAGCCACCCTGAATGGCCAGAAGGAGCTCTCGCCCCTGTGGCGCCGCTGCACCCAGAGCACCGACGCGGCTCTCGGCGAGGCCGTCGGCCAGGACTGGGTTGCTGCCAACTTTCCACCGGCGGCCAAGCAGAACATGCAGCTGCTCGTCACCGATCTGGAAACTGCCCTCGGCAAAGACATTCAGAGCCTGGACTGGATGAGCGCACCGACCAAGGCTGAAGCGGAAAAGAAGCTCGCCACGTTTCGCAACAAGATCGGCTACCCCGATCTGTGGCGCGACTACTCTGCCGTCACCGTGGACCGCGATGACCGCCTCGGTAATGTCTCACGTGTCAGTCTCTTCGAAGACCGCCGCGACCTGGCTAAAATTGGCAAACCCGTCGATGAGAAAGAGTGGGGCATGACCCCGCCCACCGTGAACGCGTACTACAACCCCGCCCAGAACGATATCAACTTTCCGGCCGGGATTCTGCAGCCGCCCTTCTACGACGTCAAAATCGACCCTGCCGTCAACTTTGGTGCAATCGGCGTCGTCATCGGCCACGAGATGACCCACGGCTTTGACGATCAGGGCTCCAAGTACGATGGTGCCGGAAACGTCCGCAGCTGGTGGACAGCGGAAGACCGCAGCAAGTTCAACGCGCGCACCGAGTGCGAAGCCAAGGAGTTTGAGAAATTTGAGCCGGTCCCCGGCACCCGCCTGAACGGGCACCTTACCCTTGGCGAAAACACAGCCGACAATGGCGGGCTTCACATCGCCTACCTCGCCCTGCACACGGAGCTGAATAAAGCCGGCGCCGAATCCAAGAAGATCGACGGCTTTTCCCAGGACCAGCGCTACTTCCTTGGCTTCGCCCAGGTCTGGTGCGAAAATGTGACGCCGCAGAATGCGGAGGTGCGGGCGAAAACCGATCCGCACTCCCCCGGTCGTTTCCGGGTCAACGGCGAAGTGCAGAACTTCGACAAGTTCGGTGAGGCGTTCGGCTGCAAAAAGGGTGATGCCATGTATCCCGCGCAGTCTTGCAGGGTGTGGTAACGCAGTTTGGCGGGTGCCGTCTAACGGAGTGGCAAAGTGGGTGCATGGCCGCCGGAGCCATGCACTTTTGTCTGAATTCCGGCATTGGACGGCACGCAAACGTGGTCGAGGTGGCGCAAGTGGTGGCGCAAATCGACCCCGGCTTTTACAATAGTGAAGCTAGAGTAGCCCCGGATGGCTGGCAGCGAGTGTCACGGTAAAGCGACGCTGCCTGCCGGTGAGCAGCCGAATGATCGCCAGGCGCCGGGTCCGATGCAACCGGAAACAGGGAAGCAGTTACGGTGCACGCGGAAAAGAAGTTGCGACTGTATACGTTGCAAGAAGGAAGCACAATGAAGTGTGGTGGAAGTGGCCGGCTGGTTCTGGCCTGTGCGGTTTCGATTGCCCTGTTACTGGGGATGACAGCGTGTGGTGGCGGTACCGTTGGCTACCTTTGGGTTCTGGCAGGCAAGAGCTCGTCAAATACGGTAGGCAATTCCATCACTGGCTTCAAGATTGATAACTACACCGGCAATCTGACGGAGATTGTGAACTCACCGTTCACCACCGGCAGCACACACACGCCGGTGTATGGTGTCACCTCAGCGGACGGCCGCTACCTGTACGTGGTAAACCAGGGCGAGCAGAGCAATGCCGTGGTCCAGTTCAGCGTCGGCGGCGACGGCGTGCTCACACCTCAGTCGAACCTGATCTATGCTTCCGTGGGCAAGACGCCGGTCTGGATGGATATTGGTGCGGGATACCTGTACGTCCTGGACAGTGTGTCCCCTGCGGTTGACGCCTCCGGCAATCCACCCGCGTGTGCATCGCTCACCAACGGGGCCAACACGGCGCCCTGCGGCTCGGTAGAGGTGTTCTCCATCGCCACAGACGGCACCGGCCTGCTGACCCCGGTCACCAATACGTCCATCAAGGTGAACAACGTCGGCATCTCGTATTTCCCCACTGGCCCGGCACCTACACGGATGAAGTACGTGAACGGCACGCTGCTGATTGTGAATGGCGACGGCACCATCACGTCGTACTCCGCCGGCTCGGGTGGCCAGCTCACCGCGACTGCCAACAGCACGCAGGTGCTGGACGCGTCCGCCAGCAGCAACATTACCTCCATCACCTCCGGCGGGAACTATGTCTACCTGACGGATGGCGCCAAGAATTTCATCTATCAGTACACACTCTCGAGTGGCGTGTTGCAGCCGGTTCAGGGCAGCCCGTACAGCAATCTGGCCACGAACGTCGTTCCCGTGTGGACGACGACCTCCACTGACTCCAGCAGCAATACCTTTCTGTACGTGCTCAACAGCGGAAGTCCGTCCACGCTTACGGCCACTGGCAGCATCTCGGTGTACCAGGTCACGTCCAACGGCCGGCTGAATGCCATCGCAAGCACGAATAACCCATTCCCCACTGGAGCAAATCCCGTGTGCATGCTGGTCGACCCATCCATGAAGTATCTGTACAGCTCCAACGGCGACGGCACCGTGACTGGCTATGAACTGGTGCGCAGCGAAGGTGTCCTGAACCAGCTGCGCCGCGGCTCACAGTTCACCGTTGCCGGCAAGCCCACGTGCCTGGTCACCAGCGGCATCCTCAGTTAAACCAAAGTCCCGTCGCACTGTAGTCCGGACGTACCGTCCAGAAGTGTCGAACCAAAGAACCTGATGTACCGCATAGAGGTCAATGCATCGCATGAAGTTTAACAACGTGGCCCGCCTCACCGCCGCCCTTCTCCTTTCGCTTATGGCGTGTCTCGGCTTCACTGCCTGCAGCCGCGACTACACGGTCGGCTTTCTGTATGTGTTGTCCACCCGCGCCGGCACGGACGGCGACGGGACCATCGGCGAATACGGCATTGACTATCAGACTGGTGCGTTGTTGACCCTGGCGAGCAGCGGACAAACCACCCAGGGCCGCAATCCTGTCGGTCTGGTCATCTCTCACAACCAGCAGAACGTGTACGTCATCAATCACGACGACTCCAACATCGAGTCGCTGCTGATTGGCACCGACGGCAAGCTCTACCCGCAAAAGGTCGTTTCGCTGGATGGCATCTTTCCCACCGGCGTCGCCATGTCTGCGGATGATGCTTACCTGTACATCACCTTTACCTACCGCAAGACAACCGCCACTGCCAACAGCGGTCCCGGCGGGGTTGAGGTCTACAAGATGACGCCGCGCACCGATGGTTCGGGCGGCATCGACATCGGTGCACCAGTCTCGAGCGCGGGTCTACCGTACTTCCCGGTGGGTGTAAATCCTATGCAGGTGGCCGTTGGCCCAAACATCACCAACGACGGCAATCGCACGGTGAACCCGGCCAGCTGCGTCACCACCCCATCCTCGTGCTCCAGCTTTGTCTACGTCATCGACCAGGACGCGACAACGCTGGCCAATCTGCTCGTGTTTACCCGCGACATTGGCTCCGGTGCGCTTACCCCTGTACCCGGGGTTGTGATCGGGTCGAGCCAGTCCACTGGGTATCTCTCCGGTGTCACCGCCAGTTCGATCGCCGTTGCTCCGCGCGGAGTCTTTGTCTACGTGACGGATAGCGCCTCCAACCAGATCATCGGCTACACCGTGGGCAGCGGCGGCGCTCTTACCGCCATGACCAACGGCCCCTTCGCGACGGGATCATTGCCGGTGAACATGACCATCGACCCCCGAGGCGCATTTCTCTATACGGCAGACCAGAATGACAACGCAATCAGTGCGTACGTCATCAACCCTGCTGGTGGTTCGCTCTCCGCGGTATCGGGTACGTCCAAGCCCCTGACGCAGGGAACGCAGCCCAACTGCATCACCATTGAGAACGCACTTGGCGTGTACATGTACGTGTCCAACTTCCTGTCCAGCACCGTCAGTGGCTTTCAGTTGAACGCCACCACCGGCGCGCTCAGCAAGATCCGCAACTCGCCTTATCCCAGCGTTGCCGCTCCCAGCTGCGCCGCTGCCATCGCAAATGCAAATCACCCAAGCGCCATCCAGTCAATCCAGTAACCGCGGTCAGGTTGCAACAGAGGGGTCCGCGATGCGGGCCCCTCTCTCTTGCCCTGCGATCCGTTTGCTTTGGTGCCCACTATGATGATCCATATGCACCGCGTCCACCTTCTGACCACCGGCGGCACCATGGAAAAGCGCTACGTGGAGACGGATGGCCTGATGCAGAATACCGAGTCTCAGATTCCTCGCTGCCTCGCCCGTCTGCGCCTGCCAGAAACCGAGATCACCGTCGAAACCCTGATGAACAAGGACTCCCTGCTGATGGACGATGCGGACCGTGAGCGCATCGCCACCCACGCCGCCGCTGCCGTCCGGCGCGGGTTCCCGGTGGTTGTGACGCACGGAACGGACACCATGGTGGAGAGCGGCCGTGTCGTTGCCGCCCACCTGCCCGACCTCACGGTCCCCGTCATCTTTACCGGTGCCATGACCCCCTTCGGCATCGAGGGCTCAGACGCAATGCAAAACCTGACAGAAGCCCTGCTCGCCAGCCGGCTCCTGCCCGGCGGCGTCTGGCTGGCATTTCATGGCGAGGTCTTTCCCATCGGCTCCGTCCGCAAGGATCGCGAGCATAGCCGCTTTATCCGCACCACTTAGAGACCTGTCCCTGGTGTCTGCTCGGTCAGTCGGCCGCAGCCTGTAATTGCACGCGATCGCGGAGCTTAAGGAAGGGTCTCTCGACCGCGAAGTACAGCAGCGCGGCGACCGCAAAACTGCCGACGACGAACCCAACAGCCCCCGGCCACGTACCCTCATTCCAGCGTTCCGGCAACCACCGCTCACAGGCGTGCAGCACAAGTTTGTGGGTCAGGTAAGTGCTGTACGCAAGCGTGGCCACAGCGCGGACCCCGGGAACTCGCCAGCGGCCGATCGGCCCGTTGCCAAGGCTGGAGAGCAGGAGCGCGGCAAGTCCCGCTGCGAGTAGCGGAAAGCCGACGAGAGTCCCTGCCGCAGCAATCGGACCGACCGAGTCGAAGCGGTTGCGGAACATGGAGCAGCACAGCGCGATCAGCGCGACCCCCACAGCCATCAAGCCATTCCCGTGACGACGGAGCCGTTCCCATGTTCGCGGCAGAAAGGCCTGCGTCAAAGCAAGCGAAACGCCGGCAAGCAGCCCGTCCATGCGCGACCACGTCGGGTAGTAGATGTCTTCGATGTAAGAGACGCCGAACGTATCGGCGTCCGGGCCAAGCGGGCGAAGCGTGTGGAAGTAAACCCAGCTTCTACTACCCACACCAACTACCAAGAGTATGACAGCGCAAAGTATCCCCCGGCGGCGCGACGGACGACGCAACAACGTGCTGAGAAGGATCGGCAGCACAAGGTAGAACTGCTCCTCAACGCACAGCGACCAGACATGCGAGAAGGCGCGCTGAGCGGGGTAGTTCACGAACAGGTTGTAGGTAAAGGTGAGGTACTGCCAGAGCGGAGCCATGCCGGGAGCCTCTCGCCAGCCCGGCCGTGCAACGTAGACCAGCAGAACGGCTAGGTATGCGGGCAAAACGCGAAAGGCGCGACGGCTGTAAAAGTTCCGCCAGCGAATGCAGCCAGTGCGGGCGTGGTCGCGGACCAACTGGGCGGCGATGAGGTAGCCGCTCAGAACAAAGAACAGGTCCACGCCCATCCAGCCGAAGCGGCAGATAGGGTCCAGGAGCGACGGCAGAAAAGAGCGACCATGGAAAGCCATGACCAGGAAGATGGCGAGCGCACGAAGGGTGTCGAGCCCGTGGCTGCGATGGGGAGGCGAGGGCGTCATGCCGCGTTGGGAGATCCAGAGAGAACCAACGTAGCAGGCGCGGCGCAGGAGAAGTGCCGTGGAACCAGCCCAGGTATGTACCGGGCCGTCAACACTGCGGACACAGAGCATGACCACGCCGGGTCGTCACGAAACAGGTAAACTAAACCTCGCGTGCGGGAGTGGCGAAATTGGCAGACGCACCAGCCTTAGGAGCTGGCGGAGCGATCCGTAGGGGTTCAAGTCCCCTCTCCCGCACCATGGATTATGTGGGACAGCCTGCTGCAAAGCAGAGCATCCGGCAGTTTCACTCTCCGTAGCAGCCGCGCCCGGTGCGCGGACGACCAAACTCGGTGCGGCAGCGATCTGGCCCACCCACACCCGCTGTACCGCACCCCTCCCGGGTGTCTGGTGTGCAGTACTTTTCTTTAAGGACTTTCACGATGAGCGAGCAGCAGCAGGAGCCAACGATCCGCGTAACCGAGTCAGAAGATTACAACGACCTTTACGCGAACAGTGTGCAGATCCGGATGAGCGTGTGGGACTTCCACCTCGTGTTCGGCACCATGCAGAGCGCAACCACTGAAGAGGTGAACTTCACCAGCAAGCAGGGGATCTACTTGAGCCCACAGCAGGCGAAGGCCCTCTTCAACATCCTTGGCCAAAACCTCGCGCAGTACGAGGGCACCTTTGGCGAGTTGAAACTTGAGCCACAGTTCAACGGCCAGGGTGGTTCCGTTAACTAGCTGACCGTTTGCAGCAGCACCAGTAAGGCGAGCCCTTGCGGCTCGCCTTTGCGCGTGCGCTCTGCAACCTGACTTTCTCTCATGCCCAGACTGCCCAACCCACCTCACCGGATGGCTCCCCCAACGAATGCGAAGAACTGAAAACAGATGAACGGCAAGCGACAACACAGCATCCAGACGCAGCCTGCGTTGCGGAAGGAGGGCGAGCCGGCAGGAAGGAACGTGCCGCTATGGCTGTTGTTTCCGCTGATTTCTGCGGCCGTCATGCTTCTGCACATCACGCTTCTGCGCCTGCCCTACTTCTGGGATGAGGGGGGATATTACATTCCCGCGGCATGGGACTTTTTCCGGCATGGCACGCTCATTCCGGAAACGACCATCCGCAATGCCCACCCGCCCATCCCCAGCATTCTGCTCGCCGGTTGGTGGCGCATCTTCGGCTTCCGTGTTCTGAGCACACGCATCTTCGTCTGCCTTGTTGCCAGTGCTGCGCTCCTCGCCATCTTCCGCATGGCACGGCTTCTCGCAGGCCAGACCGTGGCGTTCACGGTTCTCGTGCTCACGGCAATTTACCCGGTGTGGTTCGCCCAAAGCACCCTTGCGCATGCCGATATCTTTGCAGCCGCCTTCAGCCTTTGGGGCCTTTCCTTCTATGTCGATCGGCCCGCCTGGACCCGCCGACACCGGAGCAGCGCCGGAAACGCTGCGGCCACGGCCATCTGCTTTTCCCTTGCCTCTCTCAGCAAAGAGACGGCAATCGTGCTGCCCGCGGCTCTCTTCTGCTATGAGAACTGGCTGCTGTGGCGCCGTGCGAAGGTTCACGCTCGCTCGGCAACCGTGGCGCAGGCACGGCCTTATCTGCTAGCCACAGCGTTGCCGGTGATTCCGCTCGCCTGCTGGTACCTGTACCACCGGCTTAAAACAGGCTTCACTTTCGGCAACCCGGAGTACCTCCGCTACAACGCCACAGCCAATCTATCCGCCACGCGCGTGCTGCTCTCGCTTTGGCATCGGCTCATCCATCTCAGCGTCCACATGAACCTCTTTGTGCCGGTGCTGCTCACAGTTTCAGTGCTGCTCCTGCCGCGGCGGCGAGCCATCCCAGTCCTTCAACGCGAGGTTTCCGGGGCCCTTCTTACGGTGCTGTTGGTCCACTGGCTCGCGTTTTCTGTTCTTGGCGGGGCTTTGCTCACCCGCTACCTGCTGGTCGCTTACCCGGTTGTGCTGCTCTTCTGCGTGGTCGCCTGGCGGTCGCGTACGCCATGGTGGCCAGCCATTGCGGGTCTGTCGCTTGCAGCCTTTGCCTTGAGTTGCGAAATTAATCCGCCCTACCCCTTTGCCCCTGAAGACAACCTCGCCTATCGCGACATGGTCGTTCTCCACCAGCACGCCATAGGGGTGTTGCAGCAGCGCTATCCCGGCGCCACCGTGCTTACCGCATGGCCTGCCGCCGCCGAGTTACAGCGGCCCGAGCTCGGCTACGTCACCGTGCCGTTTAAAACCGCAGAGGTGGATAACTTCACCACCGAGCAAGTCAAAAAGGCGGCAGAAGAGCCAGGCAACTTCGATGCCGCACTGGTATTTTCCACCAAGTACAACCCTCCACCCGGCGGCTTCAACTTCGCCCTGAACAATGGGGCGGATTCCACGTACTTCGACGCCCATCGCGACCTGCTACCCGGCGAAATAGCTCGGGCATTGGGCGGACATGTGGTGTGGCAGCAACAGCGCAAAGGGCAGTGGGCCGCGATCCTGCGCTTCGACCGCAGTTACGATGTTCGCCTCACGTCACCTGCATACAGCGAAACCGATCCTCGCCCGCAGGCTTTGTCGGGTGCCAAACTATAATGCCCAGTGTGCTCCTGCGTCTGAAGTCGTTGTGGTTCTGCATGTGCGTGTTGTTGTGCGCGACGTTTGTCTGTGTTCCGCGGGCCCACGCGCAGGCCGACATGGGTGGCCGCGTTCTGCTCGTTCTGCCCTTCGACAACCGCACCGGCCAGTCAACTCTGGATTGGATCGGTGAGTCCTTCGCTGAAACGGTCGACGCGCGCCTGAGTTCCGCTGGGTATCTCACCATCAGCCGCGACGACAGGGATTACGCTCTGGAGCATTTAGGCCTCCCGCTCGGTTTTCGTCCCTCCCGCGCCACCACCATCCGCATTGCGCAGACGCTCGACGCCGAATTTGTGATCGTCGGTCACTACAGCCTCGAAGGCAACCGCATCGTCGCCCAGGCGCAGGTTCTGCAGGTAAACCAGCTGCGTATGAGTGCGCCGCTCGACGATACGTCCGACCTGAAGCACCTCTTGGACCTGGAAAATACCATCGCGTGGAAGTGCGCGCGCCAGATGGATCCAAAGTTTTCCGTCGCTCTCGGCACCTTTGTGGCTGCTTCCAACGGGCTGAAGCTGGAGGCCTTTGAGAGCTATATCCGCGGCATCACGACAGAGAACTCCGAGGAGCGCATCAAGCGCCTGAAGGCCGCCGTTGCTGCAGACTCGACGTACGTTGCGGCCCTGCTGGCACTGGGCAAGGCGCAGTACGCCGCGCGCGACTACGATGCCGCGGCGCTAACGCTTGCGAAGATTCCGCCAGCCAACCCGGCCGCACTCGAGGCCAATTTTTACCGTGGTCTCTCACGCTTCAACTACGCGAAGTACGCCGATGCCGAGGCAGCCTTTAGCTTCGTCGCCACCAGGCTCCCCCTTCCGGAAGTTGTGAACAACCAGGGCGTCGCACAGGCCCGCCAAAAAAAGGATGGCACCGCATTCCTGCAGCGGGCCTCCTCTGAAGACCCCCAGGACGCCGACTACCACTACAACATTGCGATCTCCCTTCGCCGCAGGGGCAACCAAGATGCCGCAACGACCGAAGCTGAACAGGCCGTCAAGCTGCGTCCGACCGACGGCGAAGCGAAATTATTGCTCAACGTTCTGAAGGGTGCCCCCGCACCCGCCGGCTTCGATCCGCAGGAACGCATCAGGCGCACGTATTCGGAGGCAGGTGTCCGCCAGGCCGCCTTCCAGGTGGACCAGATGCGACTTGCGAAGACTGGCGCTCTGCCACCCGCGCAGCGTGCCGACGCCCTGACCCAGAACGGCCGCGAGTATCTGAACGCCGGGCTCATGCTTGAGGCCGAACGTGAGTTCCAGGAGGCGATTGCTGCCGATCCGCAGTCCGCGACGGCCCATCTGGGGCTTGCGGAGGTCCGTGAGCGGTCCGGCAGCGCGGCAGACGCACGCACCGAGGCGCAGAAGTCCGTGCAGCTCAAACCGTCCGTCACGGGCTATCTTCTGCTTGCGCGCATTGAGTTGCAGGCTGGTCAGCTGCAAAGCAGTGCCGGCGATGTTGCCAACGCCCTTACGCTTGAACCTCGTAATGCCGCCGCACTCTACCTGCGCAATACCCTCGCCGCTCGAGGTCAGACACTTCCATGAGCACCGTTGATCCCATGCGCATGGTCGCGTCCATGCACCGTCACGGTCAGCCGCGCCTGCACCGGCGGTTCGGCACAGGTTTGACGGCCTTGCTGCTGTGCGCACTTGCGCTGCTGCTTTCTGCCTGGGCACCCGCACTCGCGGCGCAGACTGCATCGCCGGCACCGGTCGTGGTGGAGATCCTCTTTCACGACACGCTTCAGGATGTCAGCGCGCAGGAACTCGCAGAAAGCCTCGATGCAGCGGCGAAGCAGCACCCAACCCTGATCCTGCTCAATCTCAGCACGCCGGGTGGCCTTGCCAACAGCGCCAAGCGGATGGCACTCAGCATCCAGCAATCGCCAGTACCTGTGGTGGTTTACGTTAGAGAACCTAAAACCCACGTGAGTGGTGAGGGTCTACGTCTGCTCCAGGCTGGTGATCTGCGCGCCGTCCATCCGGAGTCCGCCCTTCTTCCCATCATTCAGGGAGCCTCGCGGCACCACGACGTCGCGCCCGAGGAGGCATCACTGCTTGCCGATCTCCAGGCGAATGCCGCGCGTCGCGGCCGCCCTGCGAATGGACTTGCCGCCATGTTTCAGAGCCGTCACGTGTCGGCATCGGTGGCGCTGCAGGACGGCGCCGTCGATGCAATCGCAACCACGGAACAGGGTCTGCTGAACCAGATCGACGGCGTTACGATCCATCGTGCCAACGGCCAGGCAGAGGTCCTGCATCTCCGCAACGCGCAGTTCATCCTGGTGCCCATGACGGCACGGGAGCACATTATGCGGGCTCTTATGAACCCCGACCTTACCGTGCTGCTGCTCGCTCTTGGCGGCCTGCTGATCTACCTTGAGGTCAACACGCCGGGTGGTGTCATTCCCGGCGCAGCAGGCATTCTGCTGGTCCTGCTCGCCGTCTACGCACTGTTCCACATGCCCCTGCGATGGGAGGCAGTGCTGCTGCTCATCCTTGCCGGCATGCTGCTGTTGGCTGAGGCCCACTTTCAGCGCGGCTTTATCTTCGCCATGCTGGCCATGGCATTGCTCGTCATCGGCCTGCGCCTGCTGGTGGATGGCCCTGTCCCCGAGCTGGAGGTGAACTGGGGGACGGCGATCGGCGCCGGTATCGGGTTTGGCGGTGTCACCGCCGGTCTGCTCATGCTGGGCTTTCGCGCGCGCCGTGCAAAGGTTCGCACAGGTGCCGAAGCCATGCTTGGCTGGCTTGCCGTGACCCAGACTGCGCTTGCCCCGGAGGGGGAGGTGTTGGTACGCGGTGAACTTTGGCGCGCCAAACTGAGTCCGACCTCTGCCTTTCTGCCCGCCGGCGAATCCGTCAAGGTGGAGCGTGCTCACGGCACAGTGCTTGAAGTTGCGCCGCTGCCCGGCTTACAGGGCACCTGATTCGGCAGCGCACGCGGGCTTTGCGGCGATTTCTCCGCCCGGCTTCTCCCCTCCCTAACGTAAACTGAAGGGGACGGGCACGGTTTGCCGGTGTGAGGTTTCGCAGTCGATGTCAAAGCAGTTTCGTATGTGCAGTGTGGCTCTTGTTCTTTTCGGAGTTTTTGCGGGGCGCTCCCAGGCGCAGACGGCCACGGCGGCGCAAACGTCGTTTAACCGCTTTGTGAGCCATTTCGATCTCGGCGTGTCTGCAATCGGCGTGCTGAACGGCACCGTTTCCGGCCCGACGCAGAATACCAGTGTCATTACGCAGCCAACCTTGAGCGAGAGCGCTGGCAACACGGTGGGCGTCATCGCCACCCTTCGAGGGCAGAAATCCCCATATGTGGGCGGCGAATTCAACTACACCTTCGCTAAGTACGCTGAGACCTTCACCTTTACGCCAGATGGCAGCACCACCGCCGGCAATCCGCTGAACTTTAAAGCCCAAAGCACCGTCAACGAATTCACCCTGGGCTATGTGGCAAAGCCGCCCCACACCATCTTCGGCGCGCAGCCGTTTGTAGGTGGTGGCGCGGGCAGTATGGAGTTCACGCCCACAAAGAACGGTGGCGCCAGCCTGCCCGTTCAGGCGCGCGCAGCGTACTACTACTCGCTGGGCGTCGACTCTGAGCTGGTCAAGGACTTTGGCTTTCGGCTGGGCTTTCGCCAGGTATTCTTTCTTGCACCCGATTTTGGGCAAAACTACCTCAAAACAAAGCAGCTCACCTCGACCGCCGAACCTGTGGTCGGTTTCTACTACCACTTCTAACCGCTGCCGTTTGCGGGAGCGCTTCGCCCCGTCTTCATAAGAGACCACCACCATGAGCAGCCTGATGGACGATCGGAACGACGATGTACGCCTGCCGGGACGTGGGTCGGAACGGCGCAGCACACGCGAGGAAGCCTCCTACAACGAAAAAGAGGCTGACCGCGAGTTCACCCTCAGCACCGGAACCGTGCTCGGCATGTTCTTCGCCCTGGCCCTTATCTGTGCCGTGTTCTTCGGGTTTGGCTACAGCATGGGCCGCAAAACCGGGCAAGCTACCGCAGAAGCTGCGGCCGGGAACGCCGCTTCGTCTGAGTCCGCAGCCGACGTAGCCGCCTCCAAACCCTCCCCCGGCGCTCCCGCCATTCAGGCCATCCCTGGCTACATGTCGCAGGCACAGGCCGATGCTGCCAACCGCAACGCGTCTACCCAGTCATTCAAGGCCGCTGCTACCCCAAAAAGTGCAGACCCGACCTTGGTCGTGGTTCCCACGACCACGCCCGTCTCTTCCAAGCCGGCTCGACCTCTGGTCGCCTCATCCGCAGCGCCCGCAGCAATTGCCGCCCCAATCGAGCGCAGGCCGGAGTCGCGACAGACCGTACCCGCAGCTGTTCCAACCTCGGCTCTTTCTGCAGCTGTCGCCTCAGGCAGCACAACTTATGTACAAATTGCTGCAGTCAGCCACCAGGAAGATGCCGAAGTCCTGATCAGCGCCCTCAAGCGCCGCGGGTACAGCGTGGTTGGCCGCCCCGGGGACTCGGACAAGCTCATTCATGTGCAGGTAGGCCCCTTCGCCACCAAAGCTGCGGCCGACGCCATGCGCCAGAGGCTGCTTGGCGATGGGTATAACGCCATCGTAAAGCAGTAGGACCATCCATTCGGACCCGCCCATTGTTCGCCGCCTATGCGGGCCTTCCGGGCTAGCAGGGTTAGTCCGGCAGAAAGAGTTCCACACCCGCCTGAGCGATCCTTGCGCTCCCTCCCACTTTCTGGCATACTCGTATGAGTGCCGTGAGCCTCCGTGCGTGTCCTGTACCGCCGGTCCTCACAACACTTCGCAATTGGGCAGGGAAACCGAACCAATTGCGTCCATCACCACAGCCGAACGGCTCGCCCCCCAGCAGTTGAAGAAAAGCAATTCGGGGCGGGTTCAGTGCGAAAGTCGCACTGCGGATGCAGGTCGGGGCCCTCGTTGAACTGCAGCTCAACGCGAGGCATACCCGATGGGCTAGAAAAAGCAATCAGCCCGCTGCATCCAGAGGTTCGTGCCGTGGGAGACCAAATCAAGGAAGTATCGTATGGCACGCAAGCTCTCCAAAAATACAGTTAAGGCACGCGCAGGCGTTGAGGCTCGTCCCTACCTGCTCGCCGACGCGATCCCGCTCATCCAGAAGATCAAATTTGCCAAGTTCGACGAGAACGTCGACCTCACCCTGCGCCTCGGCGTCGATCCCCGCCATGCCGACCAGATGGTCCGCGGCACGGTCATCCTGCCGCATGGCCTCGGCAAGACTAAGACGGTTGCCGTCATCTCCACCGCTGAGAACCAGCGTTTGGCGACTGAGGCCGGCGCGGATATCGTCGGCGGCGAAGAACTCGTCGAGAAGATTCAAAAAGAGGGCTGGACCGACTTCGACGCTCTCATCGCCACGCCGGACATGATGCGTTCCATCGGTCGTCTCGGTAAGGTTCTCGGTCCCAAGGGCCTCATGCCGAATCCCAAGACCGGCACCGTGACCACCGACGTTGCCTCCGCCGTCAAGGAAATCAAGGCCGGTAAGGTCGAGTTCCGCACCGACAAGACTGCCCTCGTGCACGTCCCGGTGGGCAAGTCCTCGTTCGATCCGCAGAAGCTCATTGACAACGCCATGACCGTCATCACCTCGGTCGTGAAAGCGAAGCCTGCTGCTGCGAAGGGGAAGTACGTGAAGGGAATCTTCATGTCTTCCACCATGGGCCCCGGCGTTGAAATCGACCAGGCTGTCGTCGACCTCGCAGGCAAGGCCTAGGAAGTTTCTCAGCTACTGAAGCGGTCCATCTTCTTTAGCTTCTCGACTTGGCGCAGCGCGCCACCAGCATACGAGCCGTCCGTGTAACGGACAGCTAAGGGTTAAAAACAATGGCATTGACCAGGGCAAAGAAGATCGAGAAAGTCGCCGCGCTCACCGCTGAGCTGCATGGCGCAACCTCCGCAATCGTGGGCACTTTTACTGCAATGACCGCCAGCAAGGATTTCGAGCTGCGCAAGGTCATCCGCGAGGCCGGCGGCCACTACCACGTTGTCAAGAACAAGCTCGCGCCGATTGCGGCGAAGGACTCGGGGATCGCCGGCGCACTCGGCGGCCTCAAGGGTGTCTCATCCGTCGCGTACACGGCAGGCGACCCTGTCGCGCTGGCCAAGGCCCTCTCCACCTGGGTCAAGGACAACGCGCAGTTTACCTTCAAGCTCGGCATCGTTGACGGCAAGATTATCGACGTTGCAGAGATCAACAACCTGGCGACGCTGCCTGGCAAGGAAGAGCTCTTCTCCAAGCTCCTCTTCCTCATCAACTCGCCGGCAACCCGCATCGCCACAGTCATCAACGCAACCGGCCGCAACCTCGCCGTTGTCGTCGACCAGGCCGTGCAGGCGGACAAGTTCGCCGCAGGCGCAGCGCCCGCCGCTGCAGCGGCGGGCGCTGCTGAAGCGACCCCGGAAACCGTCTCTGCTGAAGCTGCAGCACCTGCAGCCGAAAGCGCGCCAGCAGCAGAGGACACCGAAGGTGCCTCCCCGCAGGCCGAAGCCGCCGCCACCGAGGCGCCCGCCGAAGGCGCATAAAGATCGCGGAAGCTCTGCAGGGTGCGCAGTCTGGGCGCATCGGAAACCCCGCAAAGCCGAAGCAGCCGCCGCAATCCATCGCGTCGGGCGAAACAAATCAGGTACCACCAAGTTAGATCACACGGAGAAATACCATGGCAGACATGCAGCAGTTGGAAGACCAGATCGTTAGCCTGACCCTCCTCGAGGCGTCGGCACTCGTCAAGAAGCTCGAAGAGCGCCTCGGCGTCTCGGCAGCAGCAGCCACCGTCGCGGCACCCGCGGCTGGCGGCGGCGCAGCAGCACCGGTCGCCGAAGAAAAGACCGAGTTCACCGTCATTCTCAAGGATGCCGGCGCGAACAAGATCAACACCATCAAGGCAGTGCGCGAAGTGACCGCCCTTGGCCTGAAGGAAGCGAAGGACCTCGTGGATGGCGCTCCCAAGCCCATCAAGGAGAACGTTTCGAAGGACGAGGCAGCTGCGGTTGCCAAGAAGTTCGAAGGCGTCGCGACCGTCGAAATCAAGTAACTCCGGTGTGGCGGCTCCGGCTTACAGCCGGGGTCGCCTTTCCGTGCTTTACGTCCGTTTGCATTTTCTATGCAGCCGGCGTACTGTTGTGTTTGGGCATGTACCGTTCAGCGTGGCTCTGCGTAACGTCGCTGCGGCTCCCACTCACATGATTGTTCCGGCTCACTGAGAGTCGGCCACCTCTGGATCCGGGCGGCGGGATTCAAAGCGTGCTCACAGCACCACAGCGGCAGCAATTCCGGGGCATCGCAGGTCTCGGCAGGGCGGCAGGTATCACTCAGATTATCGATTCAGTGCAAAAGTCGGCTCTTGCGCTCACGGGACTTTCTGTCTCTGTGGGCGTCTTCGCGTCTCCAGCACCTTTGTGCCCGTGGCACCAGCAATACCCGCTGCTCCGTTAGCGGCGTTCCCCTCAAAAGTTTCGTTCTACTCCTCATTCCGGACCCCCGGATTCACCGCGCGCCAGGCTCGACCCGAGAAACGATCCAGGCACACCACCAGCGCAACCACTCCACGAAGCAGCCGCCACCACGGCACTTCGGACTCCAATCAGCGGCTCGCCGAGATCGATGCGGCATGTCTCACCGATTAGAGGTCTCGGCAGGACCACACAGGAGCTACCACCCGTATGGCAAACAGCATGGCAACCCGTGCCCTTCGTACCCGGCTCGACTTCTCCAAAATTCCAACCGCCATCCAGATTCCCAACCTTATCGAGGTTCAGCGCCGCTCATACGAGCGCTTCCTCCAGATGGACAAGCTCCCCCAGGAGCGCGAGGATAACGGCCTCCAGTCCGTCTTCACCTCCGTCTTCCCCATCACCGACTTCCGCAACGTCTCGGAACTCGAGTTCGTTGATTACTCCATCGGCAACTGGGAGTGCAAGTGCGGCTACCTGAAAGGCCTCAACCACCTGCGCACTGCCTGCGTGAACTGCGGCCACATGGTCATCACCGACCCCTTCCACCCGGGCGATGTGCTCTGCCACTTCTGCGGAACCTACAACAAGAACACGCCCGACTTCTGTAACAAGTGCGGCGACCCCGTCGGCCTGCAGCTCAAGTACGACCAGGCTGAGTGCGAAGAGCGCGGCATGACCTATTCCGCGCCGCTCAAGGTCACCATCCGCCTCAAGATCTACGACAAGGACCCCGAAACCGGCGTCAAGACCCTGCGCGACATGAAGGAGCAGGAAGTCTTCTTCGGCGACATCCCGCTCATGTCCGCGAACGGCACCTTCATCGTCAATGGGACCGAGCGCGTCATCGTCTCGCAGCTCCACCGCTCGCCCGGCGTCTTCTTTGAAACGGCAAACAACCGCACCTACTTCCTCGGCAAGATCATCCCCTACCGCGGCAGCTGGGTCGAGTTCGAATACGACCAGAAGAACACCCTCTACGTTCGCATCGACCGCAAGCGCAAGTTCCTCGGCACCATCTTCCTGCGCGCGCTTGGCCTCCGCTCGGACGAGGACATCCTCAAGACCTTCTACACGGCCGACACGATCAACATGCGTGACGGCAAGATGTACTGGTCCATCCCTGCCGGCGACAAGGTCACCAACATCACCGGCATCAAGCCCGCCAACGCCATCACCGGTTCCGATGGCGCGGAAATCGTCGCAGCCGGCCGCAAGATCTCCCCGTCGCTTCTGAAGAAGATGCGCGACGGCGGCGTCACGGAAGTGGAAGTCGCCACCTCCGATTTCGACAACGCCATCTTTGCCGCGGACGTCGTTGACCTCACCACCGGTGAGCTCCTGTACGAAGCCAACCAGGAAGCCACGACCGACAAGCTCCACAAGATCGGTCAGTCCGGCGCAACGTCCTTTGAGGTGTTCTTCCCCGACAAGGACGACGTCGGCAACATCATCACCAACACCCTCAAGCGCGATTCCGTGCGCAAGCCCGAAGAAGCCCTCATCGAGATCTACCGCAAGCTGCGTCCGGGCGATCCGCCGACCCTCGACACCGCCACGGCCCTCTTTGAAGGCATGTTCTTCGACCCGCGCAAGTACGACTTCAGCCGTGTCGGCCGCCTCAAGTTCAACATCAAGCTATACGAGAACCAGGCCGCAACCGAGCTCGACAAGCGCACGCTCACGCCCGAGGATTTCTACGGCACCATCCGCTACCTGCTCAAGCTGCGCAAGAACATCGGCCTCGTCGACGACATCGATCACCTTGGCAACCGCCGTGTGCGCGCCGTCGGTGAGTTGATGGAGAATCAGTTCCGCATCGGCCTCGTCCGCATGGAGCGCGCCATCAAGGAAAAGATGAGCGTCTACCAGGAGATGTCGACGGCGATGCCGCACGACCTCATCAACGCCAAGCCTGTGATGGCCGCGATTCGTGAGTTCTTCGGTTCTTCGCAGCTCTCGCAGTTCATGGACCAGACCAATCCCCTGTCGGAGATCACGCACAAGCGTCGTCTCTCCGCGCTTGGACCTGGCGGTCTGTCCCGCGAACGCGCCGGCTTTGAAGTCCGCGACGTGCACCCCACCCACTACGGCCGCATCTGCCCGATTGAAACGCCGGAAGGCCCGAACATTGGTCTCATCTCGTCGCTGTCGTGCTTTGCGCGCATCAACGAGTACGGCTTTATCGAGTCGCCGTACCGCAAGGTCAAGGACGGCCAGGTCGTCGACTACGTTGCGGTCACCAACGCCGGTGAGTCCGGCATGCGTCAGGGTGACCCCATCGAGATCAACGAGGCACACACGCTCAAGCAGCAGCTTGCGCGCGACGGCAAGCGTGTTCTTGAAACTGAGCCCTTCTCCTTCTACCTGTCCGCGTGGGAAGAGGATCGCCACACCATCGCTCAGGCCAACATCACGCTCGATGAAAATGGCAAGCTGACGGAAGACCTGGTCAACGCCCGAAAGCAGGGTAACTTCGTTCTCGTCCCCCAGGCAGAGGTCGATTACATCGACGTCTCGCCCAAGCAGCTTGTCTCAGTCGCCGCCTCGCTCGTGCCCTTCCTTGAGCATGACGACGCAAACCGCGCCCTCATGGGTGCCAACATGCAGCGGCAGTCCGTGCCCCTGCTCGTTGCCGAAGCGCCGTTCGTCGGCACCGGCATGGAAGGCGTCACCGCCCGCGACTCCGGTGCCGTCATCCTCGCACGCCGCAACGGCATCATCGATTCGGTCGACTCCGAGCGCATCATCGTGCGCGTCGAAGGCGAGCACCACCCCACGCAGCTCTCGCGTGAGGTCGGTTCCGACATCTATCAGCTCACCAAGTTCAAGCGTTCCAACCAGAACACCTGCATCAACCAGAAGCCGATCGTCCGCAAGGGTGACCGCGTCCTCAAGGGTCAGGTCATCGCGGATGGTCCGTGCACCGAACAGGGCGAGCTCGGCCTTGGCCGCAACGTCCTGGTCGCGTTCATGCCGTGGCGCGGCTACAACTTCGAAGACGCCATCCTGATTTCGGAAAAGGTGGTTCGCGAGGACTACTACACTTCGATCCACATCGAAGAGTTCGAGATCGAAGCGCGCGACACGAAGCTTGGACCGGAAGAGATCACGCGCGATATCCCCAACGTCAGCGAGCACGCTCTGCGTGACCTCGACGACTCGGGCATCATCCGCATCGGCGCCAAGGTCGGTCACAACGACATCCTCGTCGGCAAGGTCACCCCCAAGGGTGAAACCCAGCTGACGCCGGAAGAGAAGCTCCTGCGCGCCATCTTCGGTGAAAAAGCCGGCGATGTTCGCGACGCCTCTCTGTCGTGCCCTCCCGGCATTGAAGGCACCGTGGTCGACGTCCGCATCTTCTCCCGCAAGGGTCAGGAGAAGGACGAGCGCGCCAAGTCCATCGAGCAGGAAATGATCGAGAAGCTTGAGAAGAACCTCGCCGACGAGATCCGTATTCTCACCGACGAGCGTCTCAAGCGCCTCGAGGCCATCCTGGGCGCCAAGGAAGTCCAGGCCGACCTGCACGACGAGCGCACCAACAAGAAGCTCCTCGGCAAGGGCGACCTGCTCGACCGCGACACCATCGAGCTCATCAGCACCCGTAACCTCAAGCGCATCCGCTACGCCGACAAGGATCCTCGCGTCAACGAGCAGATCGATGAGATCGAAGAGATGACCTCGCGCCAGATCGACGTGCTCCGCAAGATCACGAACGAAAAGATCTCGAAGATGCAGAAGGGCGACGAACTGAGCCCGGGCGTCATCAAGATGGTCAAGGTCTACATCGCCATGAAGCGTCGGCTCTCCGTCGGCGACAAGATGGCCGGCCGCCACGGCAACAAGGGTGTGGTTGCACGCATCCTGCCGGAAGAGGATATGCCCTACCTGCCCGACGGAACGCCGGTGCAGATCGTCCTCAACCCGCTCGGCGTACCGTCCCGTATGAACGTCGGCCAGATCCTCGAAACGCACCTCGGCTGGGCCGCCCACACCCTTGGCAAGATGATTGCTGAGAAGGCTGCCGAAGCGGAGAATGCCAACGAAGTGCGCGAGCTCTTCAAGGCACGCTTCAAGGACACTGCCGCCCTCACCCAGTTGCTTGAGCTCGACGATGAGATGACTCTCCGCGTCGCGCAGGGCATGAAGAAGGGCATCTGGTTCGGTACGGCTGTCTTCGACGGCGCACAGGAAAGCGAGATCAAGGCACTCCTTGCCTCCGCCGGCCTGCCCAGCTCCGGCAAGACCGAACTCTTCGACGGCATGACCGGCGAAGCGTTCGAGCAGCCCGCCACCGTCGGCTACATCTACATGCTCAAGCTCTCGCACCTGGTCGACGACAAGATCCATGCTCGTTCGATCGGACCGTACTCCCTCATCACGCAGCAGCCGCTGGGTGGCAAGGCGCAGTTCGGTGGCCAGCGCTTCGGCGAAATGGAAGTGTGGGCGCTCGAAGCCTACGGTGCCGCGTACATCCTGCAGGAGCTCCTCACCGCCAAGTCCGACGACGTCTTCGGCCGTACCAAGATCTACGAAGCCATCGTCAAGGGCGAGGCAGCGATCGAGCCCGGCGTGCCGGAATCGTTCAACGTGCTCATCCGCGAACTGCAGTCGCTCTGCCTCGACGTTGAACTGGTCAAACAGTCCGACCTCAAGAAGATCCCGACCATGCCGATCGCGGCAGCCGCCGACTAAGTCCCGAAAGGGCAGGGAAGCCATGGCCTCCCTGCCCGTCAAGGCAAAGTTTTAAGTAAGACAAGGGCATGCGATCCGCCCCAAGCGATCGCGAACAGCAGCACCAACAAGCAGCAAGGCGCCCACCACGCCAGAACTGCACGGAGACAAACCGCATGTTCCGTTCCAGCCCCTTCGAACTGTCCGGTCCCATCACCGACTTCGACGCAATCCGCATCTCGCTTGCCTCGCCCGAAAAGATCCGCAGCTGGTCGCACGGCGAAGTCACCAAGCCCGAGACCATCAACTACCGCACCTTCAAGCCCGAACGCGACGGCCTCTTCTGCGCCCGCATCTTCGGACCCATCACCGACTGGGAATGCCTCTGCGGCAAGTACAAGCGCATGAAGCACCGCGGCGTCATCTGCGACAAGTGTGGCGTTGAAGTCACCCTGTCCAAGGTCCGCCGCGAACGCCTCGGCCACATCGAGCTCGCCTCGCCTTGCTCGCACGTCTGGTTCTTCAAGGGCCTGCCCTCGCGCATCGGCCACCTTCTCGACATCTCCCTGCGCGAGCTGGAAGCCGTTCTCTACTTCGAGTCCTACGTCGTTATCGACGCCGGTGACGCGCCCGTCAAGGAGCGCGAAATCATCAAGGACGAGACCAAGTTCCGCGAGCTCGACCAGCAGTACCGCCCCTCCGGCTTCAAGGCCATGATGGGTGCCGAAGCGATCAAGGAACTCCTCAAGCGCGTCGAAATCGAAGAGCTCGCCATCGAGATGCGCGAGAAGATGAAGGTCGAGCAGAGCCTGCAGAAGAAGCTCAAGTTCGCCAAGCGTCTCAAGGTCGTCGAGGCCTTCCGCCGTTCGGACAACAAGCCCGAGTGGATGATCCTGGACGTGATCCCCGTCATCCCGCCTGAGTTGCGCCCGCTCGTTCCGCTCGACGGCGGCCGCTTCGCCACCTCCGACCTGAACGACCTGTACCGCCGTGTGATCAATCGCAACAACCGCCTCAAGAAGCTCATGGACCTCCATGCGCCTGAAGTGATTGTCCGTAACGAAAAGCGCATGCTGCAGGAAGCCGTCGACGCCCTCTTCGACAACGGCCGCCGCGGTCGCGTCCTTCGCGGTGCCAACAACCGTCCGCTCAAGTCGCTCTCCGACACCCTCAAGGGCAAGCAGGGCCGCTTCCGCCAGAACCTCCTCGGCAAGCGCGTCGACTACTCCGGCCGTTCGGTCATCGTCGTCGGCCCCGAACTGAAGCTTCACCAGTGCGGCCTGCCCAAGAAGATGGCGCTCGAACTCTTCAAGCCCTTCATCTATCACCGCCTCGAGCAGACCGGCCACTGCACCACCATCAAGCAGGCCAAAGAGATGGTTGAAATGCAGGAGCCCATCGTCTGGGACATCCTGGAAGAGGTCATCAAGGATCACCCGGTCCTGCTCAACCGCGCCCCAACCCTCCACCGCCTCGGCATCCAGGCGTTTGAGCCGGTGCTCGTCGAAGGCAAGGCCATCAAGATCCACCCGCTCGTCTGCACCGCCTTCAACGCCGACTTCGACGGCGACCAGATGGCCGTGCACATCCCGCTCTCGCCTGAGGCCCAGGTCGAGGCCTCTGTCCTCATGCTCGCGAGCCACAACATCCTCTCGCCCGCATCCGGTCAGCCCATCACCGTGCCCACGCAGGACATGGTGCTCGGCCTCTACTACCTGACCAAGGCCAAGGTCAACGCCAAGGGTGAGGGCCGCGTCTTCGCCAACATCGAAGAAGTCCTCATGGCCCTCGAAGCCAAGCAGGTCGAGACCCTCTCGCCCATCCGTCTGCGCTACACCGGCAACGTGCTCGACCTCACCACCAGCTACGACGACCAGGACATCACGCACACCGAAATCGTCGAGTTCAACAAGCAGTTCATCAACACCACCGTCGGCCGCGCCATCCTCAACGATGCGCTGCCCGAAGGCATGCCCTACGTCAACGGCCTGCTCAAGAAGAAGGGCATCGGCCAGCTCATCAACTACCTCTACCTCAACCTCGGCCTTGAGATCACCGTCCACGCGCTCGACCGCATCAAGGAGCTTGGCTTCCAGTACGCCACCCGCTCCGGCCTCTCGGTCGGCCTTGACGACATGGTCATCCCGGCGTCGAAGTACACCGTCGTCCACGAGGCCGAAAAGCAGGTCGTCGCCGTTCAGCAGCAGTACCTCGACGGTGCCATCACCAACGGCGAGCGCAACAACAAGGTCATCCAGATGTGGTCGACCGTCACGGAAAAGGTGGCGGACGAGATGTTCGGCAACATGAAGCGCGCCGACAAGGAAGGAGCCATGAACCCGATCTACATCATGGCCGACTCCGGCGCCCGTGGTTCCAAACAGCAGATTCGTCAGCTCTCCGGCATGCGCGGCCTCATGGCCAAGCCCTCCGGCGAAATCATCGAATCGCCCATCAAGGCCAACTTCCGCGAAGGTCTCACCGTGCTCGAGTACTTCATCTCGACCCACGGCGCGCGTAAGGGCCTCGCCGACACCGCGCTCAAAACGGCCGACTCGGGCTATCTCACCCGCCGTCTCGTCGATGTCGCACAGGACGTCATCATCACCGAGTCCGACTGCGGCACGACCAATGGCATCTTCGTCAAGCCCATCATCGAGGCCGGCGAAATCATCGAGCCTCTGCGCGACCGCATCATCGGCCGCGTCACCCGCGAACAGCTCAAGGGCGTTGACGGCGGCATCATCGTCGACGTCAATGAGGAGATCGACGAAACCCAGGCCACCGAGATCCAGGCCGCGGGTATCGAGCAGGTCAAGATCCGCTCCGTGCTCACCTGCGAGAGCAAGCGCGGCGTCTGCAAACTTTGCTACGGCCGCAACCTGGGCTCGGGCAAAATGGTTGAAATGGGCGAAGCCGTCGGCGTCATCGCGGCCCAGTCCATCGGCGAACCGGGTACCCAGCTCACCATGCGTACCTTCCACGTCGGCGGCACCGCATCGCGCGTCTCCGACCAGTCGCGCCTCGATGCCAAGCACGCCGGCACCCTGCGCTACATCAACCTCAACACCGTCCGCGCCAAGGATGGCAACCTCGTCGCCATGAACCGGTCTGGCTCCGTCGCCGTCATCGACGACAAGGGTCGCGAGAAAGAGCGCTACCCCATCGTCTACGGTGCCAAGCTCCTCATTGAGGACGGCGGCACCACCGAGGTCGGCACCACCATTGGCTCCTGGGATCCCTACACCTACTCCATCGTCACTGAAATCGGCGGTACGGTAGCGTTCAAGGACCTGCAGGAAGGCATCACCCTCAACGAAGAAGTCGACGAAGTCACCGGCCTGTCGCGCCTCGTCGTCGCCGATGCCCCCGACGAAAAGCGTCAGCCGACGCTGCTCGTCAACGGCAACGACGGCAGCAAAAAGCGCTACCTCATGCCGTCGCGTGCATACCTCATGATCTCCGACGGGGAAGAGGTCGCCCCCGGCGACATCCTCGCCAAGATCCCGCGTGAGTCCACACGTACCAAGGACATCACCGGCGGTCTGCCGCGCGTCGTCGAACTGTTCGAAGCACGCAAACCCCGCGAAACCGCAACCATCGCGGAAATCGACGGCGTCGTCCGCTTCGGCGAAGTCGTCAAGGGCCAGCGCAAGATCTACGTCACCGCAGACAACGGCGATGAGCGCGAGTACTCCGTACCCCGCTCCATCTACGTCAACGTCCAGGAAGGCGAACGCCTCCGCGCCGGCGACAAGCTCTTCGACGGCCCACTCAACCCGCACGACGTGCTCGCCGTCCTCGGCGAACAGGAACTGCAGCGCTACCTCGTCAACGAAATCCAGGAGGTCTACCGCCTCCAGGGTGTCGCCATCTCCGACAAGCACATCGAAACGATCGTTCGTCAGATGCTCCGCTGGGTCAAGATCGACGACGTCGGCGATTCCAACTTCCTGCTCGAGCAGCAGGTCGACCGCTTCCGCTTCGACATGGAAAAGGATCGCGTCACCGCAGCTGGTGGCCGCCCCGCAACCGGTCGTCCGCTCCTCCTCGGCATCACCAAGGCGTCGCTCTCCACCGACAGCTTCATTTCGGCGGCCAGCTTCCAGGAAACCACGCGCGTCCTCACCGAAGCCAGCATCAACGGCGCGGTCGATACGCTCCGCGGCCTCAAGGAAAACGTCATCGTGGGCCGCCTCATCCCGGCCGGCACCGGCATGGACTACTACCGCAACGTCCAGCTCTCCCCAGAGCTTGAAGAAGCGGCAGCCCGCATCCAGGCCGAAGTCCAAGAAGCCCACGACGCCGAAGAACGCGAACTCGAAGCCATGCGCATGGAAGGCGAACAGGAAGAACTCGCCGCCGAGTAAGCATTGCATGCAGCAGACGGCCTAACGGCCCAAAACCCAAAGGGGCGGACTCAATCGAGTCCGCCCCTTTTGCAAGAACCATCACTGCTTACGCTTGTAGGGTTTACCTGAAGGAAAAATCCACTGCGATTGTGGTATCTACTTCTTTAGGCTGTCCATTTTCTAACCAAGGCGCGTACTGCCATTGTTTGACGGCATCTACTGCTGCTTGCCTAAGTATTTCGGGACCTGACACAACGTATGCTTCTTGTATTTCTCCTTGCTCCGAGATGATAACGTGTATCAAAATTGTGCCTGACACGTGAGCAATTCGCGCGGCAGCCGGGTAAATAGGCTCAACTTTTTTTCGTATACGACCGGAAAACTCTCCACTTCCAACGCGGATGCGTTTTACTGTCTGGGCGGAGCCTTCATCTATCCTCGCGTACGTGACAGAGCTATTACCGGTGGACTGAACCATCTGGCCGTCTCCGGCGGTAGCTCTGTAAGCAGCTAAAACTGTCCCTGTCGCAGAGTCGAAGAAGACGACCTGAGCGGGATTGATGTACAGGCCGCGTGAAACTTCGTATTCTTCGTACGGACTGTCAAGGGTAGCCGTCTTCTGCCCGGATTGTTCTTTGATGTAGGGAGCGACAAAGGTTCCACTGATGGCGACGCGGATTTTGCCATCCATTGCACGGGCTTGGTCTGCTGGAATGTGAAATTCACACTCCCAGTCCATTCCATAATGCTGATCACATTTACGTTTCAGCCACAGAAGGTCTGAATTTTGCACCTGCAGTACATAATTTAAGCTGACACCTTCGCTTACGGATTTCTTCACGCCGAATGCGTTCTGACCCATGTGGTGCCCTGTCGTGCGGCTACGATAAGTCAAACCAAAAGCGCTAAGATCCGAGCTACCATCCACTCCGCCGACAGTTGGTATCTTGACGGTTAGGATACCGTTAGTAGCCTCATAAGACGTTTGAATTGCTCCTTCAAGATACTCATTGGCTGTAAATTCATCGATAGGCACGCTGCCTGTACCGTCCCATGCACCACCAATGACAAATGTAAAGCGATCACCAACTTTGTGGTTATTTGCCAACGGCAGTTGAAGCAGATTTGCTTGCTCAGCGTCGAATTGCTCTTTGGTCTCATACTGAGAACGCTTGACTTCGCCTACACAGAGGCGCAGCGTGCTGTAGAGAGAGGCAGCATTCATTCCGCGATAGTGCGCTGGCACAGAGGTGACTTCCTCGTCGGAGAGGGCCAAACCTAAAGGCGCAGAAACGTTAGTCCGGCTGCTTTGCGGCACGGTTGGCCTGTGAGCCTTTGTAGGTTGTGCCATTCCCACTGCGGCAAGCGATAGCATCGCACCGAACGTTTTCATTCTGCAGATAGTACGAGCACGATCTGAAAGTTTCAAGATGGATAGCCCCGCACGACGGATGGCCCAGGTACCCTCATGATCGGTAACACCTCAACCGTATGGCCCATGTCCGGACCCCGGCCACGGGATGTGCCACCGACGAAGCAGCAGGGGAGAGACTTACACCTGCTCATTATTCGGCATCTTTGACCGAGTCCAAGGCTCACCGGGTGCGGCTCTCTCGGCAAACCATCCCACCGGCAGATCGGCAAGCTCCTTCAGTGAAGGGTCACGCTCCACAGGATGCCGCAGGCAGACCAGCACACCCTTCCATGGATCGAGAACTGTCAGCCGTTTAATTTAACAATGTTCTCGTCGGGTGAGATGATGCGATTCGGGGGATCACTTGACCACCGCATTCGACATCATCACAGGCACTGCGGTAGAGGCCGTGATCGTGGCTGCTGCACTTGCACTCATCTACCGCATTTGGCGCAACACCTCATTTCTACCCCAACGGAAAGCGATAGCTCCGTTCAACCGCGGTGTAATCCTGCGAGGCGAGCAACCGGTTCGCGTCGTCGATTCCGGTCGTTTCTGGCTGCTGCCGAAGGAGAGTCTGGTCGCCGTTGACATACGGCCCAAGCCCGTCCAGATACCGTCGCATGACCTGCTCACGCTCGACAATCAAGCCGTGCGGGTGGCGCTTGCCGGGGAGTTTCGTGTAGCGGACCCCGCCCGCTATGTGTGCGAGAACTCAAACAGCGGCGGCGCATTTTTCCTCGCTTTGGAGCAAGCGCTTCCGCTCGCAGTCGCGGAGTATTCGCTTGATGCCCTTCTTCGCAACCCATCGGTTCTCGCCAAACGCATTCAGGAGCGGGTGGAGCCGCGCGCTGCCCAACTTGGGTTAAAACTGACGACCTTGGAAGTTTTGAACGCGCTTGCACTGTACGTGAAGTCACCTGCTGAGTAGAACTCTCCTACTCCCCGCGACCACCTCACCCGTGCCCGCTATAGAACTCACTGGCAATCTTCCACATGCCACCTACCTTCAGCAGCTGCATGGTCTTCCATCCCCACGACGACCCACCCGCGTCCGTGTTCACGAACACCAGCGACACCTGCGCCAGTGGCCCGTCCTGCCGGATGTCCACATCCTGGAAGCGCTGCGTGAACGGCTCGCCCTGGAACACACCCTTGCGGAAATCGGCATAGTTCTGCGTCCCGCCCACCGCGCCCTTCGACCCCACGGCCTGCGCCGCACCGGAGAAGGTGATCGACGTGTTCAGCAGCAGCGACTCGAACAGCGCCTGGTTCTTTGTCGACACCGCCTTCGTATAGTTGTCCAGCAGCGCCTGGATCGCCGCACGATCCGCGCCTGTGCTCTGGAAGCTGGAGGGAATCGGCGTCATCTGCGCCACCCCAACCGGCGCAACGGCAAGCAGCAGGCCCAGCAGGGCAGCAGTAAGCTTCATGGCAAAAATCCTGTCTGTCTCAACCCAGTAGAAGTGATGGCGAAAACACTTCCACGAATACCACAGGTGTCTCCGCGCATGCGAACCGGGCGGCCACCCAAAATCTGCATACTTCCCCCGGCAGCCGCAATCTCATGGAGCGAGGGAACACTCCATGAACATCTCCGGCAACACCATTCTCATCACCGGCGGCACCAGCGGCATCGGCCGCGCGCTTGCAGAAGCTCTCCACAGCAAGGGCAACACCGTTATCATCGCCGGCCGTCGCCAGCAGCTACTCGACGAGATTACCGGCAAGAACCCCGGCATGGTCGGCATCGCACTCGATGTCTCCGATTCGAAGGCCATCGAAACATTCGCTGCGGACGTCAAGCAGCGCTTCCCCAAACTCAACGTCCTGCTCAACAACGCCGGCATCGCGCGCATGGAGGACTACACCGCCGAGCGGGTCGATACCGCAGACGCCGAATCGATCATCCAGACCAACCTCACCAGCGTTCTGCAGTTGTCTGCGGCGTTGCTGCCCACCCTTCGCGCTCAGCCCCACAGCACGCTCATGGTCACCACCTCCGGCCTGGCCTTCGTGCCCTTCCCAAAGAGCCCCACGTACAGCGCCACCAAAGCCTTCCTCCACAACTGGCTGGATGCCCTCCGCTTCCAGCTGCGCGACACCTCCGTCGAAGTTCTCGAACTCGCCCCACCCTACGTTCAGACCGAGTTCGGCGGCCCGCAGCAGGCAGTCGACCCACGCGCCATGCCCCTTGCCGACTACACGGCAGAGGTGATGAACATCCTCGAGACCAACAAGATCGAGAAAGGCGAAATTCTGGTGGAGAGCGTCAAGCCCCTTCGTTGGGCCGAAAAGAACGGCACCTACGACCAGCTCCTCACCATGTTCGGTAATTTCTAAGCCTTGCAGTTTCTAAGCTCGGTAATGTTGCCACGTGCAGCCCCTTGGCCACCGCGTAAGGCCGCGTTCCGTCATAGGCATCTCATACGTGCATGCAGGGCCGGGTCAAGCAAAAGCACATACAGCAGCAGGAACAGGCGCTTCGGCAGAAGGCAGCAGACCCACCCGTCTGCGCCTTCTGTCTGCGCCCGCTGGGCACCCACGTTGAACTCCACCACTTCATCCCCAAAAGCAAGGGCGGCAACCAGACGGTCCCGGTACACCCCATCTGTCACCGTGCCATCCACGCCCACGTCTCCAACCACGACCTCGCCGCAACCGACGCAGACCTAAACACCCTTCGTCAACGCGAAGAGTTGCAGCGTTTCCTCAAGTGGATCGCAAACAAACCCGCGAACTTTCACGCCCTCACCAGGCGGTCGCGCAAGAAGTGAATGGCCACAGAGCGCACTGTGCCGAAATACCGTGGCTCCGCAACCGCTGGAGCAGGAGCACCGTCGGCGCACTCGGCTTTGTGCTGGCCACCATCGGCACATCCCCTTCAAGGGAGCGGTCCTGTGTTCGCGTTCGGCGTGTGTCCCGTCCCGCGAGTCTGACGACCATCGCGGAACACCCCTGCCAAGCTCCATCCTGCTCATCACAGGCTACTTAGGCCATCGCTTACACTGGAACACATGAGCCAGTCGGCACCCACCCACATGCCGCTGCCCTGGGTGTCTGTCATGCCAGCCGCACCCTACTTCCAGTTGGAGGACGGCACGCCGTGGCACCCTATCGGAGCCAACGAGGCTATCACCTGGCCGGAACTCAAGCCCCTCTACCGCCGCCGGGACCTTCCCTCGGTCGAAGCCTGGTTCAGTCGTCTCGCTGCCAGCGGCGTCACCTGCATGCGTCTCATGCTCGAGTACGCACAGGTCCGGTCCCGGTATTTCGAGACCTCTGTCGGCAAGTGGTCGCCGCACATGGTCCGGCTTTGGGACGACATCTTCGTCCTTGCGGAGCGCCACAACATCCGGCTGCTGCTCACCCCGTTCGACACTTTTTGGATGTGGCTTCGCTTCCAGCATCATCCCTACAACCAGGCCAACGGAGGCCCCCTCTTCCACCCGTCGCAGGCGCTGCTCTCCCGTCCCACGCGCGACGCCATCAAGGCCCGGCTCGCCTTCGCCGCTGAGCGCTGGGGCGGCTCCGGAGCCCTGTTCGCCTGGGATCTCTGGAACGAAATTCATCCCGCCCATGCCGAAGGCCAGGCGGAACCGTTCCACGACTTTATCGCCGACCTCAGTGCGCACGTGCGCGACGTGGAGCTTCGCGCTCACGGCCGCACCCACCTGCAAACCACCTCCATCTTCGGTCCTGAGCTCAGGCTCCAGGCCCATCTCCGCATGGAGCCCTACATCTTTCGCCACCCCTCGCTCGATTTCGCGACAATCCACGTCTACGAGACCGGCACGATCGATGCGCCGCGCAACACGGTAGACGCTGCTGTTGGCATGGGCAACATCGTGCGCGATTCCCTTGCAGAGATTACCGACGGCAGGCCGTTTCTTGACACCGAACACGGCCCCATCCACACCTTTAAAGACTTTCGTAAGACCCTGCGCGAGGAGTTTGACGACGAATACTTCCGTCACCTGCAGTGGGCGCATCTCGCCAGCGGCGGCGCAGGTGGCGGCATGCGTTGGCCCAACCGCCATCCACATAGCCTGACGCCCGGCATGCGGCAGGCCCAGAACGCGCTGTGTACGTTTCTGGAAACGGCCAACATCGCGTGGCACACCTTTGCGCGCGCAAATCTTACCGCTACGGTGGAGCTCTTCTCACTGGCTTCTGCTGCGGACGGCAAACCCTCTGACGCCGGCATACATGGCGGCGCTGAAGCGGGCGAAACGGGAGAAGCCCTTCTGCCCCATGTGCTCAGCCGGTTCGCTTGCGGCACCGCGACCCAGGCCATCCTGTATCTGCTCCGCCACGACAGCCTCGCCAGCAACGGCCAGCTCAAACCTCACGCAGCCGCTCGGCATGTGCTCCTTGCGCTTCCTGGCCTCTCCCCCGGCAGGTACACCCTTACTGCGCATGCGCCCATCACAGGCAGGCCCTACGCCCAGGCTGCGGTCCAAGTCGGTCCTGGCACGCGGCTCCGGCTACCGCCACTCACCACCGATATGCTTCTCACCCTCGCCCAAGACACAGGTGCTGAGCGCCCCGGACCGGCATAGACCGACTCTGCACAATAACTTCTCACGTTGAACCTGGTCGCCAACGATGACCGGGACCACAAAGCATTCCGCAAGCTTCCTTGGTTCGTTCTGTCTACCTTTGTCCTAAACGTCATCGAGTGGACGGGATAGGCGTGAACGCCGAATCATGCATCTGAACCGTTTATGGTCGAGGAAAACAGCGGGATTTACGGCAAGCCGAAATTTGGGATGATCGTGTGGATGTTTGCGATCACGATCATCTTGGCTCTGATTGTGGGATGGGTCTTCTTACGAAGTGGACATCCAGACATGCATGTGAAGCCTCAGCCCAAAGACAATAAAGGCAGTCTGAGTGTACCGGTGCGTGACCTAAGTGTTTAGGCGTCTGCTCGTGGCAGCGTGTGGTCTGGGCGCGTGCATTCCGCTAAGCGGCTGTCTTGTCATGGGGTACTCCAGCCGCGGCGGAGGCTTTATCTTTCCCGGCGGACTGGGTTTGATCCTGGTTCTGGTGCTGCTGTTTCTACTGCTTCGCAGGCGATAACCTTCTACTGCTGACGGATGTAATAGCCCACAATTTGCACGAAAATGGCAGCCAGCTGGCTGCCATTTATGGTTGTTAGACGAACAGCCGCGCCAGTTAAAACAGCATGCGCAACGACATCTGTATCTGCCGCGCGCTGCCTATGGTGTGTGTGACCACACCAATCCCGAACGGAGCGTTATACAGAGGCTGGCCCGCGGTTGGGAATGAGTTGAAGTTCTCATTCTGACTTACCTCGTTGCCGGGTACGTCGAAGCTGGCTGTATTGGTCAGGTTGTACACATCAAACGTGTACTTCAGGTGGTAGCGCTCGTTCAGGTCCAGGACCTTCACCAGCGAGGCATCGGCACGTTTCTGGAAGGCCTGACGGAAGATGTTTCGGCCTCCGTTTGAAAAGCCTGTCTCAAAGGTGTCGCTCGTCGGGATAGCTCCATTGAGCGCCCCTGGTTGCAGCAGGGCCGGAGCGAAGCACGAGGCCTTCAATGCCGCAGAGCCAAATGCGCCAGACCTGCCGGTAAGCGCGCTTTTGGCCGTGCAGCCCGGTGCCAGCGGCACAATCGGATTCGTAATGCCGTTGTTGGTGCTGTAGTAGATGCTGCCTACGGCACCGGTAAAGTCAATTACGGAATACGGCTGGCCACTCTGCAGCACAGTTAGCCCAACCAGGGACCAGCCGTTTGCGAAAGCACCGGCCAGACTGTTCTTCTTCGCCAACCCAGGCAACTGAAACACATAGTTGAAGTTCAGCACGTGGGTACGGTCAAAGTCTGCTGAAGCATAGCCGTCGCGAAGGTTCAGCGGGTTGTTTCCGTTGTAGAACAGGCCGATTCCGCTCTGCTCATCCAATGCATGTGAGTACGTATACGACAGTCCGACCTGGATGCCGCGACTCATGCGTTTCTCCACGTGCATCTGCAGCGCGTTGTAGGCGTCGATACCTGCGGCTTTATACGAGATAGATTCTGCGGCATAGCCCACGTAGGGAACACGGTGATCGACGTTGCCGCCTTCGTAATCTGCGTGGTAACTCGTGCCGTCCGGCAACGTGGCACCTCCCACCGTGTACCCGTAGGTATAGCTCTCCGTGTGTACGCGCCCCGCCGGTGACGCAATGTTCGGTTGATTGAAGGGCACAGGGATCACTTGATGTCGGCCCAGGTTTCCCACATAACCAATCGAGATGGCGATGTCGTTACGCGGTTGCCACTGGATGTCCAGAGTGTAGTTATAGGTGTAAGGTAACTTGTTGACTCGGTCGTACACGCCCAGTGAAATCGGCTGGCCTCCGTTGTTGATGCTTGCGATGTTCGGCAGGTACTTACTCAGGTCGGACGACTGCGGGTTCGAAGACACCGGATTCTGGATACTTGTTGTGTACGGATTTGCCAGGTTACCCGAAGCTGCGGTGGGTGCAGATGTCGGTGGCGCGTATGGGTCACCACCCGCCGCGAGCCCTCCGCACGTGGGAATGTAATAGTTGTAGAGTGTTGCCGTGGGACAGGTGGACGCCGTAACGAACGGCAGTTGTTGATTCACGCCAAAGGGGCCACCTGTGACCGTGCCAATTGCATAGCCCGGCGAAAAGTAGCTGAAGAGCTCTCCGCGGTCGTAGTACATGCCAAACCCGGTGCGCACCACCACCTTGCTGTCGAACCGAGCAGGTTGCCATGCCACACCGAGCCGTGGCGCAATTCCCCACTGCCGTCCAGTCAGGGTTGATTTGCTTACGCCTGCAGTGCCATTGGCATTGTTTCCCGCAATAATGAACCCGGGATTTGTAATCTGATCCGCACCCTCGCTGTAGCTGTACAGGTTCGGGTCAAAATTAAAGATGCGACCGTTCTTTTCTGTAAGTGCTCCATCCCAGTCATAACGAACACCGGCGGTCAGCGATACGGTCGGACTTACCTGAAACTTGTCTTGCAGGTATGATCCGATCTGGTTTGCGCGATAGTAGCGGTTGGCATCGCCTTGCAGATACGTGCTCACATAAAACCCGGTGGATGATCCGCCTGGCGTCACATACCCCTGGGCGTACGCGCTCAGGTCGTCCGTTGCAATCGTCCCCGTACCAGTACGCTTGTCGATCGTGTTCAGCTGGGTATAGCTGTAACTGGTGCCAAAAGTAATGGTGTGTTTACCGAGCGTCCAGATGGCATTCGCCGAAGGCTGCAGACGATTCTGAAAGACGCCGGTATTCGACGCCTGCCCTTCGGCGTTGGGGCCGATGTTCAGAATGCCTGTGCCGATGCCTGCTGCATATGCCGTGTCTCCCAGCACATTCACAATGGACACGCCCGGAAAGTAATTCGACCCAAAGGCGTTAATCGAGACGTTCCCGACCGACCCACCGGGAATTGCGGAGGGCCCAAACGGCTGTTCGTTCGTTGCGTACGTCTTCTCTCGCAAAAAGCCAAGCGTTTGCGTTGTCGATAGGTTCGATTTGACGAGATACGTATTGATGATGGAGAAGACCTGCGCACCGGAATCCAAATGCTCCGTAAAACCGGGCACGCTGGAGTACGCATAAGGCGCAAGAGTCGGGTCATGCTGGTAGTAGTACTTCAGCGCGATCGTGTCCCGTGTGGTTGCGCTGTAATCAAGGTTGGCGACTAGCATGTCGGCCTTGAACCTTCCTGTTCCGGGCAGAAACGCGTTGAACGGATGAGTCGCAGAAAGGCTGGCAGAGCCAGTGTCATTCGGGATAAGCCACTTACCGGGTTCACCTGGCAGCGCGGGAGAATTGAACAGCGCCAGCGCTGTCTTATCAATGCTTGCAGCCGTCAAGGGCTGGCTGCCATCGGGAAACTGCGCGTTCACGATACTTGCGAACGAGGCAGCATCGCGCGTCGTGTCAGACAGTCCCACCGGCACATCCAGAAACGAGTAACCGATCTCGTTGTCAGAGACCTGCAGATGCTGGTACCCAACAAATCCAAATAGCTTGTTCTTGATAATGGGTCCACCAAAAGTACCGCCTACGACATACCGATGCAGCTCCGGGTTCTTTAAGTTCTCCGGGATGTCGTCGTCATTTTTGAAGAAGAAGGGTGCCGCGTTCATCGCATTCGTCCCACGCCGGCCGTAGACAGTGCCGTGGTATACGTTCGTGCCGGTGGACGTGCTCATATCGATGTGCGCTCCAGAGGTTGAACCCTGCTGTGCGTCGTACATCGAGGCATTCACCCGCACCTCTTCGATCATTTCCGGTGCGGGGGAGGGGATCGCATTGCCGATAGAGAGGTAAATAGACGCCGCCGACTGAATCACGCCTGCTGCGCCGTTGGATGAGGACACACCGGTCGAGTTCACCACCCGCGCCGAGCCCACCTGGCTCGTGCTCTTTCCGTTGAATAGGTTGCTCGCATCCACCCCGTTCAGCGAAAAGGAGTTACTCGTATCGCGCTGACCATTCGCCCAGATAGGCTGATTCCCAAGGCCGGAGTTCGCTCCTGTGCCACCTGGCAGTTCTGCATTCACCCCCGGTGAAAGAATTGCAACACCCGTAAAACTACCTGTCGGCAGCGGAATGGCCTCAATCTGGGCTTTGTCCAGAACGTATCCGTTCGTGGTGTCCACGGCATTCAGCAGCGGCGTAGCCTCCACCGTCACGGCGTCAGAGATGGCACCAATCTTGAGCGTCGTCGGCAGCGTCACCGTCCGGTCTGCCTGGATCACGATCCCCGGATACCGCTGGGATGAAAAGCCGTCCAGCGTAAACGTCACCGTGTATGTTCCGATCGGCAGATTAGGCAGCGCGTAGCTGCCAGAGGAGTTACTTCGTCCTGTCCTGGTCAGGTTCGTTTCCTCGCCCACCACGGTAACGGTTGCATTAGGAAGGACGCTGCCTGTCGCATCCGTCACCGTTCCAACGATGGCACCCAACGTTTGCTGTGCTCGGCAGGCTGGCACTGCCAGAAGGGTGGTCGCCGCAAGTGCAAGGGGAGTCAAACGAAATTTCAGCCTGGAATACATCAAAAGGAATCTCCGGTCATTCGGTCTCGCGTATGGGGGATGCAAGAAGGCAACCTGGCACCCTGAGGCGAAAGGGGAAGCAGACCAGCCCCTCTGAAAAGGGGCGTGATCAACCATTTCTTTTTCTGCTTGTGAACGCAAGATTACTGAAAAGTCCTATGTTGTCCAGCGGAAACTTGAAACTCCGATGTGAATTCCGGCTAGAGGCTGCGCACGGTTACACTGAGGAGCACACGTGCTCGACCCAGGTCATTCAGGAGATACTCAATGAAACAAACGGTAATTGCGCTTTTTCTGTTGTCTGCGTCTGCACTGGCTGCACCCATGGCTGGAACGTGGAAGCTTGACGGCGATGTGCAGGGATATCCAATTCACGAGACATGCACCCTCGCCGGCCCGGACTCTGCGTTGACAGGTTCATGCGTGGGTGAAAAGACCTACCCCGCTACCGCCACACGTAAAGACGATGTTGTGACCCTGACCCATGCGGGTGAATACCAGGGCCAGGATCTGACACTGACCTTTACCGGCAAACTGCAGGCAGATGGCACGCTGGCCGGCACCATTGATGTGCAGCCCCTGAACTACGACGGCACGTTTACCGCGAAGCGCAGCGACGACGCACCACCAAACAAATAGCAGAGCGACGTTGGCGGTCTGGCGGCGCAGCGCGGCGACGTGGCCTTCTTGTGCAGGCTGCTCTTCGCCGCTCAGTCGCGCGCCGGCGAAGCTCTCACGCTCAGTTTTACTTTCGACGCAGCATGGATGTCTGACCGGTCATTTCACCTCTGGCGGCGGCACAAACGCCTGTGGCGCGGTGGTGAAGAGCCGGTTTAGCACCGCCGCCAGGTGCAGGCCGGCCAACTCCAACTGGTGGTCCACCACGGGGATCTCGCGGGTGTAGTACGCCTCATCGACTGCTCCCCCCACAGGCAGAAGCGCGGCAGCGACAGCTGCATTCGATTCCGCCGCCCATGCTGCTGGGTCGTCGGTGCCGGCGGCCTCGTGCGTTGCCAGGATCTCCTTCTCCAGCAGTGCATCGTATGCGCTGGTACTCAAACCCCGATGCTCGATAAGGCCGCTGTCCCATGCGGAGTGGAGCGAGCAGGGATATTTGCCGCACTGTGTTGCGCCAAATGTGACGGTGGTAATGCCGTTGCCGCCTTGAAGAGGCCCGTAGGTGTGCAGCGGCTGATGCAGATCGCCGATCAGATGCACCAGGTACTTCAGCGCGACGGCCCGATCGGGCGGGTCAAGCTGTACATCGGCAACGCGTGCTTCAAAGAAGAGGATGCGGTCCACAACGCAGTCGCGCCACACGTCGTTTGCAGCACCGAGCGTCACGCCTGGCTGCACAGGGCAGTCCCGATCGCGGTTGTAGGTGCCCGCACCCGCGGGGATGTTGACGTAGTGCCACTCTGCCGTCTGGGTCTCCAACGGCCGGTACACATCCGCCCAGGAGGCCACATCCGCAAGCGTCTCGGTGTGGAGAAGTGCGTGCACATTCTCCCGCGCAATTGGTGAGAGGTGCTCCTCAGCAACCAGGGCGACAAGCCGGTGCCCCTGGCGTCCCCACGCGAAGGCAGGTGCACTGCACGTGAGCAAAAGAAGGGCAGCGAGCAGGTTCTTCATGTGTCTCAGCATACGTCCTGCCGCCCTCGTATCATGCGCCGTCTTACGTTCATGTCAGGTTTGACGAAACTTTAAAATTACACATACCGTCGAACGTGTAGTCCGGCAATCTGCGCGTCTTTACGGCGCCGGCAGTGGCTCGGTCAAAGGACGTTTCGCATGCGTTTGCATCAGTTGTTTGCTGTTCGCCGGACGTTCGCCGTGCCTTCCGCGTTCGCCGTCCTGATCGCGGTCGTTCCGCTCAGCGCGCCGGCGCACCTCTACGCGCAGGCTGCGTCAACATCTCCAGCCGCGGCGAGTACCCGCATCATCGGCACCGTGCAATCCGTGTCATCCACCCAACTGACACTGTCAAAAGACGACGGCACAAAAGTGGTGCTCACCCTGGCGGATGCGGTTCGCGTTCAGCAACTGCCCCCAGGCAGCACCGACATCAAGGCAGCGCAGGACGCAACCACAGCCGATATTGCGGTAGGCGATCGTGTGCTCGTCGTTGCTCGCGCCGCGGACGCAGGCTCTATGAGCGCAAGCCGTGTGGTGCTGATGAAGAGTTCAGCCATTGCCCAGACCAACGCAAGCCGCGAGGCAGACTGGCAGAAGCGTGGTGCCGGGGGCCTGGTCACGGCAGTGGATCCTGCGACACAGACGATCTCCGTCGTGTCTGGCACGCGCAAGCTCACTGTCCAGGCATCGGGCAAGACGATCTTTCGGCGCTACGCTTCTGGCTCCGTGAAGTTTGAACTTGCGAAGGTCGGTACCATCGCGGACATCCACGTTGGCGACCAGTTGCGTGTGCGCGGCAGCAGGGACGTCGATACCGGGAGCATCGCGGCAGATGAGATTGTGACGGGATCGTTCAGCAACGTCGCCGGTCTGATTGGTTCTGTGGATGCTGCCGCCGGCACGCTTACGGTCAAGGATTTGGCAACAAAGAAGAACGTTGTTGTTGCGATTGGACCAGACTCCGACTTGCGTGAGTTGCCGCCGGAAATGGCGGCCCATTTCGCTGCGCGTGCGCATAGCAGCGCCACGGCATCAACGGCAGGCGCCCACAGCCCCTCAGCAGCCCCCGTATCACAGCCAGACACAGCGCCGGCAAGGTCCCCGGGAAGCGGCGCAGGAACTGGACGTTCTGGCGCGGGTGGTTCAGCGGACCTGTCTCAGGCTGTTCCGCACCTGCCCAAAATCACACTGTCCGCGCTTAAACCAGGCGAGGCCGTCATGGTGGTGGGCTCTGGCGCACAGGCAGGGGCATCCATAACAGCCATCACCCTGCTGTCGGGCGTTGAACCCCTTCTGGCTGCATCCCCCTCTGGAACTTCAGGGTTCAATCTTTCGCCGTGGAGCATGGGCGGCGGAGAAGCCGCTGCCGGGGGCACGCAGTAGGCAATACGTTGTAGGTAGACCGCGAGACCCTTCCCCATAGCCCTGTAGGAGCCTGATGCTTTCACGTCGTAACGCATGTTCCATGTTTGCCGGTCCGCTTCTGCTGGTCGGCTTGCCCTCCGTATTTTCGGGCACACTTGCAGCCCAGGCTGGTGCTCCTGCAGGCGCTCAAACCGGTGCGCAGACCGCCGGCACTGTCAGCGGCACCGTGCTTGATCCAGACGCCGCGGTCATCCCTGGCGCCACCATCCTGCTCACGCCGGCAAAGGGACCTGCTCTCTCCGCTACCTCAGGGGGCGATGGCTCCTTTGACCTGGAGGCAGTGCCTGCCGGTACGTACACCTTCTCGGTGACCATGCAGGGGTTCGGCTCGTTTGTAAAACAGAACGTGCGTGTTGCCGGACAGCCGGTAAAAATTGCCGTCAAGCTCAGCATTGAAGAGCAGAACACGACCATCACGGTCACCACGAACGAGAACCAGGTGTCCGTGGACCCGGACTCAAATGGGAGTGCCGTCGTGGTAAAGGGCGCAGACCTCGACGCGCTGTCTGACGATCCCGATGAACTCTCAAACGAGTTGACCGCGCTTGCCGGCCCAGCCGCAGGCCCCAGTGGTGGCCAGATCTATGTCGATGGTTTTACCGGGGGCCAGCTTCCACCAAAGTCAGCAATCCGCGAAATTCGAATCAACCAGAATCCCTTTTCTGCCCAGTACGATCAGCCTGGTTTCGGCCGCGTAGAAATCCTGACCAAGCCGGGAACCGATAAGTTGCACGGCCAACTAAGCGTGCAGGGGATGGATAAGTCGTTCAACACCTCCAGCCCGTTTCTAGGATCGGCGAATAGTCAGCCGGACTACCACCAGATCTTCTTCATCGGCTCTGTCAGCGGTGCGCTTTCCAAAAAAGCCTCGTTCAACCTCGCCGGCAGTCACCGCACCATCCAAAACAACAACGTCTTTAGCGGAACCATCGCCAGCACGGCTCCCGGTTCCACCACGCTGTGCGCGCCGGGCACTACGGGCTGCACCCAGAACACCTACCCCGACGCAGCACGCGCGATCTTTGCGCCAAGCACGCGCTACGATTTCACCCCTCGCATCGACTATGCGGTGACAGACAAGAACACGCTGACCGTGCGCTACCAGTTGGAACATAACGACTCGCAGAATGCCGGCACCGGTGGCCTTGTGCTGCCCACAGCTGGATATAACTCCAACTTTCACGAGAACAGTCTGCAGATCAGCGACACGCAAATTCTAAGCGCCAAACTGATCAACGAGACCCGGTTCGAATTCCGTCGTGGGCAGTCCGCGCAGGACCCACTGTCAACAGCGCCCACGGTCACAGTCACAGGCAACTTTACCGGTGGTGGCAATGCAACCGGTACGCAGACCAATACCCAGGACCACTACGAAGTTCAGAACTACACGTCGGTCCAACTCGCGAAAAACTTCATTCGCGCTGGCCTGCGTGTGCGAACAGACCGAACTGCCCAGTTCTCCACGCAAAACGCAAACGGTACCTTCAGTTACGCGACCGTGGCAAACTACATCGCAAACCAGCCCTTCCAATACAAGGTCGCGACGATCGCGAATCCTCGCGTTGGCACGCACCTCACCGACGTCGGTCTGTACGCCGAAGATGATTGGAAGGTAAAACCAAACCTGACGCTGACCTATGGCCTGCGCTACGAGGCGCAGGGTACGATCAGCAGCAAACATGATCTGGCACCGCGGCTCTCCGCAAACTACGGCATACCCCGTAAGAACGGCAACCCACTTACTGTGCTGCGTTTCGGATATGGCGTGTTCTTTACTCGCTTCAATGTCGGCGATGTCATTAATACGTTGCAACAGAACGGCGTCAATTCCGTGGTACAAACCTATCTTTCGCCGACCGTTGGTTGTGCCCCCGGCAGCACGGCAGGTTGTGGCACCAATGCCGCAGCCAAACCCATCACCTATACCTTGGCATCAAACCTGCGCAGTGAGTACAACTCTCAGATCGCGTTGGGAGTCGACCAGCAACTGCCGTTGCGAACAACTTTTTCCGCCACGTACATCAACACCATTGGCGCCCACCAGTACTTCTCGCGCAGTCTGCCTACGGCCGGTAACAACCTGCTCTACCAATACCAGTCAGAAGGGTACTACCGCCAGAATCAGTTACTGCTCAACGCGCGTGCTCAGATATCTCCCAAGCTCTCGTTCTTTGGCTTCTACGCTCTGAATATTGCGAACAGCAACACCCAGGGTGCGGACGTTTTTGTCACGGATAGCTTGAACCCCAGTACGGACTACGGTCGTTTCCAGAATCGTTCTCGGCTCTTCTTCTTCGCAAGCTACACTGCGCCGTTCAAAATCAATCTCAGCCCGTTCATGATCGCCAACTCAGGAACTCCCTATAACGTCACCACCGGGACCGACGTCAACGGCGACTCCATCATCAACGATCGCGCCCAGTTTGTGACGGGCACAAGCTCCGGCAGCTGCACCAATGCGCTCAACTTCGCCACGCCCGGCGTCACCACGGATACCTATACCCGCATTCCGCAGAATTACTGCACAGGTCCGGCTAACTTCACCTTCAACACGCGTATCGTGCGCGCCTTCGGTTTCGGCCCCAAGACCGGCCCAGCCGCATCGGCCGACGGTCCCGGTGGCGGTGGCCCCCCCGGCGGTCGTGGTGGACGCGGTGGTGGACGTGGGGGCGGCTTTGGAGGCGGCGGTCTCGGCAGCGGCAGCTCGGGTCACAAGTACACCGTGTCGCTGGGTGCGCAAATCCTGAACCTCTTCAACACCGTGCCGTACGCGCCACAGAACGGCAATCTCACCGCCTACAACCCGGACCCTACGAAGAATCTCTTCGGCAAGTCACAGTCGCTGGTCCAGGGGCCGTTCTCATCCGGTTCCGCTGTGCGTCGAATCTTTCTACAGGCCAACTTCAGCTTCTAGCGCATACCTTTATCAGCGCTGCAGTAAGAGCTGCCTCACAGCGGCTCTTACTGCTATGCCTGCTTTTTTCCCAGCGAAGTCACAACAGTTTTGGCGTTCATAAATTCGCGCATGCCCGCCGCGCCAAGCTCCCTGCCATAGCCTGACTTCTTGGTGCCGCCAAACGGCATGCGGGGGTCGGACGCAACGCTATTGTTCAGGAACACCATACCCGCCTCGATCCCGTTTATCAGTTGCTGCTGCTCGTCAGGTGACTCCGTCCACACGGATGCGCCCAGGCCGTACGGCGTATCGTTCGCAATCGCGATGGCATTCTCAACGTCGCTCGCGCGGAACAACAGCGCAATCGGCCCAAAAATTTCCTCCTTGTACACGTCGCTCGTGCGGGGAACGCCAGAAATCACGGTAGGTTCGAAAAAGAAGCCGCTCCCCACCATGCGAGAGCCACCAGACAGGATGCGTCCGCCCGCCGCGACGCACGCGCGAATCTGGTGTTCCAGTCGCTCCAGAGCCTTCGCGCTGCTCAGTGGCCCCACCTCGGTGTCGCGCTTCATCGGGTCGCCGAGTCGCAGCGTTTCCATGGCCCGCACCATGCGATCCTGAACCTCCGCATATAAGTCGTTGTGGACGACGAAGCGTTTGGCGGCGATACAGGACTGCCCGCCGTTCACCATCCGGCTCGCCACCGCCGCCGTGATCGCGTCTGTAATCCGTGCCGACGGCATGATTACAAAGGGGTCGCTTCCGCCTAGTTCAAGCACCGTCTTCTTCAGCAGGTAGCCTGCCTGCGCTGCAATTGCTCGCCCCGCGTTCTCGCCACCGGTCAACGTCGCGCCCACCACGCGCGGGTCACTCAGCACGCTCTCTACCCCGTCCACTTCAATCAGCAACGACAACAGCGCGCCACGCTCGAACCCTGCCTGCCGAATCAGGCTTTCAATGCGCAGCGCACATTGCGGCACGCTGGGGGCATGCTTCAGCAGAACGGTGTTGCCGGCCATCAACGCGGGAACGGCAAAACGAAACACCTGCCAGAACGGAAAATTCCACGGCATCACAGCCAGAATCACACCCATCGGCTCGTACTGCACATACGCCTGGCTTCCCTCAACGCGCAACATATCCGGTCCCAGCAGCCGCGCTGCGTGCGTCGCATAATAACGGCAGCAGTCGATGCACTTGTCGATCTCGGCCTCGGCGGCTGTGATCGGCTTGCCCATCTCCAGCGTGATCAGCCGCGAGAGTTCGTCGCGCTCTTCCTCCAGCAACACCGCCAGCTTGCGCGTACACAGCGCCCGGTGTTCCAGCGGTATGGCACGATGCCTCGTGTATGCCTGGTGTGCAAGCCCGATCCGCTGCGCCACCGCCTCGCTCTCCAGCGGTTCAAAGGTGCGGAGCAGGGCTCCGGTCGCGGGGTTCACTGTCTGGATCGGCATCGGTCTTCCATCAACCGGCAAGCTGCGCCAGCGTTTCCGCCAGCACCTGCACGCCGTGTGTCATCGCCTCTACCGTAGCAAACTCATCTGGCCTGTGGCTCACACCACCTCGGCATGGCACAAAGATCATCCCTGCCGGCCCAAGCCGCGCCATAAAGAGCGAGTCGTGATATGCCCGGCTCACCATCTGCCGATGCGTTAAATTGTTCCGCCGGCACGCTGCCTCAACGGCATCCGTGACTGCGCCGTCGCACGTCGCTGGCAGGTCTGCATTCACCTCGTCCATCGTGAACACAATGCCGCGCCGTTGCTGCAGCTCGGCGCCAGCGGCTCGCACCGCGGAGACCACCATGTCGCGCCTGGCGGGATCAATATCCCGAACGTCCAGCTGCAGATCCACCCGGCTTGGCACGCTGTTGACGGCACCTGGATGCACGGCGACTGTTCCCACCGTCGCCACTGTATCCACGGCACCCGTGCCCAGCGCTGCCGCCTCCACAGCCAGGATCCATTCAGCCGCGGCGCACAGGGCGTCTCGCCTGTCTGGCATCAGCAGTGCTCCCGCATGGCCGCCTACGCCGTCCATGCGTATGCGATAACTTGCAGGCGCGGCAATTGCGCTCACCACACCAATGTTCACGCCGTCCCGCTCCAGCAGTGGGCCCTGTTCAATGTGCAACTCAACCCATGCGCTGTACACTCCGGGTGCTTGACGCACACTCGCAAGATCCCCGCGAAACCCTGCAGCCGCGCGAACCTCTGCCAGCGAACGTTCCTCGCTGTCCCGCAGCCCATCCGCACGCTCGGGATCCAGTGTCCCGGCCATCAGGCGGCTTCCCAGGCAGCCGATACCGAAGCGTGTCGGCTCCTCTGACGTAAACAGCACCAGCTCCACCGACCGCCGCAACCGCAGGCCTGCACGCTGCAGCGACCGGATCGCCTCCAGCCCGCCAAGCACGCCCAGCGTGCCGTCATACATGCCCGCATGCGGAATCGCATCCGTGTGCGAGCCCGTGCCCACCGCAGCCAGCGTGGGTTCTGTACCGGGCCAACGCGCAAAAGTATTGCCCACCGCATCCTCGCGCACCTCCAGTCCCGCCTCAGCAAACAGCGTCTTCAGCCATCGGCGCGCGGCCATGTCGTTTTCTGAGAACACAACGCGTGTCACCGCGGTCTCACCATCGCGGCCCGTCTGCTCACACTGCGTAAACGTTGCCAGCATACGCATCTCCGCATGCAGCTGCAGCCCATCCACGGTCATGGCCTTACTCGCCACGCGAGGCCTCCACTCCGGCGGATCCCAGCGGGTGCCGGTTCCAGTCCTTGTAGATCAGGTATCGTGCAGGCTTCTCTCCCAACGCACCAAACCACTGCGGACAGTACGGCGCCATCCAGATGAAATCCCCCGCCGCCACCGGGTACCAGCTGTCCCCCAGCCGATAGATGCCTTCACCGTCCAGCATGAGCAGGCCGTGCTCCATCACATGCACCTCCACCATGCCCAGCCGGGCACCAGGCTTGTACTCCATGGTGTTCACGGCAAAATCCAGCAGCGTGTCCGTTCCCAGCAACGCGCGTACCTGGATGCCGTCATCCCCCATCAACGATGTACTCGGCACCACATGCTCATCGCCGGTGATGACTTCGGGCCTGTCACCATCGCGCAGCTCGGCATACTGCTTCTCAATCACAGCAACGCGCGCACCCTCCGCACCCGCTACAACGCAGTGCGTCCACAGGGGAGGGATATACGCGAAGCTACCCTCCTTCAGGCTCTTCCCAGTGTCCCGCCCAGACACTTCAACGTCGCCCTGCAGCACGTAGAGAAAGCGTGAGCCGTGCGCGGGACCAAGCGTTCCGCCGGACTCCATCGCCGCCGTGTACTGGGCAAAGCCTGCACCCAGCGCCGGCGATGCGTGCACGGCAGCGACGGCGCGCGCCATACCTGGCAGCGCTGCAAACACGAACGTATCCGGCGTTTGCAGAAGGTGATCCAGCGCCCTGCGGCTGCGAGTACTCCCAAGGTGTTGCAAACTCATCCAGCCTCCCCCATGCGCCGCAACAGCGCAGCACCCACCTGCAGTGCGGCGGCCACATCCTCCGTACGTACCGTCTCCTCCGGATGGTGGCTCAATCCACCGGGCGTCCGCACAAACAGCATCGCCGCAGGCATGTGTGGCGCAATCACCATCGCGTCGTGGCCTGCACCACTCACCATCCGATGCACCGGCAGACCGGTCTCCGCAACCGCCTCGCACAACATCTCCGTTAGCGCGTCATTCATCGGTACGCAGTTCTGCTGCATGCGTAACTCTACCGCTACGTCCACCCCACGTGCGTGGCCCTCGTGCTGCGCCGCTTGCAGCAGGTGGTGCACGCCCTGCTCTCTCGCCGGGTCGTTGGCAGACCGAACATCCAGGCTGCACACCGCGCAACCCGCAACCACGTTCCCCACACCAGGCTGCACCTGTATGCTGCCCACCGTGGCAACGAGGCCGGCGCAGCTGCGCGCATACCGCTCCACTTCGACGATCCACGCCGCGGCTGCGCTTGCCGCATCCCGTCGCAGGTGCATCGGCGTCGTGCCCGCGTGGTTCGCGCTTCCCGTAAACGTCACACTGTATCGGCTCTGCCCCGTGATGGCACTCACCACGCCCAGCGCCAGACCCTCGCTCTCCAGCACAGGCCCCTGCTCAATGTGGAACTCCACGTACCCGCGCGCCTCCACCAGGTGAGCCTCTTGCAGCTCCTCCACCCGTAAGCCGTAGAGCGCAACCGCCTCGCGCACGCTCACGCCGCTGCTATCCTGCCGCGAGAGCAGAGCGTCATCCAGCGAGCCCATCACCGCGCGCGATCCAATGAAGGGCGTCCCAAAGCGCACGCCCTCCTCTTCGGAAAAGGCGATCACCTCCAGCGGGAAGGGAAGCGACGCTCCGCACAACTCCACCAGTGCCAGGCCCATCAGCACGCCGAGCACACCGTCGAAGGCACCCGCATCCAGCACCGTGTCCAGGTGTGACGCGATGACCAGCGGCGCTCCGTCCCCGGCTGTCCTGCCACGCAGGTTGCCCGCTGCATCCATGCGAACGTCCATGCCTGCAGACCGCATCCATGCCGCCACACGATCGTTCGCGCGACGCATACCGTCACCCAGGAAGAGGCGAGTCGTGCTACCGGCGATGTCGCTCAACGTTGCCACCTCGCGGCAGCGTGCAACCAACGTTTCCGCCGCCAGGGCCGTCGCCTGTGATGACGGTGGAACCATCAGGCCCTCGTCACCCGCGCCTCAATGTAGCCGCTCGGCTCGTCAATGGGCACAAAGATCTCATTCGTGTTCTCTTGCCCAAACCGTTGCAGATCGATCAAGAGGTTGTGCCGGTTCGGCATCGTTAGCGTGATCTCCGTCAAAGCAGGCACCGCCGCCAACACATCCTCTGCCATCGCATACAGCGTCTGCTGCACACTCTTCGACTGGTGCAGCGCAAACGTTCGCAGAAGAGTTTCGCGCACACTCTCCCGCACCCGCAGCATCTCCGCATCGTCCAGGTCAGCTGCGTACATCCAGGACGCCGCCACTGCCGTCCCTAGCAGGCGGTCTTCTGTCTCCGGCAGCGTCGTCAACTCGTCCCGCTTGAAGCCGACAAACCCGCTCTGCGCCGTCTTCAACACCACCATGTCTTCAAGCCCGCTGCGCAGCTCCACACCACCGTCGCGCCTGCGCTTCAACGTCGCCGTCGCGAGCTCACCCGACCCTTTCATAAACGCATGCGAATGCGCCTTCCCGTCTATCATCAGCCGCTTCCACATGGCACTCTCAATGTGAACCTCCACAGCCGTCACACGCTCGTTCCGCCCCAGCAAAAACCTCGACAGCTCCGCAGCGAACGCCTCCATGGAACGCGCCGTCGATCCATGCGCCCGCGCATACACCGTGTTCTTCATCGTGTCCGTCGCCAGCACGTCGGTGTTGTCGCCGTGCAGAAACACGCCTGCGTACTCGCCCTCGAGCAGTACCCGCACCGTCCATTCCGCAATGCTGTGCGTAGACCCGTCGCGTGTCACTTTCATCAGCCGCACGCCGGTCTTGCCGTACCGGTTTTCCCGCAACACTGCCATTGTTTAGCTCCCCCGATACGTGGTGTAACCGTTCGCCGTCAGCAGCAACGGCACGTGGTAGTGCGCCTGCCCGGCTCTCACCGTGAACGTAATCTCGACCGTCGGATAGAGTCCGGCAAGGCCTTCCCGTGCATAGTAAGCACCCGTTGCAAACCGCACGGTGTATGTGCCCGGCTCCATCGTCACGCCCTCTGGCAGCAGCGTCTTTACGCGTCCATCGGCGTCGGTTACGACAGCGTTCAGCGTCTCCCATTCACCATCGTTGTCAAAGTCCAGTTCCACTGCGACAGCAACGCACGGCAGCCCCTTCGCCGTATCCAGCATGTGGGTCGATATGCTCACAGTGTCCCTGCTTCCTTCTCACTCAACCAGCGCTGCAATCGCAAATGCGTGATCTCCCGCTGCTGTTCCGCTGCTTCCTGCAACTCAGCCTCTGCTGTGTTGTGCAAACGCCGTCGCAGCAGCGCCAGTATCTCCCCCGCACTGCGACCCGCCGCCCGCACCAGGAACACCCGTCCAAACGTAGCCTCATACGCGCGGTTGCCGTCCGCCAGTAGTTGCAACACCTCTGCCTCGCTCATCGCGGCACTCTGCTCGCCCTCGCTCCACCGCAACGACGCAACCGTCGCCGGCCCAGCGGCATGCCGCTCCCCAATGCGCGGATGCGACGCGAACGCCTCACCCCAATCACCGGGCGGCAACGACCACCACGCACTGTCGCTGGCAACAAGCAGCTCCGGCAGTGACCCCAGCGGCCTCCGAGCTGCCAAACCCGCGGCCCACGCGCGCGACCCACAGCAGCCCAGCACCGCCTCCGCGGCCTGCTCCGCGTTCATCGCATTCCACTCCGCAAGAAAGCTCATCTGGAAGGCCAGCATACATCCACCGTTACGCCTGCCTGCTCTCTCTGCCGCGCGGCTCGCTGAACCAGCCACCATCGCGGTACACCGTCTGGCCCCGCAGCACCGTCTCCATCACCACGCCGCGCAACGTCTCGCCCATGTATGGCGAGATCGCATGCCGGTAGTACAGCCTGTCCGCCCGCACCGTACGCGTCGCCTCCGGCGCAAACAGCAGCAGGTTCGCATCGCGTCCCGGCGCAATGGCTCCTGCCGTCCGCAAACCAGCCAGCTGCGCCGGTGCCTCGCTCATCCACCGCGCAACATCGCGCAACGCAAAGCCCCGCGCCCACGCCTCTGTCCAAACCACGCTCAGCGCGGTCGACAGGCTGGCGATCCCGCCCCATGCCACGTTGAACCGCCCATCCTCAGCCCGCTTCATCTCTGGCGGGCACGGCGAGTGGTCCGTCGCCACCAGGTCGATCGTCTCGTCTCTCAAGCCCTGCCAAAGCCCCTCGCGATTCGCAGCACTCCGCACCGGCGGCGCGCACTTGAACTCCGTCGCTCCATCCGCGATCTCCTCTGCTGATAAGTGCAGGTAATGCGGACACGTTTCCACCGTCACCAGCAAACCCTCAGCCTTGGCCGCACGCAACATGGGCAGCGCTTCTGCCGTCGCCAGGTGCACAATGTGCAGTCGAAAACGGTACCGTCGGCAAAGCTCCAGCAACCGCGCAATCGCCGCCATCTCCGCCGCATCCGGCCGGCTCGCCAGGTAGGTCGCATACCGCCGCCACTCCGCACTCTCCGCCTCGGGCAACAGGGCACACGCTGCGTCAATCGGTCCCTGCAGCTCCGCATGCACCAGCAGCGGCAGTCCGCTCGCCGCAATCACCGGCAGCGCCATCTCCAGGTTCGCAAAATCAATGCTCGTGAAACCCTCACACCCCGGGTACACCAGGAAGCATTTCCACCCCCGCACACCCGCGTCAGCCAGCGGCTGCAGATGCCCCTGGTTCCCATCCACGGCGCCGCCCCACGCCGCCCAGTCGATTGTGCACTTGCCCGCCGCCGCCGCACGCTTCTCCTCCAGCGCCGCCACGGTCGTCGTCTCCGGCAGGCAGTTCAGCGGCATGTCCACCACGGCGGTAAACCCACCCGCCGCCGCCGCGCGTGTCGCCGTCGCAAACCCCTCCCACTCCGTGCGCCCCGGCTCGTTGATGTGTGTGTGCGTATCCACCAGTCCCGGCAGGATTGCGACATCATCTCCAAGCGCAATCACCTCGGCATCCGCGGGCACATCGCCACGTCTGCATACCCCCACGATCCGCTCCCCGTCCACCACCACGGCGCCGTCGAACTCCCCGTCCGGCAACACCACTCTGCGACTCACCCAGGCTTTCCGCATGCCCCATTCTGCGCTCGTCCCACGCCAGAATGCGATACTGAGGTCCATATGCCCGCTGCCATTCAGCCCGACCCGCAGTTCATGCGGATGGCCATCGACCTCGCCACCCAAAACGTCCTCACGGGCAGGGGAGGCCCCTTCGGTGCTGTCATCGTGCGCGATGGCCAGGTTCTCGCCGCTGCGGCCAACTCCGTCACCCGCACCAATGACCCCACCGCCCATGCCGAGGTCAACGCCATCCGCGCCGCATGCGCCGCGCTCGGTACGTTCCAGCTTGACGGCTGCGACGTCTACACCAGCTGCGAGCCCTGCCCCATGTGCCTCGCCGCGCTCTACTGGTCACGCTGCCGTGCCATCTTCTACGGCAACACAGCCGCCGATGCCGCCGCCGCGGGCTTCGACGACAGCTTTCTCTATCGTGAGGTCAGCGCCCCGCTCGATCAGCGCCTCATCCCCATTGCACCGCTCCTGGGCGACGAGGCCATCGTATCCTTCAACACCTGGTGCAAAACCGCACAGCGTATCAACTATTAGTGACCAGCACCAACAGGAAGACGGACGACACCATGGCCACCAGCACTCTATCGCGCTCGTCAGACAGCACAGCCGCAAAGACCACCCGCGTCGCTCTCCTCGGCTTCGGCACCGTCGGTTCGTCCGTCGCGCACTTACTCCGCGCGCAAAAGTTTCCCGGCATCGAACTCACCCACGTCTACAACCGCGACGTCCATCGCAAGCGCACCGGCGATACCGCTAAAAAGCTTGCCCCCGGCATCACCTGGACAGAGAACATCGACGACGTTCTCAATAACCCAGACATCGATGTCATCATCGAGACCATCGGCGGCCTCAGCCCCATGGAACAGTGGCTTAAGCGCGCGCTCACCGCTGGCAAACACGTCGTCACCGCCAACAAGCAGCTCATTGCGTACAAGGGTGCGGCCCTGGTCAAGCTTGCACGCCAGCATAATGCCGCGCTCGTCTACAACGCCGCGGTTGCGGGCGGCGTCCCGGTCATTCCAGCGGTGCTCCACGGCCTGCAGGGCGATACCGTTCGCCGCATCGCCGGCATCCTCAACGGCACCTGCAACTTCATTCTCAGCGGCATGGAGGCCGGCGAGGATTACCACGACATGCTCGAGAAGGCGCAAGCCGCAGGCTATGCCGAAGCAGACCCTTCCGCTGACGTGGACGGCTACGACGCCCGCGCCAAGCTTTGCATCCTTGCCCGCACCGCCATGCAGATCGGCCTTGACCCCGACGAGATTACGACGCAGACCATCAAGTCCGTCCGCCTCATCGACTTTCATTACGCCCGCGAGCTCAACTGCACCGTCCGCCAGATCGCCCAGGTCAGCGTCGACGGTGCAAATATCCAGGCTCGTGTCGGCCCCACCCTCGTCCCCAACACGTCGCCCATCGCCTGGTCGCACGGCACCCAGAACCTCGTCATGACCACCGGCGAGTTCGGCGGCGACGTCGTCTTCAGCGGCCACGGCGCAGGCGGCAACCCAACCGCCGTTGCCGTCGTTAGCGACCTGCTCGCCGTCGCGCACGGCTCCGCCTCGGTCTCGTTACCGGTCAAGCAGCGCGCCGTCTCCGGTGAGTTCATGGCCCCCTGGTATCTCCGCTTCGTCGTGCAGGACAAGCCCGGCATCATCTCCGCCATCTCCGGCTCGCTTGCAAAGGTCGGTGCCAACATCGACAGCATCCTGCAGCGCCCCGGCTACCCCAAAGATGCGCTGCCCTTCGTCGTCACCACCGAACCCTGCCTCACCAGCACCATCGAGGCCGCTGTCGCTGCCATCGCCAAAATGCCGACCATGCTTGAGGAGCCGCTCTGCCTGCAGATGCTGGTGGACGAGGACCAGACGAGCGGCATTCGATCGTGACGTGCCGGAGGCCGACCTGCCGCACCCTCCGCTACCAGTAACCGCAGCACTCCTTGCAAAACCTGTAGCGCATGTCCGCGTCTTGTCATAGCATTCCTCGCATGAAAAGACTCTGCGTTTTGCTGTCTCTGCTGGCCTGCACCGCAGCCGCGCAAGACCTCACACACACCACCCTGCAGCGAACGCTACTTACCCAGAGCAGCGCCGCCTACCAGGCCGTGCAGGACAAAAATCTTGCCGCTCTGCAGGCCCTCGTCACGCCGGACGTTCTTGAGGTTGCAGCTGGCGGGCTGGACAACGCAAGCGGCTTTCCGGCCATGCTCAGGAACTGCCGCATCACCAGCTTCCACCTGTCTGAACCTAACCTGCGCGTCCTCAACGCGACAGCCGCTGTGCTTGCGTACAAAGTGAACCAGGTCTCCGCCTGCGGCAAAAAGTCCGACCCACCCGTCACCTGGAACACCGATGTCTTCGTCTACCGCAAAAACATCTGGCTGATTGCGATCCACACTGAAGCAGGCAAGGAGTAACCCATGCGTTCCGTCCCCGTGCTACCCGCAGCCAACGTTCAAGCCTCCCTCGATTGGTGGACCGGTATCTGTGGCTTCAAAGAAGCATTTCGCGATGCCACGCCGCCCAGCTATGTCGGGCTCATGCTCGATGGGGCGTACGTCCATCTTGCCGCTGTCAGTGGCGCCGCGTTGGCGGCGGAGGTGGGCGCACAAACCATGGTCCGCTTCATCGTCAACGACATTGATGCCGTCCACGCTGGCTACCAGCAGCGCGGAGGCAAGGTGCACCCAAACGGTGCGCTCACAACCAAGCCGTGGGGATCGCGGGAGTTCTCGGCCATCGATCCGAACGGCGTTTGTCTCACCTTCCAGCAGGACACGGCCGGCCGCTGAACGCAGCTCCACAGTGCAAAAAAAGTGGCGAGAGAAGCTCGTTCCGCTCCTCTCGCCACTTCGGCTTACGTCCGTCGCGTCAGTACTTCGGCATACTCGGATCAATCCGCTCCGCCCACGCGGTAATACCGCCCGCAACATTGCTTACCTTCGTAAAGCCATGCTGCTTCAGCAGCAGCGATGCCTTCTGCGACCGGCCACCCGTCTTGCAGTGGACCAGAATTTCCTCGTTCTCGCGGCCCTTCAACTCCCCGATGCGACTCTCCAGCGAACCCACCGGAATCAGCGTCGCGCCCAGCGTTGCAATCTGCGCCTCGTGCGGTTCACGCACGTCCAGCACAAACGCACCGGCTGCGCGCTTCGCCTTCAACTCCTCCACGCTGATTTGCGGAATCCCATCCACCTCTGCAGCTGCGGCAACCGCACCATGCGACGAAACCTCCAGCGGCCCTACCGCGGCCGGCGGCGCAATTCCGCAGAACTGGTCGTAATCGATCAATTCCTTGATCTCATGCGTCCCGCACGCCGGGCACTCCGGGTTTTTACGCAGCCTCAGCGTCCGAAACTTCATGCCCAGCGCATCCACCAGCAGCAGCCGCCCAATCAGCGGCTCACCGATCCCAAGGATCAGCTTAATCACTTCCGTCGCCTGGATCACACCCACAAGTCCCGGCAGAATCCCAAGCACACCACCCTCAGCGCAGCTCGGCACCAGCCCCGGCGGCGGTGGCTCCGGATACAGGCAGCGATAGCACGGCCCCTCCTCCGTCGCGAACACACTCGCCTGACCCTCGAACCGGAAGATCGACCCGTACGCATTCGGCTTGCCCGTAAGCACGCACGCATCATTCACTAGGTAACGCGTCTGGAAGTTATCCGTCCCGTCCGCAATCACGTCGTAGTCTTTGAAAATCTCCAGCGCATTCGCAGATGTCAGCATCGTGTTGTGCTTCACTATGTTGGTGTTCTTATTCAAACCCTTCAGCATCAGCTCTGCAGAATCTACCTTTAACTTGCCGACCGTACTCTGCGAGTGAATAATCTGCCGCTGCAGGTTACTCTCATCCACCACGTCGAAATCGACTAATCCAATCGTCCCCACGCCCGCCGCCGCAAGATACAGCGCCAGCGGCGCACCCAGGCCACCGGTACCCACGCACAGCACCTTCGCAGCCTTCAGCTTGCGCTGCCCATCCATGCCCACTTCCGGCAGAATCAGGTGCCGCGAGTACCGCGCAATCTCTTCGTTCGTCAGCGTCGGCAGCTCTTCCGCGACAAGCGCCTCCTCTGCGATCGCGGGCGCACCCCCGGCGATCGACGGAATGATCGAAATCTCATCCTCAGGCTTTACTGCCGTATTCAGCCCATCTGGTAAGTCGCGAACATCGTCATCGTTCACATACACATTCACAAACGACCGCAACTTACCTTCGCTGCCAAATAAGTGCTGCTTCAGTTGCGGAAACTTCTCTGTCAACTTGCCCAGCGCTTCACTTACCGTGGCTGCACTTAGTTCAGTCGTCGACTGTCCGTCTGCAAATCCACGCAACGGTGTCGGAATCAAAATTGTCATCTGCCTAATCTTTCTCTGCCGCATCCATCAACGTGATCGGCTGGTCCTGGAACTGTTTGTCGTCCTCACTGGTACCGCGCAGCAGAAAGCTATTCGTCACCTCGGCCCTGCCCTGCGCAACGGCCGTGATGACGTAACTACAACCAAGCCAGTGCGCTTCGGCAAAATCTGTCACGCTCCACTGCGCCGGGTGGTCCGGGTGCGAGTGGTAAAAGCCGACAATGTCCAGCCCCTTCTTCCGCCCCGCGCGCTGCGCAGCCACAAGCTCCTGCGGCGCAATGTTGTACCGGTTGTGCGCACTGTCCGTTCTCGTATTCCCCGCACGCATCAGCTCCACCACCGTATTCGCACCACCGGCGCTATGCCCCAGCAAAATGCCACAGCACTCATGCGGATACGTCTCTTCGCCATGCGCGCGCATCGCGTCGTACTCGGCCTGCTTCACATTCAACATGGCGCTACTCATTCCAGAACCGCTCGCTTAAATACTTGTCCGCTCCATCGCACAGCACAGTCACGATCACGGCCTTCCGTCCAGCCGCGTACTCTTCCTCTGCGATGCGCAGGGCCGTGTCCACATTCGCGCCCGCACTGACACCCACAAGCAAACCTTCCTCGCGCGCCAGGCGTTTGCACATCGCGTACGCCGGCTCTGTCTCCGCCCATACGTTGCGGTTCGCCAGCGCCGGATCATAAATCGGCGGCACAATCGCCGTGGGCATGTGCTTCAAGCCTTCCAGCCCGTTGAACGGCGAATCCGGCTGCATGCTCACGCACTGGATCGCCGGGTTCAACTCGCGCAGACGCCGCGTCGTCCCCATAAACGTCCCGCTCGTTCCCAGCGCCGCGATAAAGTGCGTCACCGTCCCATCCGTCTGTTCCCAGATCTCGTTGGCCGTTGTCCGGTAGTGCGCCTTCCAATTGTTCTCATTGCCATACTGGTCGGCATAGAAATACTTCTCAGGCGCCGCCGCATTCAGCTCCCTCACCTTCCGGATGGCCCCATCCGAACCCGCTTCGCCCGGCGTAAAAATCACCTCGGCACCGTAGGCCTGCAGCATGCGCTTCCGCTCCGGGCTTGCACTCGTCGGCACGCACAGCGTCACCGGAAACTGCAGCGCCGCGCCCAGCATGGCATACGCTATCCCTGTGTTGCCGCTGGTCGCATCCAGCAGGCTGCGCTCTGGCTGCATGTCACCCAGCTCGCCCGCAGCCATTGCCGCCAGCACAATGCTCGACGCCGCCCGGTCCTTGATGCTGCCACCCGGGTTCGCAAACTCGGCCTTGCCCAGCAGCGTCACTCCCGGCAGGTGTGCCACAAGTCTGTCCATCCGCACCATCGGCGTGTTGCCGATGCGCTCCAGCACGGTCGACCCAAGCGCCGCCCCGCGCCCCGGCTTGCCCACATTCAGCGTGTCCATCACGGGCTTGTCCACAACAGTGCTGCTCATCCAACCCTCACCATCTCTGGTCTTCTACCCGCGCCGTGTGCGACAGTTAGTGTATCGAACGTCCACCCGCTCAACACAGCGGGCCAGCGTCCATCCGGGAGCCCCGAATCAATGTTCTTCCGCAAAAAGGCTGCAACGCGCACCTTCAACGACGTGCTCACCACGCTCGGCGCGCACAAGTTTGATGTGTCTCCTGCCAAAGACGCTTCAGCCGGCGCCTACCGCGTGACAAAATACGGTTGTGCCGCGGAGATCGCACCCACGCCAGCCCCTACTCTGGCGGAAAAGGGCGCCACCGTCTCCCCGGCAGAGATCGTCACACGCGCCGGTTGGCTGCTCAACGGCCAGATTGCCCGGCTTGAAGACCGTGGCTACCAGAAATTTCTGAAAACTCCCAAGGTAGAAATCGCCGCCACCGCCGACGCCCTCCGTGCCATCCACCAGTTCAATGAGGAGCTCAAGGACGCCACGGGTGCGGTATCGCTCTACAACCAGAGCCTCGGCACCACCAGCGACCGCTACGTGTATGACCGGGTAAAGGGTCGCGAGCACGGCACGCTCACCTCCGATGTCTCCGGCCATCGGGGCGTTGACCCGCTTCAGAGATCATCGGCCGCAGCGGTCACCTCTGAAGACGACGCAAACGACCTGTAGCAGTCCTACACTCCCGTATTCGCCCAATTAAGGTACTCTCGTTGCGGTTGTTGTGATTTGCTGCACATCTGCTGCCAAAAGCCGGAGTAGAATCGACCGCAGACGTGGTTTGACCGGAGTGGGCCCTGCGACCGAGTCAAACTCTCCGCGTCTAAAGATGTGAGCGCCGAGCCGCAGATGTTCTGCGTCCAGCGTCGGATCGCTCGTAGCGATTCTGGAAGAAGGGGTAGCAACGTTGAACAGCACAGTAAAAACAGTTTTGATTTGGGTGCTCATGATCGGCTGCCTCGTTTCGTTCTGGCAGGTCGTCGCCCGCTCAACCGGTGGCGCGCATGACGCCGCGATCAGCCTTACCGATCTGCAGAACAAGGCAGACCAGGGCAAAATCAGCGAAGTGACCGTCAACGGCACAGAGGTCACCGGCAAGTACAAGGACAGCAAGGAAGCCTTTCACACAACCATCCCTGCCAACTACCCGGACCTGTACAAGAACCTGCATGACAAGGGTGTCAATGTCACCATCAAGGACCAGAGCAACAACTTCTGGCTCTCGGCGCTGATCTCGCTCACCCCCGTTCTGCTTATGGTTGCGCTCTTCGCCTTCCTCATGCGCCAGATGCAGTCCGGCGGCAACAAGGCACTCAGCTTTGGTAAAAGCCGCGCACGCCTGCTCAGCCTGCAGCAAAAGAAGGTCACCTTCAAGGATGTGGCCGGCGTCAACGAGGCAAAGGAAGAACTCAAGGAAATCATCGAGTTCCTGCGCGATGCGCAGAAGTTCCAGAAGCTCGGCGGCCGCATTCCCAAGGGTGTTCTGCTCGTCGGACCTCCCGGAACTGGCAAAACCCTGCTCGCCCGCGCGGTGGCCGGTGAGGCAAGCGTGCCCTTCTTCTCCATCTCCGGTTCTGACTTCGTTGAGATGTTCGTCGGCGTCGGCGCATCCCGCGTCCGCGACCTCTTCGAGCAGGGCAAGAAGAATGCTCCTTGCATCATCTTCATCGACGAAATCGACGCAGTCGGCCGTCACCGCGGCGCAGGCCTCGGCGGTGGACACGATGAGCGTGAGCAGACCCTCAACCAGCTTCTTGTAGAGATGGACGGCTTTGAGTCAAACGAGGGCGTTATCCTCGTCGCCGCCACCAACCGCCCCGATGTTCTCGACCCGGCCCTGCTGCGTCCCGGTCGCTTCGACCGCCGCGTCATCGTCGATCGTCCCGACATTCGCGGACGTGAGGAAGTCCTGCGCGTCCATGGCAAAAAGGTGCCGATGGCGGAAGACGTCAACCTGAACATCCTGGCACGCGGCACACCCGGATTCTCCGGAGCCGACCTGGCCAATATGGTCAACGAAGCTGCTCTCACGGCCGCCCGCTACAACCGCAAAGCCGTACACATGTACGACTTCGAGGTTGCCAAGGACAAGGTCATGATGGGTGCGGAGCGTAAGAGCATGCTCCTGACCGACGAGGAAAAGAAAGTCACGGCATACCACGAGGCCGGTCACGTACTCGTCGCAGCCATGCGCCAGCACTCTGACCCGCTGCACAAGGTCACCATCATCCCCCGTGGTATGGCCCTCGGTGTCACCATGCACCTGCCGCAGGAGGACAAGCACACCGTTACCCGCGACTATCTCGAATCACAGCTCGCCATCTTCATGGGCGGCCGCTGTGCGGAAGAGATCTTCCTGCACCAGATGACCACCGGTGCAGGGAACGATATCGAACGCGCCACCGAACTCGCTCGCCGCATGGTCTGCGAGTACGGCATGTCGAAAATGGGTCCCATGACCTACGGCAAAAAGGAAGGTGGCGAAATCTTCCTCGGCCGCGAAATCGCACAGCACCGTGATTTCTCGGACGATACCGCTCAGCAGATCGATGCGGAGGTCAAGAAGTTCGTGCACGACGGCTACACCAGCGCCTACACGATCCTCGACGCGCATCAGGACATCATGCACCGCATGAGCCAGTACCTGCTTGAGCGCGAAACCCTCGATGGTGAAGAAATTCGCCTCATCATCGAAGGTCAGGAACTGCCACCGGCACGCTCCTCGCTGGCCCACGCGGAACCAGGAGAACCTGATACCCAGAAGGTGCTGAAGCCGGAAGGCCGCACACCGGGGTTCGGCGACTCAAGGCCTTCCCCAGCGTAGTGAGTCAAAGCTCCAGGTGAAGTCAGAAGAGTCAAGATAAAGGGACGGCGCAAGCCGTCCCTTTCACTTGCTCCCAACATTCCTCACGCTCGGGTCGCATTCTTTCGTACCCATTGTGCCCAGTCGTTTTGGATCGGCAGATGCGCAAGAAAGGCGATCTCCAGCTGGATCGAGAGGATTGTTGACAGGCCCCCCTTTAAACTCTGGTATTGCCGGCACAGGCAGCGCTCCGTCAGCAGCATATGCGCCTCGCGCGTAAGCTCCACGCCGCTGCTCACCACCGCGGCATACACATCGATCAGCGCGCGTACCTGCAGCTCTATCCTTAGTTCTAGCGCGTGCGCCGCCATGGTCCTGCGGTCCAGGATCCACCCGCCCGCCCGATCCACAGCCTCTGTGATCGCGGGCAGCACAGTGGCTCGTTCATCATAGGTCAGGCACTGAAGACGGAGCTCCGTGGTCTCCGGCTGTTCTGGTACGGTCGCGTTACTGGTGTTGTTGGTCACACTTTCTCTATCGGCGCAACTCCGCACCGTTACACCCTCCTCACCGTCCCAAGGTGCTACGGTTAAACAACTTCGTTCTGCCTGTCGCTTTATGATCCTTGGCACCGGTACCGACCTCATGGAAATCGCGCGCGTCAGCAAGTCCATAGCACGGTATGGCGACCGTTTCCTTGCGCGCGTCTTTACCCCGGCTGAGATCGCCTACTGCCGCCGCAAAACCCACAACTCCGCGGAAAGCTTTACAGCTCGCTTTAGCGCCAAAGAGGCTGCGGCAAAGGCCCTCGGTACCGGAATCGCGCGCGGCATTGCATGGACAGAGATCGAGGTCCGCCGTAATCCCGGTCAGCGGCCCACTCTGCACCTGTCGGGACGCGCCGCGCAGCGCGCCCACACCATGGGCGTTCGTGCCATGCACCTCAGCCTTTCCCATAGCCGTGACTTCGCCGTTGCCACCGTCATCCTTGAAGACTGAGCCTCGCCAAACTGGCACCCCGCCGGTTAAACGCGGTACCGTTATCAGAAACCGATTCTCACCACGCGCATCTCACCTCAGGTACTCTTCACATATCTCAGTTAAGCTTTTGCAGGACTGTTTTTAAAGGGAAACGCATGCCCAGTCAAACCGAAGTCAAATGGTCGCAGCTCAAGGTCGGCGTCATTGTCCTGGTCTCCATCATCCTGCTCGTCACGCTGCTCTTCCTGATTACCAGCTCGTCCGGCCTTGGTGTGTTTTCCAAAAAGATCACGGTCACCAGCTACTTTGAGAACTCCGCCGGCCTCAAGGATGGCGCTCCGGTCAATCTTGAAGGCGTCACCATAGGCGAGGTGAAAAAGGTCCAGGTAGTCCCCGATCCCAGCCGCAAGCTGACTCCGGTGCAGGTCATCATGCGGCTCGACACCAAGTACATCTCGGGTCTGCATAAAGACACTAAGTCTGCCCTGTCCACGGTCGGTGTCCTCGGCGACACCGTGGTCGACCTCAATTCCCAGACCGCTGTCGGACCCCAGCTGCAAAATGGCGATGAGCTTCGTACGCTGGAGACGCCCAATCTGCAGGACGTGGTGAAGGCCAGCCAGGGAACCATCGAGAGTCTCAACGTCACCCTGGCCAAGCTCGACCGCATCGTCGACAGCATCAGCCAGGGCAAGGGTGCCATCGGCGAACTCATCTACGACGACACACTCTACAAGCGTGCCGTCGACACCGTGAACGAACTCCACTCGCTTGAGGTAAACCTCAACAATGGTCACGGAACCATCGGTAAACTGCTGACCGACGAAACGCTGTACAACCGTCTCAACACATCTGTCGCGCAGCTCAGCGGCATCATGGCCGACGTCAATGCCGGCAAGGGCTCCGCCGGCAAGCTGCTCAAGGATGACGCGCTCTACAACAACCTGAATGAGACACTGAAGCACGCAAACAGCATCATGGCAGATGCCGATGCCGGCAAGGGTGGCCTTGGTCTGCTCACCAAGAATCAGGAGTTCGCCAACAAACTCAACGACACCGTCACCCGCCTCAACAGCATCATGACCGGGATCGACAACGGGCAGGGAACTGCGGGTCTGCTCGTCAAGGACCCATCGCTGTACCACGACCTCGACAAGCTCACGGTGGATTCTCAAACCTTGGTCAACACCATCCGCTCCGATCCAAAGAAGTACCTGACGATTCACTTCAAGATCTTCTAAGCCGTTGGAACAACACAAACCTGTACCGCCACGAGCCCGGCTTTTCGCCGGGCTCGTGCACTTTCAGCCCAGCCGTAGCCACATCATTCCAACCAACACGCATCACACTCTCTACCGAGGTAAAAGAACATGAAGGCTCTCCCCTGGATCATTGCAGGCATCACGCTTGGCGCAGCTGTCACCTACGTCCTCACGAACGCACCTGAACCGTCCTACGCGAATGGTGACCCGGACGTGGAGCGAGCCGCACGGAAGGCCTCCGCCTGGGGCACGGGCAAGCGCGTCGGCGGAGCCGGCAGCAGCCTGCTTGGCAAGGCAAAAGAAGGTCTGGGCCGAGCCACAGGCGACGACCAGCTCGCCGGTGAAGGCATGGTCGATCAGGCAGCCGGTGCCGTCAAGGACGTCGCAGGCCAGGTAGCCCACGGCGTCAGCGACACGCTGCGCGACCTCAACCGCTAGCCCACAGGCGCTCTCAACCGCACGCACCCTGGCTCCATGTCTCGCTTCTGAGGCATGGAGCTTTCCTTTCCACCCACCCACGGCGCACAGTGCTACGCTTTTCCTATGCCGGTTACCCTGCAACAACATGTTCAGCAGCGCCATGGGGCAGAACTGGCAAGCGTTCTGCAGGCCATCGCACAGGCATCCATTCTTATTGAGCAGCGCCTGCGCACCGCAGCCCTTTCCGGTGTTCTGGGCGCACAGGGCAGCACCAACGTGCAAGGGGAGCAGCAGCAAAAGCTCGACGTTCTTGCAAACGATCTCCTCACCGACGCGATGCGACACCACCCGGCGGTGGCTGCAGCCGTCAGCGAAGAAGATGATGACAGCGTCATCTTCAGTGGCAAACCCGGTGCCACCTTTGTCGCCATCTACGACCCGCTTGATGGCTCATCCAACCTTGACGTCAATGTAAACGTCGGCACCATCGTTTCCATTCAGCGGATGGACGCCGGTTCCGATCCGTCCGCGGCTGCCCTCCAGGCCGGCTCATCACAGGCGGCCGCCCTGTACGTCAACTATGGTCCGGCAACCATGCTGGTCTACACCGCGGGCAGCGGAACCCACGCGTTCACCCTCAGCGATGGAGAGTATCTCCTCAGCACAGATGCCCTCGCCATTCCCGCGCAGGGACCTTACTATTCGGTCAACGAGGGCAACGCAGCGGAGTTTCCCGTCGGCGTCCGCGACTATCTTGACTCGCTGCGGAACGGCGACCTGCTCGGCACCAGGTACGGCGCGCGCTACATTGGCTCCTTCATCGCAGACCTGCACCGCACCCTGCTCAAGGGGGGCGTTTTCCTCTACCCTCCCACATCCAAAGCCCCCAACGGCAAGCTCCGCCTGCTGTATGAGGCAAACCCTCTGGCGATGCTGGTGGAGCAGGCCGGTGGCAAGGCCATCACCATCCCAGCCGCGGGCGCGCACGCAGAACGCATCCTCGACCTAACGCCGCACGCTCTTCACCAAAGGACCACCATCGCGATCGGCGGCCCGGCCGAGATCGATGCGCTGGTCGCGCTCACCAACAGGCATCCGGGCGCTTAATCCATGGTGAACACGGCGGTCGCACCCAACACAGATCCATCGGTTTCGGAGTTTCAGGCCACCGTGACGGAGATCAGAGAGGTCATGCGCGTTGCGGGCAAGCCGGTCTTTCAGATCGCGCTCGACCACTCCAGCTTTCCCCTGCATACAGGCCCGCTGGCAGGCACACTCACCGCAACCGCGCGCAGCGGTGCCGTCCTTGTCGCACCCATCACGGCCGTGCACCAGGACAGCTCCGGCGAGCGCTGGCACACCACAGAAAAGCCGATACAGGCTGGAACGCCAGTCGTAGCCAGAATCCTCCAAACCTAGCTCTACGGCTTCTGTGTCATCCATAGGACATCAAAATAGTTCGACCATTTGTACACTTTGGTGAATGAACCAGAGCTCAGGACGTCCGGCCGGTGAACACCTTCAAGCTGAAGGCGATGCTCCACTTGTGCATGTCATCGAAAAGCTGCACGACTCCATCGCAATCCTTCAGGATCTTGCACGGAAAACCCGTCTCCCTCAAGTCCGCCACTATGCCGAACGCCATGTCAGGGAGCGCAGAAAGTTCAATGAGGAACTTCGGCTCGAACTAAAGAACCTGGGGAACGAACCTGGCGACGGTACCGTCCCCGGTCTCATGCGCAGAATCCTCAAAGATCTCAAGTCCGTGCTTCCAAACGCCGAGGCGAACATGTTGATTGAAGTCGAACGTGGAGAAGCTTCGCTGCGCGCCGCCTACCTGCAAGCGCTTGAAGGGAACTCGGCGTCGCAGAACCTGCGAGACAAGTATCACTGTCAGCAGGCGTCTGTGGTACGCGCCCAGGCTGAACTGCACTCGCTGCATACGCACGTCGAGCTCGGCACCGCGGGCCGTTGAGCCTGATCCACGTCCCTGTTACACTCAGACAAGTATCCGCTTCGGTTTCAGAAGCCGAAAACTGCCCAGAACACCACGGCGTTCGCGCTTTGTGGGGCTGTAGCTCAGCTGGGAGAGCGCCTCGTTCGCAACGAGGAGGTCAGCGGTTCGATCCCGCTCAGCTCCACCAATACGTTTCTCCCGGTGCGCAGCAACAGCGGTTCGATCCCGCTCAGCTCCACCAATACGTTTCACCCGGTGCGCAGCAACAGCGGTTCGATCCCGCTCAGCTCCACCAACACGTTTCACCCGGTGCGCAGCAACAGCGGTTCGATCCCGCTCAGCTCCACCAAAACTCGGCCTTGTATGCGGGAGTAGTTCAGTGGCAGAACGTCAGCTTCCCAAGCTGAATGTCGCCGGTTCGATCCCGGTCTCCCGCTCCAACCTTTTTCCTGCATCCCTGGCGTCAGCACGGCATCTCTGTTAGGGTGACCACAAGCATGAGCCGCTACCTACAGTTCCGTTGTTGTTGTCTTCGCAACGTCGAGCAGTTCTAAGCCGCGCCTCGTCCACTCCTTTCCAACCACATCCGCATAGCCCTCACGCAGGCGTCCTTTCGCCCGCGCGTCTCCATCAGGATTGCCATGCCCGCCGCACTCACCCCTGCCCCGCCGCTCACCCATCTCGACCTGCTTGAGGCAGAGAGCATCCACATCCTCCGCGAGGTCGCGAGCGAATTTGAGCGCCCCGTCATGCTGTACAGCATCGGCAAAGACTCGTCGGTCATGCTCCGTCTGGCGCAGAAGGCGTTCTTCCCCGCGCCCATCCCGTTCCCCCTGCTTCACATCGACACCGGCTTCAAGTTCCGCGAGATGATCGAATTCCGCGACAACCAGGCCGCCAGCATCGGCGCCGAACTCCATGTCTGGCGCAACGAGCCCGCCATCGCTCGCGGCACCAATCCCATCGCTCTCGACACCAAGCGCTGCTGCGGCCTGCTCAAGACAGAAGCTCTCCTGCAAGGCTTGTCACACTACGGCTTCACCGCGGCCTTCGGCGGAGCCCGCCGCGACGAAGAAAAGTCCCGCGCCAAGGAACGCATCTATTCCTTCCGCGACAAGGCCGGCCAGTGGGAGCCGCGCTCCCAACGCCCCGAGCTCTGGAACCTCTACAACGCCCGCATCCATCCCGGCGAATCCATCCGCGTCTTCCCGCTGTCGAACTGGACCGAGATGGACGTCTGGCAGTACATCCTTCGCGAAGACATTCCCATCGTCGACCTCTACTACGCCAAGGAGCGCCCCATGTACCTGCGCGGCGACGCCCTTCTGCCCACCGAGCAGGCCTTCGTCGCGCGCCTCGGCGAGCAGCCCGTCATGGTCAAGAGCCGCCTGCGCTCCCTCGGCTGCAGCCCCTGCACCGGCGCCATCCGCTCCGACGCCGACACCCTTCCCAAGATCATCGAAGAACTCCTCGGCTTCCGCTCCTCCGAACGCGCCAACCGCGCCATTGACCACGACCAGGAAGGTTCGATGGAGATCAAAAAACGCGAGGGCTACTTCTAGATGGCGACCGAACTCAAAGACCTCGAAACCCGCAATCTGACTGCCGCCAACAACGCCCCTGCGCGCGAACCTGATGTGTGGGACGAGCGCATCGACGACTTCAACCCCCGCTTCGGCCACGCGCCAGAACCCGAGCCGATCCAGATCTCCCCATCCGCCGCCGCGCTCGCCGACACCTTCAGCGTCGAAGAATACCTCGCCCAGGAGCGCACTAAAGACCTCCTCCGCTTCTCCACCGCCGGCTCCGTCGACGACGGCAAGTCCACCCTCATCGGCCGCCTGCTCTACGACACCCAGAGCGTCTACGACGACCAGCTCAAGTCCATTGAAGGCAAGGGAACCACCGCTCCCGGCGTGCTCGACCTCGCTCTCCTCACAGACGGCCTTCGCGCCGAACGCGAGCAGGGCATCACCATCGACGTCGCCTACCGCTACTTCACCACCGAGCGCCGCAAATTCATCATCGCGGACACGCCCGGCCATGAGCAGTACACCCGCAACATGGCCACCGGCGCGTCCACCGCGTCCGTCGCGATCGTCCTTGTCGACGCGCGCAAGGGCGTCCTCATCCAGTCCCGCCGCCATGCCGCCATCACGACTCTCCTCGGCGTGCCGCACATCGTCGTAGCCGTCAACAAGATGGATCTCGTCAGCTACGACGAACTGACCTTCCGCTCCATCGAGCAGGATTTCCGCAGCTTCTTCGGCAGCCTCCAGCAGGAGTTTGGCCACACACCCCACCTCCATTTCCTGCCCGTCAGCGCGCTTGAAGGCGACAACGTCGTCACCCGCTCACAGCAAACCCCCTGGTATACCGGCCCGTCGCTCCTCCAGCTGCTCGAGAACATTCCCGCCGCCGCAACCGCCGCGACAGCCCCCTTCCGCTTCGCCGTCCAGCGTGTCCTCCGCCCCAACTTGGACTTCCGCGGCTTCGCCGGCCAAATTGCTTCCGGCACCATCGCACCCGGCGACACCGTCCGCATCCTGCCCAGCGGCCGCGAAACCACCGTCGCCCGCATCGTCACATTCACTGGCGATCTCCCCCAGGCCCAGGCGCCGCAGTCCGTCACCCTCACCCTTGCCGACGAAGTAGACCTCAGCCGCGGCGACCTTCTCGTCACCCCAGACCAGGCACCGGCTCCGGTCACCCGCTTCACCGCCACCCTCGTCTGGATGGACGCGGCTCCGCTCAACCTCTCCGCGCGCTACCTGCTCAAACACACCAGTCGCACCGTCACCGCACAGGTCGCGAGCCTCACCTATCGCCTCGACCCCACAACCCTCGACCGCCTGCCGAACGAACCCCTCACCCTCAACAGCATCGGCACCGTCGAGATCGAATCGACGCAGCCGCTCGTCCTCGATCCCTACAGCACAAACCGCATCACGGGCAGCTTCGTCCTCATCGATCCACAAACCAACGCGACCGTCGCCGCCGGCATGGTCCGATCGCTCTCACTCCAGGCCTCGGCCACCAGCACGCCGGCTCCCGCTGCAGCTCAATCCGACAGTTCGATGAGCATCGAAACGGCGACAGACGCAACAGCAACAACACCGTCTGCCATCACCCCGGCGGAACGCATCGCTAAGTGGGGCCACACCTCCGCCCACATCCACCTATCCGGCGACACCACCTTCTTCGACGAAGCCGAAGCAGCCCTCTTCCGCGCCGGCACATTCATCGCCCGTCCGCAGTCAGCCTCTGCCACTGCCGTCGCAGCCCTCCTCGACGCCGGCGCTATCGTGCTCACCACCTCCGCCGCCGTCACCCGCAGCACGGTTCTGGATAACCGCCTCCTCAGCATCACCACCACCGACGCCCTGCTCGACCACCTGCGCACCGCCGGCATCCTGAAAGGGAGCAAAGCATGAGCGACATCCTCCACCTCACCGTCGACCAGCCCATCGCGCCACCGCAGCCCACCGGCAGCTACGAGGACCAGCTCGAAGCCAAGCTCGCCCACGTGCAGCAGCTGCTCGAAACCGAGCTCATAGAGGGCCGCACCGCGAGCCTCACCTGCTCCTTCCAGGCAGAAGACGTGCTCCTCCTCCACCTCGTCCTCAAGCTCCGTCCCAACATCCCCGTCCTCTTCCTTGAAACTGGCTACCACTTCGCGGAAACCCTCCACTACCGCGACCGCATCACGGCAGACTGGAACCTGCAGCTCACCAACCTCACCCCCGTCCGCACCATTGAAGAGCAGGAAGCTGAACACGGCCCGCTCTACGCCACCGAGCCCGACCAGTGCTGCAAACTCCGCAAGGTGGTCCCTCTCTTTAACGCCGTCGGCAACTACGACATCTGGCTCACAGGCCTGCGCCGCGAACAGGCCCGCAGCCGCGCCGTGCTTGAAGAGGTCGCAGACTTCGCGCTGCCCAGCGGCATCACCGTCCGCAAACTCAGCCCCTTCGCCGACTGGTCTACCCGTGACGTTTGGACCTTGTGCGAACGCTATAAAATCCCCCTGCTGCCGCTATATGCGCAGGGCTACACCTCCATCGGCTGCGCGCCATGTACCACCCTGCCCACCGATCCGAACGATCCACGTTCCGGTCGATGGGCAGGCAAAAAGGTAGAGTGCGGCATCCACATCGCCGCCCCCACACCTTCCGCGCAGCACGAACTCGTCCCCATCGACGTCCAGACCGAAGCCCAAACCTAGCCCGGGCCGCAGCAAGCGGCCACCGAGCCGCAGCACCAAAAGGCCACAGTGGAATACCTCATCGGTTTCATCATCGCCGTCTTCATCGCCCTCACCGGCGTCGGCGCAGGCACCATCACCACGCCCATGCTCATCCTCTTCCTGGGCGTGCCCGCACCCATGGCCGTCGCCACCGGCCTCATGTTCTCCGCCGCGGTCAAGCTCGTTCTCGTTCCATCTCAGATCGCCCGCAAACACGTCTCCTGGCGCACCCTCGGCTTCATGCTCCTCGGCGGCATCCCCGGCGTGCTGCTTGGCAGCTATCTGCTCCGGACCATGGCGCACAACCACCCGCCCGTCGTGCTCAACACCATCCTTGGCGCGGTCCTCGTCCTCACCGCCGTTTGGCAGATCACCTTCAGTTTCCGCAAAGAGGAGGACACCCGCCCCACCCGCGACCGTAGTCCCTGGCTCTCACTCCTCATGTTCCCCGTCGGCGCAGAGGTCGGCTTCTCCTCCGCAGGCGCAGGCGCACTGGGCACCGCCGCCCTCCTCAGCCTCACCGAACTTACACCCACCACGGTGGTCGGCACCGACATCCTTTTCGGCTTCCTTCTTTCGCTCATCGGCTCCGGCGCGCACGGCCTCTTCCACGGCACCAGCTCTTTGCTCCTCAAGCACCTCGTCATCGGCGGCCTCGCCGGCGTCATCCTTGGTACGCTCGTCAGCAGCTGGGTGCCGCGCCGTCCGCTCCGCTTCGTCCTCTGGATCTGGCTCTTCATCATCGGTGCTCAATTCCTCTACACCGGCGCGCAAAGCAAAACAGAAGCCGCCACACGATCGACGCAGCAGCATCGGCCCTAATCGGTCCGGTTCTCACCGGCGATGCGATACGTTGAATGCATGCTGAATGCAGAAACCGTGGTCGCCCACCTGGAAGAGCTGCGCGCCCTCACCGCAGACCACTCTGGTGCCCAACGCCTCGCCTGGTCGCCCGTGTGGATGGAGGCCCGCGGATGGTTCCGTGACAAGCTCGCCACACTCCCCGCTCACTGGCACATAGAACAGCACTTCGACGCCGCCGGCAATCACTGGACCACCCTCCGCGGCGACACCGACCGCGCCCTCGTCCTCGGCAGCCACCTTGACTCGGTCCCCAATGGCGGCTGGCTCGACGGCTGCCTCGGCGTTCTCGCCGGCCTTGAAGTTCTCACCTCCATCGCCACCCAGTACAACGGCCGCCCACCCTGCACAATCCGCCTCGTCGACTGGGCCGACGAAGAAGGCGCCCGCTTTGGCCGCAGCCTCTTCGGCTCCTCTGCCTTCGCCGGCACGCACACCATCGCCGCCGACCGCAACCGCACCGACCGCGACGGCACTACCCTCGAGCAGGCTCTGGCCGCCTGCAGTATCAGCATCGACGGCATAGGTGACGCCACCCGCGAACAGCAGGGAATCGCCGCCTATCTTGAACTCCACATCGAACAGGGGCCCGTTCTCGAAGCCGCAAAAAAGCCCCTCGGCGTTGTGCAGGGAACCAAGGGCGTCGAGCGCTGGGCAATCACCTTCCACGGCCAGGAGGCGCACTCCGGCTCCACCCCCATGGCCGTCCGCCGCGACGCCCTCGCCGCCTGCGCCCGTCTCGCCCTCCAAATCAAAACGATAGCCATGCAGCATCCGCAGAGCGTCGCCACCATGGGCAGCGTCAAAACCTTCCCCGGCATCGTCACCGCCGTCGTTGGCCGCTGCGAAGCCACGCTGGACCTCCGCGACCTCGACCCCGCCATCCTCGCCACCATGCTCCACGACTGCCGCGACGCCAGCGAACGCTTCGCCGCACAGGAAGGCTGCACCGTCACCTGGCAAAAGATCTGGTCCATCGAGCCCATCGCCTTTCATCCCGCCCTCATCGGCATCTGTACCGAAGCCGTCCAGCAAACCTGCGGCACCACCGAACTGCTCCCCTCCGGTCCCCTCCACGACGCTGCAGAGGTCGCCCGCACCGGCATCCCTACCGCCATGCTCTTCGTGCAATCCATCGCCGGCCTCAGCCACAACGCCGCGGAAGACACCGACCGCGCCCATCTGCTGCTCGCCGTCCAGGCGCTCGGCCTCGCAGCCGACCGCACGGTGCAGTGGATCGCGCAGGGTGAAACCTCCGCGTAAGTCGCATCCTGAACCGTTCAGTGGCATAATCGTTCTTCCAAGACAGACAACATACAGGGTGAACAGGCACTCGCCTTTCTACCCGGATGAAGCGGCGAACGTACGGCATGGCAGGTGATCTGTTGATGACTGAAACTCACGCGTTCCAGGCACAGCTTCCTCACGCGCCCGGCATTGCTGAACGCTTTCCGCCCATGCACCCGCCACTGTCTCCAATGGCCGCGACGGTCGAAGCCAACCGCTGCCTCTTCTGCTTCGACGCGCCTTGCACGGTCGCCTGCCCCACCCACATCGACGTACCGCGCTTCATTAAAAAAATCAGCACCGGCAATCTCGAGGGCTCCGCCCGCACCATCCTCGACGCCAACATCCTCGGCGCCAGCTGTGCACGCGCCTGCCCCGTTCAGGTCCTCTGCCAGGGTGCATGCGTTCTGAACCACGCAGATGAAAAGCCCATCGAAATCGGCCGCCTGCAGCGTTTCGCCATGGATGCTCTTCATGCCAGCGGCGCTCCGCTCCCCTTCACCCCTGCGCCTGACACGGGTCACCACGTAGCCCTCATCGGTGCCGGTCCCGCATCGCTCGCATGCGCCGCGGAACTTCGCCGCCATGGCATCCGCGCCACCATCTACGACGCCCGCCCGCTGCCCGGCGGCCTCAACACCTATGGCATCGCCGAGTACAAACTCCCCCTCGACGAGAGCCTGCGCGAGATCGACCTCCTCTCCCAACTCGGCGTCGAGTTCCGCAACAACACCACCATCGACACCGCGGCCCTCAACGAGCTTGAATCCACCCACGACGCCATCTTCCTCGGCATCGGTCTCGGTGGCATCCACAAGCTCGGTCTCGCCAACGAAGCCCTGCCCGGCATCACCGACGCGCTCGAACTTATCGCGGCCTACAAGTCCGGCACGCTCACCAGCTTGCAGGGTTCCGTCGCCGTCATTGGTGCCGGCAACACCGCTATCGACGCCGCCATCGCCGCCATCCACCTCGGCGCATCGCCCGTCCACATGGTCTATCGCCGCGGCCCTGAACACATGTCCGCCTTCTCGTTTGAGGCCGACCACGCCAGGCAGGAAGGCGTACGTTTCCTGTGGCACATGCAGCCCGTCGCCGTTACCGGCACACACCACGTTGAAGCGATCGAACTAGCCTCCACCAATACGTCAGAAGCCATCACCCTCCCGGTCAGTACCATCATCCTCGCAATCGGCCAGGCCACCCACGCCGCCTTCGCCGTCGGCAAACTCCAACTGCAGGACGGTCGCATCCTCGTCAACCGCACCACCGGCCAAACCACCAATCCCAAATACTTCGCCGGCGGTGACTGCACCAACGGCGGCCGCGAAGTGGTCGACGCCGTAGCCGACGGCAAGCGCGCCGGCATCGCCATCGCCACCCAACTCACGCGAGAGGCACAGAATGCCCACGCTTGAGACCACCTTCGCCGGCCTCCCCTGCCTCAACCCCTTCTGGCTCGCCTCCGCTCCGCCCACCAACTGCGGCGAACAGATCATGCGCGCCTTCGACGCAGGCTGGGGCGGCGCCGTCTGGAAGACCATCGGCGCTCCCATCACCAACGTCAGCTCCCGCTACAGCTCCATCGATTGGGCAGGCCAGCGCATGATGGGCTTCAACAACATCGAGCTCATCAGCGACCGCCCCACCGACCTCAACCTCCGCGAAATCGCCGAAGTGAAACGCCGCTACCCCAAACATCTCGTCATCGCCTCCCTCATGGTCGAGTCCGCACCCCAGGCCTGGCACGAAATGGTCAAGCGCGTGGAAGACGCCGGTGCCGACGCCCTCGAGCTCAACTTCGGCTGCCCCCACGGCATGAGCGAGCGCGGCATGGGCTCAGCCGTCGGTCAGGTCCCCGAGTATTGCGAACGCATCACCGGCTGGGTCAAGCAGGTCGCCCGCACCCCCGTCATCGTCAAGCTCACACCCAACATCGCCGACATCCGCATGCCCGCCCGCGCCGCCAAGCGTGCCGGCGCCGACGCGCTCTCCGCCATCAACACCATCAACTCCATCACCGGCATCGATCTCGACACCCTCCAGCCCCGTCCCATGGTCGACGGCTACAGCTCCCACGGCGGCTACTGCGGCCCCGCCGTCAAACCCATCGCGCTCAACATGGTCCAGCAGGTCATGTCCGACCCCGAAGCCGCGCTGCCCCTCTCCGGCATCGGCGGCATCTCCACCTGGCAGGACGCCGCAGAGTTTATCCTCCTCGGCGCCGGCAACGTCCAGGTCTGTACCGCCGCCATGCACTACGGCTACCGCATCGTCGAAGACATGGCCGACGGCCTGCTCCAGTGGATGCGGAGCAAGAACTACGAAAACATCGACGACTTCCGCGGTGCCAGCCTGCCCAAAATGCGCCAGTGGAAGGACCTCAACCTCAACTACCAGGTCGTCGCCCACATCGACACCGAGAAGTGCATCGGCTGCCAGCTCTGCTATACCGCCTGCTGGGACGGCGCACACCAGTGCATCCATCTCGACCGAGCCGCCCCCGCACCGAACACCTCCCAAACCCCCGCCATGGTCGCGGAGCACAGCGCCAACCGCATCACCACTACCCCCGTCTCCAAGGCTGACCTCGACGCCCTCGACACCACCCGCACACCCGTCGCCCGCATCCCCCGCGTCGACGAACACCACTGCGTCGGTTGCAATCTCTGCGCCCTCGTCTGCCCCGTCCCGGACTGCATCACCATGCAGCGCGTCGACGCCGACCTCCCCTACGAAAGCTGGGCCGAACGCGTCGCTGCAGGCTACGTCCCGCAAGGCGTCCACGCCCCCACCGACCTCAATCCAAACACCCCCTGAGCACACGCCAACCATGGGCATCCTCATCCAGAACGGAACCGTCGTCAACGCCGACAGCACTACGCGCGCGGATGTCCTCATCGAAGGCGAGTGCATTGCCGCCGTCGGCCCCGGCCTCGACCCCACAGGCCACGAAACGATCGACGCCACCGGCCTCCTCGTCATGCCCGGCGGTATCGACGTCCACACCCACCTCGACATGCCCTTCGGCGGCACCACCTCCGCCGACGACTACATCACCGGCACCCAGGCCGCGGCCATCGGCGGCACCACAACAGTCATCGACTTTGCGCTCCAGCGCCAGGGCGGCACCATGCGCGAAGCCCTCGACACCTGGCGCGCAAAGTCCGTCGGCAAAGCCTGCATCGACTTCTCCCTCCACATGGCCGTCACCGACCTCGGCCCCCCGGAAAACGGGGTAGCCGGCGCCCAGGGCCTGCGCGAAATGGAGGAGATGGTCGCCGCCGGCATCACCTCTTTCAAGCTCTTCATGGCCTACCCGGGCGTGCTCATGATCGACGACGGCCTCATGTTCCGCGTCATGCAAAAAGCCGCCGCGCTCAACGCCCTCTGCTGCATCCATGCAGAAAACGGCAGCTCCATCGACATCGTCGTCGCCCAGATGCTGGCCGAAGGGAAAACCGAACCGCACTGGCACGCCCACAGCCGCGACCCACGCGCCGAAGCCGAAGCCACCCACCGCTCCATCGCCCTCGCGCAAATGGCCGGCGCCGCCGTCTACATCGTCCACCTCTCCAATAGCTACGCCCTCGCCGAACTCAAACACCTGCAAGCCGCCGGCGCAAAGGCCCTCGCCGAAACCTGCACCCAGTACCTCGTCCTCAGCCTTGAAGACCAGATGCCCGGCAAAAGCTGGGACGAAGCGAAATTCGTCTTCACCCCGCCCCTCCGCGAACGCCGTCACCAGGACCCCCTCTGGAACGCCCTCGCCGACGGCACCCTCCAGGTTGTCTCCACCGACCACTGCCCCTTCACCATGGCCCAGAAAGCCCTCGGTCGCGACAACTTCAGCAGGATCCCCAACGGCGGCCCCGGCATCGAAAACCGCCTGCAGATCCTCTGGCACTTCGGCGTGAATCCCGGCCGTCTCACACCAGAGCAGTTCGTCGCCCTCAGCAGCACCAACCCCGCCCGCATCTTCGGCATGGCCCACCAGAAGGGCGCGATCAAACCAGGCCTCGACGCGGACATCCTCCTCTGGAATCCCGCCGCCGACTACACCATCTCCGCGCAAACCCAGTGCATGGCCACCGACTACAGCATGTTCGAAGGCTGGCAGGTCCACGGCAACGCCAGCAAAGTCTTCTCCCGCGGGGAACTCGTCGTCGACAACACAGCCTCCCCCGGTAAATTCCTCGGCGCCACCGGTCGCGGCCGCTTCCTCAAGCGCCAGGCCAACGCCGGAGGTTTCGCATGAGCACTGCGGCAGCCACCACAGACCAGACCACCGCCGGCCTCCATCCCGACCCGCGCCTCTACAACGCAGACCTCGCACCCACCCAACCGGCCCAGCGCACCTGGGGCACATGGAACTTCTTCGCCCTCTGGTTCTCCATGTCCATGGAGGTCACCACCTACATGCTCGCCTCCTCCCTCATCGCCGGCGGCATGAACTGGAAACAGGCGACCCTCACCATCCTCGTCGGCAACCTCATCGTCCTCATCCCCATGCTTCTCAACGCCCACGCCGGCACCAAGTACGGCATCCCGTTCCCCGTCCTCGTGCGCGCGTCCTTCGGTCCCACGGGCGCAAACATCCCGGCCATGCTCCGCGCCGTCGTCGCCTGCGGCTGGTTCGGCATCCAGAGCTGGATCGGCGGCGAAGCCATCGCGCAAATGGTCGACATTCTCGCCCCCTCCGCCACACCCCGCCCCTGGCTCGTTCCCGCCTGCTTCCTCGGCTTCTGGCTGCTCAACATGCTCGTCGTCTGGCGCGGCGTCGACAGCATCCGCCGCCTGCAGTCGCTCTCCGTCCCGTTCATGCTCCTCATGTCCGCCCTCCTTCTCGGCTTCATGCTGCACAAGGCCGGCGGCTTCGGCCCCATGCTCTCCGCACCCAGCACCTTCAAAACCCGCGCGGATTTCTGGCACTTCTTCTGGCCCTCCCTCACCGCCATGGTCGGCTACTGGGCCACCCTCTCGCTCAACATCCCGGACTTCACACGCTTCGCCAAAAACCAGGAGTCCCAGCTCGTCGGCCAGGCCATCGGCCTCCCGCTCGCCATGGTCCTCTACTCGCTTCTGGGCATCGCCGTCACCTCGGCCTCCACCGTCGTCTTCGGCCACCCCATCTGGTCGCCGGTGGAACTTCTCGGCCGCTTCCACCAGCCCTTCGCCGCCTTTCTCGGCCTGCTCGCCCTCCTCGTCGCCACGCTCAACGTCAACATCGGCGCAAACGTCGTCGGCCCCTCCAACGACTTCAGCAACCTGGCTCCCAGGTACATCAGCTTCCGCACCGGCGGCCTCATCACCGGCCTGCTCGGCCTCGCCATGATGCCCTGGAAGCTCATGGCCACCTTCGGCTCCTACGTCTTCGGCTGGCTCGTCGGCTACTCCGGCCTCCTCGGCCCCGTCGCCGGCATCATGGTCGCCGACTACTTCCTCATCCGCCGCACCCGGCTCGACCTCCCCGCCCTCTACCAGCGCCACGGCCAGTACGAGTACAGCAACGGCATCAATCTCTCCGCCGTCCTCGCCCTTGTCCTCGGCATCGTCGCCGCTCTTATCGGCCGCGTCCTTCCCGCCGTCAGCTTCCTCTACGACTACGCCTGGTTCCTCGGCTTCTTTCTCTCCGGCGGCCTCTACGCCCTGCTCATGCAACGCCACCGCCCTGCGGCCACCGCCGCCCAATCGTAGAAAGGCACCACATGCCCGAACTCACCTCCGCCCCCCTCTCTTCACAAGAAGTCGTCCAGATCACCCAGCAAACCAACTACGGCACCTGGCGCTACCAAAAGGGCTGGACGCCCATGCACATCGTCGACACCGACGGCTGCACCATCACCGACTCGAACGGCAAGCAGTACCTCGACTTCTCCGCCCAGCTCATGTGCATGAATCTCGGCCACAAAAACCAGGCCGTCATCGACAGCATCGCAAAGCAGGCGCAGGACCTTGCCTACGCCATGCCCGGCTACGCCACCACCACCCGCGCCGAGCTCTCTCAACTCCTCCTTCAGGTTCTGCCCAAAGGACTCGACAAGTTCTTCTTCACCACCTCCGGCACCGACGCCAACGAAGCCGCCTTCAAGATCGCGCGGATGTATACCGGCAAGACGAAAATCCTCGCCCGCTACCGCTCCTACCACGGCTCCACCTCCGCCTCCATCGCCGCCACCGGCGACATGCGGCGCTGGCCCATGGAGCCCCGCGGCAAAACCCAGGGCGTCATCTTCGGGCCGGAGTGCCACTGCTACAAGTGCCCCATCCGCCACACCTATCCCGGCTGCAACATCGCCTGCGCCGACTACATCGAGCACATGATCCGCAACGAATCCGACGTCGCCGCCGTCCTCGTCGAGCCCATCGTCGGCACCAACGGCGTCATCGTCCCACCACAGGAATACATGCAAAAGCTCCGCCGCATCTGCGATGAAAACGGCGTCCTCCTCATCGCCGACGAGGTCATGTCCGGCTGGGGCCGCGCCGGCGCATGGTTCGCCATGAACCTCTGGGGCGTCACCCCCGACATCCTCACCACCGCCAAGGGCATCACCTCCGCCTACATGCCCCTCGGCCTCTGCGCCACCTCCACCGCCATCGGCGACTTCTTCCAGGACCACTACTTCGCCCACGGCCACACCTACGAAGCGCACCCCATGACGCTCGCACCGGCCGTCGCCACCATCCGCGAAATGCAGCGCCTCAACCTCGTCGAGCGCGCCCGCTCCCTCGAGCCCCTCATGCAATCCAAATTAGAAAAACTCAAGTCCAAACACCCCAGTATCGGCGACATACGCGGCAAAGGCCTCTTCTGGGCCGTCGACCTAGTCAAGGACCGCACCACCAAGGAACCCTTCAACACCTACGCGGACAAGCTCGCCGGCAAGCCCCTGGTCGTCGACGCCATCGCCGCCAAAACCCTCGCCGAGGGCGTCATCATCCAGGCCTGGGTCTCCCACTTCGTCATCGCCCCGCCCCTCATCGTCACCGAAGAAGAAATCACCCGCGGCATCGACACCCTCGACCGCTGGCTCCACCTCGCCGACGACCACTGCACCCCCACCCAAACCCCCGCCACCACGAGCGAAACCCAGGACGCCTAAGCCGCCACGGAGACGGGGCACCACGCTGGGTGCCCCACCTTCACCGCGCTCATCGACCGCTTCGAACTAACACCAAATCCCAAGCGCGGTTAAGGTGGGTCCGAGGCCCAAGGCAACCGCCAACACGCGGCGCACTAAGCCGCCACCGGCCTCACTTCCAACTCCTCCAGCAACGTCTTCGTCTCCGCCAACACGGTCGCCGCATCCGCCCCACTCAGCGGCCACCGCAGCACCCCCTGCGGCGTAAACGTAGCGCCCTTCTTCGTGTTCCTGCTCACAAGCTTCATCAGCATCCCCGGGTCGATCTTCGCCTTCGTGTCGAACTTGATCAGCAGCATCTCGCGGAACACCTTCGTCTTGCCCTCGTCAAACTGCACCCGCTTGCGGTCCACCTGCGCAATCTGCAGCTTCTCGCTCTGCAGCCGCACCGCACCAGCCTCCAGCAGGTTCTCGACCGACTCCGGCAGCGGTCCATACCGGTCCACCATCTCCGCCCGCACATCCGCCAGCACACTCGCATCCGTCGCGCCGGCAATCCGCTTGTACATCCGCAGCCGCTGGTTTTCCTCCGCGATGTACGCAGCATCAATCCGCAGCGACACACCCAGGTTCAGCGTCACCGCAGGCCGCTCGGCCTCCGCATCCTCACCCTTGATCTTGCGCACCGCTTCCTGCAGCATGCTCGTGTACATCTCGAAGCCGATCGCTTCAATGTGCCCGCTCTGCTCGCCGCCCAGCATGTTGCCCGCGCCACGCAGCTCCAGGTCCAGCGCCGCAATCTTGAAGCCCGCACCCAAATCGCTGAACTCCTTCAACGCCGCCAGCCGCCGCCGCGCCACCTCCGTCAGCTCGTTTTCCGGCGGAATCAGCAGGTACGCATACGCCCGACGATCCGACCGACCTACCCGCCCGCGCAACTGGTACAGCTCGCTCAACCCATGCCTGTCCGCACGATTGATCACGATCGTGTTCGCCTTTGAAATATCCAGCCCGTTCTCAATAATGCTCGTCGCGCACAGCACGTCGTACTCGTGATTCATAAAGGCAAGCATCGCCCGCTCTAACTCGCCCTCGCCCATCTGCCCGTGCGCGGTAATTACCCGCGCCTGCGGCACTAACTCGCGAATCTTACTCGCCATCTCATAGATCGTCTCCACCCGGTTATGCACGAAGTAACATTGGCCACCCCGCTCTAACTCCAGCTCAAGCGCCGTTCGCAGTAACTTCTCATCAAACTTTGCCACCACCGTCTGGATCGCCATGCGATCCTTGGGCGGCGTTTCGATCACGCTCATATCCCGCAAGCCCAGCAGGCTCATATGCAACGTCCGCGGAATCGGCGTCGCCGACATGGAAAGCACATCAATGTGCGCCCGCAGGTGCTTCAGCTTCTCCTTGTGCCGCACACCAAACCTCTGCTCCTCATCAATCACCAGCAGGCCCAGGTCCTGAAATGCCACATCCTTGCTGATCAACCGGTGTGTCCCAATCAGGATGTCCACCTTTCCGGCAGCCGCGTCCTCCAGCACCAGCTTCTGTTCCTTCGCCGTACGAAAGCGCGACAGCAATTCCACGCGAACAGGGAACCGCGCAAACCGCTTCTTGAAGCTCTGAAAATGCTGGAACGCCAGCACCGTTGTTGGCGTCAGCACCGCTACCTGCTTGCTGTCACCCACAGCCTTGAACGCCGCGCGCATCGCGACTTCCGTCTTGCCATACCCCACATCGCCGCACAACAGCCGGTCCATTGGCTGTGTGCTCTCCATGTCCCGCTTGATGTCGGCAATTGCGCTCACCTGGTCATCCGTCTCGTTAAAGTCGAACGCCTCCTCAAACTCCCGCATCATCGTGGAGTCCGGCGAATACGAGAACCCAAGCGCGCTCTGCCGCTGCGCATACAGCTTCAGCAGCTCGCCGCTCATGTCCTCCATCGCCTTCTTCACGCGGGCCTTGGTCTTGGCCCACGCCACGCCACCCATGCGGTTCAGCTCCGGCGCAGGCCCGCCATCGCTTGATCGGTACTTCTGAATCAGATCAAGTCGAGTGAGCGGAACATATAACTTCGCCTGCTCCGCAAACTCCAGAATCATTAACTCAAGCCCGGAACCATCATCCAGAACACGCAGCCCCATGTAGCGCGCAATTCCGTGCTCCACATGCACCACGTAGTCGCCGACAGTAAGATCCCGAAAGTCCGAGATAAATGCGCTCGTCTTACTCTTCTTCGCTACTGGCCGTGCCTGCACGTCGGCGTCATCATTCAAATCCTGCGCACCAAACAGCACCAGCTGCCCGGCAGTCTTCTTGTCGATGTCCAGCACCTGCACACCGTTCGCAATCGCCACCTTCAAAATCACCGGCGTGCTGTACTCACTGCGCGTATTGCTCGATTCGTCATACACCGTGGCCGAACCACTGCTGGTCTGCGCCTTCGACCCCAGCCGATACGGCAACTGGTACTCCTGCAACAACCCGGCCAGGCGCTCCACCTCACCCTGGTTCGCAGCCGCAATCAATATCCGCGCATCGCCCTTCATCAACGACTTGATCTGCTCCACCATCGCCGGAATCGACCCATGAAACTTCATCGTCGGCCGCGTGCTGAAGTTGATCTCCGTCATCGCGGAGTTATCCACGTCCAGAATATCCACCGCGCCTAACTGGTCTAACTCAATACCCGGGGTTCCTCGCACTAAGTCGTCTAAGTGCCACGGCGAAATATATAAGTCCTCCGGTCCAATCAACGATCCGATCCCGCTCCGGTCATGCCTCTGCTCAATCTTGTTCCACCAACGCTCGCCCTGGTTCTTCACCATGGCAGGTTCTTCCACAAACACCCGCGTCCCGCGTCCCATCAAGTCCAGAATCGTCGAGTGCGCCCCCGCCACCGCAGCAAAAAACTCCCACCCCGGAAACACCGACACATTCCCGTAGCTGCTCTGAATCTCCGCCGGCTCCTCGCCTCCCTCCAGCTCCGCACCGGCAGCTCCACCCCGAACCAGCCGCGCATGCACCGCACCCAGCAGCTTGTCCGTCACCGGCGTTTCCGTCAGCGGCAGCAGCGTAATCGCATCCACCGGCGAGGCACTCCTCTGCGTCTCCGGATCAAACCGCCGCATGCTCTCAATCTCATCGCCAAAAAAGTCGATCCGCACTGGCCGCTCCATCTCCGGCCCATACACATCCACAATGCCGCCCCGCAGCGTTACCTGCCCGGGCATCTCCACCACGTCCACCCGCGTGTAGCCCACCTCCAGCAGGTGCGCCAGCAGCATCTCCGTGTCGTACTCCTCGCCGCGCTTCAGCTCCAGCGCCAGCCCCGCGTAATAATCCCTGCTGAACAGCCGCATGCACGCAGCCTCCAGCGGAGCAATCACCACCCGCGCCTTGCCCGTGCACATCTTCCACAGCGTCGCTGCCCGCTGCTCCTGGATCTCCGCATGCGGCGACAGGTTCTCAAACGGCAGCACATCATGCGCCGGCAGCCGCAGCACCTCCTCACACCTCAGCGCGCCCGTCAGCTCACACGCCGCATTCAGCAGCAGGTGCAGCGCCTCCGCAGCCTTGTTGTCACTTACCAGAATCAGCGCCGGGGCATCGGCAGCCCGTACCATCAGCGGCAGGTACAGCGCACGCGCTGTCGCGGTCAACCCGCTCACCATGCGCCGGCCCTGCCCACCACTCAGGTGCCGCCGCACCCGCTCAAACGCATCCGTGCGCTCCAGCTCTCCAACAGTCTCACGTACAAAAGGCAGAATCATGCTTCTACCAGTTTATCTGCCCGCGTCCGCCGCACCTGGGTGTGTCATCAAAAGCCAGAGCCCCACAATCGTCAGGGCAATCAGCAGAAAATACACTGTCCCGCTCATCCATCCTGCCAGCTTTGACACGCCACCAGCCATCCTCACAGAGTGCGGGTCCAAACCTCCGCTCGACGCGCGCAGCTTGGTAATGCTCGACATCGCGTGATCCACGTAGGCCCGGTGCGCCATTACCGCCAGAATCGCGCCTGCGGCAAAGCCTCCGCGCAAGTGCAGCAGCGAAGCGACATAGCCAAAGATCAGCTCAAAGGCCGTGATGCCCCATGCCCAGGCCCACATCTTGCGATAGAAGAACCACACCGGCCCACAGAAGAACGCTGCCGGCTCAAACGCGCTTACACGCAGGTTCTGCCAAAATGATCCACTCCCCTTGGGAAGGAGAGCCAGTGTGCGCATGCGCTCGTATGTGCGCAGAAACACATCTGCGTTCGGCCCAAAGAAGTCCCGCAGCTCAGCCCTGCGGCTGTCCTGATCGGGGTCGTTGAAAAACAAATCGCTGGCGGTCGACATAGCTCCAATAGAGCGGGTCGTTCACAAGCACGTTGCCCACTGGCGACACTCTATTCGCCGGCAGCTGCCACCTTTGCCGTTGTACCCGCCGCTGTCCGTTTTAAAACGATTGACGCGTGGTCCTTGTGCTCAAAATCCGCATAAAACTTCCGCAACTCCGGGTACTCGTCCAGCGGGTAATAAATCTCGCCCAAAGTCAGGTCGCGCCACACCGTCACGGTGTTGCCCATCAGCTTTGACCGTTGCACATACGCGGCACTGCTCTTGAACAGGACCTTGTCGTCCGGCGGCACACTCTCCACTGTGAACGACGCCGGATACGTAATCCGCATCGCGTCCTGCATCGTCTGTGCATAGTGAAAGTACACCGGCTGATCGCGCTGCTCATGCGGAAACGCAGGCCGCTGGTGCTCCACAAACACGTCGCTCGGCAAAATCACACGCGATCCCGCCGACGACCCCAAGTTGCCATCCACCGTGAAAACCACCTTCAGCGGCACAGCTTCGTTCGTCAGTCCGTCCAGTGTCTTGATCTTTGCCTCCGTGCCACCCGGCAGCATCGATTCCACATACTTCGTCAGCTCTTCGCGCAGTTCGGCCTCGTCGGTGCGCAGCGCCGAGTCCCGCCATTCCACCGCGGGCGCACCGTTAAAGCTCAGCGACACCGTACCCGTCACGTGCCCGCCGTCCTCCAGCTTCAAATCTGCAATGCGCGCCGTCCGCGAATCCTTGTAACCCTCCGCCTGCGTCTGCACAAGCGCCGTCTCTTTGCCCTGCTGCCGCATCCCCGCACTCAGGGAATGCTTCCACGACAGATGACCAAAGTTGCAGAACGGAGTTCCTGGGTCCACAAAGTGCTCTGTTCCGCCGTAGTTCACAATTGCAACCTCGTCGCTCAGTTGACGATCGAAGTCCAGCCAGTTCGCGTTGAATGTCTGAAAATTCCGGTCGCTTACCACCATCACCGATGCGTTCAGCCCCACGGCCCGCGCCAGTGCCACGTATGTCATGGCGATCTGGTCGCTGGTCCCACGCTTCCGTTTCAGCACGTCCTCCGCGCTCTTGGTAACCTGCAAACCCTCACTCTTCTCTTCAGCCTTGTCGTGCGTGCGGGAGTAGTCCGTGTTCTCAATGGTCTGCGTCAGCGCATACAGCTTCCTGGCTTTGTCTTCGTCAGTTGTTGCACCCAGCACGGCTGCAGTTGCTGCGTCTCGCACAGCACCGCTGTTGCCCACAAACTTGTTGACTTCGCCGCTCCAGTAGCTGCCCTCCGTCTTCCAAAAGTCCTGTGGCGTGCGATACGGCGAGTAGTAGAAATACACGTGGTAGGCCGTGCTCTGGATCGGAGGCATGTACTCTTCTACGCCGAACGGAGGCACGTTCTGCACGTTCACCTCCAGCAGCACACGGTTTAGCCCCGTTACCGTCCTCTTCACCTCAACGCCCTTCGGCAGCACCGCGTTCCACACCAGCGTTGACGTCAAGTCCTCGTGCCCGCCTCGCGACCTGCTCAACAGATCCTTGTTTGTAGGCTTCCACAGGAAATGGCCCTTGCGCAGGTACAGGTCTTCCGACTGGATATCCCACTCCGGGCTCCAGAAGACGTGGTCATCCCAGCGCAGCGTGTACCGGTACTCCAGGATGCTGCCCACCTGCACCGAGGGCAGCGAGAAGACCTTGAACGCGCGCTTGTAACCCTTGCCCTGATCGAAGACCTTCTCGTACGGCTTGCCCGTAAACGGAATGATTGTGCCGTCCGGCTGGATCGTTCGGCCCGCCACCTCGCCCACCTCGTAACCGCCACTACCGCTCCGGTGATCGAACTGGATACGCACATCGGCCAGATCCTTGCCAGCCTCCGTCAGCACCTTCACCCGCATATAACGCGACTTCACATGGTAGTCGTCATCCGTCAGCTCGTCGCGATACAGCACCACAGCCTTTGCGTCGGGCTGCTCCGGAATACTGGTCATCTTCAACTCGTCCGCTGTCGGTGCAATCCACTGCTGGGCCCATACCGAACCCATCGGCAATGCCAGCCCCAGGCCCACCAACACAACCTGCCACACCCGTTCCAAGCCCATCACAGACTCCCCCAAGCCTTCTCTCGCTACGTCGTCCCCGCCCCTACTGCCGCTTCAGCACCGCGTTGCTACCCTCATCCGTCGCAATGACCATGCTCAGTTTCTCCACGTCCTTGTACCGTTCTGCTGGCAGCGTAATCTCCCGCACCGTAAACGTCCGCTCATACCGCAGCATGCCGGCTTTCGCAGTCACCTGGCTCTTGTACGCTGCAAACCCGGTGTCTACCGACACAGGCTCCGGCAACTCATCCGCCGCAAACCCTGCCGGCAGGCTGATCTCGCACACATCATGGATCTCCCGCGTCTCTCCCAGGTCGATCGCCACGGTGCGCTTCTTGCCCATCCCTGCGCGATCCAGCGGGAACCCTTCAGACCCCACCACCCGCGGCCGCACCATCAGCAGCGGCCCTGCTTCCTGCATGGCATGGTCCGCCTTCAGCGTGTAATCAATCTGCAGGTCCTTGTCCAGGTCGTGCACGTTCGCAGATCGAAGGCCCGTCAATTCAAAGCTCACCAGATCCTGCGCGGTCAACCTGTCAAAGAACTGCTGCTGCCTCTTCGAGTCCGCCTCTGCAAACAGGTAGCGCCGATCCCGTGCAATGTCGCCACCGCGCGTCTCGTGCACCGTGCCTGCAATGCTGCCGTCCGCAGCCAGTGCAAACTTCTCCTGCCGCTCAATGTGGTTCTGCTCCGGCTTCAGCACGGGTATACGGATAGGTTCGGAACCAGTCCCGTCCACAAGCAGCGCGTCACTGCCTTGCAGCTCACGCTCAATCTGGCCAAGCGGCGTCTTCTCCCACGTTGGGTCAAACAGCAGCCACCGCTTGCTCGTCCCGTTCGTCGTACGTCCTGTCGTCACCACGCTGTACATCGCCTCCGGCTTGTAGTCCGCCGGCAGCTCGATCGCTCCAATCATGTGGTTGCCGATCAACGATGGTGCACTCGCGTCCATCACGCCGCGATTCGTATCCACCAGCACCCACGTGCTGTGAATGCCCACCGCCTGCAGCATCGCACTCAAAAGCGTTGCCTTGTCTTTGCAGTCACCGCTCAACGTCCGGTAAATATCCTTTGCCGCGTGCGGCTGGTACCCACCAACCCCTACCTCGATCGCCACGTACCGAATCTGCTGCTGCACAAAGTTCGCCACCGCCTCAACGCGCGCGCGAAAGTCCGTCTTTCCGCGCACCAGCTCCTCTGCTTTGGCCGTCACGGCGGCATCCGGCTCATTTCGGCCCTGCGCCAACTGCCCGTACCACAGCCCAATGTCCTGCCAGTCCCCACGCATTGCCGTCTTCGGAAAAACCTGTGCCGGCCCGTAATAGAACACATCCAGCCGCGACGAAAGGCTCTGGCTATCGGGTGCCATCTCCACGCCCTCAAGTCGCAGAGAGGGTAGGTTCTTCACCTCCCACAGCGTGCGCCCGTTCTCCAGGTCCACCGCCGCCGCTGGGGACCGCTTGTCTTTCCATGACGATTTGTACGTATACCCCGGCGGCAGATTCAATGTCAGCCTCACCGTGGCCACAGGGATTTCCTCGTTCGGCATCCAGATGATGTCGTTGTCATAGGGCCTGCCCTGCAACTCAAATTCAATCGCCGTGATCGCTCCGGGTCCCATCGCCGGCAAAGACCCTGTGCGGTACTTCTCATCGCTGTACAGCACAAATCCTTCGCCGTACCCGTGGTCCGACAGATCGCTGTCGCGCAGCGTGTACTCGTGACCGTCTGCGCCAATGCTCCACATGTGCATCGACTTCAGCTTCTCCGAGTCTGAAAAACTCGCCCAAAGCTGCCCATAGTTGCGCCCCTGCGGACGCAACAGCTTCACCACCCGCCGCACATGCTCCGTCTTGGTCCCGTCCGGCGCAATGGTGTAGGTCCGGTCATCCAGCAGCAGCACCGCGTCCGTCCGCTCCGGGTATTGCGGCAGCGTCTGTGCCGCCGCCTGCTTCACCCAGTCCGGTACCTGGTCTTTCGCCGCCATCGCCGGCATTGGCAACAAAGCCAGCAGCAAAGCGGCGGCCGAACCCAACGCACGAAACCTCACACTAAAACCGGCAGCACCCAAACCGCACCTCAGAAGCCCATCCAGCCGCAATCATGCGCGGCAAACAGGGCAGAACGCCATCCCGCAAAAGCAGTATGCGGAAGAAGTACACCACCGGCCTCGCGCCGCGCAACAGGCAAAAAGCCGAAACGCCGTAAAATCTAACCTGATGGCTACTCTCTCGCCCGACCTCCTCGCCCAGTACCAGCCCGTCATCGGGCTTGAAGTCCACGTCCAGCTCCTCACCGACACCAAGGCCTTCTGCGGCTGCATCAACCGCTACGGCGGCGACCCCAACACCCACGCCTGCCCCGTCTGCCTTGGCCTGCCCGGCGCGCTGCCCGTGCTCAACCGCCAGGCTGTCGAGTTCGCCACGCTCGCCTCCGCCGCCATCAACTGCGCGGTGAACACCACCAGCGTCTTCGCCCGCAAAAACTACTTCTACCCCGACAGCCCCAAGGGCTACCAGATCTCCCAGTTCGACAAGCCCCTCGCGGAAAACGGCTACCTCGACGTTCCCTCCGACTTTGCCACCGGCGGCGGCATCCGCCGCATCGGCATCACCCGCCTCCACATGGAAGAGGACGCCGGCAAGAGCATCCACGACGGCTTCGCCGACTCCAGCACCCGGACCTACATCGACCTCAACCGCTGCGGCACCCCCCTCATCGAGATCGTCTCCGAGCCCGACCTCCGCACCGCCGACGAGGCCTACGAATACCTCACCCGTCTCAAGGAAATCCTGCTCTACACCGGCGTCTCCGACTGCAACATGGAAGAAGGCTCCCTCCGCTGCGACGCCAACGTCTCCGTCATGCGCAAGGGCGCAAAGGAGTTCGGCACCAAGGCCGAAGTCAAAAACGTCAACAGCTTCCGCTACATCCGCGACGCCATCAACTACGAGATCGAACGCCAGATCGAAGTCGTCGAATCCGGCGCGCGTGTCCAGCAGGAGTCGCGCCTCTACAACGCCGCCGAGGGCCGCACCTATTCCATGCGCAGCAAGGAAGAAGCCCACGACTACCGCTACTTTCCCGAGCCCGACCTGCCCGCCCTCACCGTCGACGACGCATGGCGCGACAGCATCCTCAGCAAGCTCCCCGAACTCCCCGAAAAGCGCCGCAAGCGCCTGCAGGAGCAGTACGCCCTCTCCGAGCAGGACGCCAGCACCATCGCCGCCTCCCGCACCTTCGCCGACACCTTCGAAGCCGCAGCCAGGCAGGCGAAAAGCCCCAAGCGCCTCGCCAACCTGCTCCTCGCAGAACTCCGCGGCCGCCTCGACGCCGCCCACCTCTCGCTCGAGCAGAGCCCCATCTCCATGGCCGGCCTCGTCCAGGCCTCCGACCTCCTCGAAGACGGCAAACTCTCCTCCAAGCAGCTCAAGGGCCTCTTCGACACCGCCTTCGCCACCAGCGAAGACTTCGCCGCCGTCTACGACCGTGAAAAGCCCGAACAAATCTCCGACACCGGCGCCCTCGAAATCATGATCGACCAGATCATCGCCGCAAACCCAAAACAACTCGACCAGTTCAAATCCGGCAAAACCACCGTCGCCGCATTCTTCGTCGGCCAGGTCATGCGCCTCAGCAAAGGCCAGGCCAACCCCGCCCTCCTCAACGAACTCGTCCTCAAAAAACTCACCGCCGCGTAAAGGCGGTCGCCACTCCGGCAGCCTCTAACTACTAAAGAAATGAGTCAACCAGGTTACCTGATCCGGTGTATCTGGCACGGTCAGACCACGAGCTTCGGAAATCTTGCTGAAGGCCTCATCCGGCGGCATACCTTGATGGCACAGCAGAGCTGCAATCAGCAATGACGATCTGCCGATCCCTGCCCGGCAGTGCGCACCAACTCTCTTGCCGGAGTTTAGAGCGGCTGTCACATCGGCCAGCAAAGCTGCGAAATCGCGTCGGGAATCAGGGACGTCTCGATCAGGAATCGCGAAGTTCATGTACTGGATCCCTGTTCGTCTGCAGGCGTCAGCCTCGTTGTCCAGCCCCAGCTCGGTTTGTTCTGGTGGGGTGAGTAATGAGATCAGAACGTCAACTCCTTCCCGACGAACGGCGGCAAGCTCATCCTCCAGCCAGTCACCGCCTCGCGGACGAGGAACGATTGCTAAGCGTGTGGAGCTGTTTGATTCAACCCAGTAGATCGTCATAACGGCCTCACTTCCGTACAGTAACGATGTTGTTAACTTTCCAATGTTGGTGATGAGGTCTTTCTTTGCCCTCAGCAGACCATCAGACATGGTCTCGCATCTACTCCCACCATGCGGCACCCCCTCCACCTCCTGCGCCTAACCCCGCTGGTCCTCCTCGCCGCCTGCGCCACCCGCGCCGGCGACTCCGACCGCATCACCCGCGACATCGCCGCCCTGCCGCCGAACACCGTCATGCTCTCCCGCATGATGTCCGAGCTCTCCGCCCAGCCCGGCTTCACCGACAAGCTCCTCGCCCAGATTGGCCACAACCCCGCCTCCGGCGCGTCCTTCACCCCGGCCCTCTTCGACCTCTTCCGCAAGCTGGTCCTCGGCAAAGACTGGCAGGGCCTCGACCGCTTCCCGGGCTGGACCATCGAGCGCGTCACCAAAACCGTCAACGCCGCCGAACCGCTCCTGAAAAAAGAGCAGGGAAGTGACTCAACCGCGGACGCCATCAAGGTCGACCTCGGCACCTACGCGCTCGACCAGCCCGCCAGCATCTCGCTCGACCAGCCCGCCACGGGCCCCGGCTTCCAACTCGACCAGAAGCCGCTCGGCGATGACGTAACCTACGGCGATGGTCCCGACCCGCGCCTCGCACCGCTCCACGCTGAAAGTGCGCGCCTCGCGGAGGTCCTCAACCGCCTCTCCCTCAACGGCTTCACGCCCACCGGCCACCCCACCGCGACCTTCGTCGCCCAGCTCGGCTCAGAGCAGGCGGAAACCCCCCAGCAGCTCATCGCCGCCCTCCAGCAATCCGGCCACACCGTCACCGTCGCCGACGCACGTTACTTCGCCAACTTCGGGCATTTCCACTACAACAGCGGAAACGGAAATCAAGACGTCGAGATGCCCTTCTTCCTCGACACCGGCCTCCGCATCCCCGCCAAACACTGGTGGAAAGGCCGCCGCAAGCTCCTTACCCCCGTCGCCCATGCCGAATACGAGTGGATCATCTCCGGCCCCAGGATCAACGCCGACGTCACCTTCTACTTCGGCATCGACGGCCGCGCCGAGTTCCGCACCAACGACGAGCTGAACCAACCCTGGGTCATGGGCCGCCACGCCCACGAGTACCGCAACGCCGACGCCGTCGAAGTCACCCGCCTCACCGGTTCGCTCCTGCGCGCCTACGCCTACCTCCACCTCGCGCACCCCGCCATGCCCTTCGGCGGCTACTACACCCTCGGCGTCTGCCAGGATGTCGTTGCCGCCATCGAGCAGCACATGACCGGCACCACCACCATCTACCCCAACACCGCGCAAACCAGGTACTTCCACGACCAGCCCGACGAAGAAGTCTTCCAGCTCATGAACGCCATCCCCAAAGACACCGAAGGCAAGACCCCCGCACCCGAACGTGTCTTCGGCTCGCTTCCAACCACTGACTACGCGAAGCTCACCGTCCCCGGTCTCCGCGAAGACGTCCAACGCACTGTCGACGCGTGGCACGCCGGCCGCCTCGACGGCATCCATGGCTTCGGCCAGCCCATCTCCTGGATCGGCCTCGGCCTCGGTACCGTCCTCATCCTCTTCCTCATGCGTTCCCGTCGCCGCACCGCCTGACACGCAGCGAACGCTTCTGCTCATACCGACGACACCGCTTCTACCTGTGAGGTCACAAAGCATGGCAACCACGAAGAAAGCCCCTGCAAAGAAAGCTCCGGCCAGGAAAACACCCGCAAAAAAAGCAACCGCCAAAAAGTCGACTTCAACCACGAGCGCCAGGAAGTCCAGCCGCAAATACTCCCCCGCTGCCGGCGCTCAGGTTGCGGAAGACCTGCACGAGATGCACGAAGGCAAGCTCCACATCGGCACCTCCGACAAGCTCGTAACTGACCCCAGGCAGGCCATCGCCATCGGCCTCGCCCAGGCCCGCCGCGCCGGCAAAAAGGTTCCGCCCAATCCCAACGATCCAAAGAAGTAGAGGTTTGCCACACAATCAGCTGCCTCATTCGACTGCCCAGGTCAATGGCACGGTGACGGAGAGCCGCATTGCAATCCTCTGCCTTTACCCGTCACCGATGACTACGTCTTGCTACTCGTCGAACTCGCCGCTGCCGCAGGACTGGGACTTGCAGCCGGTGTTGCCGCCGGTGTACTTGGTGCGGAATCGCTACCGGCTGCTTTCGACTCTCCGCCCTTGCTCTCAGCCGACGCACCACCGCTCTCACCCGACCCGCCGCCCTCGCCAGACCCGCTCCCCGCGGCCGCAGGCTTCTTGCTGCCGTACCCATCCGCATACCAGCCGCCGCCCTTGAACTGAATCGCAGGCGCAGTGATGGTCCTCTCCAGCTTGCCGCCGCAGTACGGGCAATCCGTAATCTCCGGGTCTGAAAACTTCTGCCGCTTCTCAGTCAGCCGGTCGCATGCAGTGCAGCGGTACTCATATAAAGGCATATCGAAACTCTCTTCTAACCACCAACCACAAAGCCTTACCACCTACCACGTCGTACCTGTCACTTACTCCGGCCGGCTCAACTCAACCACCCGCACACTCACCACCGCCTCTACCTTGCGCAGTGCTTCCACAGCGGCACTCACCGACGATCCCGGCGTCCGCGCATCCACCTGCAGCACCGCCAGCGCCTGGCCCTGCGGCACCCGCTGCGACCGCGAACTCCGACCCAGTGCAAAGTTCGCAATGTTAATCCCATGCTCCCCCAGCACCGTTCCCACGCGACCCACCACGCCCGGCACATCATGGTTCCGCAACACAATCAGCGTTCCCGTCAGCGGTGCCTCAATATCAATCCCGTCCAGGCTCAGCAGCCGCGGCGAGTTCCCATGCAGCACCGTCGCACTCGCCCGCGCATCGCCCTCCGCGCTGTGCAGGCCCAGCTTCAGTACGCTGCCCGCGCCGCCGCTGGCAAACTCCTTCTTGTCTTCCTGCACCCGAATCCCGCGCTCCTGCGCAATCGCGCTCGCATTGATTGGGTTCACCTGCTCGGTATCCTTCAGCACACCCACCAGCAGCGCGTTCTTAATCAGCTCCGTCTTGCCCGCAGCCACCCGCCCGGCATACCCAATCTCCACGCCATCCAGATTTCCCGGCGTCGCATGCGACAGAAACGTCCCCAGCCGTTCCGCCAGGTCCACAAACGGCTGCACCTCGACATACTCCTCACGCGAAAGCGACGGCACATTCACCGCATTCTGCACCACACCGCTCTTCAGGTACGCACTCACCTGCTGCGCCAGCTGGATGCCGATTGCCTCCTGCGCCTCGTCCGTCGATCCGCCCAGGTGCGGCGTCAAGATCACGTTGTCCACACCGTAGTACGGTGAATCCTTCAGCGGCTCAACGGTAAATACGTCCAGCGCCACGCCGCCCACCTTGCCGCTCTTCAACCCTTCCACCAGCGCAGCGTCGTTAATCAACTCACCGCGCGCACAGTTCACAATCCGGATCCCCTTTTTCATGATCCCGATCGAGTGCTGGTTGATGAACCCCTCCGTCTGCGGCGTCAGTCCCACATGCAGGCTCAGGTAGTCCGACTCCGAGAAAATCTGGTCGATACTCACCAGCGTCACGCCGTTCTCCCGCGCCACCACCGGAGCCACAAACGGGTCAAATGCAATCAGCTCCATGCCAAACGCCCGCGCACGCTTCGCCACTTCCAGCCCAATCCGTCCCAGGCCCACAATGCCCAGCGTCTTGCCGCGCAGCTCCGTCCCCTGCAGGCTCTTCTTCTCCCACTTGCCCGCGTGCATCGTCGCGTTCGCCCGCGGAATCCCGCGCGCCATCGTAATCATCAGCCCCAGCGTCAGCTCCGCCACTGCAACGGCATTCGCCCCCGGTGTGTTCATCACCACGATGCCGCGATGCGTCGCCGCCGGCGCATCAATGTTATCCACGCCCACACCCGCGCGCCCGATCACCCGCAGCTTGGGCGCATGCTCCAGCAACTCCGCCGTCACCTGCACCGCGCTTCGCACCACCAGCGCATCGGCGTCGGCCAGCTCTGCTTCCAGGCCGTTCTTGATCCCGTCCGGCGTCACCACCGTCCAGCTCGGTTCCTGTTGAAAGACGGCAAGCGTGGCAGGCGATACTTTTTCGGCAAGAACAATCTTCATGAGTTCTCCCAGTATACCGGCCAAACCTTAAGCTTCAGCAGCTGCTACGTATGCCATGCTAGCCACACCATGCCAACCTCCCGCACTTGTAACCAAATATCGGTCCCCTTGCTGGGGCGGGCGTGCCGCACAGCGATCACAGCTATCTTCACCGTGGCCGGCCTCTCAGGCGCCGTACTTTACGCCCAGGACAAGCCCCTGCCCAACCCCGATCAGCTGCGCCAGCGCGCCCTCGCCACCTACGACCGCACCCGCGACCAGCGCGAGAAATACGAGTGCCGCGAGCACCAGGTCCAGAACGACGTCGACAGCAAAGGCCGCCTCAAAAAAACCACCACCCTCGACCAGGACTTCTTCTTCGTCAACGGCCGCCCTGTCCTGCGCGAAATCACCCATGACGGCCGCCCCCTCACCGCCGACGAGGCGCACAAGCAGGACGATCGCGTCCGCAAGGAAATCAACGAGGCCGAAAAAGCGGCCAAAAAAGAAAACCACGACCGCGACACCTTTTCCTCCGGCAACTTCCTGCGCGTGGCCAAACTCACGGACCCCCGCCGCGTCACGGTGTCGGGCCGCCCCACCATCGTCTTCAACGTCGTGGACGACCCCAGTCGCAGTGGCGGCGGCATCGTCGAAAAGGTCGTCTCCGCCATGCGCGGTACCCTCAGCATCGACGAAGAGACAGGCCACGTGCAGGACCTCGACATCACCGGCGCACGCGACGTCAAGATCGGCGGCGGTCTCGTCGCCAACGTCCACAAGGGCTTCAAGCTGCACGCCATCTTCGCCCCGCAGGCAGACGGCGTGTGGCTCGGCAAAGCCGTCTACGGCAGCGGCGACGCCCGCATCGGCCTCTTCTTCCACCCCCGCGCCAACTTCCAGTCACAGGTGCAGGGCTGCCATCTCTTCAACGTCGAAAGCGACAGCACCGTCCAGGGCATCGAGCACAAGAAGTAGCTAAGCCTTTGCCACAAAGCTCAACGACGCCGCATTCATGCAGTACCGTTCGCCCGTAGGCTTTGGCCCGTCATCGAACACGTGCCCCAGGTGCGCATCGCACCGCCTGCAGCTCACCGCCGTCCGCTGCATGCCGAAGCTTCCGTCACCTGTCTCCACCACGTTCTCCCGCGCCACGGGCTTCCAGAAGCTCGGCCAACCCGTCCCGCTGTCGAACTTGGTCTCGCTGCTGAACAGCGCCGTCTCACAGCAGATACACCGGAACATCCCCGCCCGGTGCTCGTCGACCATCGTGCTGCTGAACGCCGGCTCCGTGTCGCTGTGCCGCGTCACGTTGTAGCTCAGTTCGCTCAACTGCTTTTGCCACTCGTCGTCCGATTTCTGCACCGTGGGCAGCTCGGCAGCGCCGGTCTTCGCACCGTCCGCACGGAATAGCACGATCTTCACCGTCGCCGGCATTGCACCACCCCGCAGCGTGGCCGCCCGCGCCACCTCCAGTGGCCGGTGCAAGCCATAGAACAAGGCCGCTGTCGCCACCGTCGCTCCGCCAACAACCAACGCCCGCCGCGTCATCGGTTCCCGCTTTTCCATCTGCCGCATCGACGTCATCATCGCCAAACCTCGCTGCAAAATAGACTGCGCCACCCACAGAAAGGTGACGCAGTTCAACAGCTTCCAGATTCATCCAGCAATAACCCGTGTCTCCCCGCCCCGGTCGTCCGGGCAGGGCCGCATGACGTTAGTGCACCGGCTTCACATCCATCACCCCATACTCCGGGTGCTGCAAGCTGCAGCACGCATCCGCCCGCCCGCAGTAGCAGCTCCGTGTCGCCGCCGCGTCCAGCGCGCGCGTCGCAAACAACTCCTGCGCCGCTGCCAGACCCTTACCCCACGCAAACTCCGGCAACATCGGCAGCTTCGACTTCACCACCTGCTCCAGCGCCGCAATCAGCGCCATGGTGTCCATGTAGTCGAAATACCCCAGGTGCGCAATGCGGAACAGCTTGCCCTGCATCTCGCCCTGACCGTTCGTGATGGTCGCCCCAAACCGGCTCTTCAGCTCCTTGCAGATGATGCCGCTATCCACACCCTCCGGCGCCAGCACCGCCGTCGCCGCCGCGCTCGGGCACTCCGGCGCAAACAGCTTAAAGCCAAGCGCCACGCACGCCGCCCGCGTCATCGCCGCAATCGTCTCGGCGTTCTCCACCAGCTTTTTGCGTCCCTCGGTCAACGACCCAGCCGGGTTCTCCGGCGTCGAAGCCTGCGCCGCAATGTAGTCCAGGGCCGCTCCCAGCGCCGCAATCAGGCTAACCGCAGGCGTATACGCACTCTCGCCCTTCACCGCGTTCTTCCGCTCCTTGCGCAGGTCAAAGTAGTACCGCGGGTTATACGTCACTTCCATCCGGTCCCACGCCCGCTCACTCACCGCAAGGTAGCTCAGCCCCGGCGACATCATCACCGCCTTCTGCGACCCGCCAATCATCACGTCCACGCCCCACCCATCCATATCCAGGTGCGTCGTTCCCAGCCCGGTAATCGCGTCCACCACCAGCATCGCCTCGCTGCCCGTCTCCTTCAGCAGCTTCGCCACCGCCGGCACGCAATGCCGCACACCCGTGCTCGTCTCCGTCGCCTGCATAAACACCGCGCGCGTCTCCAGCTTCAGCGCTGCCTTCACCGCGTCAATTGAGAACGTCTCCCCATACGGCGCCTCCACCACGTCCACCGCGCAGTTAAAGTTCTTCGCCAGGCTCGTCCACCGCTCGCCGAACTTACCGGCCGTCAGCACCAGCACCCGGTCTCCCGGCGACGTCAGGTTCGTCACTGCCGCCTCCATCGCACCTGTCCCTGAAGACGACAACACCACCACGTCGTTCTTCGTCCCCACAAACTCCTTCAACTGCGCCAGCACCTTCAAAAACAGCGCCCGAAACTCCGGCGTCCGGTGGTGCATATCGGCGGCAGCCATGGCAAACTGCGCGGCAGGCAAAAGGGGCGTCGGCCCCGGCGTAAACAGGCGAATTTTCCGAATCATGCCTCTAGTTTACCCGCCGCGATAAACTCGTAGCCGACATCCAAAGGACCAACCATGGCCATCCTCCCCCAGATCGAAAAAGACATCATCACCGCCATGAAGGCAAAAGAAGCCCTGCGCCTTGAAACCCTGCGCATGGCCAAGTCCACCCTCAAGAGCAAGGAAATCGATAAGCGCGAGCCCCTCACCGACGCCGAGGAGATCGCCGCCCTGCAAACCATGCTCAAGCAGCGCAAGGATGCAGCCGAGCAGTTCACCGCGGGCGACCGCCCTGAACTCGCCGCGAAAGAACTCGAAGAGTTCACCATCATCTCCGCCTACCTGCCCCAAACCGCTTCCGACGAAGAAATCCGCCGCGTCGTCCACGGCGCCATCGTCCACATGACCAAGGACGGCGAACGCCCCACCCTCAAAGAAATGGGCCCCGCCATGCGCGTCGTCCAGCAGCGCATCCTCGCCGACGGCCTCCACGCCGACAACAAAACCGTTTCGACCATCCTCAGAGAGGAACTCTCGCGTTAATTTCGGCATCCGAAAGATTCATGCGCGAGTCCTCCCGTACCACCATCGTCCGCCACCTCCACCGCACCCTTGTCGCAGCTGTGGCCGTCGGCAGTGTCACGGGTGCTGCGGCCGCTCAGCAGGGTGCCTTCCACACCCACCACTACCGCAACCTCTTCACCGAAACCGGCCACCCCGCCGCTGCCGTCGATACAAAGGTCCAGGCCGCCTACGCCCAGCTCTTTCATGGCGACCCTCAGACCCAGTCCGTCTTCTTCAACTCCGGCAAAAACGAACAGGGCCCACTCGCCTACGTCACCGACTGGGCCAATCATGACGTTCGTTCTGAGGGCATGAGCTACGGCATGATGATCGCCGTCCAACTCGACCACAAAGCCGATTTCGACGCCCTCTGGAACTGGGCCCACACCTACATGTACGTGTCCGATCCCGCCGCACCCGGCTATGAATTCTTTGCCTGGTCCTGCAAGCTCGACGGCACCCGCAACGAGCAGACATCCGCCCCCGACGGCGAGGAATACTTCGCCATGGCACTGCTCTTCGCCAGCGGCCGCTGGGGAAATGGCACCGGCATCTACAACTACCGTGCCGAAGGTGACCGGCTCCTCACCGCCATGCGCCACCGTAAAGAGATCGACGGCCTCACGCCCCGGGGTTATCGCCAGGTCTCCGCTGAGGTGGACGAGCCGCACCGCATGATCCGCTTCACCCCCTCCGGCGACGGCCGCAACTTCACCGACCCGTCGTACCAGCTGCCCGCCTTCTACGAACTCTGGGCGCAATACGGCCCGGCTGAAGACCGCACCTTCTGGACCGAAGCCGCGAAGGCCTCCCGCGACTTCTTCAGCAAAACCGCCAATCCGCAAACCGGCCTCGCGCCCTCCTACGCCAACTTCGACGGCACGCCCCACTACACGCGCTTTGGCCAATCCACCATCTTCGGCTTCGACGCCTGGCGCACCGCCAGCAACTGGTCCGTCGACTGGGCCTGGTTCCACGCCGACCCCCGTGAGCAGCAACTCAGCGATCGCATCCAGACCTTCTTCGCCTCCCAGGGCCCCAACTACCCCGCCATCTACACCCTCGGTGGCAAACCCCTGGGCCCCAACGATCCCATCCCCACCGCCGAGGAAAGCGTAAAGCTGGCGACCAACACTCCCGCCGCACCCGCAAAGGCGCCCGCCGCCCAGTCCGGCGAGCAATACGACCACTCACCCGACTTCGACCACGCCCCCGGCCTCGTCGCCGCCAACGCCGTCACCTCGCTCGCCGCCACAGACCCTGTCCGCGCCAAGCAGTTTACTGAAGCCCTGTGGAACCTGCCCATCCCCTCCGGCCAGTTCCGCTACTACAACGGCATGCTCTACCTGCTCAGCCTGCTGCACACCACCGGCAACTTTCGCATTTACCCGCCCCGCTAAGCTGCAGTCGGCTCAGCGCAAACCTTGGCGAGGGGGCCTAGAGCTCAGCGAGCCTCATCGAATCCCATTCTCAAGATGTGGCCGGGCCTCAGCCCGGCCACACATCCCCAGCCCCGGAGCGGAGGATCTTCCCGCCGGAAAATGCTCTAAAGCGTGGCCGCCTCATCCTCCACTAGCCGCAGCATCAACTCGTTACTCTGCTGAAACCCGAACCCCTCATACACCGGCCGCCCGAACTTCGACGCATGCAGCGTCACCACCTTGCACCCACGCTCCCGGCAGTGCTCCACGCACGCCTTCACCAGCACCTTCGCCAAGCCCTTCCCGCGCCACTCCGGTGCCGTGTAAAAGTTCAGCAGGTAGGGCCGCACCGGCTCCAGATCCAGGTAATGCGGCGGAAACTCCGCAAAGAAGATTCCGGCAGCCGCCACGCATGTCCCACCCTCCTCCAGCAGCAGCCCCACATAGCGGCCATCGGCAATCCGCGCCCGCACCCACCCGGCAAACACGTCTTCCATTTCGCCCAGCCGTTCCGCCGTGGCAAATCCGTTGTCAGCGAACATCTGGTTCCGCTGCCACGCAATCAGCCCCGCATCGTCCACCGTCGCCACCCGCATCGCACCCTGCATCTCCACTATCCGCACCCGGCCATCCGCATACCGTACCACCCGCTACCATCCACCTATGGCAAAAAGCTCCACGCCCACGCTTCCGCTCAACACCACCCTCATCCCCACCGGCTCCCGCATCGCCGTCGCCGTCTCCGGCGGCGCAGACAGCACAGCCCTCCTCCTCGCCCTGCACGACCAGGCCACAAACCTCGGCATCGGCGTCTCCGCCGCACACCTCCACCACGGCCTGCGCGGCGTCGAAGCCGACGGGGACCGCGACTTCCTCCGCGCCCTCTGCCGCAGCAAAGACATCCCGCTCCTCGAAGCGGAAGCGAACATCCCCCAACTGCAAACCCAGGCCCCTACCGGCAGCAACGGCACAGAAGAGCTCGCCCGCCACGCCCGCCTCCGCTTCTTCGCCGGCATCCTCTCCGGCAAACAGGCGGACCTCGTCGCCACCGCCCACACTGCAGACGACCAGGCGGAAACCGTCCTCCTCAAACTCCTGCGCGGCGCGTGGACAGAAGGCCTCAGCGGCATCGCTCCCGTCCTTGAACTCTCCGCTGCAGGCATCCCACTCCCTCCTTCACAGCACGATGTGGCGTCTGCCACTATTGCCGCCGGCCAGGTCATCCGCCCACTCCTTGCCGCAACCCGCGAACAGGTCATCGCCTTCCTCCACGCGCGCAACCAGCCCTGGCGCGAAGACAGCACCAACGCGACCGATGCCCACACCCGCAACCGACTTCGCCACCACGTCATGCCGCTGCTGCGCGAGTTCAATCCCTCGCTCGCCGCCACCCTGAGCCAAACCGCCGAACTCGCACGCGAAGAAGAGGCCCGCTGGCAGACGGGCATCGCCCGCCTCTACACCGAACTAGCCATCCCCGGTCGCCCCGTCCGCGGCGGCGGCCGCACCGTCGCCACCGGCCCTGAGGAACAAACGGTCGCCTTCGACATCGCACGACTCCGCGCCCTCGACCTCCCCACGCGCCGCCGCCTGCTCCGCCTCGCCGCTCAACGCATGGGCGTCGCCCTCACCTCGGCTGAAACTCTCCGCCTGCTTCACCTCTCCGGCCTCGCATCTCCCACAACTCCGCCCGATCCCACCGTCCCCACCAAACCCAACAGCCGCCTCCAGCTCCGCGACGGCCTCCACGCTGAGCGTAGCGTCCGCGAACTCCGCCTCTCCCGCAAGCCAGACGGAGCGGGTGCCCCACTTTCGCGAAGCTGAGGCGGGTTCAGACTGCAAATCAACTCACCGGGAAAGTGACTGCCACAAACCTTGTGCAGGCATGGCTAACATCAACTCCGGCAGGAACTTCCGCGCCAACCCCGCCAAACGCAGTATCTCCGCCTCCCGGTCCATCAGAATCAGGAATTTAGCCGGCACAGGGTAGGGGGTACCCTACCGCCGCTTTCCCCGCTGCCACTCGCGGTACGCCTCGCTCTTGCCCACACCCCGCTCCCGCGCCACCCGCTTCACGGCATCACCCTCTTCCACTCCCGCTGCCATCAGCGCCCGCACCGCGTCCGCCACACTGCCAGCGCTCTCACCCGCAGCAGCCACCGCTCCGTCCAGCAGCAGCACCATCTCCCCGCGCACACTCTCCCGCCCTGCAAGCACTGCCCGCACCTCCTCCGCCGTCCCCCGCAGCATCTCCTCGTGCAGCTTCGTCAGCTCCCGCGCCAACGCCACCCGTTGCCCACCGCCAAACACCGCAGCCACGTCCGCCAGCGCCTCCACCACCCGGTGCGGCGTCTCATAAAACACCTGGGTCATCGGCGACGTCGCGGCACGCATCTCCGCCAACACACCTTCCAGCATGGTTCGTCGCTCGCCACCCTTCGACGGCAAAAAACCCCTGAAGCAAAACCCTTCCGTCGAAAGCCCACTCACCACCAGCGCGCCCAGCAGCGCACTTGCACCTGGCACGGCAAACACCCGCACTCCCGCCGCAATCGCCGCTGCCACCACGGCCACACCCGGGTCCGCAATCCCGGGCGTTCCCGCATCGCTCACCACCGCAATGCGCTCACCGGCCGCAAGCCGCTCGGCAAGCTCGCCGGCCCGCCCCTGCTCGTTGTGCAGGTGGTAGCTCACCAGCGGCTTCTGTATGCCGAAGTACCCCAGCAGCTTCGCCGTCTGCCGCGTGTCCTCGCACGCAATTCGGTCACATTCGCGCAGCACACGTAGCCCGCGCAGCGTCATGTCCTCCAGGTTTCCAATCGGCGTCGACACCAGGTACAGCCCCGGCAGCAGCGGTCCGCGCGCACGCTCTGGAACCTCCGCCAGCAGCTCCTCAGTGCCCATCTCCATCAGCGCTGTCGTTTCGGTTTGGCTGCACGGTCCAGCAGCCGCCGTGTCTGGCCAAGGTGTCCCATCGTCTGCAGCATATTCTGCGGTGTCACCATGCCCACCACGCGGTCGCCCTCCACAATCGGCATCACCGCGCCCAGCGCACCTCGAGATCCCGCAGCGCCCTGCACCGTCGTCATCAGCGGATCGTCCGGCTGCGCCGCCCGCACGCCGCGCGTCATCACGCCCTGCACAAACCCATTACCTTCTGTCTGCAACGCAAACAGCAGGGAACTGCGCGCCACTGACCCCACCACCATCGCCCCACGCAGCACGGGAAACACCTGCTGCAGCGAGTGATCGCTCAGCCGCAGCGCATCCTCCAGCGTGTCGCTCGCGTCCAGGCTCGTCCACTCCCGTAGCATCACGTCACGCATCGTCAGCCCGGTCGCAGCGTCTTTGGCCACAATTGCGTGGCCCTCCGCCTGCGCCGTCAGCAGCACTGTGCCTCCCATCAGCGTCACCATCATCTCCTGGCTCACCGCGCCCACCAGCACCAGCACCCATCCAATCGCCTGGCCCAGCCCGGCCGCCGCCTTCGCACCCCGTGCCGTGCCCCGCGCCCGCACAAACTGCCGCCGAAGAATCACCCCCGCATCCAGCGGCGACGCCGGCAGCAGGTGCAGTCCTCCCAGCACAATCTGGATCCAGATCGCCGCACGCAACAGGTGCTGAGGCTCCATCAAGTGCCGCTGAAACAGGTTCACCTGCGACGTCGCACTAAACGTCAACAGCGCAAGCGTCAACGCCGCCACAAAATTCGATACCGGCCCGGCAAGCGCCATCAGCCGCTCGTGTCGTGGCTCCTGCGTCGGCTCATCGGCATACGTGGCAACTGCTCCCGTCGGCAACAACACCAGCCGTCGCAGATCCTTGCCGGCCCACGCCGCCGACAGCGCTCGTCCCGTCTCGCGCACTGCCACCGCAAACAGCAGCAACAGCGCCATCAAAAAACCTCGTCGCATCGCCACACCCAGCAGCGACGCATACATCATCAACAGCAACCCTGCCACAACAAAGTACACGTGCAGACGAAGCTCCACGCCAAAGAGCCGGCCCAGCGGAAACGACGGCGTTCGCATCTGCAGATTGTACCGGCAGCCCAACCCGGTATGCTTCGCAACAGCAACACACTCCAGCGCTGCAGAAAGGTTCCCCACGGATGCGCGTCATCGCAGGCACGTACCGATCCCGCATTTTGAAGGCACCCGCAGGAACCGACACCCGCCCCACCAGCGACCGCCTCCGCGAGACCCTGTTCAACGTCATCGCCGCCCGCATCGTCGGAGCACAGTTCGCGGACCTCTACGCCGGCTCCGGCGCCGTCGGTATCGAGGCCCTGTCGCGCAACGCCTCCCACGTCTCCATCGCGGAAAACCAGCGTCCGGCCCTCGAGAGCATCCGCGCCAACCTCCGCGCCCTCGGCATCCACACCGGCTTCACGGTCCACGCAGCCGGAACCGGAGACCTGCTCCAACGCACCACGACACCGTTCGACATCGTCTTCCTCGACCCGCCCTACGACGCCGCGCTGGAGTACGCCCGCACCCTCACCACCCTCGGGATCGATCAACGGCTACTGCATCTCAACTCCCTCGTCGTCGCGGAACACGCGCGCAAAACAGACCTCGCCCCGACCTACGGCCGCCTTACCCGCACCCGCATCCTCTCGCAAGGCGACGCCGCCCTCTCCTTCTTCGCCGTCGTCGACCCGCCATCCTGCTAACCCCGGTACCCGCCCCCCTGGAACTCCCGTGTACGCAGGTTCAGCGCAAACGGAACCTCCTCATCCGCCGCCATGTCCCAACCGGTGCCGTAGAGCACATCCCCCTCACAGGATGTCAGCGTCACGCCCTCCCAGCTCAACCGCATACTCTCCCAGCTCTCATCATCCGCAGCAATGAACACTGCATGGAATCCAACCAGCACCGCCACCTGCAGCGATGGAACGCTCAACACCCGCACCACGGGTCGCAGCGGCAGCAGCGCCGTACGCTCTGGCAAGTAGGGGTCAATCGCATACGCGTACCCCCCTGCCACCGCCAGCACACCGCCGCCGCTCCGCCACAATCCGTGCGCCACGCCATCCGTCGCGTACCCCCGTGCACACTGCGCCACAAACGCAGGCTGCCCGGCAACGCGCACCTCCACCCACAGCGCCCCGCGAGCCAGCGCGTCCTCTTCCCCCGCAATTGCCAGCGGAAACGTAAACATCCGTGCAGGCGCGATCAGGGGCGCCCCCCGCAGCACCCGCGCAGACCACCCGTCACCGTCCAGCGACACCGCGCCTACCTGCTCCCCAATGCCGCTCAGAATCTGTGCTCCCATCCACCAGGCCGCAGTGGCGACCCAGTTGCATCCTCAACCAACACCACCCCGGAGCCCGGCGTCACCCTTCCTACTCGGGTCACAGCAACTCCGCCAAGCCGCCTCGGAACCCGAACTGTCGGTCCCGCCGCAAACAGCAGCTCATAATCCTCGCCACCATTCAGCGCCAGGCTCAACCAGTCCGGCATCGCCCTGGCCAGCGGGTGCACCGGCAGGCGCTCCGCCTCAATCGCCGCACCCACCCCTGAAGCCGCGCAAAGGTGCGCCAGGTCCGTCGACAGACCATCACTCAAATCCATCGCCGCCGTCGCCAGACCTCTCCGGACCAACGCTCTTCCCACATCCAGACGAGCCTCCGGAAAAAGCTGCGGATGCGTCCCATCGCTCGCCGCCAACCGAAACCGTTCAGGCCGCTCGCTCAGCATTCTCAACTCCGCCGCCGCCCCGCCCAGCGCTCCCGTCACGTACAGCAAATCCCCCACCCGCGCACCGCTTCGCAGCAGGGCCTTGCCGCGCGGCACCGTTCCCGTCAGCACAATGTCTGCCAGCACGTTGCCATCCGGCGCCGCCGCCGTATCGCCGCCACTCAACGGCGTGCCGGTAGCTGCCGCCAGTCCAAACAGCCCATCCAGAAATCCGTCCAACCATCGCCGACCCGCCACCGTCTTCTGCAAGCCGGCCGGCACCGCCAGCGACAAAAACGCACTCAGCGGGTCCGCCCCCATCGCCGCCAGGTCGCTCAGCCCCCGCGCCAGGCACCGGTGCCCGGCGGACGCAGCCGGGTGCCAGTCCCGCCTGAAATGCACCCCCTCCAAAGAGAAATCCGTCGTCACCACCACATCCGTTCCAGCCCTGGGCCGCAGAACCGCGCAATCATCCCCAATGCCCACCCGCACGGCACTCGGCCGGCCGGCCCTCAGGGCACGCGCCCCGATCTTCCCGATCAGCGCCAGTTCACCCGTCGCTCCTGCGTTTTCGCGGCTCCCCATCCTCCCAGCATACGGTCGTCCGTACTCCAAGTTCCGCCCACAACGTCTCACACCACGCAAATGACAAACGGCTTTGCCGATTGCCGATTGTGAACCAAAACGGTACACTGATCAGGTTGCCCAAAACACTGCCCGGCTCTGGCCACAAGGGATATCTGTTGAAGAAATCGCTCTACGTGGTCTTCGTCGCACGCGAGTCAGACGGCTCTCTCCGCAAGCTCCCCGTTCCGATTCACTTTGTGTACGCCTTTGTCGGCGCAGCTGTCATCGGCCTCATCACAATCGCTGGTCTGGCCGGTTCGTACTCGCGCATGTTGCTTAAAACAGAGCGCTTTAACCAGCTTCGTACCGAGCGCGATCACCTGCGCAAGGACTATGCCAAGCTCGAGACCCGCGAGCACGAGAAGGAAGTCCAGGCGGCCTCCCTCGGCGCCCTCGCCAGCGAAGTCTCCACCCTCTACGGCCTCACCGCCAGCAAGCTCGTAACCCCCGCGCAGCACCTCTTCGCCGGCCGCAAGGCGTCTGCCCACAGCAGCGGCACCGTGGCCTCCACCAACGCCATCGCGCCCGGTTCTGCAGACGGCAGCACCCTGAGCGAACCCGCCTACTACAAGAGCCTCGACGCCTTCTACTCCTTGCGCGCAGCAGCCATGAGCGGTGACGCCAATCGCGCCATCACCAACACTTTCCCCACCGGTCCATCCCTCGATGTCTTCGGCCCCACTGGTGGTTCAAACACCCTCATCACCGGCGTCAACGTCCCTACGCTGTGGCCTGTGGTTGGCCCCATCTCCTCGCCCTTCGGCCAGCGTGAAGATCCCATCCTCGGCGCAGGCGAAGGCGAGTTCCACAAGGGCCTCGACATCTCCGCCCCCCTCGGCACGCCCATCCACGTCACCGCCGCCGGCATCGTCACAAAGGCCGGCGTCGGCAATGGCTACGGCACAGAGGTTGAGGTCGACCACGGCAACGGCATCCGCACTCTTTACGGCCACATGTCTGGCCTGCACTGCTCTGTTGGCCAGCAGGTCGTCCGCGGCGAGGTCATCGGCTACGTCGGCCACAGTGGCCGCACCACCGGCATGCACGTCCACTACGAGGTCCGCATCCACGACGTCGCCGTCAACCCCCACAAGTACCTGCAGTCCACCAGCAATGAGGCACCCCAGATCCTCGCCTCCCGGTAGATCCGGCTCGCTCCGCCAAGCCTCGCGAAAGCGAGGCTTTTTCGCGCCTCCCACTCGCTTGTCGCACGATTACATGGCCCGCGGGTATACTTCGCTCCACATATGCCTTCGCGCCTGAATCGTCGCAGCTTCCTCCAGAAATCCTCCGCCGTCGCCGCCGCAGCTACCCTTGCGCCCGAACTCGCCACGTCCCTGCTTGCCCAGCCGGCTGCCACCACCGGTCGCCAGATCCTGCCGCTCAACCGTGGCTGGCGCTACCGCGACACCGCCACTGCGGACGCGCGCGCCACCGGCTTCGACGACAGCACGTTTGCGGAAGTCTGCCTGCCGCACACCAACGTTCGGCTCCCCTGGCACGGCTTGAGTGAAAAGGCATACCAGTTCATCTCCGTCTACCGCCGCCCCATCAAGCTGCCCGCCGGCTTTGACCCCAAGACCCAGCGTGCCTTCCTCGATTTTGAAGGCGTCATGCTCGCCACCACCGTCTACCTCAATGGCAATCGCATCGGCAGCTACAAGGGTGGCTACACCCCATTCAGCTTTGACCTCACAGACCATCTCGCCGTCACCGGCCCCAACCTTCTCGCCGTTGAGGTCGACTCCACTGAGCGCGCCGACATCCCGCCCTTCGGCAACGAGGTCGACTACCTCACCTTCGGCGGCATCTACCGCGAGGTCTCGCTCCGCATCGTTCCGCACACCTCCATCGAAAACTTCGTCGCCACCCCGGTCGACGTCCTCGCCACGCCCACCGTCCAGCTCCGCGCCTGGCTGCAGAGCGCCACTCCCACCCACGGCAAACTAACCGTAAGAGCCGAGCTCCGCGACGGCACCCGCGTCCTCAGCTCCAGCACCGCTCCCGTGACCGGCCCAGTCCCCAAGCCGCTCCCCAACGACGACGCCGGCCAGGCCCTCGGCGCACTTCCACTCGGCCCCGGTGACGCTCCTTCCGCCACCCTCGAGCTCACCAGGCTCGGCAAAGTCGACCTCTGGGAACTCCGCGCCCCCAAGCTCTACACCGTGCACCTCCAGCTGCTTGACAATGGCAAGGTCATCGACGAAGACACCCGCCGCATCGGCTTCCGCGAAGCTGCCTTCACCGACGCGGGCTTTAGCCTGAATGGCAAGGTCATCAAGCTCCATGGCCTCGACCGCCACCAGACCTTCCCCTGGGTCGGCCAGGCCATGCCCGCCCGTGTCCAGCGGCAGGACGCGCTCATCCTGCGCAACGACTATCACTGCAACATCGTCCGCACGTCCCACTACCCGCAGTCCCGCCACTTTCTCGACGCCTGCGACGAAATCGGCCTCCTCGTCCTTGAGGAAATCCCCGGCTGGCAGCACATCGGCCCCAAGCCCTGGCAGGACATCTCCGTCGACAACGTCCGACGCATGATTCGCCGCGACTGGAACCACCCCTCCGTCATTCTCTGGGGCGTCCGCATCAACGAGTCCCATGACAATCACGACTTTTACACCCGCACCAACGCCCTCGCCCACGGCCTCGACCCCGCCCGCCAGACCGGCGGCATCCGCTACCTCTACAACAGCGAGTTCCTCGAAGACGTCTTCACCATGAACGACTTCGGCTGGCCCATGCTGCCGCCGAACCACAAAAAGTACCTCAACACCGAGTTCGTCGGCCACACCTTTCCCACCAAGACCATCGACGCCCTCGAGCGACTCAAAGAGCACTGCCACCGCCACGCCCGTATCTTCGACACCCTCAGCACCAATCCGCAGTACGCCGGCGGCATCGGCTGGTGCGCCTTCGACTACAACACCCATTACGACTTCGGCTCCGGCGACCACATCTGCTATCACGGCATCGCCGACATCTTCCGCACGCCCAAGCCCGCTGCCGGCGTCTACAAAGCCATGGTCGACCCCTCAGAGGCCCTCGTGCTCGAAATGGGCCACCACTGGGCCCGCAACGACGAGAGCACTGGCATCACCTCCGTTTACCTCCTCAGCAACTGCGACACCCTACGCCTCACCATGAAAGACAAGACCGGTGCAGCCAAGGTCATCGGCGAAGGCGGGCCCGACCGCCGCGTCTACCCGCACCTTCCACAGGCACCCTTCGATTTTCCGATCGAGACCGGCATCGACGTCTGGGGTGACCTCCACGTGGAAGGCATGATCGGCGGCAAGAAAGTCATTGAACGTACCTGGTCCGGCGCTGGCATCGACAGCAAGTTTGTCCTCGTCCCAGACGACACCACCCTCGTCGCCGACGGTGGCGACACCACACGCGTCGTCCTCCGCGTCAACGACGAGTACGGCAACATTCGCCCCTTCGCCGCAGACGCCATCTCCTTCAAAGTTGACGGTCCCGCAGACCTCATCGGCGACAATCCTTTCGGCCTCATCGGTGGCACCGGCGCCGTCTGGTTCCGCGCCAAACAGACCGCCGGCACCGTCACCCTCACCGCCGAACACCCCATCCTGGGCTCCCAGAAAATCCAGTTCACCCTCACCCCCAACACCCCCGAACTCGCCTAACGCGCCAGCCCAGGCCGGCCGGCACCAACCCTGTCCTCCATGTCCGCTTTTCGGATATGGGGGACAAGCCTCAAGGGCAGCTCCTAAACTGGGGCTCGCCACCTTCAACGGCGCGCATGAATCAATCAACCCTAAAGATCTCGAACGCGATGAAGGTGGTGGAGCAGAGCGCTTCGATGATCGAAGATCGACCGTTCTCTCCACCCCCACAGATCTGTCCTTTCGACCGGGAGCGAAGCATCGTGGAGAAACCTGCCCTCGTAGTCGCCGCAAGCCTGGCCCTGCTTCTCGCATCGGTACACCTGCCCGCCCAGCAGGCCGCTCAGCCCGGCATGCAACAAACCCTCCAGCACCCACTTCAGCAGACCCTTACCCTTCCCACCTTCCTCTCCAGCCACATGGTCTTGCAGCGCAACGCCCCCATCCACCTGTGGGGCACCGCCGGCCCGGGCGACCGCGTCACCGTCACCCTCAACACCGGCACTGCCAGGACCACAACCAACCCCCTTGGCCAGTGGAGTGTCTACCTGCCGCCCCAATCCGCCGGCGGACCCTACGACCTCACCGTCACGGGCCCCACCTCAACAGAAACCCGCACCGACATCATGCTGGGCGACCTCTGGCTCGCCTCTGGCCAATCCAACATGGAAATGCCGCTCTCCGGCTGGGGCCCCAGGCTCCCCATTCGAAACAGCGCAGAGGAAGTCGCCTCCGCGAACCTCCCGGATCTCCGCCTCCTTCTCGTTCCCCGCGCCAGCGCCGAACACCCGCTGCAGGACATCGCCTCCACATGGCAGCGCTGCACCCCGGATACCGCAAAATCCTTTTCCGCAGTGGCCTTCTTCTTCGGCAGAGAACTGCTCGCCGACCAGCACGTGGCGATTGGAATTATCGACAGCACCTGGGGTGGCACACCGGCAGAAGCCTGGGTCTCGACCGAAGGCCTCGCCGACCCCGATCTCTCGGGTGTCTGGTCCGCCTACGCCGACTTCCTGAACGCCGACGCCCAACTCCAACCCGTCCTTGCCGCGGAAAAGCGCGAGGACGAGGCCGCCCTCGCCGCAGGCAAACCCAAACCATCTCACCCCTGGCACCCGCAAGCTGAGTCCTTCCGGCCCGCCGGCCTCTACAACGGCATGATCGCCCCGCTGACGCCTCTCACCATTCGCGGGGTCGTCTGGTACCAGGGCGAAACCAACAGCGGCAACTCCCGCATCGCTACCTACCAGGCACTCTTCGCCGCCCATATCGCCGACTGGCGCACCCACTTCGCCCAGGGTAACTTCCCGTTCCTCTTCGCCCAGATCGCCGCCTTCGACTCACCGCCGGAAGAACACTGGGGAGCCGCCCGCGAAGTGCAGCGCCGCACCCTCGCCGTCGCCAACACTGCCATGGCCGTTACCCTCGACACAGGCGAACAGCACAACGGCCATCCCGCGAACAAGCAGGCTGCCGGGCATCGCCTCGCCCTCGCCGCCCGCTCCCTCGTCTATGGCGAACCGGTCCACGCCGCAGGCCCGCTCTTCCTCCGTGCCGACCTTGAGAACACCCCCGGCCAGCCCTCCGCCCTCCGCGTCCGCTTCAAAGACCCCGCAGAAGCCCTGAGGTGCCCCGCGAACACGTGCCTCGGCTTTGAACTCGCAGGTGAAGACCGCCACTTCCACGCTGCCACAGCCACCGTCCAGGCCGTACCCAACGACAACAGCATCGTCGTCACAAGCACCGCCGTCTCCACCCCGGCCTACGTTCGCTATGCCTGGCCGTCCTGGACCGACGCCAACCTGGTAGACGCCGACAGCCTGCCCGCGTCCACCTTCACCAGCGAACCCACCGTTACCGGAACCTCAAACTGAAAACGGGCGGAGCCAAAGCCCCACCCGTTCAAGCAGGCAAACAGCTACTTCTGAGCCGTCTGCTTTCCACCCGTCCACGTCACCCGCCAAACGGTCTTCGCCCCATCTTCCACCACCATCAGGGCGCCGTCTTTCGCCACGGTCACACCAACCGGCCTTCCCCAGACTTCACCCTCCGGTGTAACAAACCCTGTCAGGAAGTCCTCGTACGTCCCGGTCGCCTGCCCATTCTTCATGTAAGCATGCACAACCTCATACCCGGCGCGGTTCTTGCGGTTCCATGACCCGTGCTCCGCAGCAAAGATGTCGCCATTCACATCCGCCGGAAAAGCTCCAGCACCTTTCTGCGTCTGCGGGTAGAACACCATCTCCAGTGACGCCATGTGCGGCTGCATCAGCACATCTGGCGTAATGACCTTGCTCTGCAGCTCCGGGTGCTTGCCCTCGTGCCTCGGGTCCTGCTTTCCGCCGTTCGGTCCACCCATGTACCACCACGGCCAACCATAGAAGCCGTCCTCCTGCACATGCGTGATGTAGTCCGGCACCAGGTGATTTCCCAACTGGTCACGCTCATTCGTGCTGCACCACAGCTGCCCCGTGATGGGATTGATTGCCTCGCCCACGCAGTTGCGAATGCCGCTCGCGTACACCTTCACAAACTTGCCCTCAGGCGTGTACTCCAGCACGTCCGCCCGGTGGAATTCCGTCGGGTTATTGTCCGTATCGTCCACGTTCGACCGCGACCCCACCGACACAAACATGCGCGTCCCGTCCTTGCTGAACACCACATCTCGCGTCCAATGGCCACCGCCCCGCAGCTGCGCAAATCCCGGCAGCTCCTTCACTACTACCTCCGGCGCACCGGTCGCCTTCAAGTCCCCGCTCTTGTACGGATACCGAATAACGTTGATCGTGTTCGCCACGTAGACCCACTTCGGATTCACCGCCGGATAAAACGTGATTCCGAACGGCAGCGCCTTGCCGTTCTCTGACGCAAAGCTCGTGATGTCGGCAAACACTTCCTTCTGCAGAGCCTTTCCATCAGGCCCCACACCCCGCAGTACCCAGATTTTGTCGCCATGCGAATCCGCCACGAAGAAGTCACCGTTCGGCGCTGTCCGGATCAGCCGAGGCTCCCGCCAATCGCCCTCCGCATACAGCTGCACCGTGTACCCCGCCGGCGCAACCGGCATCGCTCCTGCTGGCCGCGGCACCACATGCGGTCCGTTATCCACGCTCTGCTCCGGAGCCGGCGCCGGCAAGTCCGCCGCCGTAATGTGGATCTTGTTGCCCGGCTTTTGCTGCAGCGCATCCTCAAACGCGGACTGCCCGGTGAGCACAGCCTGCCCATACGCAACAGACGATACAGCGGCAAACGACAGAAGAACGGCAGCGGCACGATGGAAAGAAGTCATACCTCAACCGATGCCGTCCCCTGCATCCGGGTTGGCATAGAACCGCACACATTCAGGCCACTTTCCGCCGAACAAGCCCTGCTACTTCGACGCGGACGTCGCCCGCATCAACTCCACCGGTATCTGCGCCGTCAGCTCCACGCGCTGCCCGTGCTGCGCCACCACCACGCTGTCCACGGCCTTGTGCAGCGCCTGGTCGTTCGCCGTCCCACCCTGCGGCAGAAACGCCCGAATTAGGTTCACAATCGTCACCAAGTTTGTGGTCGTCTTCGCCGCGTCGTCCTCCGTCGGCGTCAGGTCCTCCACCCTTAGGTGAATCGCTCCCCGGTACGTCACACTCGCAATAAAGTCCGTGTCCTCCGCCAGCGGCAGCTGGACCCCAAACACCTGCACCCGCCCGTTCTCGCTAAACGGCAGCCCAATATGCCCAATCCCCCACGCCAGCGCAAAGTACGGTACATCCCGGTAGTGCGCCGCCAGCACGCTTGACCCGCTGAACGGTGATGCACCCGCGCCATGCCGGTCCAGCACGCTGTGGATCTGCTCCGTCGTCGGCATGTTCGACAGCGCCAGCAGGTCGAAGCCCATGGGCGCCACCCGCATCACCCGCCCCTCCTGCGTGGGCACCGTAAACACCGTGTGCCCCGCGTAGCTCTCCTGCGCCGCACTGTTCGCCTGCAGCCACTTGACCAACCGCGGCGCATCGAACCGGCCTTCCGCCACTGCCGTATACGCCACCGGCCCGTTCGGCCCCTTCGGATCCGGCATGCGGTGCAGGGCAATTGCGATCCGGTCCAGGTCCCGCTCCCACTTAAAGCCCGTCGCGTCCATAAATCGCGCGTACTCCGGCGCAGCCTCCACCGGCTTCTCATCAAAGTGCGTCGCCGTTCGCACCGGCTTTAAGTTCACGTACACAATCGCGTCGCTCTCCGGCAGCAGTCGCGCCACCTCTGGCGGTGCGTGGAAACGCAGTGCCACCAGCACCGCCAGCGCCACCAGCAGCGCCCCGGCTGCAAGCAGGGAGTACATCGTTCGTCGAGAAAGTCGCGTCATCGTCTCCCCGTCAGCATAGCGGAATCCCGCAGCCTAACCCGAAGCTGAACCCTCTTTCCTGCACACCGCTCAACACCGCCACGGCCCACGCCGCCTGCGTCCACTTCCGTCCTGCGCGTGTATGATTCCCCCAATCCGGAGAACATCCTATGCAGCTCCGCGCAGTCGTCACCAGCACCCTGCTCCTGCTTCTCGCACCCGCCGCCCTCGCCAAAGACACCGAAAAAAACAAGTCCCTGTTCCCGGGCTACATCCTCCAGGCTCACACGGTCTGCGTCCTCATCGATCCCGACGCCGGCTTCTCCGTCAAAGACCCCCAGGCCAATGAAACCGCCCGTCGCGACGTCGAAACCGCCCTGATCAACTGGCACCGCTTCCAGCTCGTCATGGATTGCCGCAACGCCGACCTCATCGTCGAGATTCGCAAGGGCACAGGCAAGCTCACCGCGACCGACATCGGCGATCCCCGCCAGAACCGCCGCCCTGGCTACATGGACTCCACCAACAACGGCGGTATCAGTGCCGGAGCCCAGCACGGCCCCATCGATCGAACGTTTGACCCCATGGCCGCCCCCACCACAAGCGGCGGTGGCAACTCCGGCCCAGTGTCTGAGGGCGGTCCGCACCCCCAGACCGAAATCGGCAGCACCGACGACAGCTTTCTCGTCTTCGAGGGCCAACTGGAAGACCCGCTCGATCGCCCGCCAGGCTGGAAGATACGCAAAGCAGACGCCCTCAAATCCCACTCCGTCCCCGCCGTCGACGCCTTCCGCAAAGCCGTTCAGGAAGCGGAAAAGGCTGCCGCCACCAAGCCGTAACGTACAGCCCTACTCCTTCACCGCAAACGTATAGATCTTTCCCGCATAGCTGATGCCCCCGCCGGTCCCGGGCGGCAGCATGCCGTACTCGCCCTTCTTCAGGTCCGCCGGTACGGTAAACGCAAACACCCGCGGGCCCACCTTTCGGATCGGAATCTCCAGCTGGTCCCGGTCCGACCCCGTCTCCGTGTGGAACAGGCTGCCCGACTCCACACGGAACTCCCGCCGGTCGCTCTTCTCCCGAAAACGCAGAAGGATGAACTCCACTGCATCCGCCTGACGCGCTGACAGGATCATCATCTCCGTGCCCGGCGAAATCGCCAGCGACGCGTGCGGTCCGCTCACCTTGCCGTTGTTATCCGGCCGCACAATTCCCCGCGTCAGCACGCTCTTCGCCGCACCGCCACTCCTGTACTTCACCAGCTCTGGCGACACCGGCTCCCACTGCCCCTGCTTGTTCTTCCAGTACAAGCCCGCGTCATCCACCTCCGGCGACAGCGGCGTCAGCTCCACCGGCTTTAGCGCAATGCCGTTCGCCGCTCCACTCCCCGTCGCCCGCTGCGCCATGCCGCTCGTGCGGGCAAGCATCGCGATGATCACCGCCTCGCTTACACCAGCCTGCTTCAGCGCAATCACGTCGTCCGGCCCCGTTCGATACGTGCCCGGCTGCGTCCGCACCGTCTGCACAATGATCCTGTCGCCCACCTCTGCCTTTGTCATCCGGATCACCGCATCGTTGTCCAGCAACCCCGTCTTCGCAGAATCGCCGGCGGCCGGCGCACGATTCAGCACCGGCAGCGGACCCTCCTGCGTGTCCTGCTGCGCGTGCAGCAGCGGCAAACCACTCACCAGCAGAAGCGTCGCCACAGCGGCACGCCATATCGGTCGAGATACACCCATCACACACAGACCTCCAGCCGCAAGCACTCAGCGTCCGGTGGTTGGACGACATCAGCCGCCAAAATGTGTACAGCCCCGCATCGCTGGACAGCAGATCGCCGGGAAGCAGGCGAGCTCTCATTTGCCGCTCGGGCCTGTCTTTTTATGCAACGACCTGCGTATAAAGGTCCGCATGAACCGGCGTACCCTCCTCCACTCCTCTGCCTCGCTACTCGCCGCCACAGCCCTCTCCCGCATAGCATCGGCACAGGAGCCCGCCTTGTCTTCCCCAGCTTTAAACGACCACGCCCCCATCCCCCGCACCAACTGGTCCAAGAACTTGCACTTCAGCACCGACAAGGTCTACGCGCCCACCACCCGCGAAGACGTCCAGGCCATTGTCCGCGCTAACCCGTACATCAAGGGCCTCGGCTCCCGACACTCCTTCAACAACGCGGCAGACAGTACCCATGCCCAGATCAGCATGCGCGCCGTGAAATCCATCCAAATCGACGCCGCCAACCAAACCGTCACCGTCGGCGCGGGCATTGCCTATGGCGAACTCGCACCCGTGCTCGACAAAGCCGGCTTCGCCCTGCACAACCTGGCCTCGCTCCCGCACATCTCCGTCGGCGGCACCATCGCGACAGCGACCCATGGCTCCGGCACCGGCAACCAGAACCTCAGTACCCAGGTCCGCGCGCTCGAGCTGGTCAAAGCCGACGGCTCCGTGCTCCACCTCTCCCGCGACCACGACGGCGACACCTTCAAGACCGCCGTCGTCCACATCGGTGCCCTTGGCATCGTGACCGCCGTCACGCTCGATCTCGTGCCCCGCTTCGACGTCGCCCAGTCGGTCTACCTGGACCTGTCCTTCGATCAGCTCGAGCACAACCTCGAGAGCATCATGGGTTCCGCCTACAGCGTCAGCCTTTTCACCGATTGGCAGGGCAACAAGGCCACCCAGGTCTGGATCAAGCGCAAGGTCGCTCCCGGCGAAGCTGCCACGCCGCCGGCAGAGCTCTACGCAAAGCTGCCAAAAGATTTCTACGACGCCACGCTGCAGACCAAGAAAATGCACCCCCTGCTGCAAATGCCAAGCGAAAACACCACCGACCAGATGGGCTCCATCGGCCCCTGGTACGCACGCTTGCCTCACTTCAAAATGGAGTTCACCCCATCCGGCGGCGAAGAGCTGCAGACCGAATACTTCGTTCCCCGCGAGCACGCCTACCAGGCCATCCGCGCGGTCGAAACGCTCAAGGACCAGATCACGCCCCACCTCTTCATCACCGAGCTCCGCGCCATCAAGGCCGACGATCTGCCCATGAGCATGGCCTACAAACAGGACTCGCTCGCCATCCACTTCACCTGGAAGCCGGAGGAAACGGTCGTCCGCGGCATCCTCCCCGCCATCGAAGCCAAACTCGCCCCCTTCAGCGCCCGCCCCCACTGGGGCAAAATCTTCATTGTGGACAGGCCCACCCTCGAAAGCCGCTACCCCCGCATGCAGGACTTCCGCACCCTCGCCAAACAGATGGACCCTGAAGGCAAATTCCAGAACAGCTTCCTCCAGCGCAACATCTTCGGCTAGGGAAAACGCACAGCCGCGCGGGTCGCAATCTCACCCCTCCCTGTGCTACAGTCGAAGACGGCGCTGCGCTCCCTTGGCAGCGTTGTTTGCTGTGTAAGGCATGTGTTTTGGGCTGGCAATCAGGCCTGCTTTATTGGGCTGGCGTAGCTCAGCTGGTAGAGCATCTGATTTGTAATCAGAGGGTCGGGGGTTCAAATCCCTTCGTCAGCTCCAGTTCCCAATCCACCTTCCACACACCGCAGACGAAATGGGCACAGGTGGCCGAGTGGTTAATGGCAGCAGACTGTAAATCTGCCACGCAACGCGTTACGGAGGTTCGAATCCTCCCCTGTGCACCACACATTTCCGTGGTGTCCCAGTGAACGGCCCCGGTTCCCAACAACGCATGTTCGTCGCGTTGTTCGTCATCGGTCTCGCCGCCCTGGGTGTCTACCTCACCATCGATCCCGGCACGTACCGGACGCTGGCGTGGGTGTTGTTAGGGTTCTTCGCGTTCCGCATCGTGATTGGCCGGGTGCGCCAAAAACAAAGCGAAACGAAGTAGCAGGCTGATGTAGCTCAGTGGCAGAGCACTCCCTTGGTAAGGGAGAGGTCGAGGGTTCAAGCCCCTCCATCAGCTCCAGATTTAGGAAGGGGCGGATCCGTTCGCCGGCAGTTTGGCTGACTTGCTAACCTGCTGACTTACTGACTCGCTGCCTTTGGCGGGGGTAACTCAGTGGTAGAGTCACAGCCTTCCAAGCTGTTGGTCGCGGGTTCGATCCCCGTCCCCCGCTCCAAGTTTCCACAGATGTGAGGGCGTTGTAGCGCATGTACGAGCAGGCAACCATCGCGGTCACCAACGCACCGGTCTTCGGCGCGGTCAAACAGTCCATCGACACAGCCTTCTCGACGGCCAAGGTCTCCGACTTTCTCCAGAGCCTGCAGAGCGGCAAGCTCCGGATACGCGAGTTCGAAGAGGTCGCAGCAGCGGGCAAACTCGGCCCCAATACCGCGTCACAGTACAACGAGCTCGGTGACGGCGATCAGGGCATGATTCGTGAGCACTATCTCACGTCGCTGGAGCAGGTTGACCCCACGCTCCGCGCGCGCTACCTCAAGGTGTACGCCTACTACTAACCCACAAAAGCTTTCCTGGGCTTGGAGCCGCACCGTGCGGCAGCCCGAAAACACCTTCCGGCCGCCTGGCAAACGGCTAAACTCAGGAGCTCTATCATGGCAAAAGAGAAATTCGACCGGTCCAAGCCGCACGTAAACGTCGGCACCATCGGCCACATCGACCACGGCAAGACCACCCTCACCGCGGCCATCACAAAGGTTCTGTCCAAGCACAACCCCAAGATCGCCTTCCGCTCGTTCGATACCATCGACAACGCCCCGGAAGAGCGTGAGCGCGGTATCACCATCGCGACAGCCCACGTGGAATACGAGACGGCCAACCGTCACTATGCTCACGTCGACTGCCCCGGCCACGCCGACTACATCAAGAACATGATCACCGGCGCGGCGCAGATGGACGGCGCCATCCTGGTGGTTGCGGCCACGGACGGCCCGATGCCCCAGACCAAGGAGCACGTGCTGCTCGCCCGTCAGGTCGGCGTGCCGTACATCGTCGTCTTCCTGAACAAGTGCGATGCTGTGGAAGACACCGAACTGATTGATCTCGTCGAGATGGAAGTTCGCGAACTGCTCAGCAAGTACGACTTCCCTGGCGACGACGTTCCCGTCATCCGTGGTTCCGCCCTGGGCGCGCTCAACGGCGAAGCCGAGTGGGAAGCAAAGATCGACGAGCTGATGGCAGCGGTGGATTCCACCGTTCCGCAGCCTGACCGTCTTGTCGACCTGCCCTTCCTGATGCCGATCGAAGACATCTTCTCGATCTCCGGTCGTGGAACGGTCGTCACCGGCCGTATCGAGCGCGGCAAGATCAACGTGGGCGGACCTGCCGAGATCGTCGGCTTCCGCGACACGCGCCAGACCGTCGTCACCGGCGTCGAAATGTTCAAGAAGCAGCTGGATGAAGGTCTCGCGGGCGACAACGCCGGCCTCCTCCTCCGCGGTATCGCGAAGGAAGATGTCGAGCGCGGCATGGTTCTTGCCAAGCCGGGTTCCATCACGCCGCACACCACCTTCAAGGGCGAGATCTACGTCCTGTCGAAGGAAGAAGGCGGCCGTCACACACCGTTCTTCGACGGCTACCGTCCGCAGTTCTACTTCCGCACCACCGACGTGACCGGCTCCGCGAAGCTGCCTGCCGGCACCGAGATGGTCATGCCGGGCGATAACATCTCGCTCGAAATCACCCTGCACACCCCCGTCGCCATGGAAAAGGGCCTCCGCTTCGCCATCCGCGAAGGCGGCCGTACCGTGGGCGCCGGCACCATCACCGAAATCATCAAGTAAGCATCAACAGCAACAGGCAGCAGCAGCAGGCCGCGCTCATCCGAGCGCGGCCTGCTTGTTTTTGCGACACTGTCCAGCGCCGTGACCCTCTGCCAACTTGGTCTATCACTGGCGCGCTGAGACCGCCGACCAAACACGCGCCCTGAACCGCGGGCCAGGCACGGACCCGTGCCCCAAACGCCGCACGTGGCATCCGCAGTGAAGTGGGTGCTGACTCTCCCACTTCATCAACATCGCTTCCAGTACAGCAAGCTGTTCCAGTATGGGAAAAGTTAAATTTCCGAATACCTCATTAGGGTCAGGGAGGGCGTGCATCATAGGTATTGACAGGGCAGAGCAGGGATGCACCCGTTCATCCTGCCTGGATTCTCTGCACCACTTTCTTCTCAAAATGGAGGTCTATCGTGTTTCAGAACCTTAGGTCTTGCCAAAAGTCGGCAAGCAAGTTGACTGCCGTGGCTGGTCTAGCAATGTGTTTGGGTGTCGCCACCCAGGCGAAAGCAGATGCAGTGGTACCCGGCTCCACGTTCGATGTGGTCATTGGGACATATGACGGCACTACGAGCTCGTTCAACTATTCACAGCTTTACACTGTGACGGCAAACACCTCGACCGGCGTAACGTACGACGGTGTTCGAGGGCCCATTTCAGAAAGCGAGACCGTCCTGAGTACCGGACAGACAAAGGTCGCCGTGTCTTTTATGGGCAGTGCCCCTCTGTTTACTGAGACAGGCTCGACAGACAGTCTTTTCGCGTTCCTTGCGATCGGTGCGTATGGCGACCCGATGGACTTTACCGCCCCCTTCAATCTCAGCAGCGCGGTGCTGAGCCTGACAACGCCAAGCGGCATCTCAGGTTTTAACGTTCTGCCGAACATTGCGCAGACACAACCGTTTAGCGGCAGCTTCTTGAATACGGGTCATCAGGGAATTTATATCGGCCCGCTACAGAATCTGGGAGTCACCGGGATCGAACTCGACCTGACAAACGACGCACCGGCCGCGGTGACGCCGGAGCCCTCTAGCCTGGCCCTTCTAGGCACTGGCATTCTCGGGATTGCTGGCATGGCCCGGCGTCGGTTTCCAAAGGCAGCGTAGCGCCACCCTGGCACCTGAAGGCGGGCAGCGGGTCCGCAGCATCTGGCGGTAGACACGCAAAGCACACAGAACCATCCATGCACCCTGCGGCACTCCACTTACTCTGTGGAGTGCCGTACTGGTCTTTGCGGGTAGGTGTTGGAATTGATCTCTGGCATGACCGGGACCTCGGCCGTCTGCGACCGCTCCTGTCCATCCTCGATCACGGCGCGCATCCAGTAATTCCCCTCAGCATCCACTTCAATCCCGTGAACCTCGCGTTCGAAACCTGGGAAGCGTTTGCCGAACTGTTCCATGGCAAGAATCAGGCGAATGACCGGGGACTCCGGTCCGCCCAGGCGCTCACCGGGCATGGACATGGGGATTCCCGGCGGGTAGGGCACCAGCATGACGGCAGCAATGCGCCCATGCATTTCCGTAAACGGGATGCGCTCCGTCTCGTTCCGTACCAGCTTCTGGTAGGTTTGTGCGGGCGTCAGGACAGGATCGAAGTCCTCATCACAGGCCTCGTTCACGAGCCCCGCAAGGTTCAGTTCAATCATCGCCGCATGCATCTGGTCTGACAGTTCCTTCAGCGTTAGCGGCCGATACCGGGCAGGGAAGCGTTGCACAAGTTCCGGCAGGGCCTCGTCGAGCATGGCCTCCACGTCGTACAGCCGCTTGAACTCGAACAGGTTCTCGAGCAAACTGCCCCACTTACCCTTCGATGTGCCGATCGAAAACAGCACCAGGATTGTGTAGTCGCCGGTGCGCGCTATCTCGACGCGGCGCGAGTCCAGGAACTCGGTCACAACGGTAGCGGGGATGCCCCACTGCCAGATGTTGCCCTGAGCATCGACACCTGGCGTGAGAATCGTTACCTTTGCCGGGTCCAGCATGCAGTAGTCATCGGGTGAATCGGTGTCCTGATAGCCGTGCCACTCCTCGCCGGCCTTCAGCGTCCAGCAGCTGGGCTCGTTCGCGAGCAGGTCATCCTCAGCGTCTTCAAACAGGATTTTTTCGCCGGTCGCGGGGTCGGTGACGAACTCCGGCTGGTAGACGCCAAAGAACCAGCCTTCGCCATTCTCCTCTTCTGCGCGCAGACGCCGTGCAACAGAGCTCATTGCCTGGCGGAAGCTGAAGGCGTCGACCAGCGTCTCGTTCATCAGCGTGGGGCCGGCAGGCTCGTCCATCATCGCCGCTGCCACATCCAGCGAAGCAATCAGCGGGTAAAAGGGCGACGTGGTGCCGTGCATCATAAAGGCTTCGTTGAACTGGTCGAAGTCCATCGGGGCCCGGTCAGACAGCTTGATGTGCACCATGGACCCCATGGAGAACGCGCCCAGCATTTTGTGCGTGGACTGCACGGAGAAGATTGTTGGGCGGTTCGGCATTTCCTCGGGAACGCCCATGGCAAAGCGGCCGCGGTAGATGGGGTGGAACTTGGCGTAGGCATACCACGCCTCGTCAAAGTGCACCCGTGGCACAGACTTGCTGAGCTCTTCCACGACCTGGTTCACGTTGTAGCAAAGGCCGTCGTAGGTGGAGTTGGTGATGACGGCGTATGTCGGCTTGGGCGAACGAGCTCCCGGCGTAAAGGGACTCCGCTCGATTAACTCCTCGACGGACTGCGGCGAAAACCGCTTGAGCGGGACGAGACCAATCATGCCGTACCCGTTCCGCGTCGGCTTGAAGTACACCGGCCGACCGCCGGTGACGGTAAGCGAGTGGCAGATGGATTTGTGGCAGTTCGCATCCGCCAGCACAAGGTCGTCCTGCGCAATCACGCCGTGCCCAACGATCTGGTTCGAGGTGCTGGATCCGCCCAGGACGTAGAAAGTCCAGTCGGCACCGAATATGCGCGCCGCGTTGCGCTCCGAGTCTCCGGGAGGGCCGATGTGATCAAGCCAGGAACCCAGCGGAGCGGACGAGATGCCAAGGTCGGACCGCAGCAGGTTTTCACCAAAGAAGCGGTGGAACTCCTGGCCTACGGGGTGCTTGAGGAATGCGACACCACCCATGTGGCCGGGCGCATCCCAGCTGTAGGCTGACTGGTCGTTGTACTTGAGCAGCTCGCGAAAGTACGGTGGCAGCAGCTGCTCGTGGTATCGCTCAATGGCCGTATCGAGTCGTGACGCGATAAACGACGGCGTGTCGCCGAACAGGTGAATGTATTCATGAACCTGCTTTACGACTTCTAGCGGCAGCTCGGACACAAGGGTGCGGTCCGCGATGAGGAAGATCGGGATCTTTTTGTTCCTGTGGCGGACGCTGCGGATGATGTCCAGCGCCGCGCGCTCCTCAAATTGCGAGTTGCTGTCCAGGTCCCAGTCCAGCAGGATTGCGGAGTAGCTGGGGTCGCTGGTGACAAGTGACCGGCCATCCTCAGGCGACGTGGTCCGTACCACCTCATACCCTTCCGTGCCGATTGCGCCAACCAGGCGTTCCATCGCACGGTCACTCACAGAGTCGGTGCGCCCGACTTCACTCGCAATCAACAACACCCAGCGCTTTTCGCCCATCGATGTGGTAAGTCCTCATTTCGGTCACGGCAGGCTTTCGCAGCGAACGAAAGCCTAGAATACAGCCAAACCATTGCTGGCACGTAAAGGCTGGTACACCGGTGTTCATGCAGCGGTGCCACGGCCGCGTTCCACATGGACGGGGCGGGCGGCGTCTGTCCAGCTTCGGCAAAGTGTTCCAGGTCTGCCGCGTTGGCCGCTTCGTGGATTCGTGCCGGGGTGGAATGCTTGAGTGGCGACGGTGACGCAAATCGGTTATCCTTAGGTGTTCGCTCCGGTCTGGCCCAGCCAAGGCTGGACGCTCCGCGGGGCACTACACAGGGGCGTAAGCTCAACGGTTAAACTGTCGGTCTCCAAAACCGAACTTCTCGGTTCGAATCCGAGCGCCCCTGCCATTAGCCTGAAGCGGTATGAACAGTTGGACCAAGGCGCGTTGCGGCGTGCCTGGATAGAAACAGGATTTAGTCGAGGCAGAGCATGGCCAAAGCAGTTGTAGTGGCAGACACGCAGAACGCAGGCATCGAACGCATGAAGGCAGGCCCCGAGCGCCTGATGGATTTTCTGCGTGATGTGCGCAGCGAGATGGCAAAGGTCGCAACACCGTCGCGTGCTGAAGTGCAGAGCACCACGGGCGTCGTCCTGTTCACCGTCTTCGCTTTCGCCGCCTTCTTCTGGATTGTGGACATCATCATCAACCACACCCTGAACGCACTCATCACCAAGCTCACCACCCACTAACCAGTCTGCCGACAGGCGACAGGCAAGGACACATGGCAGAAGAACTGATTCCAGAAGCAGGGTACGCGGTAGAGCAGGAAGAAATCATCGCGGAACATGCAGCCGAGCACGCCGACGGCGTCTCCGATGGTTCGCCGGCTGACGGCGCGGAGATCGCGGAGGAAGAGCCGTCCAAGCTCAAGTGGTACATCATCCACGCCTATTCCGGCTTTGAGCGGAAGGTGAAGGAGTCGTTGGAGAGCCGCATCCGTGCGTTTGGTCTTGAGCACAAGATCGGCCGCATCGAGATCCCGACCGAGCCCGTGACCGAGCTGCGCAATGGGAAGAAGTACACCATCGATCGTGTGTTCCTGCCCGGCTATGTCTTTGTGGAGCTGGACCTGGACAACGATCTGTGGCACCTGGTGAAGAACACGCCGCGGGTCACCGGCTTCTTGCAGACTGGCGACACACCGAACGCGTTGAGCGAAGCCGAAGTCAACAGCATGCTCAACCGCGCCGACGTGGTGAAGGACAAGCCCAAGCTCAAGGTCAAGTTTGAGAAGGGCGAGCAGGTTCGCATTACCGAAGGGCCGTTCGCCAACTTCAACGGCGCCGTTGACGACGTGAACGAAGACAAGCAGACCCTGAAGGTGATGGTCAGCATCTTCGGCCGTCCAACGCCGACCGAAGTCGAATTTTCGCAGGTGGAGAAGCACGTCGAGTAGCGGAAACTACCCGCGGCTTTCCTCCAACACAGCAGTTTGATCCGCCCCGCACCGGTGGCTTCTACCCAGAGCGCGTGGCCCAACTTAGACAAGGACAACAGCAATGGCACCGAAGAAAATTACCGGATACGTCAAGCTCCAGGTGATGGCTGCAAAGGCCACACCTGCACCGCCCATTGGCCCCGCGCTCGGTCAGGCGCAGGTCAACATCATGGAGTTCTGCAAGCAGTTCAACGACCGCACCAAGGATCCCGGCATGGCCGGCCTTACCATCCCGGTTGTGATCACCGTCTTCGCAGACCGCACATTCACCTTTATCACCAAGACCCCACCCGCTCCGGTGCTGCTGAAGAAGGCCGCCAAGATCGACAAGGGTTCCGGCGTGCCGAACAAGACCAAGGCCGGCAAGGTCACGGAAGCACAGATCCGCGAGATCGCCACGCAGAAGATGCCGGACATGAACGCGGCGTCGGTTGAAGCGGCAATGAAGACCATTCGCGGCACGGCCCGCTCCATGGGCATCGACGTGGTCGCCTAAGCGAACAGCGTTTCATAAGACCAGCGGCGTTCCGGTTCAGTCCGGGGCGCCGCTTTCTTTGTGTTTCAGAGGGCGCAGTGGGCACGACCACATAGGCATGGATGGGTTGACCGCTCACCCTCCAACAGCCAGTTTCGCCCTTGCGTGTCGCTCCTCCGATTGATGGAATTGACTGAAAACGGTAGCTCTGAAGCAGGCTCTGGGCTACTCTACAGGTCAATGTCTCGAGGCCGAAGCAGACAGACGAATGGAACGGGAGGCGAGCCCACGGCGCGTCCCGGCATTGTCACCGTGGCGAAGCAGGCAAAGGTTTCCATTGCCACGGTGTCGCGGGTGCTCAACAATCTCGATACTGTGCAGCCGGAGCTGGTGCGCCGGGTGCGCGCGGCTATCGCAACGACGGGCTATGTGCCGGATGTCTCTGCACGTGCCCTGTCCTCTGGTCGCAGCCACCTCTTTGGCGTCATCATCTCCAATCTCACCAACCCCTTTTTCCCAGAACTCCTGCAGAATTTTGAGGAGCACGCCGTCTCGCTCGGGTACGAGGTGCTCGTCGCGTCCACTGCCTACGATCTGCAACGGATGAGTCTGTGCATCGACCGCATGCTGCGGCGAAAAGTCGACGGGGTTGCGGTAATGACCTTTGGCATGGAAGGTCCCTTGCTTTCCCGTTTCGCGGATCGCGGCGTTCCCGTCGTCTTTATGGACCGTGCACCGGACGGGCCGAATATGTCCGCAGTCCAGGTGGACTACGAGACAGGCATTCACCAGGCAGTGCAGCACCTTGCAGTGCTTGGTCACAGGCGTATCGGCCTCGTCTTCGGCCCGGAGCAGCAGGTGTCCGTTGCCAACCGCCGGCTTGCGGTGGAGACTGCCATGCGCACCATTGGTCTGCCGCAGTCAGAGGAACTCATCTTCTCTGGGGATCATTCCCTGCAAAGTGGCGAGCTTGCCCTGGCAGATTTTCTGGCTCTTCCCAAGCCGCCGACTGCGATTCTTTGCTCCAACGACCTGTCTGCCATTGGCGTGATGCACGCAGCGGAAAGCCGCGGCATCTCGATCCCGCGGGACATGTCACTCATTGGCTTCGACGGCATTGAGATCGGTGCCTACATGGTTCCGCCGCTTACCTCCGTTGTCATGTCTCGGCGAGACATCGCCGAGGCCGCGGTCAATGCGCTGTGGTGCTCCGTGGAGGGCAAGGTCGCGCCGCAGACACAAGTGGGCACGCACCTGCTGATTCGCCGCACAACGGCCGTTCCAACGGGCTCGCTCGACGACCTGACGTAGTTCATCTCCCATCTGGCAAAGGCTCGTGCCTCGCGCGCAGTGTCGTGTCTTTGGCTCGACAAGGCGTGTTGCTGTTCCCAGTAGCAGCCGCTTGCTGGGTGCCGCCTGCCGAGATGCTTCGGAGTCGAAGTATCTCCTCGCGCATCACATTGTGCATGGAACTCGGAATCGACAGCTTCATCACGAACAGCCCCGACGCGCGCACGGGCACCGTTCTCCCTGACGTCGAGCGCATGCAGCATCTGCTTGCAGAAATTCGCTTAGCCGACGAGGTAGGACTCGACGCCTTCGGTCTGGGCGAGCACCATCGCAGCGAATTTCTGGACTCTACGCCGGCCACCATTCTTGCTGCCGCGGCTGCACAAACCAAGAACATCCGCCTGGCATCCGCCGTTACTGTGCTCAGCGCCGCTGACCCGGTCCGCGTTTTCCAGCAGTTCGCAACGCTCGACCTGATCAGCAACGGTCGCGCAGAGATCGTTGCCGGCCGCGGCTCCTTCGTCGAAAGCTTCCCGCTGTTCGGCCTGCGCATGGAGGACTACGACGCGCTGTTCGCGGAAAAGCTGGACCTGCTGCTGAAGCTGCGCGCGCAGAACCCCATCACATGGCAGGGCAAGTTCCGGCCCGCGTTGAACAACGTCGGCGTCTATCCTCGCCCAGTCCAGCAGAAGATGCCGATCTGGCTCGGCGTCGGCGGCACGCCTGCATCCTTCGTCCGCGCCGGTGTGGCCGGCCTGCCGCTAATGGTTGCGATTATTGGTGGTGAGACGTATCGCTTCCGGCCCATGATCGACAGCTATCGCCGCGCCTACCAGCGTGCCGGTCACGACCCTGCGGGCATGAAGGTCGGCGTGCACCTGCTGGGCCACGTTGCTGAAACGGACGACGAAGCCGCCGACCAATTCTTTCCCGGTTATGCCGCGGAGTTCACCAAAATTGGCCGGGAACGTGGCTGGCCACCGGTTACCCGCGCTCACTTCGATCAGCTCCGTAGTCGCAAGGGCGCGCTCATGGTCGGGTCTCCGCAGACAGTAGCTGCCAAGCTCGTCGAGGCCAGCGCAGACCTCGGCGGACTCGCCCGCGTGCAAATGCAGATGAGTGTCGCTGGCCTGAACCACGACGAGATGCTCAGCGCCATTCGTCTGCTGGGCCAGCAGGTGAACCCGCTGGTGAAAGCCGCATAACGCTGGGTGCTGCTACTGCAAAATTCCGCTGGCAGCCGCTGTCATCGCGGTCACACCCGTCCGCAGCGTGGGCTCTGGCACTGGCTCAAAGTGGCTCGTGTGCATTCCCGGTAATTGCTTGCCTGCCGCCTGCGCTGCCGCAAGCTTTACCGGGTCCATTGCGCCAAGCCGAAAATACACAACAGGGATCGGCTTGGCGCTGTCCGCCAGGCCGAATACACCCACATCTTCCGAGCCCATCGTCCGGTCAACGTCGACCACGTTGTCCGCGCCCAAAGCAGCGACCAGGCTGGCCCTGACTTTCGCGGTTAGTGCCGGGTCGTTGAACTGCACCGGGGTCGACTCATCCTCCAGCACCGTCACTTTCGCCGCCTTCTCTGGCGGTAAACCCGCGGACAGCGTTAGACCAGCGGCCATCGAGTTCAGCCCGGCCAGCACTGTTTTGCGAGACTTGTCAGAAAACGAGCGTGTCGTCAGTTCAAGCTTTACCTGGTCTGAAATGATGTTGCGCTTGGTGCCGCCGTGGATGGTGCCGACCGTGACTACCGTCGGGTTCAGCGGGTCTTCTTCGCGGCTCACAATCGTCTGGATCTGCATGATGAACTCTGCCGCCAGAGACACGGGGTCGCGCCCCAGTTGCGGGTAGGCACCGTGCCCGCCAATCCCCTGGATCAACACATCGACCGAGGTGGAACTCGCCATTGCCGGTCCTGCAAGGATGCCGACCTGGCCGGCGGCAACGGTGTTGAAGTCGTGCAGCCCGATGATCGAGTCCGGCCGGCCGAAGCGCTCGTACAGGTGGTCCGCCAGCATGGCTTTGGCACCGTCGATGGTTTCCTCTGAAGGCTGGCCCACCAGCATCAGCGTGCCATGCCATTTGTCCCGGGTCGCCGCCATCGCCCTCGCTGTACCAATCAGCACCGTGGTGTGCACGTCATGACCGCACGCGTGCATTACGCCGGTTTCGATGCCCGCCTTCGTCTTCGTCATCACATGCGAGGCATACGGTAGACCAGTCTCTTCGACGATCGGTAGCGCATCCATATCCGCGCGCACCAGCAGCGTTGGCCCTGCGCCGTTCTTTAGGATTCCAACTACCCCGAACGCCTTTGATCCATCGGGATACACCCCCACGTGGTCCGTCACGGTGTACCCTGCGGCCCGCAGTGCGGTCGCCAAAATACCCGACGTCCGCTCCTCATGGTGGGACAGCTCGGGGTGCTGGTGCAGGTCTTTGTACACGACCACGAGATTGTCACTGGTCTGCGCCAGTTCCGCGCCACACAGGGCAGCAGCCAGCACGCCTGCAAGGCCAACGCTGAAAAGGCGTACACGAGGCATACAAGATCTCCTTGTCACTGGGTATCGGGGTAACGTCACCTTAGCACGCCGGCATTCTCCAGGCCTGCAGGGCATGTTCAAGGCCGTGAGGCCTGCTGGCGGCAGATGGCGGCTGCTGCATACGGCAGCTTTGCGAAGGCGGCGCATCGCACCTATAGCGGTTGTTCTGTTCCGCGCCGCCACCCATCTAACCCGGAGATCTACTCCCATGAAGCACCCCAAGAAGTCACCCGTTCCCGCGTCCGCTGCTACCGACACCGTTGTAGGCACCGGCGGCGAACTGCACCAGGTTGCCGGCGGTACACACCCGCAAATGACCAACCAGCGCGGCACCGTCATTGCCGACGACGAGAACTCCCTGAAGGCCAACGCGCGCGGTCCAGTGTTGCTTGAAGATTTCATGCTGGTTGAAAAGACCCAGCACTTCGACCACGAGCGTATTCCGGAGCGCATTGTCCACGCCCGCGGCTACGGTGCGCGCGGCTACTTTGAGCTCACCGACTCGCTGAAGGGCATCACTAAGGCCAAGGTACTTACGGAAGCCGGTGTCAAGACTCCGGTGTTCGTTCGCTTCTCGACCGTCGCAGGCAACATGGGGTCCACCGATCTCGCCCGCGACGTCCGCGGCTTTGCTGTGAAGATGTACACGGCGGAAGGCAACTGGGACATCGTCGGAAACAGCATCCCGGTCTTCTTTATCCAGGACGCCATCAAGTTCACCGACCTGATTCACGCCGTGAAGCAGGAGCCGGATCGTGGCTTTCCCCAGGCGCAGAGCGCGCACGATACCTTCTGGGACTGGGCATCGCTCACGCCGGAATCGACCCACATGCTGATGTGGATCATGTCCGACCGCGCCCTTCCTCGCTCGTTCCGCATGATTGAGGGCTTCGGTGTCCATACCTTCCGGCTTGTGAACGACGAGGGTAAGTCCACCTACGTGAAGTTTCACTGGCGTCCCAAGCTCGGCATGGCATCGGTCATCTGGGATGAAGCGGTCAAGATCAGCGGCGCCGACCCGGACTACCACCGCCGCGATCTGTGGAACGCCATTGAGGAGCAGAACTTTCCAGAGTGGGAGCTTGGCGTCCAGCTCTTCGATGAGGACTTCGCCAACAGCTTCGACTTCGATGTGCTCGACAGCACCAAGCTGATCCCGGAAGAAATCCTGCCGCTGCGCATCGTCGGGCGTATGGTCCTGGACCGCAACGTGGATAACTACTTCGCAGAAACGGAGCAGGTCGCGTTTGCCACCACCGATGTTGTGCCCGGCATCGACTTCACGAATGATCCGCTCCTGCAGGGCCGAAACCTGAGCTACATCGATACCCAGATCACACGTCTTGGTGGTCCCAACTACGAGCAGATCCCCGTCAACCAGCCGGCTTGCCCGGTGATGAACATGCAGCGCGACGGGCATATGACCATGCGCGCACAGAAGGGCCGGGTCAGCTACTCGCCCAGTTCGCTTGAACCGGATTCCCCGCGGCAGGATCCGAAGAACGGCTACAACTCGTTTGTCGCGCATGAGGAAGGCGACAAGCTCCGCGTTCGCCCCGAATCGTTCTCAGATCATTTCAGCCAGGCTCTCCAGTTCTTCAATTCGCAGACGGAGCCGGAGCAGAACCACATCATCTCCGCCTTTATCTTCGAGCTGAGCAAGGTGCAGACAGAGCACGTCCGCACGACCATGCTCGGCCAGCTCGCCAACGTGAGCCCCGACATCGCCAAGCGCGTTGCCAACGGCCTGGGAGTGACCGACCCCATCAAGCCCATGCCTACGACCACGCCAGCACGGACCGACCTCAAGCCTTCTGACGCCCTCAGCATCGTCAAGAAGATGGTCCCCGGCATTAAGACAAAGCAGATCGGCGTGCTTGTTGCCGACGGCACGGACGCCACGCTGGTCGATGCGTTGAAAGCAGCGGCTGCAAAAGGTGGTGCGGAGGTGAAGGTCGTGGCTCCGAAGGTAGGCGGTGCCCACGGAGCAGATGGCACCCTGATCCGTGCGGACTTCCAGCTTGCGGGTGGGCCTTCTGTGCTGTTCGACGCTGTGTATGTGGCGCTCAGCTCTGACGGTGCAGCGATGCTTTCCAAGGAGGCCGCGGCCGTTGCATGGGTCCACGACAGCTTTGCTCACCTCAAGGTCCTCGGCGCCACTTCTGACGCCCAACCCCTGCTGACTGCAGCCGGTATTGTTGTAGACGCCGGTGTCCTCACGGATGCCAAGCCGAAAACTTACCTCGACAAGGTAGCCACTGGTCGCATCTACGACCGCGAGCCCTCTGTCCGCACCCAGTTCTAACCCACGCTGAAGCGGGCCATCCTGTGCCTACAGGATGGCCCGCTTTCACGTTGTTTGAAGTGTTCCGCGTTTTGCACCCAGCACGCACCCTCCGGCGCATACCTCCAGCACAATCTGCACGGCCGAAGATCAGCTCTAAGTCGAGGCTGTTCTGCACGGTAACTACCATTAGTGCGACTTGTCGTTACTGATCGTAGTTTCCGAAAACCCCGTTTTTCACGAACGACATGGTTCGTTTGTTCCTTGCGCTGCCCAAGCGAAACTCAGGGCGGTGGTCCCATCGCGGAGGTGTCGGATATTGGAAGCAGAGCTACCTGGAGAGCAAAGAGTCACGATACTGATTTTGAACGCTGGCCCAACCTAACCAAGCATCGGTAAGCGGCGGTCTAAAGCCCGGAAGCAGCAATCCACCGTTCTTGAACCACTCATAAGCCTCAGGTCCGATAAAATCGCGATTTAGCCCCAGAGCTTGGTCACGGATGAAATTCTTGCGAATCCATCGCACAGCGGCGTTGTACCAAGTCTCGAACGACTTGTTGTCAGTCTCAAAGCTCGCCCAGATTCTTCCTTGCACCAGCGAAGCCTGACCATTCCACTGTTCGATTTCGGGAGAGGCAAAGCTGAACTCAATGACGGGAGCAGAGAAGCTGACGTTGAAATACTGTCCCGTTGTTTCGCGACTCAGAGTGGGGATGACTGCCTGGTTCCAAAGGCAATACATAGCTCCTCTTTCCCACGGACAGACTACCTCGTCAAGTTCAGGAGACTTTGACGAATGCCACTCCGTGACGATAACCGGATCGCGTTCTTGCAGGAAGGTGATGAAGCGATTGCAGTCGCCGGGGAGCATGTGGAATCGCGTCTGCCTGCCCATTGGCTGATTGTATGCGAGGCAGCTGTCGAAAGATTATTCGCTTAGCTCCCCGAAAGTCGGTGTTTTCGGAAACTACAGCGGATTAGTCCTGAGAAACGCCGATCTGACCACGAATAACGAAGGCGTTACAACGCTATTCTCTCTGCGGGTCTGCAGTCACGGTCGCTTGTAGCATCTGTATAGGCATCGGAGGAAAAGGTGAAGCAGGCAGCGCATCTTCTGGAAGTCACGACGCGGGGTAAGGGGCTATATGAATGCACCTCAGTCATCACCAAATGGGTTGCGCAGCAGGCGATGCAGACCGGCCTTCTCACGGTCTTCTGCCGCCATACTTCTGCATCGCTTCTTATCCAGGAGAACGCGGATCCCACTGTACGCGTCGACCTGCAGGACTACTTCGATCGTATCGCGCCCGAGTCTGGCCCGTACAGGCATGATTCGGAGGGCGCGGACGACATGCCAGCTCACTTGAAAACGGCCTTGACGCAGGTGCAGCTTTCCGTACCGCTGGTAGACGGAAAGCTTGTGCTGGGAACGTGGCAGGGCATCTACCTCTTCGAACACCGGGTACGTGCTCATCGTCGGGAAATCGTCCTGCACCTGATTGGAGAATGAACTCTCAGCGTCCCGACTGAATTGCCCATGGTCGCGGTTCGCAGGTCGCGGATCGAAGTCCTTTCACCTCATCGCTCATGCCTGCCGGCGAGGTCGAACATGTATCCCCCACCCACATTTCTGGTCTGTCATCCGTTCGATACCATACCTCTATGCCCTCTCATGCAAAGCGCGCCCTCGTCACCGGCGGCGCAGGCCTCATCGGCTCCACCCTCGTTGACCTCCTACTCTCTGACGGCTGGACGGTCCGCATCCTCGACAATCTCGAGCCACAGACCCACAAACTCGGTAAGCCTGCCTGGATCAACCCCGCCGCGGAGTTCCGCCTGGGTGAGGTACAGAACTACGAGACCATGCTGTCGGCTTTGCAGGATATCGACGTCGTCTTCCACGAGGCAGCCTATGGCGGCTACATGCCGGAGATGGCCAAGTACGTCCTCGTCAACAGCTTTGGCACCGCGCAGATGCTTGAGATGATCCGCGACCACAACCTGCCGATCAAGAAGGTTGTCGTGGCCAGTTCGCAAGCCGTGTACAGCGAAGGCGCGGCGTTGTGCCCAGAGCACGGGCATGTGGTTCCTCTGCTGCGGCCCGCGGACCAGATGCGCGCCGGTGACTTCAACGTCCACTGTCCCGTCTGCGGCAAGGTGACCACGTCCATCCCCACGCCAGAGAGCACCCCCGGCGGTGGCGAAACCGTGTACGCGCTGACCAAGGTCGACCAGGAACGCCTTGTCCTGCTGTGGGGCAAGCAGACCGGCATACCGACAGTAGCGCTGCGCTACAGTTGCACGTACGGGCCGCGGCAATCGCTGTTCAACCCATACACCGGCGTCATCGCCATCTTCTGCACGCGCCTGCTCACCGGCCAGCAGCCCGTGATGTACGAGGATGGCGGCCAGACGCGCGACCTGTGCTTCGTGGAGGACATCGCGCGCGCCAATCTGCTCGTAGCAACAACGGACAAGCTCGACGGCCTGCCCGTGAACGCCGGCAGCGGCCGCGCCACAAGCATCCGGGACCTGGCCGGCATTATTGCTGCCAAACTCAACCTGGATATTGCGCCGTTAGCACGCGGCGAGTTTCGCCCCGGCGAGATCCGCTCGCTCATCTCCGACATCAGCCGTATCCGCACCATTGGCTACGATCCGCAGGTCACCATCGAAGAGGGCATCAGCCGCTACATCGACTGGATCGGGACGCAGGGCAAGGTCGAGGACTACTTCGGTGCCGCAGAAGCGGGCCTGCGCGCCAAGGGCATCGTCCAAAGCGTCAAGGGCTAACCACACAAGTTCAACAACACAGAAAAGCCGCCGACTGGGGCGGCTTTCCTGTGTTCCGCTGCAAGTTGCCGGCGCTCTCTCCTTAACGTTCTACACGTGCGGTGGTCTTATGTGTAGAACATCTAGGTGAGGTTCACGCGTGACTGCAAAATCTGACAAGACCGACCTTTTGCAGGGCACGCTCGACCTGCTCATCCTGAAGATCGTTGCGCTTGGTCCGGTCCACGGCTACGGCATCTCGCAGCGCATCCAGCAGATCTCCTCAGACGTGCTGCAGGTGCAGCAGGGCTCGCTCTACCCGGCGCTGCACCGTCTTGAGAAGCGTGGCTGGCTCAAGGCGGACTGGGGTGAGAGTGACAACGGCCGGCAGGCCAAGTTCTACAAACTGTCCGCCCTTGGACGCCGGCAGTTCGCCGCGGAAGAAGCCTCGTGGTTGCGGCTCTCCCAGGCAGTCTCGCACGTACTCCAAACCGGAAGGTAGCCAAGCCATGCGCAGCGTCTGGAGAAGAAACAATACCGCCGACTTCGACAGGGAAATGCAGTTTCACCTCGACAGCATGATTGCTGCACACATCGCCAGCGGCGTGCCGCCAGCAGAGGCTCGCCGCCGCGCTCTCATCGAGTTTGGCGGCCGCGAACAGGTCACCCAGCAACTGCGTGAGGTTCACACCTCTGCCTGGTTTGAAGCCCTCCGCTTCCAACTGCGCTCTGCGGCCCGCTTTGTCCGTCACTCACCCTCGCTTGCCTTTGCCGTCGTGGTCACGCTCGCGCTCGGCATTGGTGCAAACTCTGCCGTCTTCTCCGTGGTCGACGCCATCCTCCTGCGTCCGCTCCCGTTTCCCCATGGCGACCAGCTCGTCCGCATCCACCAGAACGACAGCAAAGCAAAGGTGCCGGAGAGCTTCGTGTCGACGCAGCGAATTGAGGATCTGAATCGGCTGAACTCCACCTTTCAATCCATCACCGGCTACTACACCGGCGACGCGACCCTCAACGATGGAGGCACACCGGAGAAAGCATCCGTCGCCTTTGTTGCTCCGCGCTTTCTGCGGACCTGGGAGGTACGGCCGGCGCTAGGTCGAGACTTCAACCCGCTGGAGCAGATCTTTCGCGGTCCAACTGCAGTCCTCGTCACCGATCGTTTCTGGCGCACGCACATGGGTGCGGACCCGCACGCCGCGGGCAAGCTCATCCACCTGGGTGCGTCGGCCGCAATGGTTGTGGGCGTGCTCCCGGCCACATTTCTCTTCCCCGATACTGAGGTGGACCTCTTCGAGCCGAGCCCCGTCGATGCACCCTATGCCCAGAACCGCCAGTCCACATGGTTCACTGTCATCGGCCGCTTGAAAGCCGGTGTCACACCGAAGCAGGCGCAGGCTGATCTTGCCCAGGTGCAGACCAACCTCGGTCGCCAGTATCCGGCCACGGACGCATCCTTCAGCTCACAGGTGCAGCCACTCAAGGCGGTCGTGACGGGTGGCGTGCAGGGATCGCTGTGGCTGCTCTACGGCGCAGTCACTGTTCTGCTGCTGATCGCCTGCACAAATATTGCCGCCCTGCTGATGGCGCGCACGACGGAGCGCGAGCATGAGATCTCCATTCGGTTCGCCCTGGGTGCCAGCCGCTCGGCCATCATCTCCCAGCTCCTTGCAGAGGTCTTCGTGCTCGCCTGCGTTGGGGGAACACTTGGTCTACTGCTTGCCAGCGCGGTGGGCAAGCTGCTCGGTTATCTGGCCAAAGACCTGCCTCGCCTTTCTGAGGTCAGTCTCGACTGGCACCTGGTCGCCTACACCGCCGCATCCAGCCTTGCTGTCACACTCCTCTGCGGCCTCGCTCCGGCCCTTCTCGGCACCCGCCGTACGCTGTCCGGCTCACTTGCATCTGCCGGGCGATCGCAGGTCTCAAGCCGCGGTGGCGCGCAGTGGGCCCTTGTCGGCGTTCAAGTCTCGCTCGCTGTCGCGTTGCTCATCGCGTCTGGTCTTCTGCTGCGAAGCTTCCGCAAACTGTCGCAGGTCGATCCCGGCTTCCAGTCCGCCCACGTGCTCACCCTGCACATCAGCGCGGGTTGGGGAGAAACCACCAACATGGGCGCGCTTACGGCACGCGTCGATCGCGACCTGGAGGGCTTGCGCACGTTGCCCGGTGTGGAGGCCGCGGCTACCTCCGCCTCCATCCCCGGGAACTCGCTGGACTACCCGGCTGAGATGACACTCCCTGACGCTCCAAAGAACACTAGCGACAAGGTCACCGCCGATCTGCACTACGTGTCTTCCGGGTACTTCAACACCATGTCGATCCCGGTCGTACTGGGCAACACCTGTCGCGCTGGCCTGCCCTACGCTACAGCCGTCGTCAACCGAAGCTTCGCAGACCGCTACCTTGGCGGTGCATCCGCCATTGGAGCTCGCCTGAGACCTGCGGTACAGTTCGCCGACACCGCACGAACAGTCGGCATCGTTGGTGACGCACGGGAGCAGGGCCTTAACGTTGCCGCCCAGCCCACCGTCTACTGGTGCTTCAGCGCTCCCAATCCCGATCCGTACTTCCTCGTCCGTGTGAGTGGTACTCCGGCATCAATGGCCGACGCGATTCGTCGCCGGGTCCAGGCGCTGGAGCCGGCCCGCTCTGTTTTTGGGGTAATGCCGCTGGACGACCACCTTGCCGACCGCGTCGCCGAAACCAGGCTGCTCACTATTCTGCTGACGGCGTTTGCTGCTACGGCCGTTACCCTCGTCGCCGTCGGTCTTTACGGCACCGTCAGCTATCTTGGCCGCCGTCGCCGTCGCGAGATCGGTCTCCGCCTCGCCATGGGCGCCCAGCCGCAAGCCATCATCTCCCGCTTCCTGGCGCAGGGTCTCCGTGTGACGGCTGGCGGTGCGGCAGCGGGCTTGTGCCTCGGCGCGGTCCTCTCCCGCCTGCTCCATTCCCGGCTGTATGGCGTCACACCGCTCGATGCTCCAACCTATTCCGCCGTCCTGCTCTTTACGCTAACCCTCGCCGTGGTCGCAGCCCTGATTCCAGCCATCCGCGCCTCCCGCGTGAATCCCATGGAGATCCTGCGCCAGGAATAGTGTCCACTGCCGCCTTAACCAAACAGCTGGCCTTGCGCCAGCCCACGCTCCGACGTAGCCGGTCGCTTGACGCCAACAGTTCGCCCCTGCACCGACATGCCCCGATTGCCATCCCTCGGTGTACGGAACGCCTGAAACGCCGTCTCCTCTCCCGCATCCCGCGTCAGCAGCGTATCCGTGAGCCGCTCCGTCAAGCCATGGCGGCGGCAGCTCAGCTGTACAAGCGCGTTCAGTCGCTCGCGGTAGGGCCGGTCGGCAAAGTCCATCGTTCTGAACCGCTCCAGGTACGCCACCTGCAGGTGAGGGAAGTGCTCCCGCACAAATTCGAAGTAAGTCGGCCGCGAACACGCCTTTAAGAACAGCGGCATCGCCGCAAAGAACGTGGCGCCGTGCCGTGCTGAGAGCTGCGCCATGCGGTCGATCTCGGTTGGCCCGTCCGTGATGCCCGGTAGCAACGGTGAGTTCAGCACGCCCACCCGCAGTCCAGCCTCCCGCAGCCGCTGCACCGTACGCAGGCGCAGGTCCGGCCGCGGTGCACGGGGCTCAAGCTTGCGCGCCAACTCCGCATCCGGCGTCGTCACCGTCACGTGCACCACCAGCGTGCTGCGCGCGGCGATCTCCTGCAACAGGTCGATGTCCCGCTCAATCAACGTGCTCTTTGTCACGATGCCCAGCCGCAGACCCTCGCGTTTCGCCATCACCTCCAGCAGGCTGCGCGTGACTCCGGTTCGCCGCTCGATCGGTTGCCACGGATCGGTCGCAGTGCCGAGCGCGATCTCCTCGTCGAGCCTGCCCTGCCGAGCCAGCGCGCGCAGATCCTGCTCCAGCAGCCACGCCGCATTCTCCTTCACAAAAATCTGCTTCTCAAATGCCTCCGGCGACCGCAGGCCGCCAAGCTCCCCCGCAGCCTCCAGGAACTCATGGGTATACCGCGCATAGCAGTACCTGCACCCGAACTCGCACCCGCGGTAAGGATTGATGGACCACGCCATCCACCCCAGCCGCTTGGATACCGACTTGTTCAGAATGGACCGACTCTTCAGGCTGCGGAATTCGACATCATGACCGACGTCCACCTGCTCCGCGTCCGCCGCCGCACGTCCCAGCGCGGTAAGCCCGGAGCCCTGGAGAATTGGAAATAAGTTCGCCTTTTCTTCGCCCATGCAGAACAGCCTACGTCCGCCGATCACCCCCGTCAAGCACCGCTCCGCTCCTCACACGCATCCACCTTGCTGAGAGGAATACCGACTATGGCAGCAAACGTAGAGCACGGCCCCAGCAGCGAAACCGAGATCAACCCCAAGGTTTCTTCAGACATCCACTACTGGAGCAAGGAATTCGGCGTCACCGGTGAGGTCCTCCACGAAGCGATCCGCGTGCACGGCACCCACGTCGCAAAGATTCGCGCCGCGCTGAAGTCGCATGAAGTGACAAGCCCGCAGCACGACAAAAAAGGCGCCTAGCGTCACGGAGCATGAAGCCGGATACGCAGCGCACAGCGGGCGTGTCGGCTTCATGCTCGCCATTTGCCCCACGCTGTCCCTATGGCGTGGGCGCGGTTGACGGCCCTGCGGAGGGTTCGCCATTTCCCGCTACCGGCCAGCCGCCGCGATAGACGATCCTGTCCAACAGCAGATAACGTCCGTCTTCACGGTGCGCCGGATCGATCGCGTGATACGCCATCCACTCTTTGCCCGCGCCATCTGTCACGGTGGAATTGTGCCCAGGGGCGAGCCATGTGCTGCTCGACTTTAAAACGACTCCGTTGCCGCGCACCTCGAATGGTCCAAACGCATGTCGTGATCTCCCGACCATTACGGCATAGTGGGCGCCGGCACCGCAGCAGTTATCACCGGAAAAGTACAGGTAGTACCAACCTCGGTGAAATGTCGCCCATGCTCCCTCCACCAGGCGTCGGTAGTTGTCGGCTCCGCCGCCGGCGATGGGCTGTATGACAGCCGTGGGTGTCGTTCCCGGCTTGAAGTGGAGCCGGTCCGCCGCCAGCTCCTGTACTTGAATCGGCTTGAATCCAGATCCCCAGTACAGCAAATGCTTGCCGGTCACTGGGTCATCGAATGCCATTGGGTCAATGTCAGCGAATCCTGTTGCGCATAGCAGAGGGGCACCGCTGTCCGTAAACGGTCCTGCAGCGGTGGGGCTCGTCGCCACACCCAGGCACATTCCCTGAACTCCGCTTTCGCCTTGAGTGGGCGCGCTGCTGTTGTTCTCCGCCGCAAAGTACATGAAGTACGTTTGGCCGAACCGGTGCACGTCCGGAGCCCAGAAATTATGTCTTTGGCTTGCCCACGCCGGCTTCACCGGCAGCGCATCGCTGGGCTGTGTCCAATGCACCAGGTCGGCGGAATTCGCGACTTGGATATGCGCCCCCGAGTGTCCGCCCTGGGTACCATACGCCCAGTACAAGCCATCGTTATCCCGCAACAGAGTGGGGTCTGGAAAGTCAGCGTGGATGACTGGGTTAGTGTACGTGCGTTTCTGCGCGAAACAGCAGCCCACCGCAAGCAGGCAGACTGCCCAAAGTAGAGGAAAGCGTCGAAACCGGAGGCGCATCACGTGACGAGTGTAGGGTCACAAACCTGCGTTCGCAACGTTCAGCGAAAGAACTCGCAGGTGGACTCTTGCACGCAGCAGGCATCTACTCCACGTGATAGTTCGGCGCCTCGCGCGTGATGATCACGTCATGCACATGGCTTTCCCGCAGCCCCGCACCGCTGATCCGTACGAATCGCGCATTCTCCTGCAGCTCCGTGATGGTCGCGCAGCCCAGGTAACCCATGCCGCTCCGCAGGCCGCCCACCAATTGGTACACCATGTCGCCCAGCGGTCCGCGGTAGGGTACGCCGCCCTCAATACCCTCGGGGACGAACTTCGCCAGCCGGTTGCCGCTGTTCTCCGGAGCGGTAATGGCCTGCGACCTGTCCGGCGGGCCACCCAGATCTTCCTTGCCCTGGAAGTACCGCTCGCCTGACCCCTGCGCCATGGCCGACAGCGACCCCATGCCGCGATACGCCTTAAAGCTCCGGCCCTGGTACAAAATCGTCTCGCCCGGCGACTCATCGACACCGGCAAACAGCGACCCGATCATGATGACGCCGGCACCGGCAGCGATCGCCTTTGTCACGTCGCCGGAGTACTTGATTCCGCCGTCCGCGATCACGGTTGTGCCAGTCTCCTTCGCCGCGCGAGCCGCCTCGCTGATTGCTGTAATCTGCGGCATACCTGCACCTGTAACCATGCGCGTGGTGCAGATGGATCCCGGCCCAATGCCCACCTTGATCGCGTCAGCACCCGCGTCGATCAGCGCCTTGCACCCGTCGTAGGTGGCAATATTGCCCGCCAGTAAATCCACATCTGGAAAGTGCTTCTTCACCTCGCGTACGGCCTCGAGCACACGGCTGCTATGCCCATGCGCCGAGTCGATTGCGAGCGCATCCGCCCGCGCTTCCACCAGTGCCGCCGCGCGCTCCAGGAAGTCCCCGGTCGCTCCAATCGCACCTGCCACACGCAGCCGCCCCTGCTCATCCTTGCTCGCGTTTGGATACTTCAGCTTTTTCTGAATGTCCTTGACGGTAATCAGGCCCTTCAGCTCATACGCATCGTTCACCACCAGCAGCTTCTCCACACGGTGCTGGTGCAAAATGTGCTCCGCGTCCTCAAGCGTCGTGCCCACGGGAACTGTAATCAGGTGGTCCTTCGTCATCACGTCGCGGATCGCAATGTCTGTCCGGTTCACAAACCGCAGATCGCGATTTGTAAGAATGCCGACCAGCTTGCCGCCTTCCGTGACTGGCACACCGCTGATCTTGTAGCGGCGCATCACCTCCAGCGCCGCTGCAATCGGCTGGTCCGGCTCAATGGTCACCGGGTCCACAATCATGCCGCTCTCACTGCGCTTGACCTTGTCGATCTCGCTTGCCTGCTGCGCGATCGTCAGGTTGCGGTGCACCACGCCCATGCCGCCGGCCTGCGCCATGGCAATCGCCAGCCGGCTTTCCGTTACGGTATCCATCGCTGCACTCAGCAGCGGCGTGTTCAGCGTAATGCGCTTGGTGAGCCTGGTCGCGGTCGACACCTGGGCCGGCACCACGTCAGAAAATGCGGGGACGAGCAGAACATCGTCAAAGGTCAGAGCTTCAGGTACGGGAACAACGAGCATAAGGTTCCAAGGAGTGTAGACCCGCCACCACCTGAACGCAATCTACCCGGCCCAGACCTCCCTCCCGGCAAGCCCGGACCTTCCGACGCTCCGGTTACCCGACGATCCGAGAGAGGACGCTCCACCTACTGCAGATACTTGTCGAACCAAAGCGCCTCGCGCACCGTGCGATCACGGATGTGAACCGGGTCGACAAACCCATGCCCCTCGTTCGGATACACCACCAGCTCCGTCGGCACTCCAAACGCCCGCAATGCGTGCCAGAATTCAAAGCTCTGCGGCGCCGGGCACTCGCCATCGCGGTCTCCCACAATCACCAGCGTCGGCGTCTTTACCCGGTCCATGTAGTGGATCGCGGAACTCTTCGCGTACACCGCCGGGTCCTTGTACACGGTCGCACCAAAGAATGGCACCATCCACTCATCAATGCTGTTTTCGCCGTAGTAGCTCAGCCAGTCGCTGATGCCCGCGCCCGCCACCGCCGCATGGAACCGCGTCGTCTGCGTCACACCGAACATCGTCATAAAACCGCCATAGCTCCAACCGGTAAGCCCCAACCGCTTCTCGTTCACCGGGTACTTCGCCTCCACCGCGTCCACGCCCTTCATCACGTCGCGGAAGTCGCCATACCCAAAATCCTTGCGATTGGCCGCCGTAAACGCCTCGCCCTGACCAAAGCTGCCGCGTGGATTCGGCTGAAAGTAGAAGTACCCCAGCTCCGGAAAGATTCCTCCCTGCGATGCGAAGGTTGGTCCCGTCTCCGCCGATGGTCCACCATGCACGTTCACGATCATTGGGTATTTCGTCGACGCGTCATACCTCGCTGGAAACGTCAGCCATCCCTGCACGTGGAAGCCCTCGTTCTCCCACTCCACCGAAACGGTCTTCGTCACCGGCTTCGCACCATCGTTCAAGTGGCTCACGGCGCGGATGCCGCGAAAGTCCCCGCCGAAGATCTCCGGCGGCTGCCCCGGCCCGGCTGAGTCAAACGCCACCTGCCGCGCCGCCGGTGCAAAGCTGAACGACAGCGACGCCCGTCCGCTCGCGATGGACTGCTCTGCCGTCCATCCGCTCGTCAGCTCATGCCCGTTCGTTCCCAGCAGCCCCAGGTGGCTTTTGCCGCCCACATCTTCGCTGAACAGCAGGTGGTCCGGGTCTGCCCAGGCAAGGTATACCGGCGTGCTTTTTCTGTCCGGCGTCAGGTTCTGCAGACCGCTTCCGTCAGCACCCATCAGGTAAATGTCACCACCGGTCGATCCCTGGTCGCTCATCAGTCCGCCGATGAACGCGATGTTCTGGCCGTTGGTGCTGTACCGTGGCACGGCCACCTGCAAGCCATGCAACGGCCCACCAACTGTTCCAGGATCCAGAATCGCCTTCGTCTCACCTGCGGCACCGACCCCCGTTGTATAGATCTTGGCAATCCACCAGGTGTTCTCCCCCGGAGGGTTCGCCGCGACAAACACCAGGTGCTTTCCATCCGGTGCCCAGTCGAACTCGTACGCATGCAGCGTCTTCGGTGTCAGCACCGTCAACGCGCCGGTCTTGGCGTCGGCAGCCGCAACCCACTGCACCTCCACGCCCTCCTGGCCAATCACGCCCGCAGGCGGCTTCATGGCTGCCAGCGCACCTGCAGCGCGCGAGGCGTTTTCCACGTAGAGAAAAGCAATGGACGAGCCGTCCGGCGCCCACGCCGGCTCGGTCATCGTTCCCTTGATGTGCGTCAGCAGGTGCGGCGGTGCATTCCCGGTCTTTAACCAGAGCTGCGGCTGCTTGTCCGCACAGGTCGCCACAAAGGCGAGCGTCTCTCCGTTGGGCGACCAGCGTGGCGAGCCTGACGTGCAATTAGCCCCTGCCGTTACCGTGGGGTCGGTCACAGCAACGGACGCGGAGGAACTGACGTGCAACTCTCCACCTTGCCCCCGGTGGCCGCTGCCTCGCACCCACGCCAGCCGCTTGCCGTCGGGCGACAACTCAACCGCACCGACGCTCACCACCTCCGCCGCGCCGCCCACTGCCGCCAGCGCCTGCTCGATCCGAGGAGTTGGCGTGGCAAGCGACATACCGGCAGTGTTCTGCTGTGAAAACAGGGAGAAAGGCCCGAGAACAGCACCCAGGAAAAGCAAACCGGCAAAAAAACGCATGGCGCAAGGCTAGCACGCCCCTCCGCACGCGGGTCGGAGACGCATTGACCTTTTACGGCAGCATTGGTAGAGTTAGAAGGTTCCGAGGTTTCCGTCAGCGCACCCGCGCAGGCTGGAAGGGATCGCTGGTGCGTCACTTCGTTCCGCGTCCCGTCAACATGCAGGCCACAGGCGCTGGGTAAAGCGCGGTTTGAAGGCAGACACCCAAAGTTTGGCAGTACACACATCAGTTTAGGAGTCACCGTGCCTACGTTCCATCAGCTCGTCAAGAAGGGTCGCACCGCGCCCAACTACAAAACGGCCAGCCCGGCTCTGCAGGGATCACCTCAGCGTCGTGGCGTCTGCACCCGCGTCTACACCCAGACCCCCAAGAAGCCGAACTCGGCGCTCCGCAAGGTCGCGCGCGTTCGCCTCACCAACGGCATTGAGGTCACCTCCTACATCCCCGGCGAAGGCCACAACCTGCAGGAGCACTCGATCGTGCTCATCCGCGGTGGCCGTGTGAAGGATTTGCCGGGCGTTCGCTACCACATTGTGCGTGGCACGCTTGACTCAGTGGGTGTCGCAAAGCGTCTGCAGAGCCGGTCCAAGTACGGCGCAAAGCGTCCCAAGGCGCAGAGCAAGTAAACCGTTCAATCGGTGGCTCGGGCTTCGGCCCAGCTGCCGCCACTATCAGGTCCAGTCGCGTGAGAAGTCACCGCGCTGGAGGAAGAAGAGAGAGCAATGCCACGTAAAGGTCACATCGCCAAGCGCGAAGTCGCGCCGGATCCCATCTACGGCTCCACCCTCGTCACCAAGTTTGTGAACAGCATGATGTGGGGCGGCAAAAAGTCCACTGCACAGAAGATCTTCTACGAATCCATGACCAACCTGGAGCAGAAGGGTGGCGATGAAGCCCTCAAGCTGTTCAAGAAGGCCGTTGAGAACGTAAAGCCTCTGCTGGAAGTGAAGAGCCGCCGCGTCGGTGGTGCCAACTACCAGGTGCCGATCGAAGTAAACCCGGAGCGCCGCACCTCGCTGGCCATCCGCTGGCTCGTCAGCTTTGGCCGTTCGCGCGGCGAAAAGGGAATGGTCGACAAGCTCACCGCAGAGCTGCTGGACGCTGCAAATGGCCGTGGTGCCGCGATGAAGAAGAAGGAAGATGTGCACCGCATGGCTGAGGCCAACAAGGCCTTCGCCCACTACCGCTGGTAAGCTGCTTCACCTTTTCTGGAAATTCATAAGTTGTACATCCTGCCCGGGTAAGTTGGTTCTGCTGACTTACTCGGGCACTTACGCAGAAGTTACAGCGGGGCCCCGCTCCGCAGAAACGAAGATCTACCGTGCCACGTACCGTTGCTTTGAATAAGTGCCGCAACATCGGCATCATGGCCCACATCGACGCGGGTAAGACGACCACCACCGAGCGCATCCTTTTCTACACCGGCGTCAACCACCGCATCGGCGAAGTGCACGAAGGCACCGCCACCATGGACTGGATGGAGCAGGAGCAGGAGCGCGGCATCACCATCACCTCCGCCGCCACCACCTGCACCTGGAACAACTACCGCATCAACATCATCGACACGCCCGGCCACGTGGACTTCACGGCCGAGGTGGAGCGCTCCCTCCGCGTGCTCGACGGTGCCGTTGCCTGCTTCGACGCCGTTGCCGGCGTCCAGCCCCAGTCCGAAACCGTGTGGCGTCAGGCGACGAAATATAAGGTTCCAAGGATCTGCTTTATCAACAAGATGGACAAAAATGGCGGCGACGCGGAATACGCCACCAAGACCATCCAGGATCGCCTTGGTGCAAAGGCCGTACTGACTCAGCTCGCCATCGGCGCAGAAGCCAAGTTCCAGGGTGTCGTCGACCTCGTCACCATGAAGGCGTACGTGTGGCACGACGAGGAAATGGGCTCTGCGTATGACACGGAAGAGATCCCCGCAAACCTCAAGGACAAGGCGCAGGAGTTTCGCAACGCTCTTATTGAAGCCGTGGCCGACCAGGACGACGCACTGATGGAGAAGTACCTGGAAGGCGAAGAGCCGACCGTGGACATGCTCAAGTCAGCTATCCGCAAGGCCACTATCAGCATGAGCATCTTCCCGGTGCTGATGGGTTCGTCCTTTAAGAACAAGGGCGTACAGACGCTGCTCGATGCCGTCATCGACTACCTGCCCAGCCCTCTCGATATTCCCCCGATGATCGGTCACGACCCGGAAGATATGGAGAAGGAGCTGATCCGCAAGCCGGACGATAGCGAGCCATTTTCCGCACTCGGCTTCAAGATTATGACCGACCCGTTCGTCGGCCAGCTTATCTTTATCCGCAACTACTCGGGCACGCTCAAGACGGGCGATTCCGTCCTGAACCCTCGCACCCGCAAGACGGAGCGCATCGGCCGTCTGCTGAAGATGCACGCCAACAAGCGTGAAGAAGTGACGGAAATTCTTGCCGGCGATATCTGCGCTGCTGTCGGTCTCAAGAACCTCGTCACCGGCGACACCATCTGTTCGGACAAGGCACCAATCGTGCTTGAGTCTATTGACTTTCCGGAGCCCGTCATCGAGGTTGCCGTGGAGCCAAAGACGAAGGCTGACCAGGAAAAGATGGGCATGGCGCTGGCCAAGCTCGCGCAGGAGGATCCCACCTTCCGCGTGCGCACCGACCAGACCAACGGCCAGACCATCATCAGCGGCATGGGTGAACTGCACCTTGAGATCATCGTCGATCGCATGATGCGCGAGCACAAGGTCGAGGCCAACGTCGGCAAGCCGCAGGTGAACTATCGCGAGACCATCCGCACCAATGCCGAAGCCGAGGGCAAGTACATTCGCCAGTCGGGCGGCTCGGGTAACTACGGGCACGCCAAGATCCGCATCGAGCCAAACGAGACTGGCAAGGGCTACGAGTTCTCGAACGACACCAAGGGCGGTTCGATTCCCAAGGAATACGTCAAGCCAATCGATCAGGGTATCCAGGAAGCCATGCAGGGTGGCGTTCTGGCCGGCTACGAAATGGTCGACATCAAGGTGTCGCTCTACGACGGCAGCTACCATGACGTCGACTCAAACGAAATGGCGTTCAAGATCGCTGGTTCCATGGCGTTCAAGGAAGCCGCTCGCAAGGCCAAGCCGGTTCTGCTTGAGCCCGTCATGGCTGTTGAAGTGACCGTGCCCGAGGACTACATGGGCACCGTCATCGGCGACTTAAACTCCCGCCGCGGCCGTATCGAAGGCATGGAGATGGTCGGCGGCGTCCAGGCCATCAAGGCCACTGTTCCTCTCTCCACCATGTTTGGCTACGCCACCAACCTGCGTGGCTCCACCCAGGGCCGCGGTAACTTCAGCATGCAGTTCGCGCAGTACGAGGAAGCGCCGCGCAGCGTGTCTGAAGAAATCATCGCCAAGGTGCAGGGTCGCGATAAGTAAGCCTTCCACTCGCGTTTTTGCTGACCTCGTCTGGTTTGTACAAACATGAAGTCACAAAAGGGGCACAGCGTCTGCTGCGCCCCTTCCCAATGACGTCGACGCGGGTAGATACGAGCACAGATTTACGGCCCATACTTGCTTGCTCACGGTTAATCCCGTATATTCGTAAGGTTGGCCAAAACGGCCTGCACCACACTGATCTTTGAATCGTTTCTGGAAAGAAGACCCATGGCTGGACAGCAGAGAATTCGTATTCGCCTGAAGGCGTATGACTACCGCGTGCTTGACACGTCAACTGGTGAGATTGTGGAAACGGCGAAGCGCACGGGCGCCCAGGTTGCTGGCCCAATTCCGCTCCCCACGATCAAGAACAAGTATTGCGTTCTGCGTTCGCCGCACGTCGACAAGAAGTCGCGCGAGGCCTTCGAGATCCGTACGCACAAGCGCCTGATTGACATCCTGGAACCGACGCAGCAGACGGTGGACGCCCTGATGAAGCTCGACCTGCCCGCTGGCGTCGACGTCGAGATCAAGACCGTTACCAAATAAAGTTTTGCCGGGCTCGGGCCTGGCACACACCAACCGGCAGTGCCCGTCGTGCGGGCATGATGAGGAGCAGTTTCAATGGCAGTTACAGGTATTCTCGGCAAGAAGATCGGCATGACGCAGGTTTTCGACGACAAGGGTGAGGTTCACCCGATCACAGTCATCAAAGCTGGTCCTTGCGTGATCACGCAGCTGAAGACGCAGGCGAAGGACGGCTACGACGCCGCCCAGATTGGCCTTGTCGAGTTCGTGAAGGCGAGCAAGGTCAATAAGGCCATGACCGGTCACTTTGCAAAGAACGACGTTCCTCCGGTTCGCACCATCCGCGAAGTCGGGATTGAGTCGAAGTCGGGTTCGAACACTGAAGGCGAAGACCAGGTCAAGGCTGGCGACCGTGTCATGGTCGACATCTTCGCAGAAGAGAAGTTCGTCGACATCATCGGTACCAGCAAGGGGCGTGGGTTCGCAGGCGTTGTTCGTCGCCACGGCTTCGGTGGCGGTCCCAAGTCACACGGTCACATGTTCCAGATCCAGGGTTCGATCGGTGCATCGTCCTTCCCCTCACGTGTTTTCCCTGGCCAGCGTATGCCGGGTCACTTCGGTGATGCGCAGATCACAGTACGCAATCTCCGCATCCGCGGTATCGATGTGGAAGAAAACCTCATCATGGTCGAGGGCGCTGTTCCCGGCGCACGCGACGGTGTGGTTCTGGTGTCAAAGGCAAAGGCTCCGCCGCGCGAGCGTCGCGGGTTTGCCGGTTCGGGTACCGTCGATCCGCTGAAGGCTTCCAAGAAGGCTTCGGCAGGCAAGGCCCCCGCCAAGAAAAAGTAACTGCTTGCGGCGTGCTACCGGCAGAGTTCCAGTCGGTATTTTCTGCTGCGAGTGTAGTCCGCACTAAACGCATTCCCCGGCATCGTTCTTCAACGACAGCATGGTGAATGACGCAACGATAGAAGGGCCGCCGCAATGGTACGGGGCCAAAAGGAAACTCGAATGGCAAAGATCAACGTCATGGATCTCGACGGCAACGTCGTCAGTGAGCTGGAGCTCGCGGATGAAGTGTTTGGCGTCGAAGTGAACGAGGCTCTGCTCTGGGAGGCGGTCAAGCACTATCGTGCTGCGCTGCGCCAGGGTACGGCCGCCACGAAGAACAAGAAGCTCGTCTCCGGTTCGGGCAAGAAGCTGTGGAAGCAGAAGGGAACAGGCCGTGCCCGTGTGGGTTCCGTCCGTTCGCCCATCTGGCGTCACGGCGGAACGGTCCACGGACCCCAGCCCCGCTCCTACGAATACCAGTTCCCGAAGAAGAAGCTTCTCGGCGCGTTGCGTTCGGCACTTGCATCCAAGCTCGCCGATGGCAAGTTGACGGTCGTTTCCACACTGGAGACCGCTGAGCCCAAGACCAAGCTCTACCGCCAAATGTTGGACAAGTTCGAAGCCAGGAAGACCGCCTTGTTGGTTGAGAGCGGCAACAAGCTCAGCGACAATCTGTTTTACGGTTCGCGCAATCTTGATGGTGTCGAGCTCGTGTTGAGCTCGGAAGTGCACCCCTATGACCTGCTCCGCTACGAGCACGCGATCTTCTCGCAGGATGCGATCGAGGCTCTGCAGGAGACACTGAAGAAGAATGTGAGCAAGCGCAAGCTCGCTGCTCAGAAAGAGGCTGCGTAATGCCGACTCTCTATAACGTCATTCGCCGTCCGCTGATCACCGAGAAGGGGATTGGCGTCAAGGAAACCGAGGGCACGCTGGTGTTCGAAGTCGCATGCGACGCGTCGAAAACCGAAGTTAAGCAGGCCGTCGAAACCCTGTTCAAGGTAAAGGTAGCCACCATCCGCACGGCGACGATGCCGGGCAAAGAGCGCCGCCGCGGTAAGTTCTCCGGATACCGCCCTGACTGGAAAAAGGCGTATGTGCGCCTGCAGTCCGGCGAAAAGATGCCGGAGTATGTCAACAGCCTGTAAGTCGAGGCTAAGTCACTGGCAGGATCCGTGTGTGGGTCCTGCGCACTAAATACACCGCGCGCCTGACAAGCTATGCGGAGAAGCGGAAAGCAAATGCCAATTAGAACCTTTCGACCGATCACACCGACGCTGCGATTCCAATCGCGCTTGGTAACGTCGGATATTACGACCAGCGAGCCATACAAGCCGCTGCTCGAAGTCAAGCCACGTACCGGCGGCCGTAACAGCTCCGGCAAGATGACCATGCGCCACCACGGTGGTGGCCACAAGCAGAAGCTCCGCATCATCGACTTCAAGCGTGATAAGTATGGCATCGCCGGCAAGGTCGAGACCATCGAGTACGACCCCAACCGCAGCTCGCGTATCGCCCTGATCAGCTATCGCGACGGCGAGAAGCGCTACATCATTCAGCCCGTAGGTCTGAAGGTTGGGCAGAGCATTATGAGCGGCCCCGAAGCGGATATTCTGGTCGGCAACGCATTGCCCCTGAAGAACATCCCTGCCGGCACCACAGTGCACAACGTCGAGCTACGCCCCGGTAAGGGCGCGCAGATGGTTCGGTCCGCCGGCTCCAGCGCACAGTTGGTCGCAAAAGAAGGAGAATACGCCTTACTTAAGCTGCCATCCGGCGAGACGCGTCGCGTCGTTGTCGAGTGCATGGCTACCATCGGCCAGGTCGGTAACGTCGAGCACGAAAACATCAGCTACGGCAAGGCTGGAGCCAGCCGTTGGCGTGGTATCCGTCCGGCCAACCGCGGTGTGTCCATGAACCCTGTCGACCACCCGCACGGTGGTGGTGAAGGTAAGACCTCTGGTGGACGTCATCCAGTAACTCCATGGGGCCAGCCCACGCGCGGATACAAGACCCGCAACAACAAGCGCACCGATGTCTTCATCGTGAATCGCCGCACCAAGTAAACGGACTCTGAGAGGATTTTGAAATGGCACGTTCTACAAAGAAGGGTCCGTTTGTCGACGATCACCTCATGAAGAAGGTGGACGTTCTGAACACGGCCAACAAGAAGGAAGTGGTAAAGACCTGGTCACGCCGTTCGACCATCTTTCCAGAGTTCGTCGGCCACACTTTTGCCGTGCATAACGGCCGCAAGTTTATCCCGGTCTACTGCACGGAGAATATGGTCGGCCACAAGCTGGGTGAGTTCTCTGCAACGCGTACCTTCAAGGGTCACGCGGCTAAGTCGGAAAGCACCGCAAAAGGTAAGTAGTTTCAGGTAACAGGCCATCGGCCTCAGTACGTACGGAGCAGCAGATATCTGCGTGGCTTCACAAAGGAAGAACTATGGCGAAGACAGCCGAGAAGAGTACAGCAGGCGTAGTGCGGGAGTTTCGTGCGGAAGCACGGTTCCAGCGCACCAGCCCGCAGAAGGCCAAGCTGGTGCTGGACACCATCAAGGGCCAGCGTGTGGAGCAGGCGCTCAACACGTTGATGTTCACCCGCAAGCGCATCGCCCCGGTCGTCGAAAAGGCGTTACGTTCGGCCGTGCAGAACGCGAACTACCTGAGCCAGGAACAGGGCTTCGACCTCGATCTCGATCGTCTCTTCGTCAAGATGGCCGTCGCAAATGAGGGTCCGCGCCTGAAGCGTATCCGCCCTGCCCCCATGGGCCGTGCATTTCGCTACCAGCGTCGCCTCGCACACATCATCGTCGTCGTGGCAGAGAAAACCGGCAACGTGTCCGGCTCTTCCGACAGCGCGGGTGATGCCGCGGCGAAGGGCAAGTCCAAGCCGGCCAAGAAGGTTGCCGTACGCAAGCCGGCAAAGGTCGCCGCATAACTCGCCTGCGGGCGATACAGGTTTACGCGCTCACCGGCCAGTACCGGGCGAGCGGGGAGAAGGATTAATACCATGGGTCAGAAAGTCCATCCGTATGGGTTTCGCCTCGGCATCAACAAGCCGTGGAAGTCGCGCTGGTTTGTCGAAAAGGATTATGACAAGCTCCTCGTCGAAGACGTCAAGCTGAAAGCTGAGCTCCGCGAGAAGCTCAAGGCCGCCGGCGTTTCTTCCGTCGAGGTTGAGCGTCCGGGCAACAAGCTGCGCCTCATCATCCGCACCGCCCGTCCGGGTATCATCATCGGCCGTAAAGGCGCGGAAATTGACAAGCTTAAGGCCGACATCCAGAAGCGGACGAACCGCGAAGTTTTCATCGACATTCTGGAAGTCAACAAGCCGGAGCTCGATGCGCAGTTGGTCAGCGAGAACATCGCCCTTCAGCTTGAAAAGCGTGTCTCTTTTCGTCGCGCCATGCGCAAGAGCGTTGACTCCGCGCTCCGGTTCGGCTGCAAGGGCATCAAGGTGCGCGTTTCAGGCCGTTTGAACGGCAACGAGATTGCCCGTTCCGAGTGGTATCTGCAGGGCCGCCTGCCGCTCCACACCCTGCGTGCCGACATCGACTACGGCTTCTCCGAAGCAAAGACCACGTACGGCATCATCGGCGTAAAAACGTGGGTCTACCGTGGCGATATTTACGAGCAGAAGAAGCGTCGCGACACCCGCACAACGGCTGGCGCGTTCTAACCACAACCTTTCCGATCGCCGGTCTGCAAGAGGCCGGCGACAGTTCAAGAGCAGCAGTGGCGGAGAGACTGGCAGCACACGCTGACCAAGGCTCCGCAGAGGATATGCACCATGTTGATGCCAAAGAAGGTAAAGTACCGCAAACAGCAGAAGGGCAAGATGCGCGGCAAGGCCTGGCGTGGCTCTGAGCTGGCATTCGGCGATTTCGGCCTGAAGGTTGTGGAGTGTGGCTACATCACGGATCGTCAGATCGAAGCAAGCCGTATCGCGATGACCCGTTACATCAAGCGCGGCGGCAAGGTCTGGCTCCGCATCTTCCCCGATAAGCCCATCACCAAGAAGCCAGCCGAAGTTCGAATGGGGTCTGGTAAGGGTGCTCTTGACCACTGGGTTGCCGTCGTCCGTCCCGGCAAGCTGCTGTTTGAGATGGAAGGTGTCTCCATCGAGATCGCGAAAGAAGCGATGCGCCTTGCTTCAAACAAGCTTCCCCTTCGCACCGTCTTTGTGCAGCGCCCTAACCTGCAGGTTGCGCCCACGGGCAAGACGGCCGCCGCGGCCTAACTGGCTAGTTCACAGTTCTGCCGCACGCTGTTACCAGGCGGCAAAGAGAGAGACCGATGAAGTTTACAGAAATCAGCACGCTGACGGAGCCCGAGCTCAAGACGCAGGAAGCACAGGCCGGCGAACAGCTGTTCCGTCTGCGATTCCAGAAGAGCCTCGGCAACACCGAAGGCACCACCAAGCTGCGCACCCTGCGCAAAGACATCGCACGCATCAAGACCGCCGCGCGCCAACGCGCACTTGGTCTTGCCAATGCCCCCACCGAGAGCGCGGCCCCCGCAAAGAAGTCGCGCAAAGCAAAGAAGGACGCGTAAACCATGGCTGACACTCAAGAGCAGACGACGACACCCGCGGCAGGGCAGGGCGCTGAGAAGACCGGTCACCGCACCGAGAAGATCGGCCTTGTGACCTCGACAAAGATGGACAAGACGATTGTGGTCTCCGTCGAAATGCGCAAGGCGCACCCGAAGTATCGCCGTGTGGTCAAGTCCAACAAGAAGTTCTATGCACACGACGAGCAGAACTCCGCGCGTGTGGGCGATCAGGTACGTATCCGCGAAAGCCGCCCACTCAGCAAGCTGAAGCGTTGGAACCTGGAAGAGATCGTTCGCCGTTCGTCGCTTTCCTCGCTCAGCGAGACAGCGGCGCCTGCCGTCACCAAGTAATCGTCTGGCCCTCGTGGGCGACGAACGGCTGCAGATGATGCCGGTCCTCTCGACACGCAGGCAATGCGACACACACCGGGGCACTAAGCCCCCGGCCTCGATCCGAGGTCAGGAGAGAAGACAATGTCCGTTCAAATGCGAACGATCCTGGACGTGGCCGATAACTCGGGCGCGCGCCGGTTGCAAGTAATTCTGCCGCTTGGTGGCGGCCTCGGCAAAAAGGCTGGTCTCGGCGATGTCGTGACTGCAGCTGTCAAGGAAGCCTCGCCCGATGGCACGGTCAAGAAGGGCAAGGTCGTCAAGGCTGTGATCGTGCGTCTGCGTAAAGAAGCACGCCGGCGTGATGGGACGTACATCCGTTTTGATCAGAATGCCGCGGTCGTGATCAACGATGCCGGTGAGCCTGTGGGGACGCGTGTCTTTGGCCCTGTTGCACGTGAGCTGCGCGATAAGAAGTTTCTGAAGATCGTTTCGCTCGCTCCTGAAGTCATCTAGCATCGGCGGCGGGGCAAAGCATTTGCGTACAACCGCATTTCCGGTAGACGGAATGCGCTTGTACGCGTAACATAGGAAAGTTTGGTTGTGGGCGCGAACGCGCGTGCAACGACCGGCCGGCGCGGACTTCGCCGAGGCTCTCTCCGGCATACGGCGCGAGACAAGGAGTAAGGACATGGCGAACATTCTTCGCAATGATGTTGTGATCGTGATTGCTGGCAAGAACAAGGGCAAGACCGGTCGGGTGCTGCGTGTCATCAAGGACAAGGATCGCGTCCTGATTGAAGGCGTCGGCATGATCAAGAAGCACGTCAAGCCCAATCCCCAAGCCAACATCAAGGGTGGCATTGCCGAGCAGGAGAGCCCAGTCCACGTCTCGAACGTGGCTCTGATGGACTCGAATGGCAAGGCCACGCGCGTGGGTGTACGCGAAGTGGATGGCAAGCGTGAGCGTTACGCAAAGACCACCGGCGAGACCCTGGCGGCAAAGCGCAAGTAGTTCGGCGCCTGACTCAAGTAGCACGTGGAGCACCCCACGAAACGGTACACGGACGCGTGCGTCCACCCCGGCACCGTGGAGAAAGAGACGGAACACATGGCAGCACGTTTGCGCGACAAGTTCAATTCCGAACTCAAGTCCGCCGTACAAAAGGAACTCGGCATCGAGAACACGATGGCCGTCCCGAAGATCGACAAGATCATCATCAACATGGGTCTCGGCGAGGCCACCCAGAACAACAAGATTCTCGACCCGCTCGTCAGCGACCTGGCCCAGATTACTGGCCAAAAGCCTGTGTTGACCAAGGCCAAGAAGTCCATCGCGCAGTTCAAGGTGCGTGCCGGCCAGTCCATCGGCGCCATGGTCACCCTGCGCGGCGATACCATGTACGAGTTTCTGGATCGTCTGATCTCGGTCGCTCTGCCCCGTGTGCGCGACTTCAAGGGTGTCTCCAGCAAGAGCTTCGACGGTCGTGGAAACTACACACTTGGCCTGCGTGACCAGCTTATCTTCCCGGAGATCGACTATTCCAAGGTAGAGAAGCTCAAGGGTATGAACGTCACCATCGTGACCACCTCCCCCGACGACAATGGCGCCCGCGTCCTGCTGAAGCACTTCGGCATGCCCTTCCGCGCATAAGCGCCATACCTTCACCGCGCCTCGATGCGCGACAAAGTTCAATAAAGGAAACCGATGTCGACGACCGCCAAAGCAGTCAAAGATGCAAAAAAGCCCAAGTTCAAGAGCCGCCAGCACAACCGCTGCCAGCTGTGCGGCCGTCCGCGCGCCTTTCTTCGCAAGTTCGGCGTTTGCCGTCTCTGCTTCCGCGGCCTTGCCCTGAAGGGCGAGATCCCAGGTGTCGTGAAGTCCAGCTGGTAGCTCCGGCTGGCTTAGCGCGCAACAGCTTTCGTCCACGTACCACGACCAAGACCCTTCCGTCAGTTCTCCCGGCTCGCACGCTATTTTGAGCACGGAGAAAACGGGAAGGGCAGAGAGAGAAACCTTATGAACATCACCGACCCAGTTGCAGATTTCCTGACGCGCGTTCGCAACTCCATCCGCGCACGCCACCAGAAGCTCGACATCCCCGCCTCCAATCTCAAGGCCGAGATCGCCCGCATCCTTAAGGAAGAGGGCTACATCTCCAACTACAAGGTCATGGAAGAAGACGGCAAGCGTGTCCTCCGCGTGTACCTCAAGTACTCGGCCGAGAACGAAGCTGTCATCACCGACCTCAAGCGCATCTCCAAGCCTGGTTCACGCGTCTACATCGGCCGCGATGAGATCCGCCGTGTCCAGGGTGGCCTCGGTATCTCGATCCTGACCACCCCCAAGGGTGTCATGACCGGTCGGACCGCGCGCAAGGAAAACGTTGGCGGAGAAGTGCTCGCGCACGTCTGGTAGTCGCCGCCTGCAAGGATGCGCTTTGCGTATCCGGACCAGAAGAACAGTTAAGTGTGGTGGAACGCGGCTCGTCCGCATGGCTGCAGTGGAACGGCTCAAGCCGCGACTCGCAAGCCGCAAGGAAAACACAAATGTCACGTATTGGTATGAAGCCCATCCCCAAGCCCGCCGGTGTGAAGTACACCGTTACCGGGAACGTTGTAGCCGTTGAAGGTCCCAAGGGCAAGGTCAACGCCCTGCTCCCCGGCGGTATCCGCTTGGTGGAGAAGGACGGCCAGATTCTTGCCGAGCGCGACAACGATTCGCAAAAAGCGATGCATGGTTTGGCGCGTTCGCTCATGTTCAACGCGGTCGAGGGCGTCACCAACGGCTGGAAGAGGGAACTCGATATCGTCGGCATCGGGTACCGCGCCGAGATGAAGGGCAAGGAGATGGTCGTGTTCACTCTCGGCTACTCGCACCCCATTGAATTCCCCCTGCCCAGCGGGATCGAGGTCGCCATCGACCCCAAGCAGACGCACGTCACAGTTACCGGGATCGATCGCCAGAAAGTTGGCCAGGTGGCTGCGGACATGCGGTCGCTGCGCAAGCCCGATCCGTACAAGAACAAGGGTGTTCGTTATTCCGACGAGAAGCTCAAGAAGAAGGTCGGCAAGACGGGCTCCAAGTAGTGCTTCGCGCTGCCCTCGACGTGCCCTGCGCGTGGAGAGGCAGAAAGCTTTGAACGGTTGACGCACTGCAGGTCAACCTCAACCCAGAGGTACCGGACACGATGCCGGTACTCCCCGAATCCGAACGCGGCAGCCCACGGCAGCCGCGCCCATAGGAAAGGAAACACCATGATCACACCTACCAAGCGCAACGTGGTTCGCAAGCGCGTTCACACGCGGGTCCGGAACAAGGTTGAGGGCACCACCGCGCGTCCTCGCCTCAATGTCTTCCGTTCGCTCAACCACATCTACGCGCAGATTATCGACGACGCAACGTCGACGACCGTTGTCTCTGCCTCTACCCTGACCAAAAAGGGTGACGACAAGCTGGTCGGCGGCAACGTCGAAGCTGCCAAGACCGTCGGCAAGATGGTGGCAGAACGTGCGCAGGAGAAGGGCATCAAGCGCGTTGTATTCGATCGCGGTGGATACCTGTATCACGGCCGTGTGAAGGCCCTTGCAGATGCGGCGCGTGAAGCTGGACTTGAGTTCTAATAACCGGTTGGGCAAGCAGCCACGGCTGCGTGGGTCATGGTGACCCGGAAGGAAATACAGAATGGCAATGCAGAAAAAGATTGATGCCAACCGGCTGAATTTGAAGGATCAGGTCGTCGCGATTAACCGCGTCACCAAGGTCGTCAAGGGCGGTAAGAACATGTCGTTTGCCGCGCTCGTCGTTATTGGCGATCCGGAACAGGGCATCGTGGGCTACGGCTCCGGCAAGGCAAAGGAAGTGCCGCAGGCGATCCGCAAGGGCATCGAAGCGGCGAAGAAGAATCTGCACCGCATCAACCTGACGGCGACCACAATCCCGCACCAGGTGCTCGGCCGCTTTGGTTCGGGTCACGTGCTGCTCAAGCCCGCGCCTGAAGGTACTGGTGTCATCGCCGGCGGTGCGGTCCGCGCCGTCATGACCTCGGCCGGTGTGCAGAACGTGCTCACCAAGTCGCTTGGCACAGCCAATCCGCACAACGTCATCAAGGCCACCTTCGACGCCCTGACGCAGCTGCGCGACAAGGCACAGGTTGCTGCTCTGCGCGGCAAGGACATCTCGGAACTGTAAGCACGAAGCACGACCCAGCGATGCGCTGGCTCACGCGAGGATACAACAATGGCAGAAGCAGTCGGCAAGATCAGAATTCAGTACTACCGCTCCAAGATCGCCACTCCCGTCAAGCACAAGCTTGTGGTCAAGGGTCTTGGCTTTACGCGGCTCAACCAGATCGTCGAGCGGGAAGACACGCCGTCGATCCGTGGCATGGTTCTCACCGTGCCGCACTTGGTCCGCATCGTCCAGTAGTGAACATGCCGGGGTAAGCCCGGCATAACATGCGAGTCGGCCTCAGCCGGCGTTAGCGAGGAAACACAATGGCACTAAATCTCTCCAACCTTGGCGCCCCCAAGGGAGCAAACGCAAATAAGAAGCGTGTCGGCCGCGGTATGGGTTCGGGCATGGGCAAGACCTCCACGCGTGGCCACGACGGTCAGCGCGCGCGCTCCGGTTCACGCATGATGCGCGGCTTTGAAGGCGGCCAGATGCCGCTGCACCGTCGCCTGCCCAAGCGTGGTTTCACCAACATCTTTCGGCAGGAGTACCTCGTCCTCGGTCTGGATCGCATTGAGCTGATCGCGTCCTCGACCAACGAAACCGAGCTCACGCTGGAGACGCTGCAGAAACTCGGCATCGCTAAAAAGAAGAATGCCCTCGTAAAGGTTCTGGCCAACGGTGAGATCACTTCGGCCGTTACGGTACACGCCCACAAGTTCAGCAAGCAGGCGCAGCAGAAGATCGAAGCTGCGGGTGGCAAGGCCGTTGTTCTTGGTGGCGCTCCTGTAGAAACTCCGGTTGCTTAAGTAGGGCCTTGCCGGTGGATAGATGGGGTGGTCGGGCCACGGTGGTCCGACCTTTCTCCGTCAGCACGAAACCGGTACCATACCTGTGTAGCTGCTCTGTTCAGTTCTGTGTTGAGGCTTCGTGCCTCGGATGGGTGTGCACCGCCTGATGTTCGAAAAGTTTGCAAATATCTTCCGCATCCCTGACCTGCGCAAGCGTGTGCTGTTCACGCTCGGCCTGCTGGCGGTCTACCGCATCGGTGGCCACATCCCCACGCCAGGCATTAACGCCGACCTTCTGCAGCAGTACTTCTCGCAAAATGCCGGGTCATCGCTGGGTCTTGTCGATCTGTTCACCGGCGGTTCCCTTCGCCGATTGACGGTGTTTGCTCTCGGCATCATGCCGTACATCACGGCGTCCATCATCTTCCAGCTGCTCACCGTGATTTATGAGCCGCTGGCCAAGCTGCAGAAGGAAGGCGAAGTCGGTCGTCGCAAGATCACGCAGTGGACCCGCTACGTCACGGTCCTGCTCGCACTCGTGCAGTCCTTCGCCATTGCGCTCACGCTGACCAAGAGCTCTACCGGAGCACCCATGGTCACCATGAGCTCCGGCAAGTTCATCTTCATGTGCGTGCTTACCCTGACTACCGGTACGGCCTTCATCATGTGGCTGGGTGAGCAGATCACCGAGCGCGGCATCGGCAATGGCATGTCCCTTTTGATCTTTACAGGTATCGTCGCAGGCCTGCCGGGCGGCATCGCAGATCTGTATGAAAAAGCAAAAGACGGCACCTGGGGCGGATTTACCCCCGTTGCCATAGCCCTGCTGATTGCGGTTATGATCGCGGTCGTCGCATTCATCGTGTACGTGGAACGCTCCGAGCGAAAGATCCCGGTGCAGTATGCCAAGCGTATCGTTGGCCGCAAGATGATGGGCGGCCAGGCTACTTTCCTGCCGCTTAAGGTCAACTCCGGCGGTGTCATGCCGGTGATTTTCGCCAGCTCCATTCTTTCGGCACCGCTCCTCTTCGCGAACGTCGCCCTTGTGCAAAACACCGCATGGCTGCGCCGCATCACAGAGGGCCTGCGCCCCGGTGAACCCTGGTATGAGCTGCTCTACATTGCGGCCATTATCTTCTTTGCGTACTTCTACATCTCCATCGTCTTCCGGCCAGACGACATCGCAGACAACATGCGGAAGTACGGTGGCTTCATTCCCGGCATACGTCCGGGCCGCCGCACCTCGGACTTCATCAATGAGATCCTAACGCGTATTACCCTGGTCGGTGCCGTCTACCTCATTGTCATCTCCATCATTCCGCAACTATTCTATTCCGGCATCCACTTCAACCACCTTTGGCTGGTTGGCGGCATCTTTGACCGCATGCCGACGTGGGTCAACAACGGCCTGGGGCTTAACTTCTACTTTGGCGGCACATCCCTGCTCATCGTCGTGGGCGTCGCGATGGATACCGTGCAGCAGGTTGAGTCGCAACTGATCATGCGTCACTATGAGGGCTTCACGCCGAAGAGTGGTCGCATTCGTGGCCGACGGAGCTGGTAGGCGCAGTGGCTGAGTCAGATCACGCATGGCAACCGGGGCCCGTGCTGCTTCTCGGCGCACCCGGCGTCGGTAAGGGAACCCAGGCACAGGTGCTGATGGAGCTCTGGGCGATTCCGCAAATCTCCACCGGTGATCTGATTCGCGAGAACATTCGGCTGGGTACGGCTGTTGGCAATCGCTTTAAGGAAATGGTCGCCGCCGGCATCTTTGTACCTGACGACGTTGTGAATCAGATGGTTGCGGAGCGCGTCGCCCAACCAGACTGCCAGCCCGGTTACATCCTCGATGGCTTTCCGCGCACGGTAGGCCAGGCTAACTGGCTGGATGCGGCGCTGCAGAAACCAACTGCGATCGCGGAGGACCTGACTAGCGTCGCTGGCACGGTGGCCAAGCCTCTGGTTGCGGTAAGCATCAGAGTTCGGTATGATGAGTTGTTACGTCGTATCACTGGGCGCAGGACAGGCTCGGTATCGAAACGGATTTACAACGTCTACACAAACCCCCCGAAAACGCCCGGGGTGTGCGATCTGGATGGTGAGCCGTTGGTTCAGCGGCCGGATGATTCCGAAGCGGTCTTTGAAGAGCGCATGCGGGTCTTTGCCGAGCAGACAGAACCCGTAATTGATCATTACCGGCATCTGGGCAGATTTGAAGAAGTGGACGGAGAGCAGCCCGTCCAGGCAGTCACGGAAAACATCCTCGCGGCGCTCAGGCGCATGCGGGGCAACTAGCGCGTCACCGTCAAAGCTGGACGCAGGAAAGTTCTTTGTAAGAGCAGATGGCAATCGTCTTAAAAACGCCGCAGGAAATCGAGAAGATGCGCAGGAGCGGAGCCCTCCTTCGTCAGGTCCACCAGACGATCGCGGATGCGGTGAAGCCCGGTGTCACCACGATGGACCTGGAGAATCTTGCGGCGGCCAGGATCGTGTCTTTGGGGGCAATTGCGGCTTTCAAGGGAGTAAAGAATCCGGGTCACCCAGACTTCCCGGCCGTTCTCTGCACATCGGTGAACAATGAGGTGATCCACGGCATCCCGTCCGCCAAGCGGGTCCTCAACGAGGGAGATATTGTCTCGGTGGATTGTGGATTGATCGTCGACGGCTACTACTCGGATTCTGCGGTAACCTACGCGGTGGGCAAGCTTGGCCTGCAGGCGCGCAAATTACTCGATGTGACCCGGGCGTCGCTTGAGCAGGCCATCCAGGAGTGCCAAGTGGGTCAGAGCCTCGGTGATATTGGAGCCGCGGTGCAGGAAATGTGTGAAGGTGCGGGGTTTGGCGTGGTCCGCGAGTTTGTTGGCCACGGTATTGGAAAGCACATGCATGAGGATCCGCAGGTGCCGAACTATGGCCGACGCGGCAAGGGTGCAAAGTTGAAGGCGGGGATGGTGTTGGCGATTGAACCCATGATCAACGCTGGTGCAGCAGAGGTAAAGGTGTTGAAGGATGGTTGGACTGCAGTGACAGTGGATGGCAGTTTATCCGCCCACTTCGAGCACACTGTCGCGATAACGAAAGATGGACCGTTGGTTCTGACGCGGTAAAGTTTGGCGGTTGAAGTCACAAGGAGACGGTTTGTCGAAGGAAGACGCAATTGAGGCGATGGCAGTTGTTGTCGAAACCCTGCCGAACGCTATGTTCAAAGTGGAGATGGAAAACAAGCACCAGGTGCTGGCCCATGTCTCCGGACGCATGCGCAAGAACTTCATCCGCATTCTCCCCGGCGACCGTGTCGCCATCGAGTTAAGCCCTTACGATCTGAGCCGTGGGCGCATCGTTTACCGGTACAAGTAGCACACCGGCGTTGTAGCTGAAAGCAGTACGTGTACAGGTAGTCCAGCGGAACGGGACTGCTGAAAGGAAGTACGAGATGAAGGTACGAGCAAGCGTCAAGCGCATTTGCGATAAATGCAAGATCGTTCATCGCCACGGTGTGGTGCGGGTGATCTGCGAGATTGCAAAGCACAAGCAGCGCCAGGGATAACTTGGCCTCACACCTACACCAGCGGACCCAGATTGGCCCTCGGGCTCAACGGTCTTCCAGGGCGAGTTAGCCGGAGTCAAGGCTTGCGATGAACCCCGGGTATCCGCTCCCAACCCGTCCCACACGACAGCGCGTGGGGCATGAAGTAACGAGGAAGACAAATGGCACGTATTGCAGGCGTCGATCTGCCAAACAACAAGCAGGCAAGGATCGGCCTCACCTATATCTATGGCATTGGAGAAACGCGTGCCCTGGCAATTCTTGCCAAGGCCGACATCGAGCCGACGCGCAAGCTTCAGACGCTGGACGAGGACGAGTTGAACCGCGTCCGTAGCGTCATCGAGCAGGAGGGCGGTATTGAGGGTGACCTTCGCAAGGAAGTCGGCCTCAACATCAAGCGTCTCATCGAAATCCAGAGCTACCGCGGCCTGCGTCATCGCCGCAGCCTGCCTGTGCGCGGACAGCGCACCCATACCAACGCACGCACGCGCAAAGGCCCCCGCAAGGGCACGGTTGCCGGCAAGAAGAAAGCGACCAAGTAAATGGCCAAGCAACAGAACAAGGGAACATCAGGCGCTGCCGGCAAGGGTGGCAAAGGCAAGAAGTTTAAAAAGCGCGAGCGCAAAAACGTGCCGTACGGCCTCGTCTTTGTGCAGGCAAGCTTCAACAACACCATCGTCACCATCACCGACCAGCAGGGCAACACGCTCTCTTGGAAAAGCTCGGGTTCGCTCGGCTTCCGCGGTTCGCGCAAGGGCACGCCGTTCGCGGCGCAGCAGGCTGCCGTTGGTGCAGCCACTGCCGCTCGCGATCACGGTCTGCGTTCCGTCGATGTGCGTGTCTCCGGTCCGGGTTCGGGCCGCGAGTCGGCCGTGCGTGCTCTGGCTGCGGCTGGTCTCGACGTCCGCAGCATCCGCGATGTTACGCCCATTCCACACAACGGTTGCCGCCCTCCAAAGCGTCGCCGCGTGTAAGCAAGTAACGCGTAGATAGGGGAAAGTAGAAAGAGAGTAGTAATTCTTTCTACTTTCCGCTTATCTCGGAAACTATTGTTTCGGATCGGGAAGGAACGAGCAGCATGCTCGCGTAAACCGATCGTCACCTGAAGTTAGGAAAGAGAGTTAGGAATGGCACGTTACACAGGAGCTGTCTGCCGTCTTTGCCGGCGCGATGGCGTCAAGTTGTTTCTCAAGGGCTCGCGTTGTTTCTCTGACAAGTGCGCCATCGACAAGCGCAACTTCCCCCCAGGCCAGCATGGCCAGGCGCGCGCGAAAAAGATCGTAGGATATGGTCTGCAACTGCGTGAAAAGCAGAAGGCCAAGCGCATCTACTTCACCCTTGAGGGTCAGTTCCGCGAGTACTACGAAAAGGCCAACAAGCGCACCGGTGTTACCGGCGAACTGTTGCTGCAACAGCTTGAGCGTCGTCTCGATAACGTGGCCTATCGCCTGGGTTATGCGATCTCGCGCCGCCAGGCTCGCCAGGTTGTGCGTCACGGCCACGTGCAGGTGAATGGCCGCAAGGTCAACATCCCGTCCTTCCAGGTGAAGGTAGGTGATGTGGTCGGGATTCGCGAGGGTTCGAAGAAGCTCGAGATTCTGGAGACTGCGAAGCAGTTTGCCAGCGGCCTCATGCAGCCCATGTGGCTGCAGATCGACCGCGATGCCTTCAGCGGTAAGGTTGTTGCGCTGCCGCGTCGGGATGAGATCCAGCTGCCGGTCAACGAGCAGCTGATCGTCGAACTTTACAGCAAGTAAGTCAGCCTGACGGCAGTCAAAGAAGCTGGGGCAGCCTGCCTCGCTTCTTTGACTTGCTCTCACGCTCCCTAAATTTCTTGCTGCAGTACGAGGGACAGCCGCTCGAATCGAGGCTGTTGTCTGTGGCGCATTGGCCACTTAGCCAGCACGACCGAACCTCAGTACCCGCAAAATGCTTCGCGGCCGACTTGGGGAGAGGGAATGAAGGAGAGCAGTTATGTTGTGGAGAGGTTTTCAAAAACCCAAGCGTCTTGCGGTTGAGCAGGAAACACTGACCGAGAAGTACGGCAAGTTCAGCGCGCAGCCTTTTGAGCGCGGGTTCGGTACGACGATCGGCAACAGCCTGCGGCGTACGCTGCTGAGTTCGATCGAAGGCGCAGCCGTGACCGCGGTCAAGGTTGAAGGCGTGCTGCACGAGTTCCAGTCCATCCAGGGCGTTGTGGAAGATGCAACCGACGTCATCCTGAACCTGAAGCAGATCCCGTTCAAGCTGAACGGCGATGGGCCGAAGGCCCTGTACCTTCGTGTGGAAGAGCCCGGTGTTGTGACGAGCGGCATGATCGAAGCCGACGGCGATGTCGAGATTCTCGACAAGGACGTCTACATCGCAACCGTCTCTGAGGGCGGCAAGCTCGACATGGAAATGCGCCTCAAGCGCGGCCGTGGCTACCAGAGCGCCGACAAGAACTACGATCCGGACCTTGGCATCGGCTTTATCCCGGTTGACTCAGTGCACTCGCCTGTACGTAAGGTGAACTACGCGGTTGAGGCAGCACGTCTTGGTCAGATCACCGATTACGACAAGCTGACGCTTGAGATTTGGACGAACGGTACGGTGCTGCCAGCCGATGCCCTCGGCCTTGCTGCCAAGCTGCTCAAAGATCACATGACCATTTTCATCAACTTCGAAGAGGAGATGGAAACAGGTCTGGACGGAGCGCACGATGGTCCTGCGTTGCGCAACGACAACCTGAACCGGTCGGTTGAGGAGTTGGAACTCAGTGTCCGCAGCTACAACTGCCTGAAGAATGCGAACATCGCCACCATCGGCGAGCTGATTCAGAAGACTGAAGCCGAGATGCTGAAGACGAAGAACTTTGGCCGCAAGAGCCTGAACGAGATCAAGGAAATCCTTGCTCAGATGGGCTTCTCGCTCGGCATGAAGATCGACGAGAATGGCAACCCTGTTCCCGGACCGACGTCGGTTCTGCCGGCACAGACGCTTGCTGGTTCGTTCGGCAACTTCGATGACGAGGACGAGGACGAAGAAGAGGATGAAGAGTTCGGCATCCCTGAGACAGAGAACTTCTAAGAGCAGGGAACAGGGGTCAGGGAACAGGAACATCCTGTCGTGATCGCGTACCTTTGCAGCCCGGCTTACTCTTCGGGGTAAGTCGGGTGATGAGATCAAGTAAATGGCCGTAGCTGGTTCGCGGCAAGTATGACAGGCGATGGTACGCAGGGCGGCTGTTCCCTGTTCCTGTTCCCTGACCCCTTTTTGAGAGAGTGACTTATGCGGCATCGTAAAGCAGGAAATAAACTTGGTCGCAACCCCAGCCACCGTCGCGCACTTCTGCGCAACCTGGTGACAAGTGTTGTCGTGGAAGACCGTGTAGAGACCACCCTTGCAAAGGCAAAGGCTGTGCGTCCTCTGGTGGAAAAGATGATCACGCTTGGCAAGCGAGGCGACGTGCACGCGCGTCGTCAGGCTGCTGCGTTCCTTATGACGCCGGACTCCGTATCTCGCCTGTTTGCCACGGTGGCACCGCGCTACGGTGGCCGCAACGGCGGATACCTGCGCATCGTGCGCACGGGATTTCGTCAGGGCGATGGTGGTGAGAAAGCCATGATCGAACTGCTGGGTGCGGAAACCGAGCTGAGCGAGAAGGCGCAGAAGCGTGCTGAAGTTCGCGAAAAGAAGCGCGAGGAAATGCAGAAAGCCATGGCTGAGCAAGGTGCCGGCCCGGACGAGCATGTCCCAACTGACGGCGAGTAACGCGATAGCACCTGCTGAAGGATGGGCGTGCGCTCTCTGCGCACGCCCATTTCTTCAGACAGCAGCTTTTGTACTGACAAACCTGCGGAGCTCGGCCACTGTGCGGCAAGGTGACGAACGATGACCGGCGTCCTGCTTGGCGGCCGCAGCCTTCCACACTCGCGTACGCCAATGGCGTTTTTTGTCTTCGTTTGGTTGCCGGTAGCTGTCATGCTGCTGGTCATCGCAAGGGAATCGACAGAAAGCTTCGCCAGCCTGCATACGTCGGCGCTCCTGCGGCCCGTGTACCAAGTGCTATTCGGTGTTGTGTCTGACGCACAGTGGGAGCATGTCCATCACATACTTCGCAAAAGCGGTCACTTCCTTGGATACGGAACGCTCGGGCTCACGTGGCTGCGCGCCTGGCTGTACACGTGGTTAAGGCCACTGCGCCATGCTGCCGCGGGCACGTGGCGTTCTCTTGCGTGGCTCATGGCGATTGCGTGCACGGCGGTCGTCGCAGCATTGGACGAACTCCACCAGACGTGGATCCCGGACCGCACCGGGCTTATGACAGACGTTGTACTGGACACCGTTGGGGCCATGGTTCTATCTGGCGCTCTGGCGGTGTTGTGGCAGGTGCGTGCGCAACAAGCTAGCCGCGGATCAACTCAGCATCCAGACCCGCTCGCCGCCGAGTCATAGACCCCACCAGCAGAAAAAGACTCACGAAGAGGATGGCTCCTGCCGTGTCCAGCAGAACGTCGTCAAAGGAAGAGTTGCGGCCAGGTAGATAGCGTTGATGCCACTCATCGAGCGTTGCGACCATCGTTGACGTCAAGACCCCATAGCCGGCGGCGCGCCGTGCTGCCCGTTGCCAACGCCGCTTGCCAGAGTGAAGCAGCAGGCTCATCCAAACCTGCCCACTGAACAGGCCGAGCAGACCATAACCGCAAAAGTGGCCGAGCTTTCGTAGCTCCATGTTAGTCAACGAGAGATTGGGAAAGTACGCGGTAAGATGCAGCCGATGAAGTACCGCGAACAGCAGCTGCTGTGTATGAGACTGCCCGGCGGTCCGCGTAGATTCCGCAGCAATGGCGCCCAGCAGGCAAGCCATCGGCAGCCAGTTACGGGAGGCGCGAATGGAATTGAAATTTGAGGAAGAGGTTCTCAATGGCCGTCCTTCAATAAGAGCAAGCAAACTCTTACTGTTATGACACCATGGCTACCCGTGCAGTATTCCCCGTAAATTGTTCGAAAGTGTAGGGAGTTCTTGCCGGTTCCCTGATTGCGAGCTCCACATTTGCACCAAAAAGGAAGGCCCCGTTCCGGGGCCCTCGTCTCACCTTTAAGCCACCATTACTTGTAGGACTTGGCAGTTTCGAACCGCTTATTCACCTCGTCCCAGTTGATGACGTTCCACCAATTGGCAAGGTATTCCGGTCGCTTGTTCTGATATTTCAGATAGTAGGCATGCTCCCACACGTCGTTCCCCAGGATAGGAAAGCTGCCAGCCGTAATTGGATTGTCCTGATTGGGCGTTGTCACGATGGCAAGCTTGCCACCTTTGAAGATCAACCATCCCCATCCCGAACCGAACTGCTTGGCGGTCGTCTCGTTGAAGGTCTTCTTGAACGTCTCAAAGTCGCCGAAATCGGCCTTGATCTGTTCTGCGATGTTGCCCTGTGGTTCGCCGCCACCCCCTGGCTTCATAATCGTCCAGAACATGGTGTGGTTCAGGTGTCCGCCGCCGTTGTTGCGGATCACAGCGCGGACATCTTCCGGCGCTGATTCCCAATTTTTCACCAGCTCGTCCACGGTCTTGCTACCAAGCTCGGTGTGCTTCTCAATGGCACCATTCAGGTTCGTCACGTACGTGGCATGGTGCTTGTCGTGGTGCAGCTTCATCGTCGCCTCGTCAATCGTTGGCTCAAGGGCGGCGTAGTCATAGGGCAGTGCTGGAAGTTCGAAGGGCACGGGGTTCTCCTGGGCGCGATCTGCGCGCGTCTAACGTTGGCTTGGATGCCGTGGACTCAGGGGTGGATGCAGCGCGCCAATTTACTACGCTTTGTCACTCGATTCGCGCCAATGGGTTCTAATGGACCAACCATGATGCCAACCGCCGCTGAATACAAGTGGTTCACCGACCAGGGAGCCGCGTTCGGATCACCTGGAATCCCGCCCCGCTGGACGACCAGCAAAAAAGATACTGTCGGCACGGCATACTCCTCGGCCAGCCGCGTTTGGTTCACGGCCTCGCACGGCACGCTCAACGAGATGTACTACCCCACCATCGACCGTCCGCAGACCCGGGACATGGAACTGCTGTTTACCGACGGCGAAACCTTCGTGCATGAGGAAAAGCGCGACCTGCAATACAGCTTCCACTACATCGATCCCGATGCGCTGGCCGTCCGCCTGGTGGCGACGGATGCAGGTGGACGGTACACCGTCACCAAAGAAATCATCTGCGACCCGCACCATCCCGTGGTGTTGATGCACGTCAAGGTAAGTGGCGAACCCAGTGTGCTGCGACGTATGAAGTGCTATGCGTTGCTGGCGCCGCACCTGGATGGCGGTGGTGCAGGCAACAGCGCGCGCAGCATTGACGTGGCCGGCCAGCGGCTGCTGCTCGCGTGGAAGAGCCGGTACACCGTCACCATGGGCGTGGACTGCGGGTTCTCCCGTTCCTCCTGCGGTTACGCAGGGGTTTCAGACGGCTTTAAGGACCTGAAAGAAAACATGGTCATGGACTGGCAGTTTGGCGAGGCGCTGGATGGCAACCTGGCGCTCACCGGCGAAATCGACCTTGCACAAAGCCCGGAGTTCACGATCGCCATCGGCTTCGGCGAGGGTAATCACGCGTCACTGTCGAACGTCATGCAATCGCTCAGCGTGCCCTTTGCCTTGCACCTCAAGCGCTTCATCGAGCAGTGGCACCGTGCGGAATCACCGGAGCGCCTTGCCGCGGCAAGCATGGACAACGGCCGCGTCATGCGCATCAGCCATAACATCATCCTGGCGCACGAGGATAAGCAGTTCAGCGGCGCATTCATTGCGTCCGCCTCCATCCCCTGGGGCAATGCGAAGGGTGACGATGACCTGGGCGGGTACCACCTGGTCTGGACGCGCGACATGATCCAAAGTGCGACCGCACTTCTGGCCTGCGGCCGGGTGGAGACGGCACGGCGCGCTCTGGTGTACCTGGCATGCACACAGCGGCCGGATGGCTCTTTTGCGCAGAACTTTTGGATTGACGGCACGCCGTACTGGTCCGGCATTCAGCTTGACGAGGTGGCATTCCCCATCATTCTTGCGTGGCGGTTGTGGAAGGCCGGGGGCACCGGTAACTTCAACTTGTTCCCGTTTGTTGAGTCTGCGGCGGCCTTCCTGGTCCGGTATGCGCCGGTCACCCAGCAGGAACGCTGGGAAGAGGCAAGCGGCTACTCGCCATCCACGTTGGCCGTTGTCATCAGTGGTCTCCTGTGCGCGGCAGACATCGCGCGCGATCACATGGCCGGCGAGCTTGGAACTTTCCTTGAAAGCTACGCCGACTGGATCGAGTCTCACCTCGACGAGTGGACGACCACCAGCGATGGCGTGCTGCTGCCTGAGGTAAAACGGCATTACGTGCGCATCAACCCACCTCGGCCAGGGGAAAACTTCTACAACCCTGAAGCCGGCGAGGGACGATACAACATTGCCAACCGTGCTCCCGGTGAGAGGTATAACTTCGCCGCAAATGAAGTGATCGATGGTGGCTTTCTCGAACTGGTGCGCTACGGCATCCGGCGCGCAGACGATCCGCTCGTCGTCGATTCCTTAAAGGTTGTGGACCACGTTCTCAAAATCGCCACGCCCTTTGGTCCCTGCTGGCGGCGCTACAACCACGACGGCTACGGTCAGCAGAAAGACGGTGGCCCTTTCGTTCACTACGGCCAGGGCCGTGCTTGGCCTATCCTCACCGGTGAACGTGCGCACTATGAGCTGGCCGCGGGCGGCGATGTACAGCCGCTCGTGCAGGCGATCGAACAGTTCGCCTCTGTCGGCGGCATGTTGCCGGAGCAGGTGTGGGACTACAAGGACATGCCCGACAAGGGACTGTACCTTGGGCGCGCCGCATACAGCGCACAGCCGCTGGTATGGGCACACGCGGAGTACATCAAGCTGCTGCGCTCTAGCGTGGACGGCCATGTGTTTGACCGCATCAGCGTAGTAGAAGAGCGCTACGGTGTTCACGCAGACGAACGCAAGTTCACCAGCAGCGTGGAGTACTTCCAGGTGACCCGCCCGCTGACAGAAGTCAGCACCGGCAAAAGCGTGGCGGTGCTTGATCCAGCACCTTTTGAGGTGGTGTGGACGACAGACGCGTGGCAAACAAAGACCACAACCGGTGCCGTATTGCTGGGGTACCCGGGGTTCATGGCATCTCTGCCACCTATGGCGCAGCAAGGCACCCTGGAGTTTGCCCTCCACTGGTCTGACGGAGACCGCTGGACACCGCAGAACTACCGCGTGTCCGTGACCTCTTCTTAAAACCGATCTGAACTCGCAGGCATGTACACGACCCACACGTTGCGCAGTTGCAAGGTGTGGGTCGGTGTAGGGCCTTGGTGTGGCCCGCTTGCTCTAACGTCCTATGCCTTGCGGAAGCGCCTGCGTGCCATGCCCGCAACCGAGAGAACACCTGTACCCAGCAGCGCCAGGGAACTGGGTTCCGGAGTGGCCGTGATCGACGGTGCCTGCACGCCCGTGAACACAAACGTGTCGTCGTTATAGTTGAAGTCGCTGGAACCGTTCGGCAGGTCCTCGAGACCCACAAACAGCCCTGGAGGGATACCGTTGACTCCGCCTGTGTACATGGTGACATAGCCGTGATTTACCCCATCCGCGCTGTAGGCCGCGGCGCTGGCGAAAAGACCGGCGGGAGAGTCAATGTAAAACACCAGCTGATCCCCCGCACTGATTTCACCTGCCCCCGCGCCCACGGTCACTTCCGTGCCACTGGCGGTCATGTGGTTGTTCAGGATGTCTCCGCTGTTGTAGCCGGAGGTCACATCAAAGACCTGTACGTAGTCCGTAAAATTGGCGGTACTGCCGTAGAAGTAGGCGTTGATGCCCTGGCCGGTGGAGAAGGTGGCGACTTCCGGAGCAATGGTGCCCGCGGTTGGATACGGAATGGCATCGGCCTTCGCAGTCGCGGCGAGAGCCGCACCTAGGAGAAACGGGAGAATAGCTGCAGCTTTGAACATGTAGCCTCGTCGAGTAAATTTGCAGCTATCCAGACTCCCGTCCGGGAAATGGCTTAGCTGCGGATGACGGCAGTAGATCAGTCTCCTTTATTTTTCTCCACATCAAAACACTTTGAAGGCGTAAAACTTTGGTAACAGGGATCGGTCTGCAACGCCTTGCGTCAGCTCGCAATGTCTGGGCCCAGGCGTAGCCGGCAGCTGCGGGTCGCGGCATGAACGAGCATCCCATTCCAGGCGCTGGGTCGGCAGTGTCACTACATCCTGAGGGTGCCGCGCGTACACTAACCAAACGGTCTGACACCTTACGCGTCGTCGGCCATCAGATTTGAAGTACCCACACTGAAATTGAGGACGAGATGAGCGATCTGGACAAGCTGAGTATTGACACGCTGCGGTTGCTGGCAGTGGACGCGATTGAGAAGGCAAAGAATGGCCACCCGGGTGCGCCGATGGCTTTGGCTCCGCTGGCGTACCTGCTGTTTACCAAGTACATGGTGATCGATCCCGTGGACTTCAAATGGACCAACCGGGACCGCTTCGTCCTGTCCAATGGCCACGCATCCATGCTGCAGTATGGAGCGTTGTTCCTGTCCGGCTACGACATCTCGCTGGATGATCTCAAGCTGTTCCGCGAGTGGCATTCAAAGGCACCGGGGCACCCGGAATATGGCTTTACGCCAGGCGTTGAAGTGACAACAGGGCCGCTTGGACAGGGCTTCGGCATGTCCGTCGGGCTTGCGATTGCGGAGAAGCACCTGGGTGCGATTTACAACAAACCGGGCATGGAGATTGTGGACCACCACACCTATTGCATCGTCGGTGACGGTGACCTGATGGAAGGCATCTCGCATGAGGCAGCTTCCCTCGCGGGCACCTTGGGGCTCAACAAGCTGATTGTGTTCTACGACGACAACCTGATTTCGCTGGACGGTCCGACGGAGCTTTCATTCACGGAGAACGTGACGGAGCGTTTTGAGGCGTATGGCTGGCACGTGCAGTTTGTGGACGATGGCGAGAGCCTGCCGAAGCTGGAGCAGGCGATTCGTATTGCGCAGCTGGAGACGGGCAAGCCGTCGCTGATCCGCGTGCGAACAATTATCGGATACGGCTCACCCAAGGCCGGCACCAACAAGGTGCACGGCGAAATGCTGGGCGTGGAAGCCACGCGAAAGACCAAGGAATTCTTCGGATTTGACCCGGACAAGGACTTTGTGATCCCGCCCGGCGTGAAGGAAAACTGGGAGCAGGCAAAGACCAAGGGCGCCGAGGCAAAGGCCAAGTGGGAAGAGCTCTTCGGCAAGTACAAGGCCGCAAACCCGCAGCTTGCAGAGCAGTTTGAGCGTGCGCTGGCCCAGAAGCTGCCCGATGGCTGGACCAAGGACCTGAAGCCGTTCCCGACAGACAAGCCAATCGCCACCCGCACCGCCGGCAACGTTGCCTTGGAGGCAATCGGGAAGAATGTGCCGGAGTTGGTTGGTGGCGCGGCCGACCTGACTTCGTCGACCAAGACCATCTTCAAGGGCTCACCAAGCTTTCACGTGGACCCAGCCGGCAAGAATATCTTCTTCGGCGTCCGTGAGTTCGGCATGTGCGCCGCAGTCAATGGCATGGCAGCGCACGGCGGTCTCATCCCATTTGGCTCTACGTTCTTTGTTTTCAGCGACTACGCGCGTTCTGCCATCCGCATGGCAGCACTCATGAGCGTCCACTCGCTGTTTATCTTCACGCATGACTCGATCGGCTTGGGTGCCGATGGACCGACGCACCAGCCGGTGGAACACCTGATGAGTCTGCGTGCCATTCCGCAGCTGACCGACTTCAGACCGGCAGACGCGAACGAGACAAACAGCTGCTGGCAGCTTGCGGTGGAGCGCAACAGCGCATGCTTTATGGCGTTGAGCCGGCAGGACTTGCCGGTGCTGGACGTGGCAAAGTACCCCGTTGTGGAGGGGCCGCGCAAGGGCGCGTATGTGCTGGTGGAGCAGGAAAATCCAGACGTGATCATCGTTGCCACGGGGTCTGAGGTGTCGCTGGTCTTGGCGTCGCTGCCGGAGCTTGAGAAGGCGGGCATGAAGGCGCGAGTCATCTCCATGCCCTCGTTCGCCATCTTTGAGGAGCAGGACGAAGAATACAAGATGAGCATCTTCCCACATGGGATTGCCAAGGTTTCAGTGGAAGCCGGCGCGACGATGGGGTGGTGGAAGTACATCGGGCGCGATGGTTCGGCTATCGGTGTGGACAAGTTTGGAGCGTCTGCGCCTGGACCGGAAGTTTTGGACAAGTACGGCTTTAACGCCGCAAACATCGTGCAGCAGGCGAAGAAGGCCATGGGAAAGTAGCCATTCTATGAAGATTGCGATCGCTTCAGACCATGCGGGCTTTCCGCTGAAGGAACTTGTCCGTGCGCACGTTGCCACCCTGGGTCACGACGTCGAGGACCTGGGTGCATACAACACGGAGCCGTCGGACTATCCGGACTTTGCCGAGAAGGTGGGCAATGCTCTGATGGCCGGCAAGGTCGAGCGCGGCATCCTCATCTGCGGTTCGGGTGTGGGTGTGTGTGTGGCCGCGAACAAGATGCCGGGTGTGCGCGCGGGTATGTGTCACGACACGTACTCGGCGCACCAGGGTGTCGAGCATGACCAGATGAATGTGCTTGTGCTGGGCGCGCGCATCATCGGCGAGGCGCTGGCGTATGAGTGCGTGGACAGCTATTTAAAAGCGAACTTTATCGGGACAGAGCCGCGGTTTGTGCGCCGACTGAACAAGGTATTTGCCATTGAAAAGCTGTACATGCCCAAAGCCTCTGGCGAGCATGTAGATGTGATGCCGAAGTAGCCGTATCGCCCGGCGAAGATCTGTGTAAGAAGGTTAGTTGATCATGGTGGGTTCACGAAGGCGTGAACCCACCTTAGCCTGGCGTTGGTAGAGCAGCGATAGGGTTGAGCTACAGGAAATGAGTTTCTGGCATGGCAGAACAGGGCAGTGGCAAGGTGTGGTTTATCACGGGGGCGTCGACCGGGTTCGGACGTCTGCTGGCCGAGGAAGTTCTCAAGCGCGGTGACAGGGTTGTTGCCACTGCGCGAGATGAGCGGAAAGTCATCGATCTGACCGACCGTTACCCCACGACCGCTCTGGCCCTCGAGCTGGACGTGACAGAGAAGGACCACATCCTGGCCGGAGTTCAGGATGCGATCGATGGGTTCGGGCGCATCGACGTGCTGGTGAACAATGCCGGCTACGGTCTGGTGGGAGCAGCGGAAGAGGCGAGCGACGAGGAGATTGAAAAGGTCGTCGCGACGAATGTCTTTGGCCTGGTGGATGTGACGCGCGCCGTGCTGCCGCACATGCGGGCGCAGAAGTCCGGACACATTGTGAACCTTTCGTCGGTTGCAGGGCTTGTCGGTGGTCAGGGGCTGAGCTACTACAACCTGACAAAGTTTGCGGTGGAGGGATTTAGTGAGGGTCTGGCGGCAGAGCTGAAGCCGCTGGGCATCCGTGTGACCATCGTGGAGCCGGGACCGTTCCGGACGGACTTTCTGGGCCGGTCTGCGGTGATTGCGAAGGAGCGGATCACGGACTACGACGTGTCTGCCGGGAAGGCGCGCGAGTACTTCGAGGTAAACGACGGCAAGCAGAAGGGTGATCCGCAGAAGGCTGCGGAGGCGATGATTGAGGTCGTAGGCATGGACGATCCTCCGCTGCACCTGGTCCTGGGCAGCGTGGCACTGGGACGTGTGGAGACGAAGCTGAAGCAGTGGCAGGACGAGATCGACCGGAATCGGGCCATGACGCTGGGCGCGGACTTTCCTGAGGGGCAGTAGGGCCGCAACACCGCTGCGGGCAGGCCCCCGGTGTCGTGGACTGCGGTCGCATAGAGAAGGACAGGTTCGCTGGCTGCTATTCAGGCGCGGGCACCTAAACGGGTCAGGCGAGAGACGCCTGTCCTTGAACGCGTGCGACCCATAAGCGTCCGGCTGAATCAAACGAAGTGGAACGACAAAGGCATACTGCCGGAAAGAAGATCGAAACGAATGGCAACTTCTGAAGTAGCTGTGTCGCAGGCCAAGGCCGAAACGGTGACAGACGCGGGGCGTACACCTGACCCCTGCATTGTGGTGATCTTTGGTGCAAGCGGCGATTTGACCAAGCGCAAGCTGCTGCCGGCGCTGTACCACCTGGATCAGCAGAACCTGTTGCCGGCAGACTTCAGTGTGGTTGGCGTGGCGCGGCGAGACCTGTCGAAGACGTTTGCGCCGGACATGAAGGACGGCATCGTAAAGGGCGGCGGCGTTGAAGAGAGCGAAGAGAAGCTCGGCAAGTTTGTGGAGAAGATTGACTACTTTGCCACGAACTTTGACGACGATGCCGGCTTTGAAAAGCTGAAGGCATATCTGGTGGAGCTGGACGGCAAGGCGGGCACGAAGGGGAACCGCCTGTTCTACCTGGCCGTGGCACCGGAGTTTTTTGCGGACATCGTGGAGCGGCTGGGCAAGCACGGCATGACGAAGGGCGAGAACGGCAGCTGGGTCCGCTTCATCATTGAAAAGCCGTTCGGCACCGACCTGGACAGTGCGATCAAGCTGAACAAGGACATCAACGCCGTGCTGGGAGAGGATCAGATTTTCCGGATTGACCACTACCTGGGCAAGGAAGCAGTGCAGAACATTCCCGTGCTGCGGTTTGCGAACGGCATGTTCGAGCCGTTGTGGAACCGGGACTACATCGACAACGTGCAGATTACGGCGGCGGAATCGATCGGTATCGAGGGGCGTGGCCCGTTTTATGAGCAGGCTGGCGCGCTGCGAGACGTGCTGCAGAACCATGTGATGGAAGTGCTGAGCTTTGTCGCGATGGAGCCACCAGACAGCTTTGAATCCTCCGCGGTACGGGTGGAAAAGCTGAAGGTTTGGAAGGCGATTGAGCCGGTGCCGCTGGAGAACACGGCGCGCGGGCAGTATGGGCCGGGCAAGGTGGATGGGCAGGACGCAGCCGGGTACCGGCAGGAAGACCGCGTGAGCCCGGAGTCGCAGACGGAGACGTATGCGGCGATGAAGCTGTCGATCGACAACTGGCGGTGGGCGGGTGTGCCGTTCTACATCCGCGCGGCAAAGCGGCTGACGGAGCGTGTGACCGAGGTGGTCATTACGTTCAAGAAGGCGCCGCTAGACCTGTTTGGCGCACCGGGCAAGAGCCAGATCGAGCAGAACGTGTTGACCCTGCGCATTCAGCCGGACGATGGGATCAAGCTGCAGTTCGGCAATAAGGTTCCCGGGCCTGTGACGGACATCAAGCAGGTGAAGATGGAGTTCAGCTATGCGGCGGAATTCGGCAAATCGTCCGCGAACGGTTACGAGCGGCTGCTGCTGGATGCGATGCTGGGCGACGGAACGCTGTTTGCCGAGGGTGCCGGTGTGGAAGCGACGTGGACGCTGATGACACCGATCCTGGAAGCCTGGAAGGCGCAGAAGAAAGACTTTCCGAACTATGCCGCGGGAAGCTGGGGACCGGAAGAGGGTGACCAGTTGCTGAAGCGGGACGGGCGGGAGTGGAAGGTCAGCTAAGGGCCCATACCCATTGTTTGAACGCGAGGCATGGAATAAGTGAAGTTTGACCGGTGACGATGCGCCTGAGGTTTGAGTACACTCAGGCGCATTGTTGTTTGTGGTGTGTGAATTTCAGCAGGTTGTGCCATTGCGCTGGCATTTGCATCACAGTGAACAGCTGTAGGGCAGGAGTTTGAGGATGGCGAAGAGTACGGTTGCTGATTTTCTGGTGTACGACACGCCGGAGCGGGTGGCACTGGCGGCGGCAGAGATGTTCGCGAAACAGGTGTCGGATGCGGTGAATGCACGGGGTGTAGCGCGTGTGGCGATCAGCGGTGGAACGACGCCGAAGCGCATGCTCGCACTGCTGGCAGACCCTGCGCAACCGTTTGCTGCGAGTGTGCCATGGGACAAGCTGGAGCTGTACTGGGTGGACGAGCGGTGTGTTGGGCCGGAGGACGCTGAGAGCAACTACCGCATGACGAAGGAGCAGTTGCTGAGCAAGGTGCCGCTGCCGGCGGATCACGTCTTCCGCATGGAAGGCGAACTGGACCCGGAAGAAGCTGCGAACAAGTACGAGACGTATCTGCGCAACAACTTTAAGCTGGAGGGCGCGCAGGTGCCGACGTTCGATGCGGTGCTGCTGGGCATGGGAGATGACGGGCATACGGCGTCGCTGTTTCCGCATACAGAGGGGCTGAACGAGATGGGCCGGCTGGTGATTGCAAACCACGTGCCGCAGAAAGACACGTGGCGGGTAACGCTGACGTGGCCCGTCATCAACCAGGGTAGGTACGTGTGCTTTTTGATTGAGGGCGGCGCGAAAGCGGACAAACTGCACGACGTGTTGCTGGGCACGTATGATCCGGAGGCACTGCCGTCGCAGTTGATTCGACCGAACGACGGCCCGCTCCACCTGCTGCTGGATGCAGAGGCCGCCCGGCGGCTGCCAAAGGTGGGCTGCGAGGGTGATGCGGAAACCGGGACGCTGGAGCTTTGCCGATGATTCTTGCAGGGGATGTGGGGGGTACCAAGGTTCACCTTGCGTTGTACAACTTTGCAGGTGGCAAGCTTAGCCTGGATCGCGAACAAAAGTTCCCGGCTAGCGAGTTCGGGAGTTTGCAGGATGTGGTGAAGGCATTCCTGGCAACCGAAGACAACGTGGAGAAGGTGGAGCACGAGGTAGTCGCGGCGTGCTTTGGGTGTCCGGGGCCGGTGACGGACGGACATTTGAAGCTGACGAATCTGCCGTGGGAGCTTGATTCGCGGGACCTGTCGAAGATTTTGAATATCGAGCACATCTTCCTGATTAACGATCTGGAGGCGAATGGGTACGGGATAGCCGAGCTGGGGCCGGAGCAGATTTTCGAGCTGGAGCAGGGCGACAAGTCGGCGCTGGGGCACCGGGCGCTGGTAAGTGCGGGCACCGGTTTGGGGGAGGCGCTGCTGATCTGGAACAACATGGCGCAGCGCCATCTTCCGCTGGCGTCGGAGGGCGGGCACGCGGACTTTGCGCCGCGCACGCCGGAGGAGATCGAACTACTGGAGTGGTTGACGGCGAAGCTCGACGGGCATGTGTCGTACGAGCGAGTGGTGAGCGGCATTGGGCTGAAGAATATCTATGAGTTTTTGCGGGACAAGAAGGGCATGGAAGAGCCGAGCTGGCTGCGGGACCGGATTGAGGCGGAAGACCAGAACTTTGTCATCGGAACGACCGGTGAGGATGGCTCCAGCGAGCTTGCGGCGCGCACGCTGGACATCTTCACGAGCGCGTACGGTGCGGAGTGCGGCAACATGGGCTTGAAGCTGCTGGCCGCGGGCGGAGTGTACCTGGGCGGTGGGATTGCGCCGAAGATTCTGAAGACGCTGCAGAATGGCGGCTTCCGCAAGGCTTTTCTGGATAAGGGGCGGCTGTCGCCTGTACTGGAGAAGATGCCGGTGCGGGTAATCCTGGAAGATCGGTGTGCCTTGATCGGTGCCGCAGCGTTCGCAGAGGCAAGGGCGAGCGAGCTGACGGGGCACAGCGAACGGGCGGCTTCAAAGCCCTAAGGCGCTGCGGGTTGTGAGGTGTTGTGGCGCGTGAATGCTTGCGCAATTTGGACGTGTGCGTGAGTTGCGTTAGGCGCTGGCGCGTTATGGACCGGTGTGGGGCGCCGCTGCCTTCGTACACTGAAAAGTATGCATGTCTCTAAGAGCTGCCTGTACCTGCTTGTTGCTGCTGCCCTGCCCGTGTGTGCACAGCGCCTGCCCGCCATTGCCATCCCTTCGCACTACAGTCTGAAGCTGGCTCCGAATTTGAAAGCTGCTACGTTCGCGGGCACGGAGACGATTGATGTAACCCTGACGGCGCCGAGTGCGACCGTGACGTTGAACTCGGCGGAGATCAAGATTCTGCATGTGGGGGCGCGGGCTGGGGGAGTGGTCCAGCAGGGCAACGTTTCATATGACGAGGGCAAGGAGCAGGCGACGTTCACATTTCCCGGCGTGCTGCCTGCTGGGCCGGTGGAGCTTTCGCTGGAATACACGGGGATTCTGAACAACAAGCTGCGTGGGTTTTACCTGTCGAAGACCGCTAAGCGGCGCTATGCGGTGACGCAGTTTGAGTCGACGGATGCGCGCCGTGCGTTTCCCAGCTTTGATGAGCCGGCGCTAAAGGCAACGTTTGATGTGGCGCTGACAGTGGACAAGGGTGACACCGTAATCGCGAACACGAACCAGGTGAGCGATGTCGCTGCGGGTGCGGGTAAACATACCCTGACGTTTGCGCGGACGCCGCGGATGTCGACCTATCTGGTGGCATTCCAGGTGGGTGATTTTGTGTGCTCTCACGGGAGTGCTGACGGGATTCCCATTGGTGCGTGTGCGACGCCGGACAAGGTGGGTTTGACGAAGCTGGCGCTGGAGAGTGCCGAGCACTTTCTGCACTACTACGACACGTACTTTGGCGTGAAGTACCCGATGCCCAAGCTGGACATGGTCGCCATACCGGATTTTGAAGCGGGCGCGATGGAGAACTTTGGGTGCATCACGTACCGGGAGACGGACTTTCTGGTGGATGCGAACACTGCCACGCTGGAGCAGCGCAAGCGGGTGGCGGTGGTGGTGGCGCACGAGATGGCGCACCAGTGGTTTGGCGATCTGGTGACGATGCAGTGGTGGGACAACCTTTGGTTGAACGAGGGTTTCGCGACGTGGATGGAATCGAAGGCTGTGCGCGAGTGGCAGCCGACGTGGGGACTGGACGAGGATGAGGCAGCCGTGCTGAACAGCACGATGAACCTGGACTCTGCGCAGACCACGCGGACGATCCGTTCCAGGGCGGATACGCCGGCGGAGATCGACCAGCAGTTCGACGGTCTGAGCTATGGCAAGGCAGGCGCTGTACTGAGCATGGTGGAGCACTATCTGGGGCCGGAGGTCTTTCGAAAGGGCGTGCACAGCTACCTGGTGGCGCATGAGTTTGCGAACGCGACGGCAGAGGATTTCTGGGGGGCGCAGACGGTGAACAGCGGGCGTCCGGTGGACCAGATCATGTCGAGCTTTGTGGCGCAGCCGGGTGTGCCTCTGCTCTCCTTTGGCGCGCCGAGCAGCGGGCGGGTGACGGTGTCACAGTCGCGATTTTTTCTGGCCGGTGCGCCAACCGTGCAGAGCTGGACGGTGCCGGTGTGCGTTGGGTCGGCGTGCCAATTGGCGAGTGGCGTGCAGAGCACGATCGGCGGCGAGCAGGTGGCCTATCGGAACGGCGATGACAGGGGCTATTATCGCAGCGCCTATGATCCGGCGACGCTGAAGACGATTGAGGGAACTGCAGAGGCGAGGATGACGGCACCGGAGCGCATTGGGCTGGTGGGCGATCAGTGGGCGCTGGTGCGGTCGGGGGAGGGCAATGTAGCGGACTTTCTCTCGCTGACCTATACGCTGCGTTCTGATCACAACAGTGCGGTGTTTGAGGCTCTACGAGATCCGCTGGGTACCATTCGTGATGACATCGCGGACGAGTCGCAGAGCGCGCCGTATACCGCCTGGGAGCGCCGGACGTATGGGCCGGCTCTGGAGGCGCTTGGACCAGAGGCGGCCGGTGAGCCAGAGGCAACGAGCGAGTTGCGTTCGAACCTGTTCTACCAGCTGGGGCAGGCGAACGACCCTGCAGTGATTGCTGCTGCAAGGCGGATCGCGCAGAGCTACCTTGCGGGCGATCGGACAGAGAAACCGCAGATGGCTGTGAACGCACTGATAGTGGCGGCGTCGCACGGGGATGCGGCGCTGTATGCGAAGGTTCTGCGGATGTATCAGACGTCGCCCAATCCGCAGGAGAGGAGCACTGCCTTGCGGGCGCTGACGCGTTTCAGCGAACCAGCACTGGTTAAGCGCACGTTGGACTTTGCCGCGAGTGGGGAGGTGCCGAACCAGGACAGCGCAGGCGTGTTTGCGCGAGAGCTGGACGAGAGCGCAACGCGGGAGCGGGCGTGGGCGTACATCAAGGCGAACTGGCCCAGGGTGCAAGCGCAGTTCACGCCGAGCAGCGGTCGACGAGTGGTTTCGGCCGCCGGTGAGTTCTGCACGGTGCAGTCACGAGGGGATGTGGAACAGTTCTTTACAACGCATCCGGTGGAGAACGCGGACCGCAGTCTGCAAGCAGCGCTGGAACACATTGATGGCTGCGTGAGCCTGCGTGCGAAGCAGCAGCCTGTGTTTGCGAAGTGGTTAAAGGCGCAGTAGGCTGCGGATTTGTGCGGGACAGGGTGCGGCTCTGCTGCTCCTGTCCCGCTGCTTCGTACACGACGGCACGTGATGTCCTACTGAAGGCGGAAACGCTCGATCATCAGGCGCTGGAAGCGTGGCTTCCACAGCAGGTCGTAGGCGAGCTCTTTGCCGGGGAACATGGCGAGTGCGGCCTCGCGGCTGTCCGCGATCATGCGTGATGCCTCGTCGATGGTGAGCGAGCCATCCTGCGCGATGACCTGCTGCACCATGTTCATCATCATCTGCAGCCGGCGGAGGAGCTTGCGTTCTTCCTGCTCGTCTGCGGAAAGAGCAGATGGCGCGGGCGGGTCTGTTGGTGTCTTCGATGTGTTCATGAGATGCCTCCGCGATGATGTTGAATTGGATGCGGCAAGCGACGAAGCGGCGCACTCTGCAAACCCAGGCACCTGATGCAGATTACGCGTAGGGCTTATGGGTCGAGGACGCGTGTGCCGGTGGCAGGGAAGTGAGTTTCGAGGGTGCCGTCCGCGTGCAGGAGGTACTGCGTTGCACCCATGGTGTCGGTGCGTGCCGTCTGCACGTGGTCGGCCGCAAGGCGCTGAAGAACGGGGAAGCGCGGATGACCAAAATGATTGCCACGGCCGCAGGAGATGACGGCTGCCAGGGGGTGCGTGGCGGCCAAGAAGGCTTCAGAGGTGGAGGTAAGACTGCCGTGGTGGCCGACCTTGAGCAGGGTGACCGGGTGCAGGACACCCTCCGAGAGCATGCGGTCTTCGCTGGGCTGCTCGGCGTCGCCTTCGAGCAGGGCAGAGGCCTTGCCAAAGTCGGCGCGCAGGACGAGAGAGTCGTCGTTTACGGGATCTTAGTTGCCGGCGCGATTGGCTTCGGGGGACAGCACCTCCATGATGCCGCCGGGCCATCTGGCATGGTCGCCGCCGTGCAGGTGGACGATGGTCGTCCCGGTAGCCGCAGCCTCCCCGGTGAGCTCCCGAAGTGTTTCGGAGTCGGCGTCTACGCTGAGCCACAACTGGCGAGGATGGAAGTTCTGCAGCGTGGCCAGCATGCCACCGATGTGATCCATGTGCGCGTGGGTGAGAGCCATGACGTCGAGACGGCGCAACCCACGGCTCCACAGGTAGGGCGAGACGACGGACTCGCCAGTGTTGAAGGTGGCCTGGCGAGAGGTGCGTTCTGTGCCAACCTGACCGCCAGCGTCGATGAGCATGGTGGCGCCGTTGGGAGCGACCAGCAGAAGACTGTCGCCCTGGCCGACGTCGATGGCTGTGACTTCGAGCGTGCCGGGATGCAGCGTTGGCCGGTACGGGTAGAGGGCGATGAGCATCGCCAGGGGGACAAGGCCAATTCCCAGCCACGCGAGCGCTCGGGAATGGCGACGCATGGCAACTACGGCGACAGCAGTGCACAGCAGAGCGCAGATGGCCGCGAGGGCAGGTGGATTGCCGATGCGCCAATCTGCGGATCGCAAATGACCTAGGCCGTGGATGACCGCGGCGGTCCAGCGCAGCAGACCGGCAACCAGCAAGGAGGGCACCAGGGCGAGCCAGTGGGAGAACAGGCTTGCGACGAAGGTGAGAATCGCTGCGGCAAGAAGGACGGGGACGGCAGGTACAACGAGCAGGTTGGCGGGGAGCGCGAAAGGTGTGACGCGATGAAAGTAGACGGCCATGGGAAGCGCCATGACCATTTCTGCGGTAAAGGACAGGATGGCAAGTTCTGCGGCCGCGAGGATCAACCAGCCGCACCACGCTGGAAGGTGGCGGAGAGGTGTTCCTGCAGAGTCGGCCAGCAGGGTGCCGTAGTAGCGCAAGGCCACGCGGAACTGTGCGATGGCCGGCGGGGCATTGCTGTCGAGCCGAAGGTGGTCGAGATGCCGGCATGCATGCAGGTAGGGGTGAAGCGTTCGACCGAAGAGCGGCATGGCGATGCCGCCAATGCCGAGGATGACGAGCACGGTCATCTGGAAGGCGGAATCGAAGAGGGTTTGCGGACGTGCCGCAAGCAGTGCAAGTGCGGCCAGGCCAAGCGCGTTGAGGGGGCTGCGTTCACGCGCCAGTACACGCGCAAGCATGTACGCGACGGTCATATAGAGGGCTCGCTGGACCGGTGCGCCGAAGCCGGTGACGAGAGCATATGCCACTGTGGCGACCATACCCAGCAGCAGCGCGGGCGTGCGGGGGATGCGAAGCAAGGTGAGCAAGCCGTATACTCCGGCGGCGACGAAGGTGACGTGCATGCCGGCGACCACGAAGAGGTGGAAGGAGCCGGTGCGCTCAAACTGCACGCGAAGGCTTTGCTGGAACTGGGAGCGGTCGCCGAAGACCATGGCGGCGAGCAGGCCGGTATCGGTTTGTGTCCACCGCAGCAGGGTCGGCAGGGGAAGGTGCCGCTGCCATTGGGCGAACCCGTCAAGGCGCTGCGTGGCCCAGTGGCGCATGGCAGTGAGGCGGCATGGCAGTGGGGCTCCGCCACTGTTCTGTAGGACATGCAGCGCGCCTGGCCGAGCGAAACCGGTGGCGGAGATGCCGTCCTGCGCGAGGTATTCCGGATACTGCCAGACGCCGGGATCGCGGTACTGGGGCGGTGGCGCGAGCCGGGTTGTGACATGAACGAGGTCACCGCAATGAATGTCCGGTGTGTCATGCAGAGTTAGGCGAATGCCACCGCTGACGGGCACCATGGTGGAGACGTCGGGTGTGACTTCCTCGACGGAATGCAGTTGCAGGTCGACGGTTTCGCCGCTGGCGGCGGCGCCGTCCATCTCAGTGTCAGGGCGGATTTCGGACCAGCGGAGCGGGTCTTCGTTGCGTTTGAGGGGGGCGGGTTTCAGCGGCTCCACGTCAACGACCGTGCCGGTGACGTCGCGATGGAGTCCGTCGGCGTAGGTGAGGACAGCAGCGGACGGGACAAGTTGCGGACGGAGCTCGGCGCAGGTCCAGCCGAGGACGATCCAGAGCGCGAGGAGCGACGGGAGGATAAGGCGTGGGGCCTTCGAGCATGCGACGAGCGCGCACAGGAGTAGTGCTACCGTTGCGAGCACAAGGACGAGTGCGGGTCGCCATAAGTGACGTAACAGGATGCCGGAGCCGAATGCGGCTGCGGCGAAGAGAAGAGGTGCCTGACGGAACTGGAGCGGGCGCACCGGGGAAAAGGGTGCGCTGTGTGCGGCGATGTTGGTGCCCAGCAGCGCTGGTGTGCCACGTTGCCGGGGAATGGAGGACCACGCTGCCACGCTGCTGCACTCTTCCGTGCCGAGGGCGACTGCGCAGTTAAAGCTTGCGGAAGACGGCCACGGTTTCCATGTGGAATGTCTGGGGGAAGAGGTCGAGCAGGTGCAGTTCTTCGACTGCGTAGCGCGAGTGTATCAGCGCGCTTGCCTCCGGTGCGAAGGTGGTGGGGTCGCAGGAGACGTAGACGATCTGTGCGGGAGCGAGTTTGAGCAGCGCACGAAGCGCATCGGAGCCGATGCCGGCGCGGGGCGGGTCCATGACGACGAGGTCTGGTGGTTGGGCGGGCCTGTAGGCCTGCAGGAAGGCGAGCGTAGTTTGCGGCACGGCGCGGTGTTGCGGTCCTTGTTGCTGCAGAAGGTGGTGAAGGTCAGTGGCGGCGGGCTGGCCGACCTCAACGGCGATGACCTGCTGAATGCGGTCGGTGAGGGGAAGGGAGAAGAGGCCTGCGCCGGCGAAGAGGTCGAGGGCCAGACTGCCAGTGCGATTGCCGACAACGAGTTCGACGAGGGTGCCGGTAAGGAAGCGGTTGACCTGGAAAAAGGCTCCGCGGGAAACGGTGTAGGTGCGGTCATTGACGGTGTAGGCGAGGGTAGGTTGGCCCCAGCGTGCAACCTCGATGCGCTGGCGTTGCTGCACGCGGCGCGAGCTGCCGGGAGTAGCGGCCGCGTGCACCAGCAGGCCGCCGCCGGTGAGTTGCGGAATGCTGGCGGCCAGGCTGGTGCAGAGTGCGCGGAAGGCGGCTGGGGCGTCGCGATCCATGGTGGCGACGTCGGCGTCGAGGTGGAGGGTCAGTTGCAGGGCGGTGTCGTCGGACGTTGCGAAGAGCTCCAGCTCAGCGGTGCCGGCGGGGAAGGTGGCGCCGTTCAGAGTCGCTGCTACGCGCCACAGCAAGGGTGAGACGATGGGGCATTCGTCGATGGGGAGAAAGGTGTTGGAGGCGCGGCGGTTGTAGCCGATGCGGCCGCCCTGCACACGAAGTCGCATGCGATTGCGGTAGGTGTAGGGTTCGCCTGTGTGCATGCGGGGTGCGGGTGCCTGGACTCCTGCTGCTGTGAGGAGTCGCTGCAGGATGGCGGCTTTGGTGCGTAGCTGCAGCGTGTGTGGCATGTGCTGGTATTGGCAGCCGCCGCAGCTGCCGAAGTGCTGGCAACGCGGTGAGATGCGGTCCGGCGAGGAATGGAGGAGCGTCTCGAGGCTCACGGTTGCAAGGCTTCGGCGGGTGCCTTCAGCGGCCACTGTGATCTCTGCGCGCTCACCCTCGATGACGTACGGGACCTGCAGGTGGAGGGCGTCACCGGGGTGCTGCCGGTCGACTGTGGCGGTGCATGTGCCGCCGTATTGTGCCTGGCCGACGGTCACGGATTGAGGCTGGTCCCCGGCGCTCACACGTGTTCCATGTAGAACAGGCTCAGGCGTGGCAGGCCACTTTTGTCGAGCATGCGCTTGTTAAGGAATTGCTGCGTGACCTGCTTGAGCTGTGCTGCCTGCATGCGGCCGCGGTAGGGGGCTAGTTCGCGTGCGGCCTGTTCGCGCCATGCGACCATGTCGGCTTCCCTTGCGACGACGTGGAGCGCAGCGATGAGCTTTTCTTCCAGCACGGTGAGGCTGGTTTCAAGGTCCTCGGTTGTGGCGGCGGGTTCGGCAGCGAGTTCACGCAGGCGCTGTGCGATGTGCGCAATGGGGACGTCCGCCGGTGGGGGGAGGTGCGCGGCTTCGAGAGCGTCGGCATTGCGGCGGAGGTACCCGGCAACGCGGTCCGCCTCGAAGCCGCTGTCGCGTTCCGGTTTTGCCAGACCGATGGCTGCGTCCCTGCTGCGCTCCGTGGCTTCCATGACGGCCTGTGAGGCCCAGGCAAGGCCGTTGATTTTGCGCACGCGCCGTGCCGTCTTTGCGGCTCGGGCATCGTGCTTGTCGAAGGCGTCGTCGATGCCGCGGAGGACGGCTTCGAGAGGAACGCCGGCCTCGCGCCAGGCCTCGATCAGTGACCAGTCGAGGGTGCTGAGCAGGGTGGCGGTGCCGCGGCGGCGCTGGAAGCGATCTTCAATTTCCGTGAAGTAGTTGAAGTAATTGCGCACGCTAGTCCGCTTGTTGGCTGTCGCGGCCGGAACGCCGGCGAAGGCGTTCAAGATTGCGCTCGTAGACCAGGCGCACGCCATCGAGCGTGAGGTTTATGTCCACGGTCTTGAGGTACCTGGAATCCGCGGAGATCATGCCGGCAAAGCCGCCGGTGCCGATGACACGGGTGGTTGGACCAAGCTCTGCGATCATGCGTTCGCAGATGCCATCGACCAGGCCGATGTAGCCGTAGTAGAGGCCGATCTGGATATTGTCGGTGGTGCCGGTGCCGATGACCTTGGCCGGTCTGCGGATGTGGACGCTGGAGAGACGCGCGGACTTACCGAACAACGCCTCTGCGGAAATGCCAAGGCCGGGAGCGATTGCGCCACCGAGGAACTCACCCCTGGGAGACACGACGTCGAAGGTGGTTGCGGTGCCGAGGTCGACGACGATGCTCGGTCCGCCGTAGCGCTCAAAGGCGGCGATGCAGTTGACGATGCGGTCGGCACCGACCTCGGCGGGGTTGTCGGTGAGGATGGGGAGGCCGGTTTTGACACCGGGTTCGATGAAGAGGGGCCGCAAGCCGAAGAAGACTTCGATCGTCTCGCGGAGCATGCTGTCGATCGGTGGAACGACGGACGAGATGGCGACGCCGGTAATGCTCTTGCTGCCGATGCCGTTCATGGCCAGCAGCCCATGCAGTGCGATGCGCAACTCGTCGGAGGTTTGATGGAGCGGTGTGGCCAGTCGCCAGCTGTGCAGCAGCTCTGCCGATTGCTGCGGTGTGGCCAGTTGGTACAGGCCAAGAACCATGTTGGTGTTGCCTACTTCGATCGCCAGCAGCATGTTGTCTTTCTGAGGGGCTTCCTCTCTGCTTGTCGTCAGTTGGTGTGAACGTCTTCGCGAACGCCGCCGTGGCGCACGATGCGTATGCGGCCGGAGCTCTCTTCGACGCGAAGTAAACCGCTGTCAGTGAGGCCAGCCGTCAGGCCAGTATAGCTTTCATCCTCTGCGACAGTGACCCGCTTCCCGTGGACCCAAGAACTCCCTTCGCTGAAGCGATGGAAGATGGATGGGCCGTCGAGCTGCCCAAGCTCGTAATGCATTTGTTGTAGCAGGGCGATCGCCACGGTGGCGCGGGAGACCGCATGACCCGTGGCAAGCTGGACCGATGTGGCGGTTGCTTGCAGGTCTGCGGGGAAGTCGATCTGATTCAGGTTGATACCGATGCCGATCGCTGCGTGACGGAGTGTTCCGTCCGGTGTGGAGACAGCCTCCGTGAGGATGCCGCCGAGCTTGCGGCTGGGCTGGCCCGCTGTGGAGACAACGAGATCGTTCGGCCAGCGCAGATCGATGATGAGGCCAGTGGCGTGGAGCAGGGAGGCCTGTGCGGCCAGGGCAGCGGCGAGCGAGAGTTTGAGCACGTCATTGCTGTGTAACTGTGGCCGGACGAGAGCGGTGAGGTAGAGGCCGCGGTCGGGTTCCGAGTGCCAGGTGTGGCCGCCGCGACCGCGACCCGCGGTTTGCTCGTCGGCGATGTAGACCTGGCCGCTCGCTGCACCTGCGGCAGCGTCGGTGAGGGCGCGGGTCTGGGTGGAGTCGATGGTGGCAAAGTGGTGGAGCTTGCCGGCGAAGACCGTGCCGGAGAGGGCGGCATCGATCGACGCGAGGTCGAGGGAGCTAATAGACATCGGCGGTGATGCGCATGCTGAGGTCGACGGCCATGGCAGAGCGGGTGAGACCACCGACGGAGAGGAAGTCGACACCGGTTTCTGCATACTCGCGGACGTTTTCAAGGTTCAGGTGTTCGGCAACTTCAAGCAGCACCTGCGGCGACTCCGCGCGGATGTGCTCGACCGCGAGCGCGACATCGCGGGGTGTCATGCGGACGAACAGGAGGACGTCTGCACCGGCGCGGACCGCGGTTTCAGCCTGCTGCAGGTCGGTGACTTCGACCTCGATCTTCTGGCCGGACTTGCGGCCCTTTGCGGCACGGGTGACGGCGGTCTCAAGACCACCTGCGAGGGCGAGGTGGCTTTGCTTGAGCATGACACCATCCTGCAGATCAATGCGATGGTTCTGGCCGCCGCCGCAGCAGACGGCGTACTTGTCGAGCAGGCGCAGGCCGGGCATGGTCTTGCGGGTGTCGAGCACGCGTGCTCGGGTACCTGCGGTTTCGTGGACGAACTCGCGTGTCAGCGTAGCGATACCGCTCATGCGCTGGAGCAGATTCAGGATGACGCGTTCGCACGACAGGATTGTGGCGGCGTTGTGGCGGATGACGGCGACGGTCTGGCCTTTGCGGACATTGACGCCATCGAAGATCTCCGGGTGGCTGACGACTTCAAAGCGGCCACGGGACTTGTGGCCGGCGCGGGTCTTCATGGCGTTAAAGGCGTCGAAGACGGCCACGATGGAGCCCAGGCCGGCGATGACGCAGTCCTGGCGGACGAGGACCGTGGCGGAGGCGCGGAGGTCAGGGTCGATGGCGAGCGCGGTGGTAATGTCGCTGGTGGCTTTATCTTCGGCCAGCGCGGCTTCAAGTATTGCCGCGATCTTTCTGCTCTTCCAATCCATTGGGAACAACCCTTCGCTTGTGGAACCATCGTGCCGTTGCAACGCGCATCCTACGGGAAACGGGTGGGGTGCGGCAAATTGGGCGCTGCTTCCACAGACTGCGAGATGCGATGGTTCCGGTTGAGGTTGCGGCACCGCTGTTGTACCAGGCTGGCAAGCTTTTGCTGCTGGCTCTGCCCATTGGGTGCATGAGCTGGACGGTGACGCACGAGGAAGTCTTTCGCGAGCCCCGGGAGTTCTGCAAAGCGAAGTCCCAGGACTGCAAGAGCCTGCCGCAGCGCAAGTTTTTTTACCTGTTCACGTGCGAGTACTGCTTTAGCCATTACGTGACAGCACTGGTGCTGTTCTTTTCGCGCTTTCAGTTACTTTATTCGGGGTGGCGGGGGTATGTGCTGGCGGAGTTTGCGCTGGTGTTTTTGGCGAACATGTTGATGAGTGTGTACAACCGGTTACGGCTGGGTATCAAGCACGAGAACGTGGCGATTGCGGTGGAGGAAAAGCAGGTACCGGCGGGTTAGACGTGCGAGGTACCGGCGGGTTATATGGGTCCGGATTGCGTGTTGGCACCGAAGTGTGTAGTGTGGTAGTTGATCGTAGAACTCCGATCTGGTTCGACTTGCTTGCCTGGCTGTCCGCACTCGCAATCTCTACCAATTTGCGTTCAGCGGTACATCGCGCCTCCTCGTAGAGGGGCAACAAGGAATACGACAATGGAAACGGGCACAGTGAAGTGGTTCAACGACGCCAAGGGATTCGGCTTTCTTAGCCGCCAGAACGGTGAGGATGTTTTTGTGCATCACACCGCGATTCAGAGCAACGGCTTCCGTTCGCTGCAGGAAGGCCAGACCGTGACGTTCAACGTCGTCAAGGGACCGAAGGGCTTTCAGGCTGAGAACGTTCAGGCTGCATAACGACTCGCCTTCGGGCGAATGCACAGGGGGCGGCCTTCGGGTCGCCCTTTCTGCGTTTGGGGGAGCCGGTAGGATTGGAACTGGTGCAGAAGGAGCTGGTCGATGGTGAAGAGTGGCAGCGTGATGGGCGGTGAAGCGCTTTCGGAACTGGTGGGATCGCTGGTGGAGCGCGCGATGCGTGCCGGCGCAACCGATGCCGAGGCGACGACGCTGGAGAGCGACGAGTTCTTTGTGAAGGTACGGTTGGGCCATGTGGACACGCTGACGGAGTCGGTGTCGCGTGCGGTCGGTTTGCGTGTGTTCAACGGGCGGCGAACCGCGAGCACAAGCACAAATGACCTGAGCGAGGCGTCGCTGGAGCGGCTGGTGAGCGGCGCGGTGGAATTGGCGAAGCTGACGGAGGAGGATCCCTACGCCGGTCTGGCGGACCCTGCCGAATTCTCGGCCAAGCGCGATGGCGAGGGGATGGGCCTGTACTTCGAGGATGTGTACTCGCTGCCGGCGGCGGAGCGCATTGAAATGGCGAAGGCCGTGGAGGCGGCGGCGATGGCCGCAGACACACGCATTCAGAACTCCGACGGGGGAAACTTTTCCGCGGCGACGTCGCGTCGCACCATTGCCAATTCGCGCGGGTTCAGCGGCGAGTATCGCAAAAGCTATGTGTCGCTGGCTACGTCTCCCATTGCGCAGGATGCGAGTGGGATGCAGCGCGACGGCTGGTCGCACAGTGCACGCACGCTGCGCACATTGGAGACGCCGGAGGAGATTGGGCGTGAGGCTGCAAAGCGTGCAGTGCGTCGGCTGGGTGCGCGACGGGTGCCGACACAGCGCGCCACGATGGTCTTTGACCGGCAGGTAGCGCGCGGCATTATGGGCGACATTTTTGACGCGGTGAGTGGCGAGGCTGTGTACCGGCACAGCACGATGTTTGCGGACATGCTGGGCAAACAGGTGGCGAGCGAGACCGTGACTGTTGTGGACGACGGCACTATGATGCTGGAGCCGGGGCTGGCAGGATTCGGGACGCTGCCCTTTGACGGGGATGGCTTGCCGATGCAGCGCAAAGTGATCGTGGAAAACGGCATTCTAAAAACGTGGGTCGCCAACGTGTACACCGGCCGCAAGCTGGGCATGAAGAGCACGGGAAACGCCTCGCGCGGGTTGAGTGGGGCGCCGGGGATTGGTGCGGGAAATTTCTATCTGCAGCCAGGAACGCAGACGCTGCGCGAGTTGATTGGTGATGTGCAGAACGGCCTGTATGTGACGGAGACGCTGGGCAGCGGCGTGAACCTGGTGACGGGCGACTACTCGCAGGGCGCGAGCGGCATATGGATTGAAAACGGAGAGTTTGCCGGTGCGGTGGAAGAGATCACCATCGCGGGGAACCTGAAGGAGATGTACAAGAACATCGTCGCAATTGCGAGTGACCTTCAGTGGCGCGGGTCGTCGGCGAGCCCGGCGATACGCGTGGAAGGCATGACGATCGCGGGAAGCTGACGGGTTGCACCCGGTGAAACCGTTCGGGGCGGACTGGCGAAAGCGATCGGCTTCGGACGGAGTTCCCCAGGGCAGATGCGCCTCGCGGGTGAGCAACGCTACTGCGGCGGCGCAGGAGTGTCGGAGGGAGTAGCAGCCGGGGCTGCAACAGCCGGGGCCGCGGAAGTAGGAGCTGTGGCAGTTGGAGTTTCTTTGCCATGCTCGGGGTCGTAGTCGTGCCTGGTCATCCACTGTTTGAAGACGGAGGCGGGTTCCGTGGTCAGGTTGCCAGAGCGGGAGACGTAGGCGAAGTCCTTGACCATGACCTTGAGGTGGCAAGTGTCATAGCCGGACTTGCCGAACTGCGGTTGCAGGATGACGAGCTCCTGGCCGGGCTTTTTCCATTTGGCCGGGAAGGTCTCATAGCCGGATGAGGTTTGCAGCCTGGTCTCGCATTCAAATTGGAAGTCAATGCCTTTGGGCTCCCCACCTTCGAAGAGGTTCGCGCGGCCCTCGCCTTTGGCTTCTTCCGTTTGCCGGTTGTGATAGAAGGTGGTCTCGCTGCGGCGGAAGATGTGCACACGGAGCGGGTAATCTGCGGGGTTGTGGCTTTCCGCCATAGCGGTTCCGACCATGGAGGCGAGAAGAAGAATGGGGAGGAGGCGTCGCATCGGGTGTGTCTCCTGACAGCGTTTGAACACCGACTGCAGTATACGAGCGAGCTCCCCTGGGGCGGCGGCGAGTCTGGCGAATCGCATGGAGGGAGTGACGATTGCGGGCAGTGTTGTGTTGCAAGTGACTCGCTGGGGCGCGGAGCGTTGCGGTAGACTCGGGACGTCCGATAACCCACTGTCTCCTAAGAGTCCACCATGAAATTGTCTGCCGTTGCCCTGTGTCTGGCCTTTATTCCATCCGCAGCTTCTCTGGCGCAGTCGACTGTGCCTGTGCCGGTAGCGCTTTCGCACATCGATGTGACGAAGGTGGACCAGTCGGTGAGTCCTTGCGACAACTTCTACCAGTACACGTGCGGCAAGCTGAACGCGGAGGATCCGATTCCGGCGGACCAGGTGAGCTGGGGTGCGGGCGCAAAGCTGGCAATGTGGAATCGGCAGGTGCTGTACGGGATTTTGGAGAGCAACCGTTCGGCACGTGCGACGCGGACACCGAACGAGCAGAAGATCGGCGACCTGTATGCGACGTGCATGGACCAGGCGGAGACCGGCGCGAACAACGTGGAGGCGATCAAGCCGCTGGAGGCGCGCATCGAGGCGATGCGGTCGAAGGCGGACTTGCCCGCGGTGCTGGCGGCGATCCAGATGGCGTTCGGCACGAGCTGGCAGGGAGACGACAATCAAGCGGCAACGCCGTTGTTCGGCTTTGGACCGCAGTCGGACTACAACAATGTGAACCACGTGGTGGGCGGTGTGGACCAGGGTGGTCTGGGCTTGCCGAGTCGCGACTTCTACCTGGATGACAGCGAGGGCATGAAGACGATCCGTGCCGCGTATCAAACGGAGCTGACGCAGCTGCTGACGATGGACGGGATGACGGCCGCGGAGGCACAAGCTGCTACGGCCACTGTGCTGCGGGTGGAGACGGGGCTGGCGCATGCACAGATGGACAACATCAGTCGCCGCGACCCAAACAAGACGAATAACCGGTACACGCTGGCGCAGTTGAAGGCGCTGGTGCCGAACTTCGATTTTGACGCGTATTTTAAAGCGCTGGGTGCGCCGGCGACGCCGCTGTACGAAGTGTCGGCACCGGAGTTCTTCAAGGTGCTGAACACGATGCTGGCGAGTGAGGATCTGGCGACGTGGAAGGTGTACCTGCGGGCGCACTTTGTGCGCGCGGCGGCGTCGACCCTGGGAAACACCTGGCGCGACACGACGTTCAACTTTGAGAAGCAGCTGACGGGCCGGAAGGTGCAGTCGCCGGCGTGGCGGCGGTGCACCGGCACGGTGGACGTGTACCTGGGCGAGGCGTTGGGCGAGGTGTACGTGACGAAAGTCTTTCCGCCAGAGAACAAGGCGCGGGTGCTGACACTGACGCATGATGTGGAGGCTGCGATGGGCCGCGACATCGACACGGTGACGTGGATGCAGCCAAAGACGAAGGAGGAGGCGCATGCCAAGCTGGCTGCTGTTATTGAGAAGATCGGGTACCCGGACAAGTGGCGGGATTACTCGGGCCTGACGATTGATCGTGGTACATATCCAGCGAATGTGGAGCGTGCGACAGCGTTTGAGATGAAGCGGCAGCTTGCGATGATGGGCAAGCCGCTGGACAAGACGCAGTGGGGTATGACGCCGCCGACGGTGGATGCGTACGAGGACCCGACGACGAATACGATCAACTTTCCGGCAGGCATCCTGGCGCCGCCGTTCTTCGATGCATCGCGGGACGACGTTATCAACTACGGCTCAGAGGGTGCGGTGATTGGGCATGAGCTGACCCATGATTTCGACGACCAGGGGCGGAAGTTCGACAAACTCGGCAATCTGCGTGACTGGTGGACGCCGGCCGATGCTGCGGCATACGACTCGCGCGGCGTGTGCATTGCTGCGGAATACACCGGCAGCGTGCCCGGGCTGCCTGGCGTGCAGCAGAACGGCAAGCTGACGCAGGGTGAAGATACCGCGGATAACGGTGGTGCCTACCTGGCGCTGAGCGCGCTGACGGCCGACCTGAAGAAGCAGGGCAAGACGATGGATGACAAAGATGCAAATGGGCTGACGAACTGGCAGCGGTTCTTTCTGGCGTACGGCAACAGCTGGTGCACGCAGATTCGACCAGAGGCCCTGCGGACGATGGTCCTAACGAATCCGCACTCCGCGCCGCAGCTGCGTGTGAACAATGTGGTGGGAAATATGCCGGAGTTCGCGAAAGCGTTCAGCTGCAAGGTGGGGCAGCCCGAGGTGCATAAGGTGGCGTGCCGGGTCTGGTAGGGGGGCTACGTGTCTGGCACCTGAGCCTTGTTATTTCTTCTCGGCGGGGTCTTGTGGGTCGAGTTTGTGCCGGATCCAGGCGATGACGCCGAGCGAGGTGAGCAAGGCGATGAGGCCGGTGAGAAAGGCACCCAGACCGCTCCACCCCTTGCCACCGGGCAGCAGGTATTTGAGCAGCTTGATGGGGTCTTCATGCCAAAGCCGGACGAGGTGATGCCGGAGGGACTCGACCGTGACGGTGACGGTGAAGTTGCGCTCCTGCAGTGGCTGGGCGTCGAGCTTGCTGGGCGGGTAGAGATAGGGATGGACGACCAGTGTTTGCGGATTGGAGCTGCCGTCGCGGGGTGTGACCTTGAAGGTCCACATGTTGGATCCATCGACCGGTATGGGTTTCACGGCGCCCTGAGCGGGTGTAATGGCGAACTCGCCCGGGGCTAATGGCGCGTCGAGGTCGACTCGCATCTTGTCGGAAACTTTGACGGTGCCTTGCTGCTGGACGCCGGGCAGGTCGGAGTGGCTTGTGTCGGCGTAGCCATGGATGATGACGACGACCCCGGTTTCGATGCCGGCCACCATGGTCTGCGGGCTGTTGAACTCGATGCCGCCGGACTTGAGTTGGTTCTCCCATCGTTTGACCTGTTCGCCTGCGGGGTAAGGCTGTGCCGGATGACCTGAAGCGGCATGTGCTGGCTGTGCGATGCCGGTTCCTGTTTGTGGCTGGTGCGCTTGCGCGGCTCCGTCCGGCTGCTGTGCCGTTGGGTGGGAAGCGAAGCCACCTGTGTTGGCGCCGTGTACGGGGACGGCTGCCTGGTCGGAATCGGGCGGAGGTAGAGCTGCCGGCGGAATTGGTTGCGCGTGGGTGGGCAGAACGGGTGGGCCCGTGGGTTGCGGAACGCCAGGAGCGGGCTGAGGTCCGTGAGTAATCTCGTGGTGGTGCTCCGGGTAAGCGGGCAGCGGCTGAACCGTCGGAGGGGGTATTGGGATGGGAGGGTGGTGCAGCTGCAGCTCCTGTGGCGGCAGGAACGCGACCCTGACGAGGTGAGGGTCGCCAGGAGTGATGGTGGCGCTGACGCCGGACGCTGGAAGGCCGTCGGTGCCTACGAGGTATTGGCGGCTGGTGGAGACACGTTGGGCGTTCGCGCCGGAGAGGATGATGCGCGTTCCCGAGTGGCTGTGGAACTGGGCCGCGGCCTGGTTTAGGCAGGCACGCGCAGGTGCGTCCAGAACGTCCAAGATAGCCGGATCAGCAAAGGTGAGGGTGCACAGGGGTGTCTGCGCGAGCAGGGATGTGCTGCAAAACGAGGCAGCGGCGGTGACGCAGGCGAGGCGTACGGGATGAAGCCGGCGGCGCGGATGGGGAAGCTGCGGCATATGTGGTCTTCTCGGGGTCCGGCCTAGTGTGCGCCGCGATGCGAGCGGATGCAACGATTTTCTGATTCGTATGGAAAGTCTGCGGGGAGACCCGGGCGCGGAACTCGGTAGGATGTCGGAGTGACGCAGAAACCAGTCTTTGCCGAGGAGGTGCTGTTTACGCCGGAGACGGCGGTGGACGTGCTTCGCGCAGTTCCGCCGGCAGCGGGGGTAGTGTGCCTGTTTGGTCATAGCGCGACGGACCGGCCGTTCCTGATGCAGAGCGCGAATCTGCGGCGGCGTTTGCAGCGGTTGCTGATGCCGCCAGAGGGGCAGACGAAGCGGCTGAATCTGCGGGATCGGATTGCGCGGATTGCGTGGCGGCAGACGCACTCGTCGCTGGAGAGTTTGCTGCTGCTGCATCGTGCGATGGCGACGGTGTTTGGGGCGGAGGAGGCTCGACGCAAGCTGCGGTTGTCGCCGCCATTTACGGTGCGGTACGCAGTGGAGAACCGGTTTCCACGGATCTATGTGACGAGCCATTTGCGGCGGCGGTCGCTGCACACGACGTTTGGGCCGTTCGCGTCGAGGCTGGATGCGGAGCGCTATCGCGAGGCGGTGGAGAACCTGTTCCTGATCCGGCGGTGCTTTATGGAGCTGCACCCGTCACCGGACGACCCTGGGTGCATTTATGGCGAGATGCACAAGTGCCTTGCGCCGTGCCAGGCAAGGGTGACGGATGAGGCGTACCGCGCGGAGGCGGAGCGAACGCTGCGGTTCTTACAGACGGCTGGCCAGTCGTTGATGGAGGAGTTGGAGACGCAGCGAGACCGTGCCAGTGCGGAGATGCTGTTTGAAGAGGCCGCCGAGGTGCACGCGCGGCTCGTGGGTGTGAAGGCCGTGGCGGGGATTCCGGACAGGCTGATCGGGGCGCTGGATGGGTTGCGGTGTGTGATGGTGATTCCGTTGAAGGGAAGCGACGAGCCGCGGGTGCAGGTATTTCTGTTTGCGGATGGGTGCCTGCGCGGGCCGGAAGTGGTTTCTCTGCTGGGCGTTCGACTGGCGCGGGAGCAGGCAGAGGTGGGGTCAAGCCTGTTTGCGCAGCCGATGATGCTGGCGCCGGTCCCGCTGGAGGGTGCGGCTGCGGCTATGCCAGAGGTGGCGTCTGCGGAGGAACGGCTCTTGGCTGCCATTGCGGTGCTGGATGAAGGTGCAGGGACGGACGACCCGGCGGTGCTGGGCGACCAACTGGCGATGCTGCGGCGGTGGTACTACCGGCCGGACAAGCAGCGAGAAGGTGCGCTGTTTCAGCAGGAGAAGGGTAGCTGGGCGGTGCGGAAGATTGTGCGCGCGGCGGCGAAGCTGCTGGCACCTGCGCCGCCGCCGCAGCGGGAGACGCGGCCGACACCGCATCCCGGGCGTGAGGATTTGAAGACGGCTGACGCTTAGTTGCAGGAGTCGAGGCCTAGCCGCGAGGTCCGGGGACACGGACGTATGCCATGCCGGCGGCTTTGGCAGATGCAATGCCGGCTTCGGCGTCTTCAAAGACCAGGCAGTCTGCGGGGGCCACGTTGAGGAGTTTGGCGGCTGTGAGGAAGGGCTCGGGATCGGGCTTGCCGCGGGTGTAGTCTTCTGCGCCGACGATAACGGGAAAGTGGTCGGTGAGCCCGAGCAGCTTGAGGGTGTGGACGATGGTGGCATGGGGCGAGCCGGAGACGATGGCGAAGGGGATGGTGCCGTGGCTGGCTTCGATGTGGGCGAGGACGGAGGAGACCGGGCCCACGTGGGCGATGCCCTGCAGATAGAGCTGCTCTTTGCGGTTGGCGGTGGTGACCGGGTCGAGGCTGTAGCCGAACCTTTCGTTCAGCATTTCGACGGTGCGCGGCAGGGGGATACCACCCCAGCTATAGAAGAGGTCCTCTGGAAAGTCGCCACCCTGCTCGCGCACGGCCTGCCGCCAGCTGATGAGGTGCAGGGGCATGGTGTCAGCGACGGTGCCATCAAGATCGAAGAGATAGGCCTTGAAGATGCCTGGCGGCAGGGGCAGGGGTGTGGGCAGAGGCTCGGGTAGCGCTTCGGTGGCGGAAAGGTTCTGCATTTACCCCAGCATAGCGGGTGCTTGTACACTTGGAGGTGTGATCGACCTTGCCTTTTCGATACTTGCGGCGGACTTTACCCGGCTGGGTGAAGATATTGCGGCTGCGGAGCGCGGCGGCGGACGAGCCGTGCACATTGACGTGATGGATGGGCATTTTGTGCCCAATATTACGTTTGGACCGCCCGTGGTGGAGGCGGTGCGGCGTGTGACCGATCTGCCGCTGGACTGCCACCTGATGATCGAGGACCCGGACCGGTATATCGCGGATTTTGCGAAGGCGGGGGCGAACTGGATGATCGTGCACCAGGAAGTCTGCCGGCACCTGCACCGGACGCTGTCGGAGATCCGCGAGCATGGCATGGAGCCGGCGGTGGCGATTAACCCGGCAACACCGGTGGAGACGCTGGAGGAGGTGCTGGGCATGGTGCACCATGTGCTGGTGATGACGGTGAACCCAGGGTTTGGGGGCCAGAGTTTCATTCCGAAGTGCGTGGAGAAGGTGCGGCACCTGGCGCGTTTGCGTAGTGAACAGGGGTTGAGTTTCCGCATTGAGGTGGACGGCGGCATTGCCCCGGCGACCCTGGGCGAAGTGGTGGAAGCAGGAGCGGATCTGCTGGTGGCGGGGTCGGCAATTTTTCAGCCGGGCCGGATTGAGGCAAATGCGCGGGAGTTTGTGCGGCTGGCGCAGCAGGCGGGGCGTGAAAGCAATGAACTGCAGGTGGCAGTTCGCTAGGCAATTGGGGCATGCGAGATAACGGAGCAACCTGGTCCAAGTCAAACAGGATGTCCGGCTACGCACGGGTAAAATGAAAGTGGATAGCGGTGGCAGCCGAGACGACCCGGGCACCGGATTTTAGAGGTTTTGACTCATGGCTTTGTTTCCCCCGCGCGTGTCTGCGCTTCAGTCGTTCTTTCCGCGCCGTGGCACAGCGGTGGCATTGATGAGTGTGCTGTTGATGTCGCCGGTGGCGTTGCATGTTGCCGCGGCACAGGCCGCCCCACAGACCACCACACCTGCAACGGACCAGCAGGGGGCGGCACCCGCTGAAGGCACGCAGGCGACGCCCGCGCCGGCACCCGCTGCACCAGGCGATCTGCCAGCGGGTACAACGTCTGCGACGCCGCAGGATAACGTGCCGACGGGTGTGCTGAGCAACCGGACGACACGGAAGAAGACGCGCAAGAGTGTGGACGAGCCGCAGCCTTCGGCCAAGCAGCAGAAGAAGGACGAGAAGGTCACGGCCAGCAAGGACACGGTGAAGGAGCAGCGCGAGATGAAGCGCCGGCTCAGGGACAACCCGCTGGCGAATGTGGATTCCAAACAGCCCGACAAGCAGCTGTTTGACCGCGCTCAGGTTGCGCTGAAGAAGGGCAAGTTCGACGTGGCGCGGCTACTGCTGCAGGACATGCTGGCGACGTATCCGGATTCTGAATACCAGATGCGCGCGAAGCTGGCGTTTGCGGACAGTTGGTACCGCGAGGGTGGTACTGCGGCGTTGACGCAGGCTGAGACCGAGTACCACGACTTCATCATTTTCTTTCCGAATGTGCCGGAGGCGGCCGAGGCGCAGATGCGCATTGGCGACATTTACTTCAAGCAGATGGACAAGCCGGACCGCGATTACACCAAGGCGATCCATGCGCAGGAAGAGTACCGGACGATGATGACGCAGTATCCGGACAGCACGCTGATTCCGGATGCAAAGCAGAAGCTGCGCGAGGTGCAGGAACTGCTGGCGACGCGTGAGACCGGTATCGCGGACTTCTACGAAGGGCATGAGAACTATGCAGCGGCGATTGCGCGGTACCAAACTGTCGTCGATACGTATCCGCTGTACAGCAAGATCGATTCGGCGCTGATTGGGCTGGGCGATGCGTATGCGGCGCAGGCGCACTATGTGCGCGTAAATCCTGCGATGAAGAACCTGAATGAGGACCAGAAGTCGCGATTGCTGCGTGTGTATGAGGATGCGGCGGCGGCGGCGTATGGTCGCGTGGTGACGGTGTACTCTGCATCGCCGCGCGTGGAGGATGCACGCGACCGGCTGGAGGCGTTGGGCCGACCTGTGCCGGAGCCCACGGCGGAGCAGGTGGCAGCGAGCCAGGCGCTGGAAAACAGCCGGCAGGCCTACAGCGTGGGCAGCCGAGTGCGCACGCTGGTAATGCGTACGCCGGATGTGGTGCAGGCTGCGAAGGTCGGCGACCCGTCGATGGCAGACCCAAAAGCGACGCTGGCGCCGAACGTGGTGAAGCATATTAACGAGGAGTTCCAGGCAGCGATCAAGGGAACGGCTGCACCGGCACCGGCGGCTCCGTCGACCGATGCGGCGGCTGATCCTTCGAGCCCGGTAGGTGTGGTTGCGCCGGCAGCACCGGGGACGACCGCATTGTCTGACATTCCAGCGGCGGATGCGCCCGCGACTGCGCCCGCCAGCACTGGTGTGACCCCTTCTGCCTTTACCAACACCCCGGATGGTGTGGCGCCGGTGTCGGGCAGTGGTGCGGATCGCGCCGTGGGTGTGACGATCATTACACCGGGCAGGACGGCGGTGAAGGATGCCGGGAATGGCTTGAACTCTGTTGGGCCGGCGAATAACACGGCGTTGCCGGAAATTGAGAAGGCTGCGACGGCACCAGACGCGGTAAACGACGTGCAAGGTGTGAAGACGCCGAACGGCCAGGCGCCACCCGTGGCCGACGCCAATGGCAAGGTTCACAACCCAAAGCCGGACTTCGACAAGGGCGAGGAAAGCTCGAGCAAGCACAAGAAGAAAAAGGGCTTGAAGAAGCTGGATCCGCTGTAGACGGCGGCGTGCAACGACTTCAAGGGGGACGGCTTTGGCTGTCTCCCTTTTTGCTTTCACGCGCCTGTGAAGCCAGAGTCGCTGTGCGCTTGGTACACTCGGCGTCGATGCGAATCCTGAACCTGCCTATTCCCTTGCATGCCGCGTTCTGCTGCGGTGTGCTTTTTGTTTGTACGCTTCAAGCCGGAGCGCAGGCTCAGCCTGAACTGCCGCGGCCCGCGCGGCCAGTGGCACGTCCGCGGAAGGTAGTTGCGATTGACCCGGCGGCAGCGGCGCGGTCGCAGGCGCTGAAGTCGCCCGTGGTGAACGCGGACCGGAGTGTGACGTTCAAATTTCAGAACAGCGACGCGAAGGCTGTGGCTGTGTTTGTGGAAGGCAATGCCGAACCGTTTCCGATGGAGCGTGACGCGAACGGTTTATGGACGTACACCACGGAGCCGATGAGCCCTGAGTATTACGGGTACTACTTCGTGGTGGACGAGCAGCACATTCTGGATCCGCACAACCCGAAGGTGCGGCAGAACCTACAGGCACCATCGAGCTTTGTGCATGTGACCGGTGCGACGCCCATGCCGTGGGACCTGCAGGACATTCCGCACGGGAACGTGACGCACCACATGTATACGAGCAAGCTGGCGACGGACGAGGAGGGCCTGCACGACCGCGACATGTATGTGTATACGCCCGTGGGCTACGACGCAAAGCGTAAGCAGCCATACCCAGTGTTGTACCTGCTGCATGGGTACAGCGACTCTGCGATCGGGTGGACAGAGGTGGGGGATGCGAACCTGATCTTTGACCAGCTGATTGCCAGCGGCAAGCTGCAGCCGACGGTGATCGTGATGCCGCGCGCGTATGGCACGATGCGGATGATTACGGAAGGGTGGACCGTGTGGACGCCGCCGTACGCGACGCCTCTGGCGAATCAGAGGATCTTAACGGACATGCTGCTGCACGAGATTCTGCCATATGCGGAGGCTAACTTCAACGTGGCGCGCGACCCCGGGCACCGGGCGATTGCCGGCTTGAGCATGGGCGGCGGGGAGACGATCTCCACCGGGTTGAACCACCCGGAGACGTTTGGGTATGTGGGTGCGATGAGCTCGGCGATTGTGTCGGCCACGCCGACTCCGCGGAATCCGGCTGAGGTGACGCCGGAGATGTATGCAACGGCGTTTCAGGGCATCGTACCCAATGCGAAGACGCAGCCCGCGACGAAACTGTTCTGGATAAGCTGTGGAACCGAGGATGGACTGATCACGGTGAACCGGGCGTTTGGCGCTTGGGCCAAGCAGAACATCAAGGGCAATGTGAGTGTGAACGAGACGCCGGGCATGCACACGTGGCTGGTGTGGCGGCAGAACCTGATTACGTTTTCGCAGTTGATGTTCAAGTAGGCTGCGCGGGGACGTAAGGGCCTGAACATGTCGAAGAAGCTCACCAAGCAAGTCCATGAAGTGTGGCTCGAAATGGATGCAACGATTACTTCCTGCGAACTCGTGGTTGGGACGGGTTTATTGACGGATGTACAGGTGCCATCGAGATATCGCATTAGTTTTTGCTACGGAGTCGCAGGTCAAGCTTTTTACGGAAGTTATAATGCACGGTCTCCACAGGAACTCGGTTCTACCATCAGCCTGAGTTACAACACCTCGAGTCCCGAACAGAACACTCTGTCTGATCTTTTGGCGCGGCCGTGGATTCGCTGGGTAGCAATGGCTGTTGGTGCAACACTTGCGCTTGCAGCTATTCGACACTGGCCAGATTGGTAGTTTCACCACAGTGGACTTTACGGCTGGACCACTCCGGTATTCTTGGTGCTGATGCCTACCGAACTTTCAAAAGCCTACGAGCCTGCGCTGATCGAAGAAAAATGGGCGACCTACTGGGTTGCCGAGAAGCTGTTCGACACGCCTGCGACTGCGGTGGTCGATGCTGCGACGAAGGCGTTTGTGCAGCTGCTGCCGCCGCCGAATGTAACGGGCCGCTTGCACATGGGCCACATGCTGAACCAGACCGAGATGGATGTGATGGCGCGCTGGCATCGCATGCGCGGCGAAGAAAGCGTGTGGGTTCCGGGGACGGATCATGCCGGCATTGCGACGCAGATGATGGTGGAGAAGCAACTGCTTGGAGAGGGCACGTCGCGCAAAGAGGTTGGGCGCGATGCTTTTCTTGAACGGGTGTGGCAGTGGAAGGCGCAGTACGGCGGCGCAATTACGGACCAGATGCGGCGGCTGGGCGCGTCGGTGGACTGGTCGCGCGAATACTTTACGATGTCGCCGGAACTGTCAGAGAGCGTGACGGAGGCGTTTGTTCGACTGTATGAGCAGGGATTGATCTACCGGGGCAGCTACATCGTGAACTGGGACCCGGTGCAGCAGACGGCGGTCAGCGACCTGGAAGTCGAACACAAGGATGTGGCGGGAAAGCTGTATCACGTGCGGTATCCGCTGGCGGATGGGTCTGGGAGTGTTGTGATTGCGACGACGCGTCCGGAGACGATGCTGGGGGATGTGGCGGTTGCGGTGAATCCTGCTGATGAGCGGTATGCGGCGCTGGTGGGCAAGACGCTGCGGCTGCCATTAGTGGGGCGTGAGATTCCTGTGTTGGCCGATGACTGGGCCAAGCCCGAGTTTGGGACGGGTGCGGTCAAGGTGACGCCGGCGCATGATCCGAATGATTATGCGATTGGGCAGCGGCATGGATTGGCGAACCTGACGATCCTGGATGAGATGGCGCACGTATCGCTGGCGGGGTCGCCGTATGACGGGATGGAGCGGTATGCGGCGCGGGAGCGGATTGTTGCTGACCTGGATGCGGAGGGGCTGCTGGTGAAGGTGGAGGACCATGCGATGAGCGTGGCGACGTCGCAGCGGAGTGGTGCCGTGATTGAGCCACGGCTGAGCCTGCAGTGGTTCCTGAAGGTGGAAGGGATGGCGGAGAAGGCCATTGCAGCGGTCGAGGAAGGCCACATCAAGTTCACGCCTGCGAACTATGCCAAAACGTACTTCGAGTGGATGCGCAACATTCACGACTGGTGCATCAGCCGGCAGTTGTGGTGGGGTCATCGTATTCCGGCGTACCACTGTCCGCAGTGCGAGACGACGTGTGTGAGCCGTACGCGACCTGAGCGATGCGGCAGCTGCGACCACGCGGAAATGCAGCAGGAGACGGACGTGCTGGACACGTGGTTCTCAAGTGGCCTGCTGCCGGTGACGGTGTTTGGGTGGCCGGAGCTGCGGCCGGAGGCTGCGAAGTTTTATCCCACGTCGCTGCTGGTTACGGGGTTCGACATCCTGTTCTTCTGGGTGGCGCGCATGATTATGCTGGGCACGCACTTTATGCTCGACGTGCCGATGCCGGACGGGTCGAAGCGGCCGTTGCGCGATGCAGTGCCGTTTCGCGAGGTGTACATCCACGCCTTGGTGCGCGATGCGGATCGACAGAAGATGTCGAAGACGAAGGGTAACGTCATCGACCCCATCCAGATCATTGAGCAGTACGGGACGGATGCGGTGCGGTTTACGCTGGCGTCGCAGGCTTCGCCGGGTACGGACATTGCGTTCAGCGAGGCGCGTACGGAAGGAAACCGTGCGTTTGCGAACAAGATCTGGAATGCCGCACGGTTCTTATTCCTGCAGATTGAGCGCGCGCGCGGTACTGGGTACAACCTGCGTATGGCTCCTGCAGCCGCTGTGGGTGCGTTGCCGGAGATCACGCCGATCGAGACGCGGTGGATCTTTAGCCGCCTACGCGCGGTGACGGCGGAGGTGGATCGTGCGCTCTCGGACTATCGTTTCGACGAGGCGGCGAATGCGATCTACCAGTTCTTCTGGGGGGAGTTCTGCGACTGGTACCTGGAGCTGGTGAAGTTGCGGCTGGACTTTCCTGTGCCGGTGGAGGGGTCTGGCGAGCAGCCTATCCAGAATCCGGAAACCGCGATTTCGCTGGCTGGGCTGGTGGGCGTGTTTGAGGCATCGCTGCGGCTGCTGAGCCCGTTTATGCCGTTCCTTACGGAGGAGATCTGGCATGCGCTGTATGAGGGCGAGCCGCCTGCGAAATCGATTGCGCTGACGCGGTACCCGGCGGTGACGGACTTTCCGCAGGATGCCGCCGCGGAGACTGCGGTCGGTACGTTGCAGGAGTTGATCGTGACGGTGCGTGCGCTGCGCAAGGAGCTTGCGGTGCCGGAAAAGGAAGCAGCGCCGATCGTGCTGCATGGCGACAACCGCGTGCTTGCGCTGGCCGACGCGAACCGCGATATGCTTGCGCGGCTTGCACGCGTGCGGGATGTGGAGTTCGCCGCCGAGCCGCTGAGCGGACCTGCGGCACGCAGCCTGCATACGCCGAGCGGAGCGCTGGATGTTGCGGTGGTGTATGAGCGCGAGATCGACGTGCCGGCGGAGCGCGAGCGGCTAACGAAGGAGATTGCTCGGCTGACGAAGGGGCTGGACGCGGCGCAGCGGCAGTTGGGCAACGAAGGCTTTTTGGCGAAGGCACCGGCAGCGGTGGTTGATGGGTTAAAGAAGCAGCAGGCGGAGACGCAGGGACTGTATGACAAGGCAGCTGCCGCCCTGGCCGCGTTGCCTGCGGCCTAGCAGGACAGCGGCAGTGCGAACGCGGTAGAGTCTTGGGGTCATGAGACTGCTGTGTTCCTTGCTCCTCTGCTGCGGCTGCGTGCTGCCTGTGTCTGCATTTGCGCAGGCGTCACCGTCGATTCTGACAGCGGACTCGCTGCAGCACACCGGTGTTCCTACGGGCACGCTGTCTGAGGTGCGCACGTTAACCAGCCACATCTACGATGGCATGGTCAGCGACTATCGCGTGTATGTGCCGGCGCAGTATGACCCGGCCAAACCTGCGGCGCTGATGGTGTTTCAGGATGGCTTAGGGTACGCGCATCGGGATGGTGACCACCCGGCGCTGAACGTGCTCGACAACCTGATTGCCACGGGCAAGATCCCGGTGATGATTGCGGTGTTTACGAACCCCGGCAGCGTGGAGAAGGCGCCGGGTACACCGACCTACGCAGCTGTGAAGGCATACAGCGACAAGTGGAAGCGCAGCATGGACGACTCGATGCGTTCGGTGGAGTACGACACGGTGAGCGACCGGTACCCACGCTTTGTGCGAGACGAGCTGCTGCCGGCGGCGCTGAAGGGTTTGAATGTGCGGCAGGATGCCTACTCGCGCGCGATTACGGGATTGAGTTCGGGTGGTATTTGTGCCTTCAACGCGGCGTGGTGGATGCCGGAGCAGTTCAGCCGTGTGATCACCTGGATCGGCTCGTTCACCGCGATCCAGTGGCACGAAGATGCGGCGGTGCCAGATGGCGGGCAGGACTTCCCGGACAAGATCCTTCGTGAGCCGCACCGCAACCTGCGGGTATGGCTGCAGGACGGCAACAACGACCAGGAGAACGAACACTACGGATCGTGGCCGATGGCGAACCTGCGGATGGCGAATGCGCTGAAGCTGCTCGGGTATGACTTCCACTTCAGTTTTGGCACGGGTCCGCACAGCGCCAGAGAGGGCGGCGCGGAGTTCCCCGAGGAGATGGTATGGCTGTGGCGGGGGTACGACACAGGGAAGACTGCGGATACCTACGTGCAGACGGAAGAGGAAAAAGCCAAGCCGCCGTTCCGGGTGACGATCTCGAACCGCTAGCTTCCGGTTCCGCCGACGGTCATCCTGTCGAGCTTAAGTGTGGGTGCACCGACGCCGACCGGCACGCCCTGACCCTTTTTGCCGCACGTGCCGATGCCTTCGTCCAGCGCCAGGTCGTGGCCGACCATGCTGACATGCTTTAGCGCTTCGGGGCCGTTGCCGATGAGCATGGCGCCTTTGACTGGAGCGGTGACTTTGCCATCTTCGATGAGGTAGGCCTCGCTGGCGGCGAAGACGAACTTACCGTTGGTGATGTCGACGGAGCCACCGGAGAAGTTGACGGCGTAGATGCCGTTCTTCACGCTGCGCAAGATGTCTTCTGGCGCGTCGGTGCCGGCGAGCATGTAAGTGTTGGTCATGCGCGGCATGGGGATGGACGCATAGCTTTCGCGGCGTCCGCTGCCGGTGCCTGGAAGGCCCATGAGTTTTGCGGAAAGCTTGTCGCTCATGTAGTTGCGCAGAATGCCATTTTCGATGAGCGTGTTGTTCTGCGTGGGCTGGCCTTCGTCGTCGATGTTGAGCGAACCGCGGCGGTTTGCGATGGTGCCATTGTCGACCACTGTGACCTTGTCTGTGGCAACCCGCTGGCCCATGAGGCCGGCGAAGGCAGATTGCTTTTTGCGGTTGAAGTCGGCTTCGAGGCCATGGCCAACTGCCTCGTGAATGAGGACGCCGGGCCAGCCGGGACCGAGGACGACCTCCATCTCGCCGGCCGGAGCGGCCTGCGCTGTGAGCTGAACGAGTGCCTGGCGTACGGCCTCTTTGGCGAAGTATTCCGGCGTTCGCTCGCCGTCGTAAAAGCTGAGCTCGACGCGGCCGCCGCCGCCGCTGGAGCCGCGCGCGCTGACGCCTTTGCCGCCGTCAGCCGCGGGGTCTTTTGCCAGCACACCGACGCTGAAGCGACTCAGCGGCTGCGTGTCTGCGGCATAGGTTCCGTCGCTTGCAACGATCAGGATGTGCCGAATCTCATCGTTAAAGCCTGCGCGTACCTGGGTGATGCGAGGGTCCGCGGCGCGGGCGGCGCGGTCCGCACGCTGCACCAGCGCCAGGCGCGCGGCGATGGAGACATCGGTGAGCGCAACGGGGTACAGCGTGTTGCGTTGTGTACCGGTGGTGAATGGTTGAACTGTCACTGTCGATGGGCCATCGGCGATGAGCGCTGCCGTACGCGCGGCGTGCAGCAACTTGTCTTCGGTCAGTTCGTCGGTGTAGCTGTAGCCAGTGCGTTCGCCGCTGAGCACGCGGATGCCGCAGCCCATGCTGTGACTCTGGCTGGCGGACTTGACGATCCCCTCGTCCACGGCGATGCCGGTGCTGCTGGCCGCTTCGAAGTACAACTCTGCGAACTCACCACCCCTGCTTAGCGCGGCGCCCAGGCAGCGTTCCAGCAGCGCGTCCGTGATGTTGAAGGTGTCTGCGAAGTGGTGTTTGCCAGCCTGGGGGAAAATTGCTGTGGATGTCATCTGCTGTAATTTTACCCGTCCCGGTGGACTCTTCACCGGGTGTCATGGCCGTTGTGTGCTAGGTTCGAGCGATGAAGACAGAGGCCGGTTCCGCATTCCACGCAGCGCCTGCAGAGCTCGATCCACGGTACCCCGTGGGCCATCATGTTCGGCCGGACACCGTTGCGCTGAATGCGCGGAACGCGGCGGTTCAAGACCTGGCGTTGTTGCCGCAGAGATTGCGTGCCGCCGTGGCTGGTTTGACCGAGGCTCAGCTGGACACGTCATACCGCGACGGTGGGTGGACGGTGCGGCAGGTGGTGCACCATGTAGCCGACTCGCACCTGAACGCGGTCATGCGTGTACGGTTTGCGTTGACAGAGGACGAGCCGACGGTCAAGCCGTACGACGAGGCAGCCTGGGCGCGGCTAGCGGATGCGTCGACCGGTCCGGTGGAGTGGTCGCTGGGTGTGCTGCACGGGCTGCATGCACGATGGACGGAGTTGCTGGCACGGCTGACAGAGGAACAGTGGCAGCGTGCTTTCGTGCATCCGGTAAATGGTCGCACGCCGCTGGACCAGGCGACGCTGCTGTACGCGTGGCATTCGCGGCACCACACGGCACACATCACACAGCTGCGTGCGGCGCACGGATGGTAGACGCGGCACGGAGTGCAACGTAGTTCTTGGATGTGCGGCAGGATTCGATGCACGTCGAACTGCGCAGAGGGATGTTTCGATGAGCATCGAGCAGTCGCCAGGAGAAGTTTCGACAGCAATCGAATCGTTCCTGGCGGAGTACCCGCGTGCCGTTCTGCTGGAAGCTGGCCGTGTTGCGTTCGACCTGCAGACGGCGAAGTATTCACTGACGGTAGCGAAGGACCGATGCACGCTGCAGGTATGGAGCGATGCGCGCAACCTGGTGCGGCGCGTGGTGGCCGCCACACAGCGCAAGGATGTCTTGCGCATGCAGACGTTGCGCTTTGGCCAGACGAAGCCGGAAGTTTTGGAACTGGTGTCGCAGCCGGACAGGCGCACCGTTACGGCGCGCGAGGCAACGCGCAAGCGCTATGTGCCGCTGTTGGAGCGTGCATTGCTGCGGGAGCTTGGGGGTTGGAAGGCCGACCCGTTTCAGAGCGCAATGGACCTGGAGAGATCCTTTGGGCCGGCGTATGCGCGCGGTGTGTTGCACAAGGGCCAGCAGGCGTGGGCGGTTGTTGGCGTCAACGCCGAGGAGACCCCGGCGACCGTCGACGGAGTGCTGACCATCGGCATCCTGTGGCTGCACCTGTGCCGTGAGCGTGCCGGGGGAAAGCGGCTTTTCCAGGGACTCCGCCTGATTGTGCCGGCCGGCATGGCGCTGGTGACGCTGAGCAGGCTGGCGTGGATGCGCACGGATGCTGCGAAATGGGAGCTCTACGAGCTGGATGAGCGTACGGAAGAACTGACGGAGAGGGATCCTGCGGACACCGGAAACCTGAGCACGAAGCTGCTGCATGCGCCGGACCCGGAGCGAGCGCGCGAGCGTTTCGCTGCTGCCCTGTCGCGCGTCATGGACTTGGTGCCGGCCGCCGCTGCCGGATCTGTAGAGACGCGGTTACGGTCTGCCAACGATATGGGCGTGCTGCTGCATGGGTTGGAGTTTGCACGCATCCGCCAGAGGTTGGCGGCGAATTCGTTCGCGCCTGTCAGCGAGATCACCTTCGGCACCGGCGCAAACGAGACGCCGCTTGAGAGCGGAACAGAGCCTATGCTGCGGGAGCTTGTCGCGCAATTATTTACGCGGCGACACGCTTCCGGGTCGCCCAAAGACGTGCTGTATCGCATGGCACCGGAGGCATGGCTGGAGAGTGCGCTTCGGCGGAACATCGGGCCCCTGACGGACGGTCAGGGCTCGCTGGCGCAGTTCGACCCGGCGTACGTGTATGCGCAGGTGCCGGCGTTTCAGGCGGGGGATCGTGGCATGCTCGACCTGTTGACGGTGACCGCCGACGGACGGCTGGCCGTGCTGGAATTGAAGGCGAACGAGGACATGCACTTTGCGCTGCAGGGGCTGGATTACTGGATGCGCGTTCGCTGGCACCATACGCAGACGGTGGATGCTTCGACGGGATTAGGTACGTTTCAACGGCACGGTTATTTCAACGGAGTGCGGCTTAGCGCGGATGCGCCGCGGTTGTACTTGGTGGCACCGTCGTTACGCATCCATCCAGCGACTGAGGTGGTGCTGCGCTATGTGAAGCCGGACGTGGAATGGACACTGCTTGGACTGCACGAGCAGTGGCGGCGCACGATGAAGGTGATTACGCGCAAGCGGAGCCGTTAGCTGGAAATGACGCGGCGGCCCCTGTCCGATGACAAGACAGGGGGGGCAAGGCACGGTCATTTTGTGCTGACGCTGCGCCACAGGTCGATGCCGGGAGTGTCGACGGCATACCTGTCGATTGCGTCGAGTTCCTCAGTGGAGAATGCCAGATTCTCGAGTGCGTCGAGCGAGTTGTCGAGCTGCTGGACGTTGCGGGCGCCGATGAGGGCAGAGGTGACACGCGGATCGCGCAGAGCCCAGGCAATGGCCATCTGGGCGAGCGTCTGGTTACGTTGTTTGGCAAGGTCGTTCAGCGCACGGATGCGGCCGATGTTGTCATCTGTGAACATGGCGTCGTTCATGCTGCCTACGGTGTTGCCGACGCGGGCGTCCGCCGGTTTACCGTTCAGGTACTTGTCCGTGAGCAGGCCTTGCGCCAGCGGTGAGAATGCGATGCAGCCCACGCCCAGGTCGCGCAACGTGCTGAGCAGATCCTGCTCAATCCAACGGTTCAGCATGCTGTACGACGGCTGATGGATCAACAGTGTCACGCCTTGAGACTTGAGCAGGTCATACATCTGACGCGTGCGCTCTGGCGAGTAGGAGGAGATGCCGAGGTATAGCGCCTTGCCCTGACGGACGATCTGCGCAAGCGCGGCGGCGGTCTCATCCATGGGGCAGTCGAAATCCGGACGGTGGTGATAGAAGATGTCGACATAGTCCACGCCCATACGCTTCAGGCTCTGGTCGAGGGATGCTACCAAGTACTTCTTCGAGCCGCCCATGCCGTACGGGCCAGGCCACATATCCCAACCGGCCTTGCTGCTCAGGATCAGCTCATCGCGCAGGTGGCGAAAGTCGTCTCGCAGGATTCTGCCGAAGTTCTCTTCAGCGCTGCCGTACGGGGGACCGTAGTTGTTGGCGAGGTCGAAATGCGTGACGCCGCGGTCGAAGGCTCGACGCAGAATGGCTCGACCAGTTTCAAAGACATCTTCACCGCCGAAGTTTTGCCAAAGGCCTAGGGAGATGGGCGGCAGAACGATGCCGGAGTTGCCGCAGCGGCGGAAAGGAACCGCCTTGTAACGGTCGGGATTCGGGACATAGGTTGGGGACAACGGCATCGGGTGCGCTCCTGACTACATGAGATGCGTAGAGAGGGAGGAGCTGGAGTGCAGGCGTTTAGAGATACCAGGGAATATTCACAACGATGATTCGCTGATTTCCCTTGAGCAGCAGGTACACCTTCAGTAGCTGAACCCGCTGGTTGTGCAACAGGTTCTCCCACCAATGGCGCACCACAAGTTCCGGCAGCAGAACGGCGATCTTGCCGTGGGGGTTCTGCTTTTCAAGCTCCAGGATGTAGTCCATTAAGGGCGAGATGACGGTGCGGAAAGAACTGGACACCGTGACAAGTTCAGGCTCGGGCAGGTGTGCAGCCCGCAGGGGAGCGACGATGTTGGGACCCCATGCGGTCTCGAGCATGTTTTCGTCTTCGGTGTGGACATGCACGACCTTCACTGTGTCGCTCATATTGATTCCGAAGCGCAGGGCCTTTTCGCTGAGCTTGTCCCAGCGTGCCATGGGGATGACGACGATCGGCTTTTTGAGATCTGCGACGCGCAGGGGCGCGACTTCTGCGGTTTCAACACGCACGCGTGCGTAGTGCCGCTTGATGCCGAGCATCATGAGGATGAGCAGTGGCACAAGCAGAGCTGTGACCCATGCGCCGGAGGTGAATTTGGCGACAAGGACCACCACCAAGGTGATGCCAGTGGCGACGGCGCCGAGGCCGTTGAGAAAAAGCTTTACACCGCGTCCGGGTTCGTCAGGGTTGTCGAGCCAGTGCTTGACCATGCCGGCCTGGCTGAGGGTAAAGGCGAGAAAGGCACCAATGGCGTAGAGCGGGATCAACCGGTCTGTGACGCCGCCGAACAGGATGAGGATGAGTGCAGTGAAGCCCACGAGGGCATAAATTCCATGGGAGAACAGCAGACGTCGGCCGCGGATGATGAAGACGTGGGGCAGGTAGTCTTTGAGTGCAATGGCGCGCGCCATGCGTGGGAAGTCTGCGAACGCGGTGTTTGCGCTGAAGGCGAGTGCCGCCAGGACGCTGCCCATGGTGACGTAATAAAACAGTCCCCGGCCAAAGACAGCTGCAACTTCGATTGAGAGGACGCTCTGGTAGTGAGCGTCGTCCGGATTCATGGCGGTGACGCCATATGCGCGAGCCACGTAGGCGAGACCCAGCAGCAGCACGATGAGGATGCCGATAATAACGGTAAGAGCGCGATTCGCGTTGTGAGCGCGTGGCTCTTTGAACGCGGTCACACCGTTGGAAACAGCTTCAACACCGGTCATGGCCGCACATCCGCTGGCGAAGGTTTTCATGAGCAGCCAAAGGGTCATGTATTGCATGGTGGCGTGAATGGCCGGCGGCGGTGCGGCGAGGGCGACCGGGTGGCCGTTCGCGGCCACAGCATGCAGAACGCCGACCAGAATGGTGATAACGAGTGTACCCACAAAGAGGAAGGTGGGCAGCATAAAGGCAAAGCCCGACTCCTTCATACCGCGCATGTTGACCAGCGCGATGATGAGCAGGATGAGGATGCAGAGTGACAGCTGGTGCGGGTGCAGTGATGGCACGGCACTGACCAGCGCCGTGACGCCGGCCGAAATACCCACCGCCGCGGTAAGAATGTAATCGATCATGAGCGCCGCGGCTGCAAGCAGGCCTGCACCATCGCCCAGATTTTCGCTGGCCACGGTAAAGGAGCCGCCTCCGCTGGGGTACGCCACAATGGTCTGCCTGTAGCTGAAGTACACGATGACCAGCAGGGTCAGAATGGCGCCAAAGACGGGAAGCAGCCAGTGCTGCACACCGGCAAAGCCAAGCGCAATCAGCAGCGTCATGGCGGCTTCGGGGCCGTACGCCGCGCTGGTCAGGCCGTCGAGGCCAAAGATGGGGATGCCGGCAGCGACGCCGATATGCTCGTCAGCTTCCGATGCCGTGGCCAGCGGCTTTCCCAGCACAATGTCTGTAACCTTCATGGTTGTTCCATACCCCGGTCGTGCCAAATCAAATGCTGCAGCTCACCATCAAAGCATGACACGCAGCAAGGACGTGAAGACTCGTCCGAGGCTTTTGCCCGGTAGGAGACTATCGCCGGATACATACTTCTTTGATTGGATACCGAGTGTATCCGAGCCCTGTTAGCTGTCAGCGAACGCGGCGAACTCCGGCTCCGTCGCATGACCGGGTGCCTGTTCGTGGGCCTGTGCGAAGAACGTATCCACCGCGTTCAGGATGTCTGCACCCTGCTTGCTGTCAAAGATGGCACGGCGAAGGGCGGCACCGCCGGCGATGCCATGGGTAAACCAGCTGGCGAACTGCTTCATCTTGCCGATGCCGTCGCGGCGTGCGCTTTCGCGGTCGCGCTTGAGGCGGCGCAGGTGGTTGTGGGCGGCCAGGTCTGCCGGTGAAAGCAGGTGGATGTCCACGTCTTCGGTTACGTGCACGTCGGGGTGTTCCTGCTCCAACTCCTGCAACAGCATGGCGAAGTAGGTGCGGATCATGCGGTGGCGGTCCGCTTCTGTCGCCAAGGTGTAGCTGCCGGTGCCGGTCGCCGCACGGGTCGCGGTGTATTGCGCAATCTGCCGAAAAATCCAGGGATTTGCCGGTGCGGCGCGGCCGATCATGACGGCGTCGCAGCCGGTGGCGGCTACCATGGCCGCGGCGTCTTCAGGCGTGCGGACGTCGCCGTTGCCGATGACGGGGATGCGCACCGCGTCCTTGACGGCAGCGATGTACTCCCACCGTGCGTTGCCGGTGTAGCCCTGTTCACGGGTGCGTGCATGCAGCGCGACCGCGTTCAGGCCGCAGTCTTCTGCCATCTTCGCGAGCGGCACGCAGACGATGCTGGAGTCAGACCAGCCCATGCGAAATTTAACGGTGAAGGGAATCGACACGGCCTTCCGCACCGTTTCGAAGATCGTTTGAATATGCGGCAGGTCGCGCAAGAGACCACTGCCGCCATTGCAGCTGACTACGCGCTTGGCGGGGCAGCCCAGATTGAGGTCGACAATGTCAAAGCCGGCGTCCTGGCAGATGCGTGCGGAGTCCGCCAGTGTCTGCGGGTTCGATCCGAAGATCTGTGCGCTGATGGGGTGCTCGTCGTCGTAGTAGGTGAGGTAACGCTTGCGCTTGACCTCGCGCATGCGGCTGAGGCCGTCGGCGCTGGTGAACTCCGTCATAATCAGGCCGCAGCCGGACTGGGTGTTGGTGGTCTGTGTTTCGACGTCGGTCGAAGCGTGCCCTGGTGCGAACTGGGAGGCATTCTTTATGAAGCGACGGAAGACGGTATCCGTTACGCCGGCCATGGGAGCAAGCACCGTTGCGGGAGAGATGGGGACGTTGCCGATGGTAAAACTGGCGGGCACGGCGGCTTGCTCGGCCAGGGGGCGGTCGAGGGTGGCGGCGGCGGATTCGTCCCAGGATTTCTGCATCGGCGCTTACGTGAGAGAGCCCCCGCAGGTGCGGAGGCTCCTCGAGTCGAGTGTTGCTGAGGGTTACTTGGCTTCAGTGGTTGCAGCGGCCGCCACGGACGAATCGCTCTTGGCGAACTTGCGCTTGAAGCGCTCGATGCGACCGGCGGTGTCCATGAACTTCTGCTTGCCGGTGAAGAAGGGGTGGCAGGCGCTGCAGATTTCAAGGACGATGTCGCTCTTGCTGGTGGAGCGGGTCTCGAAGGTGTTTCCGCAGGCACACTTGACGTTGGTGGCCTTGTAGTTGGGGTGAATTCCCTGCTTTGGCATGGTTGGTTCCGATCCTGGTCAGATTTGGCTGAACACGTCTTCCGGGTCGCGGTTCGCTTGCGGCGGGCAAGGTTCACGCCACATCGATTGTCCTGTCGCGGTACCGGGAAGACAGCCTGAGCATTGGATGCACAGGGTTTAGCGCTTGATTCAGTCTAGCGGGTGAGGCCTGCCGGTGCAAGAGAAAGCCACGCAATGCACAGCACCGCACAGCTGCAGCTGGTTGCATACTGGTACACAATGGATCTTTCGTTACGCCAGCTTGAAGACGCCGTCTGCCCTCACTGTGATGGGCTGGGCATGCGCGTGTTGGAAGACGAGAAGGGCCGGCGGCATGCGGAGCCGTGCACCTGCCGCCAGGAGGCGCGCGGCCGCCGGGTAATCGCACAGGCTCGCATTCCACGGCGCTATGAGCACTGCACGCTGGACAGTTATGAATTCAACTTCGGTGGCGCCAACCGGTCGCTGGGCCGCGCCTATTCGGCGGCACGCAAGTTTGTGGCTGGTTTTCCGCTGGAGACGGACGGCACGGGACTGTTACTCACTGGTTCCATCGGTGTGGGAAAGACGCACCTGGCCGTGGGAATTTTGCAGGGACTTATTGCCGAGCGTGGGGCAACCGGCATCTTCTATGACTACCGCGAACTTCTGAAAGAAGTGCAGAACAGCTACAGTCCCAACGTGGCTGCCACCGAGCTTGAGGTATTGAAGCCGGTGTTCGAGGCGGAGGTGCTGGTGCTGGACGAAATTGGCGCCTCCAAGCCGACAGAGTGGGTGTGGGACACGGTTGCGCACATCCTGAACAGCCGCTACAACGACCGGCTCACGACAATTTTGACGACCAACTATGCCAACCTTGCACCCGGTGGCAGCGGCCCGGACACTCCACAGGCCGCGGCGCGTTCGTCTGTGCGTGAGGAGACGCTGGGAGACCGCATTGGCGAACGCATGCGGTCGCGCCTGCAGGAGATGTGCGTGGTGGTGGAGATGCAGGGTGAAGATTTTCGGCAGAAGGTGAAGCGCGCGTCGTTTGTGTAGGCCAGGCGCGAGTCGAGTTCAGACCAGCAGCGCGCGATAGATGGCTTCAGCTTCTGCGTTAAAGCAGCAGAAGATCACGCGTTCGATGTCGCCGTCGGGTAGTGTTTCACGAGCGGTGCGTACTGCGATCTCTGCCGCGCGCTGCGGTGGAAAGCGATAGATGCCGGTTGAGATAGCGGGAAACGCGATCGACGCGCAGGCATGTACCTGGGCCAGCTGCATGCAGCGCTGGTAGCAGCTGGCCAGCAGCGCGTCTTCGTTGCGGCGGCCGCCGTTCCACACCGGGCCCACCGCATGGAAGATCCACTTTGCATGCAGGCGAAAAGCGGGTGTTGCCTTGGCATCGCCTGTGGGGCAGCCGCCGAGCTCGCGGCAGGCCTGCAGCAATTGTGGACCGGAGGCGCGGTGGATGGCACCGTCCACACCGCCGCCGCCCAGAAGGGACGAGTTGGCCGCGTTCACAACCGCGTCGACGTGAAGTGTGGTGATATCGGCGAGGACCGTTTCGTAGGTACGCATCGCCGGTTGGATGCAGCGTTAGAAGCGCGGTTTGGCCCCGCGTGATCCGGTCTTCTGACCGGGTTTCTTGAGTTGTGCGTGTTCGCTTAGCTTCTGTTTGCGCTGCACAGATTTGCCGGCGGCCGCGCGGCTAAGCGCCTGTACCTCGCCGGTGGTCAGCTCGCGAAAATCGCCCATCGGGACGTCGAGCGTGAGTGCGCCGTAACCGATGCGGCGGATCTTTTCGACGTGGTGGCCCACCTCTTCAAACATCTTGCGCAGCTGGCGGTTGCGTCCTTCAGTGAGCGTCACCTCGTACCACGGGTTCTCACCGCGGCGCACCAGTTCCACGCGTGCGGGTGCTGTGAGCACGCGATCGCGGCGGGCGCCGCGCTGCTCGGCCAGACGGCCACGGTCGATCATGACGCCGTTGCGTAGCTGTTCCAACGATTCCCCGGTGGGGTTGCCAGCGATCTTGACCAGGTATGTTTTCTGTACGGAATTGGCGGCTTTAGATAGGTTATTCGCCAGGTCGCCGTCGTTGGTCATCAGCAGCAGGCCCTCGCTGTTGTAGTCGAGCCGGCCCACCGGGTACAGTCGCACGTCGAGCTTGCGGCCGCTCTTGCGTGCGGTCTCGCGGAGCAGGTCCACCACGGTTTCGCGCCGCTCCGGATCGCTCATGGTGGTCACATAGCCGCGAGGCTTGTTGACCATGAAGTAGCGGTGCTCCTGAACGCTCTGGATCAGCTTGCCGTCCACGCGCACGTGATCCCTGGCGATGTCGGCGCGGGTGCCGAGTTCGGTGACAACAGCGCCGTTGAGTTCGACGCGGCCCTCCAGGATCAGTTCCTCGGCCTTGCGGCGGGAGGCGATGCCTGCCTCGGCAAGCAGCTTTTGCAGGCGCACACCGGCGGGCGCCTCTTCAAGACTCGCCGTCTTCTTCTTCTTGACGATGGCCGCTGGTTTAGGATCGTCCGCCGTGGAGCTGGTGTTTGCGACGTTAACTGTGGCGAGTTTCTTCATGTGCGGTGCCTCCCGGCTCGGCTATGGTGCGGTTGGCTCGTCGTTTGTTGTTGTATTCGACGATGTGTCTGATGTCGTGTGCTCGTCGGTCTCCGTCCGGCTGTCGACACCATCGACTCCCGGCTCCGGCGCTGCATCGCTCTGCGCTTGCGGGTCGGCGTCGGTGCTGTCCGAGGTGTCGGGGCCGGTCGCATTGCCGTCATTATTGGCTTCGCGGATGTGGTCCGCGTCGCCACGCGCGTTGGCACGTTCGATGATGGCCTCGGTCTGCTCCATGGGCAGATCATCCTGCTCGTTCAGCTCACCCGCCAGCCGCTCGAACTCCTCCATGGATGGCAGTTCGTGCACGTCCTTAAGGCCAAAGCGCACCAGGAATTCTTTGGTTGTTTTGTACAGCATCGGCCGGCCTATCACCTGCTTGCGACCGGCCGTCGCGATGAGCTTGCGACCAATCAGGCCACCCAGGACGCCCGCGGAATCAACGCCGCGAATCTCGGAGATCTCGGCCGCCGTGACCGGCTGTTTGTAGGCGACGACGGCAAGCGTTTCCAGTGCCTGCAGGGTCAGCTTAAGCGCGGGTTTCAGGCTTTTGACAAAGCCGCGCACAGCATCGTGGTACTCCGGTTTCGTTCCCATGCGAAAACCGCCGGCGACCTCGCGGATCTCGATGCCGCGATCGCTTTCGGCATACTCGCGCATCAGCATGTCGACGGTCCGCCGCAGATATTCGCGCACCTGGCGGTCGCGTTCGCGCGCTGCACGTGGGTCGGCTGCCTGCTCGGAGTCTTCCGGCGTTTCGTCCCGAGCGGAAACTCCTGGATCGGTAGCCGCACGGTTTGCGTCGGCTGCTACATCAGCAGCGTCACCGGCGATCGTCTCTGCGGCGTGCCCGCTGTCGTCGCCTGAGGCTTTAACTCCATTGATCGACGGCGTTGACGGCTCGTCTACGGTCTTCGCTTCGGACCCAATTGCTACGCTGGCAACATCGGTCTGGTCCGTCTCCTGATCCGCACTTTCAACCGTTTCCTGGTCCGCGCCGCGGCTGGTTTCGTCGGTTACCCCGTCGAGCGGCAGTTGCGTTTGCATGGCGTCCAGCGCACGCAATTCGCTGTCTGTCTCCTCTGCCAGCAGACCTACCAGTTGCTGCAGCGTGACCGGTTCTTCCGAGGCGTAGATGACGGCTTCGATCTTTGACTTGAGGCTCATGCGTGCTTTCGAACGAGGGTCTGCGGCGTCACTTCACGCCACTGAATCTAGTATGCAGGAAATGCTCGCGCATACTACCGTGTTTGCGTGCGGGCCTGTATGGCGCAGGCCGCTTGCTATACTCAGATGTGCCACACCTCTTTGGCCAATCCCCACATTCAAATAGAACGAGGCTCTTATGTCTGCGAAATTCATCTTCGTAACGGGCGGCGTTGTGTCTTCGCTCGGCAAAGGTCTCGCCGCGGCTTCCATTGGCTGCCTGCTTGAGGCACGCGGCATTCGCGTCGGCATGATGAAGTTCGATCCATACCTGAACGTCGATCCGGGCACCATGTCTCCGTTTCAGCATGGTGAGGTGTTTGTGACAGACGATGGCGCGGAAACCGACCTGGACATGGGCCATTACGAGCGGTTCACCCACGCAAAGCTGAGCCGCGACAATAACCTGACCAGCGGCCGCATTTACGAGCAGGTGATCACCAAGGAGCGGCGTGGTGACTACCTGGGCAAGACTGTCCAGGTGATCCCGCACGTGACCAACGAGATCAAGAACGCCATGCGCAAGGTGGCGTCGGACAACCAGGTCGTGCTTGTCGAAATTGGTGGCACTGTCGGCGACATTGAGTCATTGCCCTTTCTGGAAGCGATCCGGCAGATGCGCCAGGATCTGGGCCGCGACAATACTCTCTTCGTCCATGTGACGCTGGTACCTTGGATCGCGGCAGCGCAGGAGCTGAAGACCAAGCCCACCCAGCACAGTGTGAAAGAGATGCTGAGCATCGGCATTCAGCCGGACATTCTGCTGTGCCGCACGGAGCGCAACCTGCCCAGGGAGATGCGCTCAAAGATTGCCGCCTTCTGCAACGTGGAAGAGGCCGCTGTGATCGCTGCACGCGATGTCGCAAACATTTACGAATTACCCCTGGCACTTGAGGCCGAGCACGTCGACAGGCTGGTGCTGAAGTACCTGCGCATGGAAGATGCGCCGGAAGCGCAGCTGGACAAATGGCGCAACCTCGTTCATCGTGCATACCACCCGAAGGACGAGGTCCACATCGGCATTGTCGGCAAATATGTGGAGTATGAGGACAGCTACAAGTCGCTGAAGGAGGCGCTGGTGCATGGCGCGCTGGACGCAAACCTGAAGCTGAAGGTGACGTGGATCGAAGCCGAAGGGTTGGAGACCGAGGACGGATCGTACGCCTCGCAACTGGAGGGTTTTGACGGCATCCTGGTTCCTGGCGGCTTTGGCAAGCGCGGCATTGAAGGCATGCTGAATGCCATCCGCTACGCACGCGAGCACGGTGTACCGTACTTCGGTATTTGCCTCGGCATGCAGACGGCGTGCATTGAGTTCGCGCGTAACGTCTGCGGTCTGAAGGATGCGAACTCGAGCGAGTTCGACCCGTCGACCGGCAATCGCGTGATCTACAAGCTGCGCGAACTGACGGGCGTGGAGGAGATGGGCGGCACGATGCGGCTGGGTGCGTGGACGTGCGTCATGGAGCCCGGCTCACTTGCGGCGCGCACATACGGTGCCACCGAAATCAGTGAGCGCCATCGCCATCGTTATGAGTTCAATCGAGAGTACGAGCCGCTACTGACCGGCGCGGGCCTGCGCCTGACGGGTACAACGCCAGATGCGACCTATGTGGAAATGATCGAGCTGCCGCAGGCTGCGCATCCGTTCTTTATCGCCTGCCAGTTCCACCCGGAGTTCAAGAGCAAGCCGCTGGAGCCACACCCGCTCTTCCGCGACTTCGTGAAGGCCAGCTATCAAAATCGTATGACGCACGGCCGTGCGCTGAGCCAGGAACGGTTTGCCGATCTTGAGGCCTAGTCACTAGAGCCAAAGCTTACTGGCCTCGGTCCTTTTCGTTCGCCCAGCACTCTTAGGTCCTGGGCGCGTGCATTTGGCTGCGCCGGCGAGCCCTTGCGCACCGTTCATACAGTGTCGTGAACGGAAGACATGGTGGAAAGAGCCAGCGGTGTGGGCGGCCATGTAAAGTGGACGCGCTGGCTGAATGTTGGAGTCGTAACGATGCTATTTCACGGAACACGTCGGGAGTTGTTGCGCGGGTTGGGTTCTATGGCAGTGGCGCTGCCCATGGCGCGCTTTGCGGGGGCCGCCGTGCCGCCGAGCGACAAGCTTACGGTCGCCATTATCGGCGTTGGTTCTCAGGGCATGCGGGTGCTGCTGGATATGTTGCGCCTTACGGAGGTGCAGGTTGTTGCTGTGTGCGATGTGAACCGCGGCAGCGACGGCTATGAGGACTGGGGCGGCAGCGAACTGCGGACCAAGGTACGCGGTGTGCTGGGCGACAGCAGCTGGGGATCGCAGTATGCGGGACCGGCGGCCGGCAGGGAAGTGGCGCAGGACGTGGTGAATCGCTACTACGCCAAGGAGAGGGGCCGGCCGGGGTACCGGGGATGCGCAATGTACGAGGACTATCGCGAGCTGCTGGCAAAGGAGCACGACGTGGATGCGGTGGTGGTGAGCACGCCCGACCACTGGCATGCGACGATCGGCATTGCAGCAATGCGTTCAGGAAAGCATGTGTATAGCCAGAAGCCCATGGCGCATAGCGTGTGGGAGACACGGGAGATGGTCCGTGTGGCGGCGGAGACGAAGCGGGCAACCTCCGTTTCGATCTTCAACGCGCAAGCTCCGGCATCGGCACAGATACGAGAGGCGGTAGGGCAGATCGGTCCGGTGCATGCCATCGACATCTGGACGACACGCGCTTCCTCGTTCTGGAAGCAGGGTCTGCCGACGCCTTCCGTTGCAGACCCGGTGCCGGCATTTCTGAACTGGGAGATGTGGCTGGGGCCTGCGGCGCTGCGGCCGTACAGCCATGTGTACCAGCCGTTCAAGTGGAGGGCGTGGTACGACTTTGGTTGCGGTGCGCTGGGCGACATGGGCGAGTACGGCCTGGATACCATTCACCGGGCTGTGGGCCTGGGCGTACCAGACCGGATTGCAGCGAGTACGAGCGAGGTGTTCCCGGCGTCGTTCCCCGTGGCCTCGGCCGTACACTTTCAGTTCGCAGCGACGAGCAAGCGGCCAGCACTGGAGCTGAATTGGTTTGACGGTGGAATACAGCCGGAGCGGCCAGCGGAGTTGGCGTCTAAGGTGCCCATGCTGTCAGAAGGTGTCATCTACCACGGCAAAACAGGCAAGCTGATGACGGAATACATGGGTCAGAATGCCCATTTGTTGCGGCCGGATGGGACGCGGACGGAGCTGTACCCGCCTGATCCCAAAGCCGGTTTGCCCTATTTTGAGCAACGTCCGGAGCTTGGCTCGGGTGCCGCGGGAGCTGTTGCGGAGCACTACCTAGAATGGGTGCGCGCGTGCCGAGGAGGTCCGCCAGCGCGAGCGAACTACGCGTTTGAAGAGCCCATTGTGGAGACACTGATGCTGGGCGTGATTGCGCAGCGGACGCACGAGGTGCTGGTGTGGGACGCAGCCGGCATGCGGTTTACACAGGGGTCGGCAGGTGCGACGGCTTTGCTGCGGCCGACGATGCGGACGCCGTTCGAGGTATGAGGATGATGCGATTCGTGTGGCTATGGGCCTTGGCCCTGCTGATGCCATTGGTTGCTGCTGCGGGTGCTGTAGAACCGCAGATCACCGCCATCGATCATGTGGCGCTGTACGCGGCCGATCCTGCCGTGTCCGCGACTTTTTATATAAAGGTGCTTGGCGCGCGCGAGATGCCGGACCCGCAGAACGTGCAGGGCAAGCGGTTTTTCTTTAACTCGCAACAATTTGTCACGCTGCTGCCGCTGCCGGCGGATGCGGGCGACAACCGCATGGCGTACGTGGCGTATCGCACGTCAGACGCCGCCGCGCTGCGGGCCGAGTTGACATCGAATGGTGCGGCGCACGTGGGTGAGTTGCAGCGCGATGCGGAGGGCGCACGCTGGTTCGAGATGCGCGATCCCGAGGGCAACAGGGTTCGCTTTGAACAGCGGGCGGCAACGACCATGGTGTGTTACTCAGACCTGTCGTGCCGCATGATCCATGCGGGATTCATGGTGAAGGATGAAGCGGTGGAGAATGCGTTTTACCGGAAAGATCTGCACTTTACGCCGTACTGGCACGGCGCGTTTACGGCGGGCAAGGTGGACTGGGTCTCGCAGCAGGTGCCGCAGGGCAGGGACTGGCTAGAGTACATGCTGGCCAATGACGGATCGGACACGCCGGCGAACAAGGTGAACCGCAAAGAGCTTGGTGGCATGGACCACATCTCGCTGGGCGTGGGAAACATGGAGGCCGCGGTGACGATGCTGCTGCGGACGAAGCGGCTAACGGGACGGTACGGCGGTCCTCAGATGGGCCTGGATGGCAAGTGGCAGACGAACCTGTACGACCCGGACGGGACGCGAATTGAGCTGATGGAGTACGCGCCGACTACGGAGCCGTGCTGTTCGCCACTCACCGGGAAAGACCCGGTAGACGCAATGGCCAGGCGCTGATGTACATCGGCACGATAGCCCGCAGAGTGTGTACTTGAAAGCTGAAGCGTCGGAGGAGATCCGTTGAAGAGAAGGTGTGTGTTGGCGATGTTCTTGATGTGGAGTGCGGCAGGCGTGACGCAAACAGCACATGCTGGCAAAGCCGCAAAGGGTGATGCGGAAGCAGGCGCGGCGCTGTACCGGCGGTACTGCGGCATGTGCCATTCCACCGAGGCAGGCGTCAAAATTGTGGGGCCGAGCTTGCATGGCGAGATGAAGGGGCCGCACGCGAAGACCGCGGCACAGGTACGTGCGCAGACCGAAGTCGGCAAGGGCCTGATGCCGTCGTTCAAAGGCAAGCTGGACGACCAGGAGATGCTCAACCTGATTGCGTACGTTCGCAGCCTGTAAGTGTATTGGGCAGCATGCCGCGGGCCTGCACGTGCAGATGAAGAGAGCTCATTGCCGCAGAGCTCGTTGCCGCAGAGCACGCGGCCTTGACAAGCGACTTGGACGAACCGGTAGAGTAGGCTGTTCGCGAAATCGAGGAACCGATGGCAGGGCAGCATCCGAGTCGACGGCAGGTTCTGGAAGCGTTAGGGGTGGCCGCGATAGCGGCCACGGCGGATGGCTTCTGCCGCTGGAACTGGGCGTTTGCGCAGACCGCACCGCACCACCACCATGTAGGTTCTGTAGCCACGCCGGCGACCCACTCGGGAGTCTACCGGCCGGTGTTTTTTACGACTGAGGAGTACCCCGCTGTAGAGGTGCTGGCTGAGATGATTCTTCCCGCGACACCGCCGCAACCGACAGCTGGGCCAGCCCACGGAGTACCTGCGCGCCACCGCGTAACGCATGCCGCCGATGCAGGTGCAACGGATGCGGGCGTGGCAGAGTTCATCGACTTTATGGCGTCTCAGGATGCATCGCTGCAACCAGGATTCCGCTCGGGACTGCACTGGCTGAATGAAGCCGCCGGTGCAGGCGGATTCGTCGCACTGCAAGCAGCCGGACGAGCCGCGTTGCTGGAGCGCGTGGCCTACAAGAAGAACTGGCGCGACGAGGACAAGGCGGGGCAGGCCTTCTTCGCGCTGATGCGCAAGTACACGGTGTTTGGGTTTTACACGAGCAGGGTCGGGCTGGAGTCTTTGGACTACCCCGGTCTGCGTTTCTATGCGGAGTCGCCCGCTGTGCCGCGGGATGCGTTTCTGCAGAGCCTGGGGGTCTGATGGACGGCAAGCAGTTCGACGTGATTGTCATTGGAACCGGCGCAGGTGGGGGTATGGCCATCCACACGCTGACGGCTGCAGGCTTGCGTGTGTGTGCGTTGAACGCGGGCCGCGAACTTGACCCGGCAAAGGACTTTCGCGATCACAAGCAGCCCTATGACCTAAAGTTCCGCGGCGCCGGGTCGCCAGAGCGGCAGGCGAAGAGCGTGGGCTACATGGACAGCGAGTACGTGTCGCCGGATGTGTGGGAGCACGAAATTGCGTACAGCACCCCGCCAGGTCAGCACTGGTACTGGCCGCGTTGTAACGGCGTAGGAGGCAAGACAAACTTCTGGGGCCGCTCGTCTGCGCGCATGGGCGACATCGATTTTAAGGCGGCATCGCTGGACGGCGTCGACGTGGACTGGCCGGTGTCGTATGCGGAGATCGCACCGTTCTACTCCCGCGTGGAGAAGCAGATTGGTGTGGCAAGCACGAGGCAGAACCGGCCGTCGAATCCGGATGGGGACTACCTCTCGGCATTCAATTTTCGGTATATCGATCTCCTGCTGCAATCGGGCGCCACGAAGGCAGGCATTCCGTACCTGCCGGATAGAATCGCTCAACTAACGCAGCCGGTAGGCGATCACCCGGCGTGCCACTACTGCGGCAACTGCACGAACGGGTGCGACGTCGGAGCGTTCTTTTCGACGCCTTACTTTCTGCTGCCGGACGCACGCAAGACCGGCAACCTGGAGCTGCGGACAAATGCGCTGGCGCGCGAGGTGCTGGTGGATGAGAACGGGATGGCGAAGGGTGTCGCCTACGTGGATCGGCTGACGCGGCAGGAGGTGGAGGTGTACGCGAAGGCGGTTGTGGTCGCGGCGTCTTGTGTGTCCAGCGCGCACATCCTGCTGAACTCCAAATCGCGGCAGTTTCCTGCGGGTCTGGCAAACAGCAGCGGCCAGCTTGGGAAGAATCTGTGCGATCACCTGTACGGCGATGCCGGTAATGGCTACATGCCACAATTGCTGGGCCGGCCGAGCTTTCCGGATAACGTGTCTGCGGCGACTATTGCGTGGACGCCGCGTTGGCAGAATTTGAAAGCACCGCACGAAGAAAAGTTTGTGCGCGGCTACTCCATGTACCCCGGCGGCGGCTGCGATGAATTTCCTTCTGCCTGGGACCAGATCGAGGGTTTCGGTGCGGCGTATAAGGCCGAAATCAAGCGCCGGTATCCAACACCAGTCAACTTCACCGTGCAGGCGCCGTCACAGCGGTCCGACAGAAACTTTGTGGATATCGATCCGGACAAGAAGGATATTTACGGCATTCCACAGGTGCGCATCCACTTTGAATGGGATGCGAACACGCTGGCGATGTGGGAACACAGCAAGGCGGCGACGAAACAACTGCTGCAGGCTGCGGGTGCGGAGTACCAGGGTCACGGAGAACCGGAAATGCCAGGCTACAGCCTGCATGAGACCGGGACATGCCGAATGGGCAATGATCCTAAGAAGTTTGTGACGAATCGGTTTGGGCAGGCACACGACGTGCCGAACCTGTTTGTGTGCGATGCGAGTGTGCTACTGAACTGCACTGACAAGACGACGACCCTGTCCATCCTGGCGTTCACGCTGCGCACGTCGGAATACATCGCCGCGCAGTTCAAGGCCGGTAGATTCTCGACCGATGGAGCGCGGTCCGCATGACGCGACGCGAATGGCTCAAGCTGACCGCGCTCGCCGGCGCCGGCGTGGCATTGGCTGAAGGCGTGAAGCCACGCTTAACCTTTCCGACCGACCCACGTCATCGCATCGGCATTGCAACCTATCCATTTCGGGCGGTCATCGAAGCACCGGCGAACGGGGACCGCATCGCGTCCAGGCCGGGTATGGACCTGCCGGCGTTTGCGCGCTATGTGCGGTCGCAGTTTGGTGTGTTCGGCATTGAGCCGCTGCACTCCCACTTTGCGTCCACGGCACCGGAGAAGATTGCCGAACTGCGTAGGGAGTTCGACGCCGCCGGTGTGCGGACCATCAACATCCCCGTGGATGCCGCGACAGACCTGTGTAGCGCCGATGCTCACGTGCGAACGAAAGGCTACGCGGCCTACAGGCAGTGGATCGACATTGCTGTACAGCTTGGGTCGCCAAGTATTCGCATCGGCAGCATGCCGCGTTGCAGCGGTGCGCAGGCGGTGCAGGAGACTGCCAGCGCATTGCGGCCCGTGGCGGCGTACGGCGCGTCGAAGGGCATTGTTGTAACGCTGGAGAACGATGACCCGGTGACTGGAAGTGCAGCGCGGATCGCGGGTATCTTGCGCGATGCGGCAGACCCCTGGTTGCGCGCGCTGCCCGACTTTGGCAATGGCCTGCTCGGTGGGAATGAGCGCTTCAACGCAGAGGCCGTCCGGCAGATGTTTCAGTATGCGTCGTGCATTGCGCATGTGAAGGATGGCGAAATCATCCAGGGCAAGGCCATGCACGTGTCGCTGCCGGAGTTGTTCGCGATTGCCAAGCAGGCCGGCTATCGCGGGTACTACTCTATGGAGTCCGACGACGGCAGCGATCCGGAACGGAGTACCCGCAACCTGGTGGAGCAAAGCATCGCCCTGATGTAAGTCGACCCGCCGAGTCATGGTCAGTGACTTAGTTAGTACCGTAGATGTCGGAGTAAGTCACGGAAGATAGCGCCGACCAATCGAGCCTTGTGGCTTCGACGATTCACTAGGTGGTGACTGGCCACGCCTGCATTGGTGGACGCAACGGTGTGGAACGCCCGAACGAGGCGGGAAAATTCATCGCACTCTCGCGATCCCGTTGGTGAAGTGTAACTGCTACGCCCGCTGCATTAAAGCTTCTGCCGTTGAGCTGCGAACGATAAAGAGCGGCTCCACCACGACGCAGGTCGATTCGTTGCCACTGTCACCACCAGAGAAGCTGCGCAGCAACGACTGCGCTGCGAGTGTGCCCATGTGGCGCAACGGTTGCCGCACGGTGGTCAACGCGGGCCGATGGTACGCAGCGAGTGTGACGTCGTCGAAACCAACGACGGAGATGTGCCCGGGTACGTGTAGCTCCGCAGCAGTCAGCGCGCGTATTGCTCCGATCGCGGAGATGTCGTTGAACGCGAAGATGGCGGTGAACGAGGCGCCGGTCGCTAGCAGGCGTTGCGTCGCAAGGAAGCCGGGCTCGTCGGTGGCAAGATTTTCTTCCATCTGCACCACAAGCGCAGGGTGCAGGGTAAGTCGGAGCCGGTCGGCTGCCGTCTGGATTGCCTTCCAACGGATCTCCGTATCCGAGCTGAATGGCTGGCCTTTAATGATGGCGATCTGCCGATGACCCAGCGCGTGAAGATGGCCCAGGGCGAGCTCGGCGGCGCGGTCATGGTCCAGCACGATGTTCGTCACGCCGTCGTGTGGGTCAGGGCAGGAAACGGTGACCGTGGGCGTGTCATTGATGACGGGCAGGTTGGTATCCACCGCCACAATCCCGTCCACCGCACGCTCCATCACAACGTGGTGCAGGTCGGCCAGCATCGCCTGCTGATGGTGGTGCGTGACGAGTGTCATGGCGTACCCGGCGGCCGACAGCGTTTCTTCCAGGCCGGCGAGCACCAGCGTGGCATAGCCCTCGGAGAGCTCTGGCACAAGCACGCCCACCGTCATGGAACGGCCGCGCCGCAGCGAGCGCGCCAGAAGATTGGGCCGGTAATTGAGCGACTGCGCAGCGGCCAGGATGCGGTCCTGGGTCGCTTTAGGAATGGATTGGGCTGCAGGCGCGCGGCTGAGCACACGTGAGATGGACGCCTTGGACAAACCAAGGTGGGCCGATAGCGTGGCGAGTGAGGCCCTGCCGACCTTGTCTTCGCGGCTCTTGTTGGGTGAGGTGCCGGGGTGCGCCATGGGCCTCTGTCATTAAAGCAGAGAAAGGATCGTAAGGAGGTTGACAAGGACACGGTGCAGGACCGATAGTTCGGTTGGTCCGAGCAATCGTTTGCCCAGCCGCCATTTTGGCGTCGGTGGCAGCAGTTGTCGGACTTTCTGGAGGCACTATGAACATCCTGACAAGAACCCTTTCTACAAAGGGTCACCGTCGGTACGCTGCAACCGTTCTGCTCTCGTCCGCAGCGGTCCTCGCCGGCGTTCCATCGCTGCACGCGCAGTTCCGCGCATCTCTTACCGGTACCGTGACAGATGCGACCGGCGCCATCGTTCCCGGCGCAAAGTTGACCCTGCTTGACACGGCGACCGGCAAGACTCTGACGGCAGTGTCTAACGGCAGCGGTGCGTACAGCTTTAATGCACTACCGCCTGACACGTTCACGCTGAGTGCGGCAATGCCCGGCTTTCAAACCAAGACGATCAGCGCGCTTGCCATTGTGCCGGAGCAGCCAAACAACGTGAACGTCACCCTGCAGGTGGGTGCAACCGACCAGACCGTTACCGTTAACGCCGACACGATTCCTCCGCTTGAAACCGCCACCGGCTCCATAAGCGGTACCATCTCCGCACAGGACATTCAGCATCTGCCCTCCGCAGGCCGCGACGTCTTCCAGCTCGCGCAGCTCGCCCCCGGCTCCTTCGGCGACGGCCAGCGTGGCGGTGGCGGTGGCACCAACAGCCTTCCCGGTACCCAGGGCCCCGGCGGCACCAGCAACACGTCCGGCGCCTTCCAAACAGAGAACGGTCCGCAGGCGCTTGCCAACGGTGGCCAGTACGAGACCAACAGCATCAACATTGACGGCATCAGCACCGTGTCCGCTGTGTGGGGCGGCACTTCGATCATTACGCCCAACGAAGACTCAATCGACAACGTAAAAATCACAAGCAACGGCTACGACGCCGAGTTTGGCCGCTTCAGCGGTGCCAACATGCAGGTGACCACCAAGGCCGGAACCAACCAGGTGCATGGCAGCTTCTTCTTCCGTGTCGCGCGACCCGGGCTTAACGCCTTCCAGCGCTATAACGGACCTAACTCGCTGAATCCCGCCACCTTAGGCGCTGGCGTTGCAGATAACAACGTGAACCGCGCCGCTGCACGTGGCCTGCAGCGCGATACCGCCCGCTACAACGACTTCGGTGGCAGCATCGGTGGGCCGATCCTGCGGAACAAGCTCTTTGCCTTTTTTGCTTACGAGACCATCCGCAACAACTCCACAGTGACCGCCACACACTGGTACGAAACGGCAGCGTTCGATGCGTCGGCACCGACTGGCTACATCTCGAACAAATACACGAACTTCGCTGGCCACTCTCCCGTGGGCGCGACCATGATCAACGCCACCTGCAACACCTCTGGTCTAACAGAGGGCGTGAACTGCAACACCATCGTGGGCCAGGGCCTCGACATCGGTTCGCCCCTCAAGACGGCTCGCGGCAGCCAGGATCCCACCTACGTCTCGAACGGAAACCCTGGCGTAGGCGGTGGCCTTGACGGCTCGGCGGACATCGCTGATTTCCAGACTGCCACGCCATCGCAGAACACTCAGGTGCAGTACAACGGCCGGCTCGACGGCGACGTCACGCAGAAGGATCACGTTGCCTTCGCCATCTACTGGGTGCCGCAGACACAGCACTTCATCAACGGACCTGCGCGCGGCTACAACCAGTGGAACCACAACCAGATCAACGACGCCTTTTCTGTTATTTACAACCATACTTTTTCGTCCAACTTCCTGAATGAGGCTCGGGCCAACGCGGCCGGCTGGCGCTGGAACGAGGTCACCGATAACCCGCAGGCACCCTTCGGCTTGCCCACGGACAACATCGATGCCCCGGGCAACACCGACGTGCAGTTCTTCGGCGCTTCCGGCCCCAGCCACCTGAACCAGTGGACCTATGGCTACAAGGATGTTGCGACTAAAATCCTCGGCAATCACACAATGAAGTTCGGCGGTGATGCCACCCAGCTTCACTACCTGCAGGATGCCGTCTACGCCGCTCGTCCAAGCTTCAACTTCTACAACATCTGGACGTTCCTGAACGATGCACCGCGTGCCGAGAGCGGACAGTTCGACCGCACTACGGGCGTCCCATTCTCAAACCGCTACGACATGCGCGAGTGGATTTACGGCGGCTTCTTCCAGGATGACTGGAAGGCGACACCGAGCCTTACAATCAACGCCGGCCTACGCTACAACTACTTCGACGCCCTCCGCAGTAAGCAAGAGAACCTGCCACACACCGTCTTTGGTTCTGGTCCTTCCACGTACACCGGCATCACCCTGGTGCGCGGCGGTAAGTCCTGGACGCCGGACAAGGCGAACTTCGGCCCCCAGCTAGGCTTTGCCTATAACCCGGAGATCTTCAATAGGCGGGTCGTCGTCCGCGGCGGGTATGGGCTTAACTTCAACCAGGAAGAGATTGCTATCTCTGCCAACCAGTCCAACAGCCCCAATGACGCGGTTTCGCCCAACTTCAACAACAGCACGCCCACGTCAGCCGACTCGCGCATTCAGTACAACATCCCGTCTGACTCGTCGTCGCTCTTCGGCTATGCCGCGAACACCAACACCATCACGGCCTACGGAGCCAATGGCCTGCCAACCACCAGCGGCTTTCAGCTGACGGCTGTACCCAACCACCTGCACACGCAACAGGTGCACCATTACTCCATCGCGGTTGAGGGTGATCTCGGTCATCAGTTAGTCGCAAGCGCGCTGTACCAGGGTAGCGTTGCGCACCACCTGATCTTCCACCAGGATGCCTACCTGTACGGCCAGTATCACGGCCAGGCCTTTAACCCGGCGGTGCCGTATATTGAGTACTTCGGCGACTCTGGCGGTTCGAACTACAACGCACTCATTCTTGACCTGAAGCACAACATGGCACATAACTTTTCGGTTGATGCCAGCTTTACGTATTCCAAGAGCATGGACGATAACTCCGGACCGTACGAACAGGATCCGTATACGTACAACCCGGCATACGCCCGCGGTCGGTCTGACTTCAACGTGGGTAAGTCCTTCAAGGTCTTCGGTACCTACAACCCGAAGTTCTATTACGGCAGCAACAACTTCGCCAAGGTCATTCTGAATGGCTTTAACATCAGTGGCATCTACAACCTGCACACTGGTTTCCCGTGGAACCCGGTCGCCAACTACGGCACCAACGCCTACTACACGCAGTCCAACGCCGGTACGCTTCGTCCCACGTCGTACAACGGCAATGCCGGTCATGACACCAGCAACAAGGCATTCATGAGCACAGGCTTGAGCAAAAACTTTGCCGGTGGACCGCAGAACTACTTCGGCGTGTACGACCAGAACACCATCTCCGGTTCGTCGACCGCGTTCCCAACGCCCATCAGCTTCTACCCGGTTCCTGGCATTGCGCGCAACAGCTTCGACGGGCCGCACTACCAGGCGCTTGATGCCACAGTTACCAAGGCATTCGGCATTCCTAACCACTATCTCGGCGAACGCACCGGCATCGAGTTTCGCATCGATACCTTCAACGTGCTGAACATCACAAACCTGGGCTCCGGGATCAACAGTCAGGTGCAGACAGTTCAGGGCGGCGTGATTACCGGCAATAACCAAAACTTCGGTATTTCCAACAGTGGTCTCGCCGGACGTCAGGTACAGCTGCAGGCACGCCTCAGCTTCTAAACTAGAACTCGTGGCTACTGCTTTCCTCTGAAGGGGCCAAGGTTTGGCCCCTTCCTTCATCTGTTGCTGAGAATGGGAGTTGTTTGCTGAATGCCACCGTGTAGCTGCCACTCCTCTTATCTGTCGTAGAACGCTTTAAGGTGCAGCTCTGGCGGCGGCACTTACCCCACACAGCAGCGCACTCCTAACCCGGTCAAGGATTGACTCACGATGAACCCTCTCCACACTTCCTGCCTGCTGCTTGCGGCGTCTGTTTTCCTCGCCGTCCCCACGATTCCCGCGCAACAGAGCGGCTCGCAGCAGCACATTACGATCGATGCCACTGCACCCAGCACGGACTTTCCCCATTTTTGGGAGCAGACCTTTGGTTCGGGCCGCGCCATCCTTGCGCTGCGCGAGAGCTATCGGGAGGATATCCGCAGCGTAAAGCAGGCGACTGATTTCAAGTCGGTCCGCTTCCACGGCATCCTGATGGACGAGGTTGGCCTGTACGATCCCGACCGCGTGACCAAGAATCCCAGCCTCGCAGCAGAGAAGGCGAATGATAGCTCCGAGTACAACTTCTCTTACATCGACCAGATATACGATGGCCTGCTCAAGGACGGCGTGCGCCCTTTTGTGGAGCTGAGCTTTATGCCGCGCAAGATGGCGGCTGATCCCAACATCACGCAGCCTTTTTTCTACAAGCCTGTCGTCTCGCCGCCAAAGGATTACGCGGCGTGGGATGCGATGATCGCCGCCTTCGCCCAACACCTCGTCAACCGTTACGGTCTGGACGAAGTGGCCACGTGGAAGTTCGAAGTGTGGAATGAGCCCAACCTCGACTTTTGGGGCGGCACGCCCAAACAACCGACCTATTGGCAGCTGTACGACCACACCGCGCGCGCCATAAAGTCCGTGTCGCCGCGCCTGCAGATTGGCGGGCCTGCCACGGCGCAGGCTGCGTGGGTGCCGGATTTTCTAGCCCACGTAGCCGCGGAAAAGGTCCCAGTCGATTTTGTCTCCACCCACGTGTATGCCAACGACCTAGCCAAAGATGTCTTCAACACGAATGAGGACATTCCACGTGATGTGATGGTCTACCGTTCCGTGAAGAAGGTGCACGATCAGATCGCTGCGTCGCCGCTGCCCAAGCTTCCACTTATCTTTTCGGAATACAACGCCAGCTATGCCAACGAGCCGGACGTGACCGACTCGCCCTACATCGGACCGTGGCTCGCCAACACTATCCGCCTCTGCGACGGCCTCATCGACAGCATGGACTATTGGTCGTTCTCCGATGTTTTCGAAGAGCAGGGTGTGGTCCGCTCGCCGTTCTATGGAGGCTTCGGTCTGATTGCCGCGGACAATATCCCCAAGGCGAGCTATAACGACTTTCTTCTGCTGCACAAGCTCGGCACGCGGCGGTTGAAGCTGGACTCCGACTCTGCGCTTGCCACGACGGACAGCAACGGGAATCTGACGCTGGCGCTGTGGAACTATGCGCCGCCAAGCGGCACCGGCGCCGCGTATACAAAGCCGGCAGCGCCCATCGGGCCTGACAAGGTCTTCGACCTTGACCTGCAGCATATCGCCACGAAGGCAAAGGTGACGCTGTGGCGTGTGGACGAAACGCATAGCAACGCCGTTGCTGCCTTTGACAGCATGGGTCGCCCTGCTGCCGATTTGACGCCCGCACAGGTCACGCAGCTCAAGCAGGCAGGTGCCCTCGCCGCGCCAGAACATCCCACCCTGGCGAACAACCACCTCCAGATCACCGTGCCTGCCCACGGTCTTGTGGTCCTCACCTTTAGTCGGTAATTGCCCAGCATGAAAAGAACAAGTGCGCTCCTTCTTGCGGTCTTCTTTGCCGCCGTTCCTTCCACTGTGCTGGCGCAGAGTTTTGCGCGCTTCGGTGACCACGTCATCTTCGACAACAGTCCCTCTTCGGGGTACGACCCGTACAGCAGCGGCAACATCTCCGCACCCAGCACGTTGAAGCTGGTGCAGGGCAAACTGCCGCTGGAAACATCTGAGTTTGTCAGCGGCCCGAACGCGCTGGAACTGGCCTGGACGAGCGCGCCGAACGGCGGCTGGGACGCCCAGATTCGTGCCATCCGGTGGCGCAACGCAGACCTGCAGTGGACCGGCAATTCCCTTTCGTTCTGGCTGTGGTCCCCGGAGCCAATCGCCGCGGCTGCTTTGCCACGCATCGCGCTAACGGACGCGGATGGAGGCCACACAGTCGCCGCTGCAGTGCAGACGTTTACCGGCGACCTGCCGGCGCACACATGGCGTCGCGTCCATGTTCCCCTGGCGAGCCTTCACTTCGATTCGTTGCACCCTTTCAATGCCGCGCACCTGGAGTCAGTACTGTTTAGCCAGAGCAACGCCGACAACAAGAGCCATACCGTGTACGTGGACGAGATCCGCATCGACGATGGGGACGCCCATGCAACATCGGCGCCGGCGGCTCCCACGGGGCTAAAGGCGAAGGGCTATGAACGCCATGTCGATCTGGAATGGCAGGCTCCTGAGGACTCCGTCACTACCGAATACGTTGTGTACCGCTCAATTTACGGCGCGCCTTTTGTGCCCGTCGGGACGCAGCGTTATGGTGTGCACCGGTACACGGATTACACCGGCGAGCTTCCGTTCGAGGCGGCGTATCAGGTGTCAGCACGCACACCCTCTCTGCAGGAGTCGGCGCGCACCACGTCCGCATCGGCCCACACCCATGCCATGACAGACGACGAACTGCTCACGATGGTGCAAGAGGCGAGCTTTCGCTACTACTGGGACGGCGCGGAGCCCAACAGCGGTATGGCGCTTGAGTCTCAGCCGGGTCCGGATCATCTTGTCGCCATGGGTGCCAGCGGCTTCGGCGTCATGGCCCTGGTAGTTGCCGTGGACCGCGGGTTTATCACGCGCGCAGAAGGCGTTGAGCGCATGCAACGCATCACCGGATTTCTTGCGAAGGCAGATCGCTATCACGGCGTGTGGCCTCACTTTCTCGATGGCCGCACCGGCAAGACCATCTCGCTGTTCGGCATCTTCGACGACGGCGGCGACCTTGTCGAAACCTCGTTCATGATGCAGGGCCTGCTGACTGCTCGCCAGTACTTTAATAAGGACACGCCGAGCGAAACTGCCCTCCGCGGTAACATCAACACTCTGTGGCACGACGTGGATTGGGAGTGGTATCGCGCCACACCGGAGCGCGACGCGCTCTACTGGCATTGGTCTCCCAATTACGCCTTCCACATCGCCAACCGGCTTGAGGGCTGGAATGAAGTGATGATCACTTACATGCTGGCCATTGCGTCGCCTACCCACTCTGTGCCCGCATCGCTGTACCGCAGTGGATATGAGCGCGAAGGTCCCGGCGCACACGGTGAGTACGGCATCAAGCACACCTACTTCGACATTCCACTTACACAGGGGTATGTACCGAATTCACCCGGTCCGCTGTTCTTTACCCAGTACAGTTACATGGGCTATGACCCCCGCGGCATGCGGGATAAGTACAGCAATTACTTTCGCAATAACCGCAATGAAGCCCTGGTGAGCCAGGCCTACGCAGTGGCGAATCCCAGGCACTTCAAAGGGTACGGCTTGAACAGCTGGGGCCTGACTGCGGTTGATGGCCCAGACGACCGCTATCACGAGTACAAGCCGTTTGAGGAAGACGACGGTACCATCGCTCCCACAGGCGCAATCGCCTCGTACGCCTATACGCCGCAGCAGTCGCTGCTTGCTCTGAAGCATTGGTATCGGGACATGGGTGCGCAGACGTGGAGTATTTACGGTTTTCGTGATGCGTTCAACGAGGGAGAAAACTGGTACTCCAGCACCAACATGGGTTTAAACCAGGCACCTCAGGTGGTGATGATAGAGAACGGCCGTAGCTCGTTGATTTGGAAGGCGTTTATGTCCGGGCCGGAGATTCGGCCGATGCAGGCAGCGATCGGGCTTGTGCCGGACCGCGACTGATCCCGACTGACGTGTCACCGGTAGGTGGCGGGTCCCACGCGGGATAGGTGAAGCACTAGGTACGCAGTGCGGATGCTGGCTATAGCCCGAATTTCCACCGCGAACCGGATGCTAGGCTCGGATGATTCACTTATCTCTTCTCTCAGGACTCTGCTATGTCATTCAAAGCCGTGGTGTTTTTCGTTGGTGTTTTGTGCTGCACCTTAGCTGCTAAAGCCGATCTTACCGGCACCAGTGTTACGGGTAGCGCACAGTTTATGGGCGGTTCCGCAAACGTCTTCGATCCGATGTATGGATATGTGCCAGCCAACTATGGCAATGCGGCTGGGACCACTGTGAAGATCGGCTCGGGGATCGAATTCGGACTCGAGGATAGCCTTAACCGCGATACCGCGAATTTCATGGCGAATACCCTGACGATCAAAGACGTGTGCAAGGTCAGCAACTGCGGAGACCTGAATTTTTCCGCTCTGTATACCTTTACTGACGCGGCGTTTAGCGGACTGACGATTAACTTTCTATCCAACGGACTTGGATTGTCGGCAACACTCGCCGGGGATGTGCTGAGCCTGACGCAAAAGGCGGGTGTGCCGCCTAATGGCACACTGTCTTCCGTTCTGAGTTTCAGCCCGGCCGTTGCATCCACCCCCGAACCCTCAAGCCTGGCGTTGCTGGGAACGGGCGTGTTGGGGTTGATCGGTGTGGCTCGCCGGCGTTTCGCGCTGTAAGGAAGTCTGCGCCCACAGCAAACAGAAGAGCCCCCGGTAAATGCCGGGGGCTTTCGCTGTTTGTATCTGCGCGTGGCGCTAGGGGTTCGGCGGTGTGACGACTTCAGTGACCTGGTCTGCAGGCAGGCCGCCGGCGTAGACTTCCGGTTCGATGTCGTCGTTAATGACGGGTAGTGACGGGAGGGCACGGGTGCTGCCAGCTTCGTTCACGACGGCGTTGACGTTATCGAGCACTTCCTGCACGGTCATGGAGTAGAAGTCGCGACCGTTGCTGTAGCCGGAATCGATTATGGATTTGAGGTATTTGCCGGCCGCCTGGGCTGCGGCATAGTCGGTGATGACGTGACCCGCGTTCTTCTTCATTTCAACCCATGCAGTATTGGGCATGGCGATGGTGAGAGGGCGACCGTTGACGGAGAAGATGATGTCAGTCGCGTCGGCGTGGCGTGTGGCGATGGCGACGACGGTACCCTTCCAGACGCAGTGGAGTTCTTCGCCGGTCCAGTGGTCGGTGGTGCGGAAGTTTTCGTACATGGTGATCGGCTCCGGGCTGGTGGCGTTCGTCTGCGGACAGTGGCGTTGGTCTGAGGGTAGCGGGTTGTGGCTACGCGGGCAAGGCGGTCGACTCTGCCGGATACGTTCAGCACAGGCCGCTGGTTCGGCGCGCTTCGTTGCAGGGGTAGAGTGCCGCTGGTATTCTTCGAGATGGTATCGGGTCGCGATTGCGTTCCCAAGTTTGCTGTGCGAAAGAGTGTGACCTGTTTGAATACCGCCCTGCCTACCCGTCGGAATGCCGTACTGGAGAACTCTCCACTTAAAAGTGGACCGCTGTTTATTCCGCAGAACCGCAGGTTTCTGCTGACGGTGCTTGCGGCCATCGTGTTGGTTGCGCTGGTTGGTTCGATTGTGGGCGTGGTGTACTGGCACCGATCCGGCGAGGCGAGTGCCGCGCTGGCGGATGGCATGCGGACCTATGGTGCGCCGGTCGTGCCGGCGGGGCAGCCCGCGCCAGCGGGGACCAAGACGTTCAGCAGCAATGCGGACCGGGCGCGCGAGGCGAATGCGCAGTTTGCTGCGGTTGCCAACACCTACGGCATGACGCCGAGCGGCCGGAATGCACTGTACCTGCAGGGCGTTACGGCGTTGCAGATGGGACAAACTGCAACGGCGGAGACCCTGCTGAAGAAGAGCGCCGAGAGCTGGAATGGGGATATCGCAGCGTTGTCGAAGCTTTCGCTGGCGGGCCTGTACCATTCCACCGGGCGAGATGCGGATGCGATTACCCTGCTGCAGAAGCTGGCGGACAAACCCACGGTGACGGTGCCGAAGGGGCTGGCCCAGTTGACGCTGGCGGATCTGTACACCAGCGAGGGCAAGAAGGATCAGGCGCGGAAGATCTACGCGGCAATCAAGGACAAGGACCCGAAGAGCGCGGCAGCAGAAATCGCGTCGCAGGATCTGGGTGAGGCTCCGGGGCGGTAAACAGGTGGCCGGAGAAAGCAGGTTTCTCCACTGTGCCTCGCTCCTATGGAAATGACAGCGTGTGCGTGTGGTGGAGGGCTGTAGGTGGAGCGTAGGCCGGATGCACCACCGAAGAGCCTGGCGCAGTTGATCGCGCGGCGCGGCCGCGGGCAGGGGCGAACTGCGGGTCGCGAGGCGGGGAGCGGTTGGCCAAGTGCGGAGCCCACGGCAGATGCACTGGGACAGTTTGGGTTGCTGTTTGCGGAACCTGCTGCGGTCGTTGAGGACGCCCCGATAGAAGAGTTGGAGATTGAGACCCTTGTCTCCGACACCCCTCTCTCAAATGCAAGGCAAGGTGCACCGGCGTTGGCTGCGGAGGCTCGCAAGCTTTGGTCCGTGGCGGAGCTGGTGGGGGTTCTGCGGGGTCGGCTGGAGCGCGAGTATGGCGACGTGTGGGTCGAAGGGGAAATCAGCAATGTAAGGCCCTACGGGTCGGGCGCGCTGTATTTCACACTGAAGGATGGCGACGCGCAGCTGCCGGCGGTCTTGTTCAGGCGGCAGGCGGCCATGCTGAAATGGAAGCCGGCGGATGGCATGGCGGTGCTGGCGCGCGGACGTGTTTCCGTGTACGAAAGCCGCGGCCAGTTGCAGCTGATTGCGGAGACGCTGGAACCGCGTGGGGCGGGCGCGCTGCAGGTGCAGTTCGAACAGCTAAAGACGCGGCTGCGGGACGAGGGCCTGTTCGACAGCGCCAGGAAGCGCGCGTTGCCGGCATATCCGGGCACGATCGGTGTGGTGACGTCGACCAAGGGCGCGGTGATTCGTGACATTGTCACGGTGTGCCGGCGCCGCGGCGGGTGCATGAACATCGTGGTCTATCCGGCCGCGGTGCAGGGGATGGGAGCGGCAGCAGAGATCGCGGCGGGTGTGCGCTATTTCAATGCGCACCCCGGGCTGGGCGTGGACGTGGTGGTGGTGGCGCGGGGCGGCGGAAGTACGGAGGACCTGTGGGCGTTCAACGATGAGGCGCTGGCACGGACGATTGCGGCTTCAACGTTGCCGGTGGTGAGTGCCGTTGGGCATGAGACGGACTTTACGATTGCGGACTTTGTGGCAGATCTGCGAGCGCCCACGCCGAGTGCCGCCGCCGAGATGATTACTGAGGCGCAACATCGGGCAGGCGAGCGCGTGGATGCGCTGCGGGCGCGATTGCTGCGGGGTGTGCGTTGGCAGGCGATGGGTGCTCGGCAGCGATTTAGCCGGGTAAGCGCGGAAGGTGCGCTGCGGCGCGTGCCGGAGGCGCTGGAACGTCGGGCCCAGCGGGTAGACGATCTGCGCACGGAGCTGAGCGACACGTTGCACTCGGCGCTGCGGGTGCGACTGGCGCGGGTACATGCACTGGAATCGCGGTTGCTACGACGTGACGTGAGTGCCGGCATTGCGGCGGGACGAGGGCGGCTGCTGGCGGTGGAGACACGGTTGCAGCATGCGAGCCAAAGACTGGTAGGCGGGCGCAGGTCCACGCTGGAGCGGGCTCGGGTGCGGCTGGATGCGTTGAGCCCGATGGCGGTGCTGGAGCGCGGGTATACGCTGGCGTTTGCAGCGGATGGAAGGCTGGTACGATCTGTCACCCAGGTGGGTGCCGGAGAATCCATGCGTGTGCGGATGATGGACGGATCTGTAGAAACGACGGTGTCGAGCGTCGCTGTGACACCGATTGAGGATGTGGGATGAGGAAGCTGTTTGGGACGGATGGCATTCGAGGTGTGGCGGGTGAGGCTCCGCTGGACAGGCGGACCGTGTTCGCGGTGGGCGTGGCGCTGGCCCACCATTTGGGCGCAAACCCGAAGGTAGTTCTGGGGATGGATACGCGCGAGTCTTCAGAAGACATTGCGGCGACGCTGACGGCGGGTTTGCGGCGAGGCGGTGCTGCCGTGGAGAGCGCAGGTGTGATCACGACGCCGGCGGTGGCGTTTCTGACCGTGGCGCACGGCTTTAGCGCAGGTGTGGTGATCTCCGCATCGCACAATCCGTGGCGGGACAACGGGATCAAGATCTTTGGGCGGGACGGCTACAAGCTGGCCGACTCGGTGGAGCTGGCGATTGAGGAGGAGATCTTCAAGCAGCTGGCGGCAAGCCATGACGAAGTGCCGAACGAGCCGGTGCCGCCGGTAGAGGAGAGTGATCGAGCCGAGTATGTGCGTGCGCTGCTGGCGACGGTCGACGGCCTCTCACTGGATGGGCGAACGGTGGTGCTTGACTGTGCCAACGGGGCGGCGAGTGCCGTGGCTCCACAGCTGTTTGCCGGGCTGGGCGGCGAGGTGCGAGTACATCATGCGTCGCCGGATGGGCGCAACATCAACGAAGGTTGCGGAGCGCTGCATCCCGAGGTTGTTGCGCGGACCGTGGTGCGGGACAAGGCGGACATCGGGATTACGTTTGACGGGGATGCGGACCGGGTGATGTTTGCGGACGAGCATGGGCGCGTGGCGAATGGAGACTCTGTGCTGCTGTTGGCGGCACGGGATCTGAAGGCTCGCGGCTTGCTGAAGGATGACCTGGTCATAGCGACGACGATGTCGAATATGGGGCTGGAGTCGGCGCTGCGGCAGAGTGGGATCAAAATGCTGCGTGCACCGGTGGGGGACAAATACGTGCTGGAGCAGATGAAAGGGACGGGTGCGTCGCTAGGTGGGGAGCAGAGCGGCCACATTCTGTTCGCCGGCAAAAGTACAACCGGAGACGGGTTACTGACGGCGCTGCTGGTGCTGGATGTGATGCATCGGTCCGGGAAGTCGCTGGCAGAGTTGACGGCGGATTTGAAGACGTTTCCGCAGGTGATTGTGAACGTGCGGGTGCGGGAGAAGAAGGCGCTGGAGTCGATTCCAACGGTTGCGGCGGCGATTGGAGCGGCGGAGGCGGAGCTGGCGGAGACAGGGCGGGTGGTGATTCGCTATTCGGGAACCGAGGCGCTGGCGCGGGTGATGATCGAGGCCGAGGATGAGATCTCGATGCGCCGGCATGCCGATGCGATTGCCGGGGCGATCCGGGCGGAGCTTGGGGTCTAACCTGGTGTGTTTGCGAGGGCGGCGAGAACGGCGCTGCGCATGACGTCGAGCGGGACGGGTTGGCCTGTCCACAGGGTGAACTGGGCTGCCCCCTGGGCGAGGAACATCTCAAGGCCGGGGATGACGGTGATGCCTCTCGCGCGTGCTTGTCTGAGGAGCGGGGTTTCGAGGGGGTTGTAGACGAGGTCGAAGAAGACCTGCGTGTTCATCTCGTTCGCGGTGAGCGGGGCTTCTATTGTTTGGCCGTGCATGCCGTGCGGTGTGGCGTTGAGGATGGCATCAAAGCGGGTGTCGGCAGCCTGTGTGCGTGTGAGGACTGCGGAGCCCGACTGGTCGGCGAGGACCTGGGCGCGTTGCGGTGAGCGGTTCAGGAGGCTGACGCGTGCTCCAGCCGCGCGAAGGGCGAAGACGGCAGCGCGGGCTGCTCCGCCGGCACCGAGGACGAGGATGTTGGCGCCGTCGAGCGGGATGCGCCGGGCGAGTGGAACGGTGATGCCGGCAGCGTCTGTGTTGTAGCCGCGGAGGTTGGGGCCGGTGCGGACGAGGGTGTTTGCGGCGCCGACGGTGGCGGCTAGTGGGTCGAGATCTTGCGTGAGGCGGGAGAGGATCAGCTCCTTAAGCGGCATGGTGACGCTGGCCCCGGCAAGGGGCAGAGCTTCGGCGGTTTGAAAGAGGTCGGCGGCTGTTTCGGCTTGCAGCGGGAGGTACACCGCGTCGATACCTGTTGCGGCAAAGGCAGCGTTCAACATGGCCGGGGATTTGGAGCTGGTGACGGGGTTGCCGAAGACACCGTAGACCTGCGTTGCAGTGGTGATGGACTCGACTTTGTAGAGGTGTTGGAGGGTCTGTAGATCGAGCTGGCCGGGGGCGGTCGCGTTTGTGGCGCTGGGTGCGGCGAAGGTAAAGAGAGATCCGCGGCTGGGGCCAAGGACGCGGGTGAGGATGCCTGGCGTGCCCATGGACATGGCGATGAGGTTGCCGTTGGCGCGGTGCTGCTGGAGCAGGGTGAGGAGGCGCAGGGCGTCGGCAAGGGTAGACGCGGTGGGGACGATCTTGAGCAGGTCAGGGCGGTGACGGGCGAGCCGGGCGTGGATGGCCTCGAGGTCGGGCGTGGCATGGAAGTCGTGCCAGCTGAGCAGGAGGGCGGCGGGGCTGTGGCGGAGGATGTTGAGTTCTTCCGGGGCTGCGGCCTGGAGTTCTTCCGCGGATTCCAGGGAGAGGTCGACAATGGTCGCACCGGCGATGCTGCTGGCGTGGAGGATGCGCGCTTCGTCGCGGGCAGTGCCGGAGAAGTGGCCGCCGTTCGCGGTGCGGCGGCAGGTGGCGATGGTGTGGACCTGGGGGTGCTGGTCGAGGAAGGATTGGAGGGCCGGGAGGAAAGTTGCGGGGCTGTGAAGCGTGTCCAGGCGGAACTCAAAAAAAGCGCCGGTTGGGAGCAGGGTCTCTGCGGTTTGGAGCATGGTGGGGCCGCTGAGGGCGACGCAGATGCGGGGCAGGGCGGGGAAGCGCACGTTTTAATGGTAGAACGGCGGCGAGCCTGCGGCCGAGCGCGTGTGGGAGCCCAGCGGTGAGTGGGCCGGGAGGGGACGTTTTACGCGGGGTAATCTGCTAGGCTACGGGTGACGATTTGGTAAGGGGTGTATGGAATGGCTAAGGGCGTAAACAAGGTGATGCTGCTGGGCAATGTCGGCAAAGACCCAGAGATGCGAGCGACCCAGGGTGGCATGGTCATTGCATCGCTGACGCTGGCGACCGCCGACCGACAGAAGGACCAGACGGGGAACTGGGTGGATAAGACCGAGTGGCATAATCTGGTGTGCTTTGGGCGGACTGCCGAGATTGTGCGCGATTACGTGAAGAAGGGAACCCAGCTTTTCGTTGAGGGCAAGATTCAGACGCGGTCGTGGGACGACAAGGAAAGCGGACAGAAGAAGTACCGGACAGAGATTCTGGTGAACGAGCTTTCCTTGCTTGGGGGCCGTGGAGACCGCGAAGGTGGCGGGCAGAGCTATGGCCAAGCTGCCGGAAACTCTGGTGGCTACAGTCAGCGTGGAAATGCGGGCGGCACGGCGAGCTTCGATCAGCGGTCGTCGAACTCGATGCCGGAGTATGCGAACGAGGGGATTACGGACGACGATATTCCGTTCTAGTCAATTCAGTTTGCGAGATATGCAGCGAAGGCCTCCCCTATGGGAGGCCTTGTTGCGTTCAAGCGCGGAGCCGGCGTTAGTTGCTGGAGCAAATCGGGTCTTACCGCGGATGCTGTTCCTGCGGTTGTTCCGGGCTGGAACTTGGGGAGCCGGGATCGGTGGGGTTGCGCGCCGTGCGCACCCAGGTGGCGTGACCGCCGGACGCCTGGTGCTTAGCGCGGATGAGGCGGAGTTTGAACAGCAGATAGCCCGGTACGGAGAGCAAGGCGCGGCTTGCGGCTGAAGGCGAAGGAGACAGGGCGACCGAGGCGGCGACATAAAGTGCGAGGGTGGCGAGACCGGCGCACGCGTAGATGCGGGACCAGGCGAGGGGAAGGATGGCCATGGCGAGCAGGATGGGCACGACGCTCGCGATGGGGATGCTTAGAAGATCGAGCAGGGGTTCGAGCAGGCGCAGGTTGCCGCGGAGGACTGCCCTGAATACCCTTGGAACGAAGTCCCGGCGAATGCGGGCGCGACCGCCCTCCCAACGAGCGCGCTGAGTCCCTGCGGCCTTGTCGTTGTCGGGCAGTTCGCCGCGGACGATGGCGTATTCGAGGAAGCGTACGGAGCGGCCGGAAGCGACAAGCGACAGGTGGTACTCAAGGTCTTCGACGACGGAGTGAGCAGTGTAGGGGACGGCGCCTATCGTGGCGGCGGAAAGGGCGAAGCCGTTGCCGAAGATGCCGGAGGAGAGACCAAGGCGGCTGCGGCCACGGGGCCGGACGAAGTTCATGCCGGTCAGCGACAGAGCCATGATGGCGGTGCGTGTGCCTGCGACTGTTGTCGACGCGATGTAGCGGGCCTGGACGGCGTCTGCGCCGTCTGCGAAGGCTCGGGTGACATGGCCGGTGAGCGTGGGATCAACGACGGAATCCGCGTCGACGACGAGGATGGCGGTGTGGTGCTGGGCAAGTGCGTGGGTGAAACCATGGTCGAGGGCTGCGCCTTTGCCGCGGCTGCCGTCGTCGTGCAGAACCAGGACCTGTGCACCGGCGGATTCTGCTGCGGCTGCCGTGGTGTCTTTGCAGTTGTGCGCAACGACGTAGATGGCGTCAGGCGGTCGATGAGAGTTGCGCAGGCTGGCGACGCATGCGCGGATCAGCTGCTCTTCATCATGCGCGGGAACGACGACGGCGAGGCGAGCCGGTGCGACTCCAGTTGCGGGTGAATTTGCGAGCTCATGCAGGAAGAGTGCGGAAAGGGAGAGCAGGCACAGTTCTACGAGGAGTGGGAGCGAGCTAAGCAGCAGGAGCGTGGCGGTGGTGGCGAGAAGCAGGTGGATCATGGCGCCTTCCAGGTGTACGCGGTGATGGAGAAAGGCGGCAAAAGGTGCTGGGCGGCGAGGTCGAAGTTGAGGACAGAGGTAGTTCTGGGAGAGACCAGCGCTTCGTTCTCATTGCTGTCGGTGATGTGGGTTGAGGTAAGAACCGTCTGCTGCACAGTGCCGCGCGGAGCGTTCGCGCCGGCGTAGGCGACGGGCAAAGCCTCTGTTCGGCTGAGGTTGAGAACGATGAGGGAGCGGCGACCGGGTTCACCGAAGGCAAAGCTCTGCAGGAAATGGGCCTGCGGAAGAGCGATGTAGTCGTTGGGGCTCGCGGACTGAGCCCAGGTAGGGTCACTGCCGGTGGTTGTGGTTTCAATGAGGTTTGCGAGGATGGCCTGGTTGAGTAGGCGCAGAGCGTAGAACGACGGCCGGCGGCGGTCCGTGGCTCCGCCCATGTCGACGACGGCACCGAAGAGAGGTGTGGTGCGTGCGGTGCCGCCGCCCGGTGAGGTAAAGCCGTTGCGGAACTCGGTCAGTGCAAAGAGGCACTGCTCGGTGACGCCGAGATCGCGAAGAGCGAGGAGTATGAGGTCGGCAACGGCGAGTGCGGCTCCCGTGGAAGGGACGGTGCGATCGATGTCTGCCTGGCTGATGGCGGGTGAGCCGGTGACGGTGCCGAGATTGACCTCATACAGATTGAGACGGGTAGCAGGACTGTTGGCGTGGACGGCGTCGGCCTGCTGACGCAGGAGACCACCGATGGTCGTCCATTGCTCGGGCTGAGCGAGCATGGGGCCAAAGACGGCCTCGGTGCTGGAGGCGTCGTTGAAACGGCTGAAGAGGTAGGGCGCGACGGAGAGCGTGTCTGCACTGCGATGGAGCGCAACGGCTTCTGCGGCGGTATGTGCGGGGACTTCGAAGAACGATCCGGCAACCAGGTCGAAGCGGGCGGGAGTGAAGGCGGGGGCGGAGCGCATGGCGCGGAAGACTGTAGCGGCCCGATCTGCGTACGCGGCTGGATCGTCGATGGTGGCGCCGGCGAAGGAGCCGCGATTCCAGACTTCATTGCCGAGTTCGAGGTGGATGCGGGGGAAGGATTCTGTCCAGGGACGGGGATGGCCAAGGCGGGCGCGGAGGCTGCCGTAAGTGGTGGTAGGTGGGCCCGCCAGGTAATCGATGAGATGGCGCGCTTCTTCCGGGGAGAAGGCCGCGGGCAGGCTGATCCATGGCTCCGTCGGTGCCTGGCCGGTGCTAACTGCTTGAGTCAAAGTGAGGAACTCGTGCACGCCGAGGCTGATGTCCTCTTGCCGTGTAGCCCAGAGCGAGTAGCCAGTGCGCGGGCGACCGGCGGGTGGGGTAAGCCAATCATCGAGTGAGGTGCCGAAGTCCGTGCCGCTGTCCATGTAGCGGAGGATGCCGGGGTGGAGGTCGCGGAGGGTGTCGACGACTTCATCACGGAAGGCTGTGGGGTTGTGACGCGCGGGGACGATGTCAGCGGTGAGAGAGATGTCGGCGAGTAGCAGGGACGCAGAAGCGGCGGTAAACGAGAGGCCAGCGGTGCTCGCCTTCTCTGTCTGCTTTTCTGTTGCGCTGAAGGGAAGGGTGTAGGTGTGCCAGCCGGCTTGAAGGGGGACACCTTTGTTCAGAAAGACAGGGCCGGACTCGCGGGAGAAGCGGACCTGGAGGGTGGAGTGAGTTGTCAGGGCCTTCGCCTGAAAGCGGAGGGTATAGGCGCCGTTGAGATGGACGAAGGCGTGGCCCGGGGAGGAGTCAAAGTAGCTGTTGAGAGCGGCGCGCTGGCAGGGTCTGGCGGCATCGATGCTGAGGACCTGGCGGCCCGGCGAATGAGGCGGCAGGTCGTGGAGTTCTGCGGTTGCGGTGGCTCCGCACTCGAAGCTGGGCCACCAGCCCGCTGTGGGGTCGCCGGGTTGCCGAGAGCGGACGATGAGGTAGTCGCCGTTGGCAGGGGTCGCAGCGAGGGCGGAGGCGAACTGAACGGTATATGCGCCTGCCTTGCCGTCACCGTTTGAGGTGCGGATGGTGCCGCGTGTGCCTGCTGCTGGGCCCGTGGCGACCTCAAACGTGCCGTTCGCAAGAAAACTGGCGGGCCATGCCATGCGGGCGGCGGTGCACGCTGTGCGTGTGAAGGTGGTACAGCGGAGAATGCTTTGCCAGGTTTGACCCTGAAAACCAGGGTTCCGGGCGACGAGGTTGCGCAGAATCTGGCCGGAGTCGTAGAAGTTTTCGCTGCCAAGATTAATGCCGAATCGCTGAACGTCTCGGCGAAGAACGTGGGTGCCGATGGTGATGCGGGTAGGAAGGTCTTTGGCTTTCGGATGAGAGTTTTGGCCGAGCAGAGCCGCCGGTCTGCAGGAGAGAAGGAGCACGACGGCGAGGGCTGCGCACGGCAGAAGCCACTTAGGTAATTGCATGGGCGAACGCGAACTGGCGCTGCTGCTGAGGGACGCGTGCGGTTTTGACAGACTGCGCCCATCCGGCGAGCAGGAAGAACAGCTGGAAAGGCTGGCCGAAGAGAAAGACGGTGCCGACCGTGAGAAGGAGTCCGCAGAAACAGCCAAGCAACGTGAGCGCGAAGAAGCGGTCGCGTTTGCCGGTACTGCGGACTACCGCAACGATGAGACGGTAGACCGTTTCCGCGGCTATCACGACAAAACTGACCATGCCGACCCAGCCTTGAACAAGCCAAAGCAGGAGGTATTCATTGTCGACGGAGCTGTAGGCACGGACAACAGGAAATCCTTCGCCCCATCCCCAGGCGCCACCTCTTTGCGCGATGGGGACGTAGAAGTCGATGAGGTCTGCGCGGTACTGCGCGGTTTGCTGCTCGCCGCTGGAAGGATTGGTGCTGGTGTAGGCCTTGCCTTTGACATAGAGAACGAGGCCGGCGACAAGGCAGAGTGCGACAAGTACCAGCGCATTGCGCAGCAGGTTGCGGGTGCGGCCGAGCAGGGCGATGGGTAAAGCGAGAAGGCAACCAAGCCATGGACCGCGAGCCTGGGTGCTGAGCAGGGTGATACCCAGAACGGCGAAAAGCACAGTACGAAGTTTGAGCAAGTTGCCGAGCTTCTCTTTCCAGGGGTAGGCATGGCTGACCCAAACCAGCAGGACGATGCCGGTGAAGAGCATGATGCCGGCGAGTTCTGACTGACCATATGGGCCGGCAACGCGGCCGAATCCCCAGCGGAACTGCGTGACCCAGATGAGCTTTTGGCCGGGAAAGAACGGCTGAAAGGCGGAGGCGAAGGGATTGACGCCGATGAAATATTCCAGAACCGCGATGATGCATCCGGCGGCCATAAGCACGACGATGCGGCGCACGGTTTCAACGCGGATGTCGAAGTGCTCAATCAGGAGCTTGCCAAATAAGTAGGGTATGAGTGCTTCAAACATGCCGTAGAAGATGTTGAAGATACCGTGGGTGGTGTCGTGCGCGAGGAAGTGGGAGACGCCGGCCGATGCGATGAAGACGGCTATGGCGACATCGGAGACAGTGAGCTTGAAAAAAGGCCACAGGCGATAGAGCATGGCGCAGCCCAGAGGAATCGCGACAGCTTCGCTGAAATCGATGGGCGGCAGGCCGGGCACTTTGATGTGGAAGTACAGGGGGAGAAGCAGGAGGACGGGCAGGTAGATGTTGAGGAAGACTTTCGTCAGAGAGGTTCGAAAGAGCGCCACGACGGTAAGGATGGTTGGAACAAAGACGATGAAGTTTTGCAAGGAAAGGGTTTCGGTTGTGACGAGGGCCTGTGCCGCGACTGGTGTTGCCGGGGTTGGCAGCGCAATCAACAGGACTGCAGCCAGCGATTGAACGCAAGCGAGGCCAGGAAGAGGCATGTTGTCACGGTACAACGGAAGCGGGAATGCTTGCAGTACCACTTCCGTTCGCCCGGAACCAGGCGAGGGGACGAAGGCAGGCGGTCCTTGAGCGACGGTTAGAGATCTGGCGTTCACGCATGGACACCCGGCAAGCCGGTGGTGACGCTGAGACACGGCTTCCTGTGCAAATCTTTCCCAAAATGACTCAGGTGGATCGTTATGGCACACAGAAGTGGTATGTCGCAGACCCATCCGGAGGGGAATACTGAGTCTCGTCGGGACAGTTCGACATACATTGCACTGCTGTTCTCTTCCGAAAGGCTGCGTGGCGAATGGTCCGAAAGAATTCCAGGGTTGTGGCGATGCTTGGGTTGCCCATCTGCAACGTCTCGATGAAGCAGGCAATTGCCAGTATCGATGGCCGTATCCGATCAGGGTGCTGCTATCAGATTGCGACGGCCAACCTGGATTTCGTACGGAATGCGCGCAAGAATCCGGAGCTCCACAAGGCGATTTGTGACTGCGCGATGGTTCTTCCGGACGGATATCCTCTGGTGCTGGTGGCAAAGCTGCTGGGACGGCCGCTGCAGGGGCGGATCACAGGGGCAGACCTTACGCCCGAACTGGCCAGGCTGTCGGCGGAAAAGGGCTATCGGATCTTCCTGCTAGGGTCGAGCAACGAGAACGCGCGAAAGGCAATTCAAGTTTTAGGGGAGCGGTACCCTGGCGCTCAATTTGTCGGGCACTATTCGCCTGCGGCCATGCCGTTGGACGAGATGGACAACGACGAGATCGTGCGGCGTGTGCATGAGGCGAGACCGGACATTTTGCTGGTGGCATTTGGCAATCCAAAGCAGGAACTGTGGATCCATCGCAACCGTGAGCGGCTGCAAGTCCCGGTGTCGATGGGCATTGGCGGTACCCTGGACCTGATTGCGGGTGCAAAGCGACGCGCGCCCCTGCTTGTGCAGCGGCTTGGGATGGAGTGGGCATGGCGCATGATGCAGGAGCCGAAGCGGCTCGCACCGCGTTATTTCAATGACCTTGTAGCTCTGGTGCGGTACCTGCCCCTCGAAGTCTGTGCGTCATGGATGCAGAGCAATCGGCGGAGCAGTGGTTCTCTGCGAGTAACTCAGCGGGAGGGACATTGCGTCGTCGCGGTGCAGAACGCGCTGACTGGTGAGCTGTGTGGCCGCTTACGTGACCTGGTGACCGAAGCCATTGCTGCGAATCAGGACGTAACGGTTGATCTGTTTGGTGCGACACGGATTGGTGCGGACGGTGTAGGAACACTGCTGGAGATACGCCGTAGCCTGATGTCGCACGATCTGAAGTTGTACCTGCTGGGCGGCAACGAATCGATTCAGCGATTGCTCGACGCAGGTTCTCTCCGCTTCATGTTTCCGAACGAGACCGTTGTTGCCCGCACCCGTATAAGGGTGCCGCTGATGGCAGCGAGTTTACGTTCTACACGGATTTAAGTAAGGAATATAAGTGCTAACAGGTGGCCGGATGAATGTCGTGCGGCGCACGGTTGTTAGGGTTAGAGTGAGGGGTATGACAGGCCGACATCGGGGGAATCCGGCATGGCGCGCGGCGCGGCGGTACGTTTGCGGGGTGCTGCTCGGAGCCTGCCTGGGTCTTCTCTGTGGCGCACGAATGTCAGTGGCGCAGACTGCAGGTTCGCCCCAAGACTCATCTGGAACCCCCGCCGCCGGAACGCTGACGCCGGAGGAACGCAGCATGTTGCTGGACCCGCCACCGGGTGGCGACGCCTATCGGCTTGGGCGAGGCGACCTGGTGACGATTACTGTGTCGGGTCGACCGGAGCTGACAGGCAAGCAGCCTATAGGTCCTGATGGGGAGATTACGCTGCCACTGATTGGCTCGGTAGAGGTGGCGGAGAAGACCCGGGAGCAGGCAGCGGCATTGTTGCGGGAGAAGTTACTGAAGTACTACACGGACCCGGCTGTAACAGTGAGCGTGGATACGTACACGTCGAATCGAGTGCTGCTGCTGGGCGCCGTGGAACGGCCTGGACCGTACGTCTTCGAGCGTCAGCCCACGCTGCTGGATCTACTGGCGCGGGGTGGATCGATGAGCCGGTTGCAGAACGCAAGTGGGTCGAGTTTCAGCGGGATCACGGGACAGGGGATCCGGGCGCTGCCAGAGCGAGCTGTCATTTATCGCGGCGCGGACACCGCGATCACAATTGATGTGAACGCGATGGCAAAGCAGGGAAACATGTTGGCGAACATCCGTTTACAGCGCGACGACGTGGTGTACGTGACGTCGCCGGAAGACAGATTTATCTCAATCCTGGGGCAGGTGCAGAGGCCTGGCGCGCAACCGCTTGAACGCGAGACGACCCTGGCGCGACTCCTGTCGAACGCCGGCGGATTGACGAAAGAGGCCGGCGTTAATCCGATGCTCCGCATTGTGGAGCCGAGCACCGGCAAGACCCGCCTGGTGGCGTTCAAGGATGTGCTGAACCCGGCGTCGACAGAGATTCCGCTGCATTCAGGCGACATTTTGTTTGTGCCGGAAAGCAGATTCAACAGCGTTGCGTACGTGCTGGATCGGCTTTCACCGGTATTCAATCTTTTTACGACCGCGGCGTTCATCACGCAGCGTTAGCCAAAGGTTCACCCGTACGGAAACTCGCGTTCGGGGAATGAAATTCATGCAGGGCGACCGGCCGAGATGTGGGCCGGTATGAGACAGGACCGGATGAGCGAGTTGCACAAATCGAGAACGCCGGAGTTTCTGGCCGCGGACGCGATCCCTATGGGTTCTTACGCAGGCGGTGGGCCGGCGTTCCGTTTGAACTGGAAGCGGGCGCTGCAGATGCATCCCCGCGCGGCTGGTCTAACCGCCGCGCTCGTCTTCACTGCGGTGTTCGGGTTCGGCTTGATCATGCCAAGGCAGTACGAGGCCAAGGCGGTCTTTTCTGTGTCGCCGACAGTCACAACGCTGGTTCCACAGAATGGCATTCCCGGAACCATGGACGTTTCGCAATTCGACAGCACCATGCAGCAGGACGTGGAGACGCTGCAGCGGGAAGACACGGTGGCGGCGGCAATTCAGACCCTGCCGCGAGGTGCGTGGAGAAAGCCGAACGAGTCGTTGGCGGCAGCAACATCGCGCATGGAGCATGCTCTGGGTGTAGCACGCGTGGGGACGAGCCTGCAGATTGCGGCAACGTTGAATGGCCCCTCTCCGAAAGAGGCCGCACAAGCTCTAGCTGCAGTCTCCGCGCAGTTTTTGAAGACCGTCCATCGCGAGGAGGATGGGCGCGCAACGGAACGCGTGCAACTGCTGAAGGAAGAGGCTGCCCGGCTGGACAGCAATTTGCAGCAGGATAGGGATGCTGCGGCGGAACTTGCGGGCGAGCTTGGCGTTTCGCGCCTGCGAGAGAACGAGCGCACGCCAGCGGATGTGAATGCGGATCAGCTTCGATCGCAATTGGCCGAGCTGCAACGAGCGCGCGCCTTTGCGCAGGCAGGCATCAGCACGGCACAGGGCGGTGGGATAGACGAAGCAAGTTCCGGCGGCTCTTCCGTCGCAGGCCTAATGTCGACATTGAACGTTCGGAAGGCGGCCCTGCAAAGCCAGATGGCGGGCATGACGGCCAGGAATCCGATCTACCAGCAGGATGCCGCAGAGGTGAAGGCGATTGACGGGGAACTGGCGTCTGCGCTGAGACGGAGCGATGCCGAGCAGTTGCGTCGACAGCAGGAGATGCGCAATCGCAGTGTGAGCGGTGTGACGCAGGAAGAACAGCGGCTGGAACATCAGCTTGTGCAGGACACAAGCGGGATGCCGGGAATCGCGGCAAAGCTGGAGCACTACTCTGAGCTGTCGCATGAGATCGAGCGTCTGCAAACACGACTCGGCACGGTGCGGGATGCGATCAGCAGCACGCTGTTACAGAGCAGCGCACCCAGCCGGGTGAACATGGTGGTGGCACCCACGGATTCTGACCTTCAGGCTGGGGGCAAGGGTCGCCTGGCGCTGTTGGCTGCGTTACCGTTGGCATTGCTGGCAGGTCTTGCCGCAGCAATTCTGGCGTATCGGCGGGATGAGCGGGTCTTTCTGGCGGTGGACCTGGAGGCGGTGCTTGGGATTCGACCGATGGCGGTCCTGCCAGCTGAGTCGGAGGTGTCCGATGCGATCGCAGATCAGGGACTACTGCGGATGGCAGCCAGTATTGAAAGCGCTTACCTGAAGAATCGCTCAAAGACGTTTGTGTTTACCGCGACCAGCGCGGACAGCGATGTGGAGGAGCTCGTATTCCGGGTGCAGGGCAAGCTGCGTGACCTGGGGTACTCTGCGTTGTGGCTGGGAGCCGAGACGTTGCTGCGGGCAGAAAAGGATTTCGAGCAGATGTATGGGCGGGGTCCGAGCAGCGCGATGGGGTTGCGTTTTTCTGACGCTCCAGCTGCCGATGGATCGACAGCCGAAGGCGTTGCAATCCAGCGCCTGAACTGGTTGAAGCGCGACTACGACATGGTGCTCATCGATGCCCCGCCGTTGCTGCAGTCCGCGCTTGCAGAGTACGCGGCACGGCGGACGGACGGGACGATCCTGGTGTCGGAGAGTGGGGTGACGACGCGCGAGGAGTTGGCGCAGGCTGGTGGCCTGCTGGAGCAGCTTGGAGCACAGGGTGTCGGTGCCGTGTTGCAGGAACTGCAGGTGCGGTATGCGGCACCGGGTTACAAAAAGGCGCTGGCGAAAGCGGAAGAGCGCGCTGCGCGGCAGGTGAACCGCGAGCCAGTGGACAATGCCGGAGCATGGCAGGTGTTAAACGCTGGGACGATGGACGAATTGCGCGTTCCGGGAGATCCGTTGGCGCGCAGCATGTCAAGGGTTCGGCCCGCGCGGGTGCGGACGCGCTCTGCAGGCCTGCACGTGCCAGAGGACGAGCCAAAGGTCGAAGACTGGGATGAGAGCTCTGCTCGGCTGGTGGACGAAGCCGCCTATTCGTACAACAAGGAGTAGAGCGTTGGCTGGCATGGAGACCTGCGGTACATGGACCGCGCCGGACTGGGTGTGCAGCTAGTGCGAACACCCTGGTTGAGCGTTGTTGTAATCGGGCGTAATGAGGGGCAACGCCTGGAACGGTGCCTGGATTCGGTGCTGGCCATGGGGCTCCCCGCAGAGGCTGAGACGCGCGAAGAGATGTCCTCAGCCGCAAACGAAATGGTAGACGGAAGGGCACAGACCGCTGGCGACTTCTCGTTAACGGAGGATGTTTTCCCACAAGTGGAATTGATCTACGTCGATTCGGGATCGACGGACGGCAGTGTGGCCCTGGCGACTCTGAAAGGCTGGCGGGTACTTTCCCTGGGAATGGGTCGGCCCACGGCGGCGCGCGGCCGCAACGCGGGGTGGCGTGCTGCGCGCGGTACGACGGTGCTGTTTCTGGACGGGGATACAGTGTTGCACCCGAGCTTTGTTCTGGAGGCGATGCCGGCGTTCAAGCAGGCCGACACGGCCGTGGTCTGGGGCCACCGGCGGGAGCTCTTTCCAGAGCACTCCGTGTACAACCGGGTGATGGACCTGGACTGGGTGTATGAGCCAGGCTATACGGGCTTCTGCGGCGGAGATGCGTTATTCCGGAGAGAGGCCTTGGAGGCGGTGGGCGGCTTCGACGAAACGCTGATTGCGGGCGAGGAGCCGGAGCTTTGCAGGCGGCTGTCGGCAGGAGGGTATCGCATGTTGCATGTGGATCTGCCGATGACGGGCCACGATCTGGCGGTGCTGCGATTTGGTCAGTATTGGCGGCGGGCCACACGGGCAGGGCACGCGTACGCAGAGGTAGCCGAGCGGTTCCGAGGCACGGAACACCCGTTCTGGAGCAGGGAGGTCGACCGGAACAGACGCCGGGCATTGGTGCTGGTTACGGTCGCTCCGATTGGATTGCTGCTCAGCGTCCTTGCCGGGAATGTTCTGCCGTTGCTGGTGGTGTTTGGACTGTTAATCGCTTTAGCTGTGCGAACGGCCTGGAAGGCACGGTGGAAGGGTGGCGGTGCCGTAACGCTGCTGCTGTACGGTGTCCATTCGCATGTCCAGCAAATTCCAATCTATTGGGGCCAGCTCAAGTTTTTGCGGAACCAACGGGCAGGCCGCGCTGCCGGACTTGTGGAGTACAAGTGAGTTCCGCAGCGATTCAGCAGCAGCAAGTGCTAGGGTGTCGGCGAAGCTGCATCAGCTGTGAAAAGAAGTCGCATCGAGCGGTGGACCAAGGACCTGCATGTCGCACCGGCCGTAGAGATTTGCGAGGGCTGCCCTGTCCGGCGGTCCGTTGCGATTGAGGATAGCGGAATACTCCGCAAAGAAGCTTTCGATCTTGTCAGCAGGATCGAACAGGTTGAAGATGTGAGCCGGCTCTTTGCCCAGCGCGACGTAGGCGTGAGGAACACCTTTCGGAGCCATAAAGGTGTCACCCGTGGAAAGGACGTGGCGTTCCGTTCCACAGTGCAGACCTATGCGTCCCGAGAGCATGTAGAACATCTCGTTTTGGTTATGGTGCACGTGGAGTTCAGGGCCAAGGCCAGGCGGCGTATTGATCTGGATGGCGGAAAATCGCCCATGTACATCACTGCCAGAGACTTTAATGAGCATGGACGGGGCACCGTGGATGAGCCACGGACTCGCACCGCGGCCAGCGGATGCGGATGCGAAGAACGGACCGGCGGCGTTTAACGTCTGCGCGTCTGCGACGGGGGCTAAGGGCACGCAAGTTCCTGCGAAGAGGGTTGCACTACCGGTGACGACTTGTCGCCTGTTGAAGCGGTGCATGGCTTGTACCTCGCGCCAGGTTCTCGATGGGAACTGGTCTGCCGCGGTGAGACAGGCCGTTGGGATGAAAGAGTACCGCCGTTCCTGCGATGTGTCGATGAAAGTTTTCGTCAGACGTGGAGCGTAGGACGCAGCATCTCCTCGCCGAACCGGCCACTGAAGTTTTGGTTCACCATCGGTGATTTCACGCGTATTCTCGTGCGCATGGCTCCCTTCCATCAATCGCTGTACTGTGTGCGCCGCGTGGCGCTTGGACTTATCGGGTTGTGCGTCGTTGCGGAGGCGCAGACTACCGCGTTGAGGCCGCCAGTGGCACCGGTGCGCATGGTGACGGAAACGTATTTCGGCCAGAAGGTGGATGACCCGTACCGCTGGTTGGAGAACCAGAAGTCTGACGAAAGCAAGGCGTGGATGCGCGGGCAGGCGGACTACACGCGAGCGACGCTGGACGGCCTGGCGGGCCGAGCGGCCTTTGCAGCTGAGATGTCGAAGTACATGAACGCTGCGACGTTAACAATCTCGAACGTGATGCTGGGGCAGAAACTGATCTTTTATCGAAAGCGGTTGCGAGGGGAGGATCAGGCGTCGTTATATGTGCGCCCAGTGGCAGGTGGGGCAGAACGCTTGCTGGTGAGTCCGGCGGCGCTGAGTACGCCGGGGCACCACGTGTCACTGGACCAGTACACACCGTCAGAGGACGGCAAGTACGTCGTGGCAGGGCTGTCAGCCGGTGGGTCAGAGGAACAGACGGCGCACATCTACGAAACAGCGACGGGCAAGGAGTTGCCAGAGCAGGTGGAACGGTTTGTAGGTGGTGGATTTACGGCCGACGATCGGTATTTCTTCTACGACCAGTTGGAGAAGCTGGGCCCAAACGACCCACCGGTGAACAAGTACAAGAACGTGCGGCAGTATCGGCACACGATGGGTACATCGGCCGCAACCGACGTGACAGTTCTGGGCAAGGGTGTTTCGGCGGACGTGCCGGTTCCGGACTTCGACTTTCCGTATGCGTTTCCGTATGCGGACTCGCCCTACGCGTTGGCAGAGATTGCGAGTGGCGTGGGTACGTTTCAGACTTACTACATTGGGGAGCAGAGTGCGCTGACGTCGCACACCGGTTGGCACAAGTTTGCGGACCTACAGGACAAGGTGACGGACGCGGCCCTGAAGGGAAGCGATCTGTACGTTGTGAGCTTTGACGGGACGCTGAATGGCAAGCTGCTGCGGCTGGACGCGGCGCACCCGGATTTGAAGACAGCGCAGGTGGTCGTAGCACCAAGCAACCTGGTGTTCAGCGGTGGCTTTATCGGCTCAGACGTGCTGCACCAGGCGAAGGACGGAATCTATCTGCGCGTGATCGACAAGGGTTACGGCAAGGTGCTGCGGGTGCCGTATGACCAGAAGAAGGAGAAGGAGCTGATCCAGATTCCAGCTGGTCTGACGACGGATGCGGTGGTGACGCAACGCACGGAGGATGGCGCGCTGATGCAGTTGACGTCGTGGACGGCTTTTGGCGACTTCTACAGGTACGACAGCAAGAAGGGGAGCCTGGAGGCGCTGGGGCTGGAGCCGAAGAACGCGGTAGATCCAACCGATCTGACGGCGGAGGAGGTGGAGGTGACGGCTCCGGATGGGACAAAGGTACCGTTGTCGATCATCCACAAGAAGGGTGTGGCGATGGACGGGAGCGCACCCACGGCGCTGATCGGATATGGGGCGTACGGGGATGCGTTTACGCCGGCGTTTGGCCGCAGGTATGTTGCGTGGGTGGAGCGCGGTGGGATTCTGGCGGTGAGCCATGTGCGCGGTGGCGGGGAGCTTGGCGAAGGCTGGCACCTGGGCGGCAAGATGGCGACCAAGCCGAATACGTGGGGCGACTTTATTGCGAGCGCGCAGTACCTGATCGACCACAAGTACACGTCTGCGGCGAAGCTGGGGATCTGGAGCCAGAGTGCGGGTGGCATCCTGATTGGGCGGACGATTACGACGCGGCCTGACCTGTTTGCGGCGGCAGTGGATGGGGTGCCGTGCTCAGACATGATCCGAGTTGAAACGGGGCCGAACGGGCCGACCAACATCGACGAGTTTGGCACAGTGAAGAACGAGGACGGCTTCAAGGGTCTGTATGCGATGAGCGCGTACCACCACGTGGTGCCGGGGACAAAGTATCCGGCGGTGCTGGTGACGGCAGGAGCCAACGACCCACGGGTGGAGCCATGGCAGGGTGCAAAGATGGCCGCGGCGCTGAAGGCGGCGAACGCCGGGGCCAAGCCGATTCTGCTTCGAGTGAACTATGACGCCGGGCATGGGATCACCGATACGCTGCAGCAGCAGGTGTCGGATTGGACGGATATCTTTACGTTCTTTCTGTGGAACATGGGTGACCCGGCGTTTCAGCCCGCGAAGTAGGGCTGTTGCATCAGTGGGTGAGGGGCGGCGCATCCGCCGGGTCTACCGTCGACTTCCAGAAAGGCTGCTCCGCCGGAATGTGATCGACGCGGAGGTTCGGGAAGAGGACGCGGAGTTGCTGTGCGCACTCTTCCATGCCGGGCTCTTCCGAAACCTGGTGACCAAGCAGGATGAGTGCTTTGTGGCGGCCCTGGGCGATTGCGTCGCGAGCGTATTCGACGGTCTCCCATTCACTTGCTTCGCCGGCGATCAGCAACTGGACGCCGGCGGTGTTGAGGGCGAGAACCTGCTCGGCGAGGCCTGCTGCGCCGGGGACCACAGCGACTCTCGTGATCGGCATCGTAGGGTCACCCTCAACGCGCAGGGCACCGGGCTGCAGACGTGCCTGCAGGGTACGGACTAGGCCGGCGAGGGTAGTAGGCGGGATTGTTACGAGGTACTGAGCGGCTTTGCCGAGGTTAGCGGGGTGCGGGTAGTTCTGCCAGCCAAGGACCTTGTAGAGGCCCAGCAGGATGTTGTCGCCCGCGTTGTCGGCGTGAATCTCGTCGTGAAGGCGGTAGACGACGAGGTGGTGCTGCTGGATGTACGCGAGCTTTTCCTTGTAGACCGGGTCTTGCTGAAACTGGGCGGTCTCGTCCCGGTGGTTGTAGAAGGTGGGCTCATGCGTGATGACCAGGTTGTCGCCGCGGCGAACCGCTTCACGCAGAACGGCCATCGTGTCGAGGAACGTAGTGGCGACGCCGGTAACGGGTGTTGTGGGATCGCCGGCCTTGAGCGTATCGACGGTGTCGGCGGGCGGTGAAGGGGCGTAGCGATGCTGGATCTGCAGCCAGATCTGCGCAGCGGTGTTCTGCTGCGCATGGAGGCTGAGTGTTGCACAGGTTGCAAGAAGCAGGGCGACGCTTTGGAGTGGGCGCATGGGTCGCTCCCTTTCAGGCCAGTTCAGCCGAGGGTGGAGGTGCCGTGTGGTCCGGCAGGTTGTTCACAACTTCTTCGTCGACGCCGCGGCCACTGCTGAGGCGTCGCCACAGGATGCGGAGGATTGCCACGATGGGGACGGAGATCAGCGCGCCAACGACACCTGCGATCTCGCCACCGGCAAGAACCGCGAAGATTTGGACGATGGGTGAAATTTCAAGTGATTTGCCCATGATCCTGGGGCCGTTCACGTAGTCCTGGACCAGCCGCCAGACGCCAAGGAAGACGACAAGCCAGAGCAGATGGTCGTATCCCGTAAGCCCGGCAACGGCGAAGACAAGCACCGCAGCGACGGCTGGACCGACGACGGGAACAAACTCGAAGATACCGGCGATTGGGCCAAGAATGAAGGCGTACGGCACCCGCATAAGGCTGAGCACCAGCGTGTACGCCACCATGGTGAGTGCGGCCAGTATGAGCTGTGCGCGGATGTAGCTGCCAAGCATGACATTGACGTCGTCAACGATGCCGCGGATCGCGACGCGCTGCCGCGGCTCGCGACCAAGCTGCACAATGCTATCCGCCATGTCGCTGCCGTCCTTCAGGAAGAAGAGGCTCAGGATGGGGATAAGAATGAGCCACCAGATGTGCTGGACAGGGTTGGCGAGTTTCGAGGCGAGTGCCTTGCCGTAGTCCAGCAGGTCATCGCGGTGATCGCTGAAGAAACTCTGGATCTGAGCGGTACGGGCTGCGCCCCAGTTGTGCTTCTCGCTGAACTGCTTGAGGTATTCGCCGGAGGAGAAGTTGTTGACCAGGCCGGGGATGCTGGCGGTGAGGTCGCGGCTCTCCTGCGCGATGCGTGGGCCGATGAGGAAGCCGAGGGCGACGAGCAGGCCGAACATGATGACGTAGACAGCGGCGATGGCCTTGATCCGACCATGCAGAGGTTTCTGCAGCCGACCGACGAGTGGCGCGACGAAATATGCGAAGAGAATCGCAAAGAGAAACAGCGTCAGCGTCTCGCGAGCGGAGTGGAGAAAACCGAGGACTGCTGCAAATATCAGAACGGTGCTCAGGACGCGCGCGGTTTTGCTGTCCCAAAATGTTGAAAGCATGAATCACCTATGGGCACATTGGATGCGCGGGAGGTGAAATGGCTTGCCTTGGGTCAGAGGCTTTCTGTTTTGCGGGGTTCGCCGAGCGGGCGCAGCAGCAGGAACGCGCTGACGCCGCTGAGCGCCGCAAGCACCGCTGCGCCTGACATAACGCCACGAAAGCCTGAGCTGAAAGCGGCATGGAAGGCGAGGCTCACCTGCGGGTCGATGCTGGTGGCCGCTGCAAGCTTTGGTCGTTGTGCATCTGCGGCAGAACGGGCGGGTGAAGGTAGTGCGAGCGCATCCAGGTGATGGGTGACGCTGTGGTTGAAGATGCCCGTGAGGAGAAGGCCGAACGCCGCAACCGCGAGCAGACTCCCTGTGCCGGCAACAGCGTTGTTGATGCCGCTGGCAACGCCTGCCTGGTCAACGGGTGCAGCGTTCATGACAGTCGTGGTGAGCGGTGCCACGCAGATTGTCATGCCCAGGCCGAGCACAACGGCAGCGGGAAAAATCGTTGTCCAGTAGTTTCCGCCACCGGCCGCGCGCGAGAGCAGGGCAAATCCAACTGCCGCGACAAGCGGACCTGCCGTGAGCGGGCCACGGGCTCCAAAGCGCGCGACTAACCCGCCAGACCAGCGGGACAGAACGGAGAGCAGCAGGATAAGCGGCAGCAGGGCCGCGCCTGCCTCTGTAGGGGTGTAGCCGCGCACCTGGATGAGTTCAAGCGGGAGGAAGAAAAGAGAGCCGCCAAGTGCGCCATACAGCAGCAGGGTAAGGACGTTGGCGCCGGTGAAATTGCGGGAGCGGAAGAGTTGCAGGGGCAGCATGGGCGCGGTGGTTCGTGCCTCCACAACGAGGAAGGCTGCCAGCAGTGCAAGGCCGCCGACCCCGATGAGAAGGGGGCGCGTGCCACCACCCTGTGCGGCGATGAGTGCGAAGGTGAGCAGGCCGAGACCGGCGGTGGCGAGTGCCGCGCCGGGCCAGTCGAGCGGTGTGGCGCGGTGCTGCACGCGTATGGAGGGCAGACGCCATGCGGCGATGGCAAGGACGACGACAGCAAGAGGCACGTTGAGAAAGAAGATCCATCGCCACGACGCGTACTGCACAAGGACGCCGCCGAGTACCGGTCCGACGACGCCGGCCATGGCGCTGAAGCCGCTCCACGTGCCAATGGCTTTGCCGCGCTCCTCTTCTGGAAAAGCTGCGGAGATCATGGCGAGGCTGCCGGGGACCATGAGGGCTTGGCCGATGCCCTGAGCTGTTCGGGCGGCGATCAGCATGCCGATGCTGCCTGCGAGGCCGCACCAGCAGGAGGCAGCGGCGAACAGAACAACCCCGGCGAGAAAGATGCGCATGCGGCCAAAGCGGTCACCAAGGCTGCCACCAACAAGGGTGAGTGCGGCGGTCATGAGCGCGTACGCCTCGATGACCCACTGCACGCCACGGGCGTCGGCGTGCAGACTGGTCTGCATGGCGGGCAGTGCGACGTTGACGACGGTGCCGTCGATGAAGGCCATGCTGGAGCCGAGGATGGCGGCGACGAGTACCCACTGCCTGGCCGAGTTGTCTCGTAGCGTAACTGGGCTGCTTGCCATGGTGCACTCAACCGTACACGGTGCGTACCGCGACAGGTTGAAAGAACCCGAAAGCGGTGGGTCGCGCATCTGACACAGGTGTGAGCAACCAGCAGGGCAGTCACCACAGCATGCTTTTCGGCGCGGAGATCCAGGCATCCGGCAGTGTTCGTTTTCGTCTTTTCGCGCCTGCGGTGAACGCGGTGCGGGTGGCGCTGGAAGACAGGGCAGAGCCGCTGGAGATGCAGAAGCTGGATGGCGGCTGGTACGAGCTGGTGACCGGGGATGCGCGCGCAGGGTCACGGTACAAATTCATCTTGCCGGATGGGACGCCGGTGCCGGATCCGGCGAGCCGTCATCAGCCGGAAGATGTCGATGGGCCGAGCGAGGTCGTTGATCCGAAGGCGTACCGGTGGCAGGACGTGGAGTGGCAGGGGCGCCCATGGTCTGAGAGTGTGCTGTACGAAATGCATGTGGGGGCGTTTACGCCAGAGGGAACATTTGCCGCGGCGGCAGGAAAGCTGGACCACCTCAAGTCCGTCGGTATCACCGCCATCGAACTGATGTGTATTGCCGACTTTCCGGGGCTGCGCAACTGGGGGTACGACTCGGTCCTGCTGTATGCGCCGGATTCCTGCTATGGCAGACCGGAAGACTTAAAGGCGTTTGTGGATGCGGCGCATGCGCGGGACATCCAGGTGATTCTGGACGTGGTCTACAACCACTTCGGACCGGAGGGCAATTACCTGGCGCGGTACTTTCCGCAGCTGTTCACAAAGAAGCACTGCACACCGTGGGGTGATGCGCTGAACTTCGACGAGGACACGACGGACGCGAATGCATGCAGCAAGCAGGTGCGGGAGCTGATCATTCAGAACGCGCTGTACTGGGTGGAGGAGTTCCACATTGACGGGCTGCGCCTGGATGCGTCGCACGCGATCATCGACGGCAGTCCGCTGCATGTGCTGGACGAGATGGCGATCCGAGTGCGGGAGTTTGCGGCGGCGTGTGAGCCGAAGCGACGTGTGCACCTGATCCGCGAGGACGAGCACAACATTTCAACGGAGCTGATGCGGAGCCGGCGCGGCAAGGCGAAGCACTACACGGCACAGTGGAACCATGACATGAGCCACCTGCTGGGTGCGGGAATGCGGCAGAACTTTGACGGCGATGGTGGGGATGACGAGACAAGACGAATTTCGCACGCGATCGCGGAGGGATACGTCCTAGCGGAGGAGGACAAGCAGGACCGTGGCGAGGCGACGGAGGCGCACCTGTGCGATGTGCCGCCAACGGCGTTCATCAGCTTTGTGCAGACGCACGACCTGATCGGGAATCGGATCGCGGGGGAACGAATTCATGCGCTGATACCGCCGGAGCATGTGCGCGCCGTTATGGCTGTGTTGCTGCTGGTGCCGCAGACACCGTTGATTTTTATGGGAGATGAGTTTGCGGCGACGAGCCCGTTCCCATACTTTTGTGACTTTAGCGGGCAGCTGGGAACGGACGTGAGCAAAGGGCGGCGGGAGTTCCTGCAGCAGTTGCATTACGCAAGCGATGAGGAGTTGGCGAAGGCACCGGACCCGCAGGCGGAGTCGACCTTTCTGAGCGCGAAATTGAAGTGGGAGGAGATGGACGACGCGGCGCACGCGGCATGGCCGGACTGGTACGCAAATATCCTGCGGATTCGGCTGGAGAAAATCGCGCCGCTGATCAGCCGGTTGGGTGGGCGTTGCGGGTTACCGCGAGTGTTGGGGCCGAATGCGTTCGAGGTGAGCTGGACGCTGAAGGACGACCGGGTGCTGCGTTTGAGCGCGAACCTGCGGCCGTGGCAGTGGAACGGTTTTACGGCTTTGGCAGATGGGACAGAGACGATCTGGGTGGAGGGCGCGGCGTGGAGCGAAACCGAGCTGGGACCGTACAGCGTCCGCTGGTCGCTGAGTTAGCTTGCTGGTGAACCAACCTACTGCGCCGGACTGTGAAGCGATTGGGAAAGGCTGATGAGGTCGACTGGCGGAATGCGGATGATGCCGCCTCGTGGGCTGTCCATGTCGGAAACGAGGAAGAAGGAGATGGCGATGACGAGGGGCAAGACGAGGAGCAGGAGGCGTCCACCGCGGGTGGGTTTAGTGGCATAGCCAACGAGCAGGTTGCTGAAGGCACCGATGCCCATCATGAGCCCCCAGGCGGATGTAGGAATGCGGTTCCACCAGGCAAACTGGGTATACCCCTGCGAGTTGAGAACATCGTTCATCCCGCTGACAACGAGAGCAGTTACGGGCGTCGGCGTGGCGGCGGCGGACGGAAGGATTCCGCGCCATAGTTGGGCCTGGTACAGGCTGGTCTGGCGATCGTCGCGTTGAAGCTTTTGGCCGTAAATGGACTCATAAAAGGTGATGCGGTAGTCGAGGTAGCTGAGCAGGGCGGCCTTGATCGCAGTGGCCTGTTGCGGTGGGAGTAGGTCGGCGCGTACATACTCGGTACCGATGGCGTTGGCTTCGTTCTCTTCAAAAAGGCGGCGCTGGTCATAACGCGTTCCCGCCATTGAGAACGTGAAACCGATGACCAGACCGAGCAGTGTCAGGGTGGCGCCGACCACAAGGGTGAGGTTCTCTTTGTCCTCGGTTCCGTGCAGGTTGAGATAGCGCCGAAGCCAGACACCCAGGCTCGCCAGGAGCCACATGACGACGAAGCAGAGGGCGGCCAGAATGCGTGGATGGTTGATCATGTAGGTCATGGTTTCATACCGGTGTGGTCCTTGGGAGCGCAGGAACCTGACTGCGCAGCTGGCCTCTTCCCAGGTGGGGGAGAGCGTGGCTTGAGGACTGCGCTACAGGGTTGCTCGTGCGTTCAGGCTTTCGGAGGGTCGGTTTGCATGCGGATGGCGGGCAAGCCGACGATGTCGTAGGTGCTGGAAGCGATGCCGATGCCGGCAGCGTCCAGGTCGTCGATGATGTTGCGGCTCATACGGTCTTTGAGTCCGCGGATGTCGTGGTCTTTGCAGAGGAATCGAACTGCCAGCTCAACCCAGTTGTCGGTGAGCCGGACAAAGACGCGAGGACGAAGATCTGCTGCTTCGATCAGGAATCGCTTTTGAAGATCTTCGATCGCGGGCTGGGCAAGCTCGGTGATGCCTAACGTTTCTTTCTGGGCCGCATCCATCAGAATCTTCTCAGCCAATTTACGGTCAGCTGTGTAGGTGATGGGTATGTGCATCTCTTCCCAGATGTAAGGGAAGTCACGAGTGTAGTTGTAGACGGGTTCTTCGAAGATTTTTGAATTGGTGACCGTAACGATGCGACCGCTGTACTGGCGAGACTGGACCCACATGCCGGGGTCTGAGGCCTGCACGCTGGGAGGCTGGCCCATCTCCATGATGACGGTCTGGATAAAGTTGAGAGCGATGACATCGCCGCGGACGCCGCCCATGGTGATGCGGTCGCCGACGTTGAAAGTTTTGCCGCGCAGAATGACGAAGTAGCCCGCGAAGCTGGTGATGACCTTTTGCAGGGCGAAGGCGAGGCCTGCGCCGACAAGGCCGATGCCGGTTGCGAGTCGGGCCGGATTGTCAAACCAGATGCTGACAAAGCCCAGGCCGCCAAGGATGAAGGTAACCAGACTGATGCCTTGGCGGGTCCAGAAGGTGAGTTGGTGGCCTTTCTTGCTGCCGTAATCGGTGTGCGCAACGGCACGAAGGGCTTTGCTGACGAGGTACAGCAGGCAGAAGAAGACAAGCGTGAAGAGGAGCTTGCGGCCGTTTTGGGCGTCGACGCCGAGCAGGCGGATGCCGAAGAGTTGAACGCTGTGGGTTGGGCCTACAAGCTGAAACCAGGGGGTGGACTGCATGGGGAGTTGGATGCGGAGAAGCTACAGGAATGTGTTCGCGGAAAGCAGGACGCCTCTCCCCGGTGAAAAGAGAGGCGTCCTGTGCTGGAATGGCTGAGCTGTACTAGCGGCGGACGGGGACCTTCCAAATGTCGGCGCAGTACTCGCGGATGGCGCGATCAGAACTGAATTTGCCGGAGCGGGCGGTGTTGAGCAGAGAAGTCTTGCTCCACTGGTGGACGTCTGCAAAGGCCTTACCGGCCTCGCCTTGTACTTTGACGTAGTCGTCGAAATCGGCCATGACGAAGAAGCGGTCAACCTGCAGCAGGTCGCGGACGATGGGTGCGAACGTGTCGCGATCGCCGTTGGTAAAGCGACCGCTCGATAGACCGTCGATTACCTCTCTGAGCAGGGGACTGTTTTCGTAATGGGTGCGGGGGCGATAGCCGTGAGCCTGCTCGTCGGCAATCTGCTGGGCGGTAAGGCCGAAAAGAAAGAAGTTTTCCGGGCCGCACTCATCGCGAATCTCGATGTTGGCGCCATCAAGGGTTCCAATGGAGACGGCGCCGTTCATCATGAACTTCATGCAGCCCGTGCCCGAGGCCTCTTTGCCGGCAGTCGAAATCTGCTCGTGCAGGTCGGCAGCGGGGTAGATGCGCTGGCCAAGCGAAACTGAGTAGTCCGGCACGAACACGACCTGCAGCAGGTCCTTGGTATCCGGATCCTTGCCGACGAGCTCACCCACAGCGCAGACCAGTTTGATCATGAGCTTGGCGTAGACATAACTGGGTGCTGCCTTACCGCCGAAGATGAAGGTGCGCGGCGGAAAGTCTTTCAGCTCGCCGCTCTTGATGCGGCAGTACATGCTCAGGATATGCAGCGCGTTCATGTGCTGGCGCTTGTACTCGTGAATGCGCTTGACCTGGACATCGAACATGCTGCTTGGGTTCAGGGTGAGACCCATGGTGCGGTTGATAAAGTCGGAGAGTCGGCCCTTGGAGGCCTCCTGGCGCTTGCGCCATTTCTCGAGGAAGCTGCTGTCGTCGACGAACTTCTCCAGACCCTTGAGTTCGGTCAGATCGGTGTGCCAGCCGCGGCCGATCGACTCATCGATGAGCGCGGTGAGTGGCGGGTCGGCAAGCATCATCCAGCGGCGCGGTGTAACGCCGTTTGTCTTGTTGCTGAAGCGCTCGGGGAAGGCGTCGTAGAAGTCGCGGAGCGTGTCCTCTTTGAGCAGCTGGGTGTGCAGCGCGGCAACACCATTGACGGCTTTGCTGCCGACGACAGCGAGGTTGGCCATACGGACCTGTTTCTCGCCGCCTTCGCCGATCAGGCTCATGCGCTCGAGCTTTGCTGCGTCGTTGGGGAACTTGACCGCCATCTCCTTCAAAAAGCGGCGGTTGATCTCATAAATTATCTCGATGTGCCGGGGCAGAAGCGACGCGAAGATCGGCAGAGGCCACTTTTCCAATGCCTCAGGAAGCAGGGTGTGGTTGGTGTACCCGAAGGTCGCCTGGGTGATCTTCCATGCTTCTTCCCACTCGATACCTTCCTCGTCGGTGAGGATACGCATGAGCTCGGGGATGCCGATGGACGGGTGCGTGTCGTTGAGCTGCACGGTCCATTTTTCGTGGAATTCATTGATCGGTTTGCCCTGCAATTTCTGCAGGCGGACCATGTCTTTCAGCGAGCAGGCGGTGAAGAAGTACTGCTGCATCAGGCGCAGACGCTTGCCCTGTTCGGTTTCGTCTGGCGGGTACAAAACTTTGGAGATCGTTTCGGATTCCATCTTCTGACGCACGGCACCCATGTAGTCGCCACGGTTGAAGACCTCGAGGTCGAAGCTGTCTTCTGCCTCGGCCTTCCAAAGGCGCAAGCGGTTGACCTGCCTGTCGCGAAAGCCCGGGATGGGTGTGTCGTAGGCGATGCCTTTGACCTGGAAGTCAGGGAGCCACTTCCAGTGAATGGTGCCGTCTGCTGCAGTCTGGGTTTCTGTGTGGCCGCCGAACGAGACGTTCTGGCTGGCGTCGGAGGCGGGGATTTCCCATGGGTTCCCGTACTGTAGCCACTTGTCAGAGTGCTCGATCTGCCAGCCGTCCTTAATCTCCTGGCGAAAGATACCGAACTCGTAGCGGAGGCCGTACCCGATGGCGGGAACCTCGAGGGTGGACATGGAATCCATGTAGCAGGCGGCGAGGCGTCCGAGGCCGCCGTTGCCAAGGCCGGGTTCGGGCTCTGCATCGGCCAGAGCGGCAAGGCTCAGACCCATGCCGTCAGCAGCGACGTGCGCGGCTCCGGTAATGCCAAGGTTCAGCATGCCGTTCATCAGGTGCGGTCCCAGCAGAAACTCCGCGCTGAGATAGGCCACAACGCGGACGTCCTGCTGTTTGTAATGTTCGACGGTCTCGATCCAGTCATCCATAATGCGATCGCGGACGACATGCGCCATGGCGCGGTAGCGGTCGAGCTCACTGGCCAGCTCGATCGGCTTGCCCAGGGTGCGGCGCATGTGGCGCAAGAATGCGGAACGAATCCCCTCTGCGGAACGATTGTCCTGAATCGTGCCTGAGACGTTGGTTGCCTTTGTCGTGTCGCCTGCTCGCTCTGCCAAAACAGCCCCCTGAAGCCTTACCGAACCATCCTCCCATGAATGGCGTTGCTTAAACCGCAATGTCAGGACAGCTTTCGTGACATTTGCAAGTATTTTCGGGCGTGTTAGCCTTAAAAGTCAGCCAAATAGAGAGATTGCTATGAGCACAGAAACCCAGACTTATACCCGCAACAATCCTTTCGTGAGCACCATGCTGGTGAACTACGTGATGACGGACCGCGACTCTGAAAAGGAGACGCGCCACATCGAACTAGCGCTGGATCCTTCCATGCAGTACACGCCAGGCGACGCTGTGGGCATCCTGCCGACGAATCGTGAGGCTGAGGTGGACGCCGTGCTGCAGGCGCTGGGCTATACCGGCAGTGAGCAGGTGCTGGACTTTTTCAAAAAGCCGACCGACCTGCGGGATGCGCTAACGACCAAGCTGCACATTGGCAAGCTGACGCGCGGCAGTGTGAACGCATACGCGAAGGTCGCGCCAGAGTCGACACCTGGCCTGGACTTCTTGAAAGGGCTTGCCGGGCAGGACAACAAGAGCAAGGCCGAGGAGTATGTGTACGGCCGCGAGTTTATCGACCTGGCGATGGAGCATCCAGGTGGCGTGACCGATCCGCAGCAGTTGTTCACCATCCTGGGTCGGCTCACACCGCGCATGTACTCCATTGCAAGCGCCCAGGCAAAGAATCCGGATACAGTGCACACGACCGTGCGCGTGGTGCGTTACCACACCCACAACCGTGACCGGCAGGGTCTGTGCAGTGGTCACCTGGGCGAGCGGGCAGACCAGGGTGCCACGATGCCCATCTTTCTGCATGCAAACCAGAACTTCCGCCTGCCGGAGGATTCTTCGACGCCGGTGATCATGGTTGGGCCGGGTACGGGGATTGCGCCGTTCCGTGCATTTTTACAGCAGCGGCAGGTGAATGGCGGCGGCGGCAAGAACTGGCTGTTCTTTGGGGAGCAGCGGAAAGCCTCAGACTTTTTATACGAAAAGGAATGGGATGCGATGCTGGCGGACGGCACGCTGACCAGACTGGATACGGCATTCTCGCGCGATCAGCAGAAGAAGATTTACGTGCAGGACCGCATGAAGGAAAACAGTGCGGAGTTGTTTGCCTGGCTGGAAAGTGGCGCGTACTTCTACGTGTGCGGCGATGCGAGCCGCATGGCGAAGGACGTGGAGCAGACGCTGCTGGACAGCATTGCCAACGGGAAGAGCTGTTCACCCGATGCGGCGCAAGAGTATCTCGCGACGATGAAGGAAGAGAAGCGCTACCAGCTGGACGTTTACTAAAACAGGTCCGGCAACGCAAGCAGCCCATGTCCGCATACACCAGGACATGGGCTGTTCTGTTCCATCTGGTACCAACCGGTCGAGACGCTAGTCGAAGCTTCCCACTGCCCGCTGCGGTTCTCTCATTGAGGGTGCGCCTTCAACCGCAACTCCTTCTGCTACTTCGGCACGCTCATGGGCTGTTTCGCCGGCGGCGTGCGGCTTGGCACCCTTCCTGCCAAAGAAGAGTAGTCCCACAACAACCGCCACCAGCACCGCTGCTCCTGCCAATCCCACTACTGCAAACATCTCCGCACCTCATCCTGTCGCATAGGAGTGCAAATTCACTCCAACTGCAGGACGTGTGTGCCGACATGGCGCTACGACAATTCGCTACACCCGCTCGAGGTCAGGGCGCCAAGTAACGATTGCTTCTTTGATCTGCTTGGGTGTGAGGTTCTCGGCGGCGGCGCGGCGGGCGAGGGTTACGACTTCGGCATCGCTGGCGAAACGGAGCGCGACCATCTGCCGTATGTTCAGGCCGGCACCGTCGGCTCCCATCCAGTGGAGGCGGACGTTTTCTTCAAGCCGGATGATGCGGTTCTGGTTGACCAGCGCGTAGTGGCGCAGTGCAAAGCTGGCAGACAGCACGGCGATTGCCAGGCCGACGACGACGAGATGGTGCAGATCAAAACGGCGGCCCATCCACCAGATGGAGGCAATGAGGTCCGTGAAGTTGAGGACCATGAGTGCAAGGTAGGCACGGTCTACACGTACGTGGTTCTTATAGGTCTGTTGTATAGCCGCCATGGTTCACTCCTCGATTGCAAACAGGTCAAGTCTAACCCGGTTAGTCTATGGGGATGCCTGAGACGAAACGCATTGGCATACATCTGTCGACAAGCGGCGGCACGTGGACAGCGGTGCAGCGCGCGGTGGAGTGCGGGGCCAATTGCTTCCAGATCTTTTCGTCGTCACCACGGACGTGGCAAACGTCTCCTGTACGGCCGGAGGATGCGGAGAAGATGAGATCGCGGCGGGCAGAGCATGGGATTGCGCCGCTGACGATCCATGCGTCGTACCTGATCAACCTTTGCTCGCAAACGGAAAGCGTGCGGGAGAACTCGACCCGGGCGTTTCGGGGTGAGGTGGAGCGCGCGCTGGCCCTGGGTGCGGAGTACCTGGTGCTGCATCCAGGATCGTGGAAGGGAATCACGCGACCGGAGGCATTGCAACACGCGGCGGAGAACATCGAACGGGCGGTGGACGGGTTGAACTGCCAGGCTTCTCCGCTTCGGATCCTGATCGAGAACTCGGCTGGGTCGGAGTTCAGCATGGGTGCCACCTTTGACCAGATTGGAGACCTGCTGCACCTGCTGGACCGGTGCGCGCCGGTGGATGTGTGCCTGGATACATGCCACACGCACGTGGCGGGCTACGACATGGTCACGGCGGATGGCTACGACGAGACGCTGCGGCAGGTCGAGGAAACGATTGGACTGCGGCGGGTACGGGTGTGGCACTGCAACGATGCCAAGGCGCCGATGGGCAGCAAGCTGGACCGGCACCAGCACATTGGCGAGGGCACGCTGGGTGCCGGGGCGTTTCGGCGGCTGTTGCAGGACGGGCGGTTTGCGCACGCGGCCTTCATCGCGGAGACACCGGTGGACGATCCAGGGGATATTCAGCGGAATGTGAGCGCGCTGCGGGCACTGGCAGCGGTGTAACGCCTTGCTGAGCGGCGGTTCTGCAGAATGTTTGCGGTCCGGAAGAACTTTCATGCGGATGTCGCGTCTACCCTTGCACAGGTTCACCCAGAGGTCTCGTCTGCCATGAAGCTCGCTTCCGCCGCCGTACTATCTATCGCTCTTGTTGCCTTTCCGGTGTTTGCACAGACTGCTGATGCACCGCCAGCGCCACCGCAGGGTATGCACGATCACGGCGGTCCTGGCATGCATCACGGCGGTCCCTGGATGGGCCACGGTACCCCGATGGCGACGCGCGTTGCGCCAGTGACGAATGCGCCGTTCTCAGCAAAGTACACGTTGGAATCCGTACGTCAGGCGCCCGGACCGGATGGCCTGGTGCAGAAGTACACCACGACGCAGACGGTGTACCGTGACAGCCTGGGCCGCACGCGTGAGGATGTGACCATGCCTGCGCCGCCGCCCCGATCGCCGAAGCAGAATGCAGATGGGACACCGGTGCCGCCGCCCAAGGCGCCGATGGAACCACGAACAATGACGATCATCGCAGACCCGGTGGCGAATACGATCACTCGCCTGATGCCGGAAAGGAAGACGGCGGTGGTAGAAACCGTGCCAGCCGATTTCTTCAAGCATGCGATGGCGCGTGACGCCATGGAAGCGGCCGGTGACATGGCGCGGCACAGCGGTGGCGGCAGTGCAGCCGATCTTGGTTCAAAGACCTTTGCGGGTGTTGTGGCGAGTGGGCGGCGCACCACGTTCTCAATGCCTGCACGCGGTAGCAATGGTGTTGCGGCTGAGGATGCGGCCACCGCGGGAGCGGCGGTGGACACGACTGCAAAGGCCAGGACGATGACCCACGAGACGTGGTTTTCGCCGGACCTGAAGCTGGAGGTCAGCAGCACGGAAACCGGTGAGCGCGGAACACGTTCGGACGTGCTGACGTCGCTCACCAAGGGCGAGCCGGATGCGGCGCTGTTCAAGGTGCCGGAGGGCTACACGGTGAAGAACGCGCCGCCGCACATGCGGGGTGGAATGCACCATGGCCCAGATGGCGGAGATGGCCCGGATGGCGGAGATGCGCCGCCACCGCCGCCAGCCATGTAGTGGACGGATTGCAGAGGGCGGACTCAGAAAGGGAGTGGAGCTGATGCTCCTCTCCCGTTTCTTTGGACGACGCCGTCATCTGTCGCAGATTACTTGCTGCCTGGAGGCACGACGCCGTTCATGCGCAGGTATTCGACGATTTGGCCGTAGTGGTCGTAGCCGTGAGAGACGGTGAATGCGGCAACGGTAGCGGGGGTGTGCATGCCATCCACGCCTTCAATGCCGAGGAACGCGTTGGCAGGCGTTAGGGTAGCGACCTGCGCATGGGAATAGGTGAAGCTCTTCTCGAGGGCGGCGATGATCTCATCTTTTGATTTCAGGTCTTTGAGTGACTTGGCGGCTTCGGGCATGGGGCCGTTGCTGAGCTTGCTCATGAAGTAGTAATTGGCGCCGGCAAGGTGGGTGAGCTGGTCGGCGAAGGTGCGGACTGTGCCGAACTTTGCGGGGCTGCCGGTGGCGAAAATGGCAGCGGACGGGGCAAAGCTGTATTTGTCGGCGGGCATGGCTTTGGCTGCGGCCATGAGCTGGTACTCGTACATGCTGAGCATCGTATCGAGCGCTTTGGCAGGAGCCATGGGCTTGCCGGTTTCCGCGGCGGTATAGGGATCTTTGTAGTCCTGGGCGTGAGATGTTGCGTTGAGAACGGTAAGGGCGAGGATGCCGCCGGCTAAAGCTTGAACAATACGCACGTGTTGCCTCCGGAGTTGGGTAGGAGAAGTGTAGGGGAGATACCTCGGGCAGCGTGGATTTCTGGCGATGGCGCGTCAGTTGCCCGGCCCGCGGGCAGCACCTGTCGTTTCCGGGTGTCCTCTCGGCAAGTCGCGCTCGTACAATGGAGAGGATGCCTGAATCAACTGAAATCCGTTATAACCCCGCAGAGCTGGAGCCGCGACAGCAGGCCGCATGGGATGCGGATCCGACGCTGTACGCCGCCGAGCCGCACACAAGCGACAAGCCGAAGTATTACGTCCTGGAGATGTTGCCGTACCCCAGCGGCAAGCTGCACATCGGTCATGTGCGCAATTACAGCATTGGTGATGCGCTGGCGCGCTACCAGTGGATGAACGGCTACAACGTGCTGCATCCCATGGGCTGGGACAGCTTCGGCCTGCCTGCGGAGAACGCGGCCATCAAGAACAACACGGCGCCGCGCGACTGGACGCTGGCGAATATCGCTGCGATGCGCGTGCAGTTCAACCGGCTGGGCCTTGGCTACGATTGGTCGCGCGAAGTCACAACCTGTCTGCCGGAGTACTACCGCTGGAACCAGTGGTTCTTTCTGGAGATGTTCAAACGCGATCTGGCATACCGGAAGAAGAGCAAGGTGAACTGGTGCCCGGTATGCGCCACTGTGCTGGCCAATGAGCAGGTGATCAACGGCTACTGCTGGCGGCACGAAGACACACTGGTGGAATTGCGCGACCTGACGCAGTGGTTTTTCCGCATCACGCGCTACGCGGACGAGTTGGTGGACGGCCTGGACACGATGGATGGCTGGCCTGAGAAAGTGCGCACGATGCAGCGCAACTGGATCGGCCGGAGTGAGGGCGCGGAGGTCACGTTCGCCGTCGATGGCTGCACGGATGCGATGACGGTGACGGTGTTCACGACGCGCATCGACACGATCTTTGGCGCGACAAGCCTGCAGCTGGCACCGGATCACCCGCTGATCACACACTGGTGTGGCTTTGACGAGGCGTTGAAGCCGCAGGTGGATGCGATGCTGGCGGAGCAGAAGACCGCGCGCGATACAGACGCGCTGGGCGAGTTGCCGAAGGAAGGCTTCGCGACCGGACGGCTCGCGGTGAACCCGTTTAACGGCGAAAAACTTCCGATCTGGGTGGCGAACTACGTGCTGAGCGGCTACGGCACCGGAGCGATCATGAGCGTGCCTGCGCATGATGAACGGGACTTTGAGTTTGCGACCAAGTTCAGCCTGCCCATCGTTCGCGTGGTTGCGCCGTATGTGGATACGGACGAGCTCGCGTTGCCATACACCGGCAAGGCCGAGGCTGTGCTGATCGACAGCGGGGAGTGGACCGGGGAGCCGGTGCTGGAAGCTCAGGAGGAGATGGCGAAGTTTGCCGAGGCCGGTGGCTTTGGCAAGGCAACGACGACCTATCGGCTAAAGGACTGGGGTGTGAGCCGCCAGCGGTACTGGGGCACGCCGATCCCAATCGTGTACTGCGAACACTGCGGCATGCAGCCCGTGCCTGAGTCGCACTTGCCGGTGCTGCTGCCGGAGAAGATCGACGTGGCAAACACGACCGGATCGCCGCTGGCCAACGTTCCGAGCTTTGTGGACACGACGTGTCCCGCCTGTGACGGACCGGCGAAGCGCGAAACGGACACCATGGATACGTTTGTGGATTCGTCGTGGTACTTCTACCGCTACACGGACCCAAAGAACGACAAGGCTCCGTTCAGCAGCGAGGCAGCGAACTACTGGTTTGAGATCGACCAATACATCGGCGGTGTGGAGCACGCGATTCTGCACCTGATCTACTCGCGCTTCTGGACCAAGGTGATGCGCGATATCGGCCTTGTCACCAACAGCGAGCCTGTCAAGCGGTTGTTTACGCAGGGCATGGTGATCAAGGACGGAGCCAAGATGTCAAAGAGCCGGGGCAATGTTGTGTCGCCGGACGAGATGATTGGCCGCTTTGGCGCAGACGCGACGCGGATGTATGCGTTGTTTGCGGCGCCTCCTGACCGGGACCTGGAGTGGCAGGAGGATGGCGTTGCCGGCGTGTACCGTTTCCTCGCCCGGGTGTATCGCGTGACGTTGAAATATGCCCCGGCGCTGCGTGCGCAGGAGGGTGTTGTCACTCAGGAGGCGCTCAGCCCCGCAGGTGGAGCGCTGCTTCGTACGCTTCATCAGACGATTGCGAAGATTACGCTCGACTTCAGCGGTCGCTGGCACTTCAACACATGCATCGCGAGCATCATGATTCTGGTCAACGAGATCATGGCGGCCGAGTCTCTGATGGACTCCGGCGATATCGGTCCCGGGACGATGCGTGAGCTGTTTCGCACGACGGTGTTGCTGCTGGCACCGTTCGCTCCCTTCCTGGCGCAGGAGCTGTGGACGGAGCTTGGTCATGAAGGCGCGGTCTTTCGCCAGGCTTGGCCGGTAGCAGATGCGGAGCTTGCGCGGGAGAGCGAGATTGAAGTACCGGTGCAGGTGAATGGCAAGCTGGTTGTGATCGTGCGTGTGGCTGCCGGTGCGGACGCAGACGCGATGAAGACTGCGGCGCACGCGGATGAAAAAGTCGCCGCGCGGCTTGAGGGGAAGACCGTCGTGAAGGTAGTGGTCGTACCGGCCAAGCTTGTGAATTTCGTGGTGCGGTAGGCATGCGACAAGGTCAGCAGCCGCAGAGAGCAACACAGGGATTTGTGTCGGTGCTGACGTATGTGTGGGCGCATCCGTCGCTTACCGCGATTGAGGTGGCGTGGCGATGGGCATTTGGCATTCCCGCGCTGTACCTGCTGGTGCGGTCTGGCTCGGCCCTGTTGAGCGGTGTGCCGTGGAGCGCGACGGGTGTGGGCAACATCTCCGCCAACCAGCTGCTGACCGATCCGATGCGCGCTTCGAGCTCCCTGGTGGCATTTGCGACGCTTGTTGGGCCCGGTGCCTGGCGAACGCTGCTATGGCTTGGGCCGGTGTTGCTGGTGTGGTGGATCGTGTTGTCGACGGTGGGCAGAACGTTCTTGTTGCATCGGCTGGATGGACGGCTGCGGCCGCGGCCGGGGACGCTGCTGGCGCTGCAGTGCCTGCGGCTTCTGCCTATCCTCGTGCTGGGTGCGGCGTGGTGGTTTGGCCTGCAGGCGCTGGCCACGCGCACGATCGTTGACCCGATTCTGCATGGCGGCGATCCGCAGATGATGGTCTATGTTGCGGGTGTCATTGTGCTGTCGCTAAGTCTGTTTGTCGCGGCGGCTGGCGTGGGCTGGATCTTTACAGCGGCGCCGGTGCTGGCCATGCGCTATGGGCTGGGCGCGTGGGCGGCATTGTTGGCGACTGCGCGGCTGCGTCATCTGCGTGCAAGCCTGTTTGAGATCAACATGGTGCTTGCGGTCGTGAAGATCATGCTGCTGGTACTGGCGATGGCGTTCAGCGCGTTTCCGCTGCCGTTTGCCAATGTGATCACAGAGGGGTACATCCTGTTCTGGTCTGCGGTCATTACTGTGTGGTATTTCGCGGCGTCAGACCTGTTTCACGTGGCGCGGCTCCGTGCCTATTGCACGATGATCGAGAACACTTCTGTCGCGAAGTGACGCCTGACGGTGTACGCGCATCCCAGCCATGAGCACATAGAGTCTGGTCTTCTGGAGCGCACATGAACTTTGGTATCTACCTTGTCGGCTATCTGATTTTGATCGGCGGAATCATTTACGCCTGCCACCTTGCGCATGTGCCGCAGCATTGGATCATCGCGATCACGTTGATCCTGCTTGGAGCCGGCGTGTTTACAGGGGTACAGCGGACGAGAACAAAGGATCCGTCGTAAGCGGCACGAAGCGGGGGACGCAGTCTGGTCCAGACGGTCGCTTACACTGAAGCTGTGAGCAGTTCGACGATCGTAATCCTTGACTTTGGCGCGCAGTACACGCAGTTGATTGCGCGCCGCATCCGTGAGTTCAACGTGTTTTCCGTGGTGCTGCCGTGCACGGTTCCGGTGGATCAGGTGCGTGCGCTGGCACCCACGGGGATCATACTGTCTGGTGGGCCGAGCTCTGTGTATGACGCGGACGCGCCCAAGGCAGATCCGGAATTGCTGCGGCTGGGTGTGCCGACGCTGGGCATCTGCTACGGCATGCAGTGGATGGCGCACCACCTGGGTGGCCGCGTGGAGCCGGCAGACAAGCGTGAGTATGGGGACGCCGACGTCACCGTAGAGTGGCAGAACGCCCTGTTTGCCGGACTGCCGAAAACTCTGGAAGTGTGGATGAGCCACGGCGACAGCGTGATCGATCTGCCGTCTGGCTTTGCCATTGCTGCAACGTCGCACAGCGCGCTTGCAAGCATTGCGGATGAGAGCCGCAGTATGTATGCAGTGCAGTGGCATCCGGAGGTCGCGCACAGCCGGCAGGGAACAGCACTGCTGAAAAACTTTGTGCTGGGCGTGTGTGGCGCCTCTGCGGACTGGACGCCGGAATCGTTCATTCAAACGACGGTCGAGGCGATACGTGCGCAAGTGGGCGAGGGCCATGCGATCTGCGGGTTGAGCGGTGGCGTGGATAGCGCGGTCGCCGCGGTGCTGGTGCAAAGGGCGATTGGCGACCGGCTGACGTGCATCTTTGTGAACAACGGCGTCTTGCGCAAGGACGAGTTTGAGCAGGTGCAGAAGAACATGCGCGAAAAGCTGCACCTGAAGGTTGTGGCAGTGGATGCGTCCAAGCGCTTCCTGTCGCAACTGGGTGGCATTACGGATCCAGAGACGAAGCGCAAGATCATCGGGCGTGAGTTCATCGCGGTGTTCGACGATGAGGCGGCCAGGATTCTGCGAGGGCAGGAGGAGTCCGGCGATGTTGCCCATGACGCGAGCGGCGCGGAGGTTGCGTGGCTTGTGCAGGGAACGCTGTACCCGGATGTGATCGAGTCATCCAGTGTGAAGGGGCCATCGCAGACGATCAAGAGTCACCACAATGTGGGCGGTTTGCCGGAGAACATGAAGCTTAAGTTGATTGAGCCGTTGCGTGACCTGTTCAAGGATGAGGTGCGGCGCGTGGGCGCGGACCTGGGCATGCCGCAGGAGGTGCTGGAGCGGCAGCCGTTTCCAGGGCCTGGTCTGGCGGTGCGCATTGTGGGTGAGGTGACGCCGGAGCGGGTGGTAATTCTGCAGAACGCTGATGAAATTGTGGTCGCGGAGATTAAAAAAGCCGGGCTGTACCAGAGCATCTGGCAGAGCTTTGCGGTTCTGCTGCCGGTAAAGAGCGTGGGCGTGATGGGGGATCAGCGGACCTATGCCTACACGTGCGCCATCCGCGCGGTACACAGCGACGACGGTATGACCGCAGACTGGGCACCGTTGCCGTATGACGTGCTGCGGACGATGAGCAGCCGGATTGTGAACGAAGTGCGAGGAATCAATCGGGTGGTGTACGACATTACGTCAAAGCCGCCGGGAACGATTGAGTGGGAGTAGGCGGGATGGTACTCGGGGCGGGACTGGACGAATCGAAAAGGGGCCGCCAACGTGGCGACCCCTTTCTACGAGCAGACCTGTTGATAGTCAGCCGAGCTCTTGCATGCTGTTGACGCCGAATTTCAGGTACCACGGAGACGCGGCTTCCAGCGCCTCGTTCACGTTCTGGATGTTCTCCACTCCGGTGGATTCCATCCACTTCATGAAGGCGTCGTTGCCATCCTTGGCGTAGATCTTGACGCCGTCGGCCCAGGTGGCACGACCGCAGAGGACGCCGTTGAACTTGGTCCCGCTTTCGCCGGCAAGCGCGAGGGTTTCGATAAAGATAGGGTTTGTCACACCGGCAGAGAGATAGATGAATGGCTTCTCTGTGGCGGCCTCGGCATCGCGGAAGAGCTGGAGAGCTTCTGCGCGGGTATAGGCGGCCTCACCCTTGAAGGCGCGGGTGCCGGAGACGAACGTCATCTCGACGGGAACTTCGACCTTCAGCACGTCGACCGAGTATTTGCTTTTGCTGAACTCGAGCATGGAGCCGGTGACGACGTTGGGTTTGAGTTTGGCGTAGGCAACGGATTTTTCTCCATTCCCGGCAACGTCGTAGCCAACTGTTTCAAGAAAGAAGGGAATGTCGTGGAAGTTGCATTCGTCGCCGATGCGTTCGATGAAGGCATGCTTCTGGTCGTTGATGTCTGCGGTGTCGAAGGGGGTGTAGTAGAGCAGGATTTTGATGCAGTCGGCACCGGCCTGTTTCAGGCGGCGGACGCTCCAGTGGGTGAGCAGGTCCGGCAGCCGGCCGGGTGTGGCGGCGTCGTAGCCTGTCTTCTCATAGGCCAGCAGCAGGCCGGCGTTGTTGCGTTGATGGCTGGCGGGCAGACCAAACTCCGGGTCAAGCAGAATGGCGGAGGCGTAGCGGGTGAGCACGCTGGTGACGCCGATCTTGAAGACTTCCAGATCGTGCTCGGTGGCGTCGGTGCCGCGGGCCGAGCTGATTGATTTCTGCAGCGAACCGCGCTGGTCCATGGCAGCGGCGGCAATCACGCCGCGGGCGTCGGAGACTGCTTTCAATCCGGCAAGCTTGCCCGGTGTGGGTTTGGTCAGCGACATGCAAAAACTCCTTCGACGTTCGTCTTCGTCGGCCTGCTTCAGCCATCGTACCGCTTTCCCGTCAGATGACGGAATGCGGCTCTACGTTACAGCAGCAGTGTGCGTTGCGCTGCGATTAATTCTGCGATGCCGTGTTCGGCGTAGTCCAGCATGGTGGCAAGCTGGGCGCGGGTGTAGGGCTGTTTTTCCGCCGTGGCCTGTGTTTCCACAAGGCCGCCGCTGGCTGTGATGACCACGTTGCTGTCGACTTCGGCCTGGGAATCTTCGCTGTAATCGAGATCCAGAAGGACCTGACCATCGACGATACCGACGGAAACCGCAGCGACAAGTTCGCGCATGGGTGACTGCGGAAGCGTGCCCGCACTCACAAGTTTGCCGAGCGCCAAGGCAAGTGCGGCGGCAGCGCCGGTGATGGCAGCCGTGCGGGTGCCACCGTCCGCCTGCAACACGTCGCAATCCAGAATGATGGACCGCTCGCCCAGGGCTTTCAGGTCCATGACGCTGCGCAGGGAACGGCCAATGAGCCGCTGAATCTCGTGAGTGCGGCCTCCGATCTTGCCGCGTTCACTTTCTCGCGGCGAGCGGGTGAGCGTGGCGCGGGGAAGCATGCTGTATTCGGCGGTAACCCAGCCTTTACCGCTGCCACGCAACCAGCCGGGTACAGTCTGCTCCACAGTCGCATTGCACAGCACGCGGGTGTTTCCGAATTCGACCAGGATCGAACCTTCGGCGGTGGCGACGAAGTCAGGTGTCAGACGAATGGGACGGAGGGAATTTGCGTCGCGATTGCCGCTGCGAAAGAGGGAAGGGTTAGGCACACTGCTGAGTATATGGAATGGGTCGCATCCCACAGCAGTGGCATTCGCGGGTGCTTGAAAAGTGTGCAAAGATCAAGGTCACATGGTGCATGTCCTGTGCGAGTTTGCACTGGCAACGGGCAATGATCATGGCGCTTCACGTATCCAGCAGCGACGACTGTCGCGCATGGCTGCTTAGCGGTTGTTCGCTTGCCTTGTGTTGCACCTGTCTTCAGGTCTCCAGATGTTCGTGGTCCCGGACGCCAGCGTCTGTGCGGCCGGAATTGCATGCGGGAGAGCTTGACCATGGGAAGCAGCACAGCATCACACCAGCGCACTTCGATAACAGCCAGGCGAGAGCCAGGCGGCGCAGGCGGGTCCGCGATTCGGCCGCCTATGGTGTCGGCTGGCTTGGAAGCGTCGCGACCATCTGGAGCGGGAACAGGAAAAGTAACGGGCAACACGCCGGACGTCTTGCTGCGGTCGGCACTGGAAGAGCACGGAGGTGCGCTCCGCCCGCTGCCGGGGCCAGAGACGCTGCACCTGCTTGTTATTGATGAGGACGAGAACGTGCGGCGCGCCATCTGCGAGATTGCATCGGTGATGGGCTTTGTCGTGCACCCATCGCGGAACGAAACCGACGCAGAAGAGTTGCTGAAACGTCGCAGCGTCGACGTCGTGCTGATGGACCTGCGTCCGCAGGATCAGGGCTTTACCTTTCTGCAAGAACTGCACCAGAGGTTGCCGCGGGTGCCCATCATCGTGATGACCGCGTTTGCGACCGTCACGTCGGTGGTAGATGCCATGCGCATTGGCGCCAGCGATTGCCTGACCAAGCCGTTTGCGCTGGATGAGCTGACGGGAACGCTCGAAGTGGCGGCACAGCGTCGCCAATTTGACGGGGAAAGCCGGCGGTTGCAGGAAAGCATTGTGCGCGATGCAGGTCAGCGGGGCGTGATTGGTTCGTCCGCGGCCATGGAAAAGCTGCTGCGGATGGTTGCGAAAGTGGCACCGGCCGCGCACCCCGTGCTGATTATGGGTGAAAGCGGCAGTGGCAAGGAGATGATTGCACGCCTGATCCACGGCAGCTCTGCTGTGGCAGACAGGACCATGCGCGCGGTCGACTGCTCTGCACTTCCGCCGGCGATGCTGGAAGCGGAACTGTTTGGCTTTGTGCGGTACGAAGGCACAGCCCAGCGTGAAGAACACCAGGGTCTGCTGACGCAAACGGACGGGGCCACGCTGTTTGTGCGCGAGATTGGAAACATGCCGCTGGAGTTGCAGGCGAAGCTGCAGCGCGCGCTGCAGGAGCGGCGGGTGAGGCCTGCTGGCAGTGCAATGAGCCTACCCGTGACCGCGCGATTGTTGGCCTCAAGCAGCCGCGACCTGCCGCAGCTGGTGGAATCCAATCAGTTCCGCCGCGATCTGTACTTCCGACTGAATGTCGTCCAATTGAGAGTTCCACCACTCCGGGAGCGGCGCGACGACATACCCCTTCTCGCGACGTATTTCCTGCAACGGCAGGCACACGCTCGCCACAAAGAGTACGAGCTGGACACCGAGGTTCTGGGTGTCTTGGATGGATACGACTGGCCTGGTAACGTGCGTGAGCTGGAGGGCAGTATCGAAAGGGCGTGCTCCTTCTCAAGCGGTCCCCAAATCTTTCTGAAGGATTTCCCATCACAGTTGATGGGCTACAGGCAGCAGCTGCATGTGGAGACGCTGCGGGTTGATGCGAGAGTGGAGCCGCGGGAAAGCAGGGTGGGCACGGGCCTGTCACAGGCTGCGACCGGTGTTGGCGCGACGGGAATTGTTTCTATTGCCGAGTTGGAGAAGCAGGCGATTCTCGCAGCCATCCACTCGCTGAACGGGGACAAGCTGATGGCGGCGAAGCTGCTCGGCATCGGCAAGACGACGTTGTATCGCAAGCTAAAAGAGTATGGTCTGGATGACGAATAGCGATGCGTATTGCACCATTTCTGCATCCCAAGTAGCATCGGTTTAAACCGTGAAGAACGCTTCGACGTTCCTTCCTGCTTCTGTATTTTGTCTTACTTGTTGTCTTCTTCTGCGAGGTCTGTAGCTCACGAAGGATGTGGCTATGGATGGAAAAATGTATGAGGCACCTGCGGTGCTGCTGGTAACGGCGACGCACGGCGCTGAGAACCTGGCGAAAGTATTAAGTGAAGGTACTGGCGTTGTGCTGGAAGTGGCGCGCAGCCGTCGTGCCGCCCTGGCGAGCCTGCGCAGGCAGACGTTTGCTGCCGTGATCGTGGACAACGAGTTGCCGGCGAACGAGGTGACATCCACAGAGATGCTTTGGCAGAACGGCGGTGTCGCCGTCCCGCTGGAGCTGGATCTGCGTGCACTTGGCGCGGCAGCACTGACACGGTTACTGCGCAGTATGCTCGAGCGTCGCAACGAGATGGAGGCAGTGGTCCGCGAAGAAGTGACGCGTTCCATGGCCGAGGAGCTGCGGTCGACCGTAACCGGCATGCTGCTGCAGAGCGACCTGGCGTTACGCGACCAGAACCTTTCTCCGATCCTGGAGAAGCGTGTGCGACATCTGCGCGCCATGGCAGACGATCTGCGACTCCGGCTGCGGGCCGCCTAAGCTGCCGCAGGCAGTCTGGTATGCTGCCGCTAGTTCGCCTCCACGCTGGCGCGCTTCAATTTATTCGGCGCAGAGCGGTGGTGGTGGACGGCAAGGGAGTGTCACTTGGGTGATCCGGTAACAATAACGGTGCGGCGGAATGGTCCGCTGCGCATCGAGGGTGGCATTCGGCTGATTGATGCGGATGGTGCCGAGTGGGATTTGACCGGGAAGCCGGCAGTGTCGCTGTGCCGCTGCGGCGTCAGTGAGAAGCGGCCGTTTTGCGACGGGTCACACAACAAGATCGGATGGCAGTGCAACGCGTCGCCAGGGAACCTGACTGGTGGTGAGGGCGCGGCGACCAACATTATGGCTCCAGTCTCCGGCAACCTGACGGGCGACGGCAAGTAGCACTCTCACGAGGGCTCCGCGAGAGTGCAGTGCTTCTCCCTGGATAGACATGAACATTTGTTTACGCTCACTCGCGGCTGCTGCTGCCATGGCTCGCGTTTCGATTCTGCTCTGCCAGCAGACGTCCTCTGTGACGACTACGGCAGCAGCCACCGGCGCCGGCAAAGATCTGGCGGCGTATGTGGGTCACTACCAGCGCGACGGAAATCCCGATCAGGTGGATGCCGTGTACGTGCGCGATGGCGCGCTGACTACAGACGAGGAGCGGCTCTACCCGGACGTATGGGCGCCTGAGTCAACGGATCGGTTCGTCACCCACTCGGAAGGTGGCCAGGCAGAACACCTCGCGTTCCATCGCGACGCTGCTGGGCAGGTGACGGGATACACCATTACGGTGGGCACACTGCCCGAGATGAAGTACGCGCGCCTCTCAGCGGACGGCACGCCCTTGAATCATGGAAAGCTTTACGTCAGGTCAGAGGCGTTGGTGCCGGTGCGCGACGGCGTAAAGCTGCACCTGGTCGTGTTGCGGCCGACCGGCAGTGAGACCGCTGGTGCCCCACTGCCCATATTGCTGGACCGGACGCCGTATGGCGCGAGAGGGACGAACACATCCGTCAACTACGACAAACCGGAACTGGCAGCGAGCGGTTACATCTTTGTGTACGCGGACATTCGCGGGCGCTACGGCTCGCAGGGGCAGTTTGTGATGAACCGGCCGGTGGTGCACACAATGGGCAACCACACAGATCCGAAGCTGGTGGATGAAAGCAGCGACACCTATGACACTGTTGCCTGGATGGTCAAAAACCTGGCCAACAACAATGGCCGGGTCGGTGTGCTCGGTGTGTCGTATCCAGGCTTTCTGGCGATGATGGCGGGTGTCGACCACCACCCGGCCGTCAAGGCAATCAGTCCGCAGGCGCCCATGACGGATGTGTGGATGGGAGATGACTTCTTTCACAATGGTGCGATGCGCCAGACCTACGTCTTCGATTATGCGATCGGTCTCGAGAGTGGAAAGACCACGACCTTTCCTGAGGCGTCTGAGGATGCCTATACCTACTTTCTGAGCCATGGGAACTTTGCTGGTGCTGCGGATGCGGCAAAGATTAGCGGCCTCCCGACGATCCGGCATGTGATCGACGATCCGTCGTATACGCAGAGTTGGCAGGCGATGGCCGTGGAGAAGAAGCTCGGCAAACCGGAGGTACCGACGCTGGAAACGGGCGGGTACTTCGACCAGGAAGACATGTGGGGAACGCAGGCGGAGTATGCGGCACTGCGTGCAAACGAAGATCCGAACGACCCGAAGCGCAAGGTGTTTCTAGCGCTTGGGCCTTGGAATCACGGCGGTTGGGAAGGTGCCGGTCGCTCGCTGGGCTCTCTCAAGTTCGGGCAGCCAACGGCCGTGGAGTACCGCAAGCAGATCGAAACGCCATTTTTCGAACTTTACCTGAAAGATAAGCAGGGGTTTGACTTGCAGGATACGGCCAGCTTTCGGACGGGTGTGAACCGCTGGGAGAGGTATGACGTCTTTCCGCCGGTGCGCGGTTTTACAAAGGTGAAGTTGTACATGGGGTCAGATGGCGGGCTGGGAACGATGCCGCCGGCGGTGCAGACAGAGCCGGTGAGCTATGTCAGCGACCCGGCAAATCCGATTCCGTATCGGGAGCGGCCGATTGAGCCGACGTATGGGAAGGGCTCGAGGTGGAGGCCGTGGCTTGCGTCGGATCAGAAGTTTCTGAAGGATCGGACGGACATGGCGCGGTTTGCGTCACCGGTGCTGGCCGAGGACACGACGGTGACGGGGGACGTGGTGGCGGACCTGTTTGCGTCGACAACAGGGACAGATGGGGACTTTGTGGTGAAGCTGATCGACGTGTACCCGGCGGATGCGCCGGAGGGTATGGGCGGATTTCAGAGCATGGTGGTCGATGAGATCTTCCGCGGGCGGTATCGGAAGAGCTTCGAACGGGCGGAAGCAATCCCTGCAGGCAAGATCGAGGAGTATCGCTGGAGCCTGCATGCGGCTGATCACACCTTTTTAAAGGGGCACCGGATGCTGGTGACGGTGCAGTCGACGTGGTTTCCGCTGTATGACCGCAATCCGCAGACCTTTGTGGAACGGATACCAGTGGCGCCGGCGCAGGCATACCGGGCGGCGACGATTTCGATCATGACGTCTGGTCAGTACCCGTCGCACCTGGAGGTGCTGCGGCCGACAGTGGAGCTGCACGGCGGTGTGCCGGGCGGTGAAGCGCCGGCAGGGGCGGGGAACTGATGCGGACCGGTCCGGTGGATGCGGGCGATGCCCCGGTAAAGACGCTGTCGAGCCGCGAGGTGTACCGCAACAAGTGGACGCGCCTGCGGGAGGATGCCATTGTGCACGCGGACGGCTCGCCTGGAATTTATGGTGTCGTCGATAAGGATCCGGCGTGCATTGTGATTCCGCTGGAGCGTACGGCAGAGGGTGACTTCATCACGCTGGTTCACCAGTTCCGCTACACCGTGCAGGGCAGCTACTTTGAGCTGCCGCAGGGTGGCTGGGAGATGGGTGAGGTGGACCTGGAGCAGCTTGCGCGTGGGGAACTGCGGGAAGAGACGGGTTTGCGCGCGGGCCGCATGACCAAGCTGGGCGAGAACTGGATTGCGTACGGTGCAATGCGGCAGAAGCATGCCGTGTGGCTAGCGGAGGAACTGACGCAGGGCGAGAGTGATCTGGAAGTGGAGGAGACCGGCCTGACAGTGCACCGCGTGCTGGTGGCGGAGTTCGAGCGCATGATGCTGGATGGCAGGGTGATGGACAACTGCACCATGGCCGCGTGGGCCATGTACCTGGTGTGGCGGAAGGGGAGGGGACCCCTCCCCCACGACGGCTAAATTATTGATTCTGCTGGATCGGGTGCCTGGGATAGCGCCGTTACTGCGCTGGTGACCCTAAAAGCTCTGCTTACAGAGCTTTACGCACCATTGCACTGACTTTGCGGCAGGCACTTACACCTACTGGACGGTCTTCATGCGGCGGTTCATAAAGTCCTGCAGGACGTAGCTGCCCAGGCGTTCGGGGCTGGTGAAATAGGCTTTGCCGCGGCACATGGCGCTGACCTTTTGCACGAACTGCATCAGGGCGAAGTCCTGCGCGAGCATAAAGGTGTTGATGACGATGCCCGCACGCTTGCAGCGGTTGACCTCTTCCAGCGTCTCTGCGATGACGATGGGGTCGAGGCCGAAGGCGTTCTTGTAGATGCGCCCATCAGGCATGGTCAGGGCACTGGGCTTGCCGTCGGTGATCATGACGATCTGCTTCATGTCCTTGTTGCTGCGGCGGAGGATGCGCTGTGCGACGCGCAGGCCTTCGCGCGTGTTGGTATACCAGGGGCCTACCTTGACGCGAGCAACCTGCTGCACCGGCATCTCTTCCGCAGAGTCATGAAACAGAACCAGGTTGAGGGTGTCGCCGGGAAACTGCGTCTTGATGAGATGCGCCAGGGCCATGGCGACGCGCTTGGCCGGGGTAAACCGATCTTCGCCGTACAGGATCATCGAGTGCGAGCAGTCGAGCATGACGACAGTGGCGCAGCTGGACTGGTATTCCGACTGGCGGATGACGAGATCTTCGTAGTCCACGTTGAGGGGGACGGTGAGGCCCTCGCGAGCCATGGCGTTCGACAGCGTGGCATTCACGTCGAGGTTGAGCGTGTCGCCGAACTCATACGTTTTGGTGGAACCAGAGGACTCGATGCCGGTGGCCTCGTAGCGGGTGTCATGCCGTCCACTGACGGCGCGACCCATGCCGCCAAGCAGGTCGCGGAGAGTCTTGTAGCCCAGAAAATCCATGCTCTTATCGGTAACCTGGAAGCGGGCGTCACCCTGCGGCGGTGCGGGCTGGTCGATCTGGCCCTGGCCGTTTGCGTGGTCGACCTTGCCATCGTCGTACTTGCCGGGCTGCTGCTGCTGGCCCTGGATGTAGTTCTCGCTCTCCATGCGCTGCATCAGGTCGCTCAGCATCTGCTCGCGGCCTTCGTCGCTCATGTCCTCGTACTTCTGCTGGTCGGCTTCGTTCAGAAAGTCGCCGGACTCCATCAGCTGGCGCAGCGCCTCGCGCAGGTTCTCCATGGTGTGCTCGCCATTGAGCTCCTGGAATTGGGAGAAGGGATCCTGGAAGCCCGAGTCGAGCAGGAAGTCGGACAGCGCCTGCATCACGTCGTCGAGAGCGAGTTCCGAGGCGAGATCGCCGGTGTACTTGGTGTAGCGGGTGCGTTTCATGTGTGACCCTGCCTGACTTCTAGTGTATCGCTGGCTTCAGAGCCCGCTGCCTTTGCAGAGTGGCTCCTTGCGTACCGCTTCCATCCACGGACCGACGTTGAACTGTGCGGCTTTGCCATCCTGCGTCAGCCGCAGTGTTGGCAATGCGCGGAGGTACTGAAGGTAGAACGCACTCTCTTCCAGATTGTGAGAGCGGTGAGAGGGGTTGTTGTAGCGCCACTGCCCGGGAACCGCAGCTATGGATTCCCACTGTCGGCTGATCGGTTTGACCCTGGTGTAGCCGAAGAATTCGAAGGTGATCATTACCTTCTGGGTTGTGGGCGAAAAGATGTCGGTGCCGCCGGTGGAGTGCCAGGGCGCATGGAAGGAGGTGTCCTGAATGCCTCCGTAGTCGGCCAGTAGTTCAAAGGCGAGCTTGCCGTTTTGCTGGCGTGTGCACTGAGCGATGAGCATTGGCGGCGTGGACGGGAATGGAAGGGGAGCGGCGTTGGCAGGACTACCCGGCCGCACAAGCGAACCTTAGAGCATGATGCGGCTGTAGGTGATGCCAGTCTCTGCGTCGATGCCGTTGCGTTGTGTGAGGCCGGGCGCAATGGCGATGACATCGTCTACGGCCAGAGCGCAACGGCACCAGGCAAAACAAGCCGCTGTGGTGAGCAAGAGGGACATACGCTGGGCGGGCATGGTGCAGACGATAGCAGACGGGCAGGCGCGCCGACCGTCTGCCCGGGTATGCGCGGCTAGTTGAAGCCGCGCTTGGTGCGGTTGCGCTGGAAGTCTTCCTGTTCGCGTTGCTTGTCGCGCATCTCCTCGGCGAAGTTCGCGGCGCGGTCTTTGCGGGTGTTGCGCTCGGCGGCGGTAAAGTTGCGCTCTTCGTTGCGGGTAAGGCGCTTGTGGGCGGTCATGCCTTCCAGCAGGAACTCCGCGGCGGAGACAAGAGCCTCAGTACCGGCACGCTTCTCCAGGCCGAGCGGCTTTACCTTGTCGAAGAGGCCCTGGATCTGTTGAAGCTCCTTCAGCGAGTCCTCCGCCGCGCTGGCGTCGGAAAGCTGGACGGAGCCGCCAAGGTTGAACCATTGCTCAATCTGTTGCGTGTTGGTGTCCGCGAAATAGCCGTCGAAGGTGCGTGCAACGGCGGTGCGGATGATCTCGCGGACAACGGTGTCGGCACCGCGCATTTCGCCTTCGTATTCCAGCTCGATTTTGCCGGTGATGCCGGGGAGCGCGGTGTAGATATCGCCGATACGGGGCACGGCAACCGTTTCACCATGCATAAGGGCGCGGCGCTCGGCGTTGGACAGGACGAGCTCCATGGTGGCAATGGGCAGGCGCTGCGAGACGCCGCTGCGCTTGTCGACGCGTTTGTCTTCTCGCGCGACAAAGGCGATTTGCTCTACGGCCTCGCGGATGTACTTCGGGATGTGAATGTCGAGCTGCGGGCGTGTGGCCCAGGCCTCCTGCTCGGTGACGGAAATGGCCTGCTCGAGTGAGTCGAGATAGTGGGTGCGGATCTCGGAACCGATGCGGTCCTTGAGCGGCGTCACGATCTTGCCGCGGGCAGTGTAGTCCTCGGGGTTGGCGCTGAAGGTGAGCACAACGTCGAGCTGCAGGCGAACGGGATAGCCCTTAATCTGCACATCACCTTCCTGCATGATGTTGAAGAGCGCGACCTGGATCTTGCCGGCAAGGTCAGGTACTTCGTTGACGGCGAAGATGCCGCGATTGGCACGCGGTAGAAGGCCGTAGTGCATGGTGAGTTCGCTTGAGAGTTGCTCGCCGCTGCGCGCGGCCTTGATCGGGTCGACATCGCCGATCAAGTCGGCCACTGTGACGTCGGGTGTTGCAAGTTTTTCGACGAAACGGTCATCCGGTGTGAGCCAGGCGATGGGGGTGTCGTCACCTTTTTCCGCGATGAGATTCTTCGATTGCTGCGACAGGGGCTTGTAGGGATTGTCGCGAATTTCGGAGCCAGCGATGTAGGGCACGAGCGGATCGAGCAGGGTGGTGAGGCCACGCAGGATGCGGCTCTTGGCCTGACCGCGCAGGCCGAGAAGGATAAAGTTCTGGCGCGAGAGCACGGCGTTCACGATCTGGGGAACGACCGTGTCTTCATAGCCGACGATGCCGGGGAAGATGGTTTCCTTGTTGCGAATCTTGGTGATGAGGTTGTCGCGGAGCTCATCCTTGACGGAACGGGAGACGCGATCGGCGTTCCATTCGCTGGCGCGCAGTGCGCCCAGTGTCTGTGGAAGCGCGGCGGGCGGAGTCTGCTGCTGTGTCTTTGTGATTGCCATCTGTTTCAGTATATGAGTGGGCTACGGTTGCGAACGATGCGCCGGTTTGCGCTGCTGTTGATGCGGTGCAGAGATTGGCTGGAGTGCTGCGACCTAATAGCCGCTTTCGAGTTCGTCCAGCAGAGCCTGCATTTCAGACGCGGCGTGGGCGTTGCCCGTGCGCTGTGCGGCAGCGAGGCCGGCCTTCAGGCGCTCGACGGCAGCTTCGTTGCGGTTGAGCCTGGCGAGGGTTTGGGCAGACATCTGGTACGCAGGGACGTAGTCAGGATTGAGGTTCGTGGTGGTGGTGAATTCGTTGAGGGCGGCCTCAGCGTCACCGTCACCGAGATGCGCCATGGCAAGGCCGTAACGGGCGAAGCTGTCGTTCGGGTTCTGTTGGAGGATGCTGGAGAGGGTTGCGATCTTGTCCATGGGGGTATTGTTCGCGGATGTGATGCGCGGCGCAAGCCGGGCGGGGCCGTAGACTGGAAGGGTATGGAACAGCAGCTTAGGACGGTGCGGGAATCGCAGGCGGAACGCAGCGAGATCATCTTTCCGGGTGATACGAACTCGCTGGGCAATCTGTTTGGCGGCAAGCTGATGCAGTTTATCGACCTGGTGGGGGCGGTGGCGGCGTACCGGCATGCGCGGGCGATCCTGGTAGTGACGGCAAGCATGGATGGCCTGGATTTTGTGGCACCGGTGCATGTGGGGGATCTGCTGATCCTGAAGGCGAGCGTGAACCGGGCGTTTCGGACGAGCATGGAAGTGGGCGTGAAGGCGATGGTCGAGGACCCAAAGACGCGCGCCTTGCGGCATGTGTCCACCGCGTATGTGACGTATGTGGCGGTGGACGGGACGGGGACGCCGGTGCCGGTGGACGCGATTGTGGCGGAGACGGAGCATGAGAAGCGGCGATATGAGGATGCGCTGCGCCGACGGGAGAGCCGGGCCGGGGAAGTAAAGCGGAAGCGCGAGATGCGGAAGTCGCTGGCGGAAGATTGGCATGTTTAAGGCTCGAGCGAAAACAGCTTAAGGCAACTACAAGCAGCGTAAGAAGCTGCGACTGGGCAGTCAGTGGTTTGAAGGGTTGGTTATGGGGCATATGGGGCAGGGAAATCCGGGGCAGGCGCAGGCGGGGCCAAAGCCGTTGCCGGGCATCGCGCATGTGATTGCGGTGGGCAGCGGCAAGGGTGGTGTGGGCAAGACGACGCTGGCGGTGAACCTGTCCGTGGCGCTGGCGAAGATGGGGCACAAGGTGGGGCTCATTGACGCGGACATCTACGGGCCGAATGTGCCGACGATGATGGGCCAGACGCGGCAGCCCAGCGTGGACGAACGCAACATGATTCAACCGCTGGAGAGCTTTGGGGTGAAGTTTATTTCGGTGGGCTTAATCTCGCCGGGAGACAAGCCGCTGGTGATGCGCGGGCCGATGCTGCACCAGATCATCCGGCAGTTCTTGCAGCAGGTGACGTGGGGTGAGCTGGACTACCTGATCATCGACCTTCCGCCGGGCACGGGGGACGTTGTGATCAGCCTGGTGCAGACGGTGCCGCTGACCGGGGCTGTGGTCGTGTCTACCGGGAGTGAGGTCGCGTTGCAGGATGCGCGCAAGGCGCTGGAGATGTTCCACCAGGTGAATGTTGAGGTGCTGGGCCTGGTGGAGAACATGTCGCAGATGCGGCTGCCGAATGGCGAGGTGCTGGACGTGTTTGGCGCGGGTGGGACGGCAAGCGTGGCGCGGCAGTACAACCTGGAGATGCTTGGGACGGTCGATCTCGACCCAATGATTCGGCAGGGTGGGGACCGTGGCAAGCCGGTGGCGCTGGCCGGAGCGGAGGATGCGAGGGGAGGCGGCTACTACCGCATTGCCGAGGCTGTGATGGAGCGTGCAGCCGAGGTCTCGGCGGCGACAAAGGACGTGTTCGAGATACTTTAGGCAGCTGTGACGTTTTGAACTTACTGCGTAGATGTGAGCCGTGGAGACTCACATGTTGTTTCTGTTCGCGTTATTCTATACAGGCATGCGGATTACCCTCCAAAACGGTTCCGGGCCTGCGCTGACGCCGCGGCAGCGCGCTACGCTGACGGCGATTGTGGAGCAGTACGTCGCAACGGGAGAGCCCGTGGCGTCGCAGGGCATTGCGGCCTCGGGAGGGGTAAGCTCCGCAACGGTGCGGAATACCATGGCAGAGCTGGTGGACCTGGGCTTGCTGGAGCAGCCGCATACATCAGCCGGACGTGTGCCGACGGCGAAGGCGTTTCGATTGCACGTGGAGCAGTTGCAGGGCGGCAATCGGATTGCCAGTGCACTGTTGCCGGTACAGACGCGATCGCACATCGATTCAAGCTTGCAGGGTGTGAGTGGCGCAGAGGCATTTTTGGAGCGGACATCGCAGGTGCTGGCGGTGCTAAGCAGCGGCGTGGGCGTGGCCATGGCGATGAATCGTGAGGGCGATGTGCTGGAGCATGTGCACTTTCAGCGGCTCGCACAGCGCCGGGTTCTGGCCGTGATGGTGAGTCGCGGTGGCATCGTGCGCGACCGTGTGCTGCTGATGGAGGACGATCTTTCCGGTGACGACCTGGACGCGGCATCGCGCTATCTGAACGAGCAGTTTCGTGGGTGGACGATCGACGGTGTGCGTGCCGAAATTGTGCGGCGCGCGGAGACGGAGCGCAGTGAATACAGGCGCATGCGGCAAGCCGCGGAGGAGCTGTGGACGGCCGCAACTGCGGGTGGCGTCTCGCGTGAACAGACCGTGTTTGTGGATGGCGTCAGCAATCTGATCGACAACGGCTACGACCGCAACAGGCTGCGGGAGATGCTGGGCGCGCTCCAGACGAAAGAACGCGTCATCGCTCTGCTGCATGCGTACATGGGGACGGAGGCGTTGTTGCAGACGGCGCTGGGCTCAGCAACCGGTTTTGCAAGTGGCGGCAGGGTGCGTGTGGTGTTCGACATGGAGGTGCACGCGCCGGAGATGCAGGGACTGGTTCTGGTGGCGGCGCCAGCCATCAGCGATGGTGCGCAGCATGGTGCGGTGGGCGTGATTGGAACCCAGCGCATGCATTACGAGAACACAATCAACGCGGTGCAGTACGTGGCACAGCTGTTTGCCGAGTCGCAGGCGGTCGGGTAGACCGGTCGCAAAGGCATGGCTCACAACGGAACAGCAAGGTGAGTGACGCAGTGAACATGAACGATCGATACAGGAAGTGGATGGGCATGAACGGGATGAGCACGAACGACATGAATGAAGCAGCAGAGATGCCAATGACGGACGAGGAATTGCCAGGCGCCGTTGCGGGCGAAGACGTGGCCGTTGACACCGCGGCAGCGACGGTATCGCTGGCGGAGTATGAGCAGGTGAAGCGTGAGCGCGACCAGGTGCTGGACCGCATTGCCCGGCTGCAGGCAGAGTTCGACAATGCCCGCAAGCGTGAGGCGAAGGAACGGCTGGAGCTGCGGGACTTTGCCGTTGGCCAGGCAGCGGAAGGCCTGTTGCCGGTACTGGACAACTTCCAGCTGGCGATGAAGGCGAACGGAACGCCGGAGCAGTTCAAGGCAGGTGTGGACTTGATCGCGAAGCAGTTGGACGAGGCTGTGCGCGGGCTTGGTCTGAGTGTGGTTCCGACGATCGGTCAGCAGTTTGACCCGCGCGTGCACGAGGCGTTGGGCAAGACCGAAACGCTGGAGCACCCGGATGAGAGTGTGATCGCGGAGATTCGGCGCGGATACAAGATCAAAGACCGGCTGCTGCGGCCGGCGCTGGTGCAGGTGGCACACAATCCGTCGCAGCACGAAGCGTAGAGAAGAGTTTCGGAACCTACGTCTCAGGAGCGAGACGCGGGGCACCCGGTTTATTGGCGGGTAGGGAGAGATGAGTTGGCATCAACGGTGAAGTTGGATTACTACGAAGTGTTGTCGGTGACGAAGACCGCGACCGACGGCGAGCTCAAGACGGCTTACCGCAAGCTGGCGATGCAGTATCACCCCGATCGAAACCCCGGCGACCATGCCGCAGAGAACAAGTTTAAGGAATGCTCTGAGGCCTACGGCGTCCTGAGCGATCCGCAGAAGCGCGCGGCGTATGACCGCTTTGGCCATGCGGGCGTCGGTGGAGCGAGTGGCGGTGGTTCAGGCTTTCCTGGCGGCTTTGGCGGCGATCCGCAGGATCTGGGCGACATCTTTAGCGATATCTTCGGCGAGATGTTTAACATGGGCGGCCAGGGCGGCGGCCGCAAGCAGACGCGCCAGCAGCGTGGGCGTGACCTGCGGTACGACATGAGCCTGGAGTTTGAAGAAGCGATCTTTGGCAAGGAGCAGGAGATCAAGATCAAACGCATGGAGACGTGCACCGACTGCAGCGGTGTAGGCACGGCGAACGGCAAGCAGCCGCAGACGTGTCCGCAGTGCAAGGGTGCAGGCCAGGTGCGATTCCAGCAGGGCTTCTTCAGCGTGGCGCGCGCGTGCCCACGCTGCGAGGGAGCCGGTGTGCAGATTACAGACCCGTGCCCCACATGCCGTGGTGAGAGCCGCGTGACGCGGGAGCACTCACTGCATGTGAAGGTGCCGGCCGGCGTGGAGGATGGCACACGGATCCGGTACCAGAGTGAGGGCGAAGCCGGTAAGTTCGCCGGGCCGGCGGGTGATCTGTACGTGATGCTGGGCGTCAAGGCGCACAAGATCTTCACCCGGGATGGCGACGATCTGCACTGCGTGGTGCCTGTGTCGTACAGCCAGGCTGCGCTGGGCGATGAGCTGGAGATCAGCACGCTGGATGGACCTGCGGTGCTGAAGGTGCCGGATGGCACGCAGAGCGGCAAGACCTTCAAGCTGAAGAACAAGGGTGTGCCTCACCTGAACGCAAGCGGCAAGGGCGACCTGATTGTGGAGGTGCGTGTGCAGACACCGACAAAGCTGAGCAAGCAGCAGCGCGACCTGCTGAAGCAGCTGGGAGACACGATGGAGAAGGAGAACGCTCCACACTCGCACGGGTTGATGGATCGTGTGAAGGAAATGTTCAGCTAGATCCCTCGGTAGCACAGCACAAAGGGAGCTTACGTCAGCGTAAGCTCCCTTTCTCGTGTGACTCCATATGAGGGCGTTGACTGATGTTGACGTGCGCCTGCGTTGAACAGATGCGATCTACAGCTAGGGATCGAAAACTCAGCCAACGATCGATGTTGGCCGGTGAGGTTAGATTGCGAAAGCCGCGGCCAGCGACAGTGCGGCGATGGCTGCGGTTTCTGCGCGCAGGATACGTGGCCCCAATGTGACGTGCTGCCAGTCGGCATCGCTGAATCGCTGCAGCTCGTCCGGTGCCCAGCCACCTTCAGGGCCCACGGCGAGAGCGATGGGCGCATCGGCTCGGGTGTCATCAGCGCCTGCCCTCTCCAGAGCGGCGCGCAGCGTCTGGTGTTGCTCCACCTCGGCCAGCAGAATGCGTGTGGGTATGTCCGCGGTGCCTGACAGCGCTGCGGCAAGCGCGAGTGGATCGGCGACAACGGGAACAGAGGTGCGGCGCGACTGCTGCGCGGCCTCGTGGGCGATGCGACGCCAGCGCTCGACGCGTTTTGCAGCTGCCTGTGCCAGATGCTTTTCTGTGCGGCGTGCGAGCACGGGTGTAATGTGTGCGACGCCGAGCTCGGTGGCTTTTTCAACAGCCCACTCAAAGTGGTCGAACTTGAAGACGGCAAGCAAGAGGTGAAGGGACAGTTCTGTTTCAGACTCACGCTCTTCGTACAGCGCAAAGGCGACCTCGTCGTCGCGAACGGATGTGATTTCAGCGCGATGCAAAAAGCCGTTCGCCACGATGTCGAAGACCTGGCCCGGTTGGGCGCGGAGCACGCGTGCAAGGTGAACCGCCTGCGTGCCGGTAAGCGCGGCTGTCGTTCGTTCGTCGTTCCATGTGTCGGCAATCCAGCGGCGTCGCGTCATTTCGAACTTGAGTGTACTGGGGTGGCGCGTTTACTGCTGCAGACGTGCGCTTGCTACGACTGGTGAAAGAGCGCTGATGGCGTGAGCGATGCACGAAAGGGAAGCGCCTGGCGCTTGAGCCACGCACGAAGGGGAAGCGCCTGGCGCTTTCACCACGCACGAAGGGGAAGCGCTTGGCGCTTCCCCTGTGGTGGTCTTGCTTGCCTTGCGTTGCGGCCTTTGCCACCGCTTCGCTGTGTGCCGTCTACTCTCCCTGAGTGAGACTGCGTCGCTGCTGAATGAGCAGCTAACGAATGTATAGAAGTGTGCGACGGGAGTGTCAACAGAAAAGTGTGTGCAATGCATGATGCGCGTGTCGATTTGTACTTGCGTGCAGTGTGTCTCGTGCACCTGCCCGCCTTCGTCTCACAGATCAGCACTCGATGATGTTGAGCGCAAGACCGGCGAGTGAGGTCTCCTTGTAGCGCGACTGCATATCGAGGCCGGTGAGATACATGGTGCGTATGACCTGGTCGAGCGAAACCTTGTGATCGTCGCTCTCGTTCATGGCCATGCGTGAGGCGTTGACGGCTTTCACCGCGCCCATGGCGTTGCGCTCGATGCACGGGATTTGCACAAGGCCACCGATGGGGTCGCAGGTCATGCCCAGGTTGTGTTCCATGGCGATCTCCGCGGCGTGTTCTACCTGTGCGTTGCTGCCGCGGAGTGCGGCGACAAGGCCACCGGCGGCCATGCTGCAGGCAACACCAACTTCACCCTGGCAGCCGACCTCGGCACCGCTGATGCTGGCGTTTTCCTTATACAGAATGCCGATCGCGGCGGCGGTCAGAAAGTAGCGGAGAAGCCCATCGGTATCTGCGCCGTGGATGAAGTCGAGATAGTAGCGCGCGATCGCAGGGATCACGCCGGCCGCGCCGTTGGTCGGTGCAGTGACTACGCGGCCGCCTGCGGCATTCTCTTCGTTCACCGCCATGGCAAAGACGGTTACCCAGTCCAGAGGAGCAAGCGGGTCGGTGCTGCCCTTTTCTTTCAGGCGCGTGCTGAGGCGTGCAGCACGCCGGCGAACGTTGAGACCTCCGGGAAGGATGCCATCGGTTGCAATGCCGCGGTCGATGCAGTCGAGCATGACCTGGGCAAGCGCAAGAATGCCATCGCGCACTTCGGCCTGGGGTGTAGCTGCGACTTCGGTGAGTGGGGGGCGCGGGATCTTTGGGTCGGTGCGCATGGCGAGTTCATTGGCGAAGACCACGTCTGCGATGGTGAGGTCGTGTGCCGCTGCGAGGGCAAGAAGCTCTGCTGCGCTGCGGAAAGGGTACGGAACCTCCCGTGTGGTTTGCGGGGTGCCATGCTCACTAAGAGAGAAGTGCTCGCCGGTAACGATGAAGCCACCACCGATGGAGTAGTAGACCTCCGTCGCAAGCACCCGTTCAGCGGCGTTAAACGCTGTGAAGCGCATGCCGTTGGGGTGCGTGGGTTGTGCGGTGGGGTCGGGGTACATCTGCTCTCGATGCAGCAGAAGGTCGCGCGTGCGGTCGAAGTTAACGGCGGTTTGCCCGGCCAGCAGCAGTGTCGCCTGCTCTGCGTTTGCCAGCACGGAGCGTTGCTGGTCTGCGGAGATCGTGTCGGGCGCACATCCAGACAGCCCAAACAGGACGGCGTTGTCGGTGCCATGGCCGATGCCGGTAAGGGCGAGCGATCCATAGAGATCAACCTGGGTTCGATGGACATTGAGCAACACACCTGCGCGTTGCAGACCATCCGTAAAGGAGAGTGCGGCGCGCATGGGGCCGACGGTGTGCGACGACGAGGGGCCGACGCCGATTTTGAAGAGCTCGAAGAGGCTTGTCACTGCAGTCGATTGTAGGCGCGTCACGCAGGTGGTTGCCGCGGTTGAAGGTCAACGCCGCCGCCCTTGACGTGAAGGATAGACGGCGCGTGGCGAACTTAAGTCGTAGGAGTCAGCGCCACCCTGGTCTTCGTCTATGGTCTACACTGCAACGCAGCATGCTCTTCAAAGCACTCAGCGCCGCCGTGTATGGCATCGACGCACATTTGATCGAAGTGGAGATCGACTTCTCCGGCGCAAAGCTTGAGCGTGCGGAGTTCAGCATGGTCGGCCTGCCGGATGCGGCAGTGCGCGAGAGCCGTGACCGGGTGCGATCCGCGATCAAGAATAGTGGCTTCGATCTGCCAACCACACGCATCGTCATCAACCTGGCGCCAGCAGATTTAAAGAAGGAAGGATCGGGCTTCGACCTGCCGATTGCGATGGGCATTCTGGGTGCATATGGTGCGCTGCACAGCAAAGACCTGAGCAGCTACCTGATGATCGGCGAGCTTGGGCTGGATGGCAGCCTGCGTGCCGTGCCAGGCGTGCTGCCCATGGCGGTGCTGGCGCGAGAGAAGGGGATCGCGAACTTCATCGTGCCTGCCGCAAACGCGCGGGAGGCGGCCGTTGTCGAGGGCGTGAACGTCTTCCCGGTAAAGTCGCTGATTGAGGTGCGCGAGTTGCTGAACGCCGAGGCGTTTGGAACGCGAACGGCGACGCCGTTGCACATTCCCGCGGACGATCTGCTGAAGGGGCTCGAGCACTTTCCATTGGACTACAAGGACGTGCGCGGCCAGCATGTGGCGAAGCGCGCTCTGGAGGTGGCGGCAGCCGGCGGACACAACATCTTGATGATTGGTCCACCGGGCAGCGGCAAGACGATGCTGGCCAAGCGGCTACCGTCCATCCTTGCGCCGCTGCGGTTTGACGAGGCGCTGGAGACGACGAAGATTCACTCGGTTGCTGGGGTGCTGAACGGGGAAGAGGGTCTGGTGAAGCATAGGCCCTTCCGTTCCCCGCACCACACGGTCAGTGATGCCGGTTTAATTGGCGGAGGCATGGTGCCGCGGCCCGGGGAAGTCTCGCTGGCGCACAACGGCTTGCTGTTTCTGGATGAAGTGCCGGAATTTCCGCGCAACGTGCTGGAGGTGCTGCGGCAGCCGCTGGAGGATGGCACGGTCACGATCTCGCGGGCTGCGATGAGCCTGAGCTTTCCGGCACGGTTCATGCTGGCCGCGGCCATGAACCCGTGCCCCTGCGGCTACTTCAACGACAAGCAGAGGGAGTGCATGTGCACACCGCCGATGATTCAGCGGTATGTGTCCAAGGTGAGTGGACCCCTGCTGGATCGCATCGACATTCACATTGAGGTGCCGGCGGTGCAGTACAAGGAGCTGCGACAGGGGAGTGCGGCGGAGGGGTCGAGCGAGATTCGAAGCCGCGTGCTGCTGGCCAGGGAACGGCAGTACGAGCGTTTCAGCAAAGCCGACAACGCAACATCGCCAGCGAAGCGGCAGAAGATGATCTACGCGAATGCACAGATGAGCACGCAGCAGATTCGGATCTTTTGCGAGCTTTCCACAGACGCGGAGCGGTTGCTGGAACGCGCCATGCAGCAGCAGGGCCTGAGCGCCCGAGCGCACGATCGAATTCTTAAGGTGGCCCGGACCATTGCGGACCTTGAAGGTGTGCAGGACATCGCTGTCAAGCACATCGCGGAGGCGATCCAGTACCGTACGCTTGATCGAAGCTACTGGTCCTGATGGAACGCCACGGGTGCTTTCGCCAGATTTATGTTGCGTTTCGCCTGCAACAGGGCTAGTGTGTCAAAGGAATCGGAAATCCCGCTGTTTTCGGGAAGTTCGATGGTTGCTGTGCGTGACCGCAAGGCCCGCGTTACGCGTTTGGCGACAATTGCGGCGTTCTTCTTCCGCAATGAACGTTTTCGGCGGCAATATCTGGATCCATCGGGTTTAGAAGGCTATCCGCTCACACAGGATGATGCACCCCATATCCAGGGAGCGACATCAGAATAAACAAAGCCGCTCCCCTTTCATTGTGGTGCAATCGCACAGGCCAGGGCACGCTGGCAGACCAAAGGAGTTCAACCCCATGAGATCTGATTTGATTTTCGGCGCGCTCACACACGTGACGAACCGTTACCAGCTGTGCCAGTTGGCCAGCAAGGCAACTCGCAAGTTGCACAAGCCCAACACCCGCCTTCAGGACACCACAAACGAAGTGCTCGGCCGTTTTCGCGAGCAGGTCCCCACAACCTTTGAAGTCGGCCCCGAGCCGGAAGAGATTTTGGACAACATCGAAGAGCGTCGCGCAGCGTAACAAATTTTTCACAGCAGCTACAGGGCAGGCGGTCCTGTAGCTGTGATACTTTTTCCGTAACTCTTCACCACCACTCCGTTTTTGTATTGTTACTCCGCACCATGCGCATCTCCGCACCACCGGCACTTCTCAAGCAGAATGCTCCTCCGCAGCACAGGCGGCCCCTGCAGCACCCTCCGCTCGACCTCCTTCCGGTAGAACCCCTTCCAAACAATCTGAATCGTCGTACAGGACCCAATGACCATCTCTGAACTGAAAGAAAAGAGCATCGCCGAACTGGGCAAGCTCGCGCGCGGCCTTGACATCCAGGGCACCAGCGCTCTCCGCAAACAGGACCTCATTTTCAAAATTCTGCAGGCGCAGAGCGAAAAAGAGGGCCACATCTTCGCAGAAGGTGTGCTTGAGATTTTGCCTGATGGCTACGGCTTTCTCCGCTCGCCCGACTACAACTATCTGCCTGGACCGGACGATATTTATGTCTCCCCCTCACAGATTCGCAAGTTCGATCTGAAGACCGGCGACACGATCAGCGGCAACGTGCGGCCTCCGCATGAGGGCGAGAAATACTTCGCGCTCGTCAAGATTGAGGCGATCAACTTCGAGTCTCCGGAAGAGACGCGCAACAAGATCCTGTTCGACAACCTGACGCCGCTGTACGCCGACGAGCGGGTGAAGATGGAAACGGTGCGCGAGAACATCAGCGGCCGCGTCATGGACCTGCTTACCCCCGTGGGCAAGGGGCAGCGCGGCCTTATCGTCGCACCGCCGCGCACCGGTAAAACCGTGCTGCTGCAGGCGATTGCGAATTCCATCACGGCCAATCATCCAGAGGTCGTCCTCATCGTCCTGCTCATCGACGAGCGGCCGGAAGAAGTGACCGACATGCAGCGCAGCGTCAAGGGCGAGGTCATCTCGTCCACCTTTGACGAGCCCGCAGCTCGTCACGTGCAGGTGGCTGAGATGGTCATCGAAAAGGCCAAGCGCCTGGTCGAACACAAGCGCGATGTGGTGATCCTGCTGGACTCGATCACCCGCCTGGCGCGTGCCTACAACACCATTGTTCCACCCAGCGGCAAGGTGCTGTCCGGTGGTGTGGATTCGAACGCGCTGCAACGTCCCAAGCGCTTTTTTGGCGCCGCCCGCAACATCGAGGAAGGCGGCTCGCTGACAATCATGGCGACGGCCCTGGTGGATACCGGATCGCGCATGGATGAAGTCATCTTTGAAGAGTTCAAGGGTACCGGCAACATGGAAGTGATCCTCGACCGCAAGCTGGTCGATAAGCGTGTCTTCCCTGCGATCGACATTCAGCGCAGCGGCACGCGAAAAGAGGAGTTGCTCATTCCGAAGGAAGACCTGCAGCGTACCTGGATTTTGCGGAAGGTGCTGAACCCCTTGTCGCCGACGGAAGCCATGGAACTGCTTACCGACAAGCTAGGCAAGACGCGCAACAACAGTGAATTCCTGCACAACATGAGTTCGCTGTAACGCAACCTGCACGGCAGGAGGGCGGCTCGAGTCACGCGAGCCGCCCTTTCTGTTTGCGATGTCACATCATCTCTGGCAGAAGCGCACCGAGCGCGCCAAAAGGGATGGCTGCGTGTGAAGCAGGGCGTTGCTGCACCGTGTGTAACAGCAGAGCACGTATGCCCTCCGACGGCTGCGGCCGAGCCAGCAGAAATCCCTGCAGCTCATCGCAATGGATGCTGCGCAGCATGTCCAGTTGCTGCTGGGTCTCCACGCCTTCAGCCACCACGGAGAGTTGCAGCGTGTGGGCCATGTCCACAAGTGCCTGGACGACGGCGACACCGTTCTGCGCATCGTGTGCTCCCTGGACAAAACTGCGATCAATCTTCAGCGTGTCTGCCTGCAGATCGCGCAGGCGTCCGAAGGACGAGTAGCCGGTGCCAAAGTCGTCGATCGAGATGCGAACGCCAAGGCGGCGAAGTCGCTCCAGGTGCAACTTTACCGAGTCGAAATCCTGCGCAAGCGAGCTCTCTGTAACTTCCAGTTCCAGGCATTCGGGCGGCAAGCCAGTCTCACAAAGTGTTCGCTCAACGGTGGACACAAAGTCTCCGCGCGACACCTGCAGAACGCAGATGTTGACCGCAATGCGCCGGATCGAACTGCCGAGTGCGAGCCACGCCTTCATCTGTTCGCAGGCGCGGCGCAACACCCACTTCGACAGTGGGACGATCAGCCCTGTAGCTTCAGCGACGGGGATGAACTCTGCCGGAGAGATATTTCCCTCCGCCTCGTCATGCCAGCGGCTCAGTGCTTCGGCCGCGACGAGTTTGCCGTCGATGGAGTAGATGGGCTGGTAGTTGAGGTGGAGGCCGTTGCAGTGCAAAGCGTACTGCAGCTTTTCAGCCAGAATGCGGCTCCTGATCTCGGCTGCATTCTCGCGCTGTTCCGCGTACAGAAACGCACTTCGACCGGTGCGCTTCACGGCATACATGGCGCGTTCTGCAGCCGCCAGCAGGGCGTCACCGGCGGCTGCATCCGCGGGAAAGCTGGCGATGCCGATACTTACGCCTGTCATGAACTCGCGGTGGTTCAGCTGCAGCGGACGTGAGACGCAGTGCACGATGCACTCCGCGAGCGCATCGATCTCTGGCCTGCTGATGGTGCGGTGCAGCAGGACGACGAATTTGTCGCCGCCAAAGCGGCTGAAGTGGTCCGTCGGCGCAAGGCAACCGCTGATACGTCGCACAATCTCCTGCAGCAGTTCGTCGCCGGCACGGTAGCCAAGCAGCACATTAGCAAAGCGCAGGCCATCCAGGTCCATGTAAAGGCAGGTGCCGCAGGTATTGTGTGTGTGCGCCGCGACCAGCGCCGTCGTCAGCTGCGTGCGCATGTCGGCGCGGTTTGGAAGTCCGGTAAGCTCATCGTGGCGCACGCAGTGCAGCAGATGCTGGCGTTGGAAGCGCTGGCTGCGCATGCGGTGTGTGGCTCGCAGCACGCCCAAGCCGGTAAGCGGTCCGCTAAGAACGGCCGCTGCCAGCATCAGCAGGCGCGTCTCCCTGTGAGAGACGACGTTGTAGTGAGCCAGTGACACTGCAAGGAAGATGGTCGCAGCCCATTGCAACAGCACGAACAGGTTTGTTGCACCGTCCATCTCCTGCACGGTATGGGCGAGCTGGCGAAGTTGCATCACGCGGTCGCGCGCAAACAGGTGTAGCAGCAGCCGCCGCAGCCAGTCTGCGCACCGCTGCGTGCGTGGTTGAGGGGTTTGTGGCGCGGGTACGGGAACCGGCTGCATACCTTCCGGTTATCGGCGGTGGCCCTGTGTGCGCTAGGACTCTTGGAGCGCCTGTCTCGCTTTCGGACGTTGCGGACATCCGGCCCGGTCAAGCGCTCAGTTGACGCGCAAGAGGCGGTGCGATGCAATAGAAGGAGTATTTGCGTGTGCCTTGTGCGCTTGAAAGTGTGTCTCTGAATGCTCTCCACCCTCGCCGTTTCCGCAACGCCGGCCGCCGCTGCGCCCACCACAAACAAGCACCTTATTCGCTGGGTTGAGAAGATGGCCGAACTCACCCAGCCTGACGCGATCCATTGGGTGGATGGCTCGCAGGACGAATATGACCTGCTGTGTCGCAAGCTGGTCGATGGTGGAACCTTCACACGTTTGAATGAGCAGACCTGGCCTGGCTGTTTTCTGGCGCGGTCTGCGCCAAACGATGTTGCGCGCGTGGAGGACCGGACCTTTATCTGCTCGTTGTCAAAGGATGCCGCAGGCCCGACGAACAACTGGATGGACCCGTTTGCCATGCGCAAGAAGCTGAAGCAGCTGTTTCGTGGCTGCATGCGTGGACGAACGATGTATGTGCTGCCGTTCAGCATGGGGCCGGTGGGCGGACCCATGTCGCGCATCGGTGTGCAACTGACCGACTCTGAATATGCCGTGGTGAACATGCGCATCATGTGCCGGGTCGGTACTGACGTTCTGCGCGAGATCGACAAGGGTGAGCAACGCGTTGTGCCGTGCATGCACAGCGTTGGTGCACCGCTGGCACCCGGCCAGGCAGACGTGCCATGGCCCTGCAACGATGAAAAGTACATCGTTCACTTCCCGGAGACGCGTGAGATTTGGAGCTATGGCTCGGGCTATGGCGGCAACGCCCTGCTGGGTAAAAAGTGCTTTGCCCTGCGCATTGCCAGCAACATTGCGCGCGATGAAGGCTGGATGGCGGAGCACATGCTGCTGGTCGGTGTGGAGAGCCCGGCAAACGCGGCCGGTGTGACCGAGAAGACCTACGTGGCCGCGGCCTTTCCTTCGGCATGTGGAAAGACGAACTTCGCCATGCTGGTACCGCCGGCCGGCTTCGACGGTTGGAAGGTGTGGACCGTCGGCGACGACATCGCGTGGATCAAGCCGGACGCCCAAGGTCAACTGCGGGCTATCAATCCAGAGACCGGATTCTTTGGCGTGGCACCGGGAACCAGCGAGGACACAAACCCAAATGCCATGGCAACGCTGCGGCGCAACACCATTTTCACCAACGTGGCGGAAACACCGGACGGTGGAGTGTGGTGGGAGGGCATGACAGAGGTGCCCCCGGCCGAGTGCCTGGACTGGCGCGGGCAACGCTGGACACCCGCCATGGGCACCAAGGCCGCACACCCGAATGGTCGCTTCACGGCACCAGCGTCGCAATGCCCGACCATTGATCCGGAGTGGCAGAATCCCGAGGGTGTACCGGTCAGCGCGATTCTGTTCGGGGGACGCCGTTCTTCCACGATTCCGCTCATCTACCAGGCGTTCAACTGGAGCAGCGGTGTGTACGCGGGCGCAACGATGGGGAGTGAAACGACGGCTGCGGCGGCAGGGGAACTGGGCCGGGTGCGCCGCGACTCCATGGCGATGCTGCCGTTCTGCGGCTATCACATGGGCGACTACTTTCGGCACTGGATCAGAATGCAGCGCGAACTTGAGAGCACACCACGCATCTTCCACGTGAACTGGTTCCGCAAGGGTGCCGACGGAACGTTCCTGTGGCCCGGCTTTCGTGAGAACATGCGCGTGCTGAAGTGGATTGTGGACCGCGTGCGCGGCCGGTCACAGGGCCGTGAAACAGCCATTGGCTGGACGCCGCACTACGATGACATGCAGTGGGACGGAATGAGCTTTTCGCGGGAGCAGTTCAGTGAAGTGCAGCGAGTAAACCTGGCGGAGTGGCGCCGCGAGGTGATGAGCCACGAGGAGTTGTTCATCGACCTGCACGACCATCTACCGCCTGAGATGATTTATGAACGGGAGCTTCTAATCTGCAGGCTATAGCTGGGTGGCAAGCCGGGGCAGCAGATCGGCGAGGCCTGCTGGGTATACGGTCTCGCGCGTCGCTAAAAGGTCCGCATGCGACCACCACCGCACCTGCTTCATGGCCGTGCGCTCAAGAGCAGTAACACCGCTCAACGCCGGCGTGCTGCCTGCCCATCGCGCGGCGTAAAAAACATCCTGGTTGCTGACGACAACACCCTCATACTCAAAGATGCCGCTGCCATGGTGGACTGGACCGACGAGTGTCGGACAGATACCGAGCTCCTCACGGAGTTCGCGTTGCGCTGCCGCCAGCGTAGACTCGCCGGCTTCCACGCCGCCGCCCGGTGTGGCCCAGAAATGAATGTCGCCATAGGACTGCGGGAACGCAAAGCGGATCAGCAGGATCTGGTCCAGTGGATTGAGCAGGAACACGCGGCCTGCCGTTCGTTGTTTCACGTGCGCTTCGCACGCTGAGTCTTCCCGGCGCTGTTCGCCGTGTGCAGTGCAATGCGGCCGCTTTGCACCGGAGAGTTCAGCACGATGGAGGTGTTGGTCGCAACGTAGGGCATCAGGGAGTCGATCACGGCCTCAAGGTGGTTCATATCGCGCACGGCTACCTGCACGATAAAGCTTTCGCTGCCGGTGACCCGGTGGCACTCCAGAATCTCTGGAATGTCGCGCGCCACACGCCCAAAGCTGCCAAGGCGGTCGCCCGCTACCGTTACTTTCACGATTGCGCGCACGTGCAAACCGATCGCTGCCGGATCGATCTCCGCACGATAGCGCAGAATAACGCCAGTCTGTTCAAGCCGGTGAACACGATCGATCACGGCCGGTGTGGAAAGGTGAACGCGGCGCGCGAGTTCAGCAAAGCTGGTGCGTGCATTGCTTTGTAGCTCTTCAATCAGCGCCAGGTCAATCTGATCGAGCGCATGCAGTGGCCCAATGTTTGGCGCACTTGGGGGAGGTGCAGCCGCAGCTGACGAACGCTTTTGCACCTTCGCGACTCGCGTGGCGGGCACGGCAACAGCTACAGCAGGTGTCGATGCAGACGTACGCCTCAGGCTCAAAGGAAAGACCTCGCCTTCAATCTTAAGGCAGATCGATTCGTACAACGTACGTTTTGAGGCAAATCCTGAACTTCTGGCACATACAGTCACAGCATGCTCACCGCATCTCCATCTGCCACCCTGTCCTCCTCTATTCAACGCCGGCTGCAGAGTATGCATTCACTTGTGGGCAACACGCCCATGATCGTGATTGAGTATCGCTATCGCGGCCGCACGGGTACGGTATGCGCAAAGGCAGAGCACATGAACCTGAGCGGCTCGATCAAGGACCGCATGGCCCTGCACATTTTGGAGTGTGCGTATGCCGATGGATCGCTGCGGCCCGGAGACTGCATTGCCGAGGCAACGAGCGGCAACACCGGCATCGCGTTTTCCGCCCTTGGTAAGGCGATGGGGCATGCGGTGACCATTTACATGCCGGACTGGATGAGTCGCGAGCGGCTCGACCTGATCCGCAGTTACGGTGCCAACGTGGTCAGCATCAGTAAAGAACAGGGTGGCTTCCTTGGCAGCATCGAATCCTGCCGCAAGCTCAGCGAGAACACGCGCGAAGTCTTCCTGCCGCGGCAGTTTGAGAACTGCGCAAACGTGGAAGCGCATGCGACCGGCACGGGGCCGGAGTTGATTGCGCAGATGCAGCGTGAAGGCCTGACGCTGGACGCCTTTGTGGCCGGCGTGGGTACCGGCGGAACGGTGATGGGAGTGGCGCAGGCTTTGCGCAACGTGGGCCTGTACGGTAAGGGTCCGAAGGTCCGTTGCCACCCGGTAGAACCCGCGGAGTCCCCGACGATGACCACCGGCCATCGCGTAGGGACGCACCGCATCCAGGGGATCTCCGATGAGTTCATCCCCGAGATCGTAAAGCTCCAGCAGGTGGACGACGTGATCGCCGTCAACGATGGAGACGCCATCCTGATGGCGCAGAAGTTGGCGCATGAACTCGGGTTGGGCGTGGGAATCTCTTCCGGCTGTAACTTTGTCGCGGCGGTGAAGGCGGGAGTGCAGTGTGCGGCCAACCCTGTCCTGGCGACCGTCTTTTGCGACGACAACAAGAAGTACCTGAGCACGGCTCTGCTGCGTGAAGAGCCAGTGCGGGCTGGATACCTGACGCCGGAAATTGAACTGCTGGACATGCGGGTGGTTCCGCGCTGCACGTTCAATTAGCGCCAAAGGTGTTGAGACTGTGAGCGCGCGAGTGCATCCTATAGCTGTGCCCTCGCGTGCTGCCAAAGTGCTTAGTCTGCTGGTGTCCCTGCTGCTTGTCGCGGCGATGATGCCAACTGCTGCGCTGTGCAGCGTGGCGAAGCCAGGTAGCGCGGCAACGAAGTCTACCTGTGACAAGCCCTGCTGCCCTCAGCAGCATGGCCGGGGTCCTATGAGTAGCCACAGCAGACAGTCGCAGGCCTGCGACGCTCACTGTTCCGTGCCATTCCTCGCAGCGGCGGAAGTGACGGATTTCCGACATGTCGCCGCAGAGCCGATGCTGGCCAGCGCGTTGCACCTGTACGCAGACGACCTGGTGCTCTCTGCGCGGACGGAAAAGTTGAGTCTCGACACGAGACCTCCTGGCCGACCCGCGCTCTCGCCACCGCTTCGAATCTGATCTGACCGGGTATTCGCCGGCATGCGCTTCGCGTGCCCTTTCGTTCGCGCAAAACACGCGTGATCGCGAGTGTTGGCGTGTCAGCTATGGCACTTTTCTTAGAAAAAAGGATGAGCGATGAGCAATCGCAGAAGTTTTTTGCAGCGTGCTTTCGGCATTGGTGCCGGCTTGCTTGCAGCGCCTGCACTGGCTGAAGCAGGTCCCAACGTCGGCGCACCGGCGGGTTCAGGCAGCAGCAACGCGGGACCGGCGTCAGACAGCGCGGCGCTTGTGAAGCAGGGTGCCCGCGCCGGCGGTGCAGGGCGTCCGCCAGTACCGGTCGTCACCACGGATATCGCAGACCTGCCATACGAATTCGTGGATGGATGGAAGGTCTTTCGCCTGCGCGCGGAGAACGTGCGGCGGGAGATTGTGCCCGGCAAGACGATCGATCTCTGGGGCTTCAACGGTTCCGCGCCTGGACCTACCATCCAGGTGACGCAGGGCGACAGGGTGCGTGTGCTGTTTGAGAACGGCCTGCCGGAACCGACGTCCATCCACTGGCACGGCTTTGAAGACCAGATTCGTTACGACGGCATGCCCAACATCTCGCAGCATGCGGTTCCGCCGGGTGGGACGTATACGTATGAGTTCGACATCCATCAAACCGGCACATTCTTCTACCACTCGCACATGGCGATGCAGGAGATGGTGGGCATGCTCGGTGGCTTCATCATGCATCCGCGCGAGGCACATACGCCTCCGCCGGATCATGACTTCCTGATTCACCTGCAGGAGTATGCCGTGCTGCCGTCGAGCACCGTGCCGAACAGCATGAACATGGAATACAACTGGCTCGTCCTGAACGGAAAGAGTGGCCCCGCACCGACGCCGCTTGTGGTGCGGCAGGGAAGCCGCGTGCGCATCCGCTTTGTAAACCTCGGCATGGATCACCATCCCATGCATCTGCATGGGCACACGTTCTACATCACCGGCACCGAAGGCGGGCGTATTCCGGAGACGGCATGGTGGCCGGGGAACACGGTGCTTGTCGGCGTCGCGCAGGCTCGCGAGATTGAGTTCGTCGCAAACAACCCGGGTGACTGGATGCTGCACTGCCACCTGCCGCACCACATGATGAACCAGATGAGCAGCACTGTGGGACGCATGAGCCGGCTCGTCGCGAGGAAGGGTATGCCTGTCGGCATCGACATGGAAAACGGCATGGGCATGTTGAACGGCACGCCCACCGTGCCCACGGGCGATGACTACGGTGCGAGCCTGGGCCGTGGGATGGGAGTTGCTTCGACGTCGGACATGTCAACGACCAACGGCATGCTGACGGCCAGTAGCAATGAGGCTGGTGCGGCCAGCAAGCAGGGCAAGAGTGCTGGCGACGACGCCATGATGGCGCAGATGATGCAGCAGGGCATGAAGCGGCTGGAGATTGCGCCGGATGCGAACACCGTCCCCAACTACCCGCAGGACGCCTTTATGGAAGGACCCATGATGAACATGGACATGATGGTGGACAAGCCGGAAAACTATGGACTGCCAGCAGGCTGGAGCGAAAACATGCAGGGCATGATGACTTTTGTCCGCGTGCTTGCGCCGGTGCAGTACAACGAGGTGATGCGGCGGGTTCTAGCAGCAAAAGGAGCGACGCCGATGGATGGTGCCAGCAAGCCACATGCAAACGGTGCCGCTGCAGAGGGTACGCACATGCCGCATGCACACCATGGGGCGAACAGCCCCGCGAACACAACGAACCCCATGATGAAGATGGATCCGGGCATGAAGATGGATGGCACGAACATGGGTGGGACGGTGCAGCGATGATGGGACCAGGCACTCAGTTGCTACTTGCGCTGGTCTGCTGCTGCGCGTCATTGCCGGCATTGGGCCAGATGGAGATGCCTGGCATGGACCACTCCTCGATGCCGATGGGGCAAACCGCTGACGGACTAAAGCAGGCGAATCCGGCCACAACACTGCCACTAACGCAGACACCGCAGCGCCTGCCGAACACCTTGCAGGAGCAGGAGCATCCGCGGCAGCAGACGGGCTCACCCCACCCTGCCGTGCCTGACCTGTTGCAGGATGTGCGTGCACACGCGCCGCAGCCGTTGTCATTCTTCCTGGAGAAGGCTCTTGCCGCAAATCCAACCATCCGCATTGCAGCGGCGCAGGTCAGGCGTTTGCAGGGCGAGGCGAAGCAGCAGGCACTGTGGTCAAACCCGGAGGTAGGCTACGAAGCCGACCATATCCGCGGTGGCAGCTATGCCAGCGGCGAGCAGGGTGGGTACATCCAGCAGACGATTCCGCTCGCAGGCCAGCGATCCACCGCCAGCGCCGCGGTGCGCGCACAGGCGAACGCTGCTCAAACCGCGCTGGATGCGCAAATGGAGCGGGTGCGCAGCGGAGTGGAGCAGGCCTTTTACGGAGCGCTCGCCATGCAGAAGGAGGTGGACGTGCGCGCGCAGCTGATGCACGTCACGATGGACGCTGCAGAGACCGCACACCAGTTGGCGAACGTGGGCCAGGCGGATGCGCCGGACATCCTGCAGAGCGAGGTGGAGCGTGAAGAAGCTGTGCTGGACTACGCCACCGCGCAGCGTGCGTACCGCAAGGCGTTCACAGTGCTGGCGGCACTATCAGGCGACGCTCGGCTGCCGGTGACGCCGTTGCAAGGTGATCTTGCCGCGCTTCCGCACCTGGCAGACGATGTTGCCGAACACGCGGCGGAGGCCAGCCCGACATTACAGGTGAGCAGGCAGGAAGCGTCCGCTGCTGACGCAGCCGTGCGCGCCGCACGCAGGCAGGCGATGCCACAGCTCACCGTGCATGCCGGGCTGCAGCAAAGCAACGAACCGCTTGAGAGCACAGGCGGTCGGGTCGGCATTGTGGGTGTGGCGCAGGCAGGTATCACGCTGCCATTATGGAACAGGAACCAGGGTGCGGTGGAAGCAGCGAAAGCAGCGGCGGATGCTTCCATAGCCGAGGTTGCGCGAACGGACCTCCAGCTGCGCATGCAAGCGGAACAAACGTCGCAGGACTATGCGACCGCTCGCCTGACCGTGGAGCGTTACCGGGATGAGCTGCTGCCGCGAGCAACGCGTGCGTACGACCTGTACCGGCAAAAGTACGCCGTGATGGCAGCCGCGTACCCGCAGGTTCTTGTGTCGCAGCGCACCCTGTTCCAGTTGCAGGTGGAGTATGTGCGTGCGCTGAACAACGCGTGGCAGAGCGCCATTCTGCTGCAACATGGACTGTTGGCTGGTGGCCTGGACACACCCGGCTCAGGAGGACCCAAGGGCACGGAGTAAGCCTTCGCAGGAAGGACGTGGTGCATACGTGAATCGCGTCAAGTTTGTGGGCGCTGCGATGCGCGTGATGACAGCGCGCACGAGTCGGATACAACCCGCATCCCGTCAACGCTGTCTTCCCAAGCAATGGACGAGACGCCCCGTATACCACCTCAAACGACGCACCGGACGGAATCATCACCATCGGGTAGCAGCTATGCCGCGCGTGCCGAGACCTGGGCCCGCGACATGGCCCAGCGGCCGGCGCTGCGCACTGAAGCTGACATCGCTGCCGAGGTCGCAGCGATGCATGTGGCCGGTCTCTTAGCGCTCCCGGCGCGCGATGCAGATTTCCACCTGCAGCTGTTGCAGGGCCTCAGCTGGATCGGGTTCGGCAGTCTGCCGCTGGGCCGGCTGATTGAAGGACACCTCAACGCGCTGCTGCTCGTGAGCAGATTTGGGACAGAGCAGCAGCGCCATTCTGCAGAGGACCTCGCGCAATCGGGGAGCTTGTTCGGCGTTTGGAACACAGGCGAGGCAGAACCTGTCCGACTCAGTCAGCAGGGCGATGCCTGGTTGATGCGCGGCCGTAAGACCTTTGGCTCCGGCGCGGCGCTTGTGCAGCGGCCCATCGTCACGGCAGATATGCCCGGCAAGGGCTGGCAGATGACTCTCGTCCCCATGGAATCGGCGTCCATCGCGATTGATCGCGAGTCGTGGCATCCGCTTGGCATGGAGGCCTCGTTCAGCTTCGACGTCGACTTTACCGGGACCGTCCTTTCAACACGTGACCTGATTGGGGAGCCCGATGCCTTCTATCGTGAACCCGCTTTCAGCGGCGGTGCGGTGCGCTTTGCCGCTGTGCACGCTGGCGGTGCTTCTCGCTTGCTGCATGACTTTACAGCGTGGCTGAAGGTGCGTAACCGCGCGAGCGATCCACACCAGATCATGCGTCTGTCGCGTTGCGTTCAGAATGTCACTGGCATGCAGCTGTGGCTTCAGCACGCGGCCCGATGTTGCGCTGTGCATTTCGATTGTGATGATGCAGAGTCTGCGGCGTTGATGGTGCATGCAGCCGACATGATGCGCACCGTGGTGGAGCGCGATACCGCAGAGGTGATGCGGTTGGTCACAGTGGGTGTGGGTGCGCATGGCTTGCTGCAGCCCAATCCGTTCGGTCCCGTGGTGCGCGACTTGACGATGTACCTGCGGCAGCCGGCACCTGACCGCATCGCCACGCGTATCGCAGAGACACACCTGGAACGTGACAGCGTGGCCACACCCTGCTGCTGAGAAAAGGAACAGGCATGTCAGAACCGGAAGACCGCAGCGGCAACTCGTTACCCCAGCAGTATTTTGACGGCGTTTACGCTGCCAAGGCCGACCCGTGGGACTTTGAAACGAGCCCGTACGAGGCTGAAAAATATGCGACATCACTAGCAGCACTGCCGCATGCAAGGTACGCGAATGCCTTGGAGATCGGCTGTTCCATTGGTGTGTTCACGCGTATGCTGGCGCAGCGCTGTGACGCCCTGCTCGCTCTCGACGTGGCGGAAAAAGCTTTGGATATTGCGCGTACACGGTGCGCGGACCAGCCGCAGGTCCGATTCGAACAACGCAGTTTACCGGACCAGTTTCCTGAAGGGCTCTTCGACCTGGTCACTGTGTGCGAGGTGGGCTACTACTGGTCCCCCGCGGACCTTCAGCGAGCCTGTCGCATTATTGCCCAACACCAACCTCAAGGAGCGGACCTGCTGCTGGTGCACTGGACACCTCACGTAACGGACTACCCGCAGGCAGGCGACGCAGTACACGATGCGTGGCTGAAGCAGCCGTGGTGGGATGTGCAAGTGTCACAGCGCCACTCGAAGTATCGGCTTGAAGTCTTGCGCCGTTCGGCCGCAGCTGCCTCATGACTTCTTGCAGGTTGCCGAGCTCTGTATGGATCTCTCCCTCGCGCTCCGCCGCCGACAGGCCATTTCGTATGCGGGTGTCACCGTCGATCGCCTGCCACGCTGATTCGGCTGTACCGTGCATCAGCCCAAGGGCTCGCACATCCTGAGACGCCACTCGAAGTACCCGGCTCACATGCTGCCAGTCACTTTGCCCCTGCATGGCGCGTCGCAACGCCGCCAGCGCAACGCAACGTCGCTGGTGAAACGTGCATGACGGCACACGCAATGCAGCGGATCCGTGCCATTGACGAAGCTGTTCGCTTAACCCCACAGGTGCGCGGCCTCGCGTGCGAGCAGAGGTGTACACACGCACCTTTGGCTCATGGCGAAAGCGCATGCCCGCGCCGACCAGTGCACGATAGAACGCCAGATCCTCGAGAGAGGGTGTGGGCTGCATGCCACCACACGCGTCATACGCGTACAACGTGCACGCAAGGCTGGCGCCGAAGTGATGATGATGCCTGGGCCACGGATCATGAGCAAGCGGATCCAGCAGCCACTCGAGCCGGCATACCGCGCGCAGGTAACGTCGATCAAGAGCGTAGGCGCGCCTGGCCTGCCGTGCCAAGCCGTAGCGCTCTGCCGCAGCGATGTGGATGTCCCCTCCTACCGCATCCGCACCCCTGGCAAAGGCAGCCTCAGTCTCTGCCAGCCACAGGGGATCGACGACGGTGTCGGCATCCGTTGTCAGCAGAAGCGACCCTCGCTGCGATCGTGCGAGCGCGTCAGGTGCGCCGCGCAAACGCAGTGCGGCTTGCTGCATCAGCAGGCTGCGTGCGCTACCCACGTGTGCGTGATGCTTATGAAACGTGTGCTCCACCACATGCAGATGCATGTCCACATGAGCCGCGGCGAATCGCCGTGCCACCTGCGCAGACGCATCGGTGCAGTTATTGAGCAGAAGCAGAACTTCATACCGTTCGCGGTCAACCGGTTTGCCGCAGAACGTCTGTTGTCGATAAAGAGCTTGAAGACACTGCTCCAGGCGTTGCTGTTCGTTGCGAACGGGGATCACGACGGACATACGGCAACGTGGCCGTAACGGGCGCAGCTTTAGGAATGCGGAATGGACAAATGGAAGCATGCGGAACTAAACGCATAGGACACGCTACACGTCGAACAGGATGCCACCGACGGTGATTGCTGCGGTCGAAAAAACGAGTGGACTGTTACACATGCGACATGATGACAGGCTGCGTACACCAGCCCTTCACACATCTCCAAGCGCACCGTTCGCATCTCTATACGTATATTCCTGTTACATCCCTCAAAGGAGATGAGAATGCCGACCCTTGCCCGGGAGGACGCCGTGCTGCATAAAAATCTCGGCGACTCGCAAGCGCAGACGCAAGACGACATCGTTTGCTTCAGCCATCTCCGGTGGGATTTCGTCTTCCAGCGCCCACAGCATCTGTTGTCGCGCGCGGCGCAGAGTCGTCGCGTATTCTACGTAGAAGAACCTCTTTTTGAAGAGGTCGCGAATGCCATGCTGCGCACCCGCATCGTGCAGGGTGGCGTGACGTTGGTAGAGCCCGTGCTGCCGAATGCGTTGCATCAACAGGCTGACGCTCACGCAGCGATCGTATTGGCTAACGCCGATTTGATCCGGCAGCTTTTGCAGCGCTACAACGTTACACATTTTGTAAGTTGGTATTACACGCCCATGGCGCTTGCTTTTACTCAGGCGCTCCAGCCTGCTGTCGTCGTGTACGACTGCATGGACGAGTTATCCGCGTTTCGTGGTGCGCCGCCAGAGTTAGTGGATCGTGAGCAGGAACTGATTGGCCGCGCGGATGTGGTTTTCACCGGCGGAGCCAGTTTGTACGAGAGCAAGAAGGGTAAACATGCCAACGTACGCCTGTTTCCCTCCAGCGTCGATGTAGCACATTTTGCGCAGGCCAGGGCTGCCCAGCAGGATCCGTCGGACCAGATAGACATTCCGCATCCGCGTGTCGGCTTCTACGGTGTGTTGGATGAGCGTATGGACTTTGCTTTGCTTGCCAGCATCGCTGATCTTCGCCCCCAAACGCACTTTATCCTGCTTGGACCGCTGGCTAAGATTCATCTGAATGATCTGCCGCAACGACCGAATCTGCACTACCTGGGCGCAAAGAGTTACACAGAACTGCCGAAGTATCTCTCAGGTTGGGACGCGGCAATGTTGCCCTTTGCACTCAACGAATCGACGAAGTACATCAGTCCTACAAAGACGCCGGAGTACCTGGCTGCACATCGGCAGACTGTCTCCACGCCGATTCGCGATGTCGTGACACCGTACGGCGATCAGGGGCTTGTCGCAATTGCTGCAACAGCGGAGGAGTTCGCTGCGGCGCTTCATCGTGCACTCCATCCGCCCTCGACGGAATGGCTCGCCAAGGTCGACGAGATGCTCGCAACAAATTCCTGGGACCGTACGTGGGAGGGAATGCGAGAGGAAGTCGCCGCAGTGCTTGCAAGTAAGCATCACGGTTGATAGCGGCCCGTACCACTGGCCGCGCAGAGCAGCAGAAGACAGAATGAAATGGAGATAACGCTTGTTTGATTTTCTTGTTGTCGGTGCAGGGTTTGCGGGGTCTGTCGTTGCAGAGCGCATGGCAGCGCACGGCTATCGTGTTCTAATCGTGGATCGGCGAGAGCACATCGCCGGTAATGCGTATGACTGTTTGGATGAAGCGGGGCTGTTGATCCATCGTTACGGCCCGCATATCTTCCACACAAATTCAACCGAGGTTGTCCAATACCTTTCACAGTTCACGGACTGGCGTCCTTACGAGCATCGCGTGTTGACCTGCGTCGACGGCAAACTGCTGCCCATGCCCATTAACCTGGACACCGTCAATGGATATTTTGGAACAGATCTGAACGCTGATGGCGTGGCCGCGTTGATGTCGTCACTGGCTGAGAAGCGTGAACGCATCGAGACATCAGAAGACCTGGTGGTGAGCCAGGTAGGCCAGGAGTTGTATGAGAAGTTTTTCCGCAACTACACCCGCAAGCAGTGGGGCCGCGACCCAAAGGATCTTGATGCCTCTGTGGCAGCACGTGTACCTTTTCGCCTGAGCCACGACGACCGCTACTTTACGGACACATTCCAGGCCATGCCACGTGCGGGATACACCGCAATGTTTGAGCGCATGCTGGAAAACCCGCTCATCGAAGTGCGCCTGGGTGTGGACTACGCTGACATCCGCAAGACCGCACCGCATCGTAAGTTGGTCTTTACTGGTCCGATCGATGAGTACTTCGATTTCCGCTACGGCAAGCTGCCCTATCGTTCGCTGGAGTTCAAGCACGAGACCCACGCGGTGGAGCAGATGCAACCGGCTGCCGTCGTGAACTACCCAAATACTGAGGAGTACACGCGGGTTACGGAATTTAAATATCTAACCGGTCAGCAACACAGTTCGACCAGCGTTGTGTACGAGTATCCCCGCGCAGAGGGCGATCCATACTACCCGGTACCATGTGCAAGCAGTTCCGAACTGTTCGCACGCTACCGTGCGCTCGCGGAAAAGGAAAAGCATGTGTACTTCCTGGGCCGGCTGGCAAACTACAAATATTTCAACATGGACCAGGTAGTTGCACAGGCTCTTAAGACTACACGCCGCATGCTGGACGAAACCAAACGCGTACCGCAGGCCGTACCGTTGAAATCTGCAGATCGGCAAGTGGTTGCGGCCTAGCTACACAGGCAGGTGGAGGCGTTGCAGCGAGTGCAACGCCTCCACATCCGGTATTCGCAGAGTACGTTCCTCATAGGTCGTATCAAGCTTAAGAAGGCCGCATTTGCAGTGACGGTCATCATCCCACCCTGGATAGTCGCACACCGGATAGAGACAGATTCCGTGTAAGTCGACGCCCTCCGCCATTGCGCGTTCTGCTTCAAAGGCGATCAGCTTCATCCATCCGGGTCCGCTCTCAGCCTCGGCACCGGTCTCAGACACGATGATTGGTCTGTCGTACCGTGCCGCCAGCGCCATCAGCATCGACGAGAAGCTCCGATGATTGGGGTGACCCAACGGGGCATTCCCGGAGCGGTGCATCCACTGGTTATTCCAGTAGTAGTTGACACCCAGAATGTCGAGATAGACAGGATCACCGCCGCACTCGCCCAGACGGCCACTCAGCAGATCGTACACGGCGTACTGCGACTCGTTATAACGTGCGACGGCGTCATGTTCCAGCGGAAAAGCCGGGTTGTCAGCAATGTGAATCATTGGCTCAGGCTGCAGAAAGCGAGCACGCGCATCGACCGCGCGCACAGCATCCATTGCGGCGATTGCGGCGCGTACCAGCTGGTGCTTCAGGCCATCTCCAGAACCACGATGGTAGGGATAAAAGCTGCCCACATCACCACCGATCCACGACCAGAATGACATTTCATTCATAGGTGCATAGATCGGGACAGCATCTGTCTCATCCGCAACCACGCGAGCGGCTGCACCGGCAAAGCGCGCAAACCTTGCGATGAACGCCGGCGAGAAGATGTCGATGTCTGGCGGCAGACCCCAATGACAGAGATCCCAGATGACCTGCGTGCCCGTCACATGCGCCGCGCGAAGCATGGGCAGAAACGACGACCAGTCATACCGTCCCGGCGCTCGCTCAATCCGGTGCCATCGCAGAGCGTCGCGGACTGTCCGGATGCCGACCTTCGACAGCAACCTGTAGTCTTCTGCCGCATGGGTGTCATGCCGCATCGAGCGGAGCACGTCAATCTGCAGGCCGTCGAGGCGGCGGTGGCTCCCGCCCTCAAAGCCGCCCATCCAGAAACTTTGCAGCAGGGGTAAATCCTCGCTCAACCTGCTGCCTCAACTGCTGTTACACACATGGTGGGTTGCGATGCGTGCACAGCGGGATGCGTTGTTGCAGGGCGATCGTGCGGCTTTGGCACCGGTACGCTACGCTTCTTGTGCGTGCGAATCGTGCAATCCAATCGATGGTGGTGTGCCGTGTGCCTTTTGCTGATGGCGCCGGCTGCTATGCACGCGCAAACGTTGCAGCGCCAGAACTTCACGACCGACGAGGGTCTGCCACAGAACAGCGTTCATGCTGTTCTGCAAACGCGCGACGGATTTTTGTGGGCCGCTACCGAAGGTGGAGTCGTCCGTTTCGACGGTGTGCGCTTCGCTGCCTTTGGCACCGCGAACGAGCCCGCCTTTACCAGCAACGACAGCTGCTGCCTGGCGCAGACTGCGGACGGAGCACTATGGATTGGCACCTCGGACGGCCTGGTGCGCTGGGCGAATGGCCACTTTGACCACGTGGGCACCGGTCCCGTTCTGGATGAGGCCACAGAGCCGGCTGGCAGTCTGCTGGTGCTCACGCCAGACGGCCTGCAGCGTGTGCATGCCCTGCAGGCAACAGCGCTCACGCTGACGGCTGGCCTGCAGGCCACTGCGCTTGGCACCTCTGCCGATGGTTCGCCTCTCGCAGCCGCAGGTACTCTGCTGCTGCGCGCGCAGGGCGATGGATTTGTGTCGGCTGGTCGGCTGCCTGCAGCACCTGTGGAACTGCTGCAGGATGGTGCAAACCGCATCTGGCTGCGTACAGCCTCTGCCGTTTGGGTGTCAGCGGGTGCCGGCGGCTGGCATACCTGGCAGGTGGGGTCCGCACTTCCCGGCGGCCGACTGCTCTCCCTGTTGCGCGCCGGCAATACCGTCCTCGCAAGCACTAACCTCGGCCTCTTCCAGTTGCCGTTCGATGGAGGTACGCCCCGGGCGGTACCTGAGCTCGCGTCGGCAGCAGTCCTCAGTGCGACCGTCGACAGCGAAGGAGATCAGTGGTTCGGCACCGATACGCAGGGTCTCGTGATCCTGCGCACACGTGCCATCGATAGCCTGCCGGCACTGAGTGGTGACACGGTGACCACTGTCGCGGCGGACCACGGGACCGTGTGGATCGGCACCCGCGACAGAGGCCTGAAGCAATGGCAGGGGGGAGTCGTCAGCAGCCCACCACCCGTGGCGCAGCCTCTGGCGACGCAGACCATTCTTTCGCTTGCTCCTGGTGGTGCTGGGGACCTTTGGGTCGGTACCCTCGACGGTCTGTACCACGTGCGCGCCAACCACGCGGACCACCTCACATCGTCCGACGGTCTGCCGGAGGACTTTATCCGGTCCCTGCTGGCAGACGGACCGGACAGCGTGTGGATGGGGACGCGGCACGGCGCAGCGCACCTGGCGCGGGGTCATGTGGATCAACTGCTCACCACAGCGGATGGCCTGCCGAGCGATGTCATCGGCACCATGCTGCGCAGCCGCGATGGTGCCCTGTGGATTGGCACCCTGCACGGCCTGGCAAAGCTGGGCGGCGGCGTACTGCAACCGGTGCCGCTGGCCGATGGCACGCCGGCAGACGGTGTAACCGCGCTGACAGAACTTGGCAATGGTGACCTGCTTGCGGGCACGCGCGGAGGTGCGATCGCCGTGGTGCATGCGGGGGCGGCGCACACGGTGCGTGTCGCAGGGCTGCGCGGTGAGATTGACGCCGTGCTGGCGGACGACATTGGCAACGTGTGGGTGCGTATGGCCACGGGCATTGCGCGCATGCGGGCGGATGCGTTGCTGGCCTGCCCACAGACCTGCAGCCTTGCCCTGCGGCAATATGGCGCGGCGGATGGTATGCCGAGCGTCGACCTTTCTTCTGACGGCCATCCCTCCGCGTGGCGTGATGCACAGGGTGTTCTATGGTTCGCAACCCGCCGCGGTGTCGCGATGGTGGATGCAAACCACTTGGAGGTGGACCGGGTGCCACCACCTGTCACGATCGAGCGGGTGCAGGTGGACGATCTCAGTCTTGACCCGGCAGGGCCGCTTCGCCTCGGGCCTGGTCACCGCCGCTTCGTCTTCGACTACGCAGGTCTCAGCCTGCGCGCGCCGTTGCAGGTGCTGTACCGCTTTCGGCTTGAGGGTTTCGACCGCGACTGGATCGATGCGGGAAACACCCGGTCGGCGGAATATACCAATCTTCCCGCCGGCACCTACCGCTTCGTCGTGGAGGCGCGTAACGCCGACGGCGTATCCAGCGCCGCACCCGCCACGCTCGACGTGCACATCGATGCACCGGTCTATCGCCGCCCATGGTTTTACCTGCTTGTGACGCTGCTGGTCGCAGCTCTGGCGTACGGTATCTATCGTCTGCGTTTGCGGCGCGTGCAAGGTGAGTTCAACGCAGTCCTGCAGGAGCGCAACCGCATCGCGCGTGAAATCCACGACACCCTCGCCCAGGATTTTGTCGCAGTGTCTCTCCAGCTTGAGGTGACATCGCAGTTGCTTCGAGCGAACGCCTCTGAGGCAGCGCAGCAGCAGATTGACAGCACCCGGCTGCTGGTACGGGACGGCATTCGCGATGCCCGCGAGAGCATCTGGGCATTGCGTGCCGGCCAGTCCGGGGGAGATCTGCCGGCACGTCTACAGACTCTGGCAGACGGACAGGAGACTCCGCCTGTGACGGTCACCGTGACCGGCGCGTATCGCGCCCTGGCGCCCTCCGTTGAAAAAGAAATCCTGCGCATCGCAAAGGAGGCGGTGAGTAACGCGCGGCGGCACGCCCATGCCAACTCGATCGGTGCCAACCTCCTCTATTCGGAGGATGCGGTGGTTCTGACGGTGCGCGATGATGGCGCAGGCTTTGACGTCGATCGTGGAGCGGCCCGTACAGGCCACTACGGCCTGCGCGGCATGACAGAGCGTGCCGCCAGCATGGGCGCACACCTCTCCATCACAAGCCTGCCGGGGCAGGGAACGACTGTTGTACTCCGTCTTGACGCTTGAGTAGCGCTCCGCGAGCCTGAGTTCACACTTTGCACCACAGGGAAACAGAAGGTTATGGCGGAAAAGATCAAGGTACTCATCGTTGACGATCACCACGTGGTTCGGCAGGGCCTGGCAGCCTTGCTGCGCGCCTCTGACGACGTTGAGGTCGTAGGCGAAGCGGCAAACGGACGCGATGCGATTGCCAAGCATGCTGCACTTGCGCCAGACGTAACACTGATGGACCTGCAAATGCCGGGCATGGGTGGTGCAGACGCGATTGCTCGCATCCGCGTCGTGACGCCGGCCGCGCGCTTTGTGGTGTTAACCACCTATGACGGCGACGAGGACATCTATCGTGCCTTGCAGGCGGGCGCCAAGGCGTACCTGCTTAAAGGCATGACCATCGAAGAGTTGATCGAAACGATTCGCATCGTCCACAGTGGAAAGGCGCGCATTCCGGGTCCCATCGCTGAGAAGCTGGCGGACCGTGTGAGTGGTCAGGAACTCACCGCACGCGAGCTCGACGTCCTGCGCCGCATCGTTGCCGGTCGCTCAAACCGTGACGCAGCCCACGACCTTGGCATCTCCGAGACCACGGTCAAAACCCACGTGAACAGCCTTCTGGGCAAGCTTGGTGTCGCCGATCGAACCCATGCCGCGACCGTTGCCATTCAACGCGGTATCGTGCACCTCAAATGATCTCCAACCGGGTCGCCGCTCGCAGCATGCGTGTCGCTCAAGCCATGCTCGTGCTGATTCTGTCTTGCGCTGTCACGGCTCAAAGTCCCGCGACGCACCCCGCCCATGCAGCCTGGCACGTCGCCACTGAAGACGAACTGATGCAGGCGTTACCCGCGCGCGCACCGGTGCAGAAGGAGCGCATCGAGACGGAGATGAGAACAGCGTCCGGCATCCTGGACGACGCGGGCCACCTCATCGCTGGAGTTGTGTTGATCACCGCCGGCTACTCTGCGGACGGGAAGTATTCGCACTATTTTGTCGTCGGCAGCCCGATCCGTTTTGGCGCAACGACATTGCCCATCGGCAAATATGTCATCGGCTGGAAGCGCGTCGCGGACGGTCTGGATGTCCACTTTTTTGACGCCTCCACCGGTGATGATCGCGGCGCTGCAACAGCGCGCCAAATGCCGGCAGGCACACGGGTTGAGCCCTTCCGTCTTGTTCCGCCGGGTGAACACGCTGTTTTGCAGATTGGTCGATTCGGCGTACCCTATGCGTTACCGTGAGCGTATGTACACATGTTCGACTGCTTCGCCTTTACCTGTGTCAGAACTCCATGACTAAAGTGAAACACTGCCTCATTCGCGTCAGTATTGTTCTGCTCACAGCACATGCCTTCGGACTTCGTGCGCTTGCCGCTGCTCCCACGGTGATCGCCAGTGATGCAGCGACGTGTGGCAACGAGACCGACTCCCCACTGCTGTCGTCGAGTGCCGGCCTTCCTGACAGTCCAGGAATGGTTCAGGCTTCCGCGGCATCCAGGTCCGGCTCAGCCTCGCAAACGCCTTCGCAGCAGGTTGGTCCTCAGCTGGCACCGCTCAACCATCTGACGATCCTGCCCGGCCAGGTGGCGCTGCCACTCTCTTCCGGCGCAAAGATGGGCATCGCCTTCCGCAACATCGTCAATCCCGGAGGCTTTGCGTTGAATATCGTCTCCGCAGGCATCTCTCACGCAACGGATAGCCGCCCCCACTTCGGAACAGACAGCGCCGGCTTTGGCGAGCGCGTCGGTGCCACTGTCTATCGCAGCTCGGTAAAGTCTCTTTTTAGCTACGGCGTCTTTCCTGCTGTTTTTCATGACGATCCCCGGTACTACACGCTGGGCGATGCCGCGTCGTTGAAAAAGCGTCTGATCTACGCTGGGACTCGCGTTGTGCTTACCCGCAAAGATTCCGGGGCGAGCGGCATCAACTGGCCACAGCTTCTCGCGCCCATCGTGTCTCAGGGCTCGGCGAACGGTTTTTACCCGGCGCGCGACCAGGACGTCAGCAGCACTGTCACTGGCATCCTGGTGTCTTACGCCACAAGCGCCGGCGTCTACGCAGGCAAGGAGTTTTCTTCCGACATCCGGCGCAAGCTCCACCTGAAGCAATAGCAAACATAGAGGAAAGTACTCTGACAGACGCAGCTCCAACCGATGCGGGCAAGCTCTCCGGCCGCGAAAGCCGCATGACCATCATGAGTCTGCTGCGTCCGCACCGGCGCTCGCTGTGGCTCGGGTTTGCATGCATCCTGGGCGAAAGCGTTGCCGACGTTCTGCAGCCTTGGCCGCTCAAGATCGTTCTGGACAATGTCATCGGCCACCGCAAGTCCCACGGCTGGCTGTTCAAAAGCATCACCGACACCGTCGGCACCAGTCCCCACCACATTCTTCTGCTGGCATGCGCCGCGGTCATGGTCATCGCCATCCTGGATGCACTGTTCTCGTACGGTGACAAATACCTCACAACAAGTGTCGGCCAGTGGGTCACGCACGATCTGCGTCGCAACCTGTACGCCCACGTGCAGAAGCTGTCGCTGGCGTACCACGACACCACCAGAACCGGCGACCTGATTAGCCGCGTCACCAGCGACATCGACGCCATCCAGACGTTCATCGTGCAGGGCCTGCTTGGCGTGCTCGTCAACGTCCTCACGCTCGTCTTTATGATCGGCGTCATGTTCTACGTCAACTGGCGGTTCACGCTTGTTGCCCTGGGCGTTGTGCCCATCCTGTTCTTCATCGTGTACAGCTACACACGCAAGGCCAAGATTGCGTCGCGCGAGGTGCGCCGGCACGAGGGCAAAATGCTCTCTGTCGTGCAGGAGGTCATCAGTTCCATCCGCGTTGTAAAAGCCTTTGCACGCGAAGACTACGAGGTACACCGGCTTGAAGATGAATCGCTCGAGACCGTCGAGGCAGCACTCAAGGCGCGATCGCTCAAGGCCAAGCTCTCCCCCATGGTCGACCTCGTCGTCGCTGCCGGAACCTGCGCTGTCCTGTATTTCGGTGCAAACTTCGCTTTATCCGGTGGTCTTTCCGCGGGGTCCATGGTGCTCTTCATTGCCTACCTCACCAAGATGTACAAGCCCATGCAGGAGCTGTCGAAGGTGATGGACAGCTACACCAAGGCCGACATCGGCTACGAGCGCATTCAGGAGATCATCGGCAACCACGACAGCATGGCCGACCTGCCAAATGCAAAAACGGCACCGCCGTTCAAAGGTGTTATCGAGCTCGACCACGTCAGCTTCAGCTACAACCAGGACCGCCCGGTGTTGCGCGATGTAAGCCTGCGTGTGGAGCCCGGCCACACCATCGCGCTTGTGGGGCCGACAGGCTCTGGCAAGACAACACTGGTCAACATGATCGCGCGCTTTTATGACCCCACCAGCGGTTCAGTCAAGATCGACGGCACCGATATCCGTTCCTACAAGCAGGCCTCCCTGCGCAAGCAGATCAGCTTCGTCCTGCAGGACACGGTGCTCTTCAGCGGAACCATCTGGGACAACATTGCCTATGGCAGACCTGAGGCCACCAAGGCAGAAATCGTGCGCGCTGCAGAGGACGCAAACGCCTCAGAGTTCATCGACAAGCTGCCGCAGAAATACGCCACCCTCGTGGGTGAACGAGGGCTCAGTCTTTCCGGTGGCCAGCGTCAGCGCATCGCAATCGCGCGTGCCATCGTCCGCAACAGCCCTATCCTCATCCTGGACGAGCCGACCGCCGCACTCGACGCCGGCTCGGAGCATCTGGTCTTTGAAGCGCTGGACCGGCTGATGCAACAGAAGACGGCAATCGTCATCGCGCACCGACTCTCCACGGTCCGCAGGGCGGACTGCATCTACGTCGTGAAAGAAGGCGCCATCGTTGAGAGCGGTTCCCACGACCAGCTCATGCACCGCGAGCGCGGTGTGTACCACCAGCTCTACGACATCCAGTTCAACAGCAGCGAGACAGAAGCCGCGCTGCTGGCTTGAACAGAACGCAATCTACTTAAGGCGTCGACTGCAAGGCGGTAAGCGCCTTGATACGCGCTTCCACGACCGTCACATACTTTTCCGTCGTCTCTGCGGGAAAATTGCCGGCGCGGAACGCATCCATCAGCTGCTTATGTGAAAGCTGCGCCAGCTGGCTACCCATCCACGCTGCGTCTGCCAGTGGAACGTCACGACCTATCCACTCCAGACTTTTGCGCATGGCGTACGACTTGACGCTGCCACCAAAACTGGCCACCAACACACCCGCGGGAGCGCTCGGCGTTCCGAAGCTCACCGTCGTTTTCGTCTGCTTCGTAATAAACTTCGAATCCTCAAAGCTATCCAGGTTTCCCTTCGCCTTCGACTTTGAGAACTCCATGCCATTGGACCCGAACGTCGCGCCAACATCACTTACCCCGAACATCTGCTCGCCGGTCTTGCTGTTGCTGTACACGGAGTTGTTCACGTCCTTCAGATCCCAGTTATTCATCACCGCCATCATCACGCGCAGCCCGTTGAACTCCCGCTTGCCATTAAACGGGTTGGTCTTCCACTGCCAGATGCCGATCTTTCTCTCCCCGCCTGGCGGTCGAGAAAATCGCGCATCCTGCACGGTCCCACCCTTCACCAGGTCTGCACCGCGGCTCATCTTTATGCCTGTGACTGTGGCCGTGGGCAGCAGGTAATCGTAGGTGGCGTAATACCCCATGGCCCAAAGCAGGCGAGAAGCCACGACCTCCGGCCGCGACTCATCCCCCAGCTTGACGCGCCACTTGTCTCCACCTGCATCCGTAACGTCGAACTTCGGATTGGTCCCATTCTTTGCCTCCCTCACAAACGTAAAAGGGGGCTGGGGCTCGTGCTTTACTCCACCTGGGCCGTGGTACATGTCCAGCGACGCGATGTCGGCCTGCTGCTTCCACAGTACAGGCTGGTGCAGCTGATCGGCTGTCACGGGAAGCTCTTTGTTCGTGGTCTTTGCAGACGTTGCCTGCTTGCCGGTGACTTCGCCGTTATCAGATGTTTGCGCACACACCGTGAGTGTCGTTGCTAGCAAAAAACAAGCCGTCCACTTCAAGGGATACGATCGTCCTGCCCCACCCAACTCTTTTGAAACCATGGTGCCGCTCCTCTGCTTCAGTGACCCATTGAGCATAGCGCGTCCACCAGCCTCTTCGTGTCCTCCGTCGCTCAGTGACACATCTTTCCCGCCGCACCGCGCATCCTCTCACACAGCAGGTTGGCCGTGCTGTGCGCGGCTGTCACCGGCATGTGCAACTCCGACAAAGGCGGCTCGGCTTTGAAGCTGTTTACCCAACCGGAAAGCGGCATCGAGCCACTCCTCGAAGGTCTTCGCAGTGCCAGAAAAAGCATTAAGATTCTGATCTTCCGCTTTGACCGCAGCGAGGTGGAGCGGGCGCTGGTTGAAGCGGTGCAGCGTGGTGTGCAGGTGCAGGCGCTCATCGCGTTCACCAACCGGGGCGAAGAAAAAAATCTGCGCAAGCTTGAGAGCCGTCTGCTCGGCGCGGGCGTCACCGTCTCTCGCACCGCAGATGACCTGGTCCGGTATCACGGCAAAATGTTCATTATCGACGGCAAGGAATTGTGGCTCCTCGCCTTTAATTACACCCACATGGACATCACGCTCAGCCGGTCCTTTGCAGCGGTCATCCGCACACCAGATGTGGTCGCCGAGGCGGTCAAGCTATTTGAAGCTGACGTCGCACGCGCGCACTACCGTGCGGGCTGCGATGACTTCGTTGTCAGCCCCGCCAACGCGCGTGTTCAACTCATGAACTTCATTCGCGGCGCAAAGAAGCAGCTCCTGCTCTACGAGATGAAGATCAGCGACATCGACTTCATGGAGCTCCTGGCACAGAAAAAGAGCGAGGGTGTGGATGTACGCATCATCGGCCGGGTCAGCTCAAAGAACAACGTGTTAAACGTGCGCACGATCCCCCTGCGGCTCCATGTTCGGGCCATCCTGCGCGATGGCAAAGAGGCCTTCCTTGGCAGCCAGAGCCTTCGGAAGCTTGAACTGGAAGCACGCCGCGAGATCGGTGTAATCTTTCGCGACGGAAAGGCCGTTCGACAGATGATCGACATCTTCGAGCACGACTGGCAGAGCGGTGCACCGCCGGTCCAGACCCGCGTTGAAACGATGCTGGATATTCCGGCGCACAGCGTCGCGAAAAGCGTCGTGAAAAACATTCACATGGAACCCATGATCGAGCGCGTCCTCGAACGAGTCATGGGCGGCCGCCGGTCAGACATCCCGTTTGAACCCGCAGAGGTTACGGAGACCATACGTGAGGCATTTCGCGCTGAAGTTCATGACGCGGTGATGAACGCCCTGCGAGAGATGGCAGCAGCCGCGGCATTGAGCGTCCACGTGCCAAAACACGCAGACGGCGACCAGGGCAAGCATGCTGACACGCGCGGCCCCGAGGGTGGTCGATCTGCCGCAAAGCATGCTGCAAAACACGCTCAGTAATTGCCCTTGCAACGTCTACACAGATTCGGCTTCCGCTTGCATTTCAAGCAGCAGCAACGATCGCGAGGGCACGTCGTAGAACTCTCCAGCCGGGAACACACCGCCACTGGTTTCCTCCACGTTGGTCTCCAGAATCAGCTTCCACACCATACCGCCGGGAACGCTTGGCAGGCAGAAACGAACATCCTCAAAATGATCGTTGATCAACAGCAGCAACGTGGCCTCGCGGCCGCTCTGCTGAATGCCCGTTGGCCGCGCCCGACCATCCAGCAACATGCCGATGCACCGTGTTCGCGAGTCTTTCCACGAGTCCAGATCCATTTCGTCGCCACGCGCATTGATCCAGATCAGGTCGCGCACGCCGAGTTCCGGATCGATTTTGCCGTTTAGAAATAAATTCCGTCGCAGTATCGGATGTTCCCGGCGGAGCTCGATCAGTTTTTGCGTAAACCGCAGCTGCGATTGGTTGGTCGCGGCCAGCGTCCAGTCCACCCAGCTGATCGGGCTGTCCTGGCAATACGCGTTGTTGTTGCCCTGCTGCGTGCGCGCGATCTCGTCACCCGCCAGCAGCATCGGTGTTCCCTGGCTCAGCATCAGCGTCGCCAGCATGTTTCGCTGTTGCCTTGCTCGCAGCGTCTCAATGTCGGGGTCATCCGTAGGGCCTTCCACACCGCAGTTCCACGAGAAGTTATTGTTTGACCCGTCGCGATTGCCCTCGCCGTTTGCCTCGTTATGCTTCTCGTTGTAACTCACCAGATCGTTCATGGTGAACCCGTCGTGCGCAGTGACAAAATTGATTGATGCCCAAGGCCTGCGACCCATGCAATTGAAGAGGTCTCCCGAGCCCGTCAGCCGCTTGCTCAGTTCGCCCACACTGCTGCCGCCCTTCCAGAACTCGCGCACTGTGTCGCGGAACTTGTCGTTCCATTCCGTCCACCCCGGCGGAAAGCCACCCACCTGGTAGCCGCCCGGGCCGATATCCCACGGTTCCGCGATCAACTTGGTGGTGCTCAATGTTGGATCCTGCGACACCGCTTTCAGAAAGCCGCTCTTGTTATCAAAGCCGTTCGGCTCGCGCGCAAGAATCGTTCCCAGGTCAAAGCGGAAGCCGTCCACGTGCGTCTGTTCGACCCAGTAGCGCAGGCTGTCGCACACCATCTGCAGCACGCGCGGATGGCTTACGTTGACCGTGTTCCCGGTCCCGGTATCGTTGATGTAGTAGCGCGGATTGTTCGGCAGCAGGCGATAGTAGCTGGCGTTGTCGATGCCCTTGAACGACAGCGTCGGCCCCATCTCGTTGCCTTCTGCGGTGTGGTTGTACACCACATCCAGAATCACCTCGATACCCGCCTCGTGATACCGCGCCACCATCTCTTTGAATTCATGCAGGGCTCGCCGTGGCGTCGCGGCATATCGCGGATCGGGCGAAAAAAACCCGATGCTGTTGTAGCCCCAAAAATTTGTCAGGTTCAGGTCGTGCAGGTGACTGTCGGTGATGAATGTATGAATGGGCAGCAGCTCGATCGAAGTCACACCGAGCGCCTTCACGTAATCAATTACCGCTGGGTCGGCGAGCCCTTCATAGGTGCCGCGAAGCTTCTCCGGCACCGCCGGGTGCAGCTTTGTAAAACCTTTCACGTGCAGCTCGTACAGGATGGTTTCATCCCAGCTCACGCGCAACCTGCCAAGCCGCGCAGGCTGTCCGCTCCAGTCAAACTGCGGGTCAACCACCAGCGACTTGGGTACGCAGGCCGCGCTGTCTCGCTCGTCAAATGAAAGGTCGTCGCGCGTCTCCAGCTTATAGCCAAAGATCGCCGGCTTCCACAGCAGGCTGCCAATGTGGGCAGTCGCATATGGGTCCAGCAACAGTTTGTTGTGGTTGAAGCGATGACCGTTGCGCGGATCATACGGACCATACACACGGTAGCCGTAGACGGTTCCCGGCATCACACCCTTCAGGTGTCCGTGCCAGATTTGGTTGGTAAACTCCGGCAGCGTGATGCGTTGCAGTTCGCGTTTGCCCTCGCTGTCGAACAGGCAAAGGTCCACACGTGTCGCATGCTCTGAGAACAGGGCAAAGTTGGTGCCGCGCCCATCCCACGTTGCACCGCGTGGGGTGGGTGTTCCTTCGGTAAGTTTGTACGCTGTCTTCTTGCTCACGGCCTGAACTGTTCGCTTTCTAGAAATCTGGCTCGTGCAAATTCACGCCTGCGCAATGTCATGGCGCGTTCCGCGCCTGCGCCGTACGACCAGTGGCCCTTTCGACGCATCCACAGAGTGTACCGCGACACAGGCTGAGCCAAACCAAACGTTTTGAGGACATGATGGAACGCACGTTGCTGCCGGGAAGACCTTACCCACTGGGTGCCACACCCAAAAAACTGGGAACCAACTTTGCACTATTTTCTGAGACAGCCACCGGTGTGTCGGTCTGTTTCTTCGACGAGACAGGGCAGGAGACGGACCGCGTCCCCCTTAAGGAGCGCGATGCCTACGTTTGGCACGGCATGATCCGCGACATCAAGCCCGGCCAGCAGTACGGCTACCGCGTTGAGGGTCCATGGGACCCCAACCAGGGCCACCGCTTCAACGCAAACAAGCTCCTCGTCGATCCCTACGCCAAGGCCATCGCAGGCCAGGTGGACTGGAAAGCCCCGATCTTTCCGTATGACGTCACCAGCGGTGATGAGCTCAAATTCGACGATCAGGACGACGCCGCCGGCGTTCCCAAAAGTATCGTCATCAAAGACAAGTTCGATTGGTCCGACGACTGCTCCCCCGAGACCGCACTGTCCGACTCCGTTATTTACGAGGTGCACGTCGGCGGCTTCACCAAAACAAATCCCGACGTGCCGGAAAACCTCCGCGGCACCTACGCCGGTCTGGCGTCTGACGCAAGCATCGCTTACCTAAAGAAACTCGGCGTCACCGCCGTCGAACTGCTTCCTGTGCACCACTTTATCGACGAAGGCAATCTTGTCGACAAAGATCTGCGCGACTACTGGGGCTACAACACGCTGGGCTACTTCGCGCCCATGTCGCGCTACAGCTCCTGCGGCGACGATGGCTGCCAGGTCACAGAGTTCAAGCAGATGGTCAAGACCATGCACGCCAACGGCATTGAGGTGATTCTCGATGTGGTCTACAACCACACCTGCGAGGGCAATGGCCTTGGCCCACTCCTCTCCATGAAGGGCATCGACAACACCACGTACTACCGTCGCGTCGCTGGCGATCCCCGCCACTACATGGACTTTACCGGCACCGGAAACACGTTGAACGTGGTCCACCCTCAGGTGCTCAAGCTCGTCATGGATTCGCTCCGTTACTGGGTTGAGGAGATGCATGTCGACGGATTCCGTTTCGACCTTGCCAGCACCTTGGCGCGTGAAGAAAATGCCGTCTCCAAGCTGTCAGGCTTCTTCGACGTCATCCACCAGGACCCCACGCTGCAAACCGTAAAGCTGATTGCAGAACCATGGGATGTGGGCGACGGCGGCTACCAGGTAGGCAACTTTCCCGTCCTGTGGGCAGAGTGGAACGGCAAGTACCGCGACACCGTTCGCCGCTTCTGGAAGGGCGACGAAGGTACCCTCTCCGACTTTGCGTATCGCATTACTGGCTCGTCAGACCTGTACCAGCACGACGGCCGCAAGCCGAACGCGTCCATCAACTTCATCACTGCGCACGACGGCTTCACCATGTACGACCTGGTCAGCTACAACGAAAAACACAACGAAGCGAATGGCGACAACAACACCGATGGCGCCAACGATAACGACAGCTGGAACTGCGGCGCGGAAGGTCCCACCGACGATCCGGCGATCAACGAACTACGCGAGCGCCAGACCCGCAACATGCTTACGACCCTCATCCTGTCACAGGGCGTACCCATGCTTTGCGGCGGCGACGAGCTCTCTCGCTCGCAAAGCGGCAACAACAACGGCTACTGCCAGGACAACCCCATCACCTGGTATGACTGGGACCTCGACGACCGCAACAAGCGGCTCATCGAGTTCACGTCGAAGCTCATCGCCCTGCGCAATAAACATCCGAATCTTCGCAGGCATAAGTTCTTCCAGGATCGCAATATCCGCGGCTCGGTCGAGCGAGACATCGCCTGGTACGGTGCAGACGGTAACGAGTTCTCAGATGAGAACTGGGCTACGACGTGGAACAAGTCGCTCATGCTGCTGCTGAATGGAAACACCCTGGGCGTAACCGATGCACAGGGCGTGCCTGTCCACGACGAGAGCTTTCTGCTCGTCGTCAATGCATCACCAGACGGCGTGGAGTTCACCCTGCCTGCACCGCCCACGGACAGCCCCTGGGTCGGTGTTCTCGACACCAACAACATCCTTGATCCGTTCCAGCACTGCACCTTTGGAGAAAAGGTCATCCTTGGCGGACGCTCCATGCGCGTCTTCCGTGATGGGGCAAAGCCGCAGGTCGAATGTGGCAACGAAGACGAGTAAGATCGCGCACATCGCCACCAATTAGAACGCTCCAGAAGAGCCTCACAAGCCCAAAAGGCTGTGGGGCTCGCTCGCATGGGACAAGCAAATTCGGAATAGATTTGCCCCGCAGGATTCGGAGTGCGCCAACCATGGCGTGGCGTGATGATGTGAGTGCGGCTCCACGCATAGGGAAGCCGAGGGAGGTCCAGCGATGTCATCGACAGCTCACCACATCCACACTGTTCCAGCAGCTCCGCGAGACCCTGCCAGTACCTCCACAGAAGATCTGTACTGGCGTGCCGTGGAGACCCGCGATCCTGCACTCGATGGAACGATGGTCTATGCCGTCGCAACAACCGGCATCTTCTGCAAGCCCTCCTGCAGCTCTCGCCGGCCACTTCGCAGCAATGTCAGCTTCTTCTCTACAGCGCAAGAGGCACAGCAGGCAGGCTTTCGCCCCTGCCTGCGATGCAAGCCCATGCAGCAGGACAAGCTGGTAGATCCCGCCGCCCAAGCGGTGCGGTCAGCCTGCCAGTGGTTGCAACAACACAGAGGTTCCCCGGCCAGTTACACCGACCTGGCAGCGCGGGCAGGCATGGGTGCCGCGCATTTTCATCGCGCGTTCAAACGCATCGTCGGCGTCACACCCAAGCGCTACGCCGACGGCCTGCGCCTGCAGCATTTCAAGTCAGGCCTCCGGCAGGCCGGTAGCATCACAGACCAGATGTACGACAGCGGCTTCAGCTCATCCAGTCGGCTCTACGAACGAACCACCGAAAGCCTCGGCATGACGCCGGGCCAGTATCGTAGCGGCGGCGCGGCTGTCGATCTCAGCTATGTGACGGCAGACACGGCCATGGGGCGCATGCTGCTGGCTGCGACCGACCGGGGCATCTGCTTTCTGCAGTTCGCAGAGACCGATGAAGCGCTTCTCCAACTCCTGCATGCCGAGTTTCCCCAGGCGCACTGTCACCAGGCTGTCTTGAACGAGAGCCTGCACGTCTGGCTCGATGCCGTTCGTGACTATCTCTCTGGCGCTGCGCTCCCCAGCAACCTGCCGCTCGACAGCGCTGCCACGGCTTTCCAGATGCGCGTCTGGGATTACCTGCAAACCATCCCCGCCGGCCAGTCCCGCTCTTACTCGCAAGCCGCCGCGGAACTCGGCCGACCCAGCGCAACCCGTGCCGTAGCAAGTGCCTGCGCGCGCAACCGCATTGCTCTGCTCATCCCATGCCACCGTGTTCTCCGCAGTAACGGCGACATGGGCGGCTACCGCTGGGGTGTTGACCGCAAAAAGGCGCTGCTCGCATTAGAGCAGCGCCCCACTGCCCACTAGGACAGGCGTTACGCGCGGCTTACAAACTCGCGCAGCTCCGTACTCACCTTGATCTTCTCGCCTTCCTTGATAAACAGCGGCACCTTGATGACCAGCCCCGTCTCCAGCGTCGCCGCCTTGGTCACGCTGCCGGCAGACGAGTCACCCTTTACCGCAGGCTCCGTGTACTTCACGTCGAGCTCTACAAAAATCGGCAGCTGCAGACCGATCGGGTTTCCGTTGAACAGGTGAAGCTGCAAGAGTGTGCCCTCAATCAGCACCTCCAGCGCATCGTGCATCTGATCCTCGTTGAGCGTCAGCGTTTCAAAGCTCTCCTGGTTCATAAAGTGCGATCCGTCGCTATCGCTATACAGGTACGACGCGGGCACCAGCTCAAGGTCCGGCTCCTTGAACTTTTCACCCGCCTTGAAGCTCTTCTCAAACACCGCGTTCGTCAGCAGGTTCCGCATCTTGAGCCGCACCAGCGTCTGCCCACCACGCGCCGTCGGCGAACTCACGTCCGCTTCCAGGCAGGCGTACGGCACATCGTCCAACTCAAAAACACTCTTCCGCTTAATCTCAATTGCATCGATCAGTGCAGCCATTCAAAACCTCACGAAAGAAAGGCTACCAGCATTGCCGGTAGCCTCTCCACATCCCGCGTGCGTCACGCTGCAACTAAGACCCGCCGCTCGATCTGCTTTGCCGCGTCCGCAGCAGCCTGGTAGGTAAACAGCCGGTCCTCGGTCTCAAAGGTGTCCGTCACCACGAGCACCTCATCCACACCCACGCGGTCCACCAGCGCCTGCAGCTTTGTCCTGACAGTCTCCGGGCTTCCCACGACGGCTGCCCGCAAACGCGCCCCCACAGCCTCGCGCTCCATCGGGTTCCATAACCGGTCCATGCTGTCCACCGGCGGCTTCACCTCCACGGGCTGGCTTCGGATCAACGCCAGAAAGCGCTGCTGCGGTGTCGTAAACAGCCGTTGCGCAGCCGCATCCGTCTCCGCCGCAACCACCGGGATACCGGCCAGCACATACGGCTCTTTCAGCGTCGCGGACGGCCGAAAGCTCTGCCGGTACAGCATCACCGCGGGCTCAAGATTATCCGGCGCAAAATGGGCAGCAAACGCAAATGGCAAACCCATCTGCCCTGCCAGCTGCGCTGAGAATCCGCTGGAGCCAAGCAGCGTGATTGGCACATGCGTCCCTTGTCCCGGTATCGCAAGCACCGCCTGCCCGGGCTGCGGCTCTCCGAGGTACCGCTGCAGCTCCATTAAGAGCTCCGGAAAGTCATCTCCCGTGCTGCGCAGGTCCCGCCGCATCGCACGCATGGTCGCACCGTCCGACCCCGGTGCTCGCCCCAGCCCCAGGTCGATCCTCTCCGGATACAGCGACGCCAGCGTGCCGAACTGCTCCGCGACCACCAGCGGCGGATGGTTCGGCAGCATCACGCCACCACTGCCCACGCGGATCGTCCGCGTTTGCCCCGCCACATGCCCAATCAGCACACTGGTCGCGGAGCAAGCCAGGCCGCGGATGCTGTGGTGCTCCGCAAGCCAGTACCGCACAAACCCGGCGGCCTCCGCAAACTGCGCCGCCTGTACCGTCCGCGCAATCGCCTCACCCGTCTGCTCACCCGGCCGCATGCTCACCAGGTCCAATGCCGAAATCTTCAACGTATCCGTCATGTCTATTCGATGAGCCGGCCCGGCAGAAGACGCACGGCCTACCGCGCGCGCCGCAGCTCAGCCAGCGGGTAGAACGTACCCCGCCAGCGCACGCCGCCACGCCGCAATGTCTCAACCGTCGACCACACCAATGCCGCCGCCACACCCACCGCGCCCACCGGCGACAGCAAACCATACCAGCTCGAAACGCCGCTGCGCGGCCCGTTCTGCCGAAACATCGCCGCCATCGCCACCGCCGAAAGCACCGCCGGTACACGCATCCCCGGCACAAACAAACCCACCACCGGAACCCAGAACACCGCAACAGTCCCTACCGCGGCGACAAGCACAAGCGCCAGCCGATACTGCAGTGCCGCAAAGAAGTTCTTCGTCAGCCCCCGCATAATCCCCATCGCACCCGCAGCCCAGTGGACCCGCACCAGCCCCTCTCCAAACGCAGGCACCGACCGAAACCCTGCAGCCTTCATGTCCTGCCCCAGCCGCAGGTCCTCCACAATCTCCAACGGCCGCCGTGCATAGCCGCCAAGCTGCTCAAACGCCGTCCTCCGCACCAGGCAAAACGCACCCACACCCAGCGCGTCCCGTTTCGCGCGCTTGTCCGGCACCTTCCACAGGCGCACTGCCAGCCCGCTCAGCGCCTGGAACACAGCAAGCATCATGCCCTCGTCCCACCGCCGCACATCCAGCGTCGGCAGGCACACAAAGTGGTCGGCGTCCGTCTCCAACGCCATCGTCAATGCCCGCCTCAGCGCATCCGGCGCGAAGAAAATATCTCCGTCGGTAAACAACAGGTAGTCGCTCGTCACGCCCTCCGCGCCACGTGTCATCGCGTAAATCTTCCCGGCCCAGCCGCCCGGCAACGCGTCAATGTGCACCACCCGCACCCGTTCCGCAAACTCCGCCGCCATCGCGTCCATGCGCGCTCCGGTCCCATCTGCAGACCGGTCATCTACCGCCACCACCTGCAGCGGCTCGTAGTCCTGCAGCACCAGCGACCGCAGCGTCGCGTCAATCGCCGCACCCTCATCCTTCGCCGGCACCACCACCGTGATCGACGGCAACCCAGCAGGCATGCAGTCCGCCGGCAGCCGGCTCAGGTCAGGCACCCGCCGTATGCAGAACAGCGCTGGCACTACCCGCAACGTCCACAGCGCTGCGACCAGCCACGCCGAAACTGTCCCTGCCACATGCATCAGCACGCCTCAGGCATGCGCAGCCGCGGCATCCAGGCTGCTGTCCCGCGGCGCGTACCGCGACCCAATCAGCTGGAAAATCGACGACAACACCAGCGCCAGCACCGTCACGCCCAGCCCCCAGCTCAAATTGCTGCGGTCGCTCACGAAACCGATAATCCGCGGACTCGGCACATCGCCCAGCAGGTGAATTAAAAACAGCTGGCCCGCCAGCGCCGTCGCCCGCACCTGCGCGCTCACGGAGTTCACAATCGCCGCATTCACCGGGCCACTGCCCAGAAAGAGCGTGAACTGCGCCATCGCCAGCGCCGGCAGCATCGTCTTCAGCGGCCCAAAGAAGCACAGCACCGCAAAGGGAACACACAGCCCCGCGCCCAGCGCGCACACCCAATACAGCGCCCGGTGGTCCCGCTTGATCCACTTCTGCGCCAGCCACCCACCGGTCGCCGTCCCCAGCAAGCCGGTCACGGCAGTCATTGCGCCAATGGTAAACCCCGCATGCGCCGCCGTCTGGTGCGCCGTCCTCTGCAAAAACGTCGGGATCCACGTGGAAATGCCGCCAATCGTAAACGTCGACATTGCGTACCCCAGCGTCGCCCACATGTACGCAGGCTTCTTCAACAGCCCCAGGTACCGGCCGGTCTTTGACGCGGTCTCGGCTCCCGCAGTCTTCTCCTCCGCACTGTCCGTCCCGCCCCGTTGCGGCTCCTTCATAAAGAACAGGATCGCCACCGCCAGCAGCAAGCCCGGTATCGCCGACACGTAGAACGCACTGCGCCACCCATGCGCCTGCCCAATCGCCGCACCCGCCGCGTACCCGATCGCCGCACCCACGGGAATCGCGATGTTGAAGATCGTCAGCGCTCGGTTGCGTTGTTCCGGTGGATAGAAATCGGCCAGCACCGCAGGCCCAAAAATCCCGAAGCTCGCCTCGCCAATGCCCAGCGCCGCATGCCGCACCAGCAGCGCGTCGAAGTTGTGCACCATGGCCGTAAACAGATTTACGCCGCTCCAGAACAGCGCCCCGGCAACGATCAGCGGCTTGCGCGGAAAGTGGTCGCCCAGCCACCCCGTCGCCGGTGCAGCGATGATGTAGGTCAAAAAGAAGTAAGTCGCCAGCGACCCCAGCCGCTCGTCCGACACATGAAACTCAGCCTTCACCATCTCCTGCACGCCCGGCAGCACATACCGGTCGATGTAATTCACCAGGTTCAGCCCGGTAAGTAACACCAACGCAACAGTAGCTGCTTTCGCATCTGGACTCTTGAGCACCTTCGCTTCGCCACTCATCGCGAGGAGGATAGCAGGTCGCCACAACGATGGCGCCCAAGCCAATCTGGTCATGCGCTCAAAAGGCGCAGAACCGCCTAAGCTCAGCGAATGGCAATCCCTCTTTGTGCGTGCAGGTTGAAAACAAAATCGTGCTCCGCCTTCGCTGCGGCCACTCCGGAACCATTCAGCCCGCTCCTGCTCGGCACCGGCGTCCTTGGCATGCTCGGCGTAGCTCGCCGCCGCTTTTTTGCTTAGCACCATTCGCCGTAACCAGACAGGCCGGTGGAGGGCTGACTATCGACGCAGCGGTGCGCTCACTTGCCCCTCAGGCCGGGGATACGTCGCCCACACCACCGTACTGATCCCTCCCCGCGGCCGAAAGTCGCCCTTCACCTCGCACCACACCGGGTCTACTGCCTTCACCACGTCGTCCAGCACCTGGTTGCAGATGTTCTCCTGAAAAATCCCCAGGTTGCGGTAGCAGAACAGGTATTCCTTCAGCGACTTGAGTTCCAGGCAGCGCTCGCGCGGCATGTAGCGGATCTCGATCTTGCCAAAGTCCGGCAGGCCCGTCTTGGGGCACACGCTGGTAAACTCCGGATCGTCGATCAGGATTTCATACGCCTTGAAATGGTTCGGCCACGTCTCGATCGCGGGAAACGGAAAATCCAGCCCAGCAGCGGCGTGCTCATCGGTATAACGCTCAGTCAATGCCATCTCCACAGTTTAAAGCAGGGACGCACCGGCCTGTTCGGCGGCCCCGCTGCAGAATATGGGCCATGGCTGGCGGTGGTCATGCCGCTTTTCTCCAAAACGGGGTTGCCAGATCTGTGCTTCAGCCGGCTCTGAAGCCGACCTCACGCACCACCCATGATCAACAAGCCCGCTGCCTACAAGTACCAGGCTCTCCGGCTTCGGTAGCCTTGGGACAGTGCGTTTTCTAAAGTTTCTGTTACCTCTGCCGACCCTGGTTCTGGCACGCCTGGACCTATAACGTGCAAAAGTAAAAAGCCGTGTCCAGGAGACGGACACGGCTAATAGAGAAGGACGGATACAAGGCTGCGCCGTTTAGTACGCACGCGTCACGTTAGTCGCGCCGTCCCAGCGTCGGCCTGTCGTCACCCTTGTCCTGTGAAGACCCAGACGTGCTGTTGGGATCGTTGTTGCTTGCGGTCGTCCGCCGCAGCGTCGGCTTATTCGGGTCGGTCTTTCCATCAATCTTGCGCTTGTTCTGGATGCGCGCCAGCCGCGCCTTCACCACATCAAACTCCGACGTCGTCACCAGGTAGTCCGGACGCGCCGGCAGAATGGTCGCAATCTCTTCCTCAGACCGCGCAATGCGATCCGGCGTCTGTGGATGGTCGGCGAACGCGCGCGACAGGACACCCGGCTTGTTCTTCTCCAGCGCCTGCAGCTTTTCGAACATGGTGACGAGGCCTTGGGGGTCGTAACCCGCGCGGTAGCTGTACTGAACGCCCAACCAGTCAGCCTGAGCTTCAACATCCCGGTTGAACTTTAAAAAGGTAAGCGGGATAGCCAGCTGCGACGCCTCGTAGATTCCATACGCCGTGTACCCGCCCATAAAGATCAGCGGCACGGTGGACAGCTGCATGTACTCCATCTTGGTCATCTGCCGCGCCGCATGGTGAGCCGCCACGTGGGCGATCTCGTGCGCCATGACCCCGGCCAGCTCGCTCTCGTTATCTGCCGCCAGAATCAGGCCACTGTTCACATAAAAGAAGCCACCCGGCAGTGCCATGGCGTTGATTTCATCCGAGTCGATGACCTTGATAGTGAATGGGAACTTGGCATCGGAGTTCTTGACGATGTTCTGACCCACGCGGTTGATGTACTCCACCACCACGGGGTCGGTGATCATGCGACTTGACCTCTCGACCTCCATCGATGCCTGTTTGCCGTTACGCACCTCCCAGTCCGCGGAGAACCAATTGCCCAGCCCGCGGCCGTTGATGTCGCGCGTGCCGGCAGACTCCACGTCATCGATGGAGCCCTTTTTGATGTTCTTCTTCAGGTCGTCGCCGGGGTCTGGGATCGGCTCGTTGTTGTTCTTGGACGCCTCGTCACGTGCCTTGTCCAGGTCGGCCTTGCTCGCAGTGGGCGGCGGACCGTTTGTGGGGCCAGAGGCCGGTACCTTTGCAGGGTCGGTCGCCGACGGTGTCCCCGTGCCGGTTGTACTTGTCGGGGTTGTGCTTTTCGGGGTTGTGCTCGTGGGGGTTGTGCTCGTGGGCGTCGTGCCGGTCGTCTGAGCGCCGGCCACTGTCGCGGCCGAAAACGAGAGCGTTGCGATCAACGCAAGTGTACGGATCTGCATGGCTGGTAGCTCCCGGGTGGCGGTCGAACGCAACTCACCCTATGCCGTTAGACGCAGCATACGCCCAACGGTCGCACCCTGCACGCGGGGGTCTCGCTCGTACCGCAGCGCTCGCTGTAGACTGCTGCCATGATCGACGAAGCAACATTCCGGCGGGAATCCGAGCGCGCCCTTGAAGAAGTGAAGCAGAACCTGATCGACGCGGAAGAGGACGGCGGCTTCGAGGTCGAGGAGAATAACGGTGTCCTGAACGTCGTCTTTGACGACCCCAAAGCCAAGTTCGTCTACACCCCCAACACACCGGTGCAGCAGATCTGGATCTCCGCGCTCTCCACCAGCTTCAAGCTGGACTGGGACGACACCAAGGCGCTGTTCGTGTTGCAGAAAACCGGAGAATCGCTGATGAAGCTCACGGAGCGTCTGGTCCGGGAGCACACCCGTAACTTCGAAATCACCCTGGGTTGAGCAGCGACGTCGGCCCCACATCTGATCAGCGCACCAACTGCAGCGTCAGGAGGTCAAGCCGATCACGCCCAGCATTCTGCCGGTAAAGCCGTGTTCGGCGCGATGGCTGAAAAATCTGTCTGTATCTCTGGCCGTGTCCAGCGCCAGAACCTCGATGCGACCGGCAGCCACACCTGCATCCGCCAACTGACGACGATTCGCCTCCCACAGGTCCAGGTGGAGTGCAGCATCTTCTCCCGCGCAGCTCACCTCGTGGAACAGGTCCGCCGCGTAGGTAAACTCGGCTGCAAAGTGTGTCCGCAACTCTTCGCTGACGACGTAGCTTTGGGGCCCGATTCCCGGTCCAACGACGGCAAGCAAATCCGACGGGCTGGACCCGTACCGGTGCGTCATCGCGGCGATGCCGTGCTCCACGATGCGTGCCGCTGTGCCTCTCCAGCCTGCATGGAATGCCGCCACCACGCGCCGCACCGGGTCCGCAACCAGCACCGGAATGCAATCGGCGGCACCCACGGCCAGCAGCACGCCAGGGACGTCCGTCATCAGTCCGTCGCCCTCCCGTGTCGCCGGCGCGGTGAAGTCCTCTGCGGCATCGACCACGCTCTCCACAATGCGAACGTTGGGTGTGTGCGTCTGCTTCAACAGCATGAACCCGCGAAGTCCCTGACCGGGAAGGGCGTGCAAGAAACGTAGCCGGTTCTCACGCACGCGAGTGGCATCGTCCTGCGCCGTGTACCCCAGGTTTAAGTCGCCATCTCCCTCTGGCAGCCCTGGCCGGTACACGCGGGATGTGCCGCCGTGCCGTGTAGAGAAGCCGTGCACGGTACCGACGACACCGCTCAGCTGGGAGCTCCGCACAACCTGCACACCCGCTGACCTGTCCACGTGCGTCACGCCCTAGTCCGTCCGCTTGCGGTCTTCAAAGTATTTGCCGATGCCGATAAGCAGGAAGAGAGTCCCGGTGGGTACGCAGCCCAGGCCGATCATCAGGGCCAGCCAACCCGCCGTTGTCGTTGGTCCGTGTTGTGACACGCCGCCACTCACGATCACAATCGCGGAGCAGATTAACCCGACAATCTCAATGGGTAAAGCGACACGGAGAATGGCGCGTGTATCCCGTCGCATGCGGCCGGTTCTGCTTTGCACTTGTGATGCGTCCTTCATCGACGAATCACGGCCTGCATCACGGCAACGATGACGCCGGTGACTGAGACATAGAGCCAGATCGGGTAAGTCCAGCGGGCCAGTTTGCGGTGTTGTTGAAAGCGCTCAGAGAGTGAAAGAAAGAACGTGATCAATACCAGCGGCAAGGCCACCACGGACAACAGGATGTGTGAGGACAGCAGGGTCACGTACGTCGTCCACAGCGCACCCGCGTGCGCAATCGGCAGCCGATACTCCCCGTGCAGGGCATGGTTGGCGATATAGGACACCAGGAACAGCGTGGAGAAGACAAACGCCGTGAACATTGCGGCACGGTGTTGCTGCACCTTGCGCCGCCGGATAAAGCTCACACCGACCACCAGTGCAATTGCAGAACATGCATTGAACACCGCGTTCAATGACGGCAGAAACAGCAGGTGTGTGTGCGACGCGTCCGCCGGCGGATGGAGGTACACCAGCCAGGCCAGAAACAGACTGGCCACGGCGCTGACGGCAAGGATGGCCCAGATGGCGGACGCAGGTGTGTGCAGCCGATCTGGACGCGGAATAGTGTCTGTAGCTGGCATGGGAGTCCTAGTAGGCAATGTGTCCGTTGGCGTCGGCAATCATTGCGGCAAGCAGCAGCGGCAGGTAGATCACGCTGAACTTCAGCAGATTGCGCGCGATTGTGCGCGACTGGTCCAGCGGTAGACCGCGGGTGATCCGCAGGAATTTTACTGTGTACGCCAGGTACCCAAGCCCCAGCAGAACGGCGATCACGCCATACGTACGTCCGGTCACATGGAGCCACACCGGCCACAGACTGACTGGAATCATGAGCACGGCATAGAACAACGCCTGCGCCGCGGTTGCGCGCCCGCCCGGCGAAACGACTGCCGTCACCTTGATGCCCGCCTTCGCGTAATCGGCGCGGTAAAGCCAACCGATCGCTTCGAAGTGAGGGAACTGCCACACGAACAACAGAGCAAAGAGCGAGACCGCAGACCACTCAATGGTCCCGCGCGCCGCTGTCCAGCCGATGAGTGGTGGAAGCGCGCCCGGGAAGGCACCCACAAACGTTGCAATCATGCTCATGCGTTTGAGGGGCGTGTAGATGGCGACATAGCTCACCGCGGTGAGCAGCGTCAGAAAGCCGGTCAGCGGATTTGTTGTGTCGGCAAGGAACAGGGAACCGCCAACGATGGCCAGCAAACCTACAAGCGATCCATGCACCAGTCCGATGCGGTGCGTTGCCATGGGCCGGCTTGCTGTGCGCGGCATCAATGCGTCAGTGCGCCGTTCCAACGCCTGGTTCAGAGCACTTGACCCGGCAGAGACGACAGCGATGCCCACCATCGCCTCGGCAAACTGCAGGTGCAGGGGACTGATTCCGGATCGCAGGCAGCCCAGGTAGTAGCCCGCTGCGGCAGTTATGACAATCATCAGCGAAACGCGCAGCTTGAACAGCTCCGCGTAGTCTGCCAGCAGGCTATGGCGGGTTGTGGTTGAGGCCGGGATGGAGGCTGTGATGGCCATTCTTCTCAACCTCAAGCATAGCGCGGCGAACTGCCGTGTGCTGCATGGTGGAGCGATCTCCGGACGTATGCCCGACGGGCCAGCGGGTATGTCGTCTTGTAACAGGTGTCGCTTGCAACGAGCACTTCAGTGATAACCGTGGCTACCAGCTGCTGGGCGCTCCTTGCGACGCGAAGATGGTTTACGCCATTGGCAGCTGCAGGCCAGCGGCGCGCGCCACGTCATCGGCCGTCTGTGTGGGTGTGCGGCCATCTGTTGAGACCACATGACGCGCAACCCGGCGGTACAACGGTGTGCGATACCGGAAACGTTCCTCGGCGGCGACTCGATTGCTCAAGACGGGCCGTACCGGTGCATGATCCTCCCCCGCCTGGTCGTCGCATCGTCCCAGCAACGTGCCGAGCGGTGCATCCAGCAGAACCACGGCGGTGCGCGGTGTTTGCTCCAGCAGCAACCGGTTCGCCAGCACCTCAGGGGCACCCCCACCCAGCGCGATCACGGCGAAGCGCTCACCCAGCGTATGGGCAATTGCAGCGGTCTCCATTCGCCGAAAGACGAACTCCCCGAGCCGCGCGAAGATCTCCTCCACAGGCATGCCGGCTCGCTCCTCAATCTCACGATCCACGTCAGTAAAGCGCCAGCCCAACTGTTGGGCCAGAAGCCGGCCCACAGTAGATTTCCCGGCACCCATAAACCCTGTAAGCACCACGCGCTGCGGCAGGACAGCGGCAGGGGAGAGGGACGGTGCACGGCTGGAAACAGTTTCGGGTTCGTCTAGCGTAGCGGCTGGCATGGTGCGCTCCTGAATGGGGCTAAATGGAAGAGCCGCGACCTTGGGGGTCGCGGCTCTGAGGGGTGATGACGTATCTTCCACGTTTTACACATCGTGTGGATGTCGCGTCGCACTCGCTCGAGCCGCTACTGGCCACCAGTAGCGGTACGTAAACGAGGCGAACTGCACAGGCTGCATCATAATCTCCACCGAAGAGTACACCCGGACTGCCGGGGATGCAACGACGGTCAGTTGGTTTTGCTGTCCGATTTCATCGGCGCGTCCATATCAACGCTCAGCTTGCTTTTAATTGCAGACCACACGTCAGAGCTTGGGCCTTCGACCTCGGGCTCCAGGAGCATGCGCGCAGTTTCCGCAATGTACTCCAGGTCGCGTACAAGTTCCGCGGCTTGCGGACAGTCACGCAGGATGACAGCAAACCGAGGATCGGCGCTTAGCTTGCCGCCCTGTGCACGTTCAAACAGCTCAGGCAGCGCTTGCTCGAATTCCTGGCAGGTCCACGCACGGTTCAGATGCGGATCAATCATCGAGCAAGTTCTCCCTGCGGAACGGCAAGCGTGGCTTGCTCATTCTGCCGCAAAATCTCCCGCAGTTTCAGCCGCGCCTTGTGCAGCTGCGACTTACTGTTTCCGGTGCTGCATTCCAGCATCTCGGCAATTTCATTGTGCTCATAGCCTTCAACGTCATGCAGCACAAAGACCAGCCGGTAGCCCGGTGGCAAGGTGCCAACGGCCCGCTCCAGAGCCACGCGGTCGACCGACCCGCTAAGGCGAGGATCGCGCGATCCGAAATCACGCTTCGGCGCGTCTTCTTCAGATGGATTGATCGTCTCTTCCAGAGACACGAGCTGCAGGCCTTTTTTGCGCAGGTGCATCAGCACCAGGTTCACCGTGAGCCGGTGAAGCCAGGTGGAGAAGGCGCTCTCGCCGCGGAAGGAACCGAGCTTGCGATAGAGGTGCAGAAAGGCTTCCTGCGTCATGTCTTCCGCTTCAGAGACATTGCCGAGCATGCGCAGGCACAGGGTGTACACCCGGCGCTTGTGCAGTGCATACAGTTTTGAGAAGGCGTCCGGATCGCCATTCTTGGCGCGTTCCAGAGCATCTGCCTCACCCGCGATGGGTGGATTCCGCTTGAAAAGCCCAGGCGGAGGCGTCGTGTTCGATTGGGTCATTCCGTAAACCTGTTGAAGCATAGGCCTCGCAGTCATGCCGCGCCGGAATTGACGCAGGTCACTCACGCACTCAGACCAGTACTTGCTCCATTAAAGAATACAGCAGGCAGAAATCCCAGCTCCATCGAAACAGACCAGCACTGACCTGCGTATGTGAGCCGCATCGTTTCGCGCTGGTTGTATGCGGCCCGAGATTTCGGGCTGGCGAGGCACCACGGCCATCAAGACCCGATGTATCGCGCATACAGCGTACGTGCACGGACCGGATCGTCCGTGCCCTGAACGACCGTGCGTCCGTCCGCGAAGACGTTCAATACGTACCCATCCGGCTCAAAGCGCAGCATCAAGTCGTTGTGCCGCACGCGCCCATGCACGCGCAGACGGCCGGCCAACTCGGAGAAATCAACGGGCCTTCGATGTTCGTGAATCTGTACAGAATTGCGGCCGCAGAGCGTAACGTGCGGCCTGCCCTGGCCGCGGAGGTGCACGAAGTCGCGGCGGACGCACACGCTGCATGAGGCGCGTTGCTGGGAGGTGTTCACGGCCGACTGCTCGCCCGTCCAAAGGTCCATCGACCACAGCGTCTGACGCAAGGCCGCGGTGTCCCCCACCAAAAACTTCAGCGCCTCCGTCACCTGCAGAGCAGCGGACAGGTTAACCGCGGTATTCAAGATACCGGCGGTGTCACAGGTTTCTACCGTGCCCTGCGGCGGCTCCGGAAACAGGCACGCAAGACATGCGGACCTTCCGGGAAAAATGTTCATGGTTGCGGCATAGCTGCCAATGGCCGCGGCGTAGATCCACGGTTTGCCCTGTTCCACGGCATAGTCGTTCAGCAGAAAACGTGTTTCAAAGTTGTCGGTTCCGTCCAACAGCAGGCAGCAGGGTCCCAGGAGCTCGTGAACGTTGCTCGGCACCAGGTCGGCTACCTGCGCGTGCACGTCGATGTCGCTGTTGATCGCGGCAAGCCTTCTGCGTGCGGCCTCTGCCTTGGGCAGGGCCTCTGCCGCATCTTCCTCGGTAAACAGCATCTGACGCTGCAGGTTTGAGGGCTCAACAAAATCCCGGTCGATCAGCGTCAATGTCCCAACGCCGGCACGCGCCAGCAAACCTGCCGCTGCGGCCCCCGTCGCACCGCAACCAACCACAGCTACATGCGCCTGCCGCAATCTCTGTTGCCCGGCGGGGCCAATGGGGCGGAAGAGTTCCTGGCGCGAATACCGGCCGTCCGCCGAAACAGGTGCCATGTCGACTTCCGAGATGCCACCGCGGGGACTCATGCAGTTATTCTATTGGTACGCAGGGAGTTGTACGACAGCCGCGGGACAGGACCACCTGCCCTTAAGCGGTGCAGGATGCATCCAATCAGCTTGAGTTCGATAGAGCTTTGCTCTGAAGCGTGGACAAGGCAGAAACACCCCTGCGAACGGCATCTTGCGCTGCGCTCGAAGGCGGAAGAGCAATACGCGCACCATGCTTGGAAGGACACCGTTGGGTTGAAGCAAAAGGGCGAAGCACGACACACAGCACGGTGTAAGCAGCTTTCGAAGCACGCGGTGCATTCGTTTGTTCTTGCTGCCGCAACGGTCTCGGCCATGTGTGCTCAGGTACCGCAGGCGCCGGGGACTCCCGGGGCTGCACCAGTTGGCGCGGGCACGTCTCCGGCCGTGGCGCCCGCATCGGCAGCTTCGCCGCCGGGCATCGCCAGCACACCGCAGACGGACGCGGCGAAAAAGATATTGTCCACAACGAACCCCGGCCTTGTATCGACGCCACAAACGGCGGACGCAAATGCTGCTGCAGAGGCAAGTGCGGCCACTGCGGGTCTCTACCGGCTGCGTGGCAAGCACATCACCTCAGTCCTGTTCACCGGGGTTAACTTCAACGCCCAGTCCACCATGCCCGAGACCATCGGGGTCAAAGCCGGTGACGTTCTTGATCCGGTCAAGGTCCGCACCGCCACCCGCCGTCTTTTTTTGACGGGCCGCTACCGCGACATTTCTGTGCGCGCCGACGAGCAGGGTGACGGGGTCGTGCTGACGTTTGAAGGTGTGCCCCGCTACTTTGTGGGCAAGGTGACGATCGTTGGTGTCAAGTCCGACCGGCAAAGCTCGTTGCTGGAGTACGCCACGCAGCTGCAACCCGGCTACCCCTATTCCGACGCGGATCTGGCCGCAGGGCAGGCAGGCATTGTTCAGTCGCTGGCACAGCAGGGCTACTACGAAGGCAAGATCGTTCCATCCACGACGCGCGATGAGGATGGCCATCAGGTCAACATCCAGTACCAGGTCACTGTGGGTCCACGTGCCCTCGTCGGTAACGTTGCGGTCAGCGGCGATCCCGGCATGTCGGTGCAGAGCTTTCGTGACATCGCAAAGCTGAATACCACCAACACCACACTCAAGTTCTTCCACACCAAGAACCGTGTGACCCGCGACACAGTCGCCAACGGCTTGACTCGGCTGCGCCAGCACTATCAGAAAGAAGAACGGCTGGAAGCTGCGATTGCGCTTGAAAAGTCACAATACGCTGTTGAACGCAAGCAGCTTGACTACAACTTCGGGGATTTTCAGGGACCTCTCGTCAAGGTGCAGATCCTTGGTGTCAAGGTGTCGAACGCCCGCAAGAAGCAGCTACTGCCGATCTATGAAGAAAGCGCCGTTGACAACGATCTGCTGAATGAGGGAGCTCACAACATTCGTGAGTTCCTGCAGAGGCAGGGTTACTTCGACGCGACGGTCGACCCCAGTGTGACGCCCGCCCAGACCATGAACGCTGTTGCAGCGGACGGCACGCTGTTGCCGCCACCCAGCAACATTACGCAGACGGTGATCTTTCAGGCGAATCCCGGGAAGCGCTACAAGATTGAGGCTGTAAACCTTTCCGGCAACAAGTACTTCGAAACAGCCAACATCAAAGAGCGGATGCAGATTTCAAAGGCGGATGCGTTTGTGCGGTACGGCAAGTTTTCTCCGGTTCTGCTGTCCAATGACGTCGATTCCATCACCTCGCTTTACCGTGCGAATGGATTTGAAAAGGTAAAGATCACCTCGAAGCAGACCAAGAGCGATGTGGACGCAAAGGTTGCGAAGCTTACAGTCGACATCAACATCGACGAGGGCGCGCAGCAGAAGTTTGGGACAGTAAACCTCACCGGCGTCGCACCAGACCGGTTGGCGGAGATGAAGCAGTTCATCACCGCGCAGCAGGGTCAGCCCTTCTCGCTCGCAACACTTTCCGGTGATCGTGACGGCGTCCTGCAGCAGTACCTGTCCAAGGGCTTCGATCAGGCGCGGGTTGAGGTGCGGCAGACTGTGGAGAAGGACGATCCCACGCTGACAGACGTCACCTACATCGTCACAGAAGGGGAGCAGGTCTTTGTTAACCGGCTGCTCTTTTCAGGTCCGGTTCACACCAAGCCAAAGCTGATCACAGACCAGCAGACTCTCAAGGCGGGTGACCCGCTTGACCAGTCCGCCCTGCTTGAGATGCAGCGCCGATACTACGACCTGGCGCTCTTCAGCGAGGCCAATGTTGCTGTGCAGAACCCTGCCGGGCAAAGCGATCGGAAGAACGTGCTTGTGCAGTTGACCGAGTCCAAGCGTTGGGACGTGACCTACGGCTTCGGGTTTGAAACGCAACTCAGCACACCCCAGCCCAACTGCCGCGCTCAGGCCTCATTGGGTGACGGCCGCACCGGGAACAACTGCGGCGCTTCGGGCCGTGCCGGCGCATCCTTCCGCGTTTCGGCGGATGTCACACGCATCAATCTGTTCGGCACCGACAAGTCGATCACGCTGCACACCACCTACGGCCTGCTGGAACACATTGCCACGCTTTCGTTGAATGTTCCGCGTCTTGGCGGCAATCCCAACCTGAGCGCGCAACTGAGTGGTGGCTACAGCAACGTGCAGAATATTTCCACCTTCCAGTCCAGCACGCTGCAGGGTGTCTTCCGTGTCACACAGAAGGTGCCCAAGGCCGACACGTTTATTTACGACCTGGAGTTCCGCCGCGTGTCGGTCGACCAGAACAGCCTGCAGGTTACGGCTAACCTCATCCCCTTGCTGTCACAGCCTGTGCAGGTGGGCGGTCCCGGCTTTACCTGGTTCCACGACACGCGCAACCCGTCGCCGCTGGATGCCACCAAGGGCATGTATCTGTCGTTCCAGGAATTCTTATCAAGTTCGAAGCTTGGTTCTGACGTTGGCTTCAACCGCTTCGACACAAGCTTTGCGACGTACTACTCCTTTGGCAACGCCAAGCATCGCTACACCTTTGCACGGAATACCCGTTTCGGTTTTATCCATGCTGCAGGTGCGAACCCGAACGCCGGCGTCACCGGCTGCACGGGCACACTGCTGAACACCAACGCCTCCTGCGATCCGGTACCGCTGCCGGAACGCCTCTATGCCGGTGGCGCAAACTCGCACCGCGGCTTCGGGATCAACTCGGCAGGGCCACGCGACCTCACGACCGGATACCCGGTGGGCGGCACGGCGGTCTTCGTCAACACCTTTGAACTGCGCTTGCCTGCACCGGTTCTGCCCATCGTCGGCGACAGTGTTTCCTTCGTTCTATTCCACGACATGGGCAACGTCTTTCTTCACCTTGCAGATATCGGCCCGTCCTTCGCACGCTTTCACCAGCCGAACGAGTACACGTGCCGCCAGGTCACAGGCTTCTCCACTGTGGGCAACTGCGACTTCGCCTACTTCTCGCATGCCGTCGGCATTGGTGCGCGCTACCATACCCCCGTCGGCCCGGTTCGCCTTGACCTTAGCTACAACCTGAACCCACCCGTGTACCCCATCATTGACGACTACTCCCAAGCGCTGCCGAACCACTCCGTCGGCCAGGCAAGTCACCTTCAGTTCTTCTTTTCCATCGGGCAGAGTTTCTAGCCATGCGCATCGTTCCCCTGCATCTCGAAGCTCTGGTGCTCCTTGCCGCCGCCGTGCCGCTCGCTGCGCAGACCGCGCCCATTGCTCCAAAATCGGCGGCAGAGGGCAAGCCCGCCACAACGCAGCAGGCGCAGGCCGATCGCAACAAGTCTCCGGCGGAACGTGGTGACGTCGTCGACAGGCTCGTGGCCATCGTTAACAACGACATCATCCTCGAGTCCGACGTGGAAGAAGAGGAGCGCTTCAGCCGGCTGTATCCATACCGCACCACCAGCGGCGACACGGCACGCGACCAGGCCATTACTCGGCTCATCGACCGCGACCTGATCCTGCAGCAGGAGCGCGGTGTGCAGCCGGAAACTCCAAACACAACTGTCGAGGCAGAAGAAGCAGATCTGCGGAAAGACCTGCCCGCGTGCGCTGCAGCAGACTGCGCCTCCGATACGGGATGGCAGAAGTTTCTCGCCTCCAGTGGCTTTACAGAGGCTGAACTGCGCGACCGCCTTCGCCAGCGTGCAGAGGTTCTCCGCTTCATCGAACAGCGCTTCCGCTCCGGCATCCAGATTTCTGACAAACAGGTCGAGGACTTCTACACGGGGACCATGCTTCCGCAATACAAGAAGGAGCACGCTACACCGCCGCCGCTCGATGTGCTGGCGCCGCGCATTGAGGAATTGCTGCTGCAGCGGCAGGTAAGCACCCTTCTGGATGACTGGCTCAAAAGCCTGCGTGAAACGGGCAGCGTTCGCATCCTCAAGGCAGGCGAGGAGGCGCCCTGATGAGCCTGCTTGAGCCGGAAGATCCGAAGACCCCCAAGACCACGACGGCGCCTGCACGCCGGCGGAGCATGTGGAAGCCTGTCGCATGGACTCTTGGCTCGCTCCTGCTGCTCTTCCTGCTGGTGCTCGGCGGTCTGGCAATCTATACCGGCACGGCTGATTTTCAGAATCGCGTTCGCAAAACCCTTGTGTCGACGCTGGAAGAATCCACTGGTGGCAAGGTCGATCTCGCCGCCGTTCACTTTAGCCTGTGGCACCTTGCCGTAGAAGCGGATGGCCTCGTCATCCATGGCCTTGAAGGTCCCGGACAGGCGCCGTACATCTCCGCCGATCGCATCCTTGTCCGCATCACGCTCAAGAACTTCCTGGCTCATGCCACAAGCAGCACTGGCGCGATGAAGTACATCACCCTCGCGCTGCTGCACGTCGACAAGCCGCAGGTCCACCTCATCATCAACAAGGACGGCAGCACCAACCAGCCCGTCCCGAAAACCAAGTCCACCAGCAACGAGCCGGTCCTTGATACGCTTCTGGATTTGCGGGCCAGCAAGGTTGAGCTCGCCAACGGCGCTGTGTTGCTCAACGACCGTGCCATCCCGTTCGACCTGGATGCCAACGATCTGGACGTCGACGTGCACTACATCACCAGGACCGACCACTACGGCGTCACGCTCGGCATCAGCAATCTGCGCACCCGCATGCAGGCAGCCCCGGTGGCTCAATCACGCCTGCATCTGAAGGCTGAACTTGGCCGCAAGCTCATCGCCGTTCAGGAGGTCAGCTTCGACACCGGCAAGTCGTCGCACCTCGACGCCAACGCCCGCGTGGAGAACTTCGATAATCCCGTATGGAACGTGCAGGTCAAGGGGAGCCTTGAGGTTCCGCAGATCTCTGTCCTTAGCGGATTTCCTGGTCTTGTTGCCGGCGTCGTGGATCTGGATATCGCGGGCCACTCCTGCACCGTTTCGCCTGCGGAGGCACAGACGAAGCCGCACTTCTGGCAGCGTCGCCATCCCGGCGGCAACAAGGAAAATACTAAGGCTCTTCCGCCCAGTCCTGACTGCCCCAAGGGATACCTTGTGGCAGGTGGAGCCCAGCTGCACAGCGTGGGTTACCGCGACCAGTACGTCAACATCTCCGGCGTTAATGGCAAGGCAGAGGTCAAGGTCACGCCCACCGAGCTGCTCTTCAATGCCATTGCCCTTAACCTGCCTGCAGGCGGTGCAATCGCCGGTGACATGCGCATCAACAACTGGCTTGGAGAGATCCCCGCCAGCGCTCCGGCGCAATCCGCAACCGTCGTCGGCGCGCAAAAAACCGTAAACGCCACGGCCAAGATCGCCAATGCCGCTCCTCCTGCAACCGGTGCGCCAACCATCAGTCCTACCCAGCGTGCGCACGCCTACGTGGACGTTCGCGTGTCCAACATCTCCCTTCGCACCGTGAACGAAATCACCGAGCCAAAGCAGTACACGGACCTTGGCCTGGACACCGCCGTCAACGGCCCAGTGCACGTGGAGTGGGGCGGCAATTACAACGACATCGCGAGTTCGGTCGTGGTGCAAGCAGACTTGAAGCTTGCGCCCCAGGGCATCAGCCGTTCCGGCGCGCTGCGCAACGTGCCCCTCACCGGCACCCTGCGCGCCAACTATCGCGGCACCGACGAAACCGTCACCATCCAGCAGCTTGACGCGCATACACCCGCGACGTCGCTCTCGGTGACAGGCACCCTCGGCATCGCCAACGGCGATCCATTGACCAAACTCGCCGTCACCGCGGACGCGCGGGACCTCAGCGAATTCGACAGTGTACTGAATGCCATCGGATACAAGAGCAACGGCAAAACCGGCAGCGCGGCGCTCCCCGTCGCTCTCCACGGCGACGCCCATTTCCAGGGCACCGTATCTGGCCCCGTTGCGAACCTCGACATCAAGGGCCACCTGCAGGCGAACCAGCTCACCGCTCACCTGGGCACCACCGGCGACGTTGCAATCGACTCTGTGGTGGCAGACGCCGAGTACACCGTCGCCGGCATCACCGTCGGTAGCTCCACCATTCGTCGCGGCACCGCCGTCTTGAACGCATCGGGCTTCATCAAGCCTCACCGCGTCGTCAAACGTCGCGTCGTGTCGTACGAGTTCGATAACGACGCCCAGGTCTCCGCAAAGATTCAGCTTGGCGACGCGCAGCTGCACGATGTCCTCGACATCGCAGGGCAGGGCGCGATTCCAGCTACCGGCATTCTGAATGTCGACGGCCAGGTCAACGGCACGCTTGGCAATCTAACCGGTGGCGGGCAGGTCACGCTTCGCAACGGCATCGCCTACAACCAGCCGTTCGACAGCATCAGTGCATTGGTCAACGTGCAGGGTCAGCAAATCTCCGCAACGCAGCTGGCGGTGCGCGCGCAGGGTGTGCAGGTGGATGGGAACGGCGGATACAATCTCGCCTCCAAGCACCTGCAGGCACACCTGCAGGGCAACCAGATCCGGCTTTCAAATCTCAAGTCCGTCCAGGACGCGCATACACCGCTGGACGGTATCCTTACCTTTTCCGCCGACGCCAACGGCACGGCGAAAGAGCCCGGCTTGGTCGCTCACCTTGCTCTTGCCAACGCGACGTACCAGGGCAGCCCCATTGGACAGCTGCAGGCCGACGTGCACTCCGACCACGACATGGTCTACCTGACCGCGAATTCCAAGCTGCTCGACACCACACTACAGGCTACCGGCCAGGTGCAACTCAAGGGTGACTATCCTCTGCAAGCCCATGCCACCTTTACTGATCTGAATGTGGCGCCCGTTCTGAAGCTCACAGGCTCCACCCTGGATGCCACGAGCAATGCCAACGGCGAGCTCACGCTTTCCGGCCCGGCCAAAAAGCCGCAGGCACTCGCGGGATCGCTCAGCATCAACGCTCTTACGTTCAAGGTGCAGGGTCTGGACTTCGCCAGCGAGGGACCAATCCGCGCAACACTTGCAGCTGGCCTGGTAACCCTGCAGCAGGTTCACATCACTGGGCCTGAGACGAACCTTACCGCCTCTGGTACGGTCCAGGTGTTCAACCCGGATGGTAGCCCCATGCCAGCCGCAGGCGGCCGCATCAGTGTCAAGGCAGACGGTAGTGTCAACGTCGCGCTGGCGCATCGCATCAACCCGGAGATCATCGCGTCTGGTGCTGTCACGCTTGACGTTTCAGCGTCCGGCACCACTGCCAAGCCTATTCTTGGCGGCCACGTCACCTTTGCGAACACCAATCTCGCCTATGCTGAAATTCCCAACGGTCTCTCCAATCTCAACGGCACCGCCACCTTCACAGAGAATCGCTTGGTCGTGAATAACCTGACCGGCTATTCCGGCGGCGGGCTCATCAAGGTCAATGGTTTTGTTCAATTCCGAGACGGCTTGTATGCCGACCTCACCGTCACCGCACAGGCGGTGCGCGTCCGCTATTACGGTGTTTCCGCTACCGCGAATGCGAGCGTCCACCTGCAGGGCAACGGCGACGGTGCAAGCCTTGGCGGAAGCGTGCTCATCACTCGCTTCGGTTTGGCGCAGAGCTTTGATTTCGGTTCCATCGCCGGCGGCGCAAGCGACGTCTCTGCACCGCCAGACCCGGACTCACTGCTGAACAAAATTGGCCTCGACATCCATGTTCAGTCCTCCCCCGCACTGGACTTTCAGAACAGCTACGCGCGCCTTGCCGGCACGGTGGATCTAAGCATCCGCGGCACCGCTGCTGTTCCCTCCATCCTTGGAAAGATCACACTGAACGATGGTTCTGCCACCTTTAACGACACCAAGTACCAGTTGGAACGCGGCACCATCTACTTCAACAACCCCATCCGTATCGACCCGATCGTCGACATCGATGCCACGGCGCGTGTGGAGAATTACGACGTAACCATTGGTGTTCACGGCACGGCGAAGAATCCCAAGCTTACCTACCGCTCCGAGCCGCCGCTAAGCCAGGCCGATGTGTTCAACCTGCTGGCGCTTGGTCGCACGCAGGAAGAAGCCGCAATCAATACCCAGCAACTTCAGCAGCAGGGCCAGGACCCCACGACCAACGCATTGCTCGGCGGCGCACTGAACGCAACCGTCTCGAACAGGGTCAACAAGCTGTTCGGTGGGTCTGGCAAGGTCAAGATCGACCCGGCCTACGTCGGCTCGCTTGGAACGTCGTCGGCTCGCATTACGGTGGAGCAACAGCTCACGCCGAAGATCACCGTCACCTTCGCCACCTCGGTAAACGCCAGTACTCAGCAGCTTATTTCGGCCCAGTACCAAGTCTCAGACAATGTTTCGATTGTTGCGACCAGGGATGAAAACGGCGTCTTCTCCGTTGTGTACAAGATTCGTCAGCGCTACCGGTAAGTCCCTGAAGTGCGTCCTGCGTGTCAAAAGGGCCGGTTCAGCTTGAACCTTTGACCTGACCGGCTACGGCAGCATCCAATTTTGACAGAGGTACATTCATGCGCAAAACTCTCCTGCTTCTCCTTGTACTAAGCTTCCTGGCGGCACCTCTGCACGCACAAGCACCCGACGCCCAGATCGAAGCGGAAATTCAGAAATCGTTAAGCAACAAATGCTTTTCCGATGTCCAGTCCACCGTTGTGGGCGGCGCTGTCACCTTGTCGGGCAAGGTAGACCTCTATGCCACCAAGGAAGAGGCGGAACGGAAGATTCACAACAAAAAAGGTGTAACGTCTGTCAGCAATCGCATCACTGTTGCCGATGCGGCAGAGCCCATGACCGACCTTGAGCTTCGCAACAAGCTTGCAGAAAAGCTGTCCTACGATCGCGTGGGATATGGCACCACGGCCTTCAACAGCTTTGCCATTGGCGTACAAAATGGTGTTGTGAGCCTGGGTGGCACGGCCTACAGCCCACAGGACAAGGAATCGGCAATCTCCCTCGTCGAAAACTATCCCGGCGTCAAAGATGTCATTGACGACATTGAGGTCGCACCCGTTTCCTTCAACGACGACCGCATCCGCATAGCTGCTGCACGCGCGATCTACGGCTTCCCGTCGCTCAACCGCTATGCCATCGACCCCGCCAAACCGATCCGCATCACAGTCGTCAGCGGCAACATCACGTTGACTGGCGTGGTGGATAGCCAGGCCGACAAAGACGCCGCTGGCATCCGTGCCAACAGCGTACCGGGCGCCTTCAAGGTAACAAACAGCCTGCAGGTCGCGACTCACAATAACGACGCACGTTAGGCAGCGGGCCGCAACGAGCGGCCTGTCACTTGCCACTCTTCTCCTGGGCCGCATGGTACTTCGACAGAAGTGTGTGCCCCTTGGCCGCCAGCGCATGAGCCGCGCTGACGCTCTTTGGCACCTTCTCGCCCCAGGCGTGTGCGCTCAGGGCCAGGCGCGTCGGATCGCCGTTCTTGTCCAGCATGGGTCCGCGCGGATGGCTGAAGGTTCTGACTAGGAACGAGCCCTTACGCAGCATCTTTTCCGGCGTGTCTGCCGGTCCGGTAACACCGGCCTTCAGATGCGAACCATCTCGCTCCGCAAAGAAGGCACGACCTTTTGCGGTCAAGCCACCCTTCGGGTCACGCCCATTGTTCGGCATGCTCTTGGGTGCTGAAGCCTTCTTTGCTACGGCCTTCTTGGGTCTATTGGGTGCGGCTTTCTTTGCAGTGGATGTGCGTCGCGCCATGATGTAAGTCCCTCGTTCACCAAAGGATTGCGCCGGCAGAACGTGTGTTGCTTGCGTGGTCTCTGTTTTGTGGGGAGTGGTGTTGCAGCAAAAGAAAGGGCTTGCGAGTGTGTTGCACTCACAAGCCCTCTGCGTATCGTCCTGGCTATGCGGCGGCCATGACCTCATCGCGAATTTGTTCTGCTTCTACCGCGTCGCGCATGCTGTGCGGCAGCGCGACGGCGAGGACATCTTCAATGCGCGATGCGTAGTGAATGGTGACTCCCTCGGTCTGGTCCGGGGACAGGTCTTCCTCGACGTTTGGTTTCACGTCAATGGGCAGAATGACATCGCGGACTCCGGCACGCTTGGCGGCGAGGAACTTCTCCTTAATGCCACCCACCGGTAACACGTTCCCGCTCAGCGTAATTTCGCCTGTCATTGCAAGCAGCGGTCGAACCGGCATATCGGTTAGCAATGAAACCAGAGCCGTTGCCATGGTCACACCGGCACTTGGACCATCTTTCGGAATTGCACCTGCGGGTACGTGCAGATGCAGGTCGATGTCCTTGAGGACGTCCTGATCGAGGCCGAGTGATTCGGCGTTGGAGCGGACCCAGGTGAGTGCGGCCTGCATGCTTTCCTTCATCACGTCACCGATCTGGCCGGTGATCTGGAAGTTGCCCTTGCCCTTCATGCGGTTTGCCTCGATGAAGAGGACATCGCCGCCGACCGGGGTCCAGGCAAGACCGACTGCGACACCGCTGCGCTTGGTACGCTCAGCGATCTCGGTGTCGACACGCACCTTGTAGCCGCCGAGGAACTCGTGGATGACGGCGTCGGTGACGGTAAGCGGTTCTGTTTTACCCTCTGCGATGCGGCGAGCCTGCTTGCGGCAGACGGTGCCGACCAGCTGCTCCAGTTTGCGCACGCCGGCTTCACGGGTGTAGTGGCGGGCAATGATGCCGAGCGACTCCTTCGGAAAGACGATGCGCGGATCGCCAGAGACAGGCTCGGGCAGGTTTGCGTCGGGAACGACAGTTTCAAGGTCAACCGGGGTCTGAGCCGCGGCTTCGGCGTTTTCCTTCTTCTGCTCGGCTTCCGGCTCCAGGCCGTTTTCCTTGATCTGGCGCGGAACGAGGTACTTTGCGGCGATGTTGACCTTTTCCTCCTCCGTATAGCCCGTGAGTTCGATGATCTCCATGCGGTCAAGCAAGGGCGCGGGGATGGGATCGAGCTGGTTGGCAGTGCAGATGAACAGGACTTTGGACAGATCAAAGGGCTGGTCGAGGTAGTTGTCGCGAAAGGTCGAGTTCTGCGCAGGGTCAAGCGTCTCCAGCAATGCGGAGGCGGGGTCGCCGCGGAAGTCACGGCCAAGCTTGTCGATTTCGTCGAGCATGAAGACGGGGTCGTTGGTTTCGACGCGCTTCAGGTTCTGAACGATCTGTCCGGGCATGGCGCCAATGTAGGTGCGGCGATGGCCACGGATCTCGGCTTCGTCGTGCATGCCGCCCAGCGAAATACGGGCGAACTTGCGGCCGAGTGCGCGTGCAATGGATTTGCCAAGCGAGGTTTTGCCAACTCCCGGAGGTCCGACGAAGCAAAGGATCGGACCCTTCATGTCGGGCTTCAGACGGCGCACAGACAGGTAGTCGAGAATGCGGTCCTTGACCTTCTGAAGACCGTAGTGGTCCTCGTCCAGACAGTCGGCGGCCTTTTTAATGTCGACAGCTTCGCCGGAGGATTTAGCCCAGGGAAGAACGGCAAGCCACTCCACGTAGCTGCGGGTCATGCCGTAGTCAGCCTGCGCCGGGTTCATGCGCTGAAGTCGGTTGAGTTCCTTGAGGGCTTCCTTCTTGGTCTCCTCGGGCATGCCGGCGGCTTCGATCTTGTCGCGCAGGTCCTGAATGTCCTTGCCGGTATCATCCTGCTCGCCGAGCTCCTTGGAGATGGCCTTCATCTGCTCGCGCAGGTAGTAGTCGCGCTGCGACTGCTGAACGGCGTCCTGAACCTCGTTCTGGATTTTGGAGCGGAGCTGCTGAACTTCAATCTCCTTGACCAGGTGCTGGTTGAGGCGCTCCAAGCGTGCCATGACATCGGTCGTCTCAAGCAGCTCCTGCTTGTCATTGGTGGTGAGAAACGGGAGCGAGGAGCCGATGAAGTCTGCGAGACGGCCGGGTTCTTCGATGTTGAGCGCGATGGTCTGCAGGTCGTCCGACAGCGTGGGAGAGGCGGTGACAATCTGCTGGAACTGGCTGACGACGTTGCGCTGCAGCGCCTCAAGCTCCGGTGTTTTCTCGGCGTCCACGTCGGGGAGACGCTCAAAATCGGCCGTAAGGAAGGGTGTGGTCTGTCCGAAGGCACCGACCTTGACCCGCTCTGTGCCTTCTGTGAAGACGAAGAGGGACTGGTTGGGCATTTTGACGACTTTATGGATGGTGGCAAGCGTGCCTACCTCGTGAAGGTCGCCGGATTCCGGAGTGTCCTGCCGTGCGTCGCGCTGGGCGACGACAAGGATGGTGCGCTCGTCACCCAAGGACTGGATGAGCTGGATGGAACTTTCGCGGCCCACGGTGAGGGGCAGGACGGCATGCGGAAACAACACCGTTTCACGCACGGGGAGCACCGGCAGGGCACGGCGGGAGCCAGATTTGCTGGTGTCGCCGGCGGCAGTGGGCTGGATGACGCTGAGGAAATCGTTTGGCATATGAGTGTCCCTTTATCAAGCTTTCCCACATAGGATGCCGCAGGTTAGCCGAAGATGCATCTCTCCCCTTATCGCCCGGCTACCGACGTGTCATTACGTTTTGTGCGGATTGCGGTCAGTTGCGGAGGTGCCGTATTGGCCCAGCGACTTGATCCATGTGCATTTGGAATGAAGGGCTTGCACTGCCGTGTCCGCCAGGTTTGGGGTGGCAACGTGCAGGTCGATAAAGAAGACGTATTCCCATGGGCTGCCTGGGACGGGCCTGGATTCGATCCGTGTGAGGTCGGCACCCACATCGGCCAGGGTTTGGAGCGCGGCGACGAGGGAGCCGGGACGGTGGGGAATGGCGAAGGCGAGGGTGAGCCGGTCCGGCGGTGACAGACTGAGGGCGGCGGCCCGCACGGTGGCAGCGGCGGAGGGCTGTGCCAGCAGAAAGAAGCGCGTGAAGTTTTGCGGATCGTCTTCAAGGTCGTGGCGGAGAACGTGTCCGCCGTAGACCTCTGCGGCGGCGGGTGCGGCGATTGCGGCAAGGTGGGGGTCGCCACTGGTGATGGCATGCTTCACGGCACCGGCCGTGTCATAGAAGGGCACAGCCTGCAGCTGAGGGTTGTCGACGAAGAAGCGGCGGCACTGTGAAAGGGCGACAGGGTGAGACATGACCTGGCTCAGGGCGTGGAAGGCCACACCGGGTGCGGCGATGAGCGCATGCCGAATGCGCAGGGCGACTTCGCCAACGATGGTGACGTCGTGTTGCAGGAGCAGGTCATAGTGGTCCGCGACGGCGCCGTGCAGGCTGTTTTCAATCGGCAGCACGGCAGCATCTGCGGCTGCTGGCGCGGGGGGGTGATCCGAGGCGGCAAGCTGCTGAAAGACCTGTGCCGAAAGGGTGCAGGGAATGAGCGTTTGCGGGCCGAGCAGCGCCTGAACTGCCAGGTGGCTGTTGGAGCCGGGTTCACCCTGGATGGCGATGCGCACGACAGAGTCTCCTTTAGCCGACGCGCGTAGAAGATTCTGGCACGGGTGGCAACCACAAAAGTTTAACCGGCAACTATGTTGATGTGGCTGCAAGGCCCGATACGAAAACGCCCTTGGCAGCGACGCCAGGGCATCAGGAGAACGACGATGCTTTGGACGATCACGATTGTGCTGGTTGTGTTGTGGGCAGTTGGGCTTGTGGGTGGATACACGCTGGGTGGCTGGATCCACATCCTGATCGTGCTGGCCATTATCTCGTTGATCTTTAACCTGCTGGCTGGCCGCAGGGCGCTTTAACAAGGCAAATTGGCCGCTGAGTTGGTGCGGCTTTGTTGTTGCCACGAACGCGTAACAGCGGCGATGCCGCAGATGGAGTACCACGATGAACATGGACGAGCTTAAAGGCAAAGTGCAGAGCGGCTTCGGTAAGGCAGAGGCTGCTGTGGGTGGCGCGATCGGCAGCGAAAATCTGAAAAACGCCGGTGCGGAAGATCAGCTGAAGGGTGCGGCAAAGGAGACCTGGGGCGGAGCAAAGGATGCGGTGCACAGCACTGCGGACACCCTGCACGACAAGGCCTTGGACACACGGGACAGCGCGAACTATGAAGCCGGCAAGGCGCAGGGCCATGTTGAGTCTGGCACCGGCACCCTGCGCGACAAGGTAGTGGCTGGTGTGGACAACATGAAGAACTCGTTCAACGAGAAAGTGGACGACTACAAGGAAGATCAGGCTGCCAAGCGGGATTCGAACTACTAAGCTCGCCAGCTTGACGCAAGCTCACGGTAAAAGCCCTGTCTCCGGACAGGGCTTTCTGTTGTGCGACGCGACCTTTGCTGGCTGGTCGAGTGTCCCTGGGTCACCGCCAGAGCAGGACGTCGGTGGCGACGCTGACGAAGTAAACGACGGAGATGATGCCGTTGAGGGTGAAGAAGGCGGCATTCATGCGGCGAAGGTCTGCGGGAGAGATGAGGGTGTGCTCGTAGAGCAGCAGCATGCCCACAAGGAGGACGCCGAGCGCTGCGATCCAGTGCAGGTGGAAGAGGACGAGTAGCCAGACCAGCAGGCCCATGAGAGTGAGGTGCATGAGCCGAGCGATGAGGAAGGCGCCCTTAAGACCGAAGGCCTGGGGAATGCTGTTGAGGCCGTTCGCGCGGTCGTGGTCAAAGTCCTGGCAGGCGTAGAGGATGTCGAAGCCGCCAACCCAGAGGAGGACTGCGGCCGTGAGAACGATGATGCGCGGGTCGAGCGAGCCGCGGACGGCGATCCATGCGGCGGATGGTGCGATGCCGAGGGCGAGGCCGAGAACAAGGTGCGACCAGCGGGTGATGCGCTTCATGTAGCTGTAGGCGAGAACGACGAGCAGAGCGACGGGAGCGAGCACGAGCGTGAGGTGGTTGAGCATGGCGGCGCCAAGCAGAAAGACGGCGCAGCTGATGGCAGTGAAGGCAGCGACGAAGCCGCGGGAGAGGGTGCCGGCGGGGAGGGCGCGGGTGGCGGTCCGTGGGTTTTTGGCGTCGATGTCCGCGTCGACCAGGCGGTTGAACGCCATGGCGGCGGTGCGCGCGCTGACCATGCAGACAACGATCCAGAAGAGCACGGGCAGGCGGGGGATGCCGCGGGCGGCGAGCACGGCGCCGGTGAGCGCGAAGGGAAGCGCAAAGATGGAGTGCTCCCACTTGATCATCTGGAGCGTGGTGCGGGTACTGTGCCAGGCGCCGGCGGTGGTGGCCATGGATCAAGTGTAGTGCGACCCGGTATCCTGACGGTGTATGCGGCTGCAGGTACTGTTCTTCGGGGTGTTGCGCGACCGGTTTTCGGAGCGGGAGGAGTTGCTGCAGTTTCCTGGAAGTACGGTGGCGGAGCTGGTGCGGTACTACCGTGCGGTGGCTCCGGAAAGTGCCGGGGTTTGGGACACGATTGCGGTGGCGGTGAACCAGGTGTATGCAACGGGTACAACGGTGTTGCGGGATGGGGACGAGGTGGCGTTGCTGCCGCCGGTGAGCGGAGGCAAAGATGCGTGTTGAACTGGTGCGGGATGTGATCGACGCTGCGGGCATTGCCGATGCGCTGAAGCATGGCAGCGATGGTGCGGTGACGGTGTTCGACGGGATTGTGCGGGACAATACACGCGGACGGCGGACGCTGCACCTGGAGTACACGGCGCTGGAGCCGCTGGCGCTGACGGAGATGCGGCGGTTGTGTGCGGAGGCGGTGGAGCGCTTTGGTGTGCGGGATGTGGCGTTGGTGCACCGGCTTGGGGAACTGCGGATTGGAGAGACGAGCGTGCTGATTGCGGTGGCGTCGGCGCACCGCGGGGTAACGTTTGAGGCTTGCCGCTGGCTCATCGATACATTGAAGAAAACCGTGCCGATTTATAAGCGCGAGATCTTTGTGGATGGCGCGGAGTGGGGCCACGGGGAGCCATTTCCGCCGGAGCTGGTGGCGAGCCGGTAAGGTTTGGCGGGCCGGGGCTCACTCGCTTGAGGAATCGTCGTCCAACGAAGCGGAGTTCCCTGTGAAGAGCATTGCAGTTGTGGTTGCGGCGGTGCTTGCCGGGGTTTCGGGGCAGCAGGTTTCTGGGCCACAAAGTGCTGAGCCCCAGCGTGCTGAGCCCCAGGTGTCGGCGCCGGTGTTGCGTGTCGAAACGCGGCTGGTGAACGTGCCGGTGAATGTGACTGATGCGCAGGGTGCTGCGGTCACGGGGCTGACGCAGGGGGACTTTGCCGTTCGTGAGGATGGCAAGCCGCAGAAGATTTCGATCTTTGAGCACGAGTCCGCGACGCCGCTGAGCATTGTGATGGCGGTGGATACGTCCGGCTCCGTGTTGACGCAGTTCCGGACGGAGAAGGATGCGGCGAAGCATTTTGCGAAGGACATTCTGCGGGAGCAGGATGAGATGGATTTGATCTCGTTTTCAGATGAGTCGAACGAGATTGTGCCGTTTACGAACGATGCCAGGCGGATTGAACAGGGGCTGGGACGGCTGGGCAAGGGCGAAGATACGGCGCTGTACAACGCGATTTACGTTGCAAGCCAACGGCTGGGTGAGGCGAAGCCGGATGCGGAGCGGCGGCGGATTCTGGTGCTGGTGACGGACGGTGGGGATAACCCGTTGAAAAGGGAGATGAGTTACAGCAAGGCCATTGAGGCGGCGCAGCGAGCGGGCGCGGCGATTTACCCGATCATTATTGTGCCGATTCTTGCGGATGCGGGGCGCAATGTGGGTGGGGAGCATGCGCTGATCCAGATGGCGAACGATACGGGCGGCAAGTACTTTTATGTGACGGAGCGGGAGGATTTGAAGACGGCGTTTGCGCACCTGTCGGACGATCTGCGGGCGCAGTATTTGCTGGGGTACTATGCGCCGAAGCGGGGCCACGATACGAGCTTTCGGACGATCGATGTGTCGTTGACGGACCCGGCGCTGCGGGGCAAGGTGAGTGTGCGGAGCCGGACCGGCTACTATGCGGACGCCCGGTAAGCTGCCTTTAGTCTTCATGCCGGCGATGTGGTGGGTAGGCTAGACTTGGCGACTATGAGCTTCTACGACCTAAGCCAGTTCAAGTTTGCGACACCTGCAGCTGCCATTGCACGCGAGGCCGGGGCGCTGCTGCGCCGTTACTACGAAAAGGGTGTTACCGCCGAGTTCAAGAGTGAAGTGGACATTGTGACGGAGGCCGACCGCGCGAGCGAGAAGCTGATCACCGAGCGGCTGGGAATGGCGTTTCCGGAGCACGGAATTTTCGGCGAGGAAGGCGCGCGCGAGCGGCTGGGTGCGGAGTACCGGTGGTATGTCGACCCGCTGGATGGGACGACGAATTTTGCGCATGGCTTTCCGTATTTCTGCGTGTCGCTGGGGCTTGAGCATCGGACGCCGGAGCTGCGAAACGACGAGGATGGCGAGATTGTGGCGGCGGTGATCTATGAGCCGCTGCGGGATGAGCTGTTCCATGCGGAGCGTGGCATGGGTGCGTGGCTGAACGAGCGGCGGATCCACACGAGTGGATGCACGCAGATGCAGGAGGCTCTGCTGGCGACCGGCTTTCCGTCGCAGAAGCGGCATGAGTCGCCGAACATCCACTTTTACCATGAGCTGACGCTGCGGACGCATGGGTTGCGCAGGGCAGGTGCAGCAGCCGTGGACCTGGCGTACACGGCGTGCGGACGATTGGACGGGTATTGGGAGTTCAACCTGAATCCATGGGATACGGCGGCAGGTTTGCTGCTGGTGGAAGAGGCCGGCGGCGAGATGACGAGGTTTGATGGGTCGAAGTTCCGCCTGGATTCGAAAGAGATTCTGGCGACGAATGGGAAGATTGGCGGGGAGCTGCGGCAGGTGTTTGCGGACATGTTCGCCGGGCGGAATCTGGAGCCGATCCCAACGCCGGAGGAGTTCCAGCGCCGACGCGAGGCTCCGTCCAGTTAAGTCAGAGGAAACCGCAGTGGCGATTCCGTTTGGCTGGCGAACGGAGGAGGTTGGTGTACTTCCATCCGGTGTTCGACAACTGTTATCATCAGACTCTCGGAAGCAGTGGCATTTGAAAGGAAATACAGCCTCATGGCATACGTCATCGCAGAACCCTGCATTGGTACGAAAGACACGGCTTGCGCCGACGCGTGCCCGGTCGATTGCATTCACCCGAAGAAGGGTGAGGACGGCTACGATCCGGCAAACCAGTTGTTCATCGATCCGGTGGAATGCATTGATTGCGGTGCCTGCGTGCCAGTGTGCCCGGTGTCGGCCATTTACGCAGCGGATGACCTGCCGGACAAGTGGGCGGAGTTTGCGGTGACGAATGCGGCTCATTTCGGGCGATAGGTTAGCTCGCTGAAGTTGAGAGCGCGCGGCTTCGGCTGCGCGCTTTTGCGTGGGAGCGAAGAGCGGGGCCCAGCTATGTTTCTGAATGCGTGACTCATGTCCACTCTGCATCAGTCCGAGGCGATTGTGTTGCGTACCTGGCCGTTTGGCGAGGCGGATCTAATTGTGGCGTTGTTTACGCGCGAGCAGGGGATTGTGCGCGGTGTGGCGCGGCATGCGATGCGGTCGCGCAAGCGGTTTGGCGGGGCGCTGGAGCCGATGACGCAGGTGCGTGCGACGTGGGCGGAGCGTCCGCGACAGGACCTGGTGCGGCTGGATTCGTTGGAGATTGTGTGGTCGCCGCTGCGGGAGCCAATGGGCTACCCGCGTGCAACCGGACTTGCCGTGGTGGCAGAGGTGCTGGAGGCGGCGCTACCGGACAATGCGCAGGAAGATGATGTGTACCGGCTGTCGGTTGCGGTGGTCAAGGGTCTGAGCGGCGAGTCGCCGTACCTGCCGATTACATACTTTTTGCTGTGGGTGTCTCGGCTGTTGGGATGGCTGCCGGACCTTTATCGATGCAGCGCGAGTGGGCAGCCGCTGGTGGGAAAGGCGGTTTACTTCTCGCCAAACAGCGACGGTTTGTTTGCGGCGGACGCGAGACCTGGAGGCAGCCTGCTGCTGTCCGCGGAATCATTGGCCACTATCTCAGAGATTTTTCGCAGCCCGATTACAGCGTTTTCAGCGGAGGACTGGCCGCGTACGCGAGGTGTGGATATCCGGCGGTTTGCGTCGACGGTCTTGGAGCGGCACCTGGAAGAGCGTTTGTTGAGTCTGCGGACGCTGGCCCGGCTGTGACGTGGTGCCCATCTTCGTTGAAGACGATGGGCACCTTTCGCACTTAGCTGGCTTTGCCGCCGCCTGCGGCGATCCAGGCATCGACCCGCTGTTCCAGCACGTCGAGGGGCAGGGCTCCGCTGTCGAGGACGAGGTCGTGGTAGTCGCTGAGATTGAACTTTGGTCCAAGTTTTGCCTTGGAGCGCTCACGCAGTTCGATGAGTTTGAGCTGGCCCATCTTGTAGCCGAGGGCTTGCGCGGGCCAGGCGATATAGCGGTCGACTTCGCTCTGGATATTGGTCTCGTCGATGCCGGAGTGGTCGTGGAAGTAGTCGACCATTTGCTGGCGGGTCCAGTGCTTGCTGTGGACGCCGGTGTCGACGACGAGGCGGATGGCGCGCCAGATGTCGGCTTCGAGGCGGCCGTAGTCGCTGTAGGGATCCTGATAGAAGCCGACGTCTTTGCCGAGGCGCTCGGAGTAGAGGCCCCAGCCTTCGGTGTAGGCGGTGTAGTAGCTCTGCTTGCGGAACTCGGGGATGCCGGTGAGCTCCTGGGAGATGGAGATTTGCAGGTGGTGGCCTGGAATGCCTTCGTGGTAGCTGATGGCTTCGACGTTTTGCAGGCCGCGGTCGGTGGCGTGATAGGTGTTCACGAAGACCTGGCCGGGGCGGGAGCCGTCGGGCGTGCCGGGCTGGTAGTAGGCGGCGGATTGCTGCGCCTCCATATAGGCCGGCACCTTCATGACGACGAGTGGCGCCTTTGGAAGGCGGCCGAAGAGTTGCGGTAGTTTCGCCTTCATGCCGTCGATGTAGGTCTGGTACTTGGCGACGAGGGCATCAGGAGAAGTGGGGTGGAGTTTAGGGTCGGCCTTGATGGCGGCGTTGAAGGTCTTGAGGTCGGTGTAGCCGAGCTTTTTGGCGATGACGAGCATCTCTGCTTCGTCGCGGGCGACTTCTGCGAGGCCGATCTGGTGGATTTCGTCGGCGCTCTTGTGGAGGGTGGTGCTTTGGCGGATGCGGAAGTCGTAGTAGGCTGCGCCGTCGGGAATGGCCGAGATGCCGGGTTCGGCGTGGGTGGCGGGGATGTACTGGGCGACGAGAAAGCGGCGGAAGCGGTCGTAGGCGGGGAGGACCTGTTTGCTTACGGCGTCTGTTGCTTCGGCTGTGATGCGTTTCTGCTCGGCTGCAGAGACCGTGCTGGGGAACTTCTGGATGGGTGCGAGGAAGGGGCTGGTGCTGTCGGCTTTTGCGCTCGCGATGCCGGTGACCTGCTTGAGGACCTGATCCATGACGAGTGTGGGTGGCGTGCGGTGTTCGTCGGCGCCGAGGGTCATGGCCTCCTGCAGCTGTGCAAAGACGGCTGGAACTTTGCGGAGGCGAGCGATGTAGTTGTCGTAGTCCTTGACGTTGTCGAAGGGCATAATGGCGATGATCTGCGGCAGGCCGGTTTGCGGGCCGTTGAACTGGTTGACGGGCATCTCCCACTCTTTGAACCGGGCGCTCTCTTGGTCGTCGACGATGGAGCGCTCGAGGAGCGCGACGGAGAGCCTGGTCTGTGTGTCGAGGCCGTCGGTGGGGATGGTTCCGAGCTGCGCGAGGTAGGTGCCTTCCTTTGCGAGCCAGCTGTTGAAGGCGGCGCCGCTGGGGTCGCTCCACTGGTCGTTGTAGCGCTTATCACCGACGCTGGTGGCCTCTTCCGGGCTGTGGCGCAGGACGTCCTGCCAGTAGCTGTCGAAGAGCTTGTTGAGCTGGGCGGTGCGCTCAGTTGCAGAAGCTACCTGGGCATGCGCTGACGACGAAAGAGCTGCTGCGGCCAGGACGGCTGCACTGCAAAGACGGGTGGAAAGCTTCATAAAGGCAGTGTACGACGGGGCTTGGACGGAAGTTCCATTGCAAAAAAAGCGCGCCCGCCCTGTAATTGAGGCGAGCACGTGAAGAGGTGCAGATGGAGGTAGTACGTGCAGGCCAGTGGACCGGCCTGTTCTTGCAGCCCGGTCTAGCCTGGCATCATCACGCTGTGAGCATCCAGCATGCGGTACAGGGTGGACCGGCTGATGCCTAGAAGTTCGGCGGCACGGAGCTTGTTGCCGTTACAGCGCAGAAGCACGTTTTCCACGTGCCGCCGAACCATGACGTCGAGTCGCCAGTGCCGCAGGTCAATGCGAAAGTGCGAGGGCGGATCGTGCGGTGCGGTGTTCACAGACCGTATATCGGCGTTTGGAGGGGAAGGGTGAATGGGCTTTGAGGGGTGTGTCTCAGAATGAAACATGGGAGGCCTGTGGCCTCCCATGGGTTAGCGGTGACGAAGGAGCTTAGGCGCTGGCCTTCGCGCAGTAGGTGTCGAAGGCTCGCGCGAGTTCCTGAGCGATGGCCGGGGCGTTGCTGGTTTCAATGGCAGAGCGCTGCAGCAGGTAGACGAGCTGGCCGTCGCGGAACATGGCGATGGCGGGCGAGGTGGGCGGGTGGCCCTGGAAGTAGGAGCGAGCCTTGTCTGTCGCTTCACGGTCCTGGCCGGCGAAGACGGTGACGCTGTGGTCCGGCTTGCTGCTGTGCTGCAGGGCCATGCGCACGCCTGGGCGCATTTTGCCGGCGGCGCAACCACAGACGCTATTGACGACGACCATGGTGGTGCCTGGCTGCTTGATGGCGGCGTCGACTTCGGCCCCGGTGCGCGCTTCTGTGATGCCTGCGCGCGTGAGTTCTTCGCGCATCGGAATCACCATAATCTCTGGATACATCAGTACCTCCCGGCAGCGGTCCGCGTGGGCGTCCGCGCTGCTCTTATTTTAGCGTGAGGCTGCGTTGATCTGGGGCGGAGCAGGTTTTGCCAGGTAAACATTCAGGACTCTGCACCTCGAAAGTTGTAAGCGGTGGGCTATCAAGGTGTATTTGGGCGGACATAGAAGCGTGGCATCTTCTCCTTAGGCCAAGTGCCTGGGAGTACACGTATGTATCCGCGCTCGTTCTCTGCTTCTGCCGCTGTTGCTGCCGCCCTTCGGGATGAGGAGCCCGTGGAGTTGGCACGAGTCTTCAGCCCACACCATCGTTCTGTCGATGCGGGTTTGCGCGTTGTGCGGGTAGCCGGCGTTGATCGAGTGAAGCAGGCGTGCGAACCTAGTGCGAGGACGTACACCTTTTGCCAAACCTCAACCTTCAGCAAGACATTGCGCTCGCGCCCTACACCACGATCGGTATAGGCGGACCGGCGCGCTGGTACGCGGTGGCGGAGACGGAAGAGGATGTGGCCGAGGCCGTGCGCGTGGCGCGTGATGAGCTGAATGTGCCGCTGTTTGTGTTTGGCGGTGGCAGCAACCTGCTGATTGCGGATACCGGCTTTGCAGGACTGGCGTTGCGGATTGCGCTGGACGGGATCTGTGCCGAGACCTGTGGTGATGGTGTGCTGGTCTGTGCCGGCGCTGGAACCAACTGGGACACGCTGGTGCAGTACACCGTGGACCGCAACCTGGCGGGTATGGAATGCCTGGCGGGGATCCCGGGGACTACGGGCGGAACGCCGGTCCAGAATGTGGGCGCGTACGGCCAGGAGGTGTCGCAGACGATCCAGGCTGTTCGTTGCTTTGACCGCAGGACTTCGACAGTTGTCGAACTATCGAACCAGGAGTGCGGGTTTGGGTATCGCACGAGCCTGCTGAATACGACGGAACGTGACCGGTACATCATTCTGCGGGTTGACTTTCTGCTTCGGGTGGATGGCGAGCCAACGCTGCAGTTCGCCGAGTTGAAGCGCAGGTTTGAGGGAAAGTCGCGGCCAAGCCTGTCGGAGACTGCGGACGCGGTGCGAGCGATTCGGCGCGGCAAGGGCATGGTGGTGGACGCGACGGACCCTGACTCGCGTTCTGCCGGATCGTTTTTCCGCAACCCTGTTGTGAGTGCGGCGGAGCTGGGCCACGTTGCTGCCGCTGCAGGGCTGCCTGAACAGGACGTACCCAACTGGCCCGCTGCAGAAGGGCGAGTCAAGTTGCCGGCGGCGTGGTTACTGGAACGCGCGGGGTTTGTGCGCGGTTACACGCAGGGGAATGCCGGCATCTCGCGCAAGCACACCCTGGCGCTGATCAATTTGGGTGGTGCAACGGCGGACGATATTGTGCGTCTCCGCGACCGCATTGTCAGCACAGTGCACCAACGCTTTGGGCTGGTGTTGGAGCAGGAACCAGTCAGTCTCTCTTAAGTTTTTGTGGAGATGGTGGGGATACCTGAAAGACGCGACGACACTGGATTGCGCATTGCGCGGCGATTGCGTAGCGTGGACCGCATGAAATTTTTCGGCAGGGCAGTCGCGGCGGGAAGTATGGCCGTTGCAGTTGCGGCAGCCGGGCAGGTGCCGCTTACGCAGGGGTCCATGCATCAGCGGGTGCACGCGCTGTATGGCTTTCATCCGCGGGCGCTGACGGCGGCTGAGCGGAAGGCGAAGTCAGGGGAGATGGACGCGTTCTGGAACGATGTGGCAGCGGCGCAGACGCAGGCGTTGCCACTGTTGCGGGTGGAGTTGCAGGCAGCGGACGCTTCGCCCTTCTTTGACATGGATGGGACGTCGCTGCTGCTGTCGTTGTCGCATACGCCGGAGGACCTGGCGGTGGCGGCACGGTGTTTGCCGCGTGTAGACCTTGTGGACGTGGTGCCGCGGAATTATTTCGCGTTGGTACACCAGTTGACCGGCGCTGGCGTGGATACGAGCGATGCTGCGCTGCACGTGCTGGATGACGCGAAATTCACGGTGCCAGTCCCGCAGCATGCGATGACGCTGGATCAGGCGCAGTCGCTGGTGTATCTGCTGTTGCCGGTAGACGCCAGGCTGTGGACGAGCAAGGCAGAGGCGCGATTTGCAACGGTGGGTGAGCAGGGCCAGCTTAGCCTGCTGGCGCTGTACTTTTTTGCGCAGACGGACCAAACGGACAGTTTGCTGCGGCAGGTCGCCGGCGATGCAGCGTTGCCGGAGTCGGTGCGGGCTGCGGCGAAGGGGTTTGTGGATCAAGAAGCAGAGGCGCTGACACAGGTGTCAGCGGAGACGGGGAGTGAGGCTGCCGTGCGGGAGCGCCGGGTAAAGCGGATGGCAGTGGTAAGCGACGAAGCTATCGGCGATGTGGTGAGTATGACGCAACGTCTGGTGCAGTTGCGCCATACCGCAGCAGCAGAAAAGACGTAGCGCCCAGCAAGAACTAGCGGACGAAGAAGTCTTTGACTTGCTGGAGAATGACGTCGCGGGAGACGTCGGAGATGGCCTCGGTGAGGGGGAGTTGTTTGGGGCAGGCCTGGACACAGTTCATGGCGTAGCCGCACTCCTGCACGCCGCCGTCGCCGGCGAGGGCGCGCAGGCGTTCTTCGCGGAGCTGCTTGCCGGCTGGGTCCAGGTTGAAGAGCTTGACCTGGGCGATGGTGGCGGCGCCGACAAAGTTTGTGCTGTCGTTGAACTGGGGGCAAACCTCCATGCAGATGGTGCAGGAGATGCAGTTGCTGAGAGGGTAGCGCTCTTCCTGGATTTGGGGGAATTGCTTTTCTGCGGGGCCGAGGTCGTAGGAGCCGTCGATGGGGACCCAGGCCTTGACGGCCTTTAGGTTTTCAAAGAGGACGCTGCGGTCGACGGCGAGGTCGCGGACGATGGGGAACTTGGAAAGCGGGGCCAGGGTGATGGTGCCGTCTTTGGTCTCGGCCATGAGCTTGTCGACGAGGGCGGAGCAGGCCATGCGCGCTTTGCCGTTGATGAGCATGGCGCAGGAGCCGCAGATTTCTTCGAGGCAGTTGGCGTCGTAGGCGATGGGGGTGGTTTCCGCGCCGGTGGCGGTGATGGGCTCCATGGCGATCTCGCCAAGCAGGGAGGTGATGTTCATGCCCTTGCGGTAGGGGATGGCGAACTTTTCGGTGCGCGCGGGGGCGTCGGGGGAGGCCTGGCGTTTGATTTCGACGTTAATGGTTTTGGCGCCAGTGGGTGCGATAGTACTTGGCGGAGCGTCGAGAACTGCGGTGGCCATAGTGGTGGGTCCCCCTTGCGGCTACTAGATTACTGGTTCGAGCACGTGGCTGGCTCTGCTCTGTTCGAATTTCGTGATGGTAGTTCGATTATGGGCAGGGCGCGGGGTCAGGCAGTGAAGGTACGTCCCAGGCCGAGGGCGGCGAGGCCGCGACGATAGGCGATGGAGCTGCGGTCCGCGGGGAAGTGTGCTTCGGCCTGCAGGTCGAGCGGCAGATCCTCAGGGTATTGCTGCTCGACGATGTCCTTGTCTTCCTGAAAGACGAGATGGTTGAAGTCGAGGCTTGCCTGCAGCGGTGCGTCCTTGTCGAAATTGCGGCAGATGGGCACGAACAGCCGGGTTTTACGCGCGGAGACCGGTGAGGCGGCGTTAAGGATGTGGAGTTTGCCGTTGCCGGGAAAGGTGACCGTGAGCTTGGCGGTGAAGGGGTAGAACACCTCAAACCGGCGATGCCAGAGGAAGCCTGGCGGGTTGAGGTGCTTAAAGCCGACGGAGTAGTTGCTGACGGTGCTGAAGTAGTCCGCGACGAAACCACCGGGGGTTTTGGTGACGGCGTAATCCGGGACTTCGGGGTTGTCGAGCTCGCCGAAGGATTCGACGTGGACGAAGGCGAAGTGGCTGACGTCGAGGAAACCTTCCATCTGGCGGCCGGCTGCGGCGTTCATGGGGACGTCGTTGGGCAGGACCTGGAGGTAGTCGGGGTCGGACCACTCATCCATGGCAGGCAGGGGGCGAGGACCGTCGTCGACGAGGCGCATCCAGACGAGGCCGAATGCTTCCTGCACGGGCAACATCTGGAGGTGGAGGCGGGGGGAGATGGGGCCGTTGGGGTGGGCGGGGATGCAGGTGCAGCGACCGGTCGCGTCGTAGCGCAGGCCGTGATATTTGCAGATGATTTCGTCGTTCTTTACCCAACCAAGGCTAAGCGGTGCGCCGCGGTGATAGCAGATGTCCTTTGCAGCGGCTAGTGAGCCGTTGGAGAGGCGATAGACGACGACACGTTCGTCGAGCAGGCGGGCGGCGTATGCCTTGTCTGTGACCTGGTGCGAGAAGGCGATGGGGTACCAGAAGGGAGCGAGCGCGTGCCAGTCCGACTCCGTGAAAGTGCAACCGCGGGGGAGTGTGGCTGTGGCGGGTACGGGCCATGCCAGGCTTGCCGCTGGGATGATGGTGGAGGTGGTCGCCATGGTCCATTATGACCGGGACAGGACGGGTATGCAGAACTTTTGAGCCCCGATCAACGAGGGTGCAGGCTGCCGGTGGAGGGATCGCCGCCGGCGTTGCCGGGACCGCCTACGGGCTGCAAGGCGGGAATGCGCTGGTCCACGTCGGGCAAGGGCGGAAAGGCGAGGTGAGGTTCGGACTGGTACCAGTAGGCGACGGAGTAGAAGTTGTCGCTGCGGTGATTGGCGTGGCCATGCTCCATGCTGGCGCGCATGGACTGGGTGAAGGGGATGGGCGAGTCGAGGTGGAAGCGGTACATGCTGGTGCGGGAGCCGGCGAGCTCTGGGCCGACGACGGGTGCGCCGTGGAGAAGGAAGTCCTGCGGGCCCGTGAAGCCCCAGGAGCCGAGGAAGTAGTCCTCACCGCCGGTGCCGACGATGGCCGGGTTCTCGCCGTCAATTTCGAAGAGGTCGTTGCCTTCGCCCCACCACTGGTCCTGGTTTTGGAGGACGGACATGGTGACGCCGATGTACTGGCCGTGGCCTTTTGCTTCGAACCACTCGTAGTTGCCTTTGCCGTCCAGGTTGCGTTTGAGGTTTACGGAAGGGTCGCCGTTTTCATACCACTGGTTGGTGGTGCCGTGGTTGGGTTGAGCCTGGCGGTAGGTGGCGTGAAAGTAGAGAGTGTCTTTGGGCAGTGGCGATTTGTTTACGCGGTAGTCGATGTTCCAGTAGAGGTGGTTAAGGGGCTGCTTGCCCTCGTCAGTGATGGTGATGCGGGCGTGCTTTGCGTAGGGCATGGGGAACCACGAGTTGAGAGCCTTGTCGCTGCCGGTGGAGAGGACCGCGGACTCCCAGCGGTAGTACATGCCGTTGCCGAGACCGAAGAAGTCGCCGATGGGTGTTTCGACGCTGGGTGTGGTTTCGTTGTCCCAGTACATGCGGAGAACGATGCGTTTGAGGCTGTAGGGTTCGCTGTCGTCGAGGGTGAACCAGATGTGGGAGATCATGCCGGGGCCGTCGACGTCGAGGATGGTGAGGGTCTCGCCCTGGTTGACGGTGCGGGCGTCGGCGTTGGCGCCGGTGAGTTCGCGGCTGCTGGAGCGGTGCAGGGTGTAGGTCTGCTGGACCGTGGGGTCGGGCATCCAGGTCGGTGCCTGCGCCGATGCCAGCGCGGTGAGCAGGGCGCAGGTACAAGCCGACATCAGGCAACGCCAGCCGTTGAAGAGCTTCGGAAGGGCCTTCCACTTCATAGCAGGGATGGTACTCCTGGGCTGGTGGCTTGCGGACACTAGGAGGCGGACAGAAGTAGCTGGAGATGGTGGTCGAAGTCTGCGCGGTCGACCACGCCGGCGTGGGTGAGGGCGATGCGACCCTGGCGGTCGATGACGAGCGTGTATGGCATGCCGGTTATGCCGAGGGTTTTGCTAAGTGCGTCGCTGCCGATCACGGTGGGGTAAGGCATGTTGTGGGCTGTCCAGAAGGGTTTGACCTTGGGGAAGCCTTGATCGTCCATGCTGATGCCGACGGTGACGAGTCCCTTGGCTTTGTACTTGCGGTCATAGTCGACGAAGTAGGGAAGCTCAAACTTGCAGCCGCCGCACCAGGTGGCCCAGAAGTTAAGGACGACGACATGACCGCGTTGGCGGGCGAGTTTGAAGGTGTGTCCGTTGCTGTCTGGCAGGGTGAAGCTGGGTGCGGATTTGCGGGCGGCGGCGGGGATGAGGGTGTCGGTGGTGGTGGGCGGGTTGATGGGCAGTGGGTGGTCTGCCTGGGGCTGGGCGGTGAGCGAGAGAGCCAGCAGGGTAAGGCTGCAGCATTTCATGAGTGCGGACATGGAAGTGGGCCTTTGGGTGCCTGGATGCCGTGGTCGGGTGGCGTGCCTTCCATGGTGCGCGCCATTCGGCTTTGAGCGCTCCATCCGTTGGGCGGAGAACGTTGTCGATGGAATGGAGTGCTAGGGTTCGGCGGAGAAGCGGAGTCCGTCGAGCCAGAGTTCGTGGGCCTTGTGCATGAGGTGGCTGCCCTTGGCAGGGTCGGCGAGGTCGCCGGGGCCGATGCCGGTTTCTTCAGTGACGACGAGGCAGTTGGCTTGTTGCGGGCCTTGCGGGACGAAGTGCCAGGTGTGGAAATGCCCGTGCCGGGTTTCAGTCTCGTCGGCGCCGAAAGGAATCCAGCTGATGCGCTGGTCGGGGACGAATTCTGTGACGCGGGACTGGATGGGGCTGTTGAAGATCTTGAGGCGGAGGAGGGTGCCTTCACGCATGGGTGCGGGGGTTTCGAAGGCAACGTCTTTGACGAGGGGGAACCAGTCGGGCCAGGTGGTGGCGTCGGCCATGCGGGCGAAGGCGCGGTGGCAAGTGGTTTGGAGAAGGAGTTCGTTGTGGCTGAAGACCGGGGCGACCGAGGGGGAGTAGGCGGCGGGCCAGTGGATGGCAATGTCGCGGTGGGCGCGGTCTCTTTGCATCTCCGCAGAAGACTGGGCGTGAAGCACGGACGCAAAGAGGAAGATGGTGACCGCGGTGAGAAGGATCCGTCGCATCGGAAAAGCGTACTCTTGTGCGGTGGTCTCCGTGCCTCCGTCTCAGGGGGAGAGGGCGACGTGGCTGCAGTCTGTAAGGATTTGGGAGATGAGGTAGTGGTGACCGGCTAGTTCGGATGTTCGGGTGTCGGACGTGGGAACATTTAACGATGGATGCACAACGCGCGCACGAGCAGGATGTTCACAAAGGCGCCGAGACCTATATAGAGCGCGCCGATGAACCAGCGCATGACCTTGGATGATCTGGAGTTTGACAGGGCTGTGCTGATGGGAAGGGGTTGACCACGAAGTGCGGGTCGCATCCAGCGGGGTAGGCGTGTCCATGTGTTTGGAGCGAAAACGAGGAAGAGGCCGCTTATTGGGAGTATTAGCCCAAAGGCGATGTAGAAGCAGACGCCGATCAGGATTGGGAACATCGGTTCCCCTTTGCAGGCAAACAGTTGCAAGAGTGACATGGAGCGGGCCTTCAGCCTTTAATAAGCCTGCCGGGCTTGTACCTAGGACGTTCCTCTAGGCTGGTGTCCAGCGCGCCCTTTTGGCGCTTCACTTGCGACTGCGGTAATGATCATCTGTCGCACTGTTTCCATAATGACCGACCTTGTGACTGCTGCCACTGCCTCCTGAGTAGTGACCACCAGTGTTTGCATCCATAAAGCCGATTGCTATCCCGATCACGATTTCGATGATGGTAAAAATGACCCTACCAGCGTTCCAATAATTGCTCGGCGCCACGTAAATTGGCGAGTAAGTCAGCCGACTCGAAGACTGAACGATGCGAGTTGAAGGATTCGATGCGCTTTTCCGAGTCCGCGTGGAAGTTGTTTTACCGAAGACCTCACACGCGCCTGAGTTTATTTCGCGGCAGGATGAGTCGCTGAAGTTTGCTCGTTCTTGCGCTTGCGAGGCATGCACAATTCCCAATTGTTATCGATGCTACGCAGTGGCGTCGTAGCGGCGGGGGCGAGGGGTAATCCACTGGGTGTCTACTTCGGCGTAGCCGATTTTGGGGGCGTTGTTGGCTTGGTCGTAGCAGCCCATGGTGGTTTTTAGGAACTGGTCGTCGTTGCGTTCGGGGAAGTCGGGTTTGAAGTGGGCTCCGCGGGATTCGTCGCGCATCTCTGCGCCCTGAACCATGACGCGGGCCAGCTGGAGCATGTTGTAGAGCTGGCGGGTAAAGGCGAAGCTGGTGTTGGCCCAGGCGGACTTGTCCGACAGGTTGATGTTTTGGTAGCGGGCGAGGAGGTCGACGATCTTTTCGTCGGCTTCGCGCAGGCCTGCGTTGTAGCGGATGATGGTGGCGTGGCGAGTCATGGTTTCGCCCAGTTCGCGCCACAGCTTGAAGGGGTTCTCCTTGCCCTGGTTGGAGAGCAGGACGTTATTCATGCCCATCTGGCGGACTTTTTCAGCCGCGTGGCCGCCGTCTCCCTGCTGGGTCGGCAGATTTCTGGCGTAGCGGAGGGCGTTGGGGCCTGCGGTGAAGCCGCCATAGATACAGCTCAAGAGCGAGTTTGCACCGAGGCGATTGGCACCATGGATCGAGTAGTCAGCTTCGCCCGCGGCGAAGACGCCAGGGATGTTGGTCATCTGGTCGAAGTCGACCCACATGCCGCCCATGGTGTAGTGGACGCCGGGGAAGATCTTCATGGGGACTTTGCGGGGGTCGTCGCCGACGAACTTCTCGTAAATTTCGAGGATGCCTTCGATCTTGCGGTTCAGGGTCTCGGCGTCGATGTGGGAGACGTCGAGGTAGACCATGGCCTGGCCGTCGATGCCGAGGTCTTGCTCGTAGACGACCTTGTGGATGGCACGGGTGGCGATGTCGCGGGGGACGAGGTTGCCGTACTTGGGGTACCACTCCTCGAGGAAGTACCAGCGGTCTGCCTCGGGGATGGTCTGCGCGGGACGTGGGTCGCCCTTTTTGCGGGGCACCCAGACGCGGCCGCCTTCGCCGCGGGCGGACTCGGACATGAGGCGGAGCTTGTCTTCGCCGGGGATGGCGGTGGGGTGCACCTGGATGAACTCGCCGTTCGCGTAGTACGCCCCCTGCTGGTAGAGGGCGGACTGGGCGGAGCCGGTGCAGACGACGGAGTTGGTGGATTTGCCGAAGATGGCACCGTTGCCGCCGGTGCAGATGATGACGGCGTCGGCGGGGAAGGTGCGGACCTCCATGCTGCGCAGGTCCATGGCGCAGATGCCGCGGCAGACGCCCGCGGAGTCGAGGACGGCGGAGAGGAACTCCCAGCCCTCGTACTTGGTGACTTTTTGCTCGGACTCGTAGCGGCGGACCTGTTCGTCGAGCGCGTAGAGGAGCTGCTGGCCGGTGGTGGCGCCGGCGAAGGCGGTGCGGTGGTACAGGGTCCCGCCGAAGCGGCGGAAGTCGAGCAGGCCTTCGGGCGTGCGGTTGAAGGGGACGCCCATGCGGTCGAGCAGGTCGATGATGGCAGGGCCCATGGCGGTCATGTTCTTGACCGGCGTCTGGTTGGCGAGGAAGTCGCCGCCGAAGACGGTGTCGTCGAAGTGCTTGGAAACGTCGTCGCCTTCGCCCTTGAGGTTCTTGGCGGCGTTGATGCCGCCCTGGGCGCAGACGGAGTGCGAGCGCTTGACCGGGACGATGGAGAAGAGGTCGACGGTGCCGCCGGCTTCGGCGATTTTGATGACGGAGGAGAGGCCGGCGAGGCCGCCGCCTACGACGATGATGCGGGGTGTGTGTGCTGCTGCCATGGGTGGTTGATCCTTGGGGTGCCCGGTATGTTGAACCGTCGGCGGGGTTAGCGTGTCGACTCTCTGGGTCATTCTCAGTGCGATACCTAAACCATAGGCCTAGGCTGTTATGTTGTTGGTCCGTTGTCACTTGAGGTGAGCCAACGTATGCCGTTGGTGACCTCTCGTGCTATCCACATAAACCCATAGGTAACGATGAAGTCTGTTTCTCCGTAAGCGCGATATGTCGGGCCGAAGTAATGCGTACTCGTCCAACGAAAAGAAAACAAAGCTAAGAGGTGTAACGCGATGATCAGGCCTGCCGCGGTACGAAACCATCCCTTGCGTCGTTCTGACCAGAAAGCATCCAACGCAACCGCGATAGAAATGGAGCAGATCCACGCGGCATAGCCGAAATTAGTACCTCGGCCCCAGTCAGGCAATACGAACAATAAGAAGCTTGCCAAGGAGATGAAAACCAACCAGCGATGTTCAAAGAACTTCTGCTTAAGCCGTGGCCATCCTCGGTCTGCGGGTTCCTGCCGTTCAAATTGGTCGGTCTCAAGTATTGCCATTTCCACTGAGCTCTATTGCGGTTGGGCCCCTTGCTGGGTGGGTGGGGCGCTGGGTTGGATGGGTTGGCCGGTGCTGTCGTATTCGATGGGGGCGCCCTGTTGGGGGTATTGGGAGGCGGCGGGTTGCGTGGGTGCGGGGAGGACGACGCCGGCGGGTTGGGCGGGCATGACGTCTACCGGGGAGTAGGGCAGGGCGTAGGCGACCCAGAAGATGCTGACCAGGCCCATGGCGCAGAGGGCGGTGCCGACGGCTCCGCAGGCCCAGGCGGACTTTTTGCGGGCGTTGTCGCCGGGGGTGATGCCCCACTTGGCGCCGAAGAGCCAGACGCCGTACGCAAAGTGCCAGCATGTGGCGATCATGGCGATGACGTAGATGGCAAGCATCCACGGGTTCATGAGTTCGTACTGGACCTTGGCGTAGGCGAGGCCGGGATGTTCCGGCAGGCTGACGCCGGCGAAGCGCTGCCGCCAGACGTGCTGGATGATGTACGCCAGCGCGATAATGCCGGTGACGCGCTGGGCGATATAGGCCATATTGCCGGCCCAGGGGTAGACGTTGACGTTCGTGCGGCCGCGGAAAGTGATGAAGACGCCGTAGCCCGCGTGGTAGGCGAGCGGGATGAAGATGAACACCCACTCCAGAACGCGGACGAGCGGCAGGGCGTTGAGGAACTTGACCTGCTGGGCGTAGGCGAGGGGGCCGTTGACGATCTCCCAGTTGCTAATGATGTGCTCGACCAGGAAGGCGCCGATGGGGACGATGCCGGTGAGGGAGTGGAGCTTGCGCCAGAAGAAGCTGTGGCCTTTGCCTGCCTGCAGGGGCTGGACGCCTTTTTTTCGGGATGCGTTATCGGGTGGTGCGAAACCGGCGACTGCGCCCATGGTTTGTCCTTGTGTTGCGCGGGTTTGCCGGTGCCGTCGCGGCTTTTCGGTGGCAGGGGTAGTATCCGGGCGCGGGAAAAGGGTCGTCAACGACGAATTCGCTCGAAAGGCCGTTTATCGGTGCTTGTGTGCGAATTACGGCTCGAGTGATCTACAGGTTGTGAGCGGCTTCGCTGCGGATTTGTTCGAGCAGGGCGCGGAGGGCGGCGGCTCGGTGGCTGACTTTGAGGCGTTCGTCCGGGGTGAGTTGGGCCATGGTGCGGTTGTACTGCGGGATAAGTACAAGGGGGTCGTAGCCGAAACCGCCGGTGCCTTCGGGGTCAGACAGGAGTTGGCCGATGCAGGTGCCGTGGGCGGTGTGGTGGACGCAGCCGTTGCGGGCGAGGGCGAGGACGCAGCGATAGCGGCAAGTGCGGTCGGTGGCTTCAAGGGTGGCGAGTTGGAGGGCGGTGTTGTTGTTCTGATCGGTGGTGCGTGTGGGGTCTTCGGCACCCACGTCCTGCGCGAAGCGGGCGCTGCGGACGCCGGGGCGGTTGTCGAGGGCGGTGACTTCGAGGCCGCTGTCGTCTGCGAGGACCCAGGCGTTGGGGGTGAGTTCGCTGTAGTAGATGGCTTTGAGGCGGGCGTTGGCTTCGAAGGTGTCGCCGGTTTCGTCGGGCGGCTGGATGGCGGAGAGATTGGGGAGTGGTTCGATCTGGATGGCGGGGTCGGCGGCGTGGGCGAAGTCGCGGAGCTTGCCGGCGTTGGTTGTGGCGATGAGGAGGAGCATGGGACTCACCTTAACCGACGAGAGCGCAGCCGGTGAAGGTGGGCAGCCGGTGAACGGTGGAGCCCAAGCCCGGATGCGGGGTGATGGGGTGCGGCGGGGCTGAGTCGAGGCTGGGGAACGCATGTCTCACACGGAAGACAGGGGGCACCCGAGGCGCTGAGCGCTACGGGGTGATGCGCCAGACGGCGACGTAGCCGGGTTGGTTGAAGACCATGTTGGCGGGTGAGAGCTCTACTGAACCGGCGGGGGTTTGGGTAAGGCGGGCGAAGACGTCGGCGCGGTCGACGGTCCACCGGTCCGGGGCGGTCTGGACGCAGTGGAACTGGACGGAGCTGAGCATAATGTTGTCGCAGAACTGCTGTTTGCCGGTGAGGTCGAGGGGCTGGGGTGGGCCGATGAAGCCGTCGATGTGATTGGTTTTGTCGAAGGCGGTGATGCCGTTGGTGGCCAGGTCGCGCTGGAACTGCAGGCTGCCCATGAGGCCGTCGAGTGGGACGATGTCGGCGGTGCTGTAGAAGGCGATGCGGCCGGGTTTATCGAAGGCGAGAAGAGCGTGGAGGTGGGCGCGGTCGACGGCGTTGCTCTGGAAGCCGGGGTCCTGGGTGGTGAGGTCGTTGTGCGCAAAGTGACGAAGGCTGGTAATGGACCAGATGCCGAGGAGGGCGAGGTAGGTGCCAGTGAAGATGGCTGTGCGCAGGGCGTTTGTGGTTTCCGGCGGCAGGCTTCGGTCCGCGGTATAGCGATGGAAGAGTGCGGAGCCGGAGCGGGCGAGGAGGATGGCGGCGAGGAGGGTCCAACTGGTGTAGTACCAGGACCAGCGGGTTTCGCTGGAGAGGACGAAGGTGATGTAGAGGGCGTGGCAGAGGACGCCGGCGGCGACGGGGAGTTCTATGGTGCGGTGGAAGAGGTCGCAACAGTAGCGGCGGGTGATGGTGAGGCCGGCGGCGATGAGTGCGAGGTCGACCCAGGCGGTGCGGGGCAGGTTGGTGAAGAGTTTATGTTCGCCTTTGCTGTGGGCTTTGAGCAGGCCGCTGATGGGCTGCAGGGTGCCGAAGAAGTGGTGGTTGGTGTAGATGTAAGCGGCCCAGAAAAAGACGGCGATGGGTGCGGCGTTGAGGAGGAGGCTGAGGCTGGTGCGTCGCTGCTGCGCCGGGACGCCGAGGAGCGCGGCGAGGCTGAGGGCGATGACGATGAAGACGTTGTCGAGGCGGCTGAGGACTGCGAGGGCGGCACAGAGGGCGTAGGTGTAGGCGAGCGGGGCGTTGGGCTTTTGCGCGAAGAGGTACGCGACGAGGAATGTGACGGCGAGAAAGGCTCCGCTGAGAGCGCCTTCCGTGCCGAGCTGGGTGACGAAGCAGAACGGCATGTACAACAGCCAGGCGAGATAGGGCAGGGAGGTGCCGGTGCGCCGCAGGAGGAGGGTGAGATTGATGAGGGCACTGACATTGAGCAGCGCAATGACGAGGCCGATGGCATGGATTGCGTGGTGGTGGTCTGGAATGACTTTGAAGACGGCCGTGCAGACGAGAAACCACAGGGGGTGGTAGCCGTTGGTGAGCATGAGTGAGTTAAAGCTGCTGCCGAGGCCGCGGGCGAAGCGGGAGGCTACCTGGAAGTAGAAGTAGCTGTCGTCGGCGAAGAAGTTGTCCGGCCAGCGGATGAGGACTGCGGCATAGAAGGCGACGAGGAAAAGGAGGCCGATCCAGAGGAGCGGTGTGCGCTGCTGGGGCTTCTGGATGGCGGGGGTATTCAGACGGACCTCGCTCGAAACCGCTGTTTAGGCATTGCTATGGGCGCGAGTGGGAAAGAGGGCGGGGTGATGTGAGCCGTTCTGCATGAGCTCTTCGATGGTGGCAACGCGCTGAATACCACCGCGGGCGCCGGGAGCTGTGCAGTTGAGTGCGGCGGCGGCGCAGGCGAAGTCGAGCTTGCGAGCGAGGGGCCAACCCTGGAGCAGGCCGTAGATGAAGGCTGCGTGAAAGAGGTCGCCGGCGCCGGTGGTGTCGACCACGGGAACGTTGTAGGCGGGTGTGTAGTGGAGGTCGGTGCCGTCCCAGGCGAGGACACCGTCTGGACCAAGGGTGGCTGCGGCGAGCTTGCAGCCGTAGCGGCGCTGCATGACCTGGAGGGCGGTTTGCAGGTCGACTTCACCGGTGAGGCGCGTGGGGAAGTCGCGGCTGACGATGAGGTAGTCGATGAGGGGGAGAAGGTCCTCGATGCCGGGGTAGAGTTCGTCGAGGTCTGCAATGACGGGGATGCCGGCTGCCCGGGCCCAGGTGGCGGCAAGCGTTGAGGCTGCGGTGTCAAAGCCGTCCAGATGCAAAGCGCGTGCGGAGGTGATCCACTCCTGCCGCAGGTCTGCGGGATGCAGGGTGAGGCGGCTGTCGCGCTTGAGAAGGACGGTGCGCTCACCGCTGCCATCGACGAGAATGATGGATTGTGCGCTGGTACAGCCGGGAGCTGTGAGGACGCAGGAGTCGACGCCTGTGAGCTGGAAGGCGGTGTGATGCAGCGTCGCGGCGGTGTCGTCGCCCAGCTTGCCGATATACCGCGTGCTCAGGCCCCACCCCTGGCAGGCGACGACGGCGGTGGCGGTTTGGCCACCGGGGAGGATGGACACATCTTGAAATTCGACCTTGCTGCCGACGGCCGGGAAGGCGGCTACGCGGATGACGGTGTCGGTTGCGTTGAGGCCGACGCCGACGAGGTCGACGGATGCTGCAGTGGGCATGGGTCTACTGTATCGCGGCGGCGGGCGGGCGATCTTCTGCTTGTGGGTGCAGGGCCGGCGGAGAGCATCTTCTTCCTCCTCTAAGTAGCTGCAGATGGTCGAGATGCGCAGCTTGGACGGGACATCCAAACGGGATATGCTGACAGGTGGTGCGAGGCTTTGTAGAAGCCTGCGTCATGATTTTTTGAAGATGAGAGCAGGGTAGGAATGAGTGCAACAAACGCCGCGCCGACCGCGGCAGAGATCAAGCCGGCCGAGGGCAAACTCGGCATCATGATTCCCGGGATGGGGGCGGTGGCAACAACGCTGGTCGCGGGTGTGGAAGCGGTGCGGCGCGGGATGGCGAAGCCGATCGGCTCCATGACGCAGATGGGGACCATTCGGCTGGGCAAGCGGACGGACGACCGCACGCCGATGATCAAGGATTTTGCGCCGATTGCGAAGCTGGACGACATTGTGTTTACAGGGTGGGATATTTTTGGCGGCAACCTGTACGACGCGGCCAAGACGGCAGGTGTGCTGGACCGGGATCAACTGGCGGAGATGAAGCCGTTTCTCGAAGGGATTGAGCCGATGGCTGCGGTGTTCGATCAGCACTATGTGAAGCGGCTGGAAGGCAAGAAGATCAAGAGTGGCAAAAATAAGTGCGACCTGGCCAACCAGATTCGCAACGATATTTCGGAGTTCAAGGCGAAGACCGACCGGCAGGTGATGATCTGGTGCGGATCGACGGAGATCTTTCTGGAGCAGACGGCGGCTCACCAGACGCTGGAAGCGTTTGAGAAAGGTCTGGTGGACGATGATCCCTCGATTTCACCGTCCATGTTGTACGCCTGGGCCTGTCTGAAGGAGGGCATTCCGTTTGCGAATGGTGCGCCGAACTTGACGGTGGACATTCCAGCGCTGCGGGAGCTTTCAAAGAAGATGGGCGCTCCGATTTGTGGCAAGGACTTTAAGACAGGACAGACGTTTCTGAAGACGGTGCTGGCGCCGGCTTTGAAGACACGGTATCTGGGGCTGAGCGGGTGGTACTCGACGAATATTCTTGGGAACCGGGATGGCGAGGTGCTGGACGATCCGGAAAGCTTCAAGACCAAGGAAGAGTCGAAGCTGGGTGTGCTGGATTTCATCCTGCAACCGGAGAAGCATCCTGACTTATACAAGGACTTTTACCATAAGGTGCGGATCAACTACTATCCGCCGCGTGGAGATAACAAGGAAGGCTGGGACAACATCGACTTATTCGGCTGGCTGGGCTACCCGATGCAGTTGAAGATTGATTTTCTTTGCCGGGACTCGATCCTGGCAGCGCCACTTGCGCTGGATCTTTGCCTGTACCTTGACCTGGCTGCGCGGACACCCGCGCTAAAGAACCTGGGCATTCAGGAATGGTTGAGCTTTTACTTCAAGGCACCGGATAGTGCGCCGGGCGTGTACCCGGAGCACGATTTGTTTATTCAATCGATGAAGCTGAAGAATACGTTGCGGCACATTATGGGTGAGGATTTGGTGACGCACCTGGGGCTGGATTACTACGGCGACTAACCGAGTGTGGCGGCCCTGAGTGGCCGCCACTTCTTCATGCGAAAGGCAATTTTTGCCTTTCGGGCGGCTGAGTTCGCTGATTTGTCATCTGTAGGACAGAGGTGTTGACGATGAGCAAGGAAGCGAATGCAGCGGCATTGCAGATGTTTGCTGAAGCGGCAGGGACGGGTAAGTACGAGTTATTTGACAAGGTGGTTGCACCGGACTGCGTCGACCACGATCCGGGGCCAGGACAGGTTGCGGGACCGGCAGGCTAAAGGCGCTGTTCCAGCAGATGCACACGGCTTTTCCGGATATGAAGATTGCACCGGAGACGATGGTTGCGGACGAGGATTCGATTGCGTTTGCATACACGTTTACCGGAACGCATACGGGCCCGCTGATGGGTTTGTCGCCAACCGGCAAGCCGGTGAAGTTCCGGGGCTTGCAGATCTCGAAATTCAAAGACGGCATGATGGTGGAGCGCTGGGGTAGCAGCGACCAGCTTGGGATGTTGCAGCAGCTCGGGGTGACGGAGATTCCCAAGGCATAAGTGCGCTGTTGGATGGAGAGGCCGCCCCAAGTGGGCGGTCTTTTTGTGTGCACCCGTGCGGTCGTAAGATAGAAGTGCGATGGCTACGATTCGACAGGGCGATTTGATTCAGAGCGTGGCGGATGCTCTGCAGTTTATTAGTTATTTTCACCCGGCGGATTATGTGCGGAACCTGGCGCGGGCGTACGAACTGGAAGAAAGCCCCGCGGCCAAAGATGCGATGGCGCAGATCCTGATTAATTCGAGGATGTGTGCGGAGGGGCATCGGCCGATTTGCCAGGACACCGGGATTGTGACGGTGTTCTTAAAGGTGGGGATGGGAGTTCACTTTGTTGGCGATGATGGCGGTACGCCGTCGATGGACCTGCAGGGGATGTGTGACGAGGGCGTGCGGCGGGCGTATGGCGATGCGGATAATCCGCTGCGTGCGAGCATTCTGGCGGACCCGGCGTTTACACGGCGGAACACGCGGGACAATACGCCGAGCGTAGTTGTGGTGGACCTGGTGCATGGCGAGACCGTGGATGTGACGGTGGCGGCGAAGGGCGGCGGCAGCGAGGCGAAATCGAAGTTTGTGATGCTGAACCCTTCCGACTCGGTCGCGGACTGGGTGATGCAGGTGGTGCCGACGATGGGTGCGGGTTGGTGTCCGCCGGGAATGCTGGGAATTGGGATAGGCGGGACGAGCGAGAAGGCAATGCTGCTGGCGAAGCAGGCGCTGATGGAGCCGATTGACATGCAGGAATTACTGCTGCGAGGGCCTAAGTCGAAGATTGAAGAGTTACGCATCGAGTTGTACCGCAAGGTGAATGCGCTGGGTATTGGGGCGCAGGGACTTGGCGGACTTACAACTGTGCTGGATGTGAAGATACTGGATACACCGACACATGCGGCGAACTTACCGGTGGCGGTGATTCCGAACTGTGCGGCGACGCGGCATGCGCATTTTGTGCTGGACGGGAGTGGACCTGCGGTGCTGCCGATGCCGGAACTGAGTGATTGGCCGGAGTTGACCTATAACCCGACCAATGCGCGGCGGGTGGATCTGGATACGGTGACACGCGAGGATGTGGCGACGTGGCGCGCGGGTGAGGTGGTGCTGCTAAGTGGCAAGTTACTGACTGGGAGGGATGCGGCGCACAAGCGGATAGCCGATATGTTGTTGCGTGGGCAGGCGTTGCCCGTGGATTTTAAGGAACGGTTTATTTACTACGTGGGGCCGGTGGATGCGGTGCGGACCGAGGTTGTGGGGCCGGCGGGGCCAACGACGGCGACGCGGATGGACAAGTTCACGCGGTTGATGCTGGAGCGGACGGGCCTGCTGGGGATGGTGGGCAAGAGCGAGCGGGGGCCGGCGGCGGTCGAGGCGATCCGCGAGTTTGGGGCCGTGTACCTGATGGCGGTGGGAGGCGCGGCGTTCCTGGTGAGCAAGGCGATTACGCACTCGCGGGTGCTGGCGTTTGAGGACCTGGGTATGGAAGCCATCTACGAGTTCACGGTGAAAGACATGCCGGTGACTGTGGCGGTGAGTGCGGACGGGACGAGCGTGCATGTGACGGGGCCCGCGGAGTGGGCTGCGCGGATCCGCGAGACACAGGCCATTGGCGGCGTTGCGATCCTGCAGTAATGCCGCCTAGTAACTGGAGCGGACGGTGGATTGGACGGTTTGAACGATGCGGCCGGTGGGGTCGAAGCGGATGACCCAGTATTCGGGGACGGCGGGTGCCAAGGCGTGGGCGTAGACGAACTCTGAGGCGCAGTTGGCGGGCGGGTCGGGGTGCTCGGTGCAGGGCCAGATCTGTTTGGGCTGGCCCATGGTGTGCAGGACCTGGGCCTTGCTGTCGCCGGTGTGGAGTGCGGCGAAGGCGCGCTCCTTGTGGCGAGCGCTGAGGAGCGTGCCGAAGGTGATGGCGGCGAGCACAACGAGGACGGCGAGAAGAGAGAGGACAATTTTCATAAGGTACAGCGTTGGCGGTAATGCTGAACCCACCTTAACCGCGCTTTGAACCTGTGGCTAGTGACATGGTGTGCGGCGCGATGAAGGTGGGGCACCCGGGCGTGCAGTTTCTACAGGGTGGCGGGTTTGTCCCAGTCGGCGAAGAGGACTTCGTTGAGCGGTTTGCGGTCGCGCGGTTGTTGTTCCGTGAGTTTGTAGTTGTCGGGGAGGTTGGCGGGGTCGCCGAGGTAGCCGATCGCCCAGACCGCGACGGGCTCGAAATCGGACGGGATGCCGAAGCTGGCGCGAAGGAGGTCTTTGTCGAAGCCACCCATGCCGTGGGTGTGGAGGCCGAGGCGAACGGCCTCAAGTGAAAGTGTGGCGGAAGCGGCGCCGAGGTCGTGCTGTGCAGTGCCGTTGGGCTTGCCGTTCTTGGCGAATGTCTTTTTAGCTATGGCTGCGTAGAGGACGGGTGCATCTTTCGCCCAGGACTGGTTGCCGGGGACCAGAGCATTGAAAAGTTTGGTGTATGTCTCGCTCGGTTCGGCGCCCGGGGCCGGCTTGATGCCGAGGATGAACCGCCACGGCTGTTCGTTTTGTGACGAGGCGGCCCAGGTGGCGGCAGTGAAGAGGGTTTTGAGGTCGGCGGCGGAGACGGGCTTGTCGGCGAAGGCACGTGGGCTCCAGCGGCGGAGGATGGTGTCGTCGACGGGTGCATCGGTGATGGCGTACTTGACGTGTTCCAGATCTGGCATTGCTTCCTCGACCTGTTGCGATGAGCCGGGATGCGGGGTGGATGCTTGTTGGTGGCGTTGCGGGCCGATATTCGTCTTTGGTGCATCGCCGACGGGCGGCTGTGATCGAATGAGGCATGGGCGAGACGATGTTTGACGTGCTGGTGATTGGTGCCGGGCCGACCGGGCTGGCGTGTGCGATCGACGCGCAGCGTGCGGGACTGCGAGTGGTGCTGGTGGACAAGGGATGTGTGTGCAACAGCCTGTTTCACTACCCGGCGCACATGACGTTTTTTACGACGCCGGAGTTGCTGGAGATTGGCGATATGCCGTTCAGCAGCCCGAACCAGAAGCCGACGCGGAGTGAGGCGCTGGAGTACTACCGGAAGGTGGCGGAGCACTACGAGCTGGATATTCGGCAGTACCACCGGGTGGAGCGAGTAAGTGGGCGGGATATGGACTTTACCGTGCATACCGTGGATAGGTTTGGGCGTGCGGTGGAGTTGCGGGCGCGTAAGCTGATTGTAAGTACGGGGTACTACGACCTGCCGAACTACCTGGGTCTGCCGGGTGAGGAGTTATCGAAGGTAGCGCATTACTACAACGAGCCGCACCCTTACTTTGGGCTGAATGTGCTGGTGATTGGTGGAAAGAATTCGGCGGCGATTGCGGCGCTGGATTTGTGGCGTCATGGGGCGAAGGTGACACTGGTACACCGGGGCGCGGAGATGCACCGGCACGTGAAGTACTGGATTTTGCCGGACATCAACAACCGGTTCAAGAATGGGGAAGTGGCGGTGTACTTCAACTCGACGGTGGCGTCGATTACGGAAGATTCCGTGGTGTTGGCGACACCTTCCGGCGAGGTGACGTTGCCGAATGACTTTGTGTTTGCACTGACGGGGTATCACCCGGATTTCGAGTTCATCGAGCGGTTAGGCGTGACGCTGGATCTGGATGACGACCGGGTACCGATGGTGAACGAGGCGACGCTGGAGTCGAACGTGCCGGGAATTTACCTGGCGGGTGTGATTGTGGCGGGCGAGCGAACGAACGAGATCTTTATCGAGAATGGCCGGTTCCATGGTGGGTTGATCGCAAAGGATCTTGCGGAGAAGTTGACGCCTGTGGCGGTGTAGTTGCGCAAAGGAAAAAGGCCCCGAGTCATGGTGACTCGGGGCCTTTTTGTTTCTGCCGGCTAATTGATGACGCGCTTGAGGAAGCCGCGCATGCCGACCCAGCTGAGGAGGGCGAAGGAGAGCAGGAGCATGCCGAGGATGGCGGGGATGGGCATGTGGCCGAGGGATGGGGTGAGGGCGGCACGGAGGCCTTCCGTCATGTAAACAATGGGGTTGAAGAGGACGGCGATCTGGAGCCACTTGATGGAGTGCAGGGCGGTCCAGGGGTAGTAGACGCAGCCCAGGAAGGTGATGGGGATGACGATGATGGAGAAGATGAGGCCGATCTGTTGCGGCTTGACGGAGGTGCCGATGGCGAGGCCGAGCGCGCCGGCGAGCAGTGACGCCAGAATGACGACGAGGAAGAGGAACGGATAGCTGCTGATGTGCACGATGGGGTGCGTGGCGGGGATGAAGTAGGCCAGCGGGAAAACGATGGCGGCGGCGAGGCAGGACTGGATGGCGGAGAACACCACTTTTTCCATCGCCACGAGCGAGGTGGGGAGTGGGCACATGACGCGGTCGTCAATTTCGCGGGTGCTGCCGAAGTCGACTGCGAGGGGAAGGGCGACTGCGGCGATGCCGGAGAACATGATGCCGACGGCCATGAGGCCGGGAAGAAGGACGGTGGAGAAGCTGAAGCCTGCCTGCTCGGACATGTGCTGGGTCGGGTTCATCATGGCTGCGCCGGACATGTGGGGCATGACGTAGGTGAAGACAAAGAGGAAGAGCAGCGGGTTCATGACGATGCGGAGAACGAAGGGGAAGAGCTCGCGGCGGAGGACGTGGAGGTCACGGAGGAACATGCCGAGAAAGGCGCGGGTGTAGCCGGAGGCCTTGGAGGTTTGGGGGAGCGCGACGGTGGTGGTGGCCATGGTTCCTCCTGGGGTTGGTCCTGAACAGTGTTGGGGCGGCGTGAGCAGCGGGCTGCGCTGCGAGTGACCGGACAGAGAGCCGGGTGAGTTACTCGCGGAGTTCGCGGCCGGTCATGCGGATGAAGACGGTTTCAAGGGTGGGCTCGGTGATGCTGAGGTCGAGCAGGCCGTTGTTGGACGCAGTGGTGACGAGCTGGGGGAGGAGGCCTTCGCGGTTGCCGGAGGCGAGGATGCGGAGACCTTTGGGCGTGGGTTCGACGGCGGTGACGCCGGGCATGGTCTGGAACTGGTGGGCGAGACTGTCGCTGGTGTCGCGCAGGGCGAGCTCGTAGATGGTGCTGGCGCCGAGTGAGGCTTTCAGGGCGGCGGGGGTGTCTTCAACGAGGATTTTGCCGTTGTCGATGATGGCGATGCGGCCGCAGAGCTCGTCGGCTTCTTCCATGTAATGGGTGGTGAGGACGACGGTGATGCCGTGGTTGTGGAGGTCTTTGACGGACTCCCACATGGCGATGCGGGATTGTGGATCGAGGCCGGCGGAGGGCTCGTCAAGGAAGAGGACCTGTGGCGAGTGGGCGATGGCGCGGGCGATCTGAACGCGCTGGGCGAGGCCGCCGGAAAGCTGGTTGGGGTAAGACTTGGCGCGCTCGGTGAGGTGGAACTGGTCAAGAAGCTGGGCCGTGCGGGCTTTGGCAGATGTGGAGGTCATGCCGAAGTACATGCAGTGGAACTGGATGTTTTCCTCGACGGTGCAGGCGCGTTCGAGGGTGTTGTACTGGGGGACGACGCCCATGTGACGGCGGGCTTCAGAGGGGCTTTTGACGACGTCGATACCGGCGATGTGAGCGGTGCCGCCGGTGGGCAGGGCGCGGGTGGTGCAGATGGAAATGGTGGTGGTTTTGCCGGCGCCGTTGGGGCCGAGCAGGCCGTAGATGGCGCCGGCGGGCACATCGAGGTCGATGCCAGCGACGGCGGTGACGGGGGGCTTGCCGGTGTAGGTTTTCTGCAGTGCGCGGAGGGAGACGATGCCGGTGGGTTGGGTCACGGTGATTCGATGCTAACGCGGGTCGGGCGAGCCATGTGCGGAGAATGCGGGCAGCGGGCTGAGGCGGAGTTGCAGGCCGACGACTAGAATGTATGTATGGCACGAGGCTGGGAGAGCAAAAACGTGGAAGAACAGCAAAGTGTAGAAGAGAAGGCGGCGGAGCAGAAGACGGTACGCGTGGCGGACCAGGAACGGCAGCGGCGGCTGCAGGGGCTGACGATGCAGCGGGAGCGGATCCTGTCAGAGCGGACGTCAAGTGCGCACAGACGAAGTGCCCTGGAGAATGCGCTGGCGGATATCGAGCGGGAGCTGGAGCAGCTGGGGTGGACGATCCACATCTAGGCGCGTGCTAGGCAAGGTTCTGGTGCGCGGAGCATACTGTTAGCGATTACAAATCGTTTGCGGAGTGCGTGCCGGGTATGGTCAGTCGTCGGGGTTTTGTGCAGGGTGTGTCGGTGGCGGCGGTGGCTGCCGGTACGGGTTTGGCGCAGCATGGTCGCGTGGGACGGATGGCGCGGGCGGCATCCATTGGCGATGTGACGAAATACGTGAACATTTTTGTGGGTACGGGTGGGCACGGGCACACGTTTCCAGGAGCAACGGTGCCGTTTGGGGCGATGCAGCTGAGTCCGGACACCGGGAACAACGGTTGGGACTGGTGCAGCGGATACCACCACATGGACAGCTCGATTATGGGCTTTAGCCACACGCACCTGAGCGGGACGGGTGGTGGGGATATGTTGGATTTTCTGGTGGTGCCTCGCGTGGGCGAGGTGCGGCTGGTGGCCGGGGATAAGCGGCAGCCGGACACTGGTTATCGCACGCGGTTTTCGCATGCGGATGAACGGGCGGACCCGGGGTTCTATTCGGTAAAGCTGGCGAGTGGTGTGCTGGCGGAGCTGACAGCGACGGAGAGGGTGGGCGTGCACCGGTACACGTTTCCTGCGGGCGCTGAGGCGCACCTGCTGCTGGACATGGTGCATTGCTACGAATCCAGCGACGATATGAACGCGCCGCAGCCGGTGGAGTTTGCCGAAGTGAAGGTGGTGGGCGGGAACACGCTGATGGGCGGGCGCAAGAGCCATCGATGGACACCGAAGCGACAGCTGTACTTTGCGATGGTGTTTGAGAAACCGTTTTCGAAAGTGCAGATGTATTCAGACCGCAAGCCGGTCGATGGGTCGGCGGTGGAGGGCAAGACGCTGCATGCGGCGGTGTATCCGGATGTGAGCGGGCCGGTGGTGATGAAGGTAGGCATCAGCATGGTGAGCGCGGAGAATGCGCTGAAGAACGTGCAGGCTGAGGTGCCGGAGTTTGACTTTGCGGCGACGCGGGCGGACGCGAAGAATGCGTGGCAGCGGGAGTTGAGCAAGATTGCCGTTGATGGCTACGACGTGCAAAAGAAGACGATTTTTTACAGCAGCATGTACCACATGATGTGTGCGCCGACGCTGGCCGACGATGTTACGCGTGAGTACCGGGGTATGGACCAGAAGGTTTATACGTTGGAGGATGGTCAGCATAACTACTCGACTTACTCGCTGTGGGATACGTTTCGGGCGCTGCACCCCAGCTTTACGCTGTGGCAACCAGAGCAGGTGAGCCCGATGGTGATGAGCCTGGTGCGGATGGCGGAGCAGTCGCCGGGTGGGATTCCGATCTGGCCGTTGCAGGCGGGTGAAACATTCTGCATGACGGGGTACCACTCCGCGAGTGTGATGGCGGAGGCGTGTGCGAAGAACTTTCCGGGTGTGGACTGGAAGCGCGCGTACGCGGTGATGCGGAAGCGGAACATGGACGACGATTACGAGGGCCTGGGGTACTACCGGCAGATGGGGTACATTCCTGCGGACAAGCATGGGGAATCAGTCAGTCGGGCGCTGGAATACTGCTACAACGACTGGGCGTGCGCGAAGGTTGCGGAGGTTACGGGCAACGATGCGGATGCGGTGATTCAACGGAAGCGGTCGCAGAACTACAGGAATTTGTTTGACAGCAAGACGGAGTTTATTCGACCGAAGATGGCGGACGGCACGTGGGCCCCGAACTTTGATGCGAAGGCGACCGGGCATACGCCAAAGTACCGGGACTATACCGAAAGCAATGCGTGGCAGACTACGTTCTTTGTGCAGCACGATGCGAAGGGATACATCGAGACGTTTGGTGGGCGGGAGCCATTTACGAAGAAACTGGATGCGCTGTTTACGGCGACGCCCGGTGTGAGTAACGAGGAAGTCGTCGATATGTCCGGGTTTATTGGGCAGTATGTGCATGGCAATGAACCGAGCCATGCAATTCTGTTTTTGTACACTTATGCCGGCCAGCCGTGGAAGACGCAGCAGCGGGTGCGGCAGGTGCTGGATACGCTGTATCACAATGACTTTGATGGACTAAGTGGAAATGAAGATTGCGGGCAGATGAGCGCCTGGTATGTGATGAGCGCGCTTGGTTTGTATGCGGTCGACCCGGTAAGTGCAAACTATGTGCTGACGGCACCGCTGTTTGACAAGGTGAGTGTGCGAGTAGGGGATCGGCGTGAACTGTTGATTACCGCTACGCGGAATGCGCCCACGGATACGTACATCCAGTCGGTGAAGTTGAATGGGAAGGCGCTGGACAGGTTGTGGGTGCGGCACGAGGACCTGGCGAAGGGGGCGAAGCTGGAGTTTGTGCTGGGTCCGGAGCCGAACAAGGTGCTGGGTGTGCAGCCAGAGATGGCACCGCCTTCGCTGACTGCCTAGTGGTTTGAACCCGTGTCTCGACCGACGAGACACGGGCAGCTGCGGCAGTAGCTCCTGTAAACTGACTGGACGTTCAGGAGTGTGTTGCTCGCATGGCTGTTGCCGAGATGCCGTCTGCCAGTGCGCCGAAAAAGGCGCTGTTATTCCAGGAAGTATTGTTTGCGCTGCAGCGGTTCTGGGCGGAGCGCGGGTGCGTGTTGCAGCAGCCGTATGACGTGGAGGTGGGCGCGGGGACGATGAGCCCGGACACGTTTTTGCGGGTGCTGGGGCCGAAGCCGGTGCGGATTGCGTATGCGCAGCCATCGCGCAGGCCGGCGGATGGGCGGTATGGTGAAAATCCGAACCGGTTGTACAAGCACACGCAGTTCCAGGTGATTCTGAAACCGCCACCGTCGAACGTGCAGGACCTTTACCTGCAAAGCCTGGAGGCGATCGGGATCGTGCTGGCGGAGCACGATATCAAGTTTGAAGAAGACAACTGGGAGTGGCCGGTGGGCGGCGCGTGGGGCGTGGGCTGGCAGGTGATGATGGACGGCCAGGAGATCACGCAGTTCACGTATTTTCAGCAGTGCGGCGGGCAGGACCTGGACCCGATCAGCGGCGAGATTACGTATGGGCTGGAGCGGTTGTCGCAGTTTTTGCAGGACGTGGATTCGATCTACGAGATGGAGTGGGCGCGGGAGCCGGAGACGGGCCGCGTGACGACGTACCGGGAGATTCGGCTGGCGGAGGAGGAGCAGTTTTCTGCCTACAGTTTCGACTACGCGGATGTACCGAGCCTGTGGGAGCACCTGCGGCTGTATGAGGCGGAGTGCCTTGGCTTGCTGGAGAAGGCGAAGGGTTTGGGCGAGGAGACGGATGCGCTGCGAGTGAAGCGGTTCCCGGTACTGGGTGCGTATGAGCTGGCGCTGAAGTGCTCGCACCTGTTTAACCTGCTGGATGCGCGCGGGGCGATCAGTGTGACGGAGCGTGTGGGTGTGATGGGTCGGATACGGACGCTGATTGTGGGTGTGGCGAAGGCGTATGTGGGGCAGGGGCAGCGGGTGAGCGAGTTAGCCGGCGGAGAGGTGACCCGTGGCTGATTTCCTGTTTGAGTTGGGGTTGGAAGAGGTGCCGGCGCGGATGCTGGCGAGCGGAGAGGCGGAGCTGGCGCAGCGGGTACGCGGCTTGCTGGAGCGGGAGCGGCTGCTGGACGAGGGTGCGGAGGTGCAGAGCTTTTCATCGCCGCGGCGGCTGGCTGTGCTGGTGCGTGGAGTGCTGGCGCGGCAGGTGGATGCGGAAGAGGAGATGGTTGGGCCCCCGGTGAAGGCGGCGTACAAGGATGGTGTGGCAACGGCGGCGGCGCATGCGTTTGCGAAGAAGGCCGGGGTTGCTGTGGAGAGTTTGAAGACGGTGACGACGTCGAAGGGTGAGTACCTGGCGGCGAGTGTGACGCATGCAGGGCGGGGTGCGGCGGAGGTGATTGCGGCGGAGTTGCCGAAGGAGATTGCGGGGATTTACTGGGCCAAGTCGATGTACTGGCGCGCGGGGAAGCCGGAGCGGTTTGTGCGGCCGGTGCAGTGGATGCTGGCGCTGCTGGGTGGAGCGGTTGTGCCGGTGGAGTGGGCGGGCGTTGTCGCCGGTGCGGTGAGTTATGGGCATCGCGTGTTGCATGGTTCGACGCCTGTCGAAGTGAGTGCGCCTTCGGCCTATAAGGAAGCGTTGCGCGCCGCATTTGTGCTGGTGGATGTGGAGGAGCGGCGGCAGACGATTCGCAAGGCGCTGGACCACGTGACACGGACGGTGGACGGTGCACGTTGGCGCGAGGACCACGCGTTGGTGGACAAGGTGACGCACCTGACGGAGTGGCCGAGCGTTGTGATGGGCGGGTTTGAGGCGGACTTTCTGCGGCTGCCGGAGGAGGTGCTGGTGACGGTGATGCGGGATCACCAGAACTACTTTGCGCCGCAGGGTGTGGATGGAAAGCTGTTGCCGTATTTTCTGGCGGTGCTGAATACGGAGGTGCAGGAGCCTGCGCTCCAAGTGATTCGGCATGGCAATGAGAGGGTGCTGCGGGCGCGCTTTAATGATGCGCGGTTCTTCTATGAGTTCGATCAGCGGGTGCCGCTGGTAGAGCGCGTGGTATTGCTGGAGAAGGTGACGTTTCAGAAGGAGCTGGGGAGTTACGCGGGGAAGACGGAGCGGGTGCGCGCGCTGGCCGCGGTGCTTGGTGCGCGTGTTGCCGGTGTGGATTTAACGGCGCTGGAGGAGGCGGCACGGCTAGCGAAGACCGACCTGACGACGGAGCTGGTGAAGGAGTTCACGGAGCTGCAGGGCGTTGTGGGTGGTCTGTATGCGCTGGCGCAGGGCGTGAGTGGGAAGGCAGCGCAGGCGATCTACGACCAGTATCTGCCGGCGTCGATGGAGGATGCGATTCCGTCGATGAAGGAAGGGCTGGTGCTTTCGATTGCGGACAAGGCCGATACGATCAGCGGGATGTTTGGGCTGGGGCTGCAGCCGACGGGGTCGAAGGATCCGTTTGGGTTGCGGCGGGCGGCGAATGGCATTGTGAAGATGCTGGCGGAGAGTGAGTTGCCGCTGACGCTGGCGGATGTTGGAGACGGCGAGGTGTTGAGTTTTCTGCACGAGCGGCTGGCCTGGTATCTGCGCGAGGTGCGCAGCGGCAGCTATGACGTGGTGAATGCCGTGATGGCGACGACGCCGGTGGATGTGCGGGATGCGATGGCGCGGGTGGATGCCGTGTCCGCCGCGCGGAGCACGGACGATTTTGCGGCGATTAGTGCGGCGTTTAAGCGGATGAAAAACATTGTGGCGCAGGCCGTTGGCAAGGGCGAGGTTGTCGATGCGGATGCGCCCCGCGGCGCCGGCGCGCAGGCGGAAGAGGTTCTGTTGGCTTCTGAGGCGGATCGGGTTGCGGCGGAGGCTGAGGCGATGCGTGCGCGGCGGGATTATGACGGTGCGCTGGCAGCGATTGCGACCTTGCGGCCCGCGGTGGATGCGTTCTTCGACAAGGTGATGGTGATGGCACCGGAGGCGGAGGTTCGGGCGGCGCGGCTGGGGTTATTGGCGCGGGTGCTGCGGGATTTCTCGCAGATCGCGGACTTTTCGGAGATTGTGGTGGCGGGGTAGATGGACGCGGGGAATGGGGCGGTTTGATCCCACCTTGACCGACGGTACAGCTGTCGGCGAGGTGGGGCACCCGGGTTTGGTGTGAGATGGAACGAAACGCCGTCGTGGGACTACAACGCGTTAGTTGATGCGCTGAAGGCGGGCGATTAGTTTTTCAGCGAGGGGTTCGCCGGATTCTGTCCAGAGCAGGCGGGAGCTGATGCCGCAGTGTTTTTCGACGGAGAGGACGAAGGCGAGGAGCTTCTCGACGTTTTGCTTGACGCGGTCGGTGGCTTCTTCGTCCAGGTCGGTGTCTTCCTGGACCCATGGGGTGTCGAGGCCGAAGTCGACGCGGATGTGGCCGTTCTGTTCGTAGGAGCCTTCGTCGAACTCGGGGCCAAAGCCGAGGACGCGGACGGTGGCGGGTTCGAGGCGCCAGGTGGGTTCGAAGCCGTCGCCGCCGGGTTCGGGCTGCCAGAGCTGCCACTTCATTTCAAATTCGTAGGCCATGTCGTCGTGGAGCTGCTCGGTGGCTTCGGCGACGGCGTTGCCGGGGAGCGAGTCGTCGGTCTGCTCGGAACGGTCGTCGTTGACGTAGATGCGCTGGAAGACGGGGGACTCGTTGAAGCCGAGGGGGAGCGTGCTGGCGATGGAGACGCGTGGATTGCCGCTGACCTTTGTAAATTGCGCGAGGACGGCGGTGAGTTTCTCTGGCAGAGAAGCAAGACGGAAGTTGGGAAACCAGAGGCTGAGATAGAGCTGATCGGACATGGGGATTGGATGCCTGAGTGAGAAGATAGCTGCAGATGAGCGGAGCGGAGCAGGCTGGCGCGGGGCAGGGTGGTGCGGAGCGGGGCGGCATGCGGCGCGCGCGGCGTGGAACGAGTCGACTGGTGCGGCTGCGGCGCTGGCTGCTGAGCGGCGTGGTGGTGCTTGCCGTTGCGATTGCGGGGCTGGTGGGGTACGCACGCTACCGGACGCGCAAGGCGCTGCTGGATCTGCCACGGCTGCTGGGTGTGGATGTGAAGAGCGAGACGGACGGTTTCACGATCTCGCGCACGGTGAAAGGGCGGACGCTGTTCACGATCCACGCGGCCAAGGCGATTCAACACAGGGACGGGAAGACGACGCTGCGGAACGTGGAAGTGACCGTGTATGGCGAGCCGGGTACAAACCGTGAGGACCGCATCAAGGGGTCGGAGTTTGAGTATGACCAGGCGGGCGGCGTGGTGCGGGCAAAGGGCGAGAGCGAGATCGATGTCGCCTCGCCTGCCGGCGGAACTGGTTCTGCCGGGAAACGCGTGCACGTGCTGGCGAACGGGCTGGTCTTTGACCAAAAGCAAGGCGGTGCAACCGCGGATGGCGCGATTCGCTTTGAGTATGGCGCGCTGGTGGGCACGGCGACGGGCGCGGACTTCGATGCACACACCGGGATGCTGGTGTTGCGGCACGATGTGCACGTGACCAATGCCGGTGGTGGCGAGCGGCAGCGTGTAGATGCGGCGAGTGCGGTGTTGGATCGTGTGACCCGCGTGGCACGACTGCACGATGCACGCGTTGCTCAGGATGGGGAGACCCTGGCGGCAGCGGAGCTGGTGGTGCAATTGCGACCGGAGAGCGGCGCCGAGGCTGGGTCAATCGACTCAGTGCACGGGAGCGGGGGCGTGACGGTGCGGACGGCAGACGGCGCCACGGCCGAGGCTCCGCTGCTGGAGGCGAAGCTGACGGGGGAGAACAAATTGCGCACGGCCACGCTGACCGGAGGTGTGACGCTGCATGCTGCTGGGTTGGGTGGGCGCGCCGAAGCGGACGGACATGCCGGGGCGGCGGTACTGCACTTTGACGCGGCAGGACAGGCGACCGGCGTACAGATGGGCGGGGGAGTGCAGTTGCGGCAGATGAGTGCCGAGCAGCGGGAGCTGACGGCGCGAACGGTGAGTGCCGGGCTTGGGCGCGACGCGGCAGGGCACGCGGTGTTGCGGGACAGCGTTGCGACGGGTGATGCGGTGCTCAAGCTGGTGAGTCTGCCTGGGGCGGCAAAACCAGGCGGGGCTGGGCAGCCAGGGGGGACGACGACTCTGCGAGCAGAGGTGCTGCGCACGTTTGGCGGAAGCGTGGGTGGACGGTGGTTGGTCAAACGCGTGGAGGGTGACAGGAACACAGGTGTGGAGCAGGTGCTGAGCACGGGAGAGACGCGGACGAGTGCGGCGGACAACCTGCAGGTCGGGTTTGCGCAGGCTGGACTTTTGCCGGGAGCGCGGGAGGGTGCGGCTGAGATCTCAAGCTTTGTGCAGCAAGGGCACGTGCACATGGTGGATGCGCAACCCGCGGCGGGTGCGCGGGTGGCGCAGGAGAGTGTGGCGAATGCGCAGCGGGCGGAGTACCAGGCGAGTTCGGGACTGGTGGTGCTGACGGGTTCGCCGACGGTGCGGAACAGGGCGATGCAGGTGGAGGCGTCGCGCATTGCGGTGGTGCGGGAGACGGGAAACGCGGAGGCGAGCGGAGCTGTGCAGGGTAGCGCGCTGGCGGATGGAGGCAAGGGTGGTGAGCCGACGCTGTTCACGGCGGAGCGTGCCGTGATGGACCGCGGAGCGCAGCAGGTGACGTTGTTTGGTGGCGTGAAGCTGGCACGGGTGTGGAACTCGACGTCGCAGGTGGAGGCTCCGGTGATTGACATCGATCAGGCCAGGAAGACGCTGGTTGCGCATGGTGCTGCGGGAGCTTCGCCAAGCCTGGCGGTAAGGGCCGTGCTGCCGGGACGATCGGGTGCGGCTGGCGAGCCGGTGCGCCTGCTGGGCGGAGAGGCACGGTACGACGGCGCGGCGGTACCCGCAACGGTGCAGGTGACGGGTGGCGTGCGGATGGACTCCGCGAGTGGGCAGATTGTTGCCGACCGGGCGACGGCGACGATGGGTGCGAGTTCGGGCCAGGCTGGAAGCGGTCTGATACCGGGCGGTGGCCTGGAAAGGATTGTGGCGGATGGGAAGGTACGGGTGCAGGAACCGGGCAGGACGGCGACGGGCCAGCACCTGGTGTACACGGCGGCGACGCAGCAGTTTGTGCTGACCGGCGGACCGCCCATGGTGCGGGACAGCGTGCAGGGTACGGTGACGGGTGCTTCGTTGCTCTTCCGTGCGGGCGATGATAGCGTCGAGGTGGTTGGCGCAGCCGGGCAGCCGGTGCGGACGGAGATCGAGTCACCGCCTCGCCAATCAGCGAAGCCAAACTCCGCTGGAAAGCAAGGGCGGCCGGCGAAAGCCGCAGGACAGAAGTAACAGGGAATGCGCACACTATCCACCGACAACATTGCGAAGAGCTACGGCGGCCGGGAGGTTGTGCGGGGTGTGAACCTGTCCATTGGTCAGGGTGAGGTCGTGGGGTTGTTGGGGCCGAATGGCGCCGGCAAAACGACAAGCTTCTACATGATTGTGGGCCTGGTGCGGCCGGATGCGGGCCGCGTTCTGCTGGACGGCGAGGACATCACACGAACACCCATGTACCTGCGTGCGCGGAATTTCGGCATCAGCTACCTGCCGCAGGAGCCCTCAGTATTTCGCAAGCTCACGGTCGAGGAGAACATCCTTGCCATCCTGGAGACGCAGCCGGGCAACTGGGAGAGCCGGCGGGCAAAGACGACCCAGTTGCTTGAGCAATTGAATCTTGGTCATATCCGGGAGACGCGCGGGTATGCGCTGAGCGGTGGCGAGCGCCGCAGGGTGGAGATTGCGCGCTGCCTGTGTATCGAGCCGTCGTTCATCCTGCTGGATGAGCCGTTCAGCGGGATCGATCCGATTGCCGTGCTGGACCTGCAGGAGATCATTTTCGCGCTGAAGGCGAGCGGGATTGGCATTCTGATTACGGACCACAACGTGCGTGAGACGTTGAGCGTGACGGACCGGGCGTACATCATTACCGAGGGCCGCATTTTTCGGCAGGGGACACCGGGCGAGCTGGGGCGGGACGCCGACGTTAAGCGCATCTACCTGGGGAACAACTTCTCCCTCTAGCGCTGTCGTCTCATGCCGACGCCGTGGCCGGTTGCGATGCAGGAGGTATCCGCCCTTGTCCTCTATTTCCAATTCGGAACGGTCCGCTGGTGAAGTTCGAGCGATGCAGGGGGTGTGCTTGCGGGAGTATTCTATGGTGGTCATGCAATCGGTATGCCAAAGACTCGCGTGTGCGGGGATGGCCTGCTGAAATTGACGACTTTTTAGAGGTTTAGCTTTGCTCTTACAGCCCAAACTGCATTTGAAGGTGTCGCAGCGGCAGGTGTTAACGCCGGGCCTCGTGCAGATGGTGAACGTTCTGGCGCTGAATAAGCTGGAACTGAAGGAGATGATCAACTCCGAGGTGGTGGAAAACCCCGTGCTGGAGGAGATCGACGACACTTCGGCGAGTTTTGATGAGATTGCAGGACGCGAGGGCGACCGGGAGCTTTCCGCCGAGCAGAAGGCCGCGGAGCAGGAGCGGCCGGAGAAAGACCCGTTCGACGAGATCGACTTTGGAAGCTACTTTCAGGACTACCTGGACCCGGGCTTTCGGACGGGTGGCTCGAACTTCGAGGAGCTGGACGGCCCGTCGTTTGAAAACTTCCTGTCGAAACCGAGTACCCTGTGCGACCACCTGCTGTGGCAGCTGGGGTCGATGCAGCTGCGTCCGGAGGTGCATCAAACGGCGGAGCTGATCGTTGGAAACCTGGACGAGAACGGGTACCTGATCGCTTCGGCAGAGGAGCTGGCGCACAGTGCAGGTGCGGACGTGCTGGACCCTGCGTTGATTGAAGAAGCGAGGGCGGTGGTCACGGCGCTGGATCCGGTCGGTGTGGGGTCGCGCGACCTGAAGGAGTGCCTGCTGCTGCAGCTGCGCCTGATGCGCAACGAGGTGGAAGAGGCGGTGGCCAGGTTGCGGGCGGCGGGTGATCCGCATGAGAACCTGCCGGCGCTGGAGGACAGGTTGTGCTCTATGCTGGTGGCGCGCCGCATTGTGGAGTCGCACCTGGGGCTGCTGCAGAAGCGCGACCTGCGAGATTTGAGCAGGCAGTTGCAGGCGACGGTGGAGCAGGCACAGGCCGCGCTGGAGGTGATCCGCACGCTGGACCCACGGCCGGGCCAGCGGTATGACCAGCCGCAGACGCGGTTGATTGAGCCGGATGTGGCGTTTGTGCTGCGCAACGATGCCTGGGTTGTGGTGATGAACGACGAGGACCTGCCGGCGTTGCGACTGAACGCGGGTTATCGGCGCATGCTGCGGCAGAAGGAAACGGAGCGTGAGGTCAAGGATTATGTGAAGGAGCGTTACCGGTCGGCGATCCAGCTGCTGCGCAATATTGAGCAACGGAAGAACACGATTGTGAAAACGTGTGAGTCGATCCTGCGGCGGCAGGGGGAGTTTCTGGATCGGGGCGTTGATGGCCTGCGACCGATGATGATCAAGGAAGTGGCGGAGGAGATCGGTGTGCATCCGTCGACCGTGAGCCGCGCTGTAAGCAACAAGTATGTGCATACGCCGCAAGGTGTGTATGAGTTGAGATTCTTTTTCAGCGAGGGTGTGGGTGGGCCTGAGGGCGGCGATCTGCCGCTGATGTTGCTGAAAAAGAAGGTCCGCAAGTTGATTGAGGACGAGGACAGTGCAAAGCCGTTGACGGACGATGCGCTGGCGGCGGAGTTGCAGCGGCAGGGTATCCAGGTGACGCGGCGAACGGTGGCCAAGTACAGGGAAGACATGCAGATTCCGAGTACGCACCAGAGGCGCTGCCGGAGCTGAGCGACGTGTGAATTTGGCGTGACTCGTCGGACCTCACACGGGCGGTGCGTGGCATCTCAGGAATTAGATCAAGGAGGATCCCACCCATGGATCTTGAGATTACCGGCAGAGGCACACAGGTTACGACGCAGTTGCGCAAACAGGCAGAAGAAGGGCTTGGTCGCATCGAGCGCATTCTGGGACCGAAGTGCACAGCCAAGATCGTGCTGACGTGCGAGAAGTACCAGTGCCAGGTGGAGGTGGCGATCTTTAATCCGCTGAATGACCTGAGTGCGAAGACGGAAGCCAAGGTCGCCATGCACCAGGAGGCTGCGGAGCTGGAAGCGGCACTGGCGCAGGCGATGAACAAGGTGGAGAGCCAGGCGCTGAAGCTGAAGAAGCGGATGATTACGATGCAGCATCATCCGGAGCAGGACGGGACCGGATCTGTTCGGCTGCAGAGTGAGGACGATGACGTTGCGGTGAGTGCGCCGGTGGCTGCGGCGCGGTAAAGGTGTTGGTCTTGAAAGCAGTCAGAGGATGCGGAATGCCGCATCCTCTGTTTTATTTGCCAGTGCTAGCATCGACGCATGGCGCGCTCCCGTAAAACCACCGCCGCAAAGACTGTGACCCATCTGGCTGACGTGCTGCCGGAGAAGCGAAAAGGTGTAAAGGCCAGCGGCAAGAGCGCTGGGCCTGTTGGTAAGCCAGCGAAGACGAAGGTGGCTTCTGTTCCGGTTGTGCCGAGCGAGCTTGTGGTGTTGACGGGGCTGTCCGGCGCGGGTAAGGCGAGCGCCATGAAGGCGTTTGAGGACCTGGGTTTTTACGCCGTCGACAACCTGCCGTTGGAACTTATCCCGCAATTTGCAGAGCTGGTGCGCGGGTCGAATGAGATCAGGCGAGCGGCGATTGTGGTGGATGTGCGTGAGGGGCAGATCGACCGTTTCCCCGATATTTTGAAGCAGGTACGTGCGACGCTGCCGACCACGGTGTTGTTTCTGGAGGCGAGCGACGATGCACTGGTGCGGCGGTTCAGCGAAACGCGGCGGCCTCATCCGCTGGGCCGGGCAGAGGGCATAGGGACGCAGATTTCGCAGGAACGCAAGCGGATGGATCCGATTCGGAATGTGTCGGACGTGCTGCTGGATACGTCACGATTTAATGTGCATGAGCTGCGGGCGCATGTGATTGCGCAGTGGAGCCGTGAGCAGGGTGAGCAGCCGCTGATGCTGAGCGTGATGAGCTTCGGATTTAAGAATGGCGTGCCCGCCGAGGCAGACCTGGTCTTCGACATACGGTTTCTGCCGAACCCACACTTTGTGCCGGAGTTCCGGCACAAGACAGGGCTGAATGCAAAGGTCGCGGCCTACGTAAAGAGCTTTCCGCAAACCCAGGAGTTTCTACAGCGAACGACGGAAATGCTGCTGTTTTTGCTGCCGCATTACCTGCAGGAGGGCAAGAGCTACCTGACGGTGGCACTGGGCTGCACGGGTGGACAGCACCGCAGTGTGGCGCTGGCGGAAGAGATGAAGAAGCGGCTGAGCAATGGCGGGTACCGGGCGAAGGTCACGCACCGGGACATGCCGCGTTCGTGAGCCGGGTGCGGCGACTACAATGAAACCAGTGCGGTCGCAACGAGTAGTCGCGGATCAGAGGGTGGCTGGATTCGGTCGTATCTGGCGGCTTTTTTCTGTATTTGAGGCCGTACATGTTGTACTCGCTGCTTGCGACGATGCTGATGGCCGTCGTGGGCGCGATGGCAGCCGTGCGCGTGCTGCTGGTGCGGCCGATTTTTGACAATGTGCTGAGCGCGGACACGTCGTCGCGCGAGATGTTGTTGCGATTTCCTGTGCCGCATACGCATCGTGCGATCGACCTGTCGCCGCTTGTGCCTGGATTTATGCACAATGCCTGGGTGGTGGTGGCGTTTGCGCTGGTGATCAGCGCCGTGGTGAAGGCGGTGTGTGATTACGCCGGCACCTACCTGGTGAATTACGCCGGATTTGGCATGATTACCGACCTGCGGAACGATCTGTACAACGCGGTGCTGCGACGGAGCGTGGCCTTTTTTCAGCGCTATACGACGGGTGCGCTGCTGTCCACACTGATCAACGACATAGAGCGTGTGCAGGTCGCGATGTCGAGCGTGCTGAGCGACTTTCTGCAGCAGATTTTTACGCTTGTGTTTACTGCGGCCGTGGTCGTGATCTACGGTGGCAACCTGGCGTGGGTGCTGCTTGGTTTTGTGTTCGTGATTGTATTGAGTGCTCGACGCATCGGGCGTCGCGTGCGGTCCACGACGCGTGGCGGCCAGGACAAGCTGGCGGATATTCAGAACATTCTGCACGAGACGCTGACGGGCAACCGGATTGTCAAAGCGTTCGGCATGGAGTTGTGGGAGATGGCCCGGTTTCGGCGCGCGGCGCGTCGGCTGTTCCGGGCCAATTTGAAGTCGATCAGCGTGCAGGCGCTCTCGTCGCCGCTGATGGATGCGCTGGCTGCAGTGGCGATCGCGTTGCTGCTGAAGCTGGGGCGTGATCGCATTGTGCACCACCAGATGACGGCGGGCTCGTTTATCACGTTCCTGATCGCGGTTTTCACGCTGTATGACCCGGTGCGCAAGCTCGCCATTTTTTACAACAGCTTTCAGCAGGCGCTTGGCGCCAGTGACAAGATCTTTCAGTTTCTGGACGAAGCGGACGAGGTGCCAGAAAAGAAAGATGCATTCCGACTGCCGGGCTTTAACCGGGAGATCGAATTTACCGATGTGTCGTTCAGCTACCAGGACGAAGAGGACTTTACGCCGAAGCCGGTGCTGCGTGGCATCGATCTGACTGTAAAGCGCGGGGAGTTGATTGCGATTGTGGGGCCTAGCGGGTCTGGCAAATCTACGCTGGTGAACCTGATTCCGCGCTTTTTTGACCCCACGGACGGAACCATACGGATTGACGGCCATGACCTGCGGGATGTGAACGTAACGGCGCTTCGCAAGCTGGTGGGCACGGTGACGCAGGAGACGTTGCTGTTCAACGATACGGTGCGCAACAATATTGCGTACGGGCAGCCGGACGTGCCTATGGAGCGTGTGGAGGCAGCTGCGCGGGCGGCACTGGCGCATGACTTCATTAGTGCGATGCCGGACAAGTACAGCACGCAGATTGGCGAAAAGGGAATGCGGCTGAGCGGGGGCGAGCGGCAGCGCATTGCGATTGCGCGGGCTCTGCTGAAGGACGCGCCGGTATTGATTCTGGATGAGGCGACGAGCGCGCTTGATAGTGAGAGCGAGCAGCTGGTGCAACAGGCATTAGCCAACCTGATGGCGAGCCGGACGGCGCTTGTGATTGCGCACAGGCTGTCGACCGTGCGCAGGGCGGACCGCATCCTGGTCGTGGAGCGAGGTGTGATTGCAGAGCAAGGCACACATGCAGAATTGCTGGCTGCGGGCGGCCTGTACCGCCGGCTGTATGAGTTGCAGTTCAATGATGATGTGCCGATGGAAGAGGTAGAGGCGGTCGCGACGCCGTCGTAAGCTTCGCGTCGTCGGCTCTATCGCGTATAAGGAGAGGTGATATGGCGGGTATTTTGTTCATCATCTCCGCTCCAAGCGGCTCCGGTAAGTCGACGCTGGTGAGTGAGCTGAGGCAACTGGTGGAGGGGCTGGATTTCAGCGTGAGCTACACAACGCGGCTGCCCCGCGGGTCAGAGACGGACGGACGGGAATACCACTTTATTGCGCGCGACCGCTTTGAGCAGATGATTGCGGACGATGCGTTTCTGGAATGGGCCGACGTCTTTGGCAACTACTATGGCACAGCCAAATCCGCGCTGCACCTGGCGGCAGAGCATCACCGCGATCTGCTGCTGGATATTGATGTGCAGGGTGCAATGCAGGTGATGCAACGGATGCCGGATGCGGTGTCGATCTTTATTATGCCGCCGAGCCCGGCAGTGCTGGAAAAGCGTTTGCGCAACCGCAGCGTGGCGGAACACATGACAGACGAAGCCGTAATTGAACGGCGTCTGCAGCAGGCACGTGGAGAACTGGCGTACCTGCCGAGCTATGTGTACGCGATTGTGAATGATGTGCTGGATACGGCGGTGGCAGAGATGCGCGCGATCGTGTTGACGGCTCGCGATGACGGCGCGGGTGGTGATACGGGTTTGCGGGACCTTGCTGCGCAGTGCGCCACTGCAAGCGGCTCAGTGAATTTGCGAAAAGCATTGGAGAGTTTTGCGGCTGTCGCGCAGGCCAAGCCGGCGTAAGCACGGAGCGAAAGACTTGATCAAGAGCTGCAAGCTATTTTGTAACGCCAAATTGCGAAATTTCGCGTAGAGTAGCGACAGTAACGGAGGAGTCAACGCATGATGCTGCCGATCGACGATTCGCTACAAAACAAGTACAGCTTTGTGAAGGGCGTTGCGCGGCGAGCGCGACAGCTACAGTCAGGCGCCTTGCCGCTGATTGCCACGACCAGCCTGAAGGCGTGCCGCGTTGCGCAGGATGAGGTCCGTGGAGGGCAGGTACGCTTTGTCGTGCCGGAGCCGCGGCCGCGCGTTGAACCGATACGGATCTGACGGGCAGGACCAGACCCCTGTATGCACTTAGAATGACGGAGTGAGTGCAGGGATGGAGTTGAGACCGGAAGACGTCCGCGGCTACGTGGACTACCTTCGCGACCTTGAAATTTTTGACCTGTATGCCGCCGACATCGGCATGGGTGATGAGGCTCTGCTGGCCTGGTACGCCGCTTTAAGCAGCGGGAAAGCGGCTTCTTCCGCAGCAGCAAACCAACTGAAGACTGCGCAAAAGGCAACAGAGCAGAAGACAGATCGACCCGTACGCGGCGCCGACTCCGCACCTTTAGCAGCTTCGCCGTTTGAGCGGTCTGTGCAGCGGGTGGGGGCTGGAGCCCGGCCGCTCCCCGCAACTGGCTTGCGACCAATAGGGCCGCAGATTACGGTCGTTGCACCGATCGCACAGGGCACGCCCGCACAACGCAGTGGTGATTCTGCTGCTTTTGCGGATGAAGATGGCGAGCAGGGTATCTTTGCAGAAGCGATGCCGCCTTTGCCGTTTAACCAGCTTGCTCCGTTACCTGCAGTCCGCGTGGAACCGCGGGAGCACGCTGCGGCGCTGGCAGCCGAACGAGCGCACATTGGCGATTGCACGCGGTGCCCGCTGGCGTATGCGGGACGGCACACGATCGTGTTTGGGGATGGCGATGCCAATGCCCGGCTGATGTTTGTTGGTGAAGGGCCGGGTGCAGACGAGGACGAGACGGGTGTTCCCTTTGTGGGCAAAGCGGGACAGCTGCTGAACAATATGATCGGCGCGATGGGGCTGCGGCGGGAGTCCGTGTACATTGCGAACGTTGTGAAGTGCCGGCCACCGAAAAATCGTGCGCCGGAGCCGGTGGAGGCGGGCACGTGCTCGCAGTTTCTGCTGCAGCAGATCGACATTGTGCAGCCCGAGGTGATTGTGGCCCTTGGAGCCACGGCGGCGACGTACCTGCTGGGTGTGAAGCAATCGCTGAGCAGCCTGCGTGGGCAGTGGTTCGACGTGCGCGGAGCAAAGTGCGCGGTCACCTATCACCCGGCGTATTTGCTGCGAGATCCGCGGCAGAAGGGTGAAGCGTGGAAGGACTTGCAACGCGTGATGGTGGAGATGAAGTTGACGCCGCCGGCGCGCGGGTAATGCGCGCTACAAGCTCTTTCTCACCTCTGTGGCTTGCTGCGCATTGAGACTTTCTGCATAACGCGATCGAACATTCTGATTGATGTACGTGGTGAGGCCCCGTCCCGCCAGTGCGAAGCTGCGCATGTTGCGGACGTGCTCTTCTCCGGGGGTGTCGTCCGTGTAGAGGTAGGCAGAGCCATCTCGGAACAGAACGATGATGCCGTGCGGCAGCAGTGCAAAGTCGGTGATGCCGCTGTTTGGCGAGGCCGACCGATACGGCTGCAGTGCGCCGTTCAACCGTGCCTCCACGTTCGATGGTTGCGTGCCACCTCTGCGAACTGCTGCACGAGGGGGCGGTGTTCGTTGCGACGAAACGCGAGTTCAACGACGCTGCGCTCACGGACGGCTGTAAAAGGAAGACAGACGACGCCGGGGCCCGCGATGGAGCGCACGCATGCAGGTGCGATGGAGACGCCGAAGCCAACGGCAATCAGTTGCAGGATGGTGAGCCAATGCGAGGCCTCCTGGACGACGCGCGGGCGAAAGCCATCTGCAGCGCAGAGTGAGAGCGGCTTGTCGTAGGCAGTGGAGCCTGCAGAACGGGCGTAGAAGACGAAGGGTTCGTGGCGAAGTGCAGTGGGCCGGATGGCTCTGCGTGTTGCAAGAGGATGGGCGATGGGGACCACGGCAATGTATGGCTCCGTCCAGAGAGGTTCACGTTCAATGCCATCGGCGGCATCGCTGTCACGCAGCAGGCCGGCGTCAAGCGACTCATCGCGCAAACCGGCAAGCACGTGTGCCGTGAACGATTCATATAGATGCAGGTGCACGAGGGGATAGCGGGTGCGGTAACGCTGCAGCACGGCAGGTAGCTTTGCAAGCATGCCGGAGCCGATAAACCCCACATGGAGTGATCCCTGCTCGCCTCGGCCGACGCTCCGGACCTCCGCGAGATCAGAGACGAGGCTGCGGAGCGATCGGCGTGCGCGCGGCAGCAGGGCTTCTCCCGCAGGTGTAAGTGCAACCGACCGGGAGGTTCGCTGAAAGAGCGGGTAGCCCACGAGCTCTTCAAGCCGGCGAATCTGCTGGGAGAGTGCGGGCTGCGCAAGGTGCAGCGACGCGGCAGCCCGGCCGAAATGCAGGTGCTCTGCGACGGCGGCGAACGAGCGCAGGTGGCGCAACTCTATTTCCTGATCCATGCGTACAGCGTATCAATCGGACGTAAGAAACGATTGGACGCAATGATTCGCGATAGCTAGGCTTTGCGTGAGGAGTGGAGGATGACAGAGACAGGCTTGCAGTTTCACCCCATGTGCTCCGCAGCGGATGCGGAAGCCTTCCGGACGCTAAACGAAGAGTGGATCCAAAAGCATTTCTCGCTTGAAGAAAAGGACAGGCGAACACTGAACGACCCCGAACAGCAGATTGTTGCCAAGGGCGGTCAGGTGTATGTCGCCGAACTTGGTGGTGAGCGGGTTGGAACGGTGGCTCTGCTGGCCTATGGCGAAGGAGATTTTGAGTTGTCGAAGATGGCGGTGTCGCCCGGCGTGCGTGGGCAGGGAATTGGCCGCCGCTTGATTGTGTATACGCTGGAGCAGGCGAGGCTTTTGGGTGCGCGCCGAGTCTTTCTGGGCAGCAACAGTGTGCTCGCAAACGCGGTGCACCTGTATGAGGTGCTCGGCTTTAAGCATGTGTCGCCGGCGGAGTTGCCGCCTATGGGGTATGCGCGTGCGAATGTGCACATGACACACGACCTGCGCGTGGAAGCGGCGAGCGCATAGACTTGAACCTGTGGCCAGGTTTGTGGATGTTGCGTTGCCGGTGCCGCTTGAGCGGGCGTTTACCTATGGTGTGACCGGCGAGGATCCAGCCGTGGGGGCGCGGGTGCTTGTGCAGTTCAGCGGGCAGCGGCTGATGGGCGTTGTGCTGCGGGTGCATGACGAAACGCCGCCGGACGGCGTTGTGGTGAAGCCGGTGCAACAGGTGCTGGATGCGGCGGCGCTGCTGCCGGGTGAGTTGATGCGCCTGGCAGAGTGGATTGCGCAGTACTACATCGCGCCGCTGGGCGAGGTGCTGCGAGGCATGCTGCCGCTGACGGCGGAGATCAAGCGGACGCTGCTGTACCGCATTGCGGAGCAGGGAAGAACCGTGCTGCATGACGGTGCGGCAAAGGGAAGTTCTCGGCGGTCGAAGCTGAGCGCGGAGGATCAGAACCGCGAATATGCCGTGCTGAACGCGCTGGAGAGCGGTGCCGTGATGAAGCTGACGGCGCTGCGCAGTGCGACGGGAGCGAACAAGGCGCTGCTGGAGGGCATGGTGCGGAAGCGCTGGCTTGTGCGCGAAACAGAGGCCGCAGACAGGGATGCGCGGCGGCTGGAAAGGGTCGTGCGGCTGGTGGAGGACGTTCGTCTGCCAAAACTGAATGCGAACCAGATGAGCGTGCTGGAGGAGCTGGTGACGGCCGGGGGCACGCTGCGGCTTGTTGAGCTGCGTACCAAGCTGCGGGACCGTACCGCCGTGAACGATCGTGGGGAGTTGGTACAAGCTGCTGTGCCGGACAGCACGTTGGCGACGTTGGTGAAGCGAGGTCTGGTGGTGCTGGAGGAGGCACCGGAGGCGTTCCGGATGGGCGGCCTGCAGGTGCAGGGCAAGAAGAACGCCCACGAGCATACGTTGAACGCGGCGCAGGCTGCGGCGCTGCGAGCGATAGAGCACGTGATTGACGCGGGTGGCTTTACACCGCAGTTGCTGTATGGCGTGACAGGTAGCGGCAAGACTGCGGTGTATGTTGCGGCGATGCAGCACACGCTGAAGGCGGGAAAGGCGGCGCTGCTGCTGGTGCCGGAGATTGGATTGACGCCAGCGATGGCAGGACAGATGCATGCGGCGTTTGCTGGCGAGGTGGCGCTGTTGCACTCGCAACTTACGCCCGACGAGAGAGCCGAGCAGTGGCACAGGATTCGGTGTGGTGAGGCGCGAGTTGTGGTGGGCACACGCAGCGCTGTGTTCGCACCGCTGCCTGCGCTTGGGCTGATCATTGTGGATGAAGAGCACGACAGCAGCTACAAGCAGGAGGAGACGCCGCGGTACCACGGCCGCGATGTTGCGGTGATGCGCGCCAAACTTCTGGGGGTGCCGGTGGTGCTTGGGTCTGCGACGCCCAGCATGGAGAGCTGGGCGAATGCGGAGCGTGGGCGATACGCGCTGTTGCGCATGGATGAGCGTGTAAACCGGCGGCCGATGCCGGAAGTTGAACTGGTGGACATGCGTGCGGAATTTCGCGACACGGGAACGGACGCCATCTTTTCACGAGCCCTGATCGAGCAGACGCAGGCGACGCTAGATCGTGGGGAGCAGGCGATCATCCTGTTGAACCGGCGCGGCTACTCCTACGTGACGATGTGCAGGTCGTGCGGCGAGAAGATTGAGTGCGAGAACTGCGCCATCAGCATGACCCATCACAGGCCCGTCGCTGGAAGCGATATGCATGCGAACCCTGGCGAAAGGCTGGAGTGCCACTACTGCGGCTTCCAGAGAACTGTGCCGAAGGAGTGCCCCGCGTGCAAGAGCGAGCACCTGTACTTTTTTGGAGCCGGATCGCAGCAAGGGGAGGAGAAGTTACAGGCCATCTTTCCATCGGCACGGATTGGTCGCATGGATCGAGATACTGTGCGGGGTCGTGCGGACATGGAGCACTTACTCCAGAGGTTGCATTCCGGAGAAGTGAACTTACTCGTGGGGACACAGATGATCGCCAAGGGTCATGACATTCACGGGGTGACGACGGTGGGTGTGGTGGGGTGTGATCATGCACTTGGCCTACCTGACTTCCGTGCCTCGGAACGCGTATTTCAGCTAATTACCCAGGTGAGCGGACGTGCCGGACGGGGTGATTCACCGGGACGTGTCATCGTGCAGACGTACTACCCCGACCACTACGCGATGCAGTTTGTGGCGAAGCATGATTACGGTGGATTTATTCGCAAGGAGAAGAACTTCCGGCGACCTTTTTTCTATCCGCCATATGGTGTGCTGGCTAACGTGGTGATCCAGTCGGAGAAACTGGAGGAGGCGAGCGCGTGGTCGCAGGCTTTGGGGCGCTGGCTGGGAAACGGTTCACCGGGAGTGCGGGTACTTGGGCCGTCGCCTTCGCCAATTTCGCGGTTGAAGCGCATACACCGCTTCCATATTGTGTTGAAGGCGGAGAAGCGACCAGAGATGCAGCGAACGATTCGTGCCATGCTGGCGCATGCGGAGGCGCACAGCATTCCACGCAAAGCACTGCTTGTGGACGTCGATGCATTGAGCCTGATGTAGGAGGCTCGAGCGGCGTTCGCTACACGGCGACCAGGTCTTCAACAACTGCTTTGCCGTAATGCGTTTTTACATAGTCGTCAAGGATGACCTTGAATTCGTCGACGATGTGATCGCCTTTCAAGGTCATGGCAAGTTTGCCGTCGATGTACACAGGAGCTTTCGGCTCTTCGAAGGTGCCTGGCAAAGAAATGCCGATGTTGGCATGTTTCGATTCGCCAGGGCCATTTACGATGCAGCCCATGACGGCAAGCTTCATCTCTTCGACGCCTGGGTACTGGGCCTTCCAATCGGGCATGGCCTCAACGAGATAGTTTTGCACCTGTTCCGCGAGCATTTGGAAGTAGGTGCTGGTGGTGCGACCGCAGCCGGGGCAGCTTGTGACCTGCGGCATGAAACTGCGGATGCCCAGGGCCTGCAGAATCTGCTGACCGCAGCGAACCTCTTCTGCGCGGTCGCCGCCAGGCGTTGGAGTGAGCGACACGCGGATGGTATCGCCGATGCCGGCCAGCAGCAAGGGTGCGAGACCGGCGGTTGAGGCGACAATACCTTTCATGCCCATGCCTGCTTCCGTGAGGCCGAGGTGCAGGGCGTGGTCGGTGCGACGGGCCAGTTCGGTGTAGACGTCGATGAGGTCGCGCACGCCGGATACTTTGGCGGAGAGGATGATCTGGTCACGCCGTAGACCGTAACGCTCGGCGGCCTCTGCGTTGTCGAGCGCGGATCGAACCATGGTCTCGAGCATGACGTCGCGGGCGTCCAGCGGACGTGCGCTGCGGCTGTTCTCGTCCATCATTTTGGTGAGCAGCGCCTGGTCCAGTGAGCCCCAGTTGACGCCGATGCGAACCGGCTTCTGATGCTTGACGGCAACTTCGATCATGGTCCGGAAGTTGTCGTCGTCTTTGCGGCCGATGGAGACATTGCCTGGATTGATACGGTACTTTGCAAGAGCTTCTGCGCAGTCCGGATAGCGGGCGAGAAGCTGGTGGCCGTTGTAATGGAAGTCCCCGATGAGGGGTGTTGTCCAACCTTTGGCGGCGAGGCCGTCGCGGATATAGGGGACGGCCTTCGCAGCTGCATCGTTGTTGACGGTGAGCCGGACGAGTTCCGAACCGGCGCGCGCGAGTGCGGCGACCTGCTGCACGGTGCTTTCCACGTCAGCGGTATCGGTGTTCGTCATCGACTGCACCACGACGGGGGCGCCGGTACCGACGCGTACTCCACCAATCATGACGGTCACCGCATTGCGGCGTACGAAGGAAGGCATAGAATCCTCCCCTATAGATTACCAAACGGGATGGGGTCTACGTGTTTAGGTGAGGCCTCCTCGCCTTCACGGCGCAGAAGGGCGAGCGGCGGACGCACTACGTGAGATGTTCCGCGTTGGCCGGGAGAACGCTATACACTCTCGGTATGGCCCGGTAGCTCAGATGCATAGAGCGGCGCACTCCTAAGGCGAAGGTCGCAGGTTGGACTCCTGCCCGGGTCACCAATATTCATGCGCGTTTGAGGCTTTCGACCTGCTAGGACACGGAACATGCAGGAACAGTTTGTGTTCCTTGCGCCGAAAGCAGGGCCGTAAGCCGTGCCTGAGCGATCAACCGTTCCGAAGAAAGCGACTGGGCATAAACACCCACCGTCATCTCCGTTGATGCGTGCCGCATGAGTTCCTGAGCCGTGCGGATGCTGGCACCGTTGGCCAGTAGCAGCGACGCGGTTGTGCGTCGGAAGCTGTGCCAACCAATCTGCTTTGTGATACCTGCATCCTGAGCAGCCGGACGAATCCGCTTGTACAGCACGGAATCGGGCCAGTATGGGGCTTTGCCGGATGCGGTATGGCTTCCCCACACCCAATCGCTTTCGGCAGCGTACGGCGTCGTTCCTCGCCACCCTTGCAGCACGTCTGCGAGTTCCTTCGTGAGTGGAACAGGCCGACGCGATGTTGCTGTCTTCGGTTGGCCTTCGATGCCGTTCACGAGGGAGCGCACGACTGTGATTTGCCCAAGGGTAAAGTCCACGTCCTGCCACTTGAGGCCGAACATCGTTGGGGCACTGCTGGCTCGACGCAGAGCCCGACCAACATGGAATAGCTGTTCACAGATAAGCGAGAGTTCATTCAAACGCGAATAGCAGCGGCTGCCAGACCGACCCCAACGAGGATGTCGCCCTTACCGGAAAAACACAAGTCGAGAGTTTTCCGAATATTGGCAACACGCCCGGCGTAGCGGCTTCGTTTCGAAGGACATATGCTTCGGCAAAACTCGACCTGCGTCTGTACTTATAAGTGCGGTTGTGGGAAGTTATGCACCGACCTTCCCGAAGATTCGGGTTTTCGGAAAGTTATAGCAAAAAACTCGTGACAGGGGCATCCAGGGGTTAACGCATGTTTGCGTATACCCTGGCCCACGCCAGCGGAGACAACAATTGCAATAGTCGGATTCCTTTCCCGAAGCGCAGCCAGAAGTCGGTCTGCGCAAGCGAAGCGAGAAAGATGAAGGTGGCTGTTGCGCGCGCAAGAAGCAGAGTCGATTAGGAAGGCCTGGTTTCAATGTTGGCGCAAAGCACCCGGACTTGCTTTTGAGGTGCTGCTTTACAGGCAGGGAAGTGCAGGTCTTTGGCATTACGGCAGGGCTGTCTAGCTCAGCATCAGCTAGTCGCTCGACGTCTGCAAACATGACGCAGTGTTTCAGCGCTGCCTGCTGGCGGGAGGATCTAGTGAGCGCCATCCGGCGCCTTCGCGCTCTTCGCCTTGGAGGCTAAGAGGGCCAGCGGGGCGAAGATGAGAGTCATGATCCCAAGGATGTAAAAGCAATCCATGAAGGCGAGCAGGCGTGTCTGAGCATACAGCTGGTCGTAGTAGCGAGCTGTAGCGGCGGCAACACTGTCGGCCGTCGAGAAGCCCTGGGCATGGAGGTAGGTCGCGGTACTCTCGATTGCGCTGTGAAGTGTTGTTGAGGATGCAGTGAGGTTGCTGCCAACACGTTCTTGATGAAAGTTCTGGCGCCGCTCGCTCATCGTTGTGACGAACGCGATACCAAAGCTGCCACCCCAATTGCGAAAAAAGTTGGTGAGTGATGATGCTTTGTTGTTCTGTGCCGGGCTGAGTTGCGAGTAGGCCACGACAGATAGGGGCACGAAGAAGAAAGCGAGACCAAGTCCCTGCAGGGCGCGGGCAAGAGCATAGTGCTTATAGTCCGTCTGCAGGTTGAAGTGGCTGTAATGCAGAAAGGCGAAGCCGGAAACGAGTACCGCACCCAGCAGCAGGTTTTTCGGTTTGATGATGCCCCGCTGAAGGAGCTGTGCGCCGACTGGTGCGAGAAAGGTGATGACGAGTGCGCCGGGTCCAAGGACGAGCCCAGCGTCGATAGCGCGGTAGCCATAGAGAGACTGCAACATCTGCGGAATGAGCGTGGTGGAGGCGAAAAGGCCGATACCGAAGACAAAGTAGAAGGCCGAGGCGATGGCGAAGTTGCGAACCTTGAGCAATCGCAAATCAATGATCGGATCGGGTATGTGAAGTTCCCACCAGATGGCCGTCCCCAGACAGGCGACCGCCACAAAGGCCATCCAGCAGATGAAGGTGGATCCGAACCAGTCGTCAATCTGACCGCGATCAAGGAGGATCTCTAGGGCCGCGGAACCTAGACCGACGAGGGCGATGCCGATGCCGTCGACGTTAAGCCTGCCGTTGACGCGGACGGACCTTCGCTCCTCTTCGAAGGCAGGTGGGTCGTGGACAAAACGGTTTGTAAGCAAGAGAGACAAGATGCCTACCGGGATGTTTATGAAGAAAACCCAACGCCAGTTGTAATTGTCCGTTATCCAGCCACCGAGAACAGGGCCGATCGCGGGCGCTGTCACAATTGCGATGGTGTATAGCGCGAATGCGCTAGCGCGCTTGGCGGGCGGAAAAGTATCAACGAGAATGGCCTGTTCTACGGGTGCGAGGCCGCCGCCGCCGATGCCCTGCAGGATGCGCGCCATGAGCATGACGTTGAGCGTGGGAGCAATGCCACAGAAGAAGCTGGTGACGGTGAAGAGAGCAACACAGGCCATGTAGTAGTTCTTGCGGCCGAAGACTCTTGAGAGCCATGCCGACATGGGAAGAACCACGGCGTTCGCTACAAGATAGGTCGTCAGGATCCAGGTGACTTCGTCGAAGGAGCGGCCGAGTCCGCCGGCGATATAGGGCAGGGATACGTTTGCGATAGACGTATCGAGAAGTTCCATGAAGGTGGCGAGCGTGACCGTGAGGGCTATGATCCAAGGATTGATGGCTGGTCTTGATGCGCTCACGTTCTTGTCCGCCTCCACAGATGCGACCGAACGGTCCCATTCCTGCATCTGATGGATAGAAGCGCGCGATGGGTTCAGGAATGTTGCGCGTTTATGCTGGAGGCTCGATGACCAAGGGCGAAGAGACACGACAGGCGATCATTGAGCGGGCAGCACCGCTGTTCAACCGTCGCGGCTTCCACGGCTGCAGTATGAGCGACATTATGGAAGCGACAGGTTTGGAGAAGGGCGGGATCTATCGACATTTCAGCAGCAAAGAGGAGATCGCACAAGCAGCGTTCCGGTATTCCGTAGAAGCTTCAATAAAGCTGCGCACTGCTGATTTCGAAGATATCGACAAGCCGTTAGAGAAGCTTCGAGCGATGATCGCTCGCTTTGTACATACGCCCTCGGCCGTGGCGGGTGGTTGCCCGCTGATGAATACCGCCATTGATGCGGATGACGGGAATGAGACGCTGCGCGGAATGGTTCGCGAGGCATTCAAGGTTTGGCGCGTCCGCGTGGCCGTGGTTCTGGAACATGCAGTGGCAAAGGGAGAAATAGACGCCGACACAGATATCGCGTGGCTCTCGAACACTGTGATCATAACGTTGGAGGGCGCAGTGATGTTGAGCCGCTTGGAACGGCGCAAGGATCCGCTGCTACACGCGCAACGCGCGCTGGATGTGATCATAGGTTCGGTTGCGTCGGCGCGGGTATGAGCATTCCTGTTCGCGCGTCGAGACGATACACAGCAGACCGTCCTAAGAGGGCTGTGAACTCCGTCCTTAAAGAGAACGTGTCCGTCAGACTAAGCTGTCTACCGCTTCAAGCAACGTGAGTGCGAATATTAACAGACAGAACTACGCTCCAGAAGCTTGACATCAAGTCAAGCTCCCGTGTGCGCTCGTGTTGCTACCACGAAGGCTGGCCGCTCCATTAGCTCGCCCTGCATCTCGGAACGGAACGAAAAGAAAGCGTGCATTACAGTAAGTAGGCCTCCGGATCTAGTCTTTCGAATAGTCGTGGTGCGTGCTCACAAACCGCTGGCACTGATGCACGACTCTCCGCTCCTCACATGAGTGGACGGCGACTTCAAGAAAGGCGTGCGGCGCCGGCCGCGCACTTAATGGTCCGTGCCGGTAGTGTGAAGTCGGCTTATACCCGCTAACTCTGTGATCGGCTGGGAAGAGCAGGGTGGAGCTGAAGGCTATCTTTACCGGCGCAAGCAAACGTTCTTTGTCCGCAATGCCGTTTGCAGAGATGAAGATGCCTGGTAAGCGCAAAACGCTGTGACTGCTTAGAACGTGTTACTAGCTTACTGGGGCTGGGAAGTACTACCCGTGCCACCCTGAATTTGATTTGGCAAGGCAAGGTTTAGTTGGAGGACATTGACACGAGCTTCACCAAGGAGCCCAAACTGTCGAGGTCTTGTGTGCTGATCAATGATCTTCTGGATTGCCGTCGCGCTCATGTGACGCTCCGTTGCCACTCGGCCAACTTGGTAGAACGCCGCCGCGGGCGTGATGTCCGGGTCGAGCCCTGAACCGGAGGCTGTTACGAGATCCACTGGAACGGCAGACCCATTCGACTCTGCTTTGACACTGGCGGCGACTCGGTCGGCGAGAGTTTTATTTGTGGGGCCATAGTTCGAACCGGACGAAGCTCCCGCGTCGTAGCCTGTGCCGGCAGCGGAGGGCCTACTGTGAAAGTAACCTGGGCCGGTAAAGGGTTGTCCGATCAGGGCTGACCCAACGGTGTTGCCGCCGCGTTGTATGAGTTGCCCATCCGCTTTGCTGCGCATCGTGAGTTGAGCGATGGCAGTGATAACTAGCGGGTAGCCGATGCCGAGAATCAGCGCGGTGACGACGGTGTAGAGGCAAGCGGTAGTAAGCAGCTTTTTCATGGGGGAACTCCGGTGCGCCGAGGCGCCTATGCGAGGTGAAGCGTGACCAGCAGCATGTCCAGCAACTTAATGCCGATAAACGGGACGATGATGCCGCCAAGGCCATAGACAAGCAGGTTGCGCTGCAGAAGGGCGGCTGCTGACATGGGCTTGTAGCCGACGCCGCGAAGCGCGAGCGGGATGAGACCGACGATGATGAGGGCGTTGAAGATAACTGCCGACAGCACGGCGGATTCAGCGTTGTGCAGGTGCATGACGTTAAGTGCGTTGAGCACGGGGAAGACACCCGCGAACATGGCCGGAATGATGGCGAAGTATTTGGCCACGTCGTTGGAGATGGAGAAGGTGGTCAGCGCGCCGCGCGTCATGAGCAACTGCTTGCCGATAGCAACGATCTCGATGAGTTTGGTCGGATTGGAGTCGAGGTCGACCATGTTGCCGGCTTCCTTGGCGGCCTGGGTGCCTGAATTCATGGCGACACCTACGTCTGCCTGAGCCAGGGCGGGTGCGTCGTTGGTGCCGTCTCCGGTCATGGCGACGAGCTTGCCTTCAGCCTGCTCGCGCTTGATCAGATCCATCTTGTCCTTGGGCTTGGCTTCGGCTAGAAAGTCATCGACACCGGCTTCGCGGGCGATGGCAGCAGCAGTGAGAGGGTTGTCGCCGGTGATCATCACGGTGCGGATGCCCATGGCGCGAAGCTGGTCGAAGCGCTCCTTCATGCCGCCCTTCACAACGTCTTTCAGGTAGATAACACCCATGGCGCGGCCGTTCTCCGCAACCACCAGAGGCGTGCCGCCCCTGTGTGCAATGTCCTCAACGGCGGTGCGAACCTCTACCGGCATGGGGTTGCCAAAGCTCTGCAGGTAGCCGGCGATTGCGTCGACCGCACCTTTGCGGATGCTGCGGCCATCCACCTCAATGCCGCTCATGCGAGTGTTTGCAGAGAAGGGGATGAACTCCGCGTTCAGTTGGCTAAGCTCGCGCCCGCGCAGGTTGTACTGCTCCTTGGCGAGAACGACGATACTGCGGCCCTCCGGAGTTTCATCCGACAGGGAGGAGAGCTGTGAGGCGTCGGCAAGTTCAGCCGCGCTGACGCCGGGGGCCGGAACGAACTCCGCCGCCTGGCGATTACCAATGGTGATGGTGCCGGTTTTGTCGAGCAGCAAAGTGTTCACGTCGCCTGCCGCTTCCACCGCTCGGCCAGATGTGGCAAGCACATTGTGCTGCACCAGGCGGTCCATGCCAGCGATGCCGATGGCCGATAGCAGGCCACCGATCGTGGTCGGGATTAGACAAACCAGCAAGGAGATCAGCACGAACACGGTCTGCGGTGCACCACTGTAAAGGGCGAATGGTTGCAGCGTGACGACGGCGAGAAGAAAGATAAGTGTGAGGCCGGCGAGCAGAATGTTAAGTGCGATTTCATTTGGAGTTTTCTGCCGCTCGGCACCTTCAACAAGGGCGATCATGCGGTCCAGAAAAGTCTCGCCTGGGTTGGACGTGATGCGGATGGTGAGCACGTCTGACAGCACTCGAGTGCCGCCGGTGACGGCGCTGCGGTCACCACCCGCCTCGCGGATGACGGGCGCGGACTCACCCGTGATGGCGGATTCGTCGACACTCGCGACGCCCTCCGTCACCTCGCCGTCGCCCGGAATCATCTGGCCAGCGATCACGCGGACCAGGTCATCCTTGCGCAGTTGTGAGCTGGGCACTTCTTCTACCTTGCTGTTGCGGACGACGTAGGCCGTGGTCTCGGATTTCGCAAGGCGCAAAGCATCGGCTTGAGCTTTGCCGCGGCCCTCTGCCATGGCTTCGGCAAAGTTCGCGAAGAGCACCGTGAACCACAGCCAAAGTGTGATCTGCAGGTCGAAGCGGAAGTGGCCGTGGTGGGTGAACAGATCGCTGAATAAGAGCACCGTGGTGAGCACGCTGCCGAGTTCCACAACGAACATGACGGGGTTCTTCATCATGACGCGCGGGCTTAGTTTCGCAAGCGCATCGACCGACGCACGCCGCATGATCTGCGGGTCGAACAGGGAGCGCTTTTTGCATTGACTGGACATGGTTCGTCTCTCTTTTTGTGAAAAGGGCTGTGGTTAGAACAGCTGGCCGGCGCGCATCAGCAGGTGCTCCAGCACCGGGCCGAGCGAGAGCACGGGAAAGAAGGTGAGCGCGCCCACGATGACGATGACGCCGGTAAGCAGCACCGTGAACAGAGGTGTCGTTACGGGGAAGGTGCCGGCGGTTGCTGGTGCGATCTTCTTCCCGGCCAGGTTGCCGGCGATTGCCAGCATGGGAATGATCATCATGAAGCGGCCAAAGAACATGGCGACGGCAAGCGAGTAGTTGTACCAGTGCGTGTTGGCGTTGAGTCCAGCGAAGGCCGAGCCGTTGTTGCCCGTGGCGGAGGTGTAGGCATATAGGATTTCGCTGAGCCCATGTGGTCCGTGGTTGGCGAGGCTGCTCAGGCCAAGGTTCGGCATAAGCACCGCGACTGCGGAGAAGCCCAGGATGAGGAGCGGAAAGATGAGCAGGTAAAGCATGGCCATCTGCACGTCGTAGGCTTCAATCTTTTTACCCAGGTATTCCGGCGTGCGGCCCACCATAAGACCCGCGATGAAGACTGCCATGACGACGAACACAAGCATGCCGTACAAGCCGGCACCAACGCCGCCAAAGACGACTTCACCCAGCAGGATGTTGACCATCGGTACCATGCCGCCCAGTGGTGTAAAGCTGTCGTGCATGCCATTCACGGCACCACAGCTTGCGTCCGTAGTGACTGTGGCGAAGAGGGCGGAATTGGCGATGCCGAAGCGGACCTCCTTGCCTTCCATGTTGCCGCCGGACTGCTCGCGCGACGGCGTCTGCGACAGGGTGGAATCCACATTGTGAAATGCCGGATTCCCATGCGATTCGGCCCAGTAGGTGGTGAAAGTGCCGGCGAACCACAGAACAACCATGGCAGCCAGGACCGCCCATCCATGCTTCGGCGACTTCACCATCTGGCCAAGGGTGATGCAAAGGCCGGCGGGGATGAGGAAGATCGACAACATCTGCAGAAAGTTGGTAAGCGGCGTCGGGTTTTCAAACGGGTGCGCGCTGTTGGCGTTGAAGAATCCGCCGCCGTTTGTGCCGAGCATCTTGATAGCTTCCTGCGACGCGACCGGCCCCTGTGCAATGGTCTGCGTTGTGACAGTGGCCGCCTTGCCATCGGTGCCGGTTACGGTCTGCGGTTCAAGCAGCTTGACTGTGTCGTACGGCCGCAGGTTCTGCACCACACCCTGCGACACAAGCACCAGCGCAAACACGATCGAAATGGGCAGCAGCACCCACAATGTTCCACGCGTCAGGTCAACCCAGAAGTTGCCAAGCGTCTTCGTTTCACGCCGTGCGATACCGCGAACAAAGGCGATTGCGAGCGCAAGACCCACTGCGGCGGACCAGAAGTTGTGCGTCGCCAGCCCAAGCATCTGGGTCAGGTAACTCATGGTCGATTCAGGCGCGTAGGCCTGCCAGTTCGTATTGGTCGTAAACGAGATGGCGGTGTTCAGCGCAAGTGCCGATTCAACGCCGGGCAGGTGCTGTGGGTTCAGCGGCAACAGGTGCTGCAGCCGCTGTACGAGGTAGGTGAGCACCAGCGTAGCCGCGCTGAAGACCAGCATCGCCAGGGCGTACTGCGTCCACCGCATCTCTTCCGTGGGGTCCACGCCGGTCACGCGGTAGAGTAGCCGCTCACACGGGCCCAGCACCGGATCGAGAAACGTTTTGCGGCGCTCAAACACGGCCGCCATATAGGTGCCCATCGGCTTTGCCAGTAACAGCACAGCGGCGATGAACAGGGCGATTTGTAACCAACCGTTCAGGGTCATGACTTAGAACTTCTCCGGTCGAAGCAGGGCGTAGACGAGGTAGACCATCAGCAACGCCGAGAGGGTCAGAAGGATTGCATTGAGAATCATGGGCGAGGTCCTTTCAGGCGGTCACAGCCGCGCGTGTAGAGCATGGAAAGACCGAACAACAGTAAGAGGGATACGACGGCAAGAAGATCGAGCATAAGTCTGTTCTCCGGAGTTACCAGCTACCCTGTTTCATGCCCCACCAGTACACGAGGCCAAGGGTTGCCGTGGTTTGCGCGTGCAACAGCGCGCCCTGCGTGTCGCTCAGGAAAAAGCGCTGGTTGGACCAGTCGCGTCGGTACTCCGCCTTGGCGATGAAACCAGGGGCGAAGGTGTGGTCCAGCACCAGCGTGCCTTCTTTCAGCGCCTGGGTGGTGCCGCTGAACAAGCCGCCGCGGTCGTCAAAGTATTCCGCGCGTGCGCCAACGTTCCAGTTGCGTGGCAGGGCGTACTTGCCGGTGAGGGAACCGATGGCGACGCGACCGGGCTGCTGCTGACTGTAGGTGCGGTTCAGCACAAAGTCCGCTTCGCCGGTGAGGGCAAGTCGGGGAGTTGCCTGCCAGGTAGCGTAGGTGTCGAAGATGTGTTCACGGCCATTCGGCGCGGGCGAGATGTTGACCGTGGGTAGGCCAGGTTGTGTGGGCGATGTCGGCAGGCCAGGGTTGAGCGTGGGCTGCACATCGCGTGCCTCCTGGCCAAAGTAGTAGTTCACGGTCCACGTCACGGCAGTTGCAGGCTTGAGCGTGAAGAGGAACGCCTGAGATTTAAAGCCGTTCAGATCTTCCGTGTCGTTCGCGCCGTTCACCAGCCAGTAGGCGACGTTGACCTTGGGCGTGACGTTATAGTTTGCGCGCAGGCCCATGTGGTAGAAGGGCAGGTAATTGAAGCTGTAGGCGCGGGAGTAGGCAACCTGATCCTTGGTGTAGTTACCCTCGTTGCCGAGCGAACTGGCGAACTTGCCGAAGTCGAGGTTGAGGCCGGAACCGATCGGCGCGAGATAGCTGCCGTACGCCTGATAGAGGTTGCGCCAGACCTGCGGGCGCTGTTCGTTGACGCTGGATCCCTGCAGCGTTTCCGTGGCCTGGCCGAACTGGAAGTCGACGCGGCCGCCGACCCGCTGCTGGGGTGTAGGCAGGTGTTCGACCATGAAGTCGACCTGGTTAAGCGAGAAGCTGTTGCTGGAGACGTCGTAGGCGCGCAGCAGGTTGACGCGGCCGACCGGCGCATTGAAGTTGTAGCCGTAGTAGCCATCCACGGCGAAGTTGAGCGTCGTGCCGCGAAAGAAGGACAGCGTCGGCGCATCCGCAAGTGTAAGCACCGGAGCGGGCTCGGCATTAGCTGCGGCGGTCGTGACTGCAGCGGTATCTGCGGGAATGGTTGCCGGTGCCGGAGAAGCGACGGCAGAACTGTCGGTGGTGTTCGGCTGCTTGGCTTCCAGCTTCGCTAGCCGGTCCGCAACAAGCTTCAGCTCCTGATGGAGTTCGCGAATCTCCTGGGCGCGTTGTGCCGGTGTATCGGTCGTCGGGTTTGCGGTAGTCTGTGCGGCAAGTGTGGCTGCCACGCCTAACATGATCAGGCCCGGCAAACATGGTGTTACAAACTTCATGACTACTGCCTCCTGATCTATTCAACGATCAGAGGCCGTAAGTATCCCGTAGTGTTTGCGTAAAGAAGTTGTAAAGTCCGATGTGCTTACAATGTGTCCGAAAAGCCTTCAGGTACCAGCCTGTAGCCGATCCAGGGTTCGCTCTGGATGTACCGCATACCGTCGCCCACGTCCAACTTCTTTCGTAGTTGGCCCACAAGTACACGCAGGTACTCGGGTTGCGATTCGCCTGCCGGACCCCACACCGCACGCAGCAGAATTTTGTGTGTCATGGCTCGTCCTGCGTTCCTCAGCAGCAACAGCAACAGGTCGAACTCCTTCGGTGTCAGGTGCAGTTCCTGGCCGCGAAGTGTCACGCGGTGAGCCACGGAATCCATCGCCAGGTCCCCGGCATTCAGTGTTGTCGCCTCGGTCGCGCATGGATTGCGACGCAGATGCGCACGCACCCGCGCCTGCAGCTCTGCCATGCTGAACGGCTTTGTCAGGTAGTCGTCCGCGCCGCCGTCCAGCGCCGCCACCTTCATGGCGTCGGCATCGCGCACGCTCAGGACGATGATGGGCGTTTGCGCGACTTTTCGAATCGCACGTGTCAGTTCAAGGCCATCCATCTCGGGCATGGCCAGATCGGTGATCACCAAATCTGGCGGTTGCGCCTGGAAGAGTCGCAACGCCTCTGCACCGTCAGCTGCGGTGTCCACGGCATAGCCTGTGCTTTGCAGCGCCGTGCGCAGCATGCGGGTGATCTGACGCTCATCGTCCACGACCAGAACGCGCTTCATGCGCCCTCCTGGGTGACAATGTGCAGGTCGACGTGCGGCGCTTCTGCCATAAACTTCTGTAGCGCAAGGTAGTAGAGGTAGCTGCGCAGGCCCTGTGTTGCAGATCGTCCAACAATCGCCTGCGTAATCCGGTTCTCCCGAATGTATTTCGCCGTGATACGTGGCACGTCCGTCCCGGATAGCGACACAATCTGGGCGCCCAGGTGCGATGCGAACGCAATACTGCTCTCCAGCGTGCGCTTTCGCTCCGCATCGTCATCGCGTCCCGCTGCCACATGCAGCACATAGAGTTCCGCGCCCAGAGCTTCCGCCAGCCGTGCACCGCGTGCAATCAGATCCCGCGCCTGTGTATTTGCGCTGATGCAGACGCCCACCTTTTCTGCCACGGTCCAGTGCGGGCCAAGGTTCTTCCGCTTCACATACTCGTCCAGGGTGCGATCGACAGCACGTGTCACGCGTTGCAGCGCCAGCTCACGCAGGGCAATCAGGTTGCCGCGACGAAAGAAGTTCGTTAGCGATCGCTCAATGCGCTCCGCGGGGTAGATATCGCCCCGCCGCATGCGCGTGACCAGTGCTTCCGGCGTCACGTCGCTGATCACAATTTCATCGGCCCGGTCCAGCACCCAGTCCGGCACTTGCTCCCGAACGGCGATGCCTGTCAGCGCCTGTACACGCGGCGTTAAACTCTCCACGTGCTGGATGTTGATCGTACTCAGCACGTCGATCTTTCGTTCCAATAAGAGCAGCACATCGTCATACCGCTTCGGAAAGTGGCTGCCCTCGATATTGGTATGGGCGAGCTCATCGACCAGCACTACCTGCGGCGCCCGAGCCACGATGGCATCGACATCCATTTCGCTGAAGAGTGTGCCCTTGTATTCCACCTCGCGCCGCGGCACCTGCTCCAACTTGCCCGCCAACTCTGCTGTTCCGGTGCGTCCGTGTGTCTCCACCACACCGATGACCACATCCTCGCCTCGCCCTCGCCGACGGATGCCCTCGCTTAACATGCTGAAGGTTTTGCCGACGCCCGGCGCATAGCCCAGAAAAACCTTGAAGAGGCCACGCTCTTTTTCTGTTGTGCTGCCCGTCAGCCAGTCTTCGGGGGACTTCCGCGTCGATGGGTCTCGTTCAATCACGCTTAGAATGGCTCCCATGGACTCGCGTCAGGTGGTACTCGCCGCACGATGGTTCTCGACCTTTGCGGCGCTCGCCAGCATCATCCTAATCTACCGCCGCTGGCTGCATGTCAACCCAACCACCGTAGCGCTCACACTCGTTCTGTTTGTGCTTCTGCTCGCGGCACGCCTCGGCTTGCGCTATGCGGTTGCGGCTTCCGTCGTCGCGACAGCCTTCTATAACTTCTACTTTCTGCCCCCAATCGGCACCTTTGTCATCTCCGATCCGCAAAACTGGCTTGCACTGTTCGCCTTTCTGGCGACCGGCGTCGTAGGCAGCCGGTTGTCACAAAAAGCGCGCGATGAAGCCGACCATGCCCTGCTCAAACAACGGGAACTCGAAATCCTGTTTAGCCTGAGCCGTGATCTGCTGCAGACGGAGAATGTGGCAGAACTGGTCAACACGCTGCCTACCCTTCTAGGAGCGGCAACACGGGCCGATACCTCAACGCTGTACCTGTTGGACGGCGACAGAATCTACCAGTCAGGCCTGCAACCCGTCACGCCGATTGAACTGCCGCACCTTCGCCAGCTTGCGCTCACCTTATCTGCGCCAGAGACATTGCCCGGCGGCGAGATGCATATTCCGCTGCGCGCCGGCGTGCGGCCCCGCGGCCTGCTGCGGCTCCACCACGCTGCACTCTCTGCGGATACGGCACAGGCTATGAGCGGTCTCACCTCCATCGCGCTCGACCGCGCCCAGGCGCTGGAGGACGTTGCCCGCAGTGAAGCGAATAAGGAAGGCGAGCGACTGCGGACGCTCATCCTCGACTCCATTACACACGAACTCAGGACGCCACTCACGTCGATCAAAGGTGCGACCGGGACCCTGCTCACCGAAGGTCTCAACATTGAAAGTCAACACGAACTACTGACCATCATTGACGAGGAGACAGACCGCCTGAACAAGCTGATCTCGCAGGCGGTGGAGATGGCCCGCATTGAATCCCAGGAAATCCACATAAACTTCGCGTCGGTCGAGTTAACGGGTGTGATCGCCGATGCGCAGGAGAGCTGTGCCGGAGTAAGTAGCACGCACCCCGTACACCTCCAGGTCAAGCCGTCCATTCGGGTGTATGCCGACCGCGAAATGATCGCGAAGGTCTTCTGCAATCTTCTGGAAAACGCCGCAAAGTATTCCGCTCCTGGCTCGCCCATCTTTATCTCAGCGGAAGAACGTGATGGTGCAGTGACCACCAGTGTGGCCGACCGCGGTATCGGCATCGATGCCTCAGAGCAGGAGCTGATCTTCGATCGCCTGTACCGGTCAAAGCTTCAGAACCGCCAAGTCTCCGGCACCGGCATGGGCCTGGCTATTAGCAGGGCAATCGTCGAGGCACACGGAGGCACTCTCACAGTTACAAGTCAACTTGGGCATGGATCGGTGTTTAGCTTCAACTTACCCAACCCGCGTTGATCTTTGCCGCATGCCAGCGATGTAGAAGGTGAGGCGCTACCGCCTCGGGGGCGCTAAGGAGCACTCAAATGCAAGGGTCACCGCGATGGATTGGAGAGAACCATCCTGATCAGATCGTTGTGACGGTGGGTGTTCGCCTTGGCAGAATGCGCTCCACGTAGAAACGTGTCGTACTTTGGGTGAGCTGCAGTTGTGTGGCGATCTCCTGCAACTCAGAGCTGCGTGAGCATACATTGAGGAGCGATGAAGGACGTAAGAAGCTTGCGAGAGCTAGTGGCTCTGGTTCGCGTGGGTGTTTTCGGTCAGGCGATTCAGGAGCACCTTGAGGGCGTCCAGCTTTGCACCTGCCTCTGCCAGCTTGCCTTGCGCGGTCAGGCGTTGGTAGTCGGCCAAATCCTGTGCTGCCTGTTGAATGTCGGTGCCGCTGCCTGGTGATGTACCCACCGGCAGTGGAGCCAGAGTAGCCGTCTCCCCGCCGACGGCTGGTGTCTCCGTTGGTGATGCCACTGGCGTGATGGACGACTCCGTCCCGCGAAACAGCGCCGACAACGCCGCCTCAAACGTGGTGCCATAGGCCAGGCGATCCTGCAGCGCAAGCACCACCAAACGCAGTTCTGGCATTGGGCTGCGATCGGCCTGCAAGTAGATCGACTCGGCATACAGCAGCGCAGAACCCGTTGGAATCACCAGCAGGTTGCCCCGGTGAACGTGCGAACCCTGCTGGTTCCACAGTGTTAACTGGCCGCTGATCTGGGCGTTCTGGTCAATCCTCGCTTCAACCTGCGACGGCCCATCGACCAGGCGCGTCTTGGGAAAGTTGTAGGCCACTGCTGTTCCATAAGCGGCGCCGTCGCTGCGGCCTGCGATCCAGCCGATGAGATTGTTTCGGTTGCTGGGTGTGAAGGGCAGAATATTCACGAACTCCATGCCAGGCTCACCCGGCAGCTTCATGAGTACATAGTTCGGCTGCATCTCCTGCGTTTCGCGCTGCCCGGAAGGGTCCACCGCAGACTCTGTTGCGGGTGTCCACAGGTCTTCACGGTTGAAGAAGCTCACCGGATCAGTCATGTGGTACAGGCTGTACGCGTGTGCCTGCACCTTGATCAAGGTGTCGGTATAGCGCAGGTGCGCCCGCATGGTGGCAGGCATGGCCGACGCAGGTTGGAAGAGCGAGGGAAACGCATTGCGGTACGCCGCCAGAAGCGGATCGGCATCGTCCATGGCGTAAAAGGTCACCGTGCCGTCGTATGCGTCCACCGCAATCTTGACGCTGTTGCGCAGGTAGTTCACGTCGTCGTCGCCCAGGGCGTAATGACGCGCGTTCGGGTAGCTTGCCGAAGATGTAAAGCCATCCAGGATCCAGCGCAAACGGCCGTCGTCACCAACGGTGATGTATGGGTCTGGGTCGAGCGTAAGGAACGGCGCGATGCTGAGCACGCGTTGCTGAATGTTTCTGCGCATCAGCAGCCGTGAATCTGCTGTGACGTCGTCGCTGAATGGCAGCTTTGCGATGTCCCCGCGCTCCAGCGCAATCACTGCGCGCCGCAACCAGTTGCCCAGAATGATTCCGCCAGAGCCGGTGTAGCTGGTCAGGCTGTTGGTCTGCCCCTGCGGATAGTCGAACTCCTGCTGATGCGTTTTCACGTACACATCGGTGTCGGTCATTTCGCCGAAATAGATCTGCGGCCGCGCCACTCCCAGCCCCGGCACGGTGCTCTGCACGGGCATGTTGCCCAGCAGCAGTGTCGGCAGTCCCTCTGGCGTAAAGCCGTTTACCGGGTTCATGGTCACGCCGTAGCCATGTGTGTACACCAGCTTTTCGTTGATCCAGTTCCGACTGCTGTCGGGCAGCTTGCTTGTGCCCAGCTCGCGCGTGGCAAGCATCACCTGCCGCAGGTTCCCATCCATTACGTAGCGGTCAATATCGATACCGGGAAAGTCATAATAGGTGCGAATTTCCTGGATCTGCCGCAGTGTGTCCTGCAACGCCTGCGCGTCCCACAGGCGAATGTTCTGCAGGGTTGGCTGGTTGTTGGCGGCGTCGGCATCGGCCACTGTTGTGCCTGCTGCGAACGGCCGCACTACGATGCTGTCAAGCGCAAACGCCGCTCGAGTCGCGGTGATGTTGTTACGAATGTACGGCTGCTCTTTGACCAGTTCGTTCGGCTTAACGACGAATGTACTGACCGCTGCGCCGGCCAATTGCACACCCACGTACAGCACCACACCGGGCAGGGCTGCTGCCACAATCCACCGCACGCCGGAGCGGCGCACGCTGCAGTAGGCAAGGAACAGCGCGCCCATAACCAGCACGGCAGTCACCAGCATCAGGCCTGGCAACTCCACGTGGACGTCGGTATAGGTCACGCCTGAGAAGATCGTGTGATCTTCAAGCAGCAGACCGAACCGCGCTAGCCAGGCGTGCAGCGCAAGTGCCACAAGAAAGAGTGCGACAGCCGCATACACACCACGCCACCGCTCATTGTCCGTGTCGGCAAAGCGAAAGTCTTGTAGCTTTGGCCCTCTGCGTAAAATGTGCAGGAAGACAGCCAGGGCGAGCAGGAGCAAGGACATGGTGAGAAGCCACGCCGCAAGCAGTTGCCACGCGGGCAGGGTGAGCAGGTAAAAGTTCAAAGGGCGGCCAAGCACCGGGTCAGCCAGACTTGGTCCATGCGGCGCATACAACCAGCGCGCAAACGTGGGCCACTCCGAAGACATGGCCGAGCCTGCAAACCAGGCAGCCAGCAGGCAGCCGATCAGCGCAGCGGGCCGTAGCCATCGGCCGACATCCAAAGCCAAGGGCTGCCCGTTGACAAGCACTGAGCGAACAAGGCTGGTGCCGCTGCCGAGGCGTGTATCCCGCAGCAAGAGGAAGCCGCCGAACAGCAACAAAAACGTCAGCAGGAAGAAGATGCCGAAGCTGCCCCACTCCAGCACCAGAGCCTTGCGGAAGACCGCCGTGTAGCCCAGCGAATGAAACCAGAGTGCGTCCACGTAGTAGCCAAGCAGGCGACCGCCGCCCAGGATCAACACAGCCACCACGATCACACCTAGCAGAAGGGTTGGTGGCCGGCGCGTAGAAGGGGGCATATCGATCAGATCTGGCAACGGTGCACCTATGGTCGTCTCTGACAGCCCGTAGCGGCTGCTTCACTCACCCACTCAGCATAGGTCATTCGGCCAGATATGTTGCGGTCGCTGTAGCCAGCAGCAGCTCTTCCAGTTCTGCTGCGTGGTAAACGCTCGGCTTGACTGTAACTGCCGACCCGAAAGTGATCGATTGCGTGGCGAACTACTGGCGAGATAAAACCTGCGGTTTCGCACCAGACGCAGCGCCGTGGGAGTTGTACCATCCTGTGCAGACGATCACGATTGAATCGGCGGCATGAATATCGCACAGTCGCTTCACAGCATCCGGAGCATCCGCACGCTGCAATCAGGAATTACCGAACGTTCAAGAAGTAACGATCTGAAAGCGCACATATGCAAGCAGATGGTTTGTTGCCGGACGAATTGGAACCGATTACCACCTTTGCAGGGCTTCAGGTCGCCATCGCGGGTCTGCCGCCGCTGGCACCCGGCAAGGTGCGTATCTATCGCGGGCAGGTCACGGATCACGACACCATCGTTCCGGCAGGCTTTCGGGCGCCGTTGGAGCGCAACGCCGTTTGGAAGTTCTACACCATGCTGCTGTTGGCCAACGTGCAGAACGGCCTGTTCGGGAGCGACCTGCAGCTAGCTGACTTTCGCGTGCTGAGCGTCTGGCTTGACGCCGTTTCGCAACATTATGGATCGGGCTCGCGCTACCTGGACGTGACGCACTCCGTTGAGTCGGCTGCCTGGTTTGCTTTGCATAAGGGCACCGCCTGGGACGAGCACACGGTGCTTGGACCGGAGGGTGGACCGTCTGCCTTTGACATGCCGGCAACGATTCGCTGGTTCGAGTACGCTCCGTCCACGACGCCGGGCTATCTGTATGCGTTCGATGTGGATGTGTGGGACGGTGCCAGCGCGACTCCACCAGACCTGAGCCTGATCGACCTGAGCAACGCGCCGGCACCGTTCTGCACGCCGCGCATGATCGCGCAGGCCGGGTCGCTGATCCAGGCAGGCGACAAGGCGCACCAGGACTTGAAGCCAATGCGTGTGGCGCGTACGCCGCTGCGCATTGCATGGCCGATGACTGGCTCCGACGTGGTGCGCCGGCCTGTCGAGCAGATGTTTCCGCTGCCGGCCGGGGACGGCTGGTACCGCCAGTTGCTGCGGGTACCCCTTGCCGTGAACGGGGACGACGACCTGCAGAACGTGGGCCTGAAGAGGGCACTGCCGGTAACGCTTTACCGGGGCGCCGATGCGGAGTACAACCGAGAGCTCATACGCACCGAGTCGTTCCTGCATCCACCACTGTTGCACCGCATGCTGTACACCAAAGCAGAAGGGCCAGAGGGTAGCGAGTGGTGGAGCGCGTTGCACGTTGAGGATGCAACACCCATCGTTCTTGAGGCACCGTTGCTTAGCGCGTTTTCGCCGGCGGCAAGTCCCAACTGGAACCACGAGCTGCTGCTGGAGGATTTGCCTGATGCAGACCCCCTGAATTCGCAAACAGGCCTCACCAACGTCATCGTGCAATTTCACACGCTCGAGGAGATTTTTTGGGAACGCGCGGATGCACTCACAGCCCCCGTCGAGTTGAGCCGAGGAATCTGGCTGCGACGCCGTGGGAGTGAGCTGGTCGTCGTGTTTTTTACCCAAACCTTTCCCGGCACACAGTTGAAGCCGTGGAGTGAGATCACACTGCAGTTGAATCCGGAAACGCGACGCTTACACTTCTGCTCCGCAGACGGCACGATCCCCTGGACGGAACTGGCTACGCTGCCGGAACTGGCCAAGCCGACGCTGATTGCGTTGCATCTTTTACGCGCGATCTCGGCCGTGTCGAAAGCCGAAGCCCTTTCCATGTTGTGGCTTCAGAACAAGGAGGGCGACGACGTGGAAACCACCTACCTTGTGCGCGTGGTTGCGGGTGCGGCAAGACTGGTGGCTCGCCAGGACGCGGAGGGCCGCAGTTGGTTTTTACTGCGCGACGAGCAAAACCAGCCATACGCGGAGCCGAAGGGAGGCAACGCTATACGCATCGTCGACAGCCGAAGCTTCGGGGATATCCCTGCCGCAATCTTCCACACCGCTCTTCAGCAGCTACAGAGTCTTGCGCCCGAACAGGCCTAGGTGCGCCAGCTTTTGTGTCGCGATGTCGTACGCGTTGCCGTTGTAGAGTTGCGACATTCCAAGGCGCTGGCCGTGAATGTACGCCGTCTTCGTGGAATCCAGAGCGGCCCCTGCCTGCCGGTAGGGCAGGGAATACGGCGCTGCTGCATCCAGCGCCGCACAGACCTTTGCGAAGCCAGCCACCGCCCAACTTTCCGATGTCCATCCGTTTTGCTTGCAGCTCTTGAAGTCGGCTGCCGCAGTGCTGGCATAGGGTGGCAAAAGGGCCGCTGCGGCAGGGTCAAGAGCAGCGTCGCTGCCAGCCGCAAGTGCGTCCACCGACGCGGTAACCCACTGCTTCTCTGTGCCAGACTTCTCAGCGCACTGTGACGCAAAGTAGGCGCTGTCGGCTGCCAGGGTGAATGCCCGGACGGCAGTCGCGGGCGCACTGGCGAGGTTCGGCATGCTTTGCAGCGTGCTGCGAATGACCTGAACGATGTCGGCGTAGGCCTGCTCCGTGTTGGCGACCAGGTAGAGAATGGACAGCGAGTCCAGGAGGCAGCGGAAGGCGTCTTCCGGCCGGTGCACGTAGTTGTAGACGCGCGTAGCGATGTCGGCCGCGGCCTTTGCACCGTTCAGGTCGTTCCGCTGTGCGGCTGGCGCAAACTCCGCCGCAATAGAGGCAGCAAGGGTTTCGGTAAGCTGACCCTTCGTTGCGTCAAGAGCATGGCCGAGTGCGTCGTCGCCCTGCTTGTGCGCGGCGTATAGAAGAGAGCGAAGATCCTGCGGCTCAGCCATCGTGATGCCTCGCTTGTTCGCGCTACCCGGCGCAAACGCTGCGTCAATTTAATTGATTGGAAAAAGCTTATCGCTATTATGGTGTGCACGCATCCGCAGCGCGCATTTGTGGCACGAGAGGAACGGGATGGAGCAGCCCTCGCTGGACGATAGACAGCCGCGCGATCGGATCCAAGAGACGCTGGCTCCGCGCCTGATCTCAGAACCCCTGCAGAGTAAAGTGGCTGCGGATCTTCTCGATCGAACGCTGACGTCGTTGGCGCCCGACCCAACGCCAGCAAAGACCTATGAGGTCATCATTGAGCTGAACCTCAAGAATGCCGCGGGGCGGCTTAACGTCCGCTGGCACTTGCTGCGCATGCTGGAGCAGATGCTGGGCGGTCCAGGGAGTCCGGCGCTCAGCCGCAACCGCTCCGATTCCACCCACCCTTATCTGTTCGCCACGATGAGCGCGGCTCAGATTCGTGAGCTGATCGAGCAAGACAGCCGAAAGCCGGCGCCGATTACCCGGGAGGACCCGACCGCGCAGGCGGCAGCAGAACAGCAGGTGGCGGTCAGCCCAGCCACGCCTCCTCGCGGCGACCAGGCGGTTTCCTCATCGCGGCACGACGTGCAGCGCAGCATCTTTCGCATATGGGAGTCGCAAAAGGTGCACCCGCTTACAACGGAGTCGATTCGCACCGTAAAGGCGAATGCGGCGCACAGTTCCTTTGGTGCTGTCGGTGAAGACATCGTCTGGGCGGTGATGGATTCCGGCATCGACGCGACACATCCGCACTTTACGCTGCACGACAACCTAGTGCTGCCTGCACCGCTCAGCGGTCGCTCGACGTCCTTTGTTCCGGCAGTCGCCTGGGACCATGATGCGTACGGACACGGCACACATGTTGCCGGCATCATCGCCGGAGAGTGCGCACCCGGGTCCACGCCACAGGCAGCGTTGCAGTCTGCGGAAGAAGGTACCGCAGGCTACCGCCTGGCACCACTTACAAGCGTGAAGGGGATGGCACCAAAGGCTAAGCTGCTCATCCTGCGCGTGCTCGACGATAACGGCGACGGCGACGAAACGGCACTGATACAAGCCATTGAATACGTTCAGCAGCTGAATGACTATGGCCGTCACCTGGTCGTGCATGGTGTCAATATCTCTGCCGGCTTTCCAGCACACCCCACGTGGTATGCGTGCGGCCAGACGCCGCTCTGTGTGGAGATCAATCGCCTGGTGAAATCCGGAGTTGCCGTGGTGGTCGCCGCCGGCAATTCCGGCCACATCGTCACGATCCTGAACATGGCAACGATGAACACATCAGAGGCGGGTCAGGTGCTCAGCATCAACGACCCGGGCAATGCAGATTTGGCCATCACGGTGGGTTCCACGCATCGCCAGTCTCCGCACACCTTCGGCATCTCCTATTTCTCGTCGAAGGGACCCACCAGCGACGGCCGGCGCAAGCCGGAGGTCGTTGCTCCCGGCGAAAAGATCATCTCCTGCGCCAGTGCGGATCGTGTGGCGAACGCTAGCCTGTTCCCAGCTAGCAGCACACCCGGCAGCAGTGCTGCACCTGTCTTCCAATACATTGAGGACTCCGGCACCAGCATGGCCGCGCCGCATGTTTCCGGTGTTCTGGCGGCATTCTTATCCGTCAAGCGCGAGTTCCTCGGCCAGCCTGAAGTCGTCAAGAGCCTGCTGATGCAGTCGGCAGTAGACCTGAACCGGGACCCGGCGTTTCAGGGCGCAGGCATGGTCGATCTGATGAAGCTGATCCAATCTGTGTAATTAGGGGAGCTCGAGCATGACGGAGTACGGCAACTATCCTGCGTTCGACATCGAGTACGACACGACGGGTCAGCTGGTTGACCCGGCTGCAGAGACGGAGCTTGTGACGTGGCTGACCTCCGAAGCCGGCAAGCCCACCACCGACCTAGTCGTGATGTCCCATGGCTGGAACAACGACATGAGCGAAGCGCGGCAACTCTATGCGGACTTCTTCGCAAGCGTTGCCGCCGTGCATGCCTCGTACAAGGTCGCGCAGAATCGAACATTCGCCGTGGCCGCGGTGTTGTGGCCATCCAAGCGCTTTGCCGACGCGGATCTTATTGCTGGCGGTGCTGCTGCCCTGCCACCTGACCCGGCGCAGCAACTGAATGCGCAACTGGACCAGCTTAAGCTTGCCTTTGCAGCGAATCCGGCCGCAGCCGAAAACATCGAACACGCCCGAGCCCAGATCCCGAAGCTCAATGGGAGCCAGGCAGCGCAGGACGCCTTCGTCTCTGCCCTGGCCAGCGCTGTTCCCCACGCGAGCGGCCCCAAAGACGAGGGCATGGACGAGTCCATCAACCAGGTGAAGGCCGGCTCCATGCCCGGCCACACTGTGTTGGCGCGGCTTGGTTCACCGGTGCTTCCGGTATTTTCCCTGGCCGCGTCCTCTGCCTCCGGCCATGCGCTGGGTCTTGGCAATGTGCTGAGCGACATTACGTCGGCGGCCAGTCGACTTGCCAACCTGTTCACCTACTACACCATGAAGGACCGCGCTGGCGTGGTGGGCAGCACAGGTGTGCTGCAGACGGTCTTGCGCGTGCAGGCGAGCGCACCGGCCGTTCGGGTCCACCTGGTTGGCCATTCGTTCGGCGGTCGCCTGGTTACAGCTACCGCAAACGCCATCACCACTCCTGACTCCATTGCAAGCCTGCTGTTGCTTGAGGCAGCCTACTCGCATAATGGCCTGGCGAAAAACTGGGACGGCATGAATGACGACGGCTCATTCCGGTCGGTTGTCGCGGTGCCAAAGATCGGTGGACCGACCCTGATTTCGCATAGCGTGCACGATACAGCCGTGGGCCTGGCATATCCGCTCGCCTCGCGCATCATGCAGCAGGTAGCGGCGGCAGTGGTTGGCGGCCCCACGGACAAGTTCGGCGGCATGGGTCGCAACGGTGCGCAAAACACGCCAGAGGCGTTCGATGATGTACTCCTGCCGGTCGGCACGGCCTATGTCGACCTGCCCGCAGGCAAGACCATTCGGAACCTGAATGGCGACGGCCCTGCGCCCAAGCCAACAATTCTGAATCACGGCGACGTGGCCAAACCGGAGCTTGCATGGGCCTGGCTTTCCAGCCTGTAATCTCGATGCTGCGGGTACTGCTTCGTGTCCGTGCGATGACTGTGGATGTGAGCGGTAGGCTAAGGGTGAACAGACGTGTGTGGCGTCCAATGGCAGTCGGTTTGCTGCTGGCCATGGCTGCGGGAACAGGTGGGTTGATGGCGCAGGTGAAGGTTCCGCTGTACCGGTCGGACAGGTACACGGTGCGGGCCGATCGTGTGGAGCAAGGCAGCTACACCGCCAGGGTACTGTCACCGACGGAGATCGAATCTACCTACCCGCTGGAGGGCAAGCCTACTGGCACAGTGTCTCGTCGCGTGCTGCAGCCGGACTTCACGCGGTTTCCGAAGGCCACATCGGACATCCCGTTGATCGACGCCCTGTACAACCTGTCCATCGACGAACTGGGTAGGGACATCAACGCAGATGACACCCTGCAGGCCGGCGCGGAGTGGCAGGGTGTGTGGACGCGCGATATCAGCTACAGCATTGTGCTGGCGGTGGCTGCGGTGGCACCGGATGCGGCGAAGACAAGCCTGCTGAAGAAGGTAAAGCGCGACCGTATCGTGCAGGACACAGGGACGGGCGGATCGTGGCCGATATCAAGCGACAGGGTGACGTGGGCGCTGGCGGCGTGGGAGGTGTACCTGACCGCCGGCGATCGCGCCTGGCTGGAGCGCAGCTACGCAGTGTGTCGCAATACCATCGCTGACGATGAAGCGACGGTGTTCGATCCATTCAGCGGCCTGATGCATGGCGAGACAAGCTTTCTGGACTGGCGGGAGCAGACGTATCCGCGATGGATGCAACCGGCGGACATCTACCAGGCCGAGGCGCTCAGCACGAATGTCGTATACGTGCGCATGTACACCGTGATGGCAAAGATGGCCGAAGAACTGGGCGAGCCGCACGCCGTGTGGTCAGAGAAAGCCAGCCGCTTGCAGGCTGCCGTGCAGCAGCACCTGTGGCTACCGGACGTGGGCTACTTTGGCCAGTATCGGTATGGCCGCGGCTCGGTCGCGGTGTCGCCACGGGCAGACGCACTGGGTAACGCGCTGGCAGTGTTGTTTGACGTTGCTGACGGCGCACAGCAGCAGCAGATTCTGCTGCATCAGCCCGTACAGATTTTCGGCATCCCGGCCGTGTACCCGCAGACGCCTGGCATTGTGCCGTACCACAATCAGTCGGTGTGGCCGTTTGTGCAGGCGTTCTGGAATCTGGCCGTGGCCAGGCTGGGCGATGGCGATGCGCTGCTGGCGGGCATGAGTTCCATCGCGCGCAGCACCGCGCTGTTGCTCACGAACAAGGAAAATTTCGTACTGGAGACAGGCGATCCTGCCGGCACCGCTGTTAGCTCTGACCGGCAGCTGTGGAGCGTTGCGGGCAATCTGGCCATGACGTATCGCGTGCTGTTCGGCCTGCAGTTTGAGACCGATGGGCTGCACCTGCACCCAGTCATTCCGCAGGCGTTTGGAGGCGTGCGGCAGCTTGAGGGGCTGCGGTACCGCGGCGCAGTGGTCGATGTGAGGGTAGAGGGCTTTGGTAGCGCCATCGCTTCGTCCACGCTGGATGGCACGCCGTCGGAGCCGTTTCTACCCGCATCCGCAACAGGCCATCACAGCTTCGTTCTGCGCATGGCGGATCGTGCCCTGCCATCCGTTCCGCATGCTCTGGCGGTCAATCTGGTTGCGCCGGATACGCCTGACATACGCATGGACGGCATGCGGCTGTACTGGGCGGCAATGGAAGGCGCGACGGAATACCGCGTGTACCGAGACGGCGGGCTGGTGCGCACGACAGCGATCCCCGACTATGCCCTGACACCGGCGCAGTTCTCCTCTGCTGGCCAGTACCAGGTGTCGGCAGTGCGCGCGGGTGTGGAGTCCTTTCGCAGCGAGCCGTTCGAAGTCGGTCCAGCGCCAGCGCAGGCGAAGGTTGAGGGCGGCAACAGTGATGCAGCCGGTGGTGAGAGGTATGTCGACCTGCAGAGTACCGGCGTGACGGGCGCGCGATTTCTGGCGGATGTCACCAGCACTGGCATCTATCGCCTGACGGTGCGTTACAGCAACGGCAACGGTCCGGTGAACACAAACAATCGCTGCGCCATCCGCACGCTCTATGTTGACGGGGAGCGCGCGGGAGCTATCGTGATGCCGCAACGCGGTGAAAATGCGTGGGACCTGTGGGGCGAGAGCTCCGCGGTGCCGGTGCATCTCAGCACTGGTGCGCATCACTTTGAACTGCGCTTTGACCCCGCAGACGAAAATATGAACGGCAGTGTAAACCAGGCCCATGTCTCTGCCGTGGTGCTTCGGCCGCTTATTCATTTATAGACGGCGTCCGCAACGGAGCTGGAACGCAGCTCTCAAGCGGCACCGTTTTCGTCGATGAAGGCTTTGCTCCTTCAATGCGACGGCGCGAGCGGTACACCCACATTCCACGTCGGACACATCTCACAGGGGTTGCTGTTCGCCACATCACTGAGGCAGGAAAGGTCCGCGGCCAAAGGCTGACGCTCACCTTCTGCCTCCTAAACCAGAAGGAGAGAAACATGAACCTTAACGATGCCAGGCGAGTGATTGCCGCCGGCGAAAAGAAAGCTCAGGAACTCGGCCAGCCCATGAACATCGCCGTTGCAGATGCCGGTGGGAACTTGATTGCCCATGTCCGTATGGACGGAGCGTGGCTGGGAAGCATCGACATCTCCATCAAGAAAGCCTGGACCTCCCGCGCCTTCGATATCGCCACCAAAGACCTCGCGGACCACTCCCAATCCGGCGGCCAGTTCTTCGGAATTCACGCTTCCAATAACGGCAAGGTCATGATCTTCGCGGGCGGCATCCCGCTCAAGCAGAACGGTACCGTTGTCGGTGCTGTCGGCGTGAGCGGCGGTTCCGGCGAGCAGGATCATGCCGTTGCAGAAGCCGCGGCCGCTGCTCTCTGATCCGTTACCCCGCCAAGGACCGTTCACCTCTGTTCAGGTGAACGGTCTTCACTATAACTTCACCAGAACTTCGGAAAAGATGACAATAGGGCTACTTTGCAGTCATATAGTGACGACTAAGCGGCTTACTCAGCTTGTAACTCAGTTCGATATACCCGTAGTTCGCATCGCGATCTCTGGGATAGATGGCGCCCACAACAGTCTTGCCGTAGGAATGCGCGTAGTAGGCAGTCATTGAAACCTTCGGACTCACGGCATAATCGGCACTTATATCGAGCAGGTTGCTGAAGCTGCCGTGATTGTTTCCCGGGCGTCCGGTAACGCCAAACACCTTGCTGTCAAAGGCGCCACCGCCGGTGTACCAGAAGTCCTTCGGCGCGGTGAGCTGCATAAAGTGGAGATCACCGCGAAGCTCAAGCCTCGGCGTGGGCTTATCGATGAATTGGATGAACTCATCCTTCGTATTCATGCTGTTGAAGTAGGGAAATCGTGCGTACACACGTGGCGTCGGCAAGAGCTGGAAGAAGGTGTTGTGCGTTCCGTCGGTGTTGTTGTTATCACCCGTCTCCCTTAGGAAGCCGCCGCGAAGCCAGGGCTTGGTGCGGACTGTTTCAAACCGCAGCCCGCCTTCTACGGCGATGGCGCCTGCGCTTTGATTCAGCAGGCCCCAACGGCCAGTTTGTCCCGCTCCCCAGACCAGGAATTCGGCTGTCTGCTTGCCGACCGGCAAAGCCGCGACCATGTCTCCGCCAAACGTTCCGAGCCGAATGTTCTTGTGATCGAGCGCACGAGCAGCAGCTGTGCGATTGTCGGTCTTTGTCAGGCCGGTACGGCCGTCGTGATAGCCGATGCCAAAGCCGCGCAGAAGCACACGCTGCTTTGCCAGATAGCGCGAATAGGCAAGGTACTGCAGGTCGACGTCCAGTTCCTTGTTGGCGTTCATGTTGAAAACGCCATGGTCAGGGCGGCCAGCCATTGCGGTGAGGTCCCAGTTAGAGCCGCCCACTTTAAAGTCGATGCCATCAAAGCTTCGCTGGCCGTTAGAGAAGCCAAAGTTACCAACCAGGCGTTGTGCGATGCGGTTGGGTTGCAACCAGGCAATCGTCGTGTTCTTGGGCGTGGTTTCCTGGCCATCAAAGAATTCAAAGCGACCCAGCCGGATCGCCGCGGAGTCTTTCCTGAAGTGATAGCGAATGAAACCGCTCTTAAAGGACACGGCTGCGGGATAGATGTTGGTACCGTTTGCCGCGTAGTAGGTTCCACCCAATCCAAGCTGGCCCTGTGCCGCAACTACAGCAACACCATCGTGCGGCAACTCAAGCTCGGAGCTGTTGCTCATCTCCATCAAGTAATCAAACTTCTTCACCCGCTGTGCCAACGACATGCGCAGCAGGGAATCGCCGTGGGCGTAGATCTCAGGGTGAGGCAATGCTGAAAACCAGTCGGTGACGTTGCCGCGCTCACGCAGGTACACGGTAAAGACAGGCTTGCTGGTCGCGAGCGCAACGGGTGATGGTGCGGGTGCCAGGATGAGGACGGGAGCGGGCTTTGCATCTGTGGGTTTGCTCGCAGGGGAACTCTGTGCAGGGAGAGTAAAAGTAGAAAACGCGGTCGCAGCGAAGGCGAGCAGAGGCAAGTGCCGGTTCATGAAACTCTCCTGGGAGCATGTGCTGGGGTATGGCAATGTGGACGCAGACATAAAGCACGTCCGAGGCGCACAAGGCGCAACGGTGGTGAGCTTGGTCGTTGCGGGTGGCTGGGCGGACGGCTCGACGTGGAGCGACGTCTCCTGGGCCTCAGCGGAGGTCGGGGATGGATCCTGACTTGTAGTGTTTGTCGAAAAAGTAACAGTCTTGTCATTGTGAAGCAATCAAATAATCAACATGCGTCCTGGTGCGCGGCTCACCAACACCTGCGGGCAGAGTTTTCGTGCTCAGTCTGCTCTGCCAGTTTGCGCCGTATCCCCCACCGTAGCGCAGCGCCCGCGGACTCGTATTCCACACAATGGACGATGATTGTTACGTAAGCGCCTCAACCCTCTTCCCGGCAAAACCATTCACCTCAGCCCACGTTGCCAAGGTGAATGCGCTGTGTGACTCGATAGAGTTGGGTTCGCTGAACTACTGACGGCTACCCACGAGTCGCTGTGCGAGGGTCGACGCTGCAGGCCGGAGATTAGCACTGAATGTGTAGGTGCCGGCTGGCACAACATAGTCTCCGTTGCCGGCACCGTGCTGCAAGGCATTGGCGATGGGCCTTCCGTCCACCGTCCAGTCCGCAGCACGGATGCGGCTCGTCTGTAGAGCTCCAGTTGTGTTGGGCGGCAGGGTGATGGTCCATGTCACGCGGGTTCCCGCACCGACCACAGCCCATGCGGACCGGATGGGTCCGAAGTGCGAGTCGTAGGTGTAGTCCATGTGTCCAAGGCGGCCGTCGAAGCTTGGGTGCAGCAATACGTGATGGAACCCGGCGTCGGCTGGGTCAGCGTCCACGCCCGCGCCGAAGCGGTACAGCCACTCGGCCACTGCGCCATATGCATAGTGATTGTAGGAGTTCATGCTTGGGTCGGATCGCATCGCGTCGCCATTCCACCGCTCCCAGGTGGTGGTGGCACCGTGGTCGATGAGGTAGCCCCACGACGGGTATTGCCGGTTCAGCAGCAGCGTGTAGGCGACGTCGCTGTGGCCCGTGTTGGTCAACACCTCAAGCAGGTAGGGTGTTCCCACAAAGCCGGTTCCAAGCCGCATGCCGTTCTCACGAATCAGGGCCACCAGCCTCGTCGCCGCAGCGCTCCGTAAATCGTCCGGCATCAGTCCCATGTACAGCGCCAGCACATAGCCGGTCTGGGTTTCCACCGTCGATCCGGCTTTGTCCTTTGCCGTGGGGTGAATCGTTGGAGGCGGTATGGAGGGAAAGTGATCGACGGTGCCGACAAAGCCATCGGAACGGATGTAGGCACGTTGGAAGGCTGATCGAATTTGATCGAATAGAGCCGTGTACCGCTCGGCATCCTCTGTGCGATGCGTGGCAAGCGCCATCTGGCGCATCAGCGTCACGTCATAGGCCCAGTACGCCGTTGCCAGCAGGTCTTCCGGCGTTGTGATCGTCGGTGTAAGCCAGTCGCCAAAGGCAGCTCCATACTCCTTCTGCCATAAGTGGTTCGGGTTCTTTGCAAGTATGTTGGCGAGGTAGGCTTGCATGCCATCCCAGTTCTGATCGACCACGCGGGTGTCGCCGGTCTGGATCCAGCTTGTCCAGGGAACGATGACTCCCGCGTCGCTCCAGGCCGCACCATAGCCAGGATTCGGGGTTTGCAGCCCGGGCGCATAGATGCCGTACATGGGCGTGTTCACCTGGGTGCCACGAAGGTCAGAGGAGAACTTCTGACTAAACGTCGTCAGGTCCATGTTGAAGCTGGCCGTGCGCCAGAACACCTGGGCATCGGCCGTCCAGCCAAGGCGCTCGTCACGCTGCGGGCAGTCTGTGGGCACGCCAACGAAGTTGGAACGCTGGCCCCACTGGATGATCTGCCACAGAGAGTTCACCATGCTGTCGCCCGTGGAGAAGTGCGATGTAAAGGGCGCGTCGGTATGCAGCACGTCCGCCTTTAGCGTGGCCGTTGTGGGCGCGACGGTTGTGCCGGTCAGTTCCGCGTAGCGAAAGCCGTGAAAGGTGAACAGCGGGCTGAAGGTCTCTACACCCTTGCCGGCCAGCGTAAACCTGTCGGTAGCCTTTGCTGTCCGCAGGTTGTCAACGTAGAGCGTGCCATCCGCATTCAGCACCTCAGCAAAGCGGAGTTGCACCTGCTGGCCACGCGCACCGCTGAGGTGAAGGTTGGGAATGGCACTCATGTTCTGACCGAAGTCGAAGATGTACACACCGGGCTTGGGTTGGGTGATCTTCATCGCGGTCATGGTGCGCTCAATGCGGATAGGCTGAAAGTACTGCGCAACCAGCTTCGGTTCTTTAACCGGAACCGTGCTCGCCGACGTCCATGCTGCATCGTTGAAACCGGCTTTGTCCCAACCAGGTTGTTCCAGCCGTGCGTCCTCGGTTTCGCCGTCGTAGATCTCGGCAAACGTGATGCGCGACGCTGCGGCCGTCCAGCTGTCATCGGTGCTCACCCAGTCCACGCTGCCGTCCGCATACTCCAGGCGTAGCTGTGCCTTTAATGCGGGCTCAGTGCTGCCGTAGTTGTTGCCTTGCCCTAACCACGCCAGGGGTGTGCTGTACCAGCCGGGTGCCAGATAGGCGGCGACTGCATTGCTGCCGCTGTGAACCTGTGCCGTCACGTCGTACACCTGGTGCGGTACGTGCTCTCGAAAGTCCATCCATCCGGGCGACAGAATCTGATCGCCCACAACGGCACCGTTCAGGTGGAATTTGTACGCACCCAGCGCCGTGGCATACAGACGGGCGGAGACGAGCTTCGGTCTGGCGGTGAATGTCTTGCGCAGTGCTGCCACTGGAGGCGTGGGCCAGGGCAACCCGGTCGTTGGTGAGCCGTCTGAGCCTGAGATCGGGCTGAACGGTTCGGCAGCCTTCCACGCATCCACATTCGCGTCTGGTTTCTGCCACCCTTCTGGCGCGTCCAGCTGCGCCTCCCACCCGGGGTCGGCAGTGGTCACCACCTTTGTGCTGCCATCGGCAAAGCTCACGTACAGCACAGCACTCATGGGCAAATGGGTGTCCACGTCGCTGTTGCCGGAGGTCTGGTAGTGTGTGATCCCTACGGCCAGCAGGTTGGTTCCCGGCTTCAACTGTGCCGTTACCTCGGCCCTTGCGTAGGTCTTCCAGGCCAGTTGCTGCCACGGCGGCAACGGCCTCTCGGTGAGCACCTGCTGCCCGTTGATCCAAGCCGCGGCGTCGTCCATACCGGTGGTGTACAGATGTGCGCTCCTGATTGGTTTGTCCAGCTGCACCTGCAGCCGAAAGTCGCTGTGCGCAGAGTGCTGGACGCGCACCTCGGCAGTCACGTTCATAATCCACGCCGCGCCCGAATTGCGGATGGCGTGCAGCTCGGCCGGTTCACTGCCGATCCATGTGGCGTGCCAGTTTGACTGCTGTAGCAAACCGGTCTCAAACCAGCTTGTCTCGCTTGCAGGCGAAGCAACGCCATCTTTGTCCCACACCTTAACGGTCCAGAAGTACCGTCGAGTTGGCTCCAGCGCGGGGCCCGCATATGCGACGCCGGTCGAGGTTGAGGATGCCACCTTGCCGCTGTCCCACACATCCGCTCGCGTTGGTCGGCCAGTGGGTCGCCTGCTATACACGCTCACCTGGTAAGCGCTCTGGCGTGCACCGGAGCGGCTGTCGCGTATCTGCCACGCCAGCAGGGGCTTTGTGTCATCCAGGCCGAGCGGCTGCTTGAGAGATCCACCTGGAGCCCCGTAACGGACACAGCGGCTTTTGACGATGAGGCCACCGGCCCAGTGGCGAACAGGGGCAACACTACGCCCGCCTGCAGCGCGAGACAGGCGACTGCTGCACCCACGAAAGCCGTTCGACTGCGACCCATTGCGCGAGTGAGTCGGTATAGCGAAGTAGACGCGTTGCTGGAAAGGTCCATTGCTGTCCTCGTCGTTATGGTTCAGAGTGCCGAAGTCTGCCAGTCACGCGCAAGTCGAAACAGGGTCTCCGTTTCGCCATGAGCGCCGCCGCCGTTCCTACAGCGAGTTGCCATAGCCGATCATGAGCGTTGACCCGACAAGCGACGTAGCCACGATGTTTGTTTCACCTGCTCTTATAACCCACCAGGCGCATGTGGTTGCTGACGCATCGCATGGATCATTATTGCGTTGGTGTTGGGCCATGCTTCCGAGCGCGCTCATGATCAGCTTTTCGGCGTCGCGGGCGTGATGACAATGTTGCGGAATGTTGTCGTTCCGTCCTCGCTGCCCTGCAAATAAATGGGACCGGCTTCGCCCTCTTGGCTGTCGAGCGCGCCGCCGGTGATCCCCGGGATTTCCTGGTGGTCGATGATCGTGACGCCGTTCTGCACGACCCTAAGTCTGCGCCCAACCAGAACCACGTCGAAGGCTTGCCACACCCCCGGCGTGCGCGGCTGCTCAGGCTGCGGCGCGATGAAGCCGTAGACTCCGCCCGTGTGATGGCTGGCTTTCTCTGTCGCGGAATTCGTTTCAATCTGCACCTCGTAACGCCCACGCAGGTACAGTCCGCTGTTGGAGTTCGGACCGGATAGAAACTCGAGGTGCAGCTTGAAGTCCTGGAACTTGCGGTCGGAGAGGAGTTCCGCGCCGTGGCCGGTATTACGGAGAGTGCCATCCAGAACGCTCCAGTTGGAGCGTTGGGCGTTGCTCACATGCCATCCACTCAGGTCCTTGCCGTTGAACAGGCTGAGTGGCTTACCCCAGACGACATTCTCGCGATACGGAAGCGCCGGCGCACGCACGCCGGTAAACGTGGCAGTGGTGCCATCTGTTGATCGCAAGGATCCGTTCAACCTGCCGTTCACAAGGTGCACCTCATAGTGCACGTCAAAGTCTTTACCCTCGCTTGGGTCCTTCAACACAACGAAGTCCAGTTCGCCGCCGCGCATTGTGACCTGGGCTGCCCCTGCCGCGTCGCCGACCGGACCAACAAACGTCACAAGCGGCCTACCGTTTGAGGCGGTCACCTCCATCCATGACGGCTGCTGACCCGCGGCTCGGTGTACGTCCAGATCCCAGCGGCCCACGGGTGTCTCTGTACTTTGTGCACCGGCAGTTGCCATAACGAACGCCACACTAAGTCCCATACCACACATCTTCTTGCGTCTGTTCTTCATCTGCCGGTCCTTCCCGATCGCTTCTGTTGCGATCGTTCGTCTGCTCAGAGCGAAGACTCCACCGCTAACTATTGCGCTCCTCTTTTACAAGGAGAAACCGCCCAGACTAGCCTCAGCAGATTCCCTGGCATTGCTCAATGCAGTAACAGGATCACCCACGGGGTAGAACTCCATGGCGATTCGTCGTCTGTACTTCAGCAGGGCCAGCTTGCGATAGATATTCGAGTAATTGATTTCACCGGTTCCCGGGTCATGACGGCCTGGTACATCCGCGACGTGCACCAATCCGACCAAGTCGACGTTGTGCTCAAGTTTTTCGAGCAGGTTCCCGAAGCTCCGCTGCTCATGGTAGAAGTCGTACAAGACCTTCACATTAGGCATGCCTACTGCCCGCGCCAGATCGAACGCATCCGTTACGGACGCGAGATAAATGGTTGGATCTTCAAGCAGGTCAATTGGCTCAATCACGATCTCCACGTTGGACTTCGCGGCCAGATCGCCGGCACGCTTCAGGTTCTCGATGGCAGTTATCCGCTGCGCACCCGGCAAAGCATCGGGTACACGTTTGCCAGACAGCAGGATCACCTGCGTACACGAGAGCTGCCGCGCAGACTGGAGGTGTTCAGCAAACTGGGTTTGGAAGAGACCGGTCTGCTCTGCGACAGCAAAGCCGGCCTTCACACCGCTCATGGAATCTACTGTCAATCCCAGAGCATTTAGCCTGGTAAGTACACGTTGCCTCTCGGTGGTCGACCAGTTATGGAACTCGCCTGTAAGTTCAACTCCCGAGTACCCGGCCGAAGAAACGATCTCAAGACCCTTATCGAAGGAACCCTGCTTTGCAAGAGTCCAGAGCATAACGGAGAACCGGTTCGGCTGTTCACGTGACGCGTCCCCTCTATCCGCAGCAACAGCAGCCTTCGCCGTCGGTGCTCCAGCAAGTACCATCGCCGCCGCAGCCTGTTGTGCAAACATCCGTCGATTCATCTCAACTTCCTGGCTCTGCCTGTACCCTCCAGGCCTTTGTTGAATCTGCCGGTTAGCATCACGAACTATCTGTTGCTGCTGGGACGAGTTGGACCGGTGGAAGATGAGCCAGCGACTCCCTCGTCAGTCTTGACTCCAACGTCGGTCTTATAGCTTTCTGAAAATCCCGTACGGGAATTCCGCGCAGACCACCGGCCGTCCGTGTCCGCAGTCACCTCTATAAAGTTGCCATCCGCGCCATGTGGGTTCGCGATGTACTCGTCCGCGGTATTTGCGCTGGAGCCGCCCTCTTCAGAATAATGAAGTTGCCACAATCGCTTGAGTTGTGGGGCGGTGGTAAGCGTCTTGAACGTCGCGGGCGAGCCACCCTTGGTTGCGCCGTTGTCCATAATGGCAACCTGCGCGCCGATCGCGTCGACGAGCGCGGGGCTTGAGCTCTGGTACCAGCCATGATGCGAGACGATATTCAGGTCAATGTGCCCCAGGCGATTCACAGGGCACATCAGTGTGCGTTCGCGATCCCAGGTAAGGTCGCCGAGGTCAAGAATCCTGAAACGTCCAAAGGTGATCACTACGCCGAGCGAGCGGCCGTTTTCAGTCACGTCAGGCGGCTTTATAGGAGACGTGGCGCAGAAAGGATTCAGCTGTCCGCCACCCGGCAGAGGTTTGGACAGAACGTCTCCGTCAGCACTAGCTACCGTGACCTGCAGTCCGCGGATTGGGAGCTTCTCCCCAACCTTTGCGACAAGATGACGCGCTCCGGTCGACGCTAGAGTTCGACTGTACTCGGCATAGTTGTGCTCGACATCGCCATGATCCAACTCACGGTTGGGGCCGTGGTCGATGAAGGTACCAATTGGGATGAGAGCCGCCAGTTGTGGAACACCGCCGACGTGATCGTCGTGGAAATGTGTAATCAGCACAGTGTCGATCCGGGTGAGACCGGCCTCGTGTGCGAGGGCCACAATCCGCTTGGCATCGCGACCATCGTGATCCGGCCAACCGGTATCGATGAGCAGGGAATCGCCTCCTGGCGGCACGAACAGCGTGGCCTGTCCACCCTCCACGTCCACAAAAAAGATATGCAGACGAGCAGCGCTGGCCTGGGGCCGCTGTGCTTGCAAACCACATGAGCCGGCTAGAACGCAGGCGGCGATAAGCTTACAGATCTGTTTCATATAGATTCCCTTGAGCTGCCACAGTGACTACGTCTGTCGCTCCTTGAGAATCCTACTCGCACACGCAAAAGCCAGGCTTGACGGCGCAAAGGGAGTGCTCGCCGCCTGCCGAACACCTACTGTATTCACTTAGGTAGAAAGAGCCGCGTTGTCCACGTGGTCCAGGGCTGCACTATCTTGGATGTATGGCGCCCTTCGGCCGGGAAGGGATTACTGGGTTCAAAGACCCGCTGAATAATTGGCGTCCCCGACGGGATTCGAACCCGTGTTACCGCCGTGAAAGGGCGGGGTCCTGGGCCACTGGACGACGGGGACGCATGCGCGCTGCATCGCAACGCTTGGGCCACTTTCAAGGCTAACGTGAGGACTGCACGTTGTCAAAGCAGGCCTCGCATCTGTTCTGCAAAGCGGCCTCTCGTCTGTCCAGCAAAGCAAATCATCGAAGGCTTTGCTGCAATGCGCGGGGGTGAAGCCAACGCCTGACACTATGATGAACCCATGTTGACCGTGTATCGCGTCTCGGATGGCCACCTGCAGCCAAGCGGCGGCTCCACCGATCTGTCGGGCGCTCTTTGGATCGACGTGTCTACTCCGTCCAGGCAGGAGGAGCAGCAGGTTGAGTCGGCTCTGAACCTCTCCATTCCCACCCGCGAAGAGATGCGCGAGGTGGAGAGCAGTAGCGCGCTGTATCGGGAGGGCAAAGGCACCTTCGTCACGGTACGCGCAGTCATCCGCGACCCCGACATGCAGCCTCGTCTTGCAGCCATCACCCTGATCCTGGCACACGACACCCTGGTCACTCTGCGCTACGCCGATCCGATGGCGTTTCAGCAGTTCACGGCGCGAACTCAGAAACCGGACGCCACCTTTGAGTCGGCTGTCTCTCTCATGATGTGTCTGTTGGAAACCATCGTCGATCGGGACGCGGACCTGCTTGAGGAGGTTGGCGACGGCCTTGATCCCATATCCCTTGAGATCTTCTCGCAGAACGCGGGAAAGATGAGCACCATTGCCGCTGCGGATCTTGGCCGCGTGTTGAAGAAGATTGGTCAGAGCGGGGATCTTGCGTCGCGCGTCCGGGAAAGCCTGCACAGCGTCGGACGATCGGTACCCTTCCTGAAGGCGGATGTCACCACGCCCGAGATTGCTACACGGCTTAAGACCCTGGGTGGCGATGTCAAATCTCTGCTGGAACACGACAACTTTCTTCAGACGCAGATTCAATTCCTCTTGGACTCGAATCTGGGCCTCATCTCCATCCAGCAGAACGCCATCATGAAGACGCTTGCAGGCGCAACCGTGATCTTCCTGCCGCCCACTCTCATAGGTTCCATCTACGGCATGAATTTCGAGAAGATGCCGGAACTGCACTGGCATCTCGGTTATCCCTACGCGCTTGCGCTCATGGTGTCATCGGCCATCGGCTCGCTTGTCTATTTCCGTGCAAAGCAATGGCTCTAGCGGCCTCGCTCCGGTGGAGTCCCGCACAAACATGCTGAGCCCGAAATGACTGCCTGCGCAAACGCAAGCATTGTCTGCACCCCGCAGCTATGCGAAACTGAAAGCGCGCCGGGATGGTGGAACTGGCAGACGCAGCGGACTCAAAATCCGCCGAGGGCAACCTCGTGGGGGTTCGACCCCCCCTCCCGGCACCACAAAGCTTCGCAACACAGGTGCAAGCCGAAAGACCTCTCGACTCGAGAGGTCTTTCTCTTGCCCAAACGTGTTGCGGCACGCACGCGCTCTTTGCGGCGACCCGGCTTACTGCTGCATGCAACTGCGAAGGGTAGCTGCAGCAGATTCCGGTGTGATGTCTCGCTGGGCCGAGCCTAGTAGCTCAAATCCGACCATGAACTTGCGCACGGTGGCAGACCGCAATAGCGGCGGGAGAAAGTGCGCATGCAGCACCCACTCCGCGTGATCCTCCCCGTCACACGGCGCTGGATGAAAGCCCATGGAGTAGGGAAACGGCGTGTCGAAGACGCGATTGTAGCCGGCTGTGACGGTGTGCAGGATAGCAGCCAGTCCACTGCGCTGCACGCCGTCAAGTGTGCGCATCGTCTGCACGGGAGAGCGTGGCAGCAGCAATACCTCAAACGGCCACACAGCCCAGAAGGGTACCAATGCGACCCACGAGTCGTTCTGTGCGACGACACGCTCGCCATGCTTCAACTCCAGCGCAAGATAGTCGGCCAGCAGGTTGGTTCCGTGTGCCTTTCGATACTGTCGCTGCGCCGCGAGTTCGGCAGCTGGGTCGTCGGGAATATGTTGCGTCGCCCAGATCTGGCCGTGCGGGTGCGGATTGCTTGCACCCATCATGGCGCCGCGATTTTCAAAGATCTGGATGTAGCGGAGGTCTCCGCGACTCGCGAGTTCCTCTTCCTGTTGCGCCCACACCTCCACAACGTTGCGAATGCTCTCGACAGGCATGGTCGCCAGGGTCAGGTCGTGGCGCGGATCGAAGCACAGCACGCGGCACAAACCGCGCTCAGTCTCGGCACGCAGCAGGCCGGCTCCATCCACGTCCAGCACGGCATCGGCGGTATCGATCATCAGCGCTGCATAGTCGTTCTGAAAGACGTAGGTGCTTGTGTACTGCGGCGTCTGGTGCCCGCCCGCCCGCATGTTGCCCGGGCACAGGTAGCAGGCGGGGTCATACTGCGGTGCACTGGCTGTCGACTTCTCCTCTGTCTGCCCTTGCCACGGCCGCTGTGTCCGATGCGGCGATACGATCACCCACTGGCCCGCAAGCGGGTTCCAACGGCGGTGCGGTGCCTGCGTGAACAGTTCGTCCATGGGTCCTTACCTCTTCTCTTCCGCAGCATGGGTCAAGCGCGCCAGTGCGCCGTCAACGGCTTCGCAAACGTAGATGGCCGCATCAATGCCAAACCGTTCCTGGTAGGCCTTGTGCAGCGCAGGCGTAAAGCTTTCTACCAGATCGGCTTCCACCAGGTTCACCGTGCAGCCGCCAAAACCACCACCCGTCAAGCGACCTCCATAGCAGCCCGGCAGGCTCACGGCTGTGTCTACAAGAAAGTCGACTTGCTCCACGCTCGCGCCGAAGTCATCGCGATAGCTTGCGTGGGCTTCCAGCATGACTTTGCCCAGCGCCACAGGATCGCCTGCAACCATCGCGCGGCCTGCCTCACGCACACGTACATTCTCCGTCACAACGTGACGACAGCGTCTGAAGGCGACCGGATCGATCTGCGCACGGCACGCTTCCAGCTGTTCCGGTGTGGTGTCTCCCAGGTCTTTCACCTGCGGAAAGCGCGCACACACAACCGCCTGTCCCTCTTCCAGTTCGCGACGGCGCACACCGTATTCGCCGCTCGCCACAGAGTGCTTCACCTCTGAATTCACAATGACAACCCGCGTCTTTGCCAGCGCACCCCGGTTCATCGGCAGCAGCTCGTACGACAGGTCCCGCGTGTTCAGCAAGAGCGCATGCCCTGCCGTGGCGTTTGCGATCACGAACTGGTCCATAATGCCGCACGGGGAGTGAACGTACAGATTTTCCGCGCGCTGGCACAGCAGCGCAAGTTCGGCGCCAGACAGGCTCTTCCCCGCATGGTCCAGCAGCGCAACCGCAGTTGCCACCTCAACAGAAGCCGACGAACTGAGACCCGAGCCCAGCGGCACATCCCCCCACAACGAAAGCGAAAACGGTGGCACCTCGATGTGGAGCTTCTGTAACTCACGAAGCACCCCAACCGGGTAGTCACTCCAATCTCCCACAGCCTCTGACCTTGTGGTCGTGTTCATCGTACGTTTGCCTTCAAAAGATGTGCTCGTAAAGGTGTAGCCGTCCGCTGCCGGCGCAATCGTAGCCACTGTCGAGAAGGGAATCGCCATCGGAAGTACGAGACCACCGGTATAGTCCGTGTGCTCGCCGATCAGGTTGACCCGGCCAGGTGCAGACAATGCTTTGCCCGTATTTTCCATCGTGCTGCTCGGTTCTGCCACACTGCCTCCGCTAGTACCACTCTCACATGCTTTCAGCTCAGCGGTACCGCTGCTGCTGCCACTCCCATGCCGACTCCAGAATGGCGTCTATGTCCGTCCGCTTCGGCGTCCAGCCCAACTCCATACGTGCCCGTTCAGAGCTGGCGACCAGCCGTGCCGGGTCTCCCGCGCGGCGCGGCTTCATCTCCACTGGAATTGGATGACCTGTCACACGCCTCGCCGCTTCCACCACCTGCTTCACGGAAAAGCCAGTGCCGTTGCCCAGGTTGCAGATGAGCTTGTCTCTCGTCTCCAGCGCCTGCAGAGCAAGAATATGCGCATCGGCAAGATCAGCCACGTGAATGTAATCACGAATGCAGGTGCCATCCGGGGTGTCGTAATCGTCGCCAAATATGGAGATGCTGGTGCGCCTTCCCAGCGCCACGTCCAGGATGAGGGGAATGATGTGGCTCTCCGGCTCGTGCATCTCACCACGCCCAGGCAGCGCACCGGCTACGTTGAAGTACCGCAGGGACGCGTAGTGCAGCCCCTGCAGACGGTTCAACCAGGTCAGCATGTACTCCACCAGCAGCTTCGACTCACCATAGGTGTTCGTCGGCTGCAGCGTTGCATCCTCCGTAATCGGAATCTTCTCGGGCTCGCCGTATACGGCAGCTGTGCTGCTGAACACAATCCGCTTCACGCCGGTCGCGTGCATCGCCTCAAGCAAACCCAGCGTGGAGGCCGTGTTGTTGCGGAAATACAGCTCGGGCTTCTGCATCGATTCACCCGCTTCAATCAATGCCGCAAAGTGCAACACGCCGTCCGGCTTCAGATCGCGCAAAGTCGCCTCAACGGTCGGTCGGTCCGCAATATCGGCTTCCACAAACCCCGCGCCCTTTGGCAGTTGGTCGCGCCTGCTGTGGCACAGGTTATCCAGAACGGTCACGGTGTGCCCCGCCTGCATCAGGATGGTGGCTACCGTTCCGCCGATGTAGCCACAGCCGCCTGTCACCAATACGTTCATCGTCTCTCTCTCCGTGCCCGGTTGCAGGCAGTTGCTGGGTGTACCACGCGCGTGCGCACTCGCGTCCAAACGATTGGACGTCCATGTAAGCGATACCACCTCTTGACGCCGGACGTCCACCCCTCTTTCAGGTGTGTACATCGACACTGATCTTCACCGCCGCGCCTGCTATAACCGTTGGGCCTCCGGTTGCACATCGGCATCCGTACACTTACCATCGCAACCAGCGTTCTTTGCGGCCGGAGCTTCCCATCCATGAACATCACGGCTGTCGCACGCAAGGCACGGGTCTCCACTGCGACCGTCTCCCGAACCATCAACGGCTCGCCCAATGTGAGTCCGAAAACCGCGGAGCGCGTCCGTCGCGCCATCACCGCCCTCGGCTTCTACCCAGATATCAACGCGCGCGCGCTCGGCTCCGGTCGGTCCAGTCTTTACGGCCTCATCATCTCCGACATCACCAATCCCTTCTTCCCTGAGCTGGTCAAGGCGTTTGAAGACGTCGCCGTCAAGCACAACAAAGAGGTGCTCGTCGCCAACACCAACTACGATCCCATCCGCATGGAGCACTGCGTCACCCGCATGATGCAGCGCAAGGTCGATGCGGTGGCGATCATGACGTCTGAGATGGACGACCACCTGCTCGATGCATTCAGTCGGCGCAACATCCCCATGGTGTTCCTTGACGCAGAGCCAAAAGGTCCGCGCACCGCAATCGTCCGCATCGATTACGCAGCAGGCATCCTCCTTGGGCTGGAACACCTGGAGCAGCTGGGGCATACGCGCATCGCCTTCATTAGCGGTCCCCTCGGCCTGGAGTCCGCGCGGCTGCGACACGACACCTTCCGTGCCACCTTCAAGCAGAAAGGTGTTGCCCTGGACCCCCGGCTGGTCGCAGAGGGAAACCACCGCGTCGACGGTGGCTACCGCGCCATGGTGCAGATTCTGGAGTCAGGCGTACCCATGACCGCCGTCCTCTGCTCCAACGACCTCACTGCCATTGGTGCCATGCAGGCCGTGCACGAACGCGGTCTGCGCATACCAGATGACATCTCCATCGTCGGCTTCGACGACATCCAGATCAGCGCCTACGCCCACCCGGGCTTAACGACCCTCAGCATTCCGCGCATCGAACTCGCCAGCGCAGCATTCCTGAGCCTTCTCCATCTGGATACAGGAGAGACCGCAACCGCCCCGGAAACCGGCGACTTTGTTCCAACGCTCGTGCGCCGGCGCTCGACCGCACGCGCGGCACAATAGCCTCAACCATCCTGGCGACCGAAGCTCCCCGCCCGTCACCCAAACCGGTCATTGCTTCCCGTGCACACACTCCCATAATGTCTCCAACGCACCACCGACGTCCGATCAACTGTGGTCTGACCGATCAGCACGTCTAGAAAAGTGGCTCATGACTCGTCCCCGCTCCACCGTCACATCGCCCCGGCCCCATTCCAGCAAGTCCATGCTGCGGTCCGCCGTGCCCCTGTCCACCCTGGCCGTAGCCGCTGGTTCGCTCCTTGCGCAAACCGCAGAGCGGCCGCCAGCCATGCCCCTCATCGCCCACGATCCGTATTTCAGCATCTGGTCTGACACCGACAAGCTCACCGAGTCGCCCACTCGCCACTGGACCGGCCACCCCCAGCAGCTCACCAGCCTTGTCCGTGTCGACGGCCACCCCTTCCGCATCATGGGTCGCGACCCGGAGAACATCCCGCCGCTCGATCAGATCTCCGCGACCCTCACGCCCACCCACACCCGCTACCGCTTCGGCAACGCGGCGGTGGAGGTCGACCTCACCTTCTTCACCCCTGCCTTCCTCGACGACCCCGACATCCTCAGCCGCCCCGTGACCTACATCACCTGGACCGCAAAGTCCCTCGACGGGCAGCCCCACGACGTCAGCATCTTCCTCGCCGCCCACCCCGGCATCGCCACCAGCTTCGACGGCCAGCAGGTTCTCTTCACCCGCAACCAGACCGCCTCCACCAACGTCCTCTCCGTTGGCACCCGCGACCAGAACGTCCTCAACCGCTCCGGCGACGACCTCCGCATCGACTGGGGCTATCTCCACCTCGCGACGCCCAGGGACGAGACCTCTCTCAGCAGCATCAGCGTTCATCCGGAGCGTCAGTTCGCTGCCGATGGCACCCTAACCCCCGCCGACGTTATGAACGGCCCCGTCACCCTGAACAGGTTCGTGCCCGAGATGGCCGTCGTTCTCAACATGGGCCAGGTCTCGGCGGAACCCGTCTCCCGCCATCTCCTCGTCAGTTATACCGAGGAGTACAGCATCCAGCTCATGGGCCAGAACCTGCGCCCCTACTGGCAGCGCGACAACAAACCCGTCAGCACCATGCTTGACGAAGCGGCGCGCGATTACACCGCCCTCCAGGCCCGCGGCGACGCCTTTGACAAGCAGCTCATCGCTGACATGACCGCAACCGCTGGCGAGCACTATGCCTGGCTCTGCACGCTTTCTTATCGCCAGGCCATCGCCGCCCACAAGCTCGTCGCCAGCCCCCTTGGTGAGCCCATGCTCTTCGCGAAGGAGAACTTCTCCAACGGCGACATCGCCACCGTCGACGTCCTCTATCCCTCCGCGCCAATCTTCCTTTTCTTCAACCCGGCCATGCTCCGCGCGCAGCTCCTCCCCGTACTGGAATACGCCAGCATGCCCAACCACTGGCACTTTCCCTTCGCCCCCCACGACCTTGGCCAGTACCCCCTCGCCAACGGCCAGGAATACGGCGGCGGTGAAAAGACTGAGGAAGACCAGATGCCTGTCGAAGAGTCCGGCAATCTGCTCATTCTCATGGACGCCTACGAGCGCGTCACGGCCGACAAGAGCCTCGCCGAGCGCTTCTGGCCGCAGCTCACCCAGTGGGCCAATTACCTGAAGGAAAACGGCCTCAACCCCGAGAACCAGCTCTCCACCGACGACTTCGCCGGCCACCTCGCCCATCAGGCCAACCTCAGCATCAAGGCCATCGATGGCCTCGCTGCCTACGCCAACATGGCCCGCACACTCGGCCACAAAGACGTTGCCAGCCAGTACCAGGCGCTCGCCCACAGCATGGCCCACCAGTGGATCGACCTCGCCAAAGACGGCGACCACTACAAGCTCGCCTTCGACCAGCCCAACTCCTGGAGCCAGAAGTACAACCTTGTCTGGGACAAGGTCATGGGGTACGAGCTCTTCCCCAAGCATGTCCGCGAAACCGAAATCGCCTTCTACAAAACGAAGCTGAACAAGTACGGCCTGCCCCTCGACAGCCGCAAAGACTACACCAAGCTCGACTGGGAGGTCTGGACCGCAACCCTCGCAGATTCACAGGCCGACTTCGACGCCCTCATCGACCCCGTCTACCGCTGGACCAACGAAACCACCAGCCGCGTCCCCATGACCGACTGGTATGACACCATCACCGGCAAACAGATCGGCTTCCAGGCCCGCTCCGTCGTCGGTGGCGTCTTCATTAAAGCCCTAACCAACGTTCCCCTCGCTGATAAGTACCGCGCCGCTGCGAAGGCGAACCCCACCGCAAAGTAACCCTGTCGCACACAAGTAACCCTGTGGCAAACAAGCAACCCTGTCGCACACAAGTAACCCGGTCGAAAAAGAGAAAGGCTCCCGCCACGGGAGCCTTTTTCTTACCTGAGCAGCAGGTTGACTTACTTCGTCAACGTAAACTCCGCATGCTGCGACGCAGCCGAATCCAACCCCACCCAGACATCAAACGTCCCCGGCTCTAACACCCACGTCCGCGACGCCGCACTCCAGTACGTCAGATCCTTCGCAGGCATCGTGAGCGAAACCGTCTTCGTCTCCCCGGCGCCCACCGTCACCTTCTGGAACTCCTTCAACTCCCGGCGTGGCCGCGAGGCACTGCCTGCTCGTTGGTGCGTATACATCTGCACAACGGTAGCTCCACTGACTGCGGATGTATTCGTCACCGGCACACTGACCTGCACTGTGCCCGCCGAACGTACAGACCCACTTACAACTGGCGCACCCAGCGTAAAGCTTGAGTAACTCAACCCATAGCCAAACGGATAGAGCGGTGTACTTGGCAAATCCCAGTACCGCTGCGCCACGTTCTCCGGATTCTGCGGAATATTCTGGTTGTAGTACAACGGCTCCTGCCCCGCATCCCTAGGCCATGTCACCGGCAGGTGCCCGCTCGGATTGACATCGCCCACCAGCAGATTCGCAACGGCATGCCCGCCTTCCGTCCCCGGATACCACACGTTCAAAATCGCCGGCACATGCTCGCTCGCCCAGTTCAAATTATCCGGACGCCCTGTCATCACCACCAGCACTACCGGCTTGCCCGTCGCGACCACCGCCTCAAGCAGCCGCTCCTGCTCGCCTGGCAGCGCAATACTCGCACGCGACGCATTCTCACTATTCATCGTCTGCGCCTCGCCCAGCACCATCACCACGGTGTCCGCAGCCTTTGCCAGCTCCACCGCGTGGTTGAACTCGGCAGCCTTCGCCTCGGCAGTCGTGAACTTCGGCTTCTCGGGCACCACCTGCTCGTCGAAAATCGTCGGCGACCCCCGCTCGATCTCCACCCCCGGCGTCGTTGTCACCTCTGCCCCGGCCAGCTTCTCCTTCAGCCCTTCAAATACCGTCACAGAATCCGCACGGTCCGCATGGATTGACCAACCGCCCAGGATGTCCAGCTTGCTATCCGCCAGCGGCCCAATCACCGCCACCTTCTTCAACCCCTTCGACAGCGGCAGCGCACCACCCTCGTTCCGCAGCAGCACCGCACTCTGCTCCGCCGCCTTGCGGCTGGCCTCACGCTGCTCCTGGGACACCTGCGCCGCCTTGTAAGCCGCCAGATCAACATACGGATTGGTAAACAAACCCATGCGGTACTTCGTCTCCAGCATCGGCCGCACCAGCGCATCGATCGTCGCCACGGACACCGCTCCCGAAGCCACGCTCTGCTTCAGCGTGTCCCGATACGTTGAGCTCGTCATCTCCATGTTGATTCCGACGTTCACCGCCCGCGCCGCCGCGTCCGCCGGGCTCGCTGCAAACCCATGCACCTGCAGACTCTTCACCGCGTCCCAGTCACTGACCACCCAGCCTTTAAAGCCCCAGTCCTTCCGCAGCACATCCTGCATCAACCAGTTGTTTCCCGTTGCCGGCACGGAATTCAGATCCATGTACGCCGACATCATCGTCGCCGTCCCCGCCTTCACCCCGGCGTGATACGGCCGCAGGTACACGTTGTACAGCAGGTCGTCCGAGATGTTGGAGCTGTCGTAGTCGCGTCCACCTTCTGCTGCGCCATATCCCGCATAGTGCTTCACGCTGCTGATCAAATGGCCCGGCTCACCCACGTACGCGCCCTGAAATCCACGCACCTGCGCCGCTGCCATCGCCTCGCCCAGCACCGGGTCCTCGCCGGCAGACTCCATAATCCGTCCCCACCGCGCATCCCGCGCAATGTCCACCATCGGCGCAAACGCCCAGTGCACACCCGCACTCCGCGCCTCCTTCGCTGCCATGCTCTGGCCCTTCTCCACCAACGCAGGGTCCCAACTCGACGCCATCGCCAGCGGAATCGGGTAGATCGTCCGGAAGCCGTGGATCACGTCGTACCCAAACAGCAGCGGGATCTTGAGCCGGCTCTCCGTCACCGCAATCTTCTGCAGCTCGTTGATCCGCACCGGGTCCGTCGTAAACAGAAAGCTTCCTACGCCGCCTGACCGGGCCAGCGCATCCGCCTGCGCCACTGTCGTCATAAACGGCTGGCCGGCTGCCTGCTCCATCTGCCCGATCTTTTCGTCCAGCGTCATCTTCGCCATCAGGTCGCTGACGAATCGGTTCACCTGCGCGTCCGTCGGCCGCGCGGCTGGCGTTTGCGCCACCGCCGCGCACGCCAGCGCGCCACCAGCCATACACACCTGGATGCTACGTAGAAGCAGGGAAGAGGACGAGAGCGCAGTAGCCAAAGCAAACCTCAGAACTGGAATGGGCACCCAACGGGCCGCACACCATCCTAACCTTCCGCCGGCTCAGCCTTCGCGCCTTCCGGTGCTTTCAGCAGCGCACACCCGACCGCTCCCAGCACCGCCAGCCCAGCCACCACAAACAGGCCGCCCTCAAAGCTGTGCGTCATGTCCTTCATCTTGCCGGTCAAGTAGGGCCCCAGAAACGCGCCGACCCCGCCTACCATTGTGATGATCGCCACGCCACCCGCCGCAGCCGGCCCGCCCAGCACACGCGTCGGCAGCGCCCAGAACGGCCCCATGATGCTCCAGTAGCCCATGGCCGCCAGGCACATGGCCAGCAGGCCCGCGATAAAGCTGTGCGCCACCCCCGCCCACACAAACCCCATCGCCGCCAGCAGCAGGCACCCGGCAATGTGCCATCGCCGCTCGCCCGTTTTGTCGCTCGACCAGCCCACCGTCACCATGGCAATCGTCGCTGCGATGTACGGCAGCACCGCCCACTTTGCCACGTGGCTCGCGTCCCCCGCGCTCAGCGCCATGCTCGCGCCCTTATTTCCGTGCATCAACCCGTTCAGAATCAGCGGCATCCACAAATTCACCGTATAAAGCCCCACCTGATCCAGGAACCACACGCCGGCCAGCACCCACACCATCGGCATCTTGAAGGCATCCAGCAGCTTTTCGTGCGTCGCCGCTCCCCCTTCCTTTTTGTCCTTCTCCAGTTCGTCGTCCAGCCACTTCTTCTCTTCGCCGGTCAGCCACTTGGCGTCGTCCGGATGATCTTTCATGATCGCCAGCACGCTGAATCCCATCAGGAACGTAGGAACGCCCTCCACCAGGAACAGCCACTGCCAGCCATGCAGGCCGCTCACGCCCTCAAGCTTCAGCAGTGCGCTCGACAGCGGTGCACCAACGACTCCCGCGATAGCCGTTGCAGTCATAAACCGCGCCACAGCCTTTGCACGCTGCTTGGACGGGAACCAGTAGGTCAGGTACAGGATCATGCCCGGAAAGAACCCGGCCTCACCGACGCCGAGCAGGAAACGCAGGATGTAGAAGGAGTGCGGTCCCTTCACCAGCATCATGCACGTGGCGATAATGCCCCACGAGATCATGATGCGCGCAATCCACTTGCGCGGACCCACTTTCTGCAGAATCAGGTTGCTGGGCAGATCAAAGAGTGACGATCCCAGAAAGAAGATGCCCGCACCTGTGCCGTACACCGTATCGGTCAGGTGCAGGTCCCGCTTCATCTCCAGTGCCGCAAAGCCCACATTCACGCGGTCCAGGTAAGCAAGGATGTAGAGCAGGAACAGGTACGGAATGAGCCGCCAGGCGATCTTGGAGTACACGCGGTCGCCCACGGGCGCATTGGTGGTCTTGTCAGGCATCGCAACGTCAGATGCAACGGCAAGCCGTTTCGCTTCCGCATTTCCCCGGCTATTGGCGACGCGCACGCAGCGAAGCCTTCTTTCGAGCCTCCCACACTTTCACATACTTCCATTGCGCATACACGGCGTGATTCAAGTGGAAGATCAGTCCCTCTGTTCCGTCCAGAAAGCCCAAGCGGAAGATGTAGTTCTTCACGAACCCGAAGAATGGATTCACAAAGCCCTGCAGCAGCACCAGCCAGCCGGGCAGGCCGGCCTTGCGCCGCGTCAACGCCGCCACGGTCCCGGTGCTGTACTCGTTCATGTGGTCCAGGTAATTGGCGAAGTCCGGATAGCCATAGTGCTCCAGATGATTCTTCAACTCGCCCTTCATCCGGTCGTAGTGGGGCGTACCATGCGGCCCAATGCTCTCGTCAACCATGGTGACGCCGCGCCGCCACAGCCGCAGCTTCTGGTCCGGATACAGGCCGCCGTGCCGCATCCACCGAGTAAGAAAGATGTTGAGCCGCGGAATCCAGTACGCTTCTTTGTCGCTGCTCACCAACACGGCCTGGATCTCCGCCGCGAGAGCAGGTGTCACCACCTCATCGCCATCCAGCAGCAGCACCCAATCGCTGGTGCACTTGGCGATCGCCACATTTTTCTGTTCCGCATGGCCTTTAAAATCCCGGTTGAAGCTGTGCTCCGCACCGTACTCCCGCGCAATCTCCGGCGTCCGGTCAGTCGACCCCGAGTCCACGATGACCACCTGATCCACCCATCGCACGCCGTCCAGCGTTCGCGCCAGGTTGACCTCCTCATTCGTCGCAATCATCGCCACAGAAACAGTGGGCCGCATCTGGTCAGTGTCACTCACCGCAAGAGTCTATCGCAGCGGTCCACACGCATCACATCGTCAACACGATCCGTGCAGTACTATCTTCCTTCCACGCTGCCGTCACCTCCGTCAGGGGTCGCTCCACGAAGTCCACACGCAATCCGGCCGGCTCTATTGCCTTGAAGAACTCCCCAATGCCCGCAAGCAGCCGGTCCATTGGCACGCTCCCCAGGCCACTGCCCATCAGCTGCAAACCGCCCTGACGCAGCCACGCTCCCGGCAACGTAATCGTCTGGCCTGCGATGGAACCGACCTGCACAAAGCGAATTGCAACCCCATCCCGGCTTGACCCCCGATCCGGCAGCGCCCTCAGCAGCAGTTCCGCCGGCGCACCCCACAGGTAGTCCAGCACCACGTCGATGCCGTTCTCAAACTCCGCCTGCAACTTCGGCAGCAGCGTCGCTTCGTCTTCTCGCAGATTGAATGTCTCATCTGCTCCCAGCGCCTCCAACGCCGCGGCGTCTCGCCCGGTGGCCGTCACCCGCTTCGCCCCCAGGTATTTCGCGACCTTTACTGCCAGGGCGCCCGAGGTTCCGGTTGCCCCGTTTACCAGCACGGTCTCTCCTGCCACAAACCTCGCCCGATCGTGCAGCGCCGCCCACGACGACATACCGGGATTGCCCATAGCCGCAGCTGCCACGTCGCTCACTCCGTCAGGAATCGGCACAAGCATCCGTTCGCGCATGGGGCATCGCTCACCCATCGCCCCAAACGGCGCGCGCGGCAGCACCAGGTACACACGCCGGCCGTCCTCAGTCCGTCCTACGCCATCCACGCCCGGCACAAACGCCGATGCACCCGCATCGCTGCTGTAGTGCGTCCCCGCCGCCCGCGCACGCGTCAGATTGCTCAGCGCCGCGGCATGCATCGCGACCAGAACCTCGCCATCCTTCGCTACCGGATCGTCGAACTCCCCATACTCCGGCACCGCTCCCGCATGCCTCACCACCGCTGCCTTCAAGCCGACCTCCTATGCCTTTCGGTTCAGCGTCACCGAGTTCGCCTGATCGATTGACGTCAACAGCAAGGACGACACGTTGACGTGCGCCGGCCGGGTCACCGCCCAGCAGATCGCGTCAGCCACGTCCTCTGGCCTCAACGGCGTCAGGCCCGCGTACACCTTTGCCGCGCGCTCCTTGTCGCCCCTGAACCGCACTTCGCTGAAGTCTGTTTCCACCATGCCCGGATCCACGCTCGTGACCCGCACACCCGTTCCCAGCAGGTCGATCCGCAAGCCCTCACTGATCGACCGCTCCGCCGCCTTTGTGCCGCAGTACACACTTCCACCCGCATAGGCCAGCCAGCCGGCCGTCGATCCCAGGTTCACGACATGCCCGCTACCGCGTGCCACCATGCCCGGCACCACTGCACGCGTCACGTACAGCAGACCTTTCATGTTGGTGTCGATCATCTCTTCCCAGTTCTCCGGGTCGTCAAGCCAAAGCTTCTCCAGCCCCCGCGCCAGGCCCGCGTTGTTTACCAGGATGTCTACCTGCTGAAACTGCGAGGGAAGCGACCCCATCGCACTCTCCACCTGCTCTCGCTTCGTCACGTCGAGGGCGAATGCATGCACCGCAGCAGCTCCGGCCGCCATGGCCTCCTCGGCAACCGGCTGCACGCGCTCCAACGTTCGTGCACACAGCGCCAGCGCTGCACCCTCTGCGGCCAGTGCCAGGGCCGTCGCCCTCCCTATACCCGCACTGGCTCCCGTAACGAACGCAACTTTACCTTTGATGCTCTGAGCCACCTGCGACCTCCGTTGTCTAGCTCCTCAGATGCAAACCAAACGCGCACGATCAAGACGGAAAGAGGCTGCCCGGAGGCAGCCTCGTTTACACCTTGGTTTTCTTAGTTTGCAGCAGCAGGTGGCGCCGTCAACTCCTGCGTTTGCACGCCGATTGAAGGTCCGCTCACGACCATCTCGACACGGCGATTTTGCGCGCGTCCAGCGGCTGTCGTGTTGTCCGCAACCGGGTCCTGCTTGCCGAACCCGTAGTACGACACGTTTGTCGGCTGCACCCCCTGAGCCACAAGGAAGTCCTGCGTTGCCTTCGCCCGGTCGTTACTCAGCTTCTGGTTGATGGCATCGGTGCCGGTAGAGTCGGTATAACCCTCAATCTGCAGCTTCAGGTCGGGGTACTGCTGCAGAATTGCCGAAACTTTGGCAAGCGAGATCTGTGCGTCCTGCTTTAGTGCACTCTTTCCCGTGTCGAACAGCACATCGCCCAGCGTCACCACCAGACCGCGAGCAGTCTCCTGCGTTGCGAGCACGGCGTTCAGTTGTGCTTTCAACTTTTCACGTAGGGCAACAACGCTCTGGTTTGCGGCAGCGGCTTGAGCTTGTGCTGCCGCAGCGGCCGCATTGGCGTTGGCCGCCGCAGCTTCAGCCCGCGCACGCTCCGCGGCTTCACGATCTGCTGCCGCCTGCGCACGTTCCGCGTCAAGGGCACTCTGTTGCGCCTGCAGCTGCGAAGCGGCTGCATTCTGCTGGGCAAGCTGGCGGGCGTCGATCTCCGCTTGGCGCTGCTGCGCCGCCTGCTTACGCAGCGACGAGATGCGGGCATCTTCCGCACGCTGAACCGCCTCGCGTGCGTACGTGATCTCCATCTTCTGGTCGCCGTGCTTATTTGCATCGATGGCGCCTGCATTCTGCAGGTCTGTAGCCAACTGAGCCATGATGTCCGGTGCGTACTGATCAGCACCGGCAAGCTTGGCAATACGCGCCGCGTTCAACGCTTCGTAGTATTCCAGCGGGCTATGCTCGTTGCGGGTGATCGGTTCGAGGACCGTGTGTGCTCCCACGGAACGGGTGTACAGCCCACGCGGCAACAGTGAGTAATGCGCGTTCACCTTTTCCAGAACGCCGTTTGTCTTGTCCTCAATAATCTGGTTCTGCGCCACCACGACGTCACTGGGAATCTTCACGGCGAAGTAAGGCTCGGCCGTCACGATCATTCCGAAAGACTGCAGATTCGTGGTGACCTCCAGATGCACGTGGTCGCCATCCGGCAGAATTTCTCCAAGGTTGCTGGGTGTCCCGTCCGGCGTAATCGCCCACAGCACATAGGTTAGATACTCCTCGCCAAAGCCGTTCGCTGGCGTCAGTTTGTCTAGGTGCAAGTCGATGTCGATCCGGCCCTTCTGGCTCTGGACCTTGGCGTCGCCCTTGATGTTGGGGGCAAGCGTTGTCCCCACAAACGAAATCTTCGTCGATCCACTGCGATGCAGGTAGTTCACCGCATCCAGATCACGCTGAACGACCGTCACCCGGTACAACGGCACTCCGTTGATCTCACCAACAAGCTTTGCTCCAACCTTCGGAGTCAGAGCATCATTGGTGGGGTTCGGCTCTTGCGCCATCAGCGCGGACCCGGCGAACATCACTCCGGTCAACACGGCCGATGCTGCAATTCTCACCATCGGCAAATTCTTCATATGCTGCATTCTCACCCTCATATCTCCCTGTCACAAACTGTTCGACGGCCTGCAACGTTGCATGACCCTGTCCATGTAGCTTGGATGCGTGTGCATGTAGGAGGGGTAGCCGCCCCGGCCGCCTGGATATGTACAACTTTGCGGCAATAGCGGGCTCTCAGCGTCCAGCGTAGGGCAGGCATGCCGCGAGAAGGTGTGCTACTGGCTGGCTCTACTGCTTGCGTTATCCAACAGGTCCCGGGCCGGCATGCGCTCCGCAACGGGTGTCATGCGTCGCGAGAAGAACTCCTGGTAAAGGTTGGCCAGTGCGCCCGCGCCGGTGCCGATGGCCAGGTTTACAAAAGTCAACCCAGCGCCATTGCGGTCGGACGCTGGATAGTACAGATTCGACAGGCCTGCTGACGCAAGATTTCCAACAACGTTGGAGTAGTTGGGCTGCCACTTGCCGTTGTCTCCCTTGCAAATCACCACCCGCGTCATGGCGTACACGGCACGCGAGCGCATGGTCCCCGTACCTTTCCAAAAATAACGCGGATCCTGCTTGAGCAGCACCGGTAGCAAGGCACCTCCGATGGCGGTTCCAATGGCATCGTCCGCGAAGCCTGCGCCGTAGCGCTTTGCATATCCGGCCGCACCCTGGCCGTAGCCGCTGAAGGAGTTGCTGGCCTGCTCAAAACCCGCGCTCGCTCCAACCAGCACAAAGTTTACAGGGTCGATCGTGGATCGAATTGCCAGGCTCCACTTGTTTCTTGCAGACAGCGGGGCAGCGTTGGGCAAGTAGCTGATGTAGAAATTGGGGAACAGCCCAAGCACCCGCTGTTGTTCTTCCAGTTTTACCTGCGCCGTGGCCATCTCGCGTACTGACGCAAAAACCTGCACATCCGCGCCGCCAGCTCTGTCTGCCATAAGAATTTGAGGCACCTGTACAGTCTGTCCCGGGGCCAGTGTCCCCGCAACTACTCGCGTCGTGTACTTGTCTCCGCTCACCTGCAAGGTGAAGGCGCCAGGCGGCACCCCATGGAACACAAAACTGCCGGTGAGATCCGTTCGTTCTGCGCGTTCGTCGGCGGCAGCGCCAGGAAACCGCATCACGACCAGCGCTCCCGCAACCGCCGTTCCGTCTCGCTCCATCACTGTGCCCCGTACCGAATCCGCCGCCCCTGGCTCCCGGGTGTCGGCAGCCGTCTCTGCTTCAATCGCGGCCGCGCTCTCACGGTCGTCCGGCACCGTCATGCCTGGTTCATCCGGCAACTGGGCTGGTTGCGTCGGCGTCGCCGGCGAAGCAGGCAACGTCTGGCCCCTGCATTCCCGGCCCGCAGCACCAGCCAGCAACAGCACCAGCAAAAGGCATGGTCCTGTTGTGTCTGCCTGGGCTGGTGCGAATCGCATAGTGCTGTGGACGCGCAGTCTTGCCCGGAAGTTCTGGCAGACAGCGAACATTTTTCGCGAAGCCGCCACAATACGCGCCACCACAGCCATTCGCTGCCGTCAGATGGGGTCCACGAGCTTGTGAGAGATGGCAAACAGTGCCAACTCCAGCCGTGTGCTGACGCCAGTCTTGTCGAACGTGTTCGAGAGATGTCGCTTTACAGTTTCTTCGCTGATTGTGAATTGCTTCGCAATGTCCTTATTGCTGCAACCTTCCACGATGCTTTGCACCACTTCCAGTTCCCGTGGGGTCAGGCCGTAGGTCTTCTTCTCTGGCAGCGCAGCCGCCTTCTGCATCAAGCCGTGCAGCGCCTGCAACAGGTTGACCACGCGCTCGCCGCCAATCCAATAATCACCGCTGTACACCGCCCGGATCGCGTCACTCAATGCACCCGCAACTGAATCCTTCAGAACGATGCCGCGGGCACCGATCTGCAGCGCTTCAATCACCTGTTGCGTTGAAATTGTGCTGGTCAACAAAATAATTTTGACCCGCGGCGACTTGCTCATAATCGCTCGCATGGCCTCAAGCCCCGGCAGGCGGGGCATGAGCAGGTCCAGCAACAGGATGTCCGGTTCGTGCTCCAGCGCCTGCGTAATGGCTTCGTCGCCGTCGTCGGCTTCGCTCACCACCTCAAACCCAGGCTCGCTGTTCAGCATGTTCTTCACACCAAAGCGCACAACCGGATGATCGTCAGCAACTACCAGGCGAATGGTCGCTGCCGACGGCACCACCTTGTTTGCACTCTTGACCGATTTCAGCATCGCAACCACCTCAACCGAACTACGTTTACAGCACTGCCCGCTTCCGCGGCACACCATCTATGGCATTTGCTGTTGGACAGGGAATTGTGTCTCCAGAACGAGACGAAGAGCTTCAGTTTCTTCAACCATTCGCGACAGGTGTTTTCTGGACGTTGGCTCTAGTGTTTCCGACTCTGCGTCGTTTGCCAAGAGCCAAAGCCGCCGCGCTCCGATCATGCCACAACTTCCTTTGATTGCGTGCGCTTCGCGGTGAAATACGTTTGCATCTCCGCCTTCCAAAGCCCGTTTCATCCGTTCCAGCCGGTCCCCGGTGTCGGCCAACGCGAATGCATAGAGTCCCTGCGCGCCTGCCGCACCCATCTGCTTTTGCAGCAGCAGGAACGTGGATTCGTCCAAAATGGGCAGATCTCCGGCTCCATCAGCGCTCGAAGCGTCCGGTTCAACAAAGCTGGTGTCGGGTGACAGAAGGTCCGTCGGCCTGCTCAGGAATCGTTCCCACTCCTGCTGCACCGCAGCCGGCGGAAAGGGTTTGAGCAATCCCGCGGCATAGCCCTTCACTTGCGCCGAGACAGTGGCAGACATGGCAAGCAAACATGCACCAGGCAGCGCGTGATGAAGCGCCTGCGCCAGGGCCTCACCGCAGAGCCCTGGCAGGCGCAGGTCGCATAACACCACGGCAGGCGTCGGATTAGGCTGCTGCACATGTGCCACAGCTTCCTCCCCTGACTCAGCCGCCGCCACGCTCCATCCCTCGGCCTGCAACAACAAGGTCAACAACTCGCGTGTGGCACCGTCGTCTTCCACAAGCAACAAATTTTCGTGCTGCACCATAGCCAGAACTTTACCGCGCCATCAGTGCATCCGGCGCAACCGCTACAATTTAGGCCTGCGCATGCGGTTTCACCTTGGCATTCTCGCGCTGTTTCTGACACCGCCAGGCTTACCCTCCGGCGGTTTCCATTGGCAGCGAACTATAACGCCTCCCCCAGGAGCACCTCTCGCTCAGGCATGCGTCATCCTTGACGCCCAGACCTTTGCCAACGCGGCACCCGCCTTGCGTGACCTGCGCCTCTTCCAGGACGGCATTGAGCTGCCCTATGCGGTGGAGGAAAGTTACGATCCACGCGCCCTGCAAACCGGCGTGACCACCGCAGACGACCGATCGCTGTACGAGACATCGCAGGTTGCGAACCTTCAGCCCCGGCAGGCTGTTGCGGCACGCCGCGGCGATTCCCGCACGGGCCAGCCGCCAAAGCCAGGGGAGACTGACGCCCCGGTGGGCGACTATGGCACCGTGCAGATCCCACCGCACGTTCCCGTGGAGCGTGTGCGCCTCGAGCCGGCACCAGGTTCGCCGGTACTACTCGAGATATCCGCGACCGAAGACAACCCAGCGAAGCACCCTCCGCCGGCTGAAAGTGTCAGCGGCAGGCTGGACGCACAACATCCGGGTTTGCCCTTCACCCTGGGCGTCAACCTGCAGCACACGGCGACCATTCACATCGCAGTGGAGCAGGGTAGCCAGGTCTACCGAGCAATCTTTGAAATGCGTCGCCGCTCCCTCTGCTACCAGCCACGCTCCGCCGCACCACTCACCCTGTATCTCGGCGGCGGCGAAGCCATGACAGCAAAGACGTACAGCTACGCCTCAAACTTTTCCACGGCGCTTGACCGTCCCTACGCCACGGTCGGCCCGCTCATGCCGAACCCTGACAATTCCACGACTCCCGCGGTCAGCGGCTTTTTTACAGCCCGAAGACGCATGCTGCTGGCAGCCGCTCTGGCGGCGGCATTCTTGCTCGTCGCCGCTCGCGGCATCTTTCGCACAACAGAAAGCCCCGCCTGAGCTTCCAGGCGAGGCTTCTTTCACTCCATGCAGGCAAACTAGCGTAAAGCCTCGTCTACCTCCCGGTAAAAGTCCGGAGACTTTAGGATCTCCCTGGGTTTGGAACCATCTGCCGGCCCGACCAGGCCGTCGCGCTCCATCAGATCGATAAGGTGCGCGGCGCGGCCATACCCAATGCGCAGCCGTCGCTGCAGCAGGGAAGTACTCGCCTTGCCAAACTCAAAGATTAACCGCACCGCGTCGTCGAACAGCTCATCGCTGTCACCTTCCGCGGAGCCATCGCCCATCTCCTTGCCCGTCTTCTCGTCTTTCGGCCCTTCCAGAAAGCCTTCCACGTATTCAGCCTGCCCCTGAGCTTTCCAGAACTCGACCACGTCCGTGATTTCCTTCTCCGTCACGTAGGGCGCGTGCACGCGCTGCAGCCGGCTCGTTCCCGGCGGCAGAAACAGCATGTCTCCCCGGCCCAGCAGGCTCTCCGCACCGTTGGAATCGATGATGGTCCGGGAGTCCACCTTGGTGGCCAGCCGGAAGCTCATGCGCGTCGGCACGTTCGCCTTAATCAGGCCGGTGATCACGTCCACGCTCGGCCGCTGCGTCGCCAGCACCAGGTGAATGCCCACAGCCCGCGCCATCTGCGCCAGACGCGTGATGCTCTCTTCCACGTTGGCCTTGTCCAGCATCATTAGGTCCGCCAGTTCATCGATGATGATCATGATGTACGGCAGCGGCGTCTGCTCCTCGCCATCCTCGTTGAACAGCTGGCCGCTCTCAAACAGCTTGTTGTACTGGTCCAGGTTGCGCACATGTCGCGATGCCAGCAGTTTCAGCCGCCGCTCCATCTCGCGCACCGCGTTGCGCAAGGCATTGGCCGCCAGCTTGGCTTCCGTAATGATCGGCGTAAACAGGTGGGGAATGCCCTCGTACATGCCCAGTTCCACCCGCTTCGGGTCGACCAGGATCATCCGCACCTGCTCCGGCGTGCTCTTGAACAGCACGCTCATGATCATCGCGTTGATCGCAACCGACTTACCCGACCCCGTAGACCCGGCGATGAGCACGTGCGGCATGCTCGCCATGTCCGCCGTCACAATGCGGCCGTTGATGTCCTTGCCCATGGCGATCGCCAATCGGCTTTTGCTGTTGGCGAAGTTTTCGCTCTCCACCACGTCGCGCAGCCAGATCGTCTCGCGCTCATGGTTTGGCACCTGGATGCCCACGGTCGACTTGCCCGCCATGCGCTCAATCAGGATTGATTCCGCGGCCATCGCCAGGCAAAGATCATCTGCCAGGCCCGTCACCCGCGAGTACTTTACGCCGGCATCAGGCCGGAACTCGAACGTGGTCACTACCGGTCCAGGGTTGATCTGGGTTACCTGGCCGTCCACTCCAAACTCGCCGCACTTCTCCACCAGTATCTTCGCTTCCTCGCGTAACTGGTCTTCACGAATCGACGCATGCTCTTCGTTGCGATACAGCAGCGAAGACGGTGGCAGCTTGTACCCATGCACGCTCTTCGCGGTCATGGTGACTGGCTGCAGGTTCTCATCGGCGCGCTTGCCAAACGAAATGGACTTCTTCGCCGGTTCCATCTCCGGCACATCCTGCCGGGGGGCCTCCGGTTTCACGGTGCGTGTTGGAAATGGAACAATCTCTGCTCGCGGAACGGCTTTGCGCGCGGCGTCTGCAATGCCCTCCGTCCATGCGAACGGCTCCACATCCGGGGGCAGTGCACTTGCTGCTACGGGCTGATCCCAATCCTCAAACCCGCCCTGCATGGGGGTCTCGTCATGCACCGCGAGCTCATGCTGCAAATGCGCCTCAGCAGCATGCTGCAGGTGGGCCGGCAACGGCGCAAACTCCGGCTCCGGACCGGCATCCACATTTGTACGCGGCTGCTGCGAAAACAATGTGCGCGACACCGGCGCGACGGCCGCTTCTGCGGCGTTGTCTGCACGAATCCCCTTGCGCCAGAAACCCCACTTGGCAAAGATGCCGGCAAGCAGAGAGCCGCTCTCGGCTGCCTTCCGAGCAGCCTCGTGCTTCTGCTCCACCTGCTGCTGCCGCGCAAACTCGCGCTCTCGCCGGGTGGCACCGTCTTCTTCATCTGCCTTGCTGCGGCGTGCGGCCAGCTTCTCCCGCAGCTTGCCGATCAGGCTTACCCGCTCCGTCGCCCATTCCTGCGCCGTGTTGAACGTAAATGTGGTGGACAGGTACACGGCCACTGCAAGCATCAGCAGCACGCTGACCCACGCTCCCGGTGTGTTTACCAACAGAACCAATGCGCCGGCCATCAGCGAGCCCACAGCACCCCCCAGCGGCAGGGCCCCCTTGTACATCCAGCTTGCCGGCAGCAATCCACACGCAGTGGGTGCTGCCGCCAGCCAAAGCACCACGCCCACGCTCTTGGCCAATACCGCACCTTGCGGCCTCGATCGAACCCAGCAGACACCGAGCCGTGCAAGCAGCAAGGGCAGCGCCATGGACGCCACTCCAAATAACTGCAGCAGAACGTCGCTGACGCTTGCACCGACGCGCCCCGCCCAGTTCCGCACATGCGCAGTCCCAGCTGAGGTGATGGTGTTCAGTGATGGATCACCGGGATGGTAGCTCACCAAAGCAAGCAGAAGCATGACAGCGGCTACAACCACGGTCATGCCAAGCACCTCGTTCAACCTGCGGCTGCGGGTCGGTGCCATCTCTAATCTCAAAGGCCTCATGCGTCGGGGCTCTCCTTACGCGCGCCGCTCTGTGCCAACCGACACAGCACCGATCACACCACAATTCTTACCCGCGAACAGACAGCGAAGGTGAACAAAAGACGGGGGCGAACCATGCGAGCAACCCACCCGCCGCACCCGGCTTCCTATGCTGCAGTACGGCCCGGACGATTGGCTGGACCCGGCGTTCGCGCCGCCCCCTATTTGCGCACCACCCGGCCCTGCCGGCACTTCGAAAGGATTTGCATCACCATGGAAGACACTCTGAAGAAAACAGAAGAAACTCTACGCGGCCTCATTGAGACCCTGATTGATAGCCAGAAGGGTTTTCAGGACATCGGCGATCACCTCAAGGATGAGACCCTGAAGCGCTACTTCCTGGCAGAGAGCTTGAAGCGTGCCTCTTTTCGCGGAGACCTGGAAGATACCCTGCATAAGGAAGGCGTAAAGGACATTAAGGAGTCGGGCACCGTTGCCGGTACACTGCACCGCACCTGGGGTGACCTGAAGCAGAAGCTGGGTGGGACGGATCACACCCTGCTTGAGAGTGCCGAGAGTGGCGAAGATGTCATCAAGAAGGCGTACGCGGAAGCCCTCAAGCTTGAGCTCCCCCTGCCGGTTCATCAGTTGCTCAGCACACAGGCTGCTCACATCCAGACCTCCCACGACTACGTGAAGGCCGCACGCGACAGCCGCGCGTAAGTGTTCGTTCAGCGCATACAGGATGCCCCGCTTCGGCGGGGCATCTCTGTTTGAACCCAGGCCGCGGCTCAGCTGGATTCGCCTGAACGTGCGACGCACCGCGGCATCGCAGCCTCGCACTCCGGCTGCGGCATCCTAAAGAGCATGAGCACACTCCTCTACCGCGCCGGCCTCGTCACCCAGTCCATGCTGTACGTCGCCGGCGGTGTGGCTCACTTCGCCCTCACCCGCGCCTACATCCCCATCATGCCGACGCATTACTCTGACCCGGCCGCGTGGGTACGGTTTACCGGAGTGGCCGAGGTCGCTGGCGGCCTGGGCCTGCTCGCCCCCAAAACCCGCCGCGCCGCGGCTTGGGGCATCGTCCTTATGCTTGTTGTGTACTTCGACGTTCACTTCTACATGTTGCAGAACTCCGGCAGGTTTGCCGCCATTCCCAGGTGGGCTCTCCAGGCACGTATACCTCTGCAGTTTGTGTTGATCGCCTGGGCCTACGTCTACACCCGCCGCGTACCTCCGGCGGCCTCGCCACTGCGTAGCCTGCACGCATAGGCGGCGCATACCAGAGTCGCAGCTTTCCATGTAGCATGCCTATGTCTTTGGCTGACGCTTCTGCCACGCCAATGCGGAGACCCGATGCAGCTCTCGACCTTGAATGATGTCTTCTCACACGCAACATCTCGCGGCGCCGGAACGGTCATTCTGGAGCACGGCGCGGACGGCAGCTGGAAGCCGCTCTCATCAAATGCCCTGTACTGGCGCGTCGTTCGGATGGCGGCGTGGCTGCAGGCCCATGGCGTCAAGAAGGGTGACCGCGTTGCTTTGCTCGCAGAAAACCGCTGGGAATGGGCGGTCGTGGACTTCGCCTGCCTTGCCATCGGCGCGGTCGACGCACCCATGTTTCCCACCCTCACCGCGGAACAGATGCGGAAGCAGATTACCGACTGCGGTGCCAAGCTCGCCTTCGTATCCACCGCAGAGGTCTTTGCCAAGATCCGCAACATCGGCGGACTTGAGACCGTGGTCTCCATGGACACGGTGGAGGGCGCAGAAAGTTTCTCCGCGATCGTAACTGGGGACGAGCCAGCAACACGCGACGCGGCTTTTGATGAGCTCGGGCAGACTGTCGGGCCAGAGGATCTCGCCACCCTTATCTACACCTCCGGTACCACCGGCGACGCCAAGGGCGTCATGCTCACCCACGGCAATATTGCCAGCAATCTCACGGCCACCACTGGCATTTATCACTTCAACAGCACCGACACGACAGTCTCTTTTTTGCCGCTCTCGCATGTCACCGCGCGCCACATCGACTACCTCTTCTACGCAGAGAACGTGACCATTGCTTATGTGAGCCGCGCAGAGCGGGTGCTGCCGGCTATGAGCGCGGTCCGGCCCACCATTTTCGTCGCCGTGCCACGTGTGTACGAGCGGGTTCGCCAGTCGGTTGAATCGAAGTCAGCCAAGGCAGGCGGCCTGAAGGCGAAGATCTTCGCATGGGCGGTAAAGACCGGCGCTGCCCACCGCACCGACGTCGCCAACGGTCGCACCCCGGGCTCGCTGCAGTGGAAGCTCGCCAACAAGCTTGTCTACAGTAAGATCGCCGAGGCTCTGGGTGGCCGCGTGCACACCCTCGTCGCTGGCGGCGCTCCCCTGGGCATCGACCTCAGCCGCTGGTTCGCCGACGTTGGCCTGCCGATTTTTGAAGGCTACGGTCTGACGGAAACCTCCCCCGTCATTGGCGTTAACCGCCCCGGCGCGAACAAACTCGGTACCGTGGGCCAAACCATGCCCAACATCGAGTGCCGCATCTCCCCTGAGGACGGTGAACTGCTCGTCAAAGGCCCAAGCGTCTTCCACGGCTACTGGAACAAGCCTGAAGCAACCGCGGAGGTCTTCGATGCGGACGGCTTCTTCCACACCGGCGACGTTGGCAACATTGACGGCGACGGCTTCCTGAGCATTACCGACCGCAAGAAGGAACTGCTCAAGACGATCGGCGGCAAGCTAGTCGCGCCGCAACCCATTGAGGCCAGCCTGAAGGTGAGTGCCCTGATCGGCTACGCGGCGCTGCAGGGTGACAATCGCAAGTACATAACGGCACTCATCTCCCCGAACTTTCCAGCGCTTGAAGAGTGGGCCGGCAGCCAGGGAATTGCCACCACGGATCGCGCGACGCTGGTGCGCGACCCAAAGGTAATCGCGCGATATCAGCAGGAGTTCGACCGGGCAAACAAGGACTTGCAAGCTTGGGAGAAGGTCAAGCGCTTCCGCCTGGTTCCCGACGAGTGGACCCAGGACACAGGCCACCTCACACCCAGCGTCAAGCTCAAGCGTCGCGTCGTGAAAGAGATGTACGGCAGGCAGATCGAGGAGATGTACAGCGGGGCTGAGGCAGAGTAGACCACCCATTGACTTTCCCGTCACCGGACTCAAGAGACTTACTCCGAACCTGTTGTGTATTGCTTCCGGACGCCGTAGAACGGTGTGTGCAGGTGTAACACGCTGGGGAGATCGCCGTGGCCGCTGCACCCAAACCCGTATGGCGCGACGTGATGGACATGCGTGAGGCGGCGGACTACCTTGGCCTCAGCACAGACTCTCTGTACCGCTACGCCTCGCAGGGCACGGTACCCGCGTTTCGCTTTGGCAATCGCTGGCGTTTTAAAAAGGATTTGCTGGACAGGTGGATGGACGAACAGTCCGGTGTCGCTCCGCCGCTACCCTCCACGCCAGCCGCTCGGTCCAGAAAGCCTCCGGCGTCCGCCCGGTAGAACGGTCAGCCGAACTCGGCCGTCGCACTTGTTCCATCCGGCTCTCCCGGCTGCAGCGTCAATACCGTGATCTCCGGCGGGCAGCGGAACCGCACCGGCAGGTGCACCGTTCCGATCCCGCGATTCACATACAGCTGCATGCCGGCAAAGTTGAAGCGACCGTGGACGAACTTGCGACCCAGGTCCGGAAGAAAATATGGCGTAAGCAGTGGCAGGCGAACCTGACCACCATGTGTGTGGCCGGCCAGCATCAGGTCTACCCCGCCGTACTCCCGCACGGTGGTTGCAATGTCTGGTTCGTGGCCCAGCAGCACTACCGGCGCGCCATCGCGCTGCTTCGGAATCGCCCGGGTTAAATCTGGTGCGTCAAAGTACGCGTCCGCAAGGCCACCCACCCACAGCCTGTCCCCCCGCACGTCAATGCTCGTGTATGCGTTTCGTAGCACGGTCAGGCCGTTGCGTGTCAGTGCATCGATCACACCGGGAAAATCAATGCTGTCGTGATTGCCCAGGGAGCAGTAGCGCAGCGGACACATCAGGCCGCCAAGGATCTCCGCGCAAACGGCTTCGTGGCGTCGGTTCGTCTGCAGAGCTACCTCTGCACTGATGAAGTCGCCGGTCATCGCCACCATGTCGGGCTTCAGCGCGTTGACCGCTGCCACGGTTTCCCGCAGAAACCATTGCTCCACCCACTTGCTGTAGTGGAAGTCGGAGACCTGGGCAATGCGAAAGCCGTGAAACGCCTTCGGCAGATGTTGAATCTTGACCGGCACTTCAAGGATCGACAGCCGATGCCGGTCCACCTCCACGGCGTCCACCAACGTCGCTGCTGCGACCACTGCAGCCGAACCCACAAGGAACTCCCTGCGTGTTGGCGACCGCATGCCATGTTCGCTGAAGGGCATAGTCCATTCTACCGGGGTCCTCCGCCGGCATGCTCCCCGTAAAATAAACGGGTGGATTTCCCTTCTCGTCACGCACTGTTGTTGCAGGCCATGAGCCGGCACAAGCTACAGGCAATGCTGGTCACGCACCTGCCTGACGTGCGCTGGCTGTGCGGTTTCACCGGCTCCAACGCAGCAGTGGTCGCCGTCCGAGGCAAAGCAGGCATCAAGCTCCAGCTGTTTACTGACGGCCGGTACACCGCGCAGGCAGCCAGCGAGGTTCAGGGTGCACAGGTTCGCATCGCTAAAAAAAGCGTATTGGCAGAAGCTCTATCCTTCGCCGCTCGCCGCTCCTCCTCTCCCTGCGGTTTTGACGCCGCTACGACAACTGTTCAAACCCTTGGCTCGATGAGGAAGGTGCTGCGCGACCCCAAGCTTGCCACGCCGCAGCCGGCGGCCTTCCTGAAGCCGACAGAGGATCTTCTCAGCAATCTGCGGCAGGTGAAAGACGCTTCAGAAATCGACGCCCTTCGTCGTGCGGCGGCCCTGGGCTGCACGCTGTACGAGGGAATGCTTGCTTTTATCGAAGCCGGCATGCGTGAGCGTGACGTCGCCGCGGAACTGGAACATCGCGCCAGGCTGGCTGGTGCCGAAGCCATGAGCTTCGAGACCATCGTCGCCAGTGGCCTCCGTTCGGCCATGCCGCACGCGCGCGCAACAGACGCCGTGCTCGAGGCAGGATCCCTGCTCACCCTCGACTTTGGCGTCGTCCTGGATGGGTACTGTTCCGACATGACCCGGACCGTCTTTCTCGCCGCCGACACCGCGCGACGGTCCACCCCGGCTACTCGGCAGCGCCTTGCACGCCAGCGGCAGGTGTTTGACGCCGTTTTGGAGGCCCAGCAGGCAGCCGTCGACTCGGTGAGAGCCGGCGTCACGGCCGGCGCAGTAGACTCCGCGGCCCGTGCCGTACTGCAGGGCTTCGGTCTGGCCAAGGCTTTCAGCCACTCCACCGGCCATGGCCTTGGCCTTGAAATCCACGAGGGCCCAAGAATTGGCGCACACCAGAAAGCCATTCTGCAGGCGGGCATGACAGTCACCATCGAACCCGGAGCGTACCTGCCCGGCGAGTTTGGTGTTCGCATTGAAGACACAGTTCTCGTAACCGGCAGTGGATGCGAGATACTAACCCCGGCGTATAAAGGCTGGGTCGAGTTGTAGCGATCGCAGCGCCACAGATTTTGAACGTGCTCGCGGACAGACGCGGTGCAGGCAAGGGAAGAGCAATGGAACGGATTGATTTGCAGGAACTACGCGAGCTCGTCGAGTTTCTGAAGCAGAATGGCATCGCAGAGTTTGAGTTGGAGCGCGAAGAACAACACGTAAAGCTCAAATTTGAAAGCGCGTTTCCGGCCGCAGTTGCAGCCGTGCCGGCACCCCATGCGCATGCCATGGCCGCACCGGCACTCGCTGCGCCGGCAGCATCACCGGCTGCGGTACCGCCTGCTGAGGCTGCGGTGGAAGAGGCCCTGCACCAGGTCAAATCGCCCATCGTCGGAACCTACTACGAGAGCTCTGCTCCAGGCTCGCCTGCCTTCATCAAGGTCGGTGACATGGTAGAGGTGGGGCAGACACTGTGCATTGTGGAAGCCATGAAGTTGATGAACGAGATTGAAAGTGACGTCGCCGGCGAAGTAGTAAAGATCATCGCCAAGAACGGTCAGCCAGTGGAGTACGGGCAGCCCCTGTTTGCGGTGCGCGCGCAGTAATGGCCATGTTCAAGAAAGTTCTAATCGCAAACCGCGGCGAGATCGCTCTCCGTGTAATCTCCGCCTGCCGTGAGATGGGTATCGGCACCGTCGCCGTGTATAGCGAGGCGGATCGCAACAGCCTGCACGTTCGCTTTGCCGACGAAGCCATCTGCATCGGTCCGCCACGCTCGGCGGAAAGCTACCTCAACGTTCCCGCGGTCATCTCCGCGGCAGAGATCGCGGATGTCGATGCGATCCACCCTGGCTATGGCCTGCTCAGCGAAAACGCGAACTTCGCAGAGGTCTGCCGCGCATCGAACATCAAGTTCATCGGTCCGCGCCCTGAAGTCACACGCATGATGGGCGAGAAATCCACCGCACGCCAGACCATGAAGGCAGCCAAGGTCCCCATCCTGCCAGGTTCTGACGGTGTCATAGCTTCAGTGGACGAAGCGTTGACCTGGGCCGCGTCCGTGGGATTTCCGGTCATCCTTAAGGCTGTTGCCGGCGGCGGCGGCCGCGGCATGCGGATCTGCCGCACACCAGAGGAATTGCCGGACCTGTACAACCAGGCGTCGACCGAAGCGCTCAACGCCTTTGGCAATGGCGACCTGTACATGGAAAAGTTCATCGAGCGCCCACGGCACATCGAGTTCCAGGTGCTCGCCGACGAGCACGGCAATGTCATGAGCCTCGGCGAGCGGGAATGCTCCATCCAGCGCCGCCATCAGAAGCTCATCGAGGAAGCTCCATCACTGCAAATCACACCCGAGCTCCGCACCCGGCTGGGTGGCGTCATCGAGCGCAGCCTGCGCGAGATCGGCTACTGGAACGCCGGCACCATCGAGTTCCTGATGGACGAAGACGGCGAAATCTACTTCATCGAAATGAACACACGCATCCAGGTGGAACATCCCGTCACGGAAGCCATCACCGGCATCGACCTGGTCAAGGCGCAGCTCCGCATCGCTGCGGGCGAGCACCTCTCTGCCATCGTTCCAGAGCGCCCACGCATCAACGGCCATGCCATCGAATGTCGCATCAACGCCGAGCATCCGGAGAAGTTCACACCATCCGCCGGCAAGATCACGGCGTTCAACCTTCCCGGCGGCAACGGTGTTCGGGTGGACACAGCGCAGTATGCCGAGGGGATCGTTCCGCCCTACTACGACAGCATGATCGCAAAGGTCATTTGCCACGGCAAGGATCGGCTTGAAGCGATGAACAAGATGCAGCGAGCTCTCGACCAGTTCGTTGTCGAAGGCATCCACACCACAATCCCACTGCAGCAAAAGATCTTTGCCGATCCCGACTTTCGCCGCGGAGACTTCGACACCAAGTTTATGGAACGTTTCTTTCAGAAAGAAGCAGAACGCAAGCGCGCGGAAACAGAAATCCAGACATAGCAGACCCATCGAGGGATCTACCGCTGAGGTTCAGCTACCTGTCGCGGTCGACGACGTATGCAGGAATGCCCAACAGCGCGCGATGTGCCATGTTCTTCGGTAGGTCTGTAATAGAAAGACGCGCCGCTTCAGCGTAGGCGCGGGCCGCATCCATCGCGTACTCAATGGACCCATGGCGGTGCAGGATCTCAAGAATCGTAGAATGCCGCACCCGGCTGAAATTGCCGTCAGCTAGAACGGTTCGAATGCACTCCCGGTCTGAACCCGTGCCACGCTCCAGCGCATGGATCACGGCCAGAGTGGCTTTGCCCTCACGCAGGTCGCTCGCCACGGGTTTGCCCAGCGTCTCTTCCGTGGCAGTCAGGTCCAGAACATCGTCCACAATCTGGAACGCAAGACCAAGATTGCGACCGTACTCCCCGAGTTGCTCCTCAATCGCGTCCGATGAACTCGCGAGTGTTGCGCCCAGCTGCATACTCACTTTGAACAGGCAGGCCGTCTTGCGATAGATCAGGTCGAAATACTCTTCCTCATTGATCAAGTGGCCAAGCTTCTGCATCTGCAGCAGTTCGCCCTCCACCATCTGCTGGGTCAAGCCGATCAGCAGATCCAGCAGGTGGAAATTCCGCTCCTGCAGGGCAGTCTGAAACGACTGCATGTACAGCCAGTCGCCGGCCAGCACGCAGCGTGAGGAGCCCCACTTGGCATTCGTCGACGGGCGGCCACGGCGGGTTGTGGCCGTGTCGATGATGTCGTCGTGCACCAGCGTTGCGGTGTGCAGCATCTCCACGACGGCACCCATGCGGATGCGACTCTCACCCTCAAAGCCCAGGCACTTCGCAGATAACAGCAGCAGCAACGGGCGAATCCGCTTGCCACCGCCGGCTAGCAGGTAGTCGCCAATCTCCGTAATAACCTGAACTTCAGACTGCGATTGCCGCGCGAACTCCTTCTCAACCAGGGCAAGGTCGCCACTTACAAGGGACAACGCCTCTTTTGCCGACGCTATGGAGAGTGGAAACACGCTTATGTGACTGTAACAGTTTGGGCGGAGATGCTGGGTCCGCTGTTCGGTATGTAACAACGTTGGCAAAGTGGACGCGAGTGAGCGAGGTTTGTGGTGGGATCAAGGTACGCACACGCGCCCGTCCGAGACGAGCCCTCAGCTTTCTAAGACGCCGCCCTGCAAGGCACGTTTAAAGAACAACTTCCTGAACGATGCGTTCAAACTCGACAGCCGGTTTTTGGGCCGACTCTTTTCCACGAAGATACTTCGCCTTCGCGCACTGCAACTGGTCCAGCTGTTCAGGATGCAGGGGGCGTGCCGTTCCCAGCTGGTGCGCCACAAGCGCCACGTGGGCAAGGTGCTCCACGGTTTCCAGTCGCATAAAGGCGTCCACCAGCGTGGCGCCGTATGCGACCGCACCATGGTTCTCCAGCAGAACGGCGTCATGCTCCTGCAGATACGGGGTCAGGCTGGCGGCCACTTCGCGCGTCCCTGTCGTGGCGTAGCTCGCAAGTGGAACCACGCCCACCGTCATGATCGCCTCCTGGCAGAGGATCTCATCCAGCGCCCGGCCAGAGCATGCGAACGCCGTTGCGATTGGCGGATGCGCATGGATCACGGCCCCAACATCGGGCCGGTGGTCGTACACCTCCAGATGCATGCCAATCTCGCTGGTGACGCCGCGGTTGCCCGCAAGCAGTCTGCCCCGGCCATCCACAATGACCAGGTCCGACACTTTCACCAGCCCCTTGCTGAGGCCCGTTGGCGTCACCAAGATGCGATGACTATCCAATCGTGCGGAGAGGTTACCCGACGTGCCGGGGGTACAGCCCATGCGAGAAAGCCAGCGGCTGTATCGAACCATCTCCCGGCGTAAACCGTCTTCTCTGCAAGGTTCTTTGCTCATGCATCACCCCCGGGGTTTGCTGTAGCTTTCGAAGCGTCCATTTGCATGATGTTGAATAAAGCCGGCTGGGGCGGCGGCGTCTTCTTCGACGAAAAGAAGTCCTGTACCGTCTTCCAACGTCTGCCGAACCGGTCCGATGCGAAGAACAGGTGGCCAGCGGTCAATCCGCCTACCAGCTTGTAGTGGCCCACAGCCGCCAGACCCATAGATGCGATACAGCCGCACTGTGAACAGTCCGGGTCACCCCCGAACTGGCACGGTGTGATCTGCGTCGTCAGGTCGGCCGAGATGGTTTCGGTCGTACGCGCGAAGATGCATTCCTCCGGGCTGCTTGGCGGGGCGGCAATCTCGTCGATCACAATGTCGTGCATGTCCAGCTTGGGGAACATCGGACGGAGCCGCCGCAGTTCGTTCATCACCAGCAGGCGCTGCGATGGCGACAGGATTTCCGGATCGGTCGCTCCACGCTGTGGCGTGAACAGGCTGAACCAGATCTTGGCGATTGCAGGGTTCGCGCTCCAGAACGCCAGAAACTCCTCCAGGTAGCCGGGCCGCGAAGCAATCTGGGCAGTAATAGTCGAGTGGATCGTCACCTTGGCGCCCACGATGTTCTTAAGAATGCGCTCGTAGGTGGCCGGCTTGCGACGAACGTCGTGTTCCGGCTGCAGGCCGTCGATCGACACCACCACATTTAGCTTGCGATACTTGCGCCACTCCGCCGGGACTACGCGAAAGGCGCTAGTCACAATCTGTGTATGAATGCCGCGACTTTCAATCTGCGGGATGAGCTGCTCCAGCTCGCGATAGCGAACGAACGGATCGCCGCCTACCAGCGACACGTGAAGGGGCTTGTGTTCATCCAGCAGCGCAAGAATCTTCGTTACCAGCTCGTCGCCCTTGAAGTCTGAAAGCTGGCGGAGCATGGTCGAGCCACCAAGGTGTCCTGCCTCAAAGGCATAACAGCCTGGGCACCGTAGGGGACATTCCTTTGTGATTTCGATCGAAAGCGAGGGTGCACGGCCGGAAAGAATAGAGCCCCAGGCGTGTAAAACTTCAGATGTTTGCATGTTCTCTCCAAAAACAACACGTAATCGTGTGGGCGGGGCAGCAGGTTCCGGTTTTGTTCAAAACCTGCTCGAGAGCTGCGTGGTGGAGAGACTCAGATCTGAAGAGGCAAACTATAGTTGCCAACCGTTGTGCCTGATAGAGGTACTGCATGGAGCAAGGACGTCAGACCTGCTCGGGCGCTAGCCATAGGCATGCGAAGTCCCGTTCGCAGCAGATGTACAAGCGAACGGCATAACGCAAGTGCGAGTTGCAAGCTGTTCAGGCCCAACTGGAACAACAGCAGAACGAGGCAAAAGCTGGTGAGCACCGCAAGCAGACCCAATTCAAAGTCCTGCCCACCGCGCAGGAACCGATCGAAGTGCCAGAAGTACTCGGTCCATGGCATGGCGACGAGAAGCACTGCTGTGCAAAGGAGTAGCACACGGCTCAGGACAAAGCATGCGTGCGCCCTGATCGCTTCAAGCGGTGTGCCCAGGAGCTTTGCCAGGTATTGCATCTGTGCCAGTCTAGTCCGTTTCGGTTAGTTTGAGCGGAAATTGGTGAACTGCAGTTCCACGCCGAAGTCTTTGCCGCGGAGCAAGGCCATCACTTCCTGCAGCACGTCGCGGTCCTTTGCAGCAATACGCACGGTGTCTCCCTGGATAGAAGCCTGCGCCTTCTTCTTGCTGTCTTTCACCAAAGCCGTAATCTTTTTCGCCGCATCAGACGGTATGCCCTGCTTGAGCTTGATCTTCTGGCGGACCGACGAGTTCGATGCCGGCTCAATCTTTTCGTACTCCAGATTCTTCAGTGACACATTCCGCTTGACCAGCTTCTGCTGCAGAATCTCCGTAACTGCGCCCAGCGTGTATTCATCCTGCGAGGCGAGCTGAATGGTCTCCGCGCCTTCCAGGTTCATCGTCGACTTAGAGTTCTTCAGGTCGAAGCGCGCGTTCACCTCTTTGCCCGCCTGATCCAGCGCGTTCTTTACTTCCTGGACATCGACTTTGCTGACCACGTCGAAGCTTTGATCCTGTGCCATGTGATTTCCCTTCGCAGGCGTTGCTCACTGCGTGTTGTCTTTCTAGACTAGCCGAAGCCAAAGGCGCAAGCCGGTCTCGTCCTGTAGTTAGCTTGTGCGAAACAGTGCGCGAAAGTTCGCTGTAGTCGCCTCTGCCAAATCACCCAGCGGCATGCCACGTAAGCCAGCCACAAACTCCGCTGTAAAGCGTGTGTTTGCAGGCTCGTTCCGTTGGCCGCGCAGGGGCTGGGGCGCGAGAAACGGCGAATCCGTCTCTACCAGGATACGATCCAGCGGCGCCAGGGCAGCAGCCTCACGTATGCCAGGGAAGCGCGAGTAGGTGACATTACCGGCAAAGGAAAGATGGAAGCCGAGCGCAAGCGCCCGGCGAGCGTCCTCCGCGGTTCCGCTGAAGCAGTGCATCACACCACCGATGTTGTGCGGCGTCCAGTGCTGCTCGATGAGTTGGAAGAGATCCGCCGTGGCGTCGGCGCTGCCGAAGCGTGCCCTGGCCTGGGGCGTCGCCAGTTCGCTGGTGCGCAGATGGATAAGAATCGGTTTCCGGACCTCACGCGCCACGGCAAGCTGCTGCACGAACGCCGCCTGTTGCACGTCGATGTCCGGGTTCTCGACGTGGTAGTAGTCCAGGCCAATTTCGCCAATCGCAAGCACGAGCGGGTCCGCGGCGAGCGTCCTCAACGATGCAAGAGCCTCTGGCGTCGCGTGATGTGCCTCCTGTGGATGGATCCCAGCGGAGGCATAGATACGCGGTGAGGTCTGCTGGTGGGCGCGCGCCAGATCAAGAGCACGGTGCATGGTGCCGGGGCCGTCCCCGATCCCGATGGACAGAATGGTCCCGATGCCCGCTTCACTGGCGCGTGTAAGAACGCCATCCAGGTCCTGCGCAAGCGAATCGAAATCAAGATGGGCGTGGCTATCAACAAGGTGCATGGCTAGCGGAGGCGAGCACCAATCTCGATGTCCTCAATAAAGCTGGCAAGTGCCGGTGTACTACTGCCGACGCTGGCTGCGACGATCATGCCCTGCGACTCCAGGCCACGCATCTTGCGCGGCGCAAGATTCGCAACGATCACGACCTTGCGGCCGACAAGGCTTTCCGGCAGGTAGAACTCCGCAATGCCAGCCAGAATCTGGCGCTTCTCATAGCCCAGGTCCACCTCCAGCCGAAGCAGCTTGTCCGACTTTGGAATGCGTTCGGCGACAAGAACGCGAGCGACGCGAAGGTCGACCTTCAGGAAGTCGTCGATGCTGATCTGTGGTGTATCCGGCTTGCTGGGCTCGCTCCCTGGGCTGGGAGCCGCCTCGGCTGTTGCAGAACTAAGGGAGCCCTCGGTACCAGCGGGCGTGGTGCTGGGAACCGTGGTGCTCGGAACAACGGCAGCGTCCGGGGTCGCTTCTGTCATGGGCGCAAGCTGCTGCGCACCGGCTTCAGGGGCGTTTAGCTTCTGTTCGGCGTCGGTCATGCGGGTCAGGATGTCCTTGTCTGCGCGGGGAAAGAGCGGCGCGATCGTGCCAAGGCGGGCGTTGGAACCAAAGCCGCCATGGGTCAGGTTGGTGAGTTCGCCGTTCTCAACAGCACGCCGAAGACTGCCAAGGCCCAGCTGCTGCCACACACGTTCGGTGGTGTAGGGCAGCACGGGGTACAGCAGCGCGGTCAGTATGCGGATGGCCTTTGCAGCCGTGCGGAGCACGGTGGCAAGGCGGTCTCTCTGCGCAGGATCTTTGGCGAGCTTCCACGGTGCATTCTCACTGATGTAGCCGTCCGTCGCAGCGATCAGCGCGGCGCATGCCTGCACAGCCGTGGTGAACTGTTGCGCTTCCAACGACTCGTTTACCGCCGTGATCGCCGCAGTGGTGGCAGAGGTCAGCTCAGTGGTAAGACCAGACTCGGGCACGACACCGTCAAAGTTCTGTGAGATCAGGTTCAGGGTGCGGCTGACCAGGTTGCCATATCCGTTCGCCAGGTCGGCGTTGTAGCGCGCCAGCAGCGCGTCGAATGAAAACGAACCGTCCTGGCCAAAGGGAATCTCGCGCAGCAAAAAGTAGCGGAGCACGTCGGCGGCAAACAGGTCCTGCTCGTCCTTCTCCAGCTCGGGCTTTAATGCGCCAAAGCCATCCAGAATGGTCTCGGTCCGCACGATGTTCCCGCGAGACTTGCTCATCTTGGACTCTTCGAAAAGCAGCCACCCGTGCGCGGTGATCTTCTTCGGTAGCGGCAGGCCGGCAGCGAGTAAAAACGCGGGCCAGTACACGCAGTGGAAGCGAACAATCTCCTTGCCCACCAGGTGAAGATCCGCAGGCCAGTACCGTTCAAACGTCTCTTTCGCAGCGGGACTTGGGTCGCCATAGCCGACAGCCGTCATGTAATTGGCGAGCGCATCTAGCCACACATAAATCACATGGCGCTGCGAGGTGATGGAAGCCGCGGGTTCCGGCACCGGTATGCCCCAATCGAAGCTCGTGCGCGAGACTGAAAGATCCTTCAGCGCGCCGGGGATGTAGGACACACCGGTGTCGGAGAGGACGGTTTCTCCACCCGCCGATGTCTTGCCGCGAAGAAAGCTGAGCACTTCATTCCTGGCGGACTCCGGCTCAAGTGCGAGCTGGTTCGACTCGATCAGATCAATCAGTGGCTTCTGGTAACGAGACAGGCGAAAGTAAAAGTTCTCCTCGGTCACCGTCTCAGTCGGCCGCCCGTCAGGGCCAATCGTGCCCGGCGGCCCTTCCACAAACATCTCTTCAGACACACAGTACTGGCCTGTGTACTGGTCCAGGTAAATCTCCCCGCGTTCGTACAGCGCAGAAAACAGTGACTGCACACCTCGCTGGTGGCCGGGGTCGGTCGTCCGGATGTACTGGTCGTACGAGATGCCCATGCGTTTCCACAGGGACTTGAAGCTGGCGGACACCTCGTCCGCAAATCGCCGGGGAGCAATGCCCGCGGCAGTCGCGGACCGCTCGATCTTCTGGCCATGCTCGTCCGTGCCGGTCAGAAACCAGGTGTCGCGGCCCAGCATGCGGCTGCGAAGCGCAAGCACGTCTGCCGCAATGGTCGTGTACGCATGACCAATGTGCGGGCGCGCGTTCACGTAGTAGATGGGGGTAGTGACGTAAAACTTTTCTGCCATGAGCTATGCCAAGTTTAGCAGCGGCCCTACACAGGCCCGGGTTGGCCCAGGCGCGGCACCAGAAACTGGATGCACAGCAGGGCTAGCAGGTAAGCAATGGCGGCGAAGAGAAAGATGATGTTGGGGTGCGTCGTAATATTGTGCTTCACCACGACGGTGAAAAGCGCTCCACCGGCGGCTCCGCATGCCCCGCCAATTCCCACCACGGTAGACACCGCGGTGGAGGGAAGCATGTCACCCGGCGTACTGAAGAGGTTTGCCGACCATCCCTGGTGGGCTGCCGCGGCAAGCGAGAACAGAGCGATGGTAGGCCAAAGCGTAATTCCGTGGCTCGCCATGGTCGGCACAAACGCGATGGGCAGCACACACAGGGCGCACAGCAGCATGGTGGTTTTGCGCGCGCGGTTAATGCCAAGGCCCGCGCGCATCAGCGCCCCTGCAAGGTACCCAGCAGCAATCGATCCGACAGAGGACGCGAGATACACCACGATCAGTGGCTTATACAGCTCAGCAAGTGATAGCCCATAATTTTCATGAAAGTACTTCGGCAGCCAGAAGAGATAAAACCACCAGATGGGATCTGTCAGCAGCTTGCCCACGGAGAAGGCCCACGTACCGCGATTCCTCAGAATGGCCGACAAGGGAATTCTGGCGGGGTCTATGCCGGCCTCGCGCAGCGGAAGCTCAAGGTTGGCCTGGGTCTCCGTTGCGCGCCGGCGCAGCTGGTTGTACGGAAAGATCAACCACATGACCAACCAAAGCAAACCAAAGGTGCCGGTCGTCAGAAAGGCCGCATGCCAGCCGTAGCGGCTTACGACAAACGGAATCAGGAGCGGAGCGATGATGGATGAAACGTTGGCGCCGCTGTTCCAGATGCCGGTCGCCAGGGCGCGCTCGTGCTGGGGAAACCATTCGCTGGTCGCCTTCAGCGCTGCGGGAAAGTTGCCGCTCTCGCCAATGCCAAGCACAAAGCGTGCCAGGCAAAAACCCGCGACGGACCCGACAAAGGCATGGCTGATCGATGCCGCCGCCCAGATGGCAATGGCCAGGGCATAGCCGGTCTTCGTCCCCAACCGATCGATGATGCGGCCGCTTACAAGCAGTCCAATGCCATAGGCAATCTGGAAGTAGATCAGGACGTTGCCGAAGTTATTGTTGAAGACGGTGTGAGCCGGGTCGGCGCCATTCCAGCCCATAAAGGGCAGCTCGTGGAGCTTGGGCTCGATCAGCGAAAAGACCGACCGGTCCATGTAGTTGATGGTCGTGGCCAGAAAGAGCAGCCCGCACACAAACCAGCGCATGTTGCTTTGCCGGGTAAAGTTTTCTGAGGCGGCGTAAGGGCTGGCTTGCGTGGCCAAGGGTGCTCCGATAGGTTTGGTGGAACTTTGTTTCCGGCTCGAACAAAGGATGGTGCCGCCGCCGCAACTCTGTCAAGCACCACCGGTAAAATCAGAAGTCTATGAGCGCAACAACCGTTGTCACTGGAGCTGCTGGATTTATCGGACGGAATGCCGTCGCCGAACTGAACCGCCGCGGCCAGCGCGAGTTGCTCCTTGTCGATAGTCTGGGAACCGACGAGCGCTGGAAGAATCTGGTCGGCCTGAACTACGAGGAAATCCTTTCGCCGGAGGAGTTCCTGGCTCGCCTGCGTGGCAGGGGGGAGAAGCCTCTGCCGGAGATCGACGGCATCGTCCACCTCGGTGCCTGTTCAGCAACCACGGAAAAAGATGCCGACTACCTGCTGAGCAATAACTACGCCTACACGCGAGAGCTCTGCGAGTGGAGCCTGGCGCACCAGGTGAAGTTTGTGTACGCGTCCAGCGCTGCCACCTACGGCGACGGCAGCCGCGGCTACGACGACAGCGACTACCTGACGCCCACGCTGGAGCCACTCAACATGTACGGCTACAGCAAACACATGTTTGACCTGTGGGCACTCAAGCATGAGTTGTTCTGGAAGCAGCCAGTGCCGATCGTGGGCCTGAAGTACTTCAACGTCTACGGCCCGTATGAGGATCACAAGGGCGATATGCGTTCCGTGGTGAACAAGAGCTTTGGACAGATCAGCGAAGGCGGCCACGTGCAGCTGTTCAAGAGCCACAAACCGGAGTACAGGGACGGCGAACAGATGCGGGACTTTGTCTACGTCAAAGACGCCGTCGATGTGACCCTGTATTTTCTGGAGCGGCGCGACCTTGGAGGCCTCTATAACTGTGGCGGCGGTGTCGCACGCACATGGGTCGACCTGGCGACAGCCGTCTACAGCGCAACGGGAAAGAAGCCGGAGATCGAGTTCATCGACATGCCGGAGGAGTTGCGCGGCAAATACCAGTACTTCACCCAGGCAACAAGCGAGAAGTTGAAGGCTGCCGGGTACACGCAACCCTTCACAACCTTGGAGGATGGCGTGAGGGACTACGTCACGACATACCTTCTGCCGCGGTCGAGGGCGTAGCAACGGCAGGTTTGCGGATGTTAAAGTCACGGCTGCGGGCCTCTGCGATGGCGCTCGCTCTGTAAGGGGAAGCGCGTTGGCACAAAGCATTCGCATCGGCATCGACCTTGGTGGCACAAAGATCGAGGGACGTGCCTTCACCAGCAGCGGCACAGAGCTTGACCGCATCCGTGTGGCGACGCCGAAAGGCAGCTATCCGGGCACGGTAGAGGCGATCGCGGAGACCGTGGAAGCGCTGGAGTCGCGCGCCGGGTCCAAGGGCACAGTCGGCGTCGGTATCCCCGGGACGGTCGTGCGTTCGACCGGGCTCGTAAAAAATGCTAACTCCACCTGGCTCAACGGGATGCCGCTCGAACGCGACCTTTCCAAGCGGCTGGGCAGGGAGGTGCGGTGTGCGAACGACGCCAATTGTCTCGCCGTGTCAGAGGCAATCGACGGCGCGGCTCAGGGCTACCCGGTGGTCTTCGGCGTCATTGTTGGAACGGGCTGTGGCGGTGGTCTGGCGCTTGAAGGCAAAGTCCACAATGGACCGAACGGTGTTGCTGGTGAGTGGGGGCACAATCCGCTTCCGTGGGCTGCGGGATCGGAGCTGCCGGGACCGGAATGCTATTGCGGCAAACGGGGATGCATTGAGCGTTGGATCTCTGGCTCAGGGCTCGAAAGGGACTACCTGGAGACGACCGGAAAGGCTCTGCATGGCCCGGACATTGTGGCGCTCAGCGAGGCGGGAGATGCTGAGGCAATGGCCACCATGGACAGGCTGGAAGACCGGATGGCCCGATCGCTCGCAAGTGTAATTCATGTTCTGGACCCGGACGTCTTTGTCCTGGGTGGCGGTTTATCAAAGCTGGACCGGCTCTACAAAAACTTGCCCGCTCTCATTTCGCTGTACACATTTGGCGGTCCGGTCGAGACGCCTATCGTGCAGGCAGTGCACGGGGATGCAAGCGGCGTGCGCGGCGCGGCTTGGCTCTGGCCGCTGTAAGAAACCCTTCGGTTCTGCTGAATTGCATGGTCGATAGTGTCGATCGAAGCCACTGTCTGCGCCCGTTTGACGGCGCTTGTTGGACCTTCGTTTACAGCTTGGTACCGTCCAGATCAATGTTCATCCACTCGCCGCGTTCAATGCCGGTGCGTATCTGTGCGGGTGTCTTGCCCGCACGGGTCTGCCGGTAGGCGTACGCCTCTTCCTTCATGCAGGTGGAGCACTCCGCGCCATGCAACCCTTCAAAGCAGGAATGTAAGCTGTTATGCCCCATGGCCCGGTCGCAACGGCAATAGCAGGGTAGCTGGTGCAGAACACCTGGGATCTTTGCAGCGGTCGTGTAGGCGGCAACCTGGTATGGATGGGCGAAGTAGGGTCCTGTGAGATGTTGGCCATGCAGTACGGGTGGCAGCGGCGCATGGGGCGGAGCAGCGTTGTAGGCAGGGATATCTGCGGATTGATTTGCCCACTGCGCCGAAGCGGCGATCGTAACGACAGAAAGGCAAGCGAGCGAGAGGAAACGCTTCATGGTCTCTGATTGTAAGGGGGATCAGTCTTGTGAAGGAGATTGGTCGCCGGGCAAAAAAGAGCCCGTATGGACGATGAACGCCCATACGGGGGAGGCCAGTGACGCAACTTGTCGCGGCGGGATGACTCAACCGAACCGCAAAACTTTTGAGCCGCTTCTCAACTGCTCACACCCATTATGACGCAGATCGGGTGGGAAAGTTTCTCCAGTCTCCAAGAAATTGCATAAATCTATTAAAGCTCATAGATTTCTCGTCCTCACGATGGAGGAATGCCCCACACAGGTGCTTCTCACTGCTCACTTTGGCTCAAGTGGCTTGTTCTGCGCGGTTGCTCGCCGGCTGGAAGCCCAACCTTCTTTGATGGATTGTCTGGAGCGGCCAATTCCAAGCGAGTCCGGCGGCAGGTTCTGCGTGATGCAGCTGCCGGCTGCGACATAGCTCCCCTCACCAATAGTGATGGGTGCGACAAGGGTAGAGTCCGAGCCGATAAAGGCTCCGTCGCCAATGGTGGTAACGGTCTTAGTCACGCCATCGTAGTTGCAGGTGATGACACCTGCTCCGATATTTACGCGCTCTCCGATGATTGCGTCTCCTAAGTAGCTTAGGTGATTGGCTTTGGAGCCATTTCCGAGAGTGGTCTTCTTGGTTTCGACGAAATTGCCGATGTGCGCGCCCTTGCCGATCCGGCTTTCGGGACGGAGGTGGGCGTACGGTCCGAGCAGTGCGCCGTCGCTGACTGTGGCTCCGTCAAGAATGCAGCCGTTGCGAACGAGGACGTTTTCGCCGAGGGTGCTGTCCTGGATGACGGAGTAGGAGCGGATACGGCAGCCACCGCCAACTGCCGTCTTTCCGAGAAGTTGGGTGAATGGTTCGAGAACGGTATCGGGCCCGACTGTGACTGTCGCGTCGATGGTTACGGTGTCTGGGCGAAAGATCGTGACGCCGCTTGCCATCAGACGCAAGGCCGTTGCATGCCGCATGCTGCTGTCGAGGTGCATCATTTCTGCGATGGTGTTCGCACCCAGGACCTCATCCACCGAGTCTGCAGCCACTGCGACGACGGGGTCGCCCTCGTTTACGAGCAGGGCAGCGACGTCAGTGAGATAAAATTCGCCGGCGGAGTTGTCGTTTCTCAGCTCATCCAGGCAGTGGAAAAGTGCCGTGGTATGAAACACATAGATGCCACTGTTGATTTCTCGGATTAGGTCTGGCCGTGCAAGCTCCGCGGCTGATAACGACTTCTGCTCCACAATGGCACGGACCGCAGGGCTGCCAGCAGATTTGCGCAGAACGCGACCGTAACCGGTTGGGTCTGGCGGGATGGCGGTGAGGATGGTCATTGACGCCTGCTCGTGCTGGTGGGTCTGCCAAAGGCTGGACAGGGTTTCCGGACGAATGAGGGGGACGTCGCCGGAGAGCACCATGAGATTGTCGGGAGGAGTGATGCCGCTGGACAGGAAGGCTGCCTTGACCATCTGGAGGGCGTGGCCGGTGCCGAGCTGCTGTGGCTGGAGGACGAACTGAACACCCGTGGAGACGACAGCTTGCTGCACGAGCTCTGCCTGGTGGCCGACGACAATGTGGACGTCACAAGGCGCGGCAAGGGTGAGAGCGGCATCGATGACGTGCTGCAGCAGGAGCTTGCCGCCGACGGTGTGCAGGACTTTTGGACGTGCGCTTTTGAGGCGGGTGCCGCGGCCGCCGGCCATGATGACGATTCCCAGGGTGCTCATGGGTACAAGGGTACGACGGGCGGCGGATCCTGCGCGTGTACCACTTTTGGGGGGTGAGGTTTGTGGAGACTTCCCTTGCGTTGCAGGCGAAGTCTTGCCAGACTAGGGGACAACTATGGCATCCCCTGCGCGTCGGTTCTCCCCTGGCTTTGCCCTTGCGCGCCTTTGCGTCCTTCTGCTGCTGATGGTGCAGGTTGGCCTCAGTGCACAGACGCGTGCGGCAATTGTCGGGCCGGTTTCGGAATCGGCAGGGCTGGCGGCGGTTCCTGTGTCGCAGATGTTGCCACGCATGGTGCTGGACTTGAAGCGAACGGCCGCCCAGCAGGCCGCGCTGGAGCAGTACCTGGTAGACGTGCAGACGCCGGGGTCGGGCAGCTACCGGCAGTGGATGACACCGGCGACGTTTGCCCAGAGGTATGCGCCGGCGGCGGCAAGCGCGGCAGTTGCGCGGCAGTGGCTGGTAGGGCAAGGCTTCCAGGTGGGCGAGGTGTCGCCGAACGGGATGCGCATTGGGTTTAGCGGGAGTGCCCTGCAGGTGAACCGCAGCTTCCAGACCGCTCTGCGGATGGCGGCGACCGTTGATGAATCGGGGATCGCAGGGGAGACTCGTTCGCACCTGGTTGCGGACAGCATGACGGTGCCGGCTGAGTTGGCGGACGTGGTGGTTGGTGTGTCCGGGGTTGCGGTGCAGGCGGATGCGTCGGCCACGCTGGCGGATGCTGTGGATGCGAACACACAAGCGGTGATGCTGCTGCCACAGGGTGTGGACAGCACCTCTGCGGAGCTCCTGATGCAGGCGGCGGCGCAGGGAATGACGGTGCTGTCGACGAGCGACGCTGCGTCCATCCGCGATGCGGCTGTTCTGATGGCGAGTGCCGGCGTTGTACCAGACAGCGTTGCAACACCGGCGGTGCGGCCATGGTGGCAGCAGGCGCCAGGTCTGCCAAGCGATACCCTGCGTGCCGTGCCTGATGCCATCAATAACGACGCAGCAGCGCTTGTGAGCGGATTGCAGTCGCTGATCGCCAGACGAGGCACACGCATTGGCGACCTTGCGCCATCGCTGTACAGCCTGCGTACGGGCCATGGAATTTTCACCCATGCCGACCCGGCCGTCGCTCCGGGTACATGGACAGCCACTGACGGGTTGGGAACCATGGACACCGCGGCGCTGCTGACTGCGCTGAATGTCGGTACCCAGGGCAGTAATGTGTCGCTGACGCCGAGCACCTATAACGTGGCACAGGGTTCGACATTCACCCTGCTGTTCGTAGTGACGGGTGGCTCCGGGTCGGCGACCGGCACAGTGACCGCTACCCTGACCGGCAGAAATGCGGGGAAGATCATCGTGGTGGGACCCGCGTCGCTGCGATCGGACGGCACCCAGAGCTTAACGGCGTCCGCACCTTCAGGGGACCTGTACGACCTGACCGGCGCCTATAGCGGCGACGGCGTATACGCGGCGAACGCGAGCAACACCAGCACCATTACCGTTGCCCCGGCGACCGCGACGGTGACCGCAACCGCAGGCACAGCCACAGTGGGCGGTACCATTCCGGTGACCGTGCAGGTGGCGACCAATGCGACCGATGCGCCAACCGGGCTGGTGACCGTTGTGCCCTCTGGCACGTCGATCGCCGGGTCAAGTTTCACGGGAACGCTGAAGGCTGTGGGCACGGGTACATCGACCGCGACGGTGAGCGTGCCTGCGACGGATGCGGGAGCGTTTACGTTTCAGGCAAACTGCACGGCCACGAGCAGCTATGCGTGCAACACCCCAGGATCCTTCGCCGTGACGGTGGGTAAGGGTACGCCTGGCGTGACCCTGACCACGACACCCGCCTCAACCATCATTGGCAACACCAGCTACATTATTGGCGCGACCGTTGGTGCACCCACAGCAAGTGGGATAGCCGCCTCACTGCCGACGGGGACGGTGCAGGTGATGAACAACGGCACTCCCATTGGCAGCGTGACGCTGGTGCAGGGGAGCGGAACGACAACAGCGTCGCTGACCGGTACGGGTAATTCGTTGACGGGTGTGTACTCCGGCGATGCGAACTACGCGACGGCAACGTCTGCTGCAGTTGGCGTGACCAGTGCGGCGGCTACCGGAATTACGACGGTGACGACAATTACGTCGGGCGTGACGCAGACGACGGCGGGCAGCACGGTGCCGCTGACGGCATCGGTGACGCCGACAAATTACACGGCGGAAGGCGCGCCGACGGGGACAATCACCTACACATCGAGCCTGCAGGGTGTGATCGGGGTGGCGGTGCTGTCGAACGGGTTTGTGACGTACAACGCGACCAACCTTGTGGTTGGGTCGCATGTGATTACGGCGACCTTTACACCGGCGACGAGCACATATGCGGCGAGCACGTCGAACCCTGGCGTGGCGGTTGCGGTCGCTGTGTCGACGGTCAAGATTATTACGTCAACAACGCTGACGGTGTCGCCGAACACGCCCACGATTGGCGGCGTGGTGACGCTGATGGCGCGAATTACGCCCGTGGCGACGGTTGGAGCGGGGGCGGCAACGTCGGGTCCAACGGGCACGGTGAGCTTTTACGCGAACGACATCCTGATTGCCACGGCGGCAGTGTCGGGCGGCAATACCGGCGGTGTAACGGTGTCGGCGACGGCGCAGCTGCCGGTTGCGACGGTGATCTACTTCAGGGCGACGTACAGCGGCGACAACACGTACGCGGGTAGTTCGTCCGTGGGCTTTCCGGTGACGCTGGCGCCGGCCACGCCGTCCTTTGTGCTGAGCTCAAGTGCGACGCAGACCAATGCGGGGAGCACGATTGTGCTGACGGCGACGCTGGGCCCGGGGCTGAGCACGTCAAGCGCGGTGCCGACAGGGACGGTCGCGTTTTATGACACCTACAACGGGCAGGTGCTGACTCTGGGTTCGGCGATGCTTTTGTCGAATGGTGTGAATGCATCGGTGGCGACGTTCAGTGTGACGGGGCTGCAGGGTGGCATTCATAGCATCTCCGCTACGTACAACGGCGACGGCAATTACCTGGTGGCGAGTTCGAATATTGTGACGGTGAACTTCGGGGATTTCGCGCTCGCCTTCAGTCCCCAGAACCTGACGCTGTCGCGGGGCGGCACAGGGACAGCGTTGGCGACGCTTACGTCGAGCTATGGATTTTCTGGCGCGGTGTTGCTGAGCTGCACGCCGCCAGCGACATCGCAGATTACGTGCACGTTTTCGCCTTCGGCGCTGGTGACCAGTGGCCAGTCGCTTTTGACGGTGACGACGGCAGGAGCAACGGCGAAGATGGAGTACCCGCGCGTTGGTGGACGTCACGGCATCGAGGAGCTGGGTGGAGCGGCGGCTCTGGCTGGGGTGCTGGGGCTGTTGGTGCCTCGGCGTCGGCGGATGGTTGCCGGGCTGCTGATGCTGGTGGTTGCGGCGGTGGTGACCGGTGGCGGGTGTGGGCTGGGCGTGGTGGACCAGACGCAGAACTCGAACGGGGGCACGACGACGCCGGTGAACGGTGGCGGCGGGACCGGGTCGGGTACGCCGTACGGGACGTTTGCGTTGACGATCACGGCGTCGTCTGGGGATACGACGCTGCGGCGTACGTATAGCTACCAGGTGACAGTGCAGTAGGTGAGATGGCGCGGTCGGTGCGTCGCGCGGTGCCTTGCGCAGCTTCAGTAAGTACGTGGGCCGCGCAGTACGCAGGCGGGGCAGCAGATAGTTAGGTCCGTGGGCCGTCGTGACTTAGGTCGCGGGTGTTGCTCTGGGCTTCCTCCTGTGGGGTTTGGGTGTGAGTTTTGGGACTGGTGGAGTTGGTGGGGTAGGTAGGGCCCTGGTGCCGCAGGCGATGTGCATAAGTTGTTGCTGGGCGTTGATGGGGTTGGGGCCGGGTGCGGGGCGGGTGTAGGTGCCGTTGGATTGGAGGAGGCGGGCTTTGACGGTGTCGTCGAGATAGAGCTGGAGGATCTGGTTGCGCAGGCGGCTGCGGAGAGCCGGATCAGTGACAGGGTAGACAGCTTCGCAGCGGTCGTAAAGGTTGCGGGGCATCCAGTCTGCGGAGCCGCAGTAGACTTCGCTGTTGTCGGGGGTCTCTGCTCCGGCGGCTGAGGCCGGTTCTTGTTGGAGGCGATGCTGGCTCTCGGCAGCAGGAGCGGGTTTTTGGGTTTGGTTTTGTTCGATGGCTTCTGCGGCGATGGTTGCGGGGCTGGTGCCGTTTGCGAACCAGAAGATGCGGCTGTGTTCGAGAAAGCGGCCAACGATGGAGCGGACGCGAATGTTTTCGCTGAGGCCGCGGACGCCGGGGCGGAGGGAGCACATGCCGCGAATGATGAGGTCGACCTCCACGCCGGCTTGGGAGGCGTCGTAGAGGGCGCGGACGGTCTTGCCGTCGAGCAGGGCGTTCATCTTGGCGATGATGTGGGCGGGGCGGCCGGCGCGGGCGTGGTCGGTCTCACGGGCGATGAGGTCGAGGATGCCGGGAGCGAGGGTGATGGGCGCGACGAGGAGCGGCGCGTAGTCGGTCTGCTCGACCTGGGCTGTGAGATAGTTGAACACTTTCTGGACTGCGCTGGTGATGGTGGGATTGCTGGTGAGCAGGCTGATGTCGGTGTAAAAGCGGGCGGTGACGGAGTTGTAATTGCCGGTGCCGAGATGGGCGTAGCGGCGCGTGATGCCGTCGCCATCGCGGCGGACGAGGAGGGCGAGTTTGGCGTGGGTCTTTTTGCCGACGATACCGTGGAAGACCTGGACGCCGGCGTCCTCAAGGGTACGGGCCCAGCGGATATTCGAGTCCTCGTCGAAGCGGGCCATGAGCTCGACGACGACGGTGACGTCGGTGGTGGGCGCGGCGTCGAGCAGGGCGTGGAAGAGGGGAGAGTTTGGCGAGGTGCGGTAGAGGGTCTGCTTGATGCTGACGACCTCGGGATCGTGGGCGGCGGCCTCCATGAACTTCTCGACGGCGGTGTAACTGTCGAAGGGGTGATGGAGCAGGACGTCGCGTTCGCGGAGGGTCTGGAAGATCGATTGGGGTTTGCCGTCGAGTGCCTTGTCGAGGCAGACTTCGCGGCCGGTGAACTTGGTGAACTTCAGGTCTGGGCGGTCGATGACGCCGTAGAGGTCGGCGACGCGGGCGAGGTTGACCTGGCCGTCGGTGCGGAAGATTTGCCAGCGGTCGAGGTCGAAGTTGATGCGGAGGAGCTCGAGCATGCTTTCGTCGGCGCCGGCTTCGATTTCGAGGCGGACGACGTCACCTTTGCGGCGGTTGTGGAGCTCCTCGCGGACTGATTCGAGGAGGGAGCGCGACTCTTCCTCCTGGAGGTAGAGATTGCTGTTGCGGGTGACGCGGAAAGGTGCGCAACCGATGACGGCGTAGCCCGGGAAGAGGCGTTCAGCGTGTGCTTCGACGAGTTCCTGCAGGGCAAGGACGCGGACCTCACCGGCGGGTGCGGGTAGCAGGATCCAGCGTTGCAGGGAGCGCGGGATGTTGACGACGCCGAGGACCTGGACGTTGCCGCGCTTGCGGCGGAGAAGGAGAGCGAGGCAGAGCGCCTTGTTGAGGACGCGGGGAAAGGGGTGGGTGGGGTCGATGGTAACGGGGGTGAGAAGCGGGTCGACTTCCTGCTGGTAGAAGCTCTGGGCGAAGTCGCGTTCGGCGTGGTTGAGGTCTTTCCAGCTGAGCAGGTGAATGCGCTCGGCTGCGAGTGCGGGCTGAAGCTGGCGAACCCAGCAGTTGTACTGCTCGTGGCTGTAGCTGTGGAGGCTGTCGGCGAGGCGGTCCATGCGTTCCTGCTCGCTGAGGCCGTCGTCGTCTTCGGGTGAGGCGAAGCCGTCTTCGATGCGCTGCAGGATGGACGCGACGCGAACCTCGGTGAACTCGTCGAGGTTGCTGGCGGTGATGCTGAGGAAGCGGAGGCGCTCCAGCAGTGGGTTGGTGGGGTCCTGTGCTTCTTCGAGCACGCGGCCGTTGAACTTGAGCCAGCTTTCGTCGCGGTTGAAGAAGAGGTGCTCAGGTTTTTGTGCCGGCGTGGCTGCTTTTCTGCGTGTCGCCATAAAGGTCAGGGTAGCGCAGCATGAGGCGGTGGTGTGTGAATTGGTTGCACGCGGGACGCGCAACGTCCAACCGCAGACGGTGTTTGGGAATCTATCTGGCTGACGCGCGAAAGAACGATGGCGCACCAGAGAATAAGGGGAACAAACCATGAAGACATTTGCCGCATGCATGCTTGCCGCGACACTGACCGCAGGCACGGCGATTGCACAGACAGCGACGCAGGATACGAAGAACGCCGGGCATGAGACGGCTGCGGCGACCAAGGATGCCGGCCACGCGGTGTCAAATGGTACAGAGAAGGGCTACCACAAGACAAAGCGTGGAACGAAGAAGGCCTATCACTCGACGAAGAGGACAACGACCAAGGCTGCCGACAAGACCGCGGATGTGAGCAAGGACGCTGCTCATGACACGAAGCACGACACAGTCAAGGCGTACGACGCGACCAAACACGGTACGACCGTGGCGGCTAAGGACACGGCGCATGGCACGGAGAAGGCCGCGGATGCGACGGCACGTGGCACAAAGAAGCTTGGGAAGGCGATCATCGGGGACAAGACCCCGACAACCACGCCGCACGACCCAAAGTAAGTCGCACGTTGGTTCCGAGAGGCGCGGCCATTGGCCGCGCCTCTTTTCGTTTGGAGTGCTGAGACTTTTGGGTTCGGGTGCCGGGGTGCTGACGGAATCAGCGTGCCGCAGTTGCGGAGGAGGGTGCAGAGCCGATGCGATGAAACGAGGGTTTGTGCCAGGTTAGGCGGGTGGCGATGACGACGAGGGTGATCCAGAAGATGTCGGCGCCGAAGAGGTGGAGGACCTGGAGCCAGGTGGGGGCGAGCAGCAGGACGTCTGCGATGCCGAGGACAAACTGGGCGGCGAGGTTGACCAGCAGCAGGTTGGAGAGGCGGCGATTGCCGGCGCGGGCGAGGTAGACGGCGAGCGCGATGCTTACGAGTGCGGCGAGACCGCTGCTGGCCGGGTGCATCCAGCGCATGCGGATAAGCAGGGGCGAGTTGGCGGCGAAGTCTGCGGCGAGGGCGGTGCGCAGGTTCGGTGAGGGGAAGAGCGTGTCGGCAAGTGCGGCCAGGGAGCCTGTGGCGCCGGTGAGGGTGGTGGCGGCGATGCTGAGCCAGGCGGCAAGGCGCGTGTGGGAGTGTGCGGATTCGTCGGCTGTGAGGGGCTGCGGTGTGCCCAGCAGAACGGCGGTAGCGGCGGTGGCGCCGAGCAGAAGCAGGGTGTTGGTGAAGTGGACGGATTGCATGACGACACGGAGGGCCGAGGTGTTGCTTTCGACCAGGCCCTTGAGGACGAGGACCGCGCCGAGAGCGCCCTCAGAGAGCAGCAACAGGCCCGCGGCGACGGCAGTGCGCCGGGCTAGATGGCGACGTGGGGTCGCGTAGAACGTCCAGCCGATGAGCAGGGCGAACATGGCGGTGGAGATGCCGGTGAGCGAGCGGTGGGTGAACTCGATGACAGTGGCGAGGCGGGGGTGGTGGGGGATGATTTCGTTGTTGCAGAGGGGCCAGTGGGCTCCGCAGCCGGCGCCGGAGGAGGTGGCGCGGACGACTGCACCCTCAAGCACGACGAGGATGAAGAAGGCGAGCGTGGCCCATGCCCAGCGGTGCACGCCGCGATAGATGACACGGGGGCTGCGGGTGGGAGTGAGGCGCGCCGGCGGAGAGATGTGGGTAGCCATGTTGCCGCTTACCGGAGCGACTGCAGTTGCGGCAGGAGACCGACGGAGCAGTGCGGAGTGGGGAGCGACGCACGCGTGGGCGATGGGATGTCGCGCTGCATGAGTTCACTGTACAGACAGGTCAGGCAAAGTGGCGAGTGCGAAGTGGCGATCCGGGCGGTAGGCGCACGGAGTAAGGCGAGGTTGGGGGGAAGAGTTATGGGGCCGCGAGTGCGGCCCCATTCTGCAGTCCGGGTGGGTTAACGCACGGACGCGGTGAGAATCGGATTGTCGGTGTCTGCTTCAGGACCGGCAGGACCGTCGGACTCCATTTCAAGCTGTTTGACCTCATGCACGAGCAGGGCGGCGGTGAGCTGAAGAGGAGCGTGCGTGCAGGTCTGGATGGTCTGCTGCATGGTTTTGCCGCCGTGCTTATACGAGACGGTAAGTGCGAAGCGGGGGATGCCGTCCGAGACGGGCACAGCCGTGGAGGTGATGCGAAGGGTCATCGCGGAGTCTACGTCGCTGGTGGTTGAACGGATCTGCTTGAGGTCTGCGTCGTCACTGAGGAGCTGTTTGATCGCAGCGCCATAGGCCTTGCCGGTGCTGTCAGCACATTCACACGAGACGGTGATGCCGACCTGAGCAGGGATGTTCTCCGCGACAGAAGTGCGGGGATGCAAAAGGGCTGCTCCGACAAAGACGATAAGTAAGGCGATACGACGCATTGGCTTCAACTCCTGCATGCAGCATGTATCGGCAGGTTGCCAGTGATCTATACGTCTAGGGGCCCGGAGCGTACAACTTTGGTTTCCGGGATTACCCGGCGGCGGGATTACCCGGCGGCGAGTTCTTTGGCGCGCTGGGTGGAGCGCTTGACGGCCTTGATGAGGGTGACGCGGAGGCCGCCTTCTTCAAGCTCGAGGATGCCGTCGACGGTGCAGCCGGCGGGGGTGGTGACGGCGTCTTTGAGCAGGGCGGGATGGTAGCCAGTCTCAAGCACCATGCGGGCGGCGCCGTAGGTGGTCTGGGCGGCGAGCTGGGTGGCGATGTCGCGGGGCAGGCCGACGTTGACGCCGGCTTCGGCAAGGGCCTCGATGATGATGTAGATGAAGGCGGGGCCAGAGCCGGAAAGGCCGGTGACGGCGTCCATGTGCTTCTCGTCGACGATGACGGTGCGGCCGACGGTACCGAAGATGCGCTGTGCGGTGCTGAGCTGGGCTTCGGTGACGTACTTGCCGCCGCAGAGGGCCGTGATGCCGGCGGCGAGCATGGACGGTGTATTGGGCATGGCGCGGATGACGCCCAGGTGTTCGCGGGCGGTCTGCTCGATGGATGCCGTGGTAACGGAGGCCGCGAAGGAGATGATGAGTTTGTCCGCGGTCAGGGCGGGGCGAATTTGCTCGATAAGGGCGGGGACCTGGATCGGCTTGACGCCAAGGAGAATGACGTCCGCCTCGTGCGCGGCGGCGAGATTGTCGGTGGTGACGTGGACGCCGTATTGGGTGGAGAGGGCGAGCGCGCGCTCCGGATGGGCAACGGTGGCGGTGATCTGCTCGGGGTGGAGCAGATTGTTTTTGAGGAAGGCCTGGAGCAGGATGCCGCCCATTTTGCCGGTGCCGAGAACGGCGACGCGGAGGGCGGGCATGGTTGCGGGAGCCTGAGGGAGTTCGTAGGTTTGGGTGTCTTCGTTCATAAATAGTGGTTAATCCAGACGTGCAAAGAATGCTTCTACATCTACGCTGATGCGTGTGTTTGGAAGGGTCAGTTTCCTCTCGTCGACGAGGTCCACATCGGGCTGTAACGGGTGCGGAGGTACTGTTCGATGGGCATGAGCGCGGGTTGCGTGGCCATGGGCCGATCTCCTGAAACAAGAGTACGCCAGAGCTATCGGGCCGCTATTTCCCGGCGGTGCTGAAGGAGCTTTCGGGGTACCAGGCGGGGCGGGCGGGCGCGTTGGCGATGCGGGCGGCCAGTTGGGCGAGGAGGGACGTGAACTGGGCGGCGGCGACCTTGTCGACGGGCTGGGCGAGGTCGTCGGAGGGTTTGTGGTAGCGGGTGCGGACCCAGTCGTTGAAAGTTTTCTGTTCGGGGGAGTCGGGGGTCCAACCGAATTTGAAGGCGAGCGCGGGGATGCCCTGTTTGACGAAGTTCACCTGGTCGGAGCGGACGAAGCGGTTTTCGTCGGGCTGCTTGTCGAATTGGGGCTCGACGTCGTTGAGCTGGCAGACGGCGCGGGCGTCGTTGCCGAGAGTGGATTCACCGAGGCCCTGAATCTCGAGAAAGCGAAGGGGGAAGAGAGGGAGGAACATGTCCATGTTGAGGTCGGCGACGATGTTTTGTTTGGGAACGGTGGGTTTGGTGGCGAAGTATTGCGAGCCAAGTTCGCCGAGTTCTTCGCCGGTGAAGGCAACGAAGAGGATGGAGCGCTTGAGGTGTTGGGTGTGGAGGAGTGTTGCGGCTTCGATGAGGGAAGCGATGCCGCTGGCGTTGTCCATGGCGCCGTTGTAGATGGAGTCGCCATTGAGTTCGCGGCCGATGCCGAGGTGGTCAAGGTGGGCGGAGACGACGACGTACTCGTTTTTGAGTTGTGGGTCGGAGCCGGGAAGGAGGCCGATGACGTTGCTGCTTTTGATCTCTGCCGCGCGGTCCACAGTGATGCGGGACTGGAGAGTGCCGGGGATGACAAAGTGCGGGAGCGGCTTGCCCTGGTCAGCGATGGCCTTGAGCTCGGCCAGGGTGTGGCCTGTGCCGGTGAGGAGCTTGTCCATACCGGTGGCGGTGAGGGTGGCAGCGAAGCGCATGCCTTTGGTGGTATCGAGGTCTGAGTTGGCGAAGATGAGAGTTGGGCCTGTGGCGGACTGGGGCTGGGCGGCAGCGCGCTGTTCGGGCGTGAGCTTGTCAGCACCGGGGACGAAGCGAGGTGGGGTGTAGGTTAGGAGGCCGATGGCACCGGCGGCGCGAAGGCGGGACCAGCGCTGATCGAGCTGGCGGGCATAGGAGCGCTGGGGGCCCTGCAGGTTGGCCGGAGCGGCGTTGTAGAGGGCGACGATCTTGCCGCGGAGATCCTGCCCGGCGTAGTCGTCGATGTGCTTGCTGGGGAGTTGCAGCCCGTAGCCGAGGAAGAGGATGGGTGCGCTGACGGAGCGGTCGTTGTGGACGGAGAGCGTGGCGTCTACGGGGAGCGTGAGTGCGGTTTCACCGGCGGAGGTGGTAAGGGTGAGCGTGGTTTTCGCGTAGTCGACAGAGGTGGGAAGGAAGGCGATGGGCTGCTGGAAGCCGTGGGTGCCGGCAGGTTTAAGGCCGGCCTCTCTGAACTGGGTTTCGACGTAGCGGACGGCCTGGTCGTAGCCGGGTGTGGCGGTGCGGCGACCTTCGAGCCTGTCGTCTGCGAGGAACTGGACGTGCGACCACCAAGCGGCGGCAGGAGCAGACCAATCTCCCTGGTCGGGCACTAGGGGGAGTTGGGCGGGGGTCGCGATGGACAGGAGCAGGGTGGCAGACAGCAGGGGCGCGAGGGTGGCGCGGCGCATGGGGGCTCCTGAGAGGGGTGACCCCATGCTACGTGGTCGCTTAGCGCTTGCCGAAGACGTCGCCCATGCGGCGGATCTGGGCGCCAACGCCGCGAAGCTTTTCTTCGATGTGCTCGTAGCCGCGGTCGATGTGATAGACGCGGTCGAGGATGGTTTCTCCGTCGGCGACGAGGGCCGCGAGGACGAGAGACGCGGAGGCGCGGAGGTCGGAGCACATGACGGCGGCGGAGGAGAGCGGGGTTTTGCCTTTCACAGTGGCGGTGCGGCCGTGGACCTGGATGTTTGCGCCCATGCGGTTGAGCTCGGAGACGTGCATGAAGCGGTTTTCGAAGATGTTTTCGGTAATGGTGCTGGTGCCTTCAGCCTGGGTGGCGAGGGCCATGAACTGGGCCTGCATGTCGGTGGGGAAGCCGGGGTATTCGACGGTGGCGATGTCCGTCGCGCGCAGGTGACCTTCAGAGCGGACGCGGATGTTGTCGCGGCCGACGTCGATGCGGACGCCTGCTTCCTCAAGCTTGCTGATGACTGCGGCGAGGTGAGCGGGGTTGCAGCAGTCGACGTTGAGGTCGCCGCCGGAGATGGCGCCGGCGATGAGGAAGGTGCCGGCCTCAATGCGGTCCGGATTAATGCGGTGCTTGACGCCGTGGAGCGACGAGACGCCCTGGACGCGGATGCAGGAGGTGCCGGCGCCTTCAATTTTTGCGCCCATGCCGACCAGCATTGCGGCAAGGTCGGTGACCTCCGGTTCGCGGGCGCAGTTTTCCATGACGGTTTCGCCTTCGGCGAGGACGGCTGCCATGAGCAGGTCTTCGGTGCCGGTGACGGTGATCTTGTCGAAGACGATGTGAGCGCCTTTGAGGCGATCGGTGCGGGCCTCGATGTAGCCGTGCTCCTGGGTGATCTTTGCGCCCATGGATTCGAGGCCCTTGAGGTGGAGGTCAATGGGCCGACCGCCGATGGCACAGCCGCCGGGAGCGGCGACGCGGGCCATGCCGGTGCGGGCGATGAGTGGGCCGAGGACGAGCGAGGAGGCTCGCATGGTCTTGACGATTTCGTACTTGGCCTCAGGGTCTGAAAGGACGGCGCACTGGATGGTGGTGCGGTGCTGGGCGCGGCCGTAGCCGAGCTCGCAGGTGGCGCCCATGGACTCGAGCAGGCGGCGCTCGGTTTCGATGTCGCGGACCTGGGGGATGTTTTCGAGGATGACCTCGTCCGCGGTGAGGATGGCAGCGGCCATGCAGGGGAGCGCAGAGTTTTTTGCGCCGGAAACTTTGATGGTGCCGAGGAGGGGATTGCCTCCTCGGACGACGAACTTGTCCATGAGGACCAGTGTACGAAACCAGAGGCGGCTGCAGGGTGGTGAGGGTGCCGAGGTGGGTGCGTCGGTCTCTGGGCGCGATGACGTGGGACACCCTGTGTCCCGTATACCTGTCAAATTTCTGGGACCTGTAAGGTCGCCAGTCGCCATGCACCGAGGCCTGCGCTGGTGGGCGCAGGCCTCGCGGTGAACTGGTGATGTGAGAGGTTATGCGCCGGTGGGGGCGTTGTTTTGCCTGGCTTCGTGGGCCTTATGCATGCTCTTCATCTGCTGCATCTGGTCCGGTGTGAGGACGCCGGCGAGTTCGGCGTGGATGCTCTTACCGATCTCGTGCATCTGCTGGTGCATCTGGTCGGGGGTGAGTGACGTGTTTGCCTTGACGGCCTGGATCTTCTGCTGGCGTTCGGCGAGGATGGGCTCCACCTTTGCGGTCTGGTCGGGTGTGAGGTTGAGCTTGCGGCTCAACTTCATGGCCATCTTGTGCGGGTCGCGCATGTGCTGGCCGGGGGCTGGCTGGGCCTGGTTCTGAGCGGCGGGATCGGTTACGGCCTGGGCGACCGCAACCGATCCGGCGAGCGGGAGAACCAAGGTGAGTGCGAGTGCGACGGATGCGAATGTGCGGTTCATGATGTTCTCCTTGTGCGGGGCCCCCTCTTGTAGAGGGGGTAGCCGCTGTTGGAATAAACACCGCTGTTTGCAAAGGTTGTGGGGATTGCCGGGTGGATTGGCCGCGTCTTTTTCCCGCAGACCGTGTCGTCGTTTGCCCGCTGGCGTTTGAGCCGAGGCAGGACGTTGAGATTGTCGGTCCACACTGAGCCGAGTAAACCACCCACGGAGCTTGCAGCGGCAACACGCAGAAGGCGAGCAGGCCGCCGGCGATGGTCGTACTGGCTCCTTGTCACGCATCAAGTTCCCGCACCTATAGGGGCGCAAGCGTCACAAAGGGTGTCCGCCCAGCCTGGAAAGCTTGCGGAGCTGTTGCAACTGGTGTCTTGGTCGGCGGAATGTTGCGCGTTTTAGAGCTCGAGGCGGGAGTCTTCGATGGCGAGGCGGACGTTCCCGTCGGCTTTTTGCAGCCGGCGGACAGCTTCCATCTTGTCCACGTTGGCCTTGAGCATGACGACGGCAGTGGGGATGGAGCGGCCGGCGGACTTGATGGTGCGAATCGCCGTTTCGCGGTCCACACCGGTGACGCGCATGAGGACGGAGATGCCGCGCTCAACAAGCTTGTGATTCTTCATGTGCACGTTAACCATGAGGTTGTCGTACACGTAGCCGAGCCGGGTCATGGCACCGGTGGTGATCATGTTGGTGATCATCTTCTGGGCGCTGGAAGCCTTGAGACGTGTGGAACCGCTGATGACTTCCGGGCCGACTTCCGCGACGATGGTGATGTCTGCTGCGTTGGCGAGAGCTGTGTCACGGTTGCAGACGATGGCGGCGGTTTTGGCACCGCGGGCGCGGGCGTACTCCACGGCGCCGACCACGTAAGGCGTGCGGCCGGAGGCGGAGATGCCGATGACGATGTCTTTGCGTGTGGGGCGGCGCTTGGCGATGTCGCGCTGGCCCATTTCCGGCGAGTCTTCGTTGACGTCGGAGGCGCTGGCGAGCGCCTTGGGGCCGCCGCACATGATGTATTGCACCTGGGCCGGTTGGGTAGAGAAGGTCGCGGGACACTCCGACGAGTCCAGCGCGGCGATACGGCCGGAGGAGCCTGCGCCGACGTAGATGAGACGGCCACCATCGCGCAAGGAGCGAGCAATGACGTCGATGACCTGGGCAATTTCGGGGAGGGCTTTCTTGACGGCACCGGCAACCTTGGCGTCTTCCGCATTGATGATGCGGGCAATCTCAAGTGCGGATTTTTTGTCAAAGCCTTCTGAGGCTTCGTTGCGGCGCTCAGTGGCGAGACCCGGCAGCTCGACCGTGGTCACATGGTGCCCTTCTGAGTCGGCGGGCCGTTTTGTTTCTGGTTCGATCAAGGTCTCTGGCATGAGTTTACCGCCTTCGTGTTCCGGGCTGTATCTGACTTATGATACGCGCCCAGCAGCATCAGATGCGCCTAGCAGGTGGGGAGTATGCGCATGCATTACGTTGAGTCTGCCGTATTTACCTTGCGGCTCGATGTGCGTCTGAGTACAGTGGGAGTTCAGTTCGCCAGTGCAAACCGAAACCGACAATCCGCACGTACCTGAACCTGCACATGGGGAGGAGAAGTCTCCGCTCCATTTGCTGCGGGGCTCGATGGCGTGGTTGCGTGACGTCGGCGTTGCGGCGATCGTATCGCTGTTCATCATCCTGTTTCTGTACCAGCCAGTGCGGGTGGAAGGTACGAGCATGGTGCCGGAGCTGCAGGACCAGGACCGGCTGTGCATTAACAAGCTGGCGTACCGCGTGGGCAACATTCAGCGCGGGGACGTGGTGGTCTTCCAGTATCCGCGCGATCCGAGCCGGAGCTACATCAAGCGGGTGATCGGGTTGCCGGGCGATACGATTCGGATTGCGCACGGACGTGTGTTTTTGAACGGCCTGGAGCAGACCGAAGGGTACGTGCCGGCGCGTTATGCCGATGAGCGGTCAGAGCCGGAAGAGGTGGTGCCGCCGGGTGACTTCTTCGTTATGGGGGATCACCGGTCGGTGTCATACGACAGCCGGGACTTTGGGCCCGTCGAGCGTCACTACATCTATGGCAAGGCGGCGTTTGTGTACTGGCCGTTTCGCGAGGCAGGCGTCGTTCGGTAGGAACAACGCCCGCTGCGAGATCATTAAACGCTGATGTGGCCGGAGTCGCCGACGTCAGTCTTGCCTGCGCCAGTAACGCTGGCCAGGGCAAGTTTGGTGAAGCGGACCAGCTTGCTGCTGTTGGCTTCCCAGTACTCCGCGCTGTCGATGTGAATCTGCAGCAGGGTGACAGCAGGATCGTCCTCGCCCTGCGGGAACCAGGCCTTGGCCATGGGTGTCCAGTGCTCGTGGATAAGCGAGCGGTCGTGGACGATGGCAGCGCGACCGGAGAGGGCGATGTACTTGCCGTCTTTCGGCTCGGCGAAGCTGACCAGGACCTGGCTGTCGTGGCGGATTTCTTCGGTCTTGCCGCTGTCGTTGCGGGTGATGAACCAGAGCGAGCCGTCGAACGGGCGGTCGGGCAGGGCCATGGGGCGGGCGTGCAGCGTGCCCTCTGCCGTGACGGTGGTGAGCATGCCGATGTGAGAGTCCTTGATGAGTTCCTGGATCTTCTGAATGCCTTCGGTGCCGGTGTAGTTCTTTTCAGACATGGTGTGGGTCTCTCCGCTTCTGTGCGATGGCGTGAGCCGGATCGCGTTCAGTGGATGAGATGCGCGTGGGTGCTCTACTGCTGCGCGGGCAGTGTGTAGGCGAAGCTGTAGGTGTGGTTCTTGCCGTCGATGGTGATGTCGAGCTTGCCGGTGAGGCCTTTGAGGGCGCCGGTGCCGGAGCCGGGAACCACGGTGACGTCAAACTTGGTGGGTGCGTTGTTCAGCATTTCTGCGCTGTGGCTGAAGAGGAAGGTGCCGGTGTGGCCGTCGACCGAGCCGGTGAAGCGCTCTATGGCGACGTAGGCCATGGAGGCGTTCTCCTTTGTGTTGCCGATGAGCATCTCGCCTTTGCTGGTGCCGGTAAGGCCACCAGTCCAGGTTTTATCGATGGTCATGCGGCCGGTGTCTGCGGCTTTGGCAACGTCAGACGGTTCGGCTGGGGTGACTTTGACGTCGAAGGTTCCGGTGGCGTGCATGAGGTTTCCTTTTGGTGCGGAGACTTGTGCGGAGGCGGTCGCGCACAGGGTGACAGCGAGGAGGGCGGCGCGCATGCGGTTCACGATAGCAGTTGGTGGCAGGAAATCCCACCTTCGCTTCGCGAAGGTGGGGCACCCGATGGCTTGCTGACCAGGCATCGGAAAGTTAGAGGTGCTTGCGCTGGCGGAAGTCGCGGATGACGTCCGCGGGGTCGCGGTGGTCGCCCTCGACGGCGTGGTTCATGGTCTGCATGTCGGCCTCGGTGATGGCGTTGGTGAGCTCTCTGACGGCCTGGGCGACGGCGGGGTGTTGGCGGAGGGTCTCGGTGCGGACCAGCGGGACGGCTTCGTAGGGTGGAAAGTAGTGGAGATTGTCCTCGAGGACTTTGAGGTGGAGCGTGGGGATGGCGCCGTCGGTGGAGTTGCCGGCGACGATGTCTACCTGGTTGGAGGCAATAGAACGGTAGAGAAGGCCGAGGTCCATGATGCGGGGTTCGCCGAAGTGGAGGTGGTACGCGGCGTCCATGCCGTGGAGACCGTCTGGGCGGTCCTCGAACTCGTAGCCGACGCCGAGGCGGAGTTTGGGGGCGACGGGTGCGAGTTGGGACAGGGTCTGGATGCCGGGGGCGTCCTGCTGCCGCATGACCATGGCGAAGGTGTTCTGGAAGCCGAGGGAGGGTTCGACTGTGACGCCGAGCGGGGCGTAGAGGCGGGTGATGGTGGCAAGCACGCGGCCGGGATCGTGGTCGACGGGCTGCTTGAGGATGGAGCTGAGGGCAGTGCCGGTGTACTCGACGTAGGCATCGATGCGGCCGGAGAGCAGGGCCTGGTGAGCGATGTAGCTGCCGGCGAGGTAGAAGCGGCGGTCCACCTTTTCGCCATGGGATTCGATTTGCTGGGCGAGGAGTTCGCCGAGGAGGACCTGTTCGGTGAAGTTTTTGCAGCCGACAACGACACGGGAGCCGTGGGGAGCGTCGCAGCTGAGGAGGGTGAAGAGGAGCAGGACGAGGAACCCATGTCCGAGGATTTGGAGGTGCGGCACACGGCTTGCGCGCGGGGTCCTCATGCGCGGACGGTGAGACGGTGCTCGAGTAGGCCGAGGAGGGCGTCGAGGGCGAGGGCGAGGAGGGCCGCGGGGATGGCGCCTGCTAGGACGAAGCGGTTGTCGACCGAGGCGACACCACGGAAGATGAACTCGCCGAGACCGCCTGCGCCGATGGCTGCGGCGATAGTGGCGACACCGACGGATGTGACGGTGGCGGTGCGCAGACCAGCGAGGATGATGCTTGCGGAAAGTGGAAGCTCTACTTTCAGGAGGCGTTGCATGTTATTCATGCCGAGTGCTTTGCTGACGTCAATGAGAGCGGGTTCGATGCTTCGGATGCCGGTGTAGGTGTTGCGCAGGATGGGGAGCAGTGCGTAGCCGGTGAGGGCGAGGATCGCGAGGCGGGCGGCGCGATCGCCTAACCAAGGGACAGGGAGGAGCAGGCCGAAGAGGGCGAGCGAGGGGATGGTTTGGACAATGTTGGTGAAGCCGATGACGGGCTTGGCCCAGCGCTCGTGCCGGGTGAGCCAGATGCCGGTGGGCAGGGCGATGAGGGTGGCGAGGAGCACGGACCAGCCGGTGAGCCAGAGGGTCTCAAAGGTGAGGCGGGCGAGTTCGTAGCCGTGCTGATGGAGGAAGGGAATCATTCTTCGTTCCTCATGCGGCGGGTTCGAAACGGTTGACGGCGCGGACGTATTCGGCGACGGCTGGGATATCGGAGTGCAGGACGTCTTTGGAGCGGAGATCGGCGACGACCTCGCCCTTATCGATGAAGACGACGCGATGGGCGAGGAAGATCGCTTCCTGCAGGTCGTGGGTGACGATGAGAGCGGTCTTGCCAAGACGGGCGAGCAGGTCGCGGAGCATGGTTTGCATTTCGGCGCGGGTGAGGGGATCGAGCGCGCCGAAGGGTTCGTCGAGGAGCAGGAGAGCGGGGTCGTTGGAGAGTGCGCGGGCGAGTCCGACGCGCTGGCGCTGGCCGCCGGAGAGCTCGTGCGGGTGTCGGGCGGCAAAGGCTGCGGGGTCGAGGCCGGTGCTGGTAAGGAGATCGTGGGCGCGTTTTCTGCGCTCGTCGGCGGGCTTGCCGGCAAGTTCCAAGGGGAGCGCGACGTTGCGCTCGATGGTCATGTGGGGAAAGAGGCCGGTCTCCTGGATGACGTAGCCGACGGTGTGGCGGAGGTCGCGGAGTTGTTGCGGGGAGGAGCTGCTGCCGACTTTGCCGCCGCTGACGGTGACCGTGCCAGCGGTGGGCAGGACGAGGCCGTTGACGGTGCGGAGGAGGGTGGTTTTGCCGGAGCCGGAACGGCCAAGCAGGGCCGTGGTGGTGCCGGGCTCCAGTTGCAGCGAGACGTTGTTGAGGATGGGATGATCGGCGCCGGGCGGCGTAAAGCTTACGTGTGCAAACTCAACGCCGCCGGTGGGTGCCATGGATTATTCGAAGGTGTCAGGCTGGTCTGGCATGTTGAGGTCGTCGGACGGGGCGGAGTGGGCTCCGTGTGCTTCGCCAGGAGCATCGGCGAAGCTGCCGGAGGGCTCGTCGAGGTTGGTGGTTGCGTTTGGGTCGTCGAGATCGGGGCTATGGTCCGCGTCCGGTTCTGGCGCGACGGGCGTGTTGAAGGCCTCGGGCGTGGGCTCTGCGATGCCGGAAGGGGTGGTGCTGCCGGGCTGACCTTTGACGCGGACGACGGTGATCTTGGAGAAGCCTTCGCGGAAGGAGGGCGGGCGGAGGCGTTCGCTCATCTTCTCCATGACATCGTCAGCGACGCGTCGCTCGCGCTTGCTGTTGCGTTCCATGCAGACGGTGAGGGGGACGTCGAAGAAAACGGCCTGGGCCTCGTAGCCGAAGCTCTTGGCCATCTTGATCCATTGGCGGCGCTCGTGGGCGGAGAGATTGGTGGCGTCGACATAGTTCCAGGGCATTTTGGCGATGAGCCGGGCACGGAGGAGCGAGCGCAGGGTGCTGAAGACGAGGCCACTGTAGCGCTGGTCGGTGATGTCGTCGAACAGGATGGTGCGGAGCAGGTCTGACGACAGTGGCGTCACCCCGCGGCGCTTGTACCAGGTGGTTTTGCCGGAGCCGGGAAGGCCGATGGCGAGGACCACGAAGCCCTTGGGTGCTGGCTTCTCGCCCTGCTGCGAGATGACCTGGGGTTCTGCCGGAGGCGTGGACAACTGCTCGGGCTGGGTCTCAAGAACGATGTCACCGGGGGCAGTGTCCTCAGGCTCGTCGGCATGGTGGTCGAGCGGGGTCTCGGCGGGCGTCTCGGCGGACTTATCGGGAGCCTCAGCTGCTTTGGACCGGTTGGCCTCAGGGTAGTTGGGGCGGAGTGCCGCGGGCTGGTCGGTGGGGATTTCCTGGCCGATTTTGCCGGTGGCCTCGCTGTTGTTGGGGCCGCGCTTGCTGCGTCTTCTCATCGTGTTGCGCATCCTTTGCGCATTGCATCTGTTCTCTGGATCGGGATGTGTGGCTGTACGCGGGTCGCGGGGTTTCGCGCGGCTGCGTTCGCCTGATGACTTGTAGCATACAGGCATGGGTGCCCGCAAAATGGTGCAGTGCGCGGAGCGTGGCCCGGGCGGGACGGGCTACACTGAAGCCGGTGCGCCGTGGGCAGACCGGCGCGTACCTGAGGAAGGGAAGTGACACTGTTATGGCAGTAAAGGTAGGTATCAACGGCTTTGGCCGTATTGGCCGCAACGTGTTTCGCACGACACTGGGCAACCCTGACATTGAGATCGTAGCGGTGAATGACTTGACCAGCCCGGCGACGCTGGCACACCTGCTGAAGTACGACTCGATCCTGGGGAACCTGAAGAACGACGTGATCGCGGGTGAGGACTTTATCTCCGTCGATGGCAAAAAGATCAAGGTGTTTGCGGAGCGCGACCCGGGCAAGCTGCCGTGGGCAGAGGTGGGCGCACAAATTGTGGTGGAGTCGACCGGTCACTTCACGGATGCGACGAAGGCCAAGGCGCACCTGGGCCAGACGGTGAAGAAGGTGATCATCAGTGCGCCCGCGACCAACGAGGACGTCACGATTGTGCTGGGTGTGAATGACGACACGTACGATGCCTCGAAGCACAACGTGATCTCGAACGCGAGCTGCACGACCAACGGGCTGGCACCGGTGGTCAAGGTGCTGAACGATACGTTTGGGATCACCAGCGGCATCATGACGACGATCCACAGCTACACGAATGACCAGGTGATTCTGGACTTCCCGCACAAAGATCTGCGTCGTGCGCGTGCGGCGGCGCTGAGCATGATTCCGTCGTCGACCGGCGCGGCCAAGGCGCTGCGACTGGTCATTCCAGAGATGGATGGCAAGCTGGATGGGTTCTCCATGCGTGTGCCGACGCCCAATGTGTCGGTGGTGGATTTGACGTTTGTGACGGAGAAGCCGATCACGGTGGCCGAGGTCAACGCGGCGTTGAAGAAGGCGTCCGAAGAGGGTCCGCTGAAGGGCTACCTCGGGTACACCGACAATGAGCTGGTGTCGTCGGACTTCAAGGGCGATGCGCACTCGTCGATTGTGGATAGCAAGCTGACCAAGGTTGTGGGGGACAAGACCGGCAAGGTGATCAGCTGGTACGACAACGAGTGGGGGTACAGCTCGCGCGTGAAGGACATGATTCTGTTTCTGGTGGCAAAGGGACTGTAGTTTTTCTTTGTTTGAGTTGAAGGCCAGCAGGCGTGTTCCGCTGCTGGCCTTTGCTGTTGTTGAGGGGGGGAGTATGGCGGCAGGTGCGGTGGAGCTTTCGGACGTGCAGCGGAAGGATGCGCTGGCGTCGCTGCAGCGGTACTTTCAGGAGGAGCTGCAGGAGGAGCTTGGCACGCTGCCTGCGGCGAACCTGTTGAACTACATTCTGGAGGAGATTGGGCCCGCAATTTATAACCGGGCCGTGCTGGATGCGCAGGCGCGAGTACAGGCCCGGGCGGCGGAGCTGGATGCAGAGTTGTACCTGGACCCGTTCCAGTACTGGAGCCGGCTGGAGAAGCGGCGGAAGGCGAAGCGGTAGAGCCGAGGCCCGGCTGCGCTGAACGCGCCCGCCCGCTCCCTTGTGGCTAGTGCGTTTTGCTGGCGGCTACGGCTCCCCAGATCATGGCGATGGGGTGCAGGACGGCGAGGCCCCAGCCCAACGTCGGAATGCCGATGGCAAGGTAGAGCACGAGCATGATAATGGCACCGGTTACTGTGCTGTACAGCATGCCGAACGGGCCGAAGAAGAAGGTTAGGACGAGGGAAAGCACTACGCTTTTTTGCTGGGGCATGTCGACCTCTGTCTGACATAGATGCACATTGCGTGGATGAGTTCTGTCCGCTCCAAGGTACGAACGCAGAAAGCCCCGGATTGCTCCGGGGCTTCTTCGGTTTGCGCGAGCGCGTCTGCTGCATGCAATGTTTAGTACATGCCGTCCATGCCGCCGCCGTGAGAGTGGCCGCCGCCGCCTGCCGCTGCCGCCTTCTCCGGAACGTCGGAGATGAGGGCTTCGGTGGTGAGGAGCAGGCCGCTGATGCTGGCTGCGTTCTGGAGGGCGGTGCGGGTGACCTTGGTGGGGTCGATGACGCCGGCCGCGACCAGGTCCTCGAACACGCCGGTTGCCGCGTTGTAGCCGATGTTCTCCTTGCCTTCGAGGATCTTGCCGACCACAACCGCACCCTCTTCGCCAGCATTGGCGACGATCTGGCGAAGCGGCTCTTCGATGGCGCGACGGATGATGGTCGCGCCGATCTTCTCGTCGCCTTCCAGCGTCTTGATGAGGGCATCGACGTCAGGAGCGCAGCGGACCAGGGCCACACCGCCTCCGGGGACGATGCCTTCCTCGACGGCTGCACGGGTTGCGTGCATGGCGTCTTCGACGCGTGCCTTCTTCTCCTTCATCTCGGTTTCGGTGGCTGCACCGACCTTGATGACGGCGACGCCGCCGACCAGCTTGGCGAGACGCTCCTGGAGCTTCTCACGGTCGTAGTCGGAGGTGGTCTTGTCGACCTGCGAACGGATCTCGCGGACGCGGCCCTCGATCTTGTCGTCCTGGCCTGCGCCGTCGATGATCGTGGTGTTGTCCTTGTCGATGGTCACGCGCTTGGCACGACCCAGGTCCTCGATCTTCACCGACTCGAGCTTGATGCCGAGGTCTTCGGTGATGGCCTGACCGCCGGTGAGGGTCGCGATGTCGCCCAGCATGGCCTTGCGGCGGTCGCCGAAGCCCGGTGCCTTGACGGCGGCAACGTTGAGCGTGCCACGCAGCTTGTTGACAACGAGGGTTGCGAGCGCCTCACCATCGACGTCTTCGGCGATGATGACGAGCGGCTTGCCGGTGCGGGCGATCTGCTCGAGCAGAGGCAGCAGGTCCTTCATCGACGAGATCTTCTTTTCGTAGATGAGGATGTAGGGATCTTCGAGGGCAGCTTCCATACGCTCGGCATCCGTCACGAAGTAGGGCGAGAGGTAGCCGCGGTCGAACTGCATGCCTTCCACGACATCCAGCTGCGTTTCCATGGTCTTGGACTCTTCGACGGTGATGACGCCGTCCTTGCCGACCTTCTTCATCGCTTCCGCGATGATGGTGCCGATCTGGTGGTCGCTGTTGGCGGAGATGGTGCCGACCTGGGCAATCATGTCGCCGGAGACGGGCTTGGAGAACTTGGAGAGAGCGCCGCCGGAGACGGTGCCGTCTTCTGCGCGCTTGCCGACAATGGCCTCAACGGCCTTGTCGATGCCGCGCTTGAGGGCGGTGGGGTTGGCGCCAGCTGCAACGGTCTTAACGCCTTCGCGGTAGATGGCCTGGGCGAGGACTGTCGCGGTAGTGGTGCCGTCGCCGGCAACGTCAGAGGTCTTGCTGGCGACTTCCTTGACGAGCTGGGCGCCGACGTTTTCGATCGGGTCCTTGAGCTCGATTTCCTTGGCGACGGTGACGCCGTCCTTGGTGATGGTGGGCGAGCCGAACTTCTTTTCAATGACCACGTTGCGACCCTTGGGTCCAAGTGTCACTTTAACGGCATCGGCGAGGATGTTGACGCCGCGCAGAATAGCCTGGCGAGAATCTTCGCCGTGCAGAATTGTCTTTGCCATTGCTTTGTTTTCCTTTGCGCTGAAGAGCGCTGAATCTTTGGGTGGATCAGTGGCGGCAAGGGGCCGCCGAGATTACGACTTGAGGATGCCGAGGACTTCTTCTTCGCGCATGATGAGAAGATCTTCGCCGTCCAGCTTGATTTCGGTGCCGCTGTATTTGCCGAACAGAACGGTGTCGCCAGCCTTGACGTCAAGCGGGAAAACCTTGCCTTCGTCGTTGGACTTACCCTTGCCGACGGAGACGACCGAGCCCTGCTGGGGCTTTTCCTTGGCGCTGTCGGGGATGATGATGCCGCCGCGCATTGTTTCGCCTTCTTCAGTGCGCTTGACCAGGATGCGGTCGTGGAGCGGTGTGAACGTGGATGCCATGGTGGTGGTGCTCCTTGGTGGTGCGTGTGTTGGCGGGGAGACTTAGCACTCCCGCGCTCCGATTGCCAATGTACGGCTTGGCACTCCTGTACGTCAAGTGCCAAACGATGAAATGTGAGTGAAAGGCGCTCATAGCAGAGGGGCGCGGCCTCTCAGCCGGATGGTGGAGACGATCGTTTGCGGCACCGCATAGAATGGGCGGATGAACAGGATGGTTTTCTTTCGGCGGGCAGTGACAGGAATGGGTGTGGGAGCGCTTTCAGTAGTGCTGGCGGCGACGGCACAAGACACCCGGCACGGCCGCAAGTACAAGGCACCGCCGGTCACGAGCCACCTGGAGGTTCTGGTGCTGCGGGAGTCCAATGGCAAGGTCGTGGAGAACGCCGGGGTCATCTTTCATCCCACCAAGGATGGCATCGACGAAGGAAATCTGGAGGTGAAGTCTGGCGTGGATGGCAAGGCGTTCATCGACATTATTCCGCAGGGCTCGAAGGTGGAGGTGCAGGTGATCTCCTCCGGGTATACGACGTACTCCGGCGAGGTGATGCTGGACGGGCCGTCCAAGCAGTTGACGATCCGGTTGCAGCGGCCGGTGAAGCAGATTTCCACGTACGAGGGGTCGGTCAGCAATGCGCCTCTCGGCGTGCAGGAGTCGACGCACCGGGTGATTACGGCACCGGCGCCGTCGAAGCCAATCTCAGCATCAGACCCGGTGATCAAGCTGTCGAACATGCCTGCCGATCCAAAGCAGGGTGGGGATCCAACGCTGCCGGCGAGCCATACGGTCAAGCCACCAGTGTCGACCACGCCGCCGAAGCAGCCCAACAAGACAAGCGCGCCGACCGGTTCTACGGTGGACGGGACGGCCGCAGGATCGCCGTCGACGAACTAGCGGTGCCGCTGCTACTGGAGGGCAGGCGCACGATTGTGACAGGTGGTGCGCGCCGCATTGGCAAGGGGCTGGCGCTTGCCCTTGCCGGTGCCGGCGCGGATGTGGTGATTACCACGCGGCGGGTGACGGCGGAGGCTGACGCGACCGTGGCAGAGCTGCAGCGGCTGGGCAGGCGGGCTGCAGTGGTGGTGTGCGACGTTGCCGATGCGGTGTCTGTGCGGGTTGCCGTGAGGGAAGCGGCCGAGTTTCTGGGTGGGATCGACCTGCTGGTGAACAACGCTGGAGCGTTTGAGACCGCGGCGCTGGAGAGCCTGGCTGTGGAGCAGTGGGATGCCATGTTTGCCACGAACACGCGGGGACCTTTTCTGGTGGCGCAGGCGGCGCACCCGTGGTTGCAGGCGAGTGCGGACGGGCGCATCGTGAACATTGGATCGCTGGGTGGGATGCATCCATGGGCGACGCATGCCCACTACTGCACGAGCAAAGCTGCGCTGCACATGCTGAGCCAGACGATGGCCAAGGCGTGGGCACCGGCGATCAGCGTGAACTGTGTGGCGCCGGGCATGATTGTGACGGGCGAGACGGCCGATGCGGCCTACGAGTCGTTTGTTGCGAAGACCCCAATGGGACGGAATGGGCGGGCAACGGATGTGGCGGAGGCGGTACTGTTCTTTGCGACTGCGACGCGGTTTATCACGGGACAGCTGCTTGCGGTAGATGGTGGGTTGGGACTGAGTTAGGCGTCGTTGTATAACGCAGACTTACCCAAAACCTTTTACTTATCTGAGGAATGTTCACTTCTACACAAAGGTTGTAGTAACGCGGATGGTCGTGGTACTTCCTTTTGCTGCGCACGGTAGTAGCTTGGCGCTAGTTCTACTTGTGTCTAGTCCTTCTCTGTCGAGGTTTTAATGCGTCGCATTCTTCTTCTTGCTGCTTTGGCGTTGGTGTTGAGCCCTGTTGTTGCCCATGCCGACAGCTTCAGCGCAACCGCGGTGTCTGCATTTACGGTACCCGGAACGGTTGACACACTAAGCTTTAATGCAGTTTCCTCAACGTTCACGGCACCTGGAACTGTTGTCCAGACTGGCCAGGTCAGCGCGGGCACGACTAACTTTACAGGAACGGTGAACTTTAGCTTCATGGACACTCTGACGTTGGATGGGATTACAAAGACGATCACCATCTATGGCACAGATGCGGTAACAGCCAGCACGGATACGATTAGGATTATAGCTGGTACCCCTGTCCAGTTCGGCTCACTAAGCTACTCTTTGCAGGGTGCGTCCGCTGTATTAACCAACTCGACGCCAAGTACCGCGTTAAATCTGACCGGCACCGTCACTTCCGTTACTCCGGAACCTTCAAGCCTGGTGCTTTTAGGCACTGGCATGCTCGGACTGACTGGGGTGCTTCGCAAACGCCTAGTCTGAACGCAACTGCACATGGAACGCCCCGGCTACCCCGGGGCGTTTTTCAGGGCAAAGCCTGTTTGTGCGACTGGGAGAGGCCCGAAGGCGGCTCCTTGAAAGCTGGACGTAAGGACTGTTTTCCCGGAGGGAACAATCAGCGGAAGCGGCCGAGCAGGCGGTCGAGCCAGGGCGTGGGGGTTTCTTCGTAGATGCCGGTGGGCTGGGGCTGTGGGGGGAGCGGGCGGCCTTCGAAGACGGCGAGGGGATTGGTGACGAAGAGGCGCTCTGCGGTGGCATTGTCGAGGCGTTTGCCGACCAGGGTATACGCCTCTCGCAGCTTGGGAGAGCGGCGGGTGAGGTTGTGAGCGTCGCTCGAGACGAAGTGAGCCCATTTGTTGCGCAGGAGCTCCCAACCGACTTTTTCCGCGACGGGACCAAAGGTGCCGAGCAGCGAGCCGGCTGTGACCTGGACGAGGAGGTCGGCTTGCATCCACGAGCGTAGCCGTTCGCGAGAGCGCTGCAGGGTCGTGTTGCGCTCGGGGTGGGTGAGGATGGGGATGAGGCCATTGACGCGCATGGTGTAGAAGACCTCGTCGATGCGCTGTGGGATGCCGTGGTCGGCCAGCTCGACAAGGACGTACGGACCCTGATTGATCGCGTAGGAGAGCCCCTGTGTGCGGATGTCCTCCGTGTTCTCGAAGCTCAGGTGGAAGTCGGAGCCGAGGCCGAGCTGCATCTTTGCCGCAGTATCAGGCCGCAGGGCAGCGCGAATCTGCTGAAGCAGGACGGCGTTGCGTTCGCGGTCGTAGGGGTATTCCTCGTTGGCGTGGGGCGTGGCGACGATGTGGGTGACGCCGTCTGCCGCCGCCATCTCGACCATGGCGACGGAGGTGGCAAGGTCTTTGCTGCCGTCGTCAATGCCGAAGAGCAGGTGATGGTGCAGGTCAATCATGCATGGCCTGCCAGGCTGCCGATGAGGGACTGGAAGATGCGCAGGCCGTCGGCGGAGCCGAGCAGGGCTTCGCTGCTGCGGTCGGGGTGGGGCATCATGCCGAGGACGTTGCGGCCTTCTGAGAGGATGCCGGCGATGTTGGAGAGGGAGCCGTTGGGGTTGGCGGCCGGTGTGATGTCGCCAGAGGGTGTGCTGTACCGGAAGGCGATGCGATCAGCCTGCTGGAGGGTGGCGAGTGTGGGCTCATCGCAGAAGTAGTTGCCCTCCATGTGGCCGATGGGCATGCGCAGGACCTCGCCCTTTTGAAGGGTGTTGGTAAAGGCGGAGTCGGCAGTTTCGGTGCGGAGATGGACCTGCTTGCAGATGTAGCGCTGTCCGCTGTTGCGCATGAGTGCGCCGGGGAGGAGACCGGCTTCGCAGAGGATTTGGAAGCCGTTGCAGATGCCGAGGACGGGACCGCCACCGTGCGCGAACTTTCTGACGGGTTCCATAATGGGGGCGAAGCGGGCGAGCGCACCCGTGCGCAGGTAGTCGCCGTGGGCGAAGCCGCCGGGGACAAGGATGGCGTCGCAGCCCTGGAGGTCTGCGGAGTCGTGCCAGAGGAAGGTGACAGGCTGGTGCGCAACAGCGTCGAGGACGTTGTAGGTGTCGTGATCGCAGTTGGAGCCGGGAAAGACAAGAACGCCGAACTTCATGGGAAAAGGGTAGCATCGCTGCTGCTCGCGGCATCAGACGAGCTATGAATGAGCTGGGCAACGGCATGGCAGGGAGTAGTCACGCACGCACGGCGGGTACGGCGCTTGGCGGCTGGTTCCGGGCGACGTTGCTGGATGCGGCGATTGTGGGCCTGATGTGGCTGGTGGGGCTGCTTTGGATCGGTGTGCCATTTGCACCGCTGTGGGCGCTGGTGGGTGGGCTGTGCCAGTTTGTGCCGGGTGTGGGCGCGGTGCTGGGTGTGTGCGGGCCGGCGGTAGCGGCGGTGTTCTCGTCAAACGACAACAGCTTTGAGAAGCTGTGGTGGGTGTTGGGCCTGTACGCGATTATTGCGGTGACGGATGGGCTGCTGATTCAACCGTTGATGCTGAAGCGGACGACGCGTGTGCCGTGGTGGGCGGCACTGCTTGGGCCCATCGTCGGTGGCATTCTGCTGCCGCCGTGGGGAGCGCTGCTGGCACCACCACTTTTGGCGGTGGTGTTCGCGTTCCGTAAGCCGCGGCCTGCGTTGACGTCGGACTAATGCCAGCGTTTAGGGCGCGGGCGTGAAGTCACGCAGTTTCGCAACGGTGGCGGCGTCCAGCGATTGCAGCAGGTCTACGACGAGGTCCACGGTGCGGTCGAAGTCCTGGCGGTTGACGATGCCGTTGTGGGCGTGGGTGTACCGAACCGGCACGACGATGTTGACGGTCGGTGTGCCGCCGTTTGAGAGCTGCATTTCGGCCGAGTCGTCGCCGTAGCCCTGCACGAGGTCAAGCTGGAGCGGGATGGTGTGGTCGGCGGCAGTCTTCTTGACGAACGCAACGACCTTGCGGTTGGCGAGGGCGCTGGAGTCGTAGAGGAAGATGCCGGGCCCACCGCCGAGGCGTGCCTGCGTTTCCTCCGGGTGGCTGCCAGGTGTGTCGCCGACGATACCGCCCTCGAGCGCGATGCCGATGTCAGGGCGAACCACCTGCGCTGCCGTGCGCGCCCCACGCAGGCCGATCTCTTCCTGCACCGTGGCAACGTAGAAGAGCTGGTTGGGGTGGGCAAACTTTGCGGTGCGCTGCATGGCGAGCAGCAGCACGGCGCACCCGATGCGGTCGTCCCACGCCTTGCCCAGGTAGTTGCCGGTGCCGTTCATGTCAACGAAGGGAGCGTCGGGCACGACGGGGTCACCGGCGGACAGGCCCAGCCCGTCGACTTCGGCGGCAGTGTGGGCACCGACGTCGAGCATGAGGCTGTCCCGGGAGAATACTTTGGTGCGCTCGTCCGCGGGCACAACGTGAATGTCGCGGATGCCGGTCACGGCGTGCACCGGGCCCTTGCTGCCGAGGATGATCCAACGCTGGTCGGGCAGCGCCTGGTCAAGCCAACCGCCAAGCATTTGCATGGTGAGGAAGCCGTTCGGCGTCACGCGACGAACCATGCCGCCGAGCTCATCCATGTGGGCGTCGATCATGATGCGGGGCCCGGTGGAGCCCTGCTGCGCAATGACGGAGCCCAGGCCGTCGTAGCGCAACGAGTCGCTGTTCAACTTCATGGGCGGGACCATGAGGGCGCGAACGGCTTCTTCGGCTCCCGGTGGCCCGGGCGCGTCGCTAAGCTGCTGCAAGAGGCGGACCGTGGAATCCGCGGGGGCCTGCGCGGTCGCGGTCGCGCCGGCTACGAGCACCACGGGAACGAACACCGCAAGGGTGAGCAGGGAAGCACGCTTGGGGAGAGGCATGGCCCTACCGTAACACTGCTGCGGCGGCGTCGCTAAGCGCCGATGCGGTACTTGGTTTCAGCAAGGCGGAACATGGGTCGCCAGACAAGCCGGTTAATGGTGACGACCATGAGCGCCATGACGATAGTGGCAAGCAGAAGGACGGCGAAGGCACCGTGATCGGTGGCGGCGCTGATCTCCGCGCCAAGGCCGAAGGCAGTGAGCGTGCTGTTGTGGATGCGGAAGTATTCGGCGATGATGCTGGCGTTCCACGCGCCGCCGGATGCGGTGACGAGGCCGGTGACGAGGAAGGGAAAGATCCCGGGCAGGATGACGGTCTTCCAGCGTTGCAGGGCCGTGAAGTGGAAGAGGCGCGCGACCTCTTTGAGGTCGGTGGGGATGGCGATGGCGCCGGCGATGACATTGAAGAGGATGTACCACTGCGTGCCGAGCAGCATGAGCAGGATGGCTGCGGTGTTCATGCCGCCGCCGTTGCGAATGAGGATAAGCAGGAGGACGGGAAAGAGGGCGGTCGCGGGGACGCTGGCGGCGATCTGGGCCAGGGGCTGGGCGATGCGCGCAAGGCGAGGATTGAAGCCGATGGCGACGCCGGCGGGAACCGTCCAGAGCGTGGCGAGCAGAAGCGCAACGAGCACGCGGATGAAGGTGGCACCGGCACCCAGCAGGATAAGGCGGACGTCTGACCAGTGCAGCACACGCAGCAGGTGCAGGGCCTGAACGGCGCTGGCGAGGACGGCGGCGAGGACGAGCGTGCCGATCAGGCCGCGCACGAGGCGCGAGGGTTGGGTGCGGTTGGCTGCTGCATATTCGGGGCTTTGAACGCCATGGGTACTGAAGCGCCGGTACAGGCTCTCAAGCCAGGGACGGAACGTGCGGTCGCGAACGTTGCGCAGGACGGTGGATTCCTGCAGCGCGTAGAGAAGAGGGGAGCGGACGCGCTTGCTGCTCTCGGTCTGCTCGAATTTGAAGCGGTCGCTCCAGGCAATGATGGGTCGCCAGAGGAGCTGGTCTGTGGCGACGATGATTGCGATCATGACGGCGAGGCCCCAAAGGATCGCGGGAACATTGCCGGCGCTGGCGGCGGTTTGCAGGTAGCTGCCCAGGCCGGGCAGGCGGAAGTCGCGCGAGCCGAGGACGAACATTTCGCACGCCATGAGGAAGAACCAGCCACCGGCGACGGAGACCATGCTGTTCCAGATTAGGCCGATGGCGCTGAAGGGGAGCTCCAGTTGGAGGAGACGCTGGAAGCGGGAGTAGCCGTAGACGCTGGAAGCTTCGACGAGCTCCTTGGGCAGGCTCTTGAGCGAGCTGTAAAAGGAGAAGGCCATGTTCCATACCTGGCCGGTAAAGATGAGGATGATGGCGCCGAGCTCAAGGCCGATTTGTCGCGAGGGAAAGAGCGCGACCATGGCAAGCATGACGCCGGGTAGAAAGCTGAGCACGGGAATGGACTGGAGGATGTCGAGTGCCGCGATCATGAGCGCTTCGACCCGCTTGTTGTAAGCGGCAATGTAGCCGTAGGCGATGGCGAAGACGAGCGACAGAAGGTAGGCGAGGCCCATGCGCACAATGGAGTAGAGCGCATAGCGTGGCAGGGCGCGGGGTGAGAGGGAGATGACGACGTCGGGCTCAGCATGGCCGATCCACAGGCGGGCAATCTGCACGATGCCGTAAAAGCAGGCGAGGCCGATGAGGGCGACAAAAACGTCAAGCAGAAAGGGCCAGCTGCGCTGCAGAACCTGGCTGCGTGAGAGGGTCTGGGGCAGGCTAAGGGTTTCGCGCGATTGCGGCCGCTTGAAGCTTCGGATGAACCTCATGCGGCTTCTCCGATTGAGGGCAGCGGGCTAATTGGCGACCTCTTCCGGCAGATCGACGGGAATGGCCTCGGCGTGCGTCTGGATAAAGCGGCGGCGGCTGTTGTCGAAGTCGAAGAGCTCAGCAAAGCGGCCCCAGTTGATGGCCGTTTCGAGCTGGCGGAGCGTTTCGTCTTCGCTGAACTGCTCATCGAGCATGTCGTGGAAGAACTCTTCGGAGACGGTGCCGTCGCTTTTTGCCTGCAGGGCGCGGACGATCTGGCGGAGAAGGAGGACGTTGTCCACGGCGACCTGGCGGAAGATCTCTTTTTGCCGCAGGATTTCGGCATGGGCATATTCGGCGCCAACGGGGGTGAGTGCGGCGTCGCCTTCCTGGACGCCGAGGAAGCCGAGGAGGGCTGCGGCGTCGACGATGGGCAGAATGTCGTCGATCTCAAAGGCGAGGTCATCGGCGAGGCGGTAGATATCGGCCTTGCCGCCATAGTCGACCAGCAGCTCAAGCAGGCCGGCGATGCCGCCGGGGCGTGCGTGCGGCAGCATCTGGTAACTCATGAGTCGCTGGTCGCGGACGCGTTTGCCGCCGGCGGTGCGTGGCAGCTCGGGCGGCTGTGCCTCTGGCCGGGTGAGCACCTTGTAGATGTAGTCGACGAGCTGGGTGAAGGCGCCGGTTTTCCGATCACGCGGGTGCTGCAGGGTCACGCGGAAGTCGGTGCGGATGTGGCCGGGATTGCGGCCAAGGACGATGATGCGGTCGGCGAGGAGAACGGCCTCTTCAATGTTGTGGGTGACGATAAAGATGGCCTGGGTGGGCATCGTCTTTTTTTGCCAGAGTTCGAGGAGTTCGCTGCGCAGGTTTTCGGCGGTGAGAACGTCCAGGGCGGAGAAGGGCTCGTCCATGAAGAGGACCTCCGGCTCGACGACGAGGGCGCGGGCGAAGCCGACACGCTGGCGCATGCCTCCGGAGAGCTCTTTGGGGAAGGCGTGCTGGAAGCCGTCGAGGCCGACGGTGTCGAGCATCTTGATGGCGCGGGTGCGGCGTTCCTCCGGGCCCTGGCCGCGGGCCTGCAGGGGGGCCTCGACGTTTTCAAGGACCGTGAGCCAGGGGAACAGGGCAAAGCTCTGGAAGACGATGGAGACGTTTACGTCGGAGGTGCCGATGGGTTTGCCGTGCCAGAAGACCTGACCGGCGGATGGTGTGGAGAGTCCGGTGAGCATGCGCAGGAGGGTGGATTTGCCGGAGCCGGACGGGCCCAGCAGGGCCACAATTTCACCGGGAACTATGCTGAGGTCAGTGGGCGAGATGACCTGGATGCGGTTCTCGCTGGGTTGGGCGTAGTACTTTTCCACCTGCTCGGCGCGGATGATCGCTTCGGGCATTTTTGTGACCTCAGTGTGAACGCTGAACTGCAATGAAGAGTGCGGAAGGCGGACGGTGAGCGGGATGAGTGACCGCTATGCAACAAAGCGTACCACCGTCACACTGCATAAATTCGAACGGTACGGTGATGTGTGTAACCGACGTGCTGGCACGGACTTGGCTGTCGCTTGCCATGATCGCCGGTCATGGGTATGGTCGTAGTTGATTATGACGAATGGAACGAAGCCCAAGGTCCTGGTTGCCGACGATGAGCAGGTGATTGCGAATACGCTCGCGATCATTTTGAATCAAGCCGGATTTGAAGCGCGCGCCGTGTATTCCGGCGAGAATGCGATTGAAACCATTGATGCGTTTCAACCCAACATGCTGATCAGCGATGTGATTATGACCGGGATGACCGGGATAGAAGCAGCCATCCAGATACGGGAGAAGCTGCCGGCGTGCAAGATCCTGTTGTTCAGCGGACAGGCAGCTACGGCCGACCTGCTGGAGAAGGCGCGCTCACAAGGTCACGAATTTGAGATCCTTGCCAAGCCGGTGCATCCCACCGATCTGCTGGCAAAGCTGCGCGCATAACGCTTTACAGCATCTACTGAACCGATGGCCACCTTTCCCCTAGGAAAGTGGCCATTTCGCTTTTATTGCAGCGTTCCGATGGCGCAGGACACACGCCGCACCGGTGCACCGGGACGGCCAAGCTGAAACTGGTAAGAGCACGGCTTGAGGTCTGAGCCGCTGCCGACGCCCTGGTAGACCGAAATGGTGCGGTTCGTGCTGTCGTACACGGAGAGCTGGGCGTCGGGACCGGTACCCTGCAGTTCGTAGGTGGCGGTGCTGCTCTCTGCGGCGTGGACGGTGGGATTGCCGTGTGCGAGCCAACCGCCGGCAACACAGATCACTCCACTAAAAACCGCTCCCAACCACCTTGCGCTTGAATGCATTGTCCCTGCTCCTGGCGTTGCTCGGATGCACTTGGGACGGATGGTGCGCACAGTTGGAAGCGGCTGAGATGAAGTTTTTGGAAGGTGGTGCGGAGCTCAGGGAATGCGGTCCGGACCGCCGGTTTCGAGCTCCCGCGTTTTGAGAACGATGAAATACTCGTAAATACTTTGCAGGATGGCGTACTCGAGGCCGGCGCGGCCGTCGAGAAAACCGCGCTTGAGGATGTAGAGCGTGGCGAACTTGAGCAGGGGCCTTGCCGGCAGGCGATAGAACAGCAGCTTCTGCTGCTTTCGTCGAATGGCAAAGTCTTTGCTAAACAGGGCGTCGCCAAGGCTGGGCGATGACTCTGAGGCGCGGTTGGAGATCGCCTGCTGCGCTTCCTTGGTGGAGTAGTCGTTGTGGCGGCCAATCCACCATGCCAGACCCTTGCTGAAGGGGTAGTGCTCCAGCGTGCCGGCCAGCCGACCGATGCGGCCATCGACCCGGGTGACTGGGTTGACCAGGCGCTCGTAGCGGATGTGCGCGGGACGAAAGAGCCGGATGTAGAACGCGGACATCTGCACGTGCTGGAGCCAGGTACCGCGCAGGAAGTCGCGGCGCTGGACCTCGAAGGCGACCGGTGACGCCGGTGCAAGTTCGTTTGAGACGCCGTTCGGGTCCGCAGCTTCGGTGACGACACCGCGCAGGCTGTCGGCCAGCTCGGGAGAGACGCGCTCATCCGCGTCAAGATAGAAGACCCAGGGATGGCGGAAGGCGATGTTGGCAAGCGCCCAGTTCTGGTGCGCGGACCAGTTGTCGAAGACCCGCTCGATAACGTGTGCGCCGGCTGCTTCTGCGATGGCGCGTGTGCCGTCGGTGGAGTAGGAGTCAAGGACCCAGACGTCGTCGGACCAGTTGACGGAGCGCAGGCAGCCGGGAAGATCCTGCTCTTCGTTGCGGGTGAGGACCAGCACGGAGATCATGCGGCGATACCGGGATTTGGTGTTTGTGTGCGTGCCTTGACAGCCACGGCCGGGGTGCCGCCGTAGACCGTCCACGGATCGAGGGAGCGTGTGGCGACGGAGCCGAGGCCGAGTACTGCACCTTCACCGACGGTGATGCCGGGAGCGACGGAAGCGCGGGCGCAGATCCAGGCGCGTGCACCGATGTGCATTTCGAAGGCGAGCAGAGGGAAGGCGGCGTCGTTGTAGTCGTGGGTGGCGCCGCAGATGTAGCTGTCCTGCGAGATAACGGCGAACTCGCCGAAGTGGATGGGGGCAGGATTGTAGATTTCCGCGCCGTTGGCGATGCCGACGAAGTCTGCACAATGGAGGTTCCACGGTGCCCAGATTTTTGCGCCGGGATAGACGTGGACGCCCTTGCCGATCTTTGCGCCGAAGCACCGCAGCACGAAGCTGCGCCACGCGTGCAGGGGACGAGGTGACAGGCGGAACAACACCGTGTACACGATTGCCCACAACGCGCGCGCCAGGCGATTGCGCATGCTAAAAGCGGGCCGTTGCGACGGGTGCGTCTCGGCGTCGGCGAAGTGGTCGGCGGCGCTATAGTGCGGCTGTGGCAAAGGCGACCTCCTTGGCGGGGACGCGTTGCAGCGGCAGGCGGGTGCAGAAGGCGAGGGCGGTCTTGAGGCCGTCCAGGTCTTCACGGTAGCTCCAGTGGGCGATCCGCTCCCGGCTGGCGAGGCCCATGCGTTCCGCTTCACCGGGCTGCAGGACAGCGCGCAGAGCGGCGGCGAGGGCATCCACATTGCCGAAGGGGTAAATGAAGCCGTTCTCGCCCTGACGCACAAGGTCTACCGCGCAGCCCATGTCGTCGGACACAACTACCGGCAGGCCGGCGGCCATCGCTTCGTTGACGATGAGGCCCCAGGCTTCGTGCCGGGAGGGAAGCACGAAAACGGTGCTTAGATCAAAGAAGCGGGGAAGCTCACGCTGATTTCGGAAGCCGGCAAAGCGTACGCGCTCTGTGCCGGAGCGCTGGACACTGTTCTGCAGGCTATGCATCTCCTCGCCGTCGCCGACGATGACGAGATACGGAGCGTCGGGATCATCGGGCAGTTGAAGAAACGCGTTTAGCAGGTGGTCGCAATGCTTGCGATGCTGCAGCTTGCTGGCGAAGAGGATCACCGGCCGGCCGGGCTCGAGAGCAAGCTCATGCTGCAGGTCGCCCCGTGTGGCGGAGGCTGCCTGGGTGCCTTGAGCGAAGAACTCGTTGTCGACAGCGTAGGGGACGAGGAAGGACGGAAAGCTCTCTCCAAAGTAGTGTGCCCAGTAGTCGCGGTTGCGTGAGCCGATGGGCAACACGGCCGTGATCATGGATTGAAGGAGGCGGAAGACGCCACGCTTGAGCCAGAGCTTCAGTGGGGAGCGATGGCGGTCGCTGAGCCACGGTTCTGCGCGCAGCAGGACCGGCAGGCCGAGCAGCCGAGCTGCAAGCATGCTGTGCAGAGCGTTGACGGAGTTGTAGCCGTGCAGCCAGAGCGCGTCGAATGGCTTGCCATCGACGCCGTTGCGCAACGTGCGAAAGAACCCGCGGCTGATGGGTGCAAGCGGCCTTGGGCTGGAGTTATCGCGCCAGCGCGGCAGGAAAACGTGGCGATACCCGTCGGTGAGTGGCACGTCCCACTCGACGGCGACGCCAAAGCCAGCATCGCGGTAGGCGCGTACGGAAAAGTCGCTGCAGAAGAGGACGGTGAGATCGATGGCCGGGTCTGCGGCGATGCGTCGCAGCAGCTCTGCCTGGTACTGAATGGGGTGTGAGACGACGTAGGCCAGGCGCACGGGTCTGGGCGATGCGCCGGCGGCGGATGTGGACATCTCCTCCTGCGGCAAACGGTTGGTTGGCTTCATGTGCGGCCTACCGTGAGAGTTGTATGAGTGTGTAAAACGCGAGCCCAACGCCAAGAATTGTCTGGATTCCACCAAGGTCAAAGACTCGTTTCAGATAGTCAGTGGGAGCGATGATAATGTCGTCGCTCATGATGACGGGATCCGGACCAGTCCCTTTGTAGGCCGCTTTGACGTCGACTGTTACGACAGTTCGTTGGGTTCCGATGGTACGGATGATGTGGACCTGAGTGAGCTTGGCGTAGCGGGGTTTGCCGCCACCGATGGCGAGCAGCTGCAGCATGGTCAGCGGCGCATTGCTGTTGAGCGCGAAGGCACCCTGGGTGTTGAAGCCGCCCAGAAGGTAAAAGCGGCCGATGGTTCCCGCCGTGATGGTGTCACCGGCGAAGACGGGGATGTTGGCGTACTTGCTGAGCTCGGGGTCGCTGCCGATGTCAACATTGATCGAGTCAAGCAGGCCGGGCCGGTCGATGCTGATGACGTGGCTGACCGTTGAGGGCAGACCGCCGGCTGCGCCGATGACCTCAAAGAGTCTCCTATTGCCGGACGGTATGGGCTGCGTGCCATGCAGTTCACCGAAAAAGGTGACGACGGATTTTGGTGATTCTGTGATGTCGACGCGCACCTGTGGGTTGTTGAACATGCCGGAGGCGACGTAGCGCGCGGCAATGAGCGACTGTGCCTCCTGGGTGGTGAGGCCCTCGAGCAGGAGCGGGTCCACGAGGAGCGGCAGGACGACGGTGCCGTGTGCCGACACGCGGTCGGTTGCAGCGTAGTCAGGAACGCCGGATATCGTGACGCGGAGCACGTCGCCGGTCTGAACGCGGGGGTCACGTACAGGCGGGTAGAGAATGGCCGGATCGGTGGTGATGGGGTGCGGCGCATTGACGGTGTCGCGCGCGGTATCTGCAGGACCGTTGAACTGTGCGCCGGCGGCGAAGGGAGCAAGAAGAAGAAGCGTGGCAAAGAGCCATGATGCCGGCGCACTTGCTCGCATGAAGGAACGCCGGATCATACGGTCTCCTTCTCCTTCTGGGCCGCAGCCTCGGCAGCAGCTCCTCGATTTTCAGTCTCCCACGATTCTGAATCGATGTTGCTGTAGCTGTAGCCGGAGTAACCGTAGTAGCCGTAGTATTCCGGTGCGTTGACGTCGACGGCGTTCAGCACAACGCCGCTGATGGGCGCACCTGCGCGCAGCAACAGGTCACGTGCGCGGCGGACCACGTGGCGGCTGCTTTTGCCATGTCGCACCACAAGCGCGAGCGCGTCGGCCTGACGCGCCAGGATGACGCCATCGGTGACGGAGAGGATGGGCGGCGAGTCGATGACGATGTGCGTGTAACGCTCCGCCGAACGCACCAGAAGTTCGTGCATGGCCTCGGACGAGATCATTTCGGTGGGGAACGGCGGGACGGGACCGCAGCACAGGATGTCGAGATTAGGCACCTCCGGCACGTTGCGGATGGCCTCTTCAAAAGTCACAGAACCGCTAAGGACAGTGGACAGGCCGACGCGGCCGTTCAGCCCAAAGCGGTGGTGCACGTTGGGGCGGCGAAGATCGCTGTCGATGAGCAGAACACGCGTCTCGCGCTGGGCCAGGATGCAGGCGAGATTGGTTGCGATGGTTGTCTTGCCTTCAGACGGTGTGGCGCTGGAGATGACGATGATCTTTGGCGGATGCCCTGTGGTGGCGAGCAGAAGGGAGGTGCGCAGCGAGCGAAACGACTCAGAGAACTGGGACTTGGACGTTGCAAGGACGCCGATGTTGCTCTGCGGAACGCTGAGGGTGGAACCGTCGCCGCCGACGCGCCGGGTGCGCGGGATGACGGCAAGCGAGGGCAGCTGGGTGATGGTCTCGATCTCGCCGACGCTGCGCAGACCGGTGTCCAGACTCTCAAGCAGGAAGGCGATGACGACGCCGCCGACGAGGCCGAAGATGCCGCTCTGCGTCATGAGGCTGAGCTTCGGCTTGAGGGTAGGCGCACCGGGCAGTTCGGCGCGATCGATGACGTCGATCTCCAACGCCTCGAGGCCGGCCTGCACGCTGGCCGCGCGCAGACGGGACAGCAGGCTGTCGTACAGGACGCGATTAGTTTCGTAGTCGCGCTGCTTGAGCGAGTACTCAATCTGCGCGTCGCGATACTTGTAGGCCTCATTCTTGGCCGTCTCAAGTGCCGTCATGGTCTGATCTTCGTTCGACTTTGCGGCCAGGTAGGAGTCGCGCGCCTCGCTCAACAGTCGCTGCTCTTCGTTGCCTACCTCGCGTTCCAGTTCAACGAGGTGCGCCTTTTCTTCGAGGAGCCTGGGGTTGTTCGGACCGTAGCGGATGCTGTCCTGCGCGACCAGTGCCTTGGTTGTGGCGATGTCGCCACGGAGCTTGTTCAACTCACCATCCAGGCCGTTTGCGTCCAGCAGGCCCTCGAGGTTGGAGGGGTCAGCGTCCATGACGGTATGCAGCTTGGACTCTGCCAGGATGCGTCCAAGCCGCGCGGTGCCGACCGCACCGGAAAGCGTCTGCACCTTGATGCCGGCCTCAGTCTCGGGCAGCCTGGAAGGATCGAATGCAAGCGACACCGCACCGAGCTTGCGCTGCATGTCGATGAGCTCTTCCTGCGATTGCTCCACCTGCTGCTTCAAGTCGTTGAGTTGGTTTGACAGCCACCCGGTCGCACGCTGAGTCGACTCGAAGCGCACCTGGTAGGAGCGATGGATGTACGCGTCCATGACGTGGTTGACGACGTCTGCGGCGACCTTGGGGCTGGGAGAGACACAGGTGATGACGAGGACCTGGGTACCGGGGATGGGGGATGTGCCGACGCTGGTGAGAAGTTTGGCGACGACGGCATTGCGCACCACGGGGTTAGTCGCCATGTCAGTGTGCGGCAGTGGACCCTTGACACCGAAAAAGCCTGGGTTGTTGTTCAGGTCGAGTTCTTTTGCGACGGTGTACATGAGCGAGTCGCTGTGGAGCACCAGCATCTCATTGCTGAGGTTGTCCCATACGCCGCTGCCGGTCGCACGGTAGGCGATAGCGGCCGGTGAGCCGATCTGGATTCGTCCCGCAGCTGTATAGAGGATGGGTTGGGTTACTGCCTCGTAGAGGCCGTAGATTGCGCCCAGCAACATGGTGATGACGAGGACCCACTTCCGCTTGCGGAGGACGTTCAGCGCCTCAGACAGCGTGGAGTCGGGCGCCGCTACCGTGAACCCCGTAGGTGCTTCTGGGCCATGCGGTACGGGTGGGGGCGTCATCTGCTGGGCCATCTCCTACGGATGATACGCGAATGTGTATCCGGGAACCACATGCGGCAGCCTGCTGGAGTGAAACACTTTCATCCTCTTCTACACTGGAGACGCCGGCGAAAGAAGAGCGCACGTTTGAAAGGCAGGACGGATGATTGGCGGTGTCACCATTGCAGTTGTTGGCTCGGGATATGTGGGGCTTGTGGCGGCGGTTTGCTTTGCCGAGCTTGGTCATCACGTGATCTGCGTGGACAGCGATGAGCGCAAGGTGGATGCCCTGAAGGGCGGTGACTCGCTTATTAGTGAAGAGCACCTGCTTAAGCTGCTGAACCGCTATCGCACTGGATGCGTACGCCGCGGCAAAACGCCGACGCGCTCCTGATTCTTACCGACTGGAGTGAATTTTCCCGACTCGACCTCCAGCGCATCAAACTGCTGTCGCGCTACCCTATCCTTCTGGACGGACGTACCCTGTACGATCCGGAGGAGGCTTCGGCCAAAGGCCTGACCTATGTCAGCGTTGGTCGGCCAGCTGCTCATCCTGCGCGCTCGTAACTGTTCTGCGCTGCGTCAAGATGGCTTGGACTTACACCTGCTCGGGGGATTGTTTCTGTGACGCAGAACAAATGGAATCGTGTTTTGGTAACGGGGGCCGCCGGCTTCCTGGGCTCGCACCTTGCAGACTCATTGCTTGCGGAGGGTGCAGCCGTCATCGGCGTGGATAACCTCTCAACCGGGTCGCTGAACAACCTGGAGCACCTGGCCCATGAGCCGCGTTTCCAGTATGAACAGGCGGATATCTGCCGGCCGTTCGATTTTGGCGAGGTTGATTTTGTCTTCAACTTTGCGTCTCCCGCAAGTCCGCCGGACTACCTGCGGCTGGGGCCTGAGACGCTGCGCGTCGGTTCTGACGGCACGGTGAATGCACTGGAGCTGGCACGGAAGTACGGCGCGGGGTTTTTGCATGCGTCCACGTCGGAGTGCTACGGCGACCCAACGGTGCATCCGCAGCCGGAAAGCTACTGGGGTAACGTGAACCCCATTGGACCGCGCTCGGTGTACGACGAGGCCAAGCGTTTTTCAGAAGCGACGGTCATGGCGTACCACCGGTATCACGGCATGCAGACGAGCATGGTGCGCATCTTCAACACGTACGGTCCGCGGCTGGCGCCGAACGATGGGCGCGTGATCTCAAACCTGATGATGCAGGCGCTGCGCGGGGAACCGTTGACGATCTACGGTGAAGGCCTGCAGACGCGGTCGTTCTGCTACGTGTCGGACCTGATTCGCGGCATTGTGGCGCTGGCGAAGTCCGGGGAGCCGCTGCCGACGAACATCGGCAACCCAACGGAGTTCACGATTTTGGACTGTGCGCGGACGGTGATGGAGGTGACGGGTTCCGACGTGCCGCTGGTGTTCAAGCCCATGCCGGAGGACGACCCGAAGCAGCGCAAGCCGGATATTTCCAAGGCAAAGGCGCTGCTGGGGTGGGAGCCAGAGGTGGCCCTGCGCGAGGGTCTGGAGAAGTCGCTGGACTACTTTCGCTCCAAGCTCTAGCCGCCACTGGCCCGCGCGGCTGGCCCGTGCACAGCCTGGCTAGAAGAGGCCGTTGGTGGAGTGCAGGCGTGGGTACCACTTGATCTGCAGGCTGCCAGTGTTGTTGGACTGCTGGCCGGCGCGGACGAAGGGTGCTACCCACGTTTCATGCTGGAACCAGGCGTTGAGTTCCACGTTGGGGCGGATGCGCTTTACGACGTCGACGCGGAAGTCGTTCTGCGTTGTGCCACCGGCGATAAAGTCCTTGGCGTTCTTCTTTCGCAGGTAGGTCGCGCTGAGCCATTCATTGCCGCTGAGGTGGTAGGTGAGGGTAGCGTTACCGCCCTTGGCTTCGCGACCGATCCAGTCCCCGATGAGCGAGCCGCCGTTGGTGTATCCCTGGCGTTGCACGATCTCGTAGTAGTTGCCCTGGCCAAAGGTGGACCGGGTGGTGACGTAGTCCGTGTAGCTCGCCTCCACACGCAGGTCAAGCCTGGGTGCAAAGGGTATGCGCGGCAGGAAGATACCCGGCCGCCAACCAGCGCGACGCGGCGCGGCCAATGGGAATACGTCGTCGTGCGTGGTGGAATCCGTATAGAGCGTAAGGTATTTTTTGACCAGCGGCGGACGCCACGCAAACTGCACCGAGGAGAAGCGAGCTCCAGGATTGTCGCGGCTGTACTTCTGGCCCTGCGACGTGTCGGTGACGCTGAAGAAGCCGTCGATAAAGGTGCCAATCGTTACCGGCTGTACGCCCGCACCACCAAAGATGATGCTGCGTTGCGCCGTGAATTCGAACTGCTGGAAGATTTTGCCGGAGATCGCTTCCGAGTGGATCCACGGGGCGTTGGGATAGGTATGACCCTTGAGCGAACCGATGAAGAAGTCGTAGCGGAGATTGCCGATGATGTTGCTGACGTACGGGATCCACAGGGGCTCCACGCGGTTGACGCGGAAGCTGTAGATGCCCTCGGAGTTGTTGGACCACATCATGGCGCCGCCCAGCCCGGGGCCAATCCAGGCGTCACTTTTGCCGATTGAAACTTCGTGGCCGTACACATGGGCCGACAGGTTTGCCTCGAGGATGCGAACGTTGTTCTGGGAGGGCAAGAGGCCTTCCGGGTCGGTGTCCTGCGGACGGTTGAAATCGCTGTAGGCGATCTCGTCCAGGTTCGATAGCGCGGCAGCCTGCGCGTAGGTGTAGCCCTGGAAGTGGGGCGCATGCTGGAACTCCGCACGCACGTAGATGGAGATGGGGCCGTCTTCTGCTATGCCTGCAACGCCGTCATAGGTGTTGAAGCCGGTGGAATAGGGGCGGCCGTAGTCGTTGACGAAGGTCTGGCCGACGTGCCAGCTGTCCCGCAGGGTGGGGCCCTGCACCTGTCGTACGCCGGCGTAGGCCTGCTCAACGCCGTAGACGAGGCCGCGCTTTTGGGTGCCGCCGGAGTCGGGCTCGTCGGCCAGGGCGTCTTCGAGCGTGTCCAGCAGCTGCACGGCTTCTTTGTTGCCGTCCGCGCGCACGTCGCTCTCCGTCTGCTCCAGCATGTGCAGGGTACTGCGCCGGGTCCATGGACGCAGGGTAATGAACGCCGTGTCAAGGTAGCCGAGCGAGTACAGCCGCAGCAGCGCGGGATACATCCAGCTATCGACCGGGATGTAGGACGAGCCTTGCCGGTCGTAGGTCACGATGGGCGTGCCGTCGTAAGCGTTGCGCGCTACAAAGGGCTTTTGCCGGGTGGGTGAGCCGGCGACCACGGGCTGCGGGGCAGGGTCGGGCAGCTTCTCATCGTCAGGGACGTTGTCCTGCGCGGGATGCTTGCGGTCCTTCTTGGGATTGTAGGCGGGCCTTGCTGTAACCGGAGTGTCCGGTGCTGCGCCGGGTACGGTTTGGGGGATGGCTGCGGGTACCGCGGGTGGGACGTTTGTATTGGGGTTGCCCGACTGCAGCACGGGCCTTGTGCCGTACTGGTTGAGGGGAGCCTGGGACGTTGGAGTCTGGGGTGTCTGCGTTTGTGGAACGGGAGCTTCCGGGATGGCCTGGGCACCCAGGGTTCCAGCACCAACGGCAACGGCAACGGCTCCGGCTACGGCACGCGCTGTCGCACCACGCGCGGAACGCTTGCGGCGTTGGCCGCGCTTGGGGAAACAGCTTCGGAAAGACACCACCTGTAGAGTCTATCGCGTGCAGGCTGGATTCGCCGTCAGAACTGGAGACCGCGCCGCCGCAGATGCGCTTCAAACGCCACCACGGCATCCACCGCACCCGGCAGGTGCACCGCATGCAACACAACGCATCCCCACCGATTGCGGGCGCGCAACAGAGACTCCTGCATGACCCTGCAGCATGCCACCGCGTCGGCGGCATCCACACGAACCACTTCAACGTTCTCCATGCTGTGTATCGTGTGTGCATCGGCCGCAAGGCCGTCCTGCAGAAGCAGCACCAGCGGCAGAACCTGCTCACTGGCAAGGCGCATCGTTTCTGCAAAGGCAGGGCTCATGCGTGGCTCCGCAGCCAGCAGGGCGACTGTCACCGGAGCATCATCCGCCGCGCGTGTTGCGCGCATCTGGGCATAGGCGTGGCCGGCTGCAAACAGTGCCTCCGCACCGCTGGATACGACAAGCTGCGTGGCTGTGTGTTCCGGGGAAAACGTCGCTTCCTGCGCCATGGACAACACCTCGCCCGCAAGCTGAGCTTCGGCATTGGTGACGAGGATGTCACCCGGGCGCAGCTGCAGCAGTGTGGCTGCAAGCAGCGCGACGTCGGGCTGCCGGGTGGGTCCGGCAGCACCTGCGCTTGATGTGGGTATGCTGCCGGCAGTATGCAGTTCACGCAGACGGACCATGGTTGCGTGCATGGCAAGCATCTGCCCATCACCGATCAGCGGCTTGCCCACGCGCTCGTGTTCCTCTCGTTTGTCTGCCGATTACTTGTGGGACGGGTCCGTCGCTTCCGTGTCGATGCCGAGATCGGCGAAAGCCTTTTGCACGACCTTGGGCTTGAGCACGCCTTCGCGCACCAGCTTTGACAAGGTGGCCGCGACGATCGCGTTCGCATCGACTTCAAAGTGGCGGCGCAGGTGCTCGCGATTGTCCGAGCGGCCAAAGCCGTCGGTGCCGAGGGTGACGAGGCGCGAACCGAGCCACGGGGCGAGTGCGTCCGGCAGCACCTTCATGTAGTCGCTGGCGGCGATCACCGGTCCTTTTGCGTCGCCTAGCGTCGTCAGCAGATAAGGCTGGCGCTCCTTGTCGGCGGGGTGCAGGCGATTCCAGCGCTCCGTCTCCAGGGCGTTACGGCGAAGCTCCACGTAGCTGGTGACGGACCACACATCGGCTTCAACGTTGTACTGCTCGCTCAGGATGGTTTGCGCTTTAAGCACTTCGTTGAGGATGGGGCCGGAGCCGAAGAGTTGTGCCGCCGCCGGACCCTTTACGGCCGGCTTGAACTTGTACAGGCCCCGCAGAATGCCGCTTTGAACGTTGTCGCCGGCGGGCATTTCGGGCTGGGCGTAATCCTCGTTGTACATCGTGATGTAGTAGAAGACCTGCTCGTTTTCGCTGTACATGCGGCGTAGGCCGTCCTGCACGATGACGGAGAGCTCAAAGGCAAAGGCGGGGTCGTAGCTGAGGCAGGTGGGCACGGTGGAAGCGAGGACGTGGCTGTGGCCGTCCTGGTGCTGCAGGCCCTCGCCCAGCATGGTGGTGCGGCCTGCGGTACCGCCCATGAGGAAGCCCTTGCCGCGTGAGTCGGCGAAGGCCCACACCATGTCACCGATGCGCTGGAACCCGAACATGGAGTAGTACATGTAAAAGGGAACGGTGGGCACGCCATAGTTGGCGTAGGCGGTGCCGGCGGCGGTGAAGCTGGCCATGCTGCCGGCCTCGGTAATGCCCTCTTCCAGGATCTGGCCGTCTTTTTCTTCGCGGTAGCTGAGCAGCATGTCGCTGTCGTGGGGGGTGTACTTCTGGCCCTCGCTGGCGTAGATGCCGACCTGCTTAATGGCGGATTCGAGGCCGAAGGTGCGGCCCTCGTCGGGCACGATGGGGACGAGGAGTTTGCCGATTTTTGGGTCCTTCATCAGCGTGCGAAGGATGGCGACAAAGACCATGGTGGTGGAGACGGCCCGGCCTTTGGAGCCGCCGAGCCATTCTTTGAAGAAGTCGAGGGCGGGGGCGTCGAAGGTGAAGGGCTTGACGGTGCGTGCGGGCAGGAAGCCGCCGAGTTCGTTGCGTCGCGCCAGCATGTACTGCAGCTCCACAGAGTCGACCGCTGGCTTCCACGGCTTGCCATTTTTCGCTTCCTCGTCCGGCACTGGAATGTCGAAGCGCTTGACGAATGCGGTGACACCCTCGTCGGTGAGCTTCTTTTCATTGTGCGCGGCGTTGCGGCCTTCGGTAGATCCGAAGCCGTAGCCTTTGACCGTCTTGGCAAGAATGACGGTGGGGCCGCCGGTGTGCTCCGTGGCGCGCTTGTAGGCGTTGTAGATCTTGAGCGGATCGTGGCCACCGCGGTGCAGTTTGCCAAGCTGCTCGTCGGTCATATCCTTGACCAACTCCAGCAACTGCGGGTACTTGCCGAAGAAATGCTCGCGGAGGTATGCGCCGCCCTTGGCCTTGTAGGCCTGAAAGTCGCCGTCAACGGCCTCTTCCATGCGCTTGAGCAGAAGGCCGGTGTGGTCGCGCTCGAAGAGCGCATCCCAGTCCGAACCCCAGATGACCTTGATGACGTTCCAGCCGGCACCACGGAAGACGCCTTCGAGCTCGTCGATGATGCGCTTGTTGCCGCGGACCGGGCCGTCGAGCCGCTGCAGGTTGCAGTTGACGACGAAGATGAGATTGTCGAGGTTCTCGCGGGTTGCGAGGCCGATGGCGCCGAGGGTGTCGACTTCGTCGGTTTCGCCGTCGCCGACGAAGGCCCAAACCTTGCGGGGGGTTGCAGGGATGAGCTTGCGGTTTTCAAGGTAGCGCATGAAGCGTGCCTGGTAGATGGCGTTGAGCGGGCCGATGCCCATGCTGACGGTGGGGAACTTCCAAAAGTCCGGCATGAGCCAGGGGTGCGGGTAGCTGCTGAGGCCCGGCTTGTCGCGCAATTCGTGCCGGTAGTTGGCGAGGTGGTCGTCATTGAGGCGGCCTTCGAGGTAGGCGCGGGCGTAGACGCCGGGTGAGGCGTGGCCCTGAAAGTAGATGAAGTCGCCGGGCTGGTCGCCATAGCTGGCATGGAAGAAGTGGTTGAAGCCAACTTCAAGCAGCGTGGCGAGCGACGAGTAGGTGGAGATGTGGCCACCGATGCCGGCGTCCTTTTTGTTCTGGCCATGCACCATGGCCATCGCGTTCCAGCGGATGAGGGACTCGACACGAGCTTCAAGGTTACGGTCGCCGGGGTAGGAGACTTCGTCATGCTTGGGGATGGTGTTGCGATACGGCGTTCCCAACTGGTTCTCTGCCTGCACGCCCGCCTCACGCGCACGCTGGCGTAGGGCGCTCATCAGCTCCGCGCCCTGCTTCGGGCCTTCAGCCACGATCATTTCGTCAAAGGCTTCGATCCACTCTGCGATTTCGTTCTGCAGGTCGGGATGCGCGGTTGGGACGGCGGTCTGCGTGGCCATGCGTGTGCTCCGGTGTTCAGTGAATTAGCCTGTGGCGACGTCTGCGCCGACGGGAAACGATTCCATTATAGGTGGCGGGCCAGAGCGCCTGGCCGGCCGCTTCAGGACTGCGCCTTCTGGCCGGAGAAGGACAGGGACAGGGCGTTCAGGTAATCCTTGATGGTGCTGTCATAACCCAGAAAGAGCATGGCACCGCGCCAGAGTGCCGAGCCAATGGTGGCGTCTTCTGAGATGGTGAGCCGCGTTGATGTTGCAGTGGTCTGCGACAGGTCTCCGGGCTGCACGACAAAGGTCCATGTGCCCTGGAAATTCTGCTTTGCGTCGGCTACGCGCACCACGCGCAACCTTTCCCCGTCGGTACGCACGACGCATAGAGTTAGGGCAATGCCGGCGTTCTCCACAAAGCAGGGTTGTCCGTTCTGTGCGGGAGCGGCTTCGACAGACTTGACGGACTTACGCCATGAAGGCTCACTAGGCACGTCGCTGATCCGCTTCCACACGGCGTTGGGTGAGGCGGCGATCAGCGCGGAACGAGTTGCAAGGTGCTCTTCGGGCTGCCTGCTGCCGGCGATGTAGACAACGCCCACGACACAGACCACCACAATCAGAATTGCCAGAAACCAACGCATGCTGCACTCCCCTGAATACCCGTTCGCAGAGCTTCCAGCCTACGCCTAAGGCTGCCTGCTTCGCCACGCGGGAGTCGGCGAACGATCTGTGCGGCGAACTATCTGTTCACAGCAGCCTGGCTGCGCACCGTGGACTCCACAGCCTCTGCCACGCCATCCTGGTCGCCGGTCGCGCCGATGTGCCACCCCTGCCGCAGCGCGTGCTCCTTCAGGTCGTCCGGCGCATTGCTCAGTACAACCGCTGTGCCTGCCGCCTGCAACATGGGCTCGTCGTTCCAGTTGTCGCCGATGGCGAGGATTTCGGCTGCAACAAATCCGCGACGTGCCGCAAGCTGCAGCAGCGCAGCGCCCTTTGATTTGCCCTTGGGCATGATGTCGAGGATGCACAGGTCGTGGCCCGGATACTCGGTGCGGTAACAATCCACATCCGCCGCAAACAGCTGATCGAGACGTGCCTCCGCAGCGTGCATCCGTTCCATGGTGCCGCACAGCATGGCCTGTATGGGCAGCGCTGCTCCCGGCTCCTCAAAGGCACGTTCCAGCGGAACGACGCGCCGAATGGAACCGGCGTTCACGTCCATCCACCGCGCGATGCTGCCGTGCAGGTGATCCAGGTCTTCAAGCACCAACGCTCCCGCGACATCGGTGCCGCCCGGACCGATCAGATCGAAGGTAAAGACCAGCGCGTTGCGGAATGCACTCATTTCGTGAAGAAGGCGGTGCACAAGCGGAAGTGACAGCGTTCCACGCCACAGCAGATCGCCGCCGGCGGTGCGCACCACCGCGCCATTGGATGTAATCATCGCATCGGCCTGTGGCAGATGCAGGGCTCGTACCGCACGCAAGGCATAGCTGTGACGCCGGCCCGTATTGATGACCACCTCAATGCCGGCCTCGCGCGCGTGCTGCAGCGCAGACTGATTGCGCTCTGTGACGATGCCGCTGCTGTGCACCAGGGTGCCGTCCAGGTCGATGGCAATCATGCGGATACTTGGTCCGCTCGATGGTTCCTTGTGCACAGCGACTACTCCATCGCAGGTACCTGTCCTGCTGTTTCACGTACGCTCGTCTTCGACTGCGTCGTCATCACGACCGCCGATGCCACAATCAGACCGCCACCCAACGCTGCCGTCCATCCCATCCGCTCGTGGAAAAGCCAAACGCTGAGCGCTGATCCAATGATTGGCTCCAGATTGAGAAAGACGCCAGCCTCCGATGCTGGAATCTGCGTCAGGCTCCAGTTCCACAGCAGGGTTGTGGATGCGGTGCAAAGCAATCCACCTGCGGCGGAGGCACACCACACGGCGGGCGAGATGCCGTGCACCGGCGGCGGGCCGTCACGCAGCAACACCCACAGTGCGAGCATGGCGGTTCCGGAGAGCACGGTGTCGCACGAGACGGCGACAGGGTTGTGGTGGAGGAGCAGGCGCTTGCTGGCCAGAATCCAGACCAACGCGAACACTGCGGCGCCGATGACCAGCAGGTCGCCAACGATGCTTGCCGAACCTTCTGTGGACTGCGAATGGCTGAGGGCGATCATGGCCGCACCCGCAGTGGAACCGGCAAGGGCAAACCAGCCGGTGCGGTCAAGCCGCTCATGCAGAAAGATCGCCGCGGCACCGGCTACAAGCACCGGCATGGTGCCCACCATAAGCGCGGCGTGCGCCAGCGTGGTCATGGCAAGCCCTTTGAATTCAAGCAGGAACAGGACAGGTATGCCGAAAAAGGCTGCCAGCAGAAGCGACGTCCAGTCTTCACGGGAGTAGGGTGTACGGTCCTTTTGCCGCAGGCGAATGGCCAGCATGGCCGCCGCAGCAAAGACGAAGCGGTACAGCACCATGTGGCCGACCTGGAGCTCGCGCAGGGCAATTTTGCCGAAGTAGAATCCGGTTCCCCACAGCGTGGACGCCAGCGCACAGGCAAGAAAGCCCAGGCCGCGGCGCGTTTTCAGCGCACGATTGCCGGCAGGACACGTTCCTGTGCTTGGGCTTGTTTCAGGCATACCTCCAACTGTCGCACACGCGTCTTTGAGGTAGCCGTGTGCTGAGTCAAAATGCAAGGCCGCTGCCGCTTGGAACCGGGTCGGCGGCGCGTTAGCATGGCTCTATGGTGCACGATCGCGCACGGCTGTGGCTTTCGGTTCGTCGGCTTTCGCTTGTTCTGTGCGGCATCGTGACGCCCCTGCTTTTTGCCGCGACCAAGCCGCTTCTGCCCGCTGTGCCGGAACACCGTATCTCGCTGATCCACCTGGGATACCGGCCGGTCAGCTCGGAGATCATCCAGCGCGAAGGCTACTCCATGAACACGGTCGACTTCATTGACGACCAACACCTCCTGCTTACGTTCAACGCGCGCAAGCTGATTCCACGTCTGCCGGACGACCAGCCAGGCGACCAGGACCGGCTGGTGCGGGCATTGGTGCTGCACCTACCGGACGGCAAGCTGCTGCATGAAACGGAGTGGCGCACCCACGACCGCACCCAATACCTGTGGCCGATGGGGAATGGTTATTTTTTGCTTCGGCTGCGCAACACGTTGATTCGGATTAGTCCATTGCGCGGCAAAGAGGGTTTCGACCGCGAGCCGCTCCTCCAGTCCAGCCGGCCGATAGAGGTGATCCAGTTCAGCCCATCGCACGACATGCTGCTGGTGGAGACCGGGCCGGAGCACCACATCGGCGACGACCCCACGCAACCGCTGGAAGGCCCGAAGATCGAGGCGACCTTCTATAGCCTGCGAGAAGGCAGCGTGCCCACCTTGCACGCACGCGCAGTGGCACAGGAGGACAAACCTTTTGTGACCGCCTTTACGTCGAAGGGTTTTCTTGGAACGGTCAAGGAAGACCGCGAGCACTGGGCGTTCGACTTTCACCCATTTGGCGGCAAACCGATTGAACTTGCGGGCTTTACCAGCACGTGCCAGCCGCACGCCATGTTTGTGAGCGATGCCACTTTCATCGCCACAGGCTGCCGGGGTGGGGACGACCGCCGCCTGCTCGGCGGCTTTGATCTGGCAGCACAGGCGAACTGGGTGTTTACCACGGACAATGCACCGGTGTGGCCGGCTCTTTACCCCTCCCCTGGTAGCGGCCGCTTTGCCTTGCGCGATACCATCACCAGCTCGGGCGCGCAGGACACGGACCATGTGTCGGCACAGGAAATTACCGGGCAGCAGATTCGCGTGTACACCTTCCATGGTGGGGTGGAGCTGCTGCGTGCGCCAATTGGACCGGTGCAGCGGCCAGCGCAAAACTTTACCCTTTCGCCAGACGGCCGACGCCTGGCCGTGCTGCACGACGGAGACATTGAGCTGTACAGCCTGCCGCCGCTGAGCCCAGCCGATTTGAAGAATGAAGAGCGCGAAGCCGCAGAGGTGGCGAAGATCGCGGTGGACGCCGAACGCAAGATTGACACGGTGCCGGAGAAGCGTACGCAGCCGTAAACCGGCCCATTACTCGTCGGTACGCGTAAGGTCCAGCAGCAGAAAGACCGGTATCGCGACGGCAGTGTTGACACCGGCGCGCAGCAACTCGTGGGTCCAGCTCAGCCTGTATTGCGACGAGCCGAGAAGTACGCGCTGCACGGTGAAGAGCACTGCGGACTGCAGCAGGGAAAATCCGAAGTTCAGCATGGCGCGCGTGATGGTGTTGTCCACGTCGACTTTCAGGCCGATGGAGGCTGCGGCATAGCCCACGATGCTTTTCGCGATGCCGTTGACACCGATGTACTGGTTGCTGAGCGTGTCCTGCAGCAGGCCGAGCGCGGCACCGGTGAGCGTGCCTGCAACCGCGCTGCGGCGGGAGATGGCAAAGTAAATCACCACGATCAGCGGCAGATCCACGATTGCGGTGACGGGGAACAGCTTGGGCAGATAAGCGGTTATGAAGAGCGCGAGCAGAGGCACGCTGAGCGCCACCACAGGGCTGAAGTTGTGCTCCTCCATCTCGCGACGGGTGGTAAATCTGCGCTTGGCCATCAGGGTTGTGGACTCCCGGGCCCGTTCCGCTGCCCCGGCTGCAGATCCGCCGCGTTGGGCACGGTGCCAGGACTGTAACGGTCCGGATGCAGAACCGGCGTGGGCTTTGGCGTGGGCAAAGTCTTGTGCGGGTTTGTGATCAGTTCCTTGTCTTTCGCGGCGGTGTCTTTTGCAGCTTTGGCTGCGGCTTCGGCGTCTGTGCCTGTAGCGGCGGGTGCCACGTCGTGCAGTCCTGGCAGCCGCTCCGCCACAATCTCCGAGGCTCGCTTGTCACCGTCGCCGTTTGCTGCGGCAGGGTCAGCTGCCTGCGGCAGTGCGAGTTGCTGCGCAGCGTCCGTCACGACCAGCACCTCTTCCAAGCGGTCTAGGTTTGCGGCGGGTTGGACGGCAATCGACGTGTAGGGCTGGTGCTCCGGATCGAGCCGCACCGACTGGACGGTGCCGACACGCAGGCCACGCGGAAAGACTCGGTCGCCACCGCTGGTCACCACGGGTTCGCCGGGTTTGATGCGGTCATCGGGCAGCAGCGTGCCAATCTGCACCTGTCCGCTGGCTGTACCGCGCAGGATGCCCCGGCTGCGCACGTTGGCCAGGATGACGCCGGCACCGGAGCTGGTGTCGTTAATCAGGAGCAGTTGCGACGAGTCCGGGAAGACGTCACGCAGCTTGCCGACGATGCCATCCGGTGTAATGACCGCCATGTCCGGCTGCAGCCCGTCGTTGCTGCCTTTATTCAGCACAAGGATGTGTGAGCGGTCACCACCACCAGTGCCGATTACCTGCGCCGCGACGGTCTTGCCGACGTACTGCTGCTTGAAGGCGAGCAAGTGCTCCAGCCGCTGACCCTGGCGCGCATCCTCAAGCATGCCTGCCTGTTGCAGACGCAGCTGGTCAATCTGGTACTGCAGGTCCTTGCTATGCTGCCGCACCTGGCGCAGATCCACGTAGCCACTCCACGTCGAACGCACGCCTCCACCGAGCTTTGCCAGCAGCTTCTCCACGGGGACAAGGGTGTAATTGGCCCACTCGCGCGCCACGCGCACGTTGTGGCCGTCGGGGGACGAGGCGTAGTTGACTCGGTGCATCTGCGTGGCCAGGCCAATCACCTGTGCCAGCAGCACGGCGACGAGCACCAGCGGGTTGCGATACCGGGTGAGAAACGATTCCATACCGTGCGCGTACAGTCCTTACACCTGCGTCGCCGTTTTGAAGGCACGCAGACGATGGTGCTAGTCGATCGAAATCTTGCGCAGGAGGCTGAAGTCCGACAGCATGCGGCCTGTGCCAAGCACCACCGACGCGAGCGGATCGTCGGCGATGGACACTGGAAGGCCGGTTTCCTCGCGGATGCGGCGGTCAAGATTCTTGATCAACGCACCGCCACCGGTCAGCACGATGCCGCGGTCACTAATGTCGGCGGACAGCTCCGGCGGTGTGCGTTCCAGTGCCACCCGAATCGCGTTCATGATGGTGGCGATGCACTCTGACAGGCTTTCGCGAATCTCGGAGTCGTCGATGGTGATGGTCTTGGGCACACCCTCAATCAGGTTGCGGCCCTTAATTTCCATGGTGATCGGCTTGTCCAGCGGAAAGGCCGAGCCGAGTTCCATCTTGATCTGTTCCGCCGTGCGCTCGCCGATGAGCAGGTTGTATTTGCGTTTGAGGTAGTTCATGACGGCTTCGTCCATCTGGTTGCCGGCCATGCGGACGGAGCGCGAGTAGACGATGCCGGCGAGGGAAATGACCGCGATGTCAGTGGTGCCGCCGCCGATGTCGACGACCATGTTGCCGCCGGGCTCTGTGATGGGCAGGCCGGCACCAATGGCCGCCACCATTGCCTGCTCCACGAGGTACACCTCGCTTGCCTTGGCGCGGTATGCCGAGTCCTCCACGGCGCGCTTTTCCACCTGGGTAATCTCGCTGGGGACGCCGATGATGATGCGGGGGTGCACCAGCATTTTGCGGTTGTGCGCCTTTTGAATGAAGTAGTTCAGCATCTTCTCGGTGTGGCGGAAGTCGGCGATGACGCCGTCTTTCATAGGCCGGATGGCGACAATGTTGCCGGGAGTCCGACCCACCATCTCCTTGGCTTCTTTGCCGACGGCTTCAACCTCGTTGGTTACCTTGTTGACGGCGATGATGGACGGCTCATTCACGACAATGCCCTTGCCGTTTGCGTACACCAGTGTGTTCGCCGTGCCCAGATCGATGGCAAGGTCGTTGGAAAAGATGGAGAAAAGCGAACGCATGCTGCGCGATCGTGAATTGCGTCCCTTGTACTCGTTCTGCGGCATGTTGTTGGCGTGTCCTGCTTGAAAGGCGTTCCAACGATTGTAGTCCCACATGATGCGCGCTCTGCGGGTGGAGGAAGCGCAGAAGTCAGCCCCGGTTCTCGCAGGCTTGGAGAAGGTGCTTCAGCCCTGTGCTGGTGTTTGTGGCGGGTTCGTATTCAGCGCCGTGATGAAGGCGTGTTCGTGCGTTGCGCGTTCCGAGTCGTATTCAAAGTGGCGCTTGTACCGGAGAAAGCGCGATTCGAAGTATTCGAAGCTCAGTTTTGACAAGAAGAACGTAAAGACAAAGGCCGCCACAATCGCGATCGAACCCGGCAGTGCCTTGCCGCCCAGGTGATCTCCCAGCCACGTCAGCAGCAGCAGCCATACGTAGTAGTACATGTCGTGGAAGACATAGAACCCGTAGCTCACCTTGCCAAGGGTGCGAAACGGCCGCACGTTGAACAGCCGGAACGCAGGCGAGCCCACCCGCAACGACATACCGATCAAACCGGCGGAACTGAGCGCCGTCAACGTGAAACCGATGGTAAGCAGCCACGGCGATGCTGCCGAAGGACTGAGCCAGAAGATGGCCAGGACCGGCAGAAGGGCAAGCACGAACAACCATCGGCACGCCTGCTGCACCTGCTGTGCCTGTGGTCCGCGCAGCAGCAGCGCCAGTATGCCGCCAATCAATAGGGCGTCCATGCGAAAGGGAAGCGTCCGCACGATCCAACGCTCTGCCAGCACGGGGCCGGCCCATACAAAAAACCAGCACCGCAGAAGCAGCGTCGCCAGCACAACGGTGCCGGCCACTACAATCAGCCGCCTGCGGTCCTTGACCGCGTACACGACCCAGGGCCAAAGCAGGTAGAACTGCTCCTCCACGCATAACGACCAGAAATGCGAGATGTTGACCGAGAACGGCAGGTGCGTCTTGCTAAAGATGAGGTACAGACTGAAGTCTCGGTTGGCGGCGAAGTTGCCAAGGTAGACCAGGAACCACAGGTGCCCGGCGCGCCAGTCGTAGTGCAACAGCGGCGTCAGCACGGCTACAAGGACGAACACGCCGTAGTACAGGGGCAGGATGCGCAGACTGCGCCGCGCAAAGAAGCGCGAAAGATACTTCGAATCTCCCAAGGTGTCGTACAGGATGCCCGTGATCAGGAACCCCGACAGGACAAAGAAGATATCGACACCGAGCCACCCGCGTTGCCGCAGCAGGTTCAATACCTGCAGAAGGCCATTGCCATGTGCGCCGCCGCCATAGTGCTCCAGAAACACCAGCGTTATGGCCAGGGCACGAACACCATCCAGCGCCGGAAACCGGGTACGGAAATCGATCGGCGAAAACTGCCGGGATGCCGAACCAGCCAAACGAACACTCCTCAAAAAGACTTGATGGTCCAGGGTTCACGGTACCACGCGATCACTGCGTACAGCTCCCCGGGCGCACGCGGCTGGGCTGCCCATTTACGATAGCGAAGAGAGGTTCGGAACACATGATTGTTGGCGTCCCCAAAGAGATCAAGGATCACGAGAGCCGTGTAGGCATAACCCCCGCAGGAGTACGCGCGCTGACTGAGGCCGGGCACAAGGTGCTGGTGCAGGCCGGTGCCGGCGAACTGTCTGCCTTTCCTGACGATGACTATCAAAATGCCGGTGCAGAGATGGTCGGGTTCGGTGGCGATGTGTGGCGACTGGCCGACATGGTCGTCAAGGTGAAGGAGCCCACGTCCAAAGAGTACGGCTACTTTCGCGATGGGCTGGTGCTGTTTACCTACCTGCACCTGGCGCCGCTGCCTGAACTGACGGATGCCTTGCTGAGTAAGAACGTCATCGGCATTGCCTACGAAACTGTGACGGACCGTGCCGGCACCCTGCCGCTGCTGACACCCATGAGTGAGGTTGCCGGCCGGCTGAGTGTGCAGACGGGCGCGGCCTACCTGCAAAAGGAGCACGGCGGACGTGGCGTTCTGCTGGGCGGTGTTCCCGGCGTGCTGCCTGGCAACGTCGTTGTCCTGGGTGGCGGCATTGTGGGCACCAATGCCGCGAAGATGGCGCTGGGCCTGGGAGCAAACGTCACCATGATCGACCTCAACCTGAACCGCCTGCGCGAGATCGACGACATCTTCTCCGGCCATGTGCAAACCCTTGCGTCCAACAGCTACAACATCGCGAAGGCCGCGTCCGAGGCCGACCTGCTGATCGGCGGTGTTCTCATCCCCGGTCACTCCGCACCCAAGCTGGTTACGGCGGCCATGGTCTCCAGGATGAAGCGAGGTGCTGTGATCGTGGACGTGGCGATCGACCAGGGCGGCTGCATAGAAACGGCGAAGCCGACCACGCACAGCGACCCTTCGTACGTGGTGGATGGTGTGGTCCACTACTGCGTCACGAACATGCCTGCGGCCGTTCCTAACACGTCAACTCTGGCGCTGACGAACGCAACGTTCCCGTATGTATTGCGCCTTGCGAACCATGGTGCAGATGCTGGCATCCGCGCAGACAGCGGCATTGCGGCGGGAGTGAATACCTATCGCGGCACCCTGACGTACGGTGCAGTAGCAGAGTCACAGGGCCGGGCGTGGAAGCCAGTTGCCGAGGTTGTGGCGTAGGCTTCTCTGCAAGCTGGTGAGTGGAAGGAGGGTGGATGGGCAGCAAACGACAACGCAAGCTGTGGACCGTTGTGCTCGGCGTCTCTCTCCTGCTGCTCTTCCTTCTGCTGGCGGCTCAGAATGCGTTCAAGCTGACATTCCTTAACCCGTCCACGACGGGCGAGATTGCGCTATTTACGACGCTCTCGGTGGTCGCGTTCCTGCTGTTTCTTACGGCCCTGCTGCTGCTGGTGCGCAACGCGCTGCGGCTCTATGCGGACCAACGCAGCCGCGTGCTGGGTGCGCGCCTGCGCACACGCATGCTGCTGGGCGCGGTGCTGCTTTCGCTGCTGCCCATCACGTGCATGTTCGGCTTCAGCTACTTGCTGATGAATCGCGCGGTCGAGCGCTGGTTCTCACAGCCCGCGGCTGAGTTACGGGATGATTCGTCGCGCATTGCGCTGGATTTGACCCGCTACGCCTCTGCAAATGCACGTGCAGAGGCGGCGTCTGTTGCGTCAGAACTTACCGGTCGTCGCCGAAACCTGCAACAGGAGACGCCGCTGGTCGAAGCCGATCTTCGCGGCCACGAGGCCACGCTGCAGGGCGGCTTTGTCATTCTGTACCAGAACGAGAGAGCGGCGTTCCGCTTCCAGGTTCCCGCCGCGCCAGATGCGTTGGTCGAGATGCATCCCTGGGACCCGCAGTCGACGGCGGTCGACGGCGCGACGATCGATCGTAAACCGCTGCCGGTTGTGCGCGGTGCCCTTGATAGTTCCATCCTGCAGGCGGCGCGCAGCGCGGATGAACCCGTTGTGGCGCTGGACGGCAAGGACTATGTGGTGGGTTCGGCATGGGTGGGGCAGAGCACATTTGTAGTCGTCGCGTTGCCGCTGCCGGCGGGGCTTGCTGCCAACCTGGAGAGACTGCATCGCGATGGCGATCAGTACTGGACGCTGTTTCGCATGCGCCACCAGATTCGCGCCACCTACATGCTGCTGCTGGGTATGATGACGGCGCTTGCGCTGTTCTGCGCCAGTTGGCTTGCGCTGCACCTTTCTAAGCAGGTCACGCGGCCCGTGGAGGCGCTTGCAGACGCCATGAACGCTGTAGCGCAGGGCAACTACGATCGCCGCGTGGATCAGGCTGCCACCGAAGAACTCGGTGAACTCGCGGCCGTCTTCAACTCCATGGCGGCGGAGCTTGAGCACAGCCGTGGTCTTGTGCAGCAATCGACCGTCAAGGTGATGGAGGCGAACCTCGCCGTGGAACTGCGCCGCCGTGAACTGGAGACCATGCTGCAAACCATTCCCAACGGCGTGGTGATGCTGGACGCAGACCGTACCGTCCGTGTTGCCAACCGGGCCTTTAGTGAGATGCTGGATCCCGGCGGCCAGCGCAGCTTTGTGGGTGAGGCGTTCGACAGCATTCTGCCCGCGGAGGCAACGGAGTCGGTCGACCGTCTTCTGCGCCGCAGCCACCGCATGGCCTCAGCGTCTGGCGAGCTTGAGATGAGTTCACCCGCCGGCCAGCTGCACATCGCCGTGAACGTTGCCTTGCTCGAGGCATCGGGCAGCATTGGCGAACCTGTTCCCGCCGGATACGTGGTTGTGCTTGAGAATGCCACCGAGCTGCTGCGGGCGCAAAAGCAATCAGCCTGGAAAGAGGTCGCGCGTCGCGTGGCCCATGAAATCAAGAATCCGCTGACACCGATTTCGCTTTCGGCGGAACAGATTCGCCGACACATCGGCCGGCTTGGCAGTGTGCTTACGGCACAGGGCATCGAATCACCTTCTGTTGCCACCATTCACCGCTCCAGTGAGGTCATCAGCGCGTCTGTCGAAAACATGCGTTCGCTTGTGGACCAGTTTTCGTCCCTTGCCGAATTTCCGAATGCCAAGCCGCGGCCAGCCGACCTGAATACCATTGCAGAGAACTCGCTGACTCTGTTTGCCGGCCGTCTGAAAGGTATCCGCGTCGTACGTTCGCTCACGGCTGGCCTGCCGCTGGTGATGGCCGACCCTGAAGCGATGAAGCGCGCCATTTCAAACCTGATTGATAACGCAGCCGAGGCTATGTCCGGCAGTCTGCTGCGCGAGCTTTGCATCGCGACCGCTCTGTCTGAGACGGCGGAAAACACCGTGGAACTCTCGATTGCGGATAGCGGCCCTGGTGTTACCGACGAGATGCGCGAGCGCCTCTTCCTGCCCTATTTTTCGACCAAGCAGCGCGGCACCGGCCTCGGTCTCACCATTGTGTCCAAGATCATTGCCGACCACGCCGGAACCATACGCGTCGAGAAGAACTCGCCCACCGGTGCGCGCTTCATCATCGATCTGCCGATCGCTCCGGCAACTGAGGCTGCAGACGCAGAACCGGTGCGTGTGCAGACCGAGTCCCGCCGCGTAGTAGCAGAGGTGTTGCAGTGAAGCATGTTCTCATCGTCGACGACGAGCCGGACATTCGCTCCTCGCTTGAAAGCATCCTGCGCGACGAGGACTACCTCGTCACTACGAGCGGTTCCGCGGTAGAGGCTCTTGAGCTCGTCCGCGACGCGGAGTACGACGCGCTGCTGCTCGACATCTGGTTGCCGGACGGCGATGGCCTGGACGTGCTCGACAGCATTCGTGCGCTTGATCTGGCACGGCCGCCGGAGGTGATCATGATCTCGGGCCACGGCACGATTGAGTCTGCGGTACGCGCCACCAAGCTGGGAGCCTATGACTTCCTTGAGAAGCCGCTCTCGCTGGAGCGCACGCTGCTGATGCTGCGCAACGCGGTGGAAAGCCGACGCCTGCGCCACGACAACTCCGAACTGCAGAAGCAAATGGCGCAGCAGGCCTACGTCACCGGTGAGTCCGTTCCGGTCAAGGCGCTTCGCCAGCAGATCCGGCTGATGGCACCCACCAACGGCCGCGTCCTTATCTACGGCGAATCCGGCACGGGCAAAGAACGCATTGCACGCACCATCCACTCGGAAAGTCTGCGCAAGGACCGCGTCTTTGTGGAGCTGAACTGCGCCGCCATTCCCGAGGACTTCATCGAAGGCGAGCTCTTCGGCTACCGGCGCGGAGCGCACGGCAACGGTGGTGCTCACAGCAACGGCATCACGGACAAGCTCGGCACGTTTGAGCGCGCCGACGGTGGCACCTTGTTTCTGGACGAGGTTGGGGATATGAGCCTGAAGACACAGGCCAAGGTCCTTCGCGCGCTGGATGAGCAGCGTTTCACCCCCGTGGGTGCTCATCACCCGGTCCACGTGGATGTGCGCGTAATTGCCGCCACCAACAAAGACCTGGAAGACGAAATTGCGAGCGGTAATTTTCGCGAAGACCTGTTCTACCGGCTCAACGTGATCCCGTTTTTTGTACCTCCGCTGCGCGACCGCATGGAAGATATCCCTCTGCTTGTGCAGGAGTTTCTGCAGGAGTTTGGCCGCGAATACGGGCGGCCGCGTGTGGAGATTTCTGCGGACGGACTGGCTGTCCTCAATGGATATCGCTGGCCCGGCAACGTGCGAGAGCTGCGCAACGTCCTTGAGCGCGTGCTCATCCTGAACCCGAAAGCGCAGCGCATCGAACGCAAGCACCTGCCGGTGCTCGTCTATCGTGAACCGAGGGGTGAGAGCCCAACCAGGCCCGAGGCCACCGGCACGCTGATCGAGGCCCGCGAGGCGTACGAGCGCGACTACATTCTGAAGAAGTTGGACGACTGCCGCGGCAACGTCAGCCGCGCGGCGGAAGCTTTGGGCCTGGAGCGCAGCCATCTGTACCGGAAAATGCGTTCGCTGGGCGTTCCTGTGCGCGAGGCCTGACGCTCGTCTGGGCTGTGACGGGGCAGGCGCCTGCCTACTACTCCTCTGGTTCCACTGGCGGTTGAGGCACCTTCGCCTGCAGCTCTCCGATTGCTTCCAACTGGCGCCGCCAGTCCAGGTCCTCCACAAAGCCCTTGGAGCTTCGCCAGTCTTCCTTGACCTTCACGAACAGCTCAAGAAACACCCGTGTCCCCAGCAGGCCTTCAATCTCGTGGCGCGCCGCGGTGCCGATCTGCTTCAGCATCGCACCGCCCTTGCCAATGATGATCGCCTTCTGGCCTGATCGCTCCACGATGATTGCCGCCGCAATCTTTGTCACCGGCAGCTTGGGCTCCACTCCCTTCTTCGGCTTTCGCTGCGGCCCCGGCTCCTCCCACTTCTCCACCACCACGGCGGAGGCGTAGGGTACCTCTTCGCCGGTGTACGTGAGGATCTTCTCGCGGATCAGCTCCGCCGCCAGGAAGCGCTCCGGCTGATTCGTGAGCTGGTCGGCAGGGAAGTAGCGTTCGCCCGCCGGCAGCACAGCGACGATGCGTTGCACAAGCTCTTCCAGGCCGTCCTGCTTCTTGGCGCTGATCAGGACCACGTCCTTGAAGGTGTGCTGCGCCGACCAGTGCGCAATCAGCGGTAGGAGCTCTTCCCGCGGAACCAGATCGATCTTGTTCAGCACCAGCACCACCGGTGCTTCCACCTTCTTCACCAGGCTCAGTGCAAAAGCGTCCTCGGCCGCACTCAGCGCCCGCCGCTCGTTGGCCTCTGTCTTGTTTTGCGCCAGCTTTTCCGCATCGTGCAGCCGGTGCGTGGCGTCCACCAGAAACAACACGGCATCGCGCGACTCGAGTGCGTCGTGCACCTCCTGCATCATGCGCTTATCCAGCTGCGTGCTTGGCTTGTGCACACCGGGCGTGTCGACCAGGATGACCTGTGCCGCCGGCTGAGCGTCGCGCGTTTTAGATTTGGGCTTTGCGGGCACTTCAAGCACGCCGAGGATACGGTTTCGCGTCGTCTGAGCCTTGTGCGTGACGATAGCGACTTTTTCGCCCAGCAGCGCATTCAGCAGTGTGGATTTACCGGCGTTCGGCCGGCCGATGATGGAGACGAACCCCGAGTGAAAAGCCATCTATCCAGTGTACCTAGGCCGCTGTTCTACTCATCGTCATCCGGAACCGTCTGCACCCGCACCCTCGTCACCAGGCGCGTGGTGGATGCCAGCACTTCAAGCCGCACGCCGTGCTCCTCGACCACCTCACCTGGCAGGGGTATGTGCCCCGCCATCTCAGACACCAGGCCGCCAACGGTGGTCGACTCCAGGTGCGCCGGCAGACGTATAAGCTCGCGGTCGTCGTCCTCGTCTGAGGAGTCCTCCGCTTCACGCGCGTTCAGTAGGTCGCGCAGATCGGCGATATCCAGCGAGCCCGGTACGATCCACGTGTTCTCGTCCATGCGTTCCACCGCGTCGTTTGCGGTGGAGGTCTCATGTTCGTCCTCAATATCGCCGACGATGGCCTCAATTAGGTCTTCGATTGTGACCACACCCGCCACCGTACCGTACTCGTCGATGACGATGCGCATGTGCTGCTTGGCACTCTGCATCTCGCGCAGCAGGGCGTTGACCCGCTTGGGCTCAGGCACAAAGACGGCCGGCCGTTGAATGTCTTTGACTGTGCGAAAGCCCGCATCCTCATCCCGCACCTGCAACAGGTCATGCGCAAAGGCAATACCGGTGATGTTGTCCAGAGTGCCACTGAAGACCGGCACCCGTGAGAAGTTGCTCTTCTGCAGCTGGTCCAGAAACTCCGCCAGCGTGGTGCTCTCGCTGATCGCGAAAAGCTCCGGCCGTGGCGTCATGATCTCCCGGACGACCAGGTCACCAAACTCCACCACACTGCGCACCAGCGCGCGATCGCTTTCCTCCAGAATGCCCTCTTCTTCACCGGCTTCCAGCAGCGCGTCCACGCCTTCGTCGGTGCTCTCCTCCTGCTGTCCCGGCTCATGCTCGGCCAACGACGCGATGGACAGTACAAGGCCGATGAGCAGCGTCACCGGCAGGACGCAATAGAACAGCGCCTGGACGAGCCATCGCACCCGCGCCACCCATGCGCCCTCTGTGCGTGCAAACAGCAGTTGCGGCACCAGCTGGTCAAACAACGCCAGCACCAGCACAAGCTCCACCAGTGTGACCAGCAGGGTGACAGCGCTGCCACGTGATACACCAAAGCGACCAAGCAGCAGCGACAGCGCAGCCACGGCACTGATGCGGAGGATGGTCGCAGACAGTGCGATGGAATCGCGCGAGAGCCCGAAGCCCGGTTCAATTCGCTCGATCCACGCATCCACGTTGTCCTGCGACTCGCGCGCAAGAAACTTGCCCAGCTCGGCATACACGCGGTCCGCATACGCGCCCAGGGTCAATGCCGCAAGCAGCAGGACCGTCACCAATCCCAGGATCATGGTCTCGCCCTTGCTGTGACCCGGGCAGCGCTCTTTTTCACGGGTGTGCGCTTCGCCGCGGGTTTGCGCGGCTCGCCGGTGGTCCGTTCGATAAGCCCCCCTGGCAGGCCCAGGCTCAGGCGCAGCTCCGCCTCGCGTGCTCGCATTTCGCCGGCATCGGTCTCGTGGTCCAGACCGGCAAGGTGCAGAAGCCCATGGAGCGCCAGGATCTGCAGCTCCTGCATGACGGTGTGGCCGAGTGACTCTGCCTGCGCTGCCGCAATGGGCACAGACATGGCCAGGTCGCCGGCAGCACCTTCACCGTTCTCCATTGCCGGAAAGCTCAGCACGTCCGTGCTTTTGTTCTTGCCACGGAACTGCCGGTTCAGTTGCTGAATGCGGGTGTCGTCTGCCAGCAGAATCGTGACGTCACCACGGAGGCCGATGGCTCGCTGGGCTTTCTTGACGAAGCGTGAAAGCTCCGGCGCGCGCAAGCCGTTGAAGGCTTCGTGGCCGGAGCTGCTACTCGGGGGTTCGATGACGATCAACGCGCGCGTCTCTCGGGGTGCGGAGTTGCCGCAGCTTTCATGGTATCGTGCGGTGCCGGTTAGAGCGCCGGATTGGTGACAGCTTTTGTGGGTGCCACGGGTGCTGGTGCTGCATCGGTAGCTGGCTGGCGGGAAGGTGTGCCGGAAGCGCCGGCCGCGGTGTCCGCTACCTGCTTATTTGGCGGTGCCTCGTCGCCGATGGTGAAGACGGGTGCGTCTGCGGGTAAGGTCAGCCGGCCACGCACCAGGTAACTCACCGTCACAGCGCCGGCGAACTCCGGCAGCAACACTGCCAGGGGGATGATGTACTTCTTGCTGCGCACCAGCGACTCGGCCACGCCATCCACCCGATGGCTGCGCGGCAGCGTCCCCGGCACCTGCAGGATCGTAAACGCCGTCAGGTGGATGTCCGGATTCTGCCGGCCGTACCGCACCATGCTTTTGGCCAGCTGCTTGGGTGTGGTCAGACCGAAGTCTGCGAGCCAGTTGCGGTGGATGGCATGCGGAAAGTAGATCTGCAGCACCACCTTCGAGAAGTCTGCACAGTTATGGAAGAACAGGTTGAAGTGGCCGACGTTGCGACGGTCGTTAAAGTAGTCCATCAGCCGCCGATCTTCGTCGGCCGTCGTGTCCGCCTCAAAGCCGTGGATTTTGCGGTCGAACGATGAGCCGACAAGCTGATCCCACTCGCCTCCGGGAGGTGTGCCGTCCGCTTTGGGCGGTGCCAGCTTTGTCAGGTGCGCACGCCAGTACGCCTCGCGCAGCCGCTCCACGTCTGCCTTGTCCACACTCTTGGGCACGTCCTTTACGTCCTCCACGGAGTAAAGGTAGGGGACCAGCGGGATGGCAATCCAGTCCTCGTGGTGAATCTTGTGGTATCGGCTCAGCACCACGCCCAGCTCGCCGGGTTCGCAGGGGCGTAGCCACGTGGGTGTCACAGCGCACACGTGGTTCAGGTAGACAGCTGCATGGCCCGTGGGATTGAAGGCGCCAAAATCCCCGTAGGGCTCTTCCATGAGCAGCGACACAGACGCCGTCGCCGGTAGCGCGCTGAGTGCGACGGCAAGTGTAACGAGCAGCGCGGACAGCAATGGGGTGCGCCTTCTCATCCTGGTCTCACTGCATCGCACATTCATCTACCGCTTCACCTCACACACGTGGTTTTATGCTATTCAGGGTTCTAGTTAGTTTATCGCGAACCTGTACTTCAGCCCGTCTTACACTCGGACCCACACGCAGACCACAGGTTGCGTCGTGCTGAGGATTGGACTCTGGAGGTGGAACGGTGGTACCAGTCGGCGACGCGCTGCAGCAATCCGGATGGGTATATGCACCGTCTTGTACGTGTGAAGAGGGCGGGCTCAGCAATGCGATCGACTGATCAAGTTGGGCGGTATGTGGCAGGCCTTGCTGCGGCAGCCTGTTTCTTGTTGGCGCTTGCCACCCCGGCGCAGCAACCGGCAGGGTCGGTCGCGGGACCCGCTGCACTCGGCGCGGAACGGCCGCTGCTGGTGATCGGCTTTATGGGCGGCCGCGTCAGGGCTGACAACCTCGTGCATAAAGAAGCCGTGGTTGCGCGCGATCTGCAGCAGAAGGACGGCAGCCGTGTGAGGGTGTTTACGTTCGCCAATCACGTGGGTGGCCAGCCATTGTCTGAGGTGTTGCGCTATGTCGACGCGGACGGCAACGGCCAGCTGAGCAACGCCGAGAAGGCCGCCGCGCGCATCGTGATCTATGGACACAGCTGGGGCGCGTCAGAGACGGTGCACCTTGCAGACCAGCTTGCCGAACTCGGCATCCCGGTTCTGCTGACCATCCAGGTGGACAGTGTGCAGAAGTTCGGCGAGAACGACGGACTCATCCCGTCCAACGTGCACGAGGCGATGAACTTTTACCAGACAGAAGGGCTTCTGCACGGCCGCGCTGCCATCCGTGCCGCCGATCCGTCGCGCACCGTCATTCTCGGCAATCGTCTGCTTTCGTATAGCAAAACGCCTGTGAACTGCGCGCAGTTTCCCTGGTTCGCACGCACGTTCATGGGTCCTCACATTGAGATTGAGAACGACCCCACGGTATGGCGCGAGGTGGAATCCATGATCCAGGCGAGGGTCGCGCCGGCTGTGCTCGCGCGATAGCAGGCATCCGTGTGCACGACGCGCATGACAGACGTTGCCCCACAGGTTGGCTCGAGAGCGACATCCGCTCACGCCGCAGTAAGTGCTCTTAGGCCTTCGCGGAACGTCGGCGGAACATGCCCGCCATCGCCAGCACACCGGTGCCCAGCAACGCCAGCGAAGTCGGCTCAGGCGTTATAGCTGTCGATACATCGTTCTGAAACTGTGCTGCGATCAGCGTGTCCGCAGCCGTCGTGGGATGGAGCCCATCAAAGAACAGGTACTGGCCTGGATTTGAGCACACTGTTCCAGTGGACTGGTTGTAGCAGGGAGCCGTCACGTTTTGCAGTCCATAGGCTGATGGGTTTGCCACGACGCTATGCAGCAGGTTGAACGTATCGGCATACGTCGTGCCCACGGGCAAGCCAGCCTGCAGCGCCGTGTTGAAGGCTTGGCTGAAGGCTGTTGCGCTGGCATCGCCGTAGTACTCCGGGGTGAGCCCAAGGTCAGGCGTGCCCGGCACAAGTATGTGCTGTGCCCCCTCGTTCTGCAACGCCGTCACAATGCCGATGATGTCCGCAGCCGCCATGGAAGCCGACCCCCCGACCGTATAGTCGTTCGCCCCACCCCACACGACGAATAATCCTGTGCTTAACGCGGCTTGTGTTAGCGAAGAAGTGCTCCCCGCGAGTTCACTCCCGAGCCCGGGCAGACCGGCGAAGCCAAACGTTGTCGTCGTGCCTCCGTCCGCAATATTGCCCACGCCCGACGTTGCTCCGGCATAGGCGAAGTCCACCAGTGGCACGTGGAGATTAGTCGCGAGCTGCTCCACTGCCAGCGGCCCGTTGGAAAGGCGTCCCTGGTAGTACGGTGCAGCGGGATACAAACCGCCGTCAAGCCGATACAGGTTGCCGTTGTCCGAAAGGCTGTCGCCGAACACAACGACGGAGGAGAACGTGTCGGCGTGGGCCGCAGGTGGAACGAAGCACAGCACGGCGGCCGTGCTAAACGCCGAAACGAGGATTGTTCGCAGTGTGGAGGCAGATAGAAACATGTACACGCAGGCACCTGTGGTACGAAAGTTTGAACTTAAGTCTAAATCAGTAACAGGGCAGTGCTGCAGGGGAAGCTGGTCTTATTCACCGCAGTACATCAGCTCGTGACGATCCGCGCCCTCCAGGTCCCGCGTGGGCTGTTCCGTTTGGCATATATGTGCTCCCTGCCAAACAGCACCGACCCCAGATGAAACGCCGCTTCCATGCGGGGAATAAACCTGAAAGCTGAAGCAGCAAAGCCGTAGGGTTTGCCATCGCACTCAACAGTGATACCTACACGACATTTCCAGGAGGCAGGGATCAATGGCGCTATCGAAGACGACGCAGGACCACGATGAGATCAAAGCTTGGGCGGAGAAACGCGGCGGCAAACCTGCCGATGTGGAGAGCACCGAGAAGGCGGGCGAAGCAGGCATCATTCGGCTTGAGTTTCCGGATGCTCCCAATGCAAACGACAGCAATCTGAAAGAGATTGACTGGGAGCCGTTTTTCGAGAAGTTCGATCAGAGTGGCCTCGCCATGGTCTACCAGGAGGTAACCTCCGAGGGCGCCGAGAGCAACTTCTACAAGTTCGTGCACCCGGAGAACCTGTCTGGAAGCTCGGAGACGAAGAAGGCTTCTGCGAAAAAGACATCCGCCAAGAAAGCTGTCCCTGCAAAGAAGTCAGTTGCCGTGAAGAAGTCAGTTGCCGTGAAGAAGCCGGCTGCTGTGAAGGCGCCGGCAAAGGCAGCGACCAAGAAAGCAGCAGCGAAAACTGTTGCCAGCAAGGCCCCAGCCAAGAAGACGCCGACGAAGGCCGTTGTGGCCAAGAAGGCGCCTGCCAAAAAGGCTGTCGTGGCAAAGGGTCCGACAAAGAAGAGTGCTGCAAAGAAGAAGTAGATCAAAAGAAGTAGATTTTCGACCACTGCAACCGAAGCTCCGCCACCCTCAGTGTGACGGAGCTTTTGCGTGCGGCAAAGGCGGCCAATGGGGCTGTGCACGCGCTCGAGAACGCCGCAAGCGAGCCACATAGATGCTGTGTATGCTGCTTCGTACGTGGCTGGATTTGCAAGGCAAAACGGCCGCACGGAGAAGGCGTTCATGAGCGGAATGCGGGTCGTTATCTTCGGCCTTACGGTCAGTTCGTCGTGGGGCAACGGGCATGCGACGCTGTGGCGAGGCCTGCTGCGCGCCATGGGCGAACGCGGTCACCACGTGACATTTTATGAGAAGGACGTGCAGTACTACCGCGATGCGCGCGACCTGGAGGAGCTGCCCGGTGGCGGGACGCTGCGCCTGTATGACGACCTTGCAGGCATTCGCGCCGAAGCACAGCGCGCGCTGAGCCACTGCGACCTTGCGCTGTACAGCAGCTACTGTCCAGATGGGGCCGAGGTCGCGGAGATGATCCTCGCGTCCAACGCTGCGATCAAGGCGTTTTACGACCTGGATACGCCGGTCACGCTTGACGCCATGGACTCCGGCCGCACGCCGGACTACCTGCCTGCGGGCGGACTCGGTGGTTTCGACCTCGTCCTGAGCTACACCGGGGGCCGTGCGCTTACCGAGTTGCAGACACGTTTGGGCGCTGGCACGGTTGCGCCGCTGTATGGCTGGGTCGATCCTGCGTCGCACTACCCCGCTGCACCGGAGCCGCAGTACACCTGCGATCTGTCCTACCTTGGGACCTACGCCGCAGATCGCCAGCCGACGCTGGAAGAGCTTTTTCTCGAACCCGCGCGCCAGCTGCGTGACGGTCGATATTTACTGGGCGGTGCGCAATACCCGGAGAGCTTTCCATGGCTCCCCAACATCTACTTTCACCGGCATGTGCCGCCCCTTGCGCATCCGGCGTTCTTTTCTTCGTCGCGCTTCACGCTGAACGTGACCCGCCGCGCCATGGCAGCCTACGGCTACTGTCCGTCAGGCCGGCTGTTTGAGGCTGCAGCCTGCGGCACCGCGCTCATCTCCGACACGTGGCCGGGCATCGAGGAATTCTTTACCCCAGGCGAACAGATCGTCTTCGCCCACACCGCGCAGGATGTGCTGCACGCGCTCGCAATGCCGGATGACCAGCGCAATCGCATGGCGCAGGCAGCACGCGAACACACGCTTGCCCACCACACCGCTGCTGCCCGGGTGCGAACGCTGGAGGGGCTGTGCGAACAGGTGCGTCACCGCACCGTTGCACGTGAGCCTGCGCTGCAGGAGGCGCTCTAGATGTGGGGCATCATCCCGGCTGCGGGCCTTGGCAGCCGCATCCAGCCGCTGGCCTTTTCCAAGGAGCTGCTTCCCGTCGGCAGCACCACGGAAGCGGATGGCAGGGAGCGGCCACGCGCTGTCAGCGAATACCTCTTGGAGCGCTTGATCGCCGCTGGCTGTACCAAACTATGCTTCGTCATCTCCCCCGGTAAGTCCGACATCCTCGCCTACTACGGCTCGCGCATTTGGGGCGTGGACATCGTGTATGCCGTGCAGCCCACCGCGGGCGGCCTGTGCGACGCGCTCTTCCGCGCCGTGCCCGTCGTCGGTCCTGAGGAGCCAGTTGCGATCGGTCTGCCAGACACCGTCTGGTTCCCACAGGACGGCCTCGCGCGGCTTCCATCGGACCGGCTCAGCTTCCTGCTGTTTCCTACCGAGCACCCGCAGTTTTTCGACGCAGTGATTACCGGCGCAGACGATCGCGTGCACTCGATCCAGGTCAAGCATCCGTCGCCTGACAGCAACTGGGTGTGGGGGGCTCTTCGCATGCCCGGGCCCGTCTTCCACGCATTGCATACGCTGTGGCAGCAACCCGGGCGCAACGATGAGTACCTTGGAACGCTGGTGAATGCCTACCTGGAGCAGGGCGGGGAAGCAGTTGGTATTCGGGCCGGCGAGGCATATGTGGACACCGGCACGCTCAACGGCTATCGCGCCGCATTGAAACTGCTGAGCACGCCATGACGCTGCTCATGCTCAGCATGCCATCGCTACGCATTCAGCTGTGCCACGTGCCGGGCAATCGCGCCGTTCTCATCAGCGGTTAATACACGCACGGCTACCTTCGCACCTGCGTTGGAGATTTTTCGAGCGTGATCTGCGCCATTGAGCTCTGGGTCCAGCCCCACTCCAAGCACCCCAAGCCGCTCACAAATGCGCGCTCGAACTGCGGAGCTGTGCTCGCCGATGCCACCGGTAAAGACAAGCAGATCCAGACCGCCAAGGACCGCTACATACCCGGCAATGGTCTTCGCCACCTCCCGGCAGAAGATCGTCACTGCCAATGTTGCGGCATCGTCCTGCCGCGCGAGCAATTTCTGCATGTCCGCTTCTCCGGCCAGTGACTTCAGTCCGCTTTCCTTGTTGACCATCTTCTCCAGTGCATCGTCGTCTAGGGGCTGCACTCCCCGCACGATTTGACGCTGCAGCAGTAAGCCCACGCCCGGGTCCAGGTCTCCCGTGCGCGTGCTCATCACAAAGCCGCCGGTGGGGCTGACACCCATGCTGGTGTCGACACTTTGCCCACGCAGCATCGCGCATGCGCTTGCGCCACTGCCCAGGTGCGCCACAATGGTGCGCTCCGGCATGCTGCTGCCCAGCGCGTGCACGACCGACTCATAGGACAGGCCGTGGAAGCCATACCGCCGCACGCCAGCCGTGCGATATACCTCCGGGATGGCGTAGGTGAACGCCTCCGCCGGCATCGTCTGGTGGAAGGCTGTGTCAAAGCAGGCAAACTGCGGTACATCGGGGAACTTGCTTTCCACATGGTGGACCAGCTCAAGCGCCGGTGGTATGTGCAGCGGTGCAAAGTGCACGGATTGCTCCAGGGTGTGCAGCACCTCTGGCGTCAGTCGCTGGTCCACCGTCAGGTGCGGACCGCCGTGCACGATGCGGTGACCGATTGCCGTCACCGGCACGTCGACATGCCCGAGCATTTGTTTTACCGCGGCATCCAGCGCATCATGCACGTGGGCGAAGCCGGACGTCTGCTGCGAGAGCACATCGTTTTCGGGCGATGTGAGTTTTAACTCCGCCGTTTCGCCGCCAATGCCGCTCACTGAAGCAGCCACCAGCAGCGTGTTTCCAGCGTCGTTGTACAGTCCCAGCTTTAAGCTGCTTGAACCGCTGTTTACCGCCAGTATCGCCATGGGTTACACCGGCTGCTGTGCAGGCAACAGGGGCGCCGACGCGGCCGACCACTTCCAGTCCCGCACCTCCGGCATGTCCTCGCCGAACTGCGACACGTATAGCTTGTGCTGCTGGATCTTCTCGCTGTGCAGCTGAATCACACGCTGTACCTGGTCTGCCATGCGTGGCACGTTGCGCACCGCGTCCAGCGCCAGCGTAAAGCGGTCCAGCTTGTTCAGCACCGTCATGTCGAACGGGCTTGTCGTGGTGCCCTGCTCGATAAATCCGTGCACATGAAAATTGTCATGGTTGTGCCGCTTGTACGTGAGCTTGTGCACGATCGTGGGATACCCATGGAAGGCGAAGATCACAGGCTTGTCCCGCGTGAAGAGCCGGTCGAACTGCTCGTCCTGAATGCCGTGCGGATGTTCCCCAGGAGTCTCCAGCGTGAACAGGTCGACGACATTCACAAAGCGAACCTTCAGGTCCGGCGTCCAGTCCCGCAGCACCGTGATGGCCGCAAGCGCCTCCATGGTTGGCACATCACCCGCGGCCGCAATCACCACATCCGGCTCACCCGTGGTGTTGCTTGCCCATGTCCATTCACCTACGCCGGCGATCACGTGCCGCGTTGCTGCTTCAATGTCCAGGTACACCGGCGCGGGCTGCTTGCCGGCGATGGTCAGGTTAATGTAGTTGCGCGTGCGCAACACGTGGTCCGTCACTGCCAGCAGCGTGTTCGCGTCCGGCGCAAGGTAGATGCGTACGGTGTCGGAGTGCTTGTTCGCGACATGGTCGATGAATCCTGGGTCCTGGTGCGAAAACCCGTTGTGGTCCTGCCTCCACACATGCGAGCTCAGCAGGTAGTTCAGGCTGGCAACAGGCTGGCGCCACGGTAGGTGCTTGCACTCCTGCAGCCACTTGGCGTGCTGGTTGAACATGCTGTCGATGATGTGGATGAAGGCTTCGTAGCAGCTGAAATAGCCGTGCCGGCCGGTGAGCAGGTACGCCTCCAGCCAACCCTCGCAAAGGTTCTCGCTTAATACCTCCATGACCCTGCCGCTCACGCTCAGGTTTTCGTCGACGTCCTCGTATTCCGCGTCCCACCGTTTGCCGCTTACCTCGTACACGGCCTGCAGGCGGTTGCTGGCAGTCTCGTCCGGTCCGAACAGGCGAAAGTTTTTCGACGCGAGATTTGCCTTCATGACATCGCGCAGATACTTGCCCATGGTGGCTGTTGCGCTTACCTCCGTGTCGCACGGGACGGAGCACTCCACGGCATATTCCCGGAAGTCTGGCAGGACCAGCGGTTGCAGGAGCAGGCCGCCATTCGCATGCGGGTTCATGCCCATGCGCAGCAGGCCTTCTGGAGCAAGCTGGTACAGGTCATCGCGCAGGCAACCTGCCTTGTCAAAGACCTCCTCCGGTTTGTAGGAGCGCATCCAGTCGTTCAGTTGCTTCAAGTGCTCCGGGTTCGTCTTGACCTCTTCCAGTGGAACCTGGTGCGCGCGCCACGTACCCTCCACCGGCTTGCCATCGACAAACTTCGGGCCCGTCCAGCCTTTTGGTGTGCGCAGGACCAGCATGGGCCATATCGGCCGGCTCGCATCGTTGTTGTCGCGCGCGTGCTTCTGGATCGCGCGAATCTCCGCAACCATCTCGTCCATCACGGCGGCCATGCCCTCGTGCATGGTGAGTGGATCGTCCCCTTCCAGGAAGTACGGTTTATAGCCGTAGCCCTTGAAGAGGCTCTCCAACTCGTCATGGCTGATCCGCGCCAGCACCGTGGGATTGGCAATCTTAAAGCCGTTCAGGTGCAGGATCGGCAGGACCGCACCGTCGGAAACGGGATTGAGAAATTTGTTGCTGTGCCAACTCGTGGCCAGCGTTCCAGTCTCCGCCTCGCCGTCGCCTACTACGCACGCCACCAGCAGGTCCGGGTTGTCGAAGGCCGCGCCGTAGGCATGCACCAGCGAGTATCCTAGCTCGCCACCTTCGTTGATCGATCCAGGCACATTCGGCGCGTCGTGGCTCGGAATGCCGTAGGGCCAGCTGAACTGCCGGAAGAATGCCTTGATGCCGTCGCGGTCGCGCTCGATGTTGGGGTAAATCTCGGTGTAGCTACCCTCCATATAGGTGTTGGCCAGGATGCCCGGCGCGCCATGGCCCGGCCCAATCAGGTACATGATCTTGGCCTGCTGCTCCCGGATGATCCGGTTCAGGTGCACGTAGACGAAGTTCAGCCCCGGAGTGGTCCCGAAGTGCCCCAACAGGCGCGGCTTAATGTCGTCCGGCACAATTGGCCGCTCCAGCAACGGGTTGTCCTTCAGATAGATCTGGCCAACCGAAAGGTAATTCGCCGCGCTCCAGTACTCGTTGATTGCGTGGGCTTGCTCCTGTGTAAGAACAGGCATGGGTGTCACCTCGTCACGTGTGCGTTAGCCACTGTGATGCCATCGCACCCCGGCGCGTTCGCACGTTCACCATTCCTTTACGCAAGCCGCCGCTGCAGGACCATGGCTCAGTCACGCTCAACCCGTTCCACACCAAAGGGTCGGTGAGATCGGCGTCCACACTCTTCCGCGCACACTGCCGGCGGTTGTTCAGGATGTCAGGGCAAGCTGGTGTCTGTCCCATCAACACCGACACAGCACGGCGTTGGTCACGCAAGAGCCCATCCGCTAGTCTCACCTGTAGAGATGGCAGCACACCTTCAACGCATCAGCACGGCAGTTCCGCCCAATGACGTTCACAGCGTGTTTGTTGATTTTGCGCAGGGTATGCTCCTGGACGACCGCACCCGCACCCTGTTCCTTCGGATGGCAGAGCGCGCTGCCATCGGTCATCGCCACTCCGTTCTGAACGTGACCGGCGGGGAGCCCAGCGCCCAAAAGTTCTACCAGCTCGGAGCATTCCCGTCCACCGCCGAACGCATGCTCCTGTTTGAGAGCACCGCACCCACCCTGCTGCGGAGCGCCCTGGACAACCTCCACCTGACCGAGCAGGAGCGCGCCAGCATCGGTCACGTTGTGGTCACCACGTGTACCGGCATGGTCGCTCCCGGCCTGGACTTCGCAATCCTCGATCACCTTCGCCTGCCGCGCTCCACGGATCGCACCAACATTGGCTTTATGGGGTGCTACGCCGCCATCAATGGGTTGAAACTCGCGCGCCACCTGACTCGCTCAGAACCCGTGAAGCGCACGCTGCTCGTCAACCTGGAGCTTTGTACGCTGCATTTTCAGCAGACGCAGTCGCTTGCAGAGGTGCTCAGCTTTCTTGTCTTCGCCGACGGTTGCGCGGCGTCGCTCATCGGCTCGGACGAGACGGGCTTCGCGCTCGACAGCTTTGAGGCGATGGAACTCCCTGGCACCCGCGACCTGATCACCTGGGCCGTCCGCGACACCGGCTTCGACATGTTCCTCTCCGGCCAGGTCCCGCTTGAGATTGGCAAGGCCCTCACGCACCTCAAGCCCCACTTTGCGGGTACGGACATCTGGGCCATTCACCCCGGCGGCCGCTCCGTTCTGGACGCCGTGGAAGAGGCACTTGCGCTGAAACCTGCGGATCTTGCGGCCTCACGGAAGGTTCTCTGCCGCTTCGGCAACATGTCGTCTGCGACCATCATGTTCGTTCTACGGGAACTCATGCAGACGGCTCGCAAAGGCCAGGCTGGAGCGGCCATGAGCTTCGGTCCCGGCCTCACCGCAGAGACGATGCGCTTCCATGCTGTCTAGCCATCCACCCCGGAACACCACCCACCTCGACTTCACCACCCGCGCCACCCTGCGCGAGTGGATGGATGAACCCTGCTCCTATGAAGACTTCCGCGCGTGCCTGCTTTCGCTGCGCCGCTCCAACCGCCTCACCTTCAATTACCGGCCGACACTGCTCTGGCTCCGCCATTTCCGCGGCACCACGACGCCCCTGCACATCCTTGACATAGGCTCCGGCGGTGGCGATATGCTCCGCCACATCGAGCACTGGGCCAGCCGCAACCGCGTTCCTGTCACCCTCACCGGCATCGACCTGAACCCGCACAGTACGCGCGCCGCGCAGGAAGTCACACCCGCCTCCAGCCGCATACGCTTTCTGACTGGGGACGCCTTCACGACGCCGTACGAGACGCCGCCCACCCACATCGTGAGTTCGTTGCTCACCCACCACTTGACCGAACCTGACATCGTCCAGCTGCTGGTCTGGATGGAAGCAACCGCTACGCAGGGCTGGTTCATCAACGACCTTCATCGCGATCCGATGCCGTACCACCTCTACCGTGCGCTGGCGAAGCTCCTGCACTTCCACCCGTTTGTGCAGCACGACGGCCCCATCTCCATCCGTCGCGCATTTCGCGCCGGGGACTGGCAACGCATGCTGCGCGCTGCCGGGCTTCAGACCTCTGCCGTGATTCAGGCGGTCAAACCAGCGCGCCTTTGTGTCTCCAGGGTCAAAGCCCATGTCTGACCATCCCCAACGGCAGACCGCCGAGCACGATCCCGCCACGGACCACGCGGACGTGCTGATCGTCGGTGGCGGTCTTGCCGGGTCTGCCGCCGCAATCCTGCTCGCGCAGGCAGGCCGCAACGTGACGCTGCTCGAGCGCAGGCGGGGAGCACACGACAAGGTCTGCGGAGAGTTCCTTTCTGCTGAGGCACTCCACTACCTCCGTTTGCTCGGCGTCGACGCGGCAGCCCTTGGCGCCACGCCGATCACGGGCTTCCGGCTGCATCACCGCAACCGCTCCACCACCCAGACACTGCCATTTGCGGCGGCATCGCTCACCCGCCGCGTTCTCGATGAGGCACTGTTGCAGCGAGCCGCGGACGCTGGTGCAACCATCCTGCGCGGGGAGGCAGTCGAGACGCTCACACCCATAGCCAACGCTTGGCTGGCCTCTACCTCCACGGGCCATCGCTCCGCCACCTGCGTTCTTCTTGCCACCGGCAAACACGATCTTCGCGGCCACACGCGCACCCATCCCGCAGGCCGCAGCCCACTGCGCCACGACGGACTGCTCGCGTTTAACCAGTACTTTCGCCTTTCGAACGACCAGACGCAGGCTCTGCAGCACACCGTTCAGGTCACACTGTTTCCCGGTGGCTACTGCGGCCTGCAACTGGTGGAAGACGGCACCGCCAACCTGGGCCTGCTTGTCCAGCAGACCTGCTTCCAACGGCTCGGCAGCAGTTGGCCACGGCTACTCGAGCATGTCTGCGCCGCCTCCCCGCACACTGCCCTGAGTCTGCGCAACGCCGAACCGGTTCTGCCAAAACCACTCGCTCTGGCCCACATTCCCTATGGTTATCGCCGCAGGGCCGCCCCTGCCAACCTGTACGCCGTCGGGGACCAGGCCGCCGTGATTCCATCGTTCACCGGGGACGGCATGTCGATTGCGCTTCATAGCGGCGTACTCGCCGCTCGAGCTATCCTCACGGGCCAGACGTCGCAGACGTTCCAGCGCCAGCTCGCCCGCCAGCTTCGCTCGCCGGTGATGCTGGCCACCCTGGTCTCCCGCGCGCTGCTCCACGCGCCCGCGCTTTCAGCGGCGGCGCCCCCGGCCCTGTTCCGGCAAATTGCGCTCCGCACCCGCGTCCTCGTCTGCTAGATACCCGCTTTGCCCACAAACCGCTACACTCCTATGTGACCACCCGATGACCCCGCCTAACAATTTCGACACCATCGCCGAGAAGGTCAGGAACCTGCTGGCGAGTGCCAAGCAAAAACCCGTAGACAGTATTCAACTCGACACACCGCTCGACGAGTTGCAGGTAGACTCACTCGACAAGGTTTCCCTCGCCTTTGACATCGAGGAGGCCTACAGCATCTCCATTCCAGAATCCGCGTTGGCTACCGTGCGCACCGTTCGAGATATCGTTACCGGCATCGAGGCCCAATTGAGAAAGCAAGCCCCACCGGCAGAGAACCCCACAGAATGCGCGTAGTCGTTACCGGCATGGGCGCCGTTACCCCACTTGGCCTGAACGCCACTGAGTTCCAGCAGGCCATCTTCGCCGGCGTCACCGGCATCTCTGCCATGGCGGCAGACGACCCTGCAAGCAAGGGCCTGGCCTTTAAAGAAACCGGCAGTGTGCGTGGCTTCGATCCGGAGGCCCACCTGACGACGCAGCAGATGGCCCTGTCAGAACGCGGCTCCCAGATGGGCATGGTCGCCGCCAATGAGGCGCTGCAGCAGGCCGGCCTCATCGGCACGCTGCCTGGTGAAGAGATTGCCGTAGTCGTTGGCTGCTCCACCGGGGGCCGTTCGGTGGAAGAACCGGAGACCGCCAAGCTCTATACCAAGGGCACGCGGGTGCATCCCTTTACCGTGCCACGCGTCATGGCGTCCAGCGGCACCAGCCTCATCAGCATGCAGCACGGCATTACCGGCCCGGCGTATACCGTGTCCACCGCCTGCTCCTCCGCTACCCATGCCATCGGCCAGGCGCTGCACCTTATCCGCAGCGGTGCGGTGCGGGCTGCTGTTTGTGGAGGCCACGAAGCTCCGCTTACCTGGGGTTTTCTGCGCGCGTGGGACAGCCTGCGCGTCGTCTCCCCCACACGCTGCCGCCCCTTTGCTGCGGACCGGGATGGCATGACCATCGCCGAAGGCGCAGCCATGCTGGTGCTTGAAACGGAGGAGCACGCTATCGCACGCGGTGCGCACATCTACGCGGAGCTTGCGGGCTTTGGCATGTCCGCCGATGCCCACCACATTACCCAGGCCAGCACCGGTGGCCCGGCACGCGCCATGCGCCTTGCCCTGCGCGACGCCGGTGCGCAACCCGAGGACGTCGGTTACATTAACGCCCACGGCACCGGCACCCTGGTCAACGACCGTGTGGAGGCAGCCGCGATCCATGCCGTCTTCGGTGAGAACGCGGGCGGCATACCCGTGAGCTCCACCAAGGCCCAGCACGGCCACGCCATGGGTGCCTCCGGTGCCATGGAGGCACTGGCGACCGTCTTTGCACTGCAAAGCCAGACGCTTCCCGCCACCGCCGGCGTGACCGAAGCCGATCCGTCACTGAACATCCGCCTCGTGACCGGCAAATCGCAGCCTGCGCCTCTCCGCCTGGCGCTGTCGAACTCCTTCGCGTTCGGTGGGCTCAATGCCGTCCTTGCGCTGCGCCGCTACGAGATCGAAGTCGCTCGTTGATGTAGAAGCCTTGGGTTAATTTCGAAGCCACCACATGCGGCGGCTTTCTCGCCGGTAAAGGCAGGTTCTGCATTCTTCCCCTGCATCACATAGGCATGTTCAAGAGTGCCCTCGTCCTCGCCGCCGTCGCTATTGCAGCACCTCTCCAGGCCCAGTACGCACCATCTGTACCGCCCGCGGACGGCCTGCTTGGGTATTGGTCCACCGATGCCGGTTCAGTCCTGCACATCGATCACTGCGGATCCGAAGTCTGCATCACCATCGTCACAATCTCCAAAAAAGCTCCGGGTGTCATTGACGAGCGCAATCCGGACGCCAGCCTTCGCAGTCGGCCCGTGTGCAAGATAGACATCGGTACCGGCTTCAAGCTGAAAGACCCCGATCACGCGGAAGACGGCAAGGTGTACGACCCTGAGAGCGGCAAGACTTATAAGTCAGTCATGTCCAGTGAGGGCAACACGCTTCATCTTCGCGGCTACATAGGCTTCAAGGCCCTTGGCCGCACTGAGACCTGGACACGCACCTCTGCGCAATACGCCACCTGCGTGGGAACGACGCATCGCTGAGTAGAAAACGGTATGAAGGCTTACCCGGCCTGCAATGCAGAGCAAGCCCGGTCCAGGTCGCCTTGCCTCTTGCCAAAGCAGAACCGCAGCATGTGTTCGCCACGCCCATTTGCAAAGAAGGCCGATCCAGCCACTGCCGCCACACCCGTCTGGCGCAGCAGCGTCCGTGCCCTTTCGGCAGCCGTCTCACCCGCAATGTGCGACGCATCCGCCAGGATGTAATACGCTCCATTCGGCTTTGGTGCGCCGAAGCCTGCTGCTGTGAGCGCGGCACAGAGTTGATCTCGCTTCACCTGGTGGTCACTCGCCAGCTGTGTATAAAACGGAGTTGCCGCGAGCTGCCGAAGGCCTTCAAGCGCGCCATACTGCGACACCGACGGGCTGCAGATGTAGACAAGGTCGTGAAAGTAACCGATCGCCGGCACAAACGCCGCAGGTGCCGTCAGGTAGCCCACGCGCCAGCCCGTCACGCTGAAGGTCTTGGACAGACCGGAGATCGTGACCGTCCGCTCGCGCATGCCAGGCAGCGTCGCCAGGCTCACATGCTCCGCACCGTCGTACACGAAATACTCATAGATCTCGTCCGTAATGACCAGCAGGTCACGCTCCATCGCGATCTCCGCGACCGCCTCGAGCTCCGCACGGCTGAAGACCTTGCCCGCGGGGTTCGACGGTGTATTCACGATGACAGCCCGCGTTTTCTCGGTAAGTGCCGCTCGCAGGGCGTCCACGTCCAGCGTCCACTCCGGCGCTGCCAGGGGTACGACCACCGGAACCATGCGCAGGCTCAGCAGGGTGCTCACGTGATAGCCATACAGCGGCTCAAAGACCACCACCTCGTCCCCGGGGTTCAGCAGCGCCAGCAAAGTCGCGTACAGCGCACCGGTCGCGCCATTGGTGACCAGAACTTCTGTCATAGGATCCGCGGCTATGCCGTTATAGCTCTGCAGCTTAGCGGCAACTGCCGTCCGCAAGTCCGCAATCCCATCCAGCCGCGTGTAGATATTGTGTCCACCGGCAATTGCCGCGTGCGCGCCGGCCTCCACCGCTGCAGGAACCTCCGTGTCGCAGATGCCCTGCGCCAGGTTGATCCCTCCCACACGATCACACTCCACGCTCATCGCGCGGATCTCCGACTGCACCGCGGCTGGCGCGATGAAACTCAGGCGGCTTCGTGGCACAGCAACTGCAGCCCGCACGGCTCTCTCCTCAATTGCTTACCGAGCATACCCGAACAACATGCACCCGACGCATAGGCGCGCTTAGTTGCACGTGTCGACCGATTTGGGGCGGCCATTTCCAAAGTCGGTGATCTTGCACAGGTCGAAAATAGAGCAGTAGCACGCGCTGCCGCTCAGTTGAAAACGATCGTGGTTCAGCTTTTCCCACGCCGGCAGTGCCGGTGACTCGACCGGCTTCGGCCAACGAAATACACTTCTATCACTTCCGCTGCGCATTAACGTCGCCGCGACCTGCTGCGATGTAAAGGAAGCGTGCGGATCGAGTTTGGCCACCCGCTCGTACAGGCTGCCACCGCTGTAGTCCGTTCCCTGGCCGTCCACCAGATGGAACCACACCACCCGCGCTGGTCCGGTCCCTACGTTTGAGAGCGTAAAGCTAATCGCCGCCTGTCCGTCTGACAGGTTGCTGGAATCCAGCATGAGTAGCGGCGTCGACTGCGCTTCCACCAGCCGCCGGTTCTCCTCCACTAGCGCATGCATCGACTTCTCTGATTGCAGGGACGTCAGCAGGGAAGCGATGGAGATCAGAAGCACTGCAATCGGCACGATGAAATCGAACCAGGGTAGACCGGTCGGGGAGTGATGCGAGTGCGGTGGTTCCGGAGCTTCAACCATCTGACGTCGTCCTCATCGTGTTACGTACCCAACGCAGCGCTTCTGCCCGAAGGCGCTACAACGTCCTCTTCAGGGTAGCCTCGTACGCTGCGATCTGGTCCATCGTAAATGCCTGCATGTCAGCGCCACGCTGCTGGGCCTTGTACCACTCCACCAGCCACTCCAGCGTGGTGCCGATGTGCAGTGACGGGTGCCAGCCAAGCTCAGCGCGTGCCTTGCTCGCGTCCAGCTTCAGGTACCCGGCCTCGTGTGCTCCCGGGTCAGGATCCAACGTCCATTTTGCGCCGTCTCCCCACACCTGCACCATCTTCTCTGCGATGCGGCCCACCGGCCAGGCATCGTCATCCGCAGGCCCAAAGTTCCATGCTGTTGCTGCACTTGCGTTGCCCTTGAAGATCTCCTCGGCAATGCGCATGTAGCCCCACACAGGCTCCAGCACGTGCTGCCACGGACGGATGCTGTTGGGCCTTCGAATGTGCACGTCGTCGCCCCGCAGAAATCCCCGCACCAGATCGGGGATCAGGCGATCGTCCGACCAGTCGCCGCCACCGATCACGTTTCCTGCACGTCCAGAGGCGATGCCGCAGCGATGCTCTTCGAATTTGCCCACGTTGAAAAAGGATTGACGGTAGGCGGCCGTGACCAGTTCCGCGCACGCCTTGGACGAGGAGTATGGGTCATATCCGCCCAGCGCCTCGTTTTCACGGTATCCCCAGTGCCACTCCTTGTTCTCGTAGCACTTGTCGGTGGTGACAGAAACTACCGCGCGCACCGAAGGGGCCTTGCGAACCGCCTCCAGCAGGTGCGCTGTGCCGAGGACGTTCGTTGCATACGTTCCAACCGGGTCAACGTACGATAACCGAACCAGCGGCTGCGCCGCCATATGGATAACGATCTCTGGCTTGAAGTCGGTCAGGCTTTGCTGCAGTTTCTCTCTGTCGAGAATGTTGCCGCGAACGTCCTCGATCACCGACCCGACCCTTGCCTCGTCCAGCAGGTTCGGCGTTGTATATGGATCCAGCGCGTAACCACGCACGGTGGCACCTAGTTTTGCCAGCCAAAGGGACATCCAGCCACCTTTAAAACCAGTGTGACCGGTCATGAATACCCGGCGACCCTGCCATACCTGCGCGTCGGGAGCAGTTACCAGAGCTTCCACGGGGCCTTGCCTTTCGACCACAATTCTTCCAGCTGGTGCTTGTCGCGCAGGGCATCCATCGCCTGCCAAAATCCGTGATGAAAGAACGCCTGCACCTCGCCCTTGCTGACCAGGGCCTCCATCGGCTCGCGCTCAAACATCCACTCGTCGTTGGTCACTTCCTGAAGCACGCGGGGCGACAGCACGAAGAAGCCGCCGTTGATCCAGCCGCCCTCGTCTTTCGGCTTTTCCTGGAAGGCGTAGACGTGATTGTCCTTCAAGCCCAGAGCGCCGAAACGCGCATTGGGCTGCACGGACGTGAGCGTGACTTCCTTGCCGTGCTTCTTGTGGAACTCGACCAGTTCCGTAATGTTGACGTCGCTTACGCCATCGCCGTACGTCATGCAGAAGGCTTCTTCGCCCTCAAGATACTTGCCCACGCGACGCAGACGGCCACCGGTGCCGGTCGTGTCTCCGGTATCGACAAGCGTGACCTTCCATGGTTCCGCGACAGACTGGTGGACGGTCATGGAGTTGTCGCTCATGTCGAACGTCACGTCGGACATGTGCAGAAAGTAGTTTGCGAAGTACTCCTTGATGACGTACCCCTTGTACCCGCAGCACACGATGAAGTCGTTGATGCCGTAGTGCGAGTAGATCTTCATGATGTGCCAGAGGATGGGCCGGCCGCCAATTTCGACCATGGGTTTTGGCCGCACAGACGTTTCTTCGCTGAGCCTTGTGCCCAGGCCTCCGGCTAAAATCACTGCTTTCATGCTCGTCCTCAGGTTGGATGATGGATGTTGATTCACGCAACGCTCGTCGAATCAGCGACCAAACTCACTTTAGCGTAACTCGTGTAGGCGATAGCATGTGTATCCTGTTCTCAGATTATGACTGAGAAAGCACAAGCCCTTCGAGAGCAGATTCTTGCCCTGACGCAGCAATTCCACGCGGAAGCCTTTCCGTCCCGCGAGTTTGTCCCTGGAACGTCCACGGTTCCCGTATCCGGCAAAGTCATTGACGGCGATGACATAAGCGCCGTCGTTGATTCAGCGCTTGATGCCTGGTTCACAACAGGCAGATGGGCAAAGGATTTCGAGAAAAAGCTGGCACGGTTCTTCGGCCTGCGTTCGGCCTCCCTGGTCAACTCCGGATCGTCGGCCAACCTGGTTGCTTTCTCTGCGTTGACGTCACCAAAACTCGGTGAACGGCAGATCAAGCCAGGTGATGAGGTGATTACCGTTGCAGCGGGCTTTCCGACGACGGTGAATCCCATCATTCAAAACCGATGCGTCCCCGTTTTCATCGACGTGACGCTGCCCCACTACGAGATTGACATCTCCAAGCTGGAAGAGGCGCGGACGGAGAAGACGAAAGCCGTGATGGTGGCGCACACGCTGGGTAACGCTTTCGATGCGAACGCGGTGTCGGAGTTCTGCAAGAAGTACAACCTGTGGCTCATTGAAGATTGTTGCGACGCGCTGGGAACGACGTTGAACGGGCAAAAGGTCGGCACGTTTGGCGACATCGCGACCGTCAGCTTTTACCCTGCGCACCACATCACCATGGGTGAGGGTGGCGCCGTGCTTACGGACAAGCCGGCCTTGAAGGTGCTGATCGAGAGCTTCCGTGACTGGGGCCGTGATTGCTGGTGTGAGCCGGGTGTAGATAACACCTGCGGCAAGCGATTTGACTGGCAGCTGGGTACGCTGCCGTGCGGCTACGACCACAAGTACACATACAGCCACGTGGGCTACAACCTGAAGGCGACTGACATGCAGGCCGCGTTGGGTGTCTCTCAAATCGAGAAGCTGCCGGGCTTTATTGAGAAGCGCAAGGCAAACTTTGTGTACCTGAAGAACGCGCTGAAAGAAGCGGAACAGTGGCTTGTGCTGCCTGAGGCAACACCTGGCTGCGACGCGAGCTGGTTCGGTTTCCCCATCGCGGTGAAGCCGGAGGCGGGATTTACGCGCGATCAGTTGACCCGTGCGCTGGACACCGCAAAGGTGGGCACGCGGCTGGTATTTGCCGGCAACCTGCTGCGTCAGCCTGCGTACGAGGGTTGGGAGTATCGCGTTGTGGGCGAGCTGACCAATACGGACTACGTGATGAACCAGGTGTTCTGGTGTGGCATCTATCCCGGACTGACGGAGCCGATGCTGGACTACATTGCAAAGACGATCCTGGATTTCGCCAAAAACCCCAACCCGCTGCCCATTACGCAGTAGCTTTCACCTGGTTCGCCCAGGCGGGCTGACCCCATCAAGCTGAGTACCGAAAGGAACACCACCGGATGAATACGCGCGAACGCAAGATGCTGGATCTGTTGAACAAGGGTCACCAGGAGTACGGCTACGTGGCCGTGAAGGCGGAGTACGAGGCAGAAGGAACGCGGGTGGACGAAATGCTGCGCCTGGTGGAGATCTGCCGCAAGGCGGGGTTGAAGCTGGCGATCAAGATCGGCGGCTGCGAGGCGATGCGCGACCTGATCGAAACCAAGCAGATTGGCGTGGACTACATCATTGCGCCGATGATCGAGAGCCGGTACGCGCTGAGCAAGTTTGCCGAGGCCGTGGACAAGGTGTACCCGAAGGAAGAGCAGGGCGACACCGACTTCCTTTTCAACCTGGAGACCATCAACGCCTTCCAGGTTCTGGACGAGATGACGGATTTTGCGCAGAAGTCGCCGGAGATCGCCGGCGTGGTCTTTGGGCGCGTGGACTTTTCGCTGTCGGCGTCGCTGGGGCGCGATGCGATCAACGGCAAGGAAGTAACGGATTACGTGCTGAAGACGGCCGCGGCGGCAAAGGCAAAAGGCCTCGACATGGTGGTCGGCGGTGGTGTGTCCAGCGATTCCATTCCGGTGCTGAAGGAAATGGTGGCCGTGCACCTGACTCGCTTCGAGACCCGCAAGGTGATCTTTGACGGGCAGGCGGCGAACGCGGCGCACATCGACCAGGGTCTGCTGAACGCAGTGCACTTCGAGCTGTTGTGGCTGCTAAACAAGCGGGATTACTACGGTTCGATCCAGCAGGAGGATGCAAAACGCATCGACATGCTGGAGAAGCGCTGGGCAGTGCTGAACAAGTAATGGCGACGCATCGGCTGCTGGTGTTTGGTGCGAGTGGGGCAATTGGCGGCGCGATTGTGGCAGACGCCGCCGGGCGGGGATGGAGTGTGACCGGCGTTGCGCGCAGGCTGCCGGAAACGCCGAGCGAGCCTGTAGACTTTTACGCACTTGATCCACTTGCGGACGACCTGGACACGAGCTTCTTGTCAGAGGCCGAGCCGTTCGATGCGGTGTGCTGGGCGCAAGGCGCGAATGTGAACGACAACATCGGTAACGTGGATGTGAAGCGGCACATGGAGATTTACGAGGCGAACTGCGTATACATCCTGGCGACCATGCAGGCGTTGCTGCGGCTGGATAAGCTGCGTTCGCCTGCGCGGTTGTGTGTGATCAGTTCTATCTGGCAGAACCTTGCACGCCAAAGCAAACTGACGTACTGCATGACCAAGGCAGCGCTGCAGGGATTGGTGTTGTCGTGCTCGGCGGACCTGGCGGCGGACGGGCACGTGATTAATGCGGTGCTGCCAGGCGCGCTAGACACACCGATGACGCGAAAGAACCTGAGTGCGGAGCAGATTGGGCGACTGACGGACGCGACGCAGTTCGGTCGGCTGCCGGCGCTGCACGACGTGTCGAGCGCGGTTTTGTTTTTATGTTCGCCGGAGAACACCGGCATTACGGGCCAGTTTATTGCGGCCGATCTGGGATTTAGTCATGTCCGCATCGTTTGAGATTCAGTCATCGACCGGGCCGTACACCGTGAAGGTGGAGGCTGGGGCGTTTTCGCGTTGGTTAAGCGGCTTCGGCAAGAGTGCCGTCATCAGCGATGCGTTCTTTACGCAGCGGTTTGAGCAGGAGGGCGCTGCCGCAAACGGTGTGACGCCGACGTTTGTGGAGGCAGTGGAGACGAACAAATCGCTGGAGGCGTCGCCACGCATTATTGAGGCGATGCGGAAGAGTGGGGCCAACCGGCAGACGCACCTGGTTGCCGTGGGCGGCGGCATCACGCAAGACCTGTCGGCGTTTGTGGCGTCGGTGTACATGCGCGGGTTGAAGTGGACGTATGTGCCGACGACCGTGCTGGCAATGGTGGATTCGTGCATCGGTGGCAAGAGCTCGATCAACGTGGGGCCGTACAAGAACCTGGTGGGAACGTTCCACTCGCCGGAGGTGGTGTTGGTGGACCCGGAGTTTATCCGGACGCTGCCGGCGGACCAGCAGGCGAGCGGGTTGATTGAGGCGGTGAAGATTTGTTTCTGCCGCGGCGATGAGTCGTTTGAGCAGCACCTGGCGACGGAGCCGGCGGTGGACATGCCGGCAGAACGGCTGGAAGCGCTGATCGTGAACAGCCTGCTCTCAAAGAAGTGGTTTATCGAGATCGACGAGTTCGACAACAAGGAACGGCTCTTGCTGAACTTTGGGCACACCTTTGGCCATGCGATGGAGGGTGCGTCGCACTTCGCGATCATGCACGGTATTGGTGTGGGGCTGGGCATTGAATGTGCCATTGCCTTCCAGCAGCTGCGCGGTGTGGAGTATGCCGCTGCGCCGAAGGTGGCGAAGCTGCAAGCGCATTTGAAGCAGATGATCGGCAGCGATGCGACCGCCGTAGCGGAGCTGAAGAAGCTGAACCTGGACGACGTGCTGGACCGGGTTGCGAGTGACAAGAAGCATGGCGCTGACTTTTACGCGCTCATCCTGATTGCGGCCGATGGCCGTGTGGTTCTGGAAAAGTTACCGAAGACGCCGGAGACGCTGGGCATGGTGCGCAAGGCGATTGAACGTGTGGTGGAGAGCTGGGCATGATGGAAAAGTATTCAGACGTGTTGGCGAGCTGGCTCGCGGAGCTTGGGTATACGCACTGCTTTTTTGTGGCGGGTGGCAACATCATGCACCTGCTGGAGAGCTGCAGCCACACCATGACGTGCGTGCCGGTGGTGCATGAAGTGGCCGCTGGAATCGCCGCGGAATACTTTAACGAGGTGCACCTGGGCAGCAAGGCCTTTGCGATGGTGACAGCTGGGCCGGGGCTGACGAACATTGTGACCGCGCTGGGCGGCGCGTGGCTGGAGAGCCGCGAGCTGCTGGTGATTGGCGGGCAGGTAAAGACGGCCGACCTGAACCGTGGCGAGGTTCGTCAACGGGGCATTCAGGAGATTGACGGCGTGGCGATTGCGGCGCCAATCGCTGAAAAGTCGCTGCTTGTGGACAAGGTGGTGGACCGCGGCACGTTTGCGGAGATGACGTACTGCGGCCTAAGCGGGCGCAAGGGGCCGGTGTTCCTGGAGATTCCGCTGGACGTGCAGGGCAGCAAGGTGGAGCGTGCGGAGCTGGATACGCCAATCCCATCGAGCGCGCCGAAGTTTGAGCCGGTGAGTGACGATGTGCTGGCGGTGATTGCGGCAAAACTGAAGGCGGCGAAGCGGCCGGCGCTGCTGCTGGGTGCGGGTATCGACCGGGAGGTCGCGGCGAAGGTGCAGGATGGCCTGGCGGCGCTGGGCGTGCCGGTGTTCCTGACGTGGAATGCGATGGATCGCTTGGGCAGCGACCACCCGATGTACTTTGGCCGGCCGAATACGTGGGGGCAGCGCTACAGCAATGTGCTGCTGCAGCAGAGCGATCTGCTGCTGGCGCTGGGCACGCGGCTGAGCATGCAGCAGACCGGATTCAATTGGCAGGCATTTGCGCCGGTGGCCCAGGTGGTGCACGTGGACTGCGACCGCGAGGAGTTGGAAAAGGGTCATCCCAGGGTGGACCTGCCGGTGTGCGGAGATGCGAACGCCGTGCTGGAGTTCCTTGTGAACCAGCCAGCGGCTGATACCAGTGAATGGGTCCAGTTTGCGCGTGATGTAAAGGCGGCGCTGCCGCTGGTGGAAGGTGGCAACAACACCGGCGAAGGCTACCTGTCACCGTGGGTATTTGCGGACAAGCTGGGTGCGCTCACGAAGGCGGACGACATTGTGATTCCGTGCTCAAGTGGCAGCGCGTTCACGATCATGATGCAGACGTTTGCACAAAAGTACGGGCAGAGGATTGTGACGGACAAGGGCCTGGCGAGTATGGGATACGGCCTGAGCGGCGCGATTGGTGCGGCGGCCGCGGGCAACGGGCGGCGAACGATTCTGGTGGAGGGCGACGGTGGTTTCATCCAGAATCTGCAGGAGCTTGGAACGGCGGCGGCGAACAAGCTGAACCTGAAGATATTTATCTTTGACGACAATGGGTATGCGTCGATCCGGATGACGCAGATCAACTACTTTGGCGGGCGGTATGTGGGGTGCGACACGTCGACCGGGCTGGGCATACCAAAGTGGGAGCACCTGTTTGCGGCGTATGACATCCCCGTGATGCGGGTGGGGATCGGGTATGAAAGCGATCCGGAATTTTTGAAGAGGATGGACGCGCCCGGGCCTGCGGCGTTCCTTGTCCATATTGATCCGAAGCAGACGTACTTTCCGAAGATTACGAGTCGTGTCACGGCGTCGGGCAGCATGGAGAGTAACCCGCTGCACCGCATGTCGCCTGACCTGGACGACGCGACGGCAGCGAAAGTATTCCGGTACCTGCCGGTTTAGCCGATGACCTTGCCTGCCAAGCCCATCGACGAGCGTGACCTGCAGTCGGTGCTGGAGCGGACGGAGCCGCTTTGGGAGGCAATGCGCGGAGAACGGGTGTTTCTGACGGGGGCCACGGGGTTCTTTGGCGCGTGGTTGCTGGAGACCTTTGCGTATAGCAACCGGCGGTTGGGTTTGGGTGCGCGGGCGGTGGCGTTAAGTCGGCGGCCTGCGGCTTTTCAGGCGAAGATGCCGCATGTGTTTGCGGATGATTCCATCACGCTGCATGCGGGGGATGTGCGGGATTTCGAGTTTCCGTCTGGGCGGTTTGGGTTTGTGGTCCATGCGGCGACGGAGGCGAGCGCAAAGCAGCTTGCGGAAGAGCCGGCGGAGATGTTGTCTACCATCCTCGCGGGAACGGAGCGCACGCTGAAGATGGCGGTGGAGGCGGGGGCGCGGCGCGTGCTGCTGACCAGCTCCGGTGCCGTGTACGGTCGGCAGCCGAGCGATGTCGTTCACCTGGCGGAGGACTACGCGGGTGGTCCGGATTGCACACAGGTGGGCAGTGTGTATGGCGAAGGCAAGCGTGCAAGCGAGTTGATGTGTGCGCTGTATGGGAAGCAGTATGGGCTGGAGTGCGCGATCGCGCGGTGCTGGGCGTTTTGCGGACCGCATCTCGCATTGGACATTCACTTCGCCATCGGCAACTTCATTCGCGACGTGATGGCGGGTGGGCCTATTCGCATTGGTGGAGACGGTACGCCCACGCGGTCATTTCTGTATGCGGGCGACCTGGCCACCTGGCTTTGGACAATGCTGTTCCGCGCACCGGCGCAGCGGGCATTTAACGTGGGTTCTTCCCACAGCCTGAGCATTCTGCAACTTGCCGAGGCCGTGCGGGATGCGCTGGGCAGCGATGTTGCCATTGAGGTTGCGAAGGTGCCGGTGGGTGGTGCTGCGGTGTCGCGGTATGTGCCGTCGGTGGATCGTGCGAACGAGGAGTTGGGGCTGCAGGAAACCGTGTCACTTGCGGACACCATTCGCCGGACGGCAGCGTGGTACGGTTGGACGGGTAGGCCTTAGCCGTCGGGAAACGGGCGAGGAATAGCGGAGCGGTGTCACCCGGAAGTTAGTTTTGGCGCAGGCCGAATGTGGGGAGCAGGGCCATGAAGAAGATCAGTGTGGTGAGTCCGGCGTACAACGAATCGGGCAACGTGCAGCCGTTGGTGGAGCGCGTGCGCGCGGTGTTTACGGGTCTGCCACAGTACAACTACGAGCACATCATCATCGACAATGCATCCACCGACACGACGGTGGACGAGCTGCGTGTGCTGGCGGCGGAAGACCCGCATGTGAAGGTCATCGTGAATGCGCGGAACTTCGGCCACATCCGCTCGCCGCACCACGCCATGATGGAAGCTGACGGCGACGCGGTGATTGTGCTGTTGAGCGACCTGCAGGACCCGCCGGAGCTGATTGCGGAGTTTGTGCGGGAGTGGGAGCTTGGCTGGAAGGTGGTTGTGGGCATCAAGACGACCAGCGAAGAGAGCGGCCTGATGTTTCGCGTCCGCACGCTGTACTACAAAACGGTAGAGCGTTTGACCAGCGTGCAGGTGCTGCAGCATTACACCGGCTTTGGGCTGTATGACCGGCAGGTGATGGACGTGGTGCGGCGCTATGGCGATCCGTATCCCTATTTTCGCGGGATGGTGGCTGAGGTTGGCTTCCCGATCAAGCAGATTCAGTACGGCCAGAAGCGGCGCACACGCGGCATTACCAAGAACAACTTTTACACGCTGTACGACATGGCCATGCTGGGCATTACAAATCTGAGCAAGGTGCCGCTGCGCATGGTGACGTTTGGCGGATTTGTCTTCGCGGCAATCTCGCTGGTGCTCGGTTTTATTTACCTGGTGGCAAAGCTGATCTTCTGGAATCACTTTGAGCTTGGGCTGGCCCCCACGATGATCGGGCTGTTCTTTCTGGGCTCAGTGCAGTTGATTGCGATCGGCATCATCGGTGAATACGTGGGGTCCATCCACACCATTGTGCAGAACAGGCCGCTGGTGACAGAGAAGGAACGGATCAACTACTAGATGGCGCTGACCGACCACATTCCTAAGGGTGAGGCGCTGCGCTTTTTGCTGGCCGGTGGCGGCAACACGCTGTTTGGATTGGTGGACACGTTCGCCATGACGTACGTGTGCGTTCACCTGAATCCGTCGCATGCGGCGCTGATGACAAGCGTGGCGACTCTGGTCTCGACCGTGATCAACATCACGGTGTCATTCCTCTCATACAAGTGGTTTGTGTTCCGCAGCAAAGGCAACACGCTGCCGGAGTACGCGCGCAGCTTCGCCGTGTACGGCCCCAGCCTGCTGATCAGCGTCTTCGCGGCCGGCCCCATGGCAGCAGGTCTGGCACACTGGCTTCCGGAGCCACGGTTCGCGCCGTATGTGGCACAGGCGATCATCGTGGCCGTCGCGATAGTGCCGCAGTTTCTAGGGCACAAAAAGTTCACGTTTAAAAAGCAGGTGTCGCCGGTGGAGGTTAGCGCATCCACTGAGCAGTCGCTCTGAAAGGTATGAGGCTCCTGATGCGTGTTGCTCTTTCTGCTGTGTTGTTCGGCGTTACTGCGTGGGGTGCAGGCATGTTTGCCCAGGCGGGTGCCCAGACGGGTGTCCAGACTGCGCCGGTGCAGTATGTGGATGTGACCGGCATGAACCATACCGACGATGTGCACATGCCTGTACTGTTGTGGCCGGGTGGTGCGCCGGGCGCCGTTGGCAAGGCAGAGACGGACATACCCACAGTGTCGGTATACCTACCGTCAGCCAATCCAACGCACACAGCGGTGGTCATTGCGCCGGGTGGCGGGTACCACGATCTGGCGATGGATCACGAAGGACTGCAGGTGGCGCAGTGGTTGAATGCGCACGGCGTGGCGGCGCTGGTGCTGAAGTATCGGCTTGGCCCCACGTACCACGCGCCGGTTGAGATGGAGGATGCACAGCGCGCCATGCGCTATGCACGGTCGCATGCGGCAGCGATGGATGTGCAGCCAGACCATATCGGTATCTGGGGCTTTTCCGCTGGCGGACACCTTGCGGCAACTACGGGAACGAAGTTTGACGCGGGGAATGCTGCGGCCAGCGACCCGATCGACCGGGTGTCGAGCCGGCCGGATTTCATGGTCCTGGCATATCCGGTGATCTCGATGGAAGATGGCATCACGCATGGTGGTTCGCAGCTGAACCTGCTGGGCAGCAATGCGAGCGCGGAGATGAAGGCGGCGCTGAGTGCGGATGAGCAGGTGACGGCGCAGACTCCGCCGACGTTCATCTTTTCAACGACCGACGATGCTGTGGTGCCGGTGATGAATTCCGTACGGATGTATGCCGCGCTGGTGAAGAATGGCGTGCCTGTGGAGATGCACATCTATCGTCGTGGACGGCACGGGCTGGGTCTTGCGCAGGCGGACGCGGAAGTAAGCGGCTGGCCGGACCTGCTGTACCACTGGATGCACGAGAACGGCTGGGCGCAGTAGCCTTTGACTTGCGGTCAGCGCGGGTTTGAATCGAGTGGTGCGGCTCACTGAAAACGACTGCAAGCGAGATGCAGTGCATGAGAGATGTGCTGGATGAGGCAAGACGGACGACTCACTGAGCACTGGCCCGAAGCAATGGCCGAGGTCACGGAGTGTCACTATGACGTCCGTGCCGGTCGCGCGCTTGCCTTTGGGCTGACATCGGCAGAGCATTTTCGCATTGCATATAACTACCGCGTGGGGGATGAGCTGCACACGGGCGAATGCTTCTCAAAAGTGGCTCGGCTGCAGGGTAGCCTCTTTCAGATTCGGTACGATCCCGATCTGCCGCATGTGAGCCAGTCCGGCAAACCTGCCCGGGGGCTGTTGCCGTTGCTGGTGGGCGTTGGTGTTGCGGGCTCGCTTGCGCTTTCTCTGATTTGGTTGCTGATACTTCGTGGCTGCTGACGGGATCGCCAAGACTTGTCAGAAAGCTTGGGGCGCTGTGCCTGGGGCGGAGCACATTGCGGATCGCGGAACGGGCATGGCCGGAGTGCGTTCAGTGGCTATTCGTAGCGGAGAGCTTCCGCGGGCAGGATGCGTGCAGCTGCTGAGCTGGGATAGAGCGTGGCGAGCAGCGCGGTGACGAGGGAAACGGCGGTGACGAGTATGCCGTCGATGGCGCGGGGTGCGAAGGGCAGGGTGTCGAGCGAGTAGACCTCTGCCGAGAGCGGGATGAAGTGGTAGTGACCGCCAGCCCAGGAGACTGCATAGCCGACGATGAGGCCAATGAGCGTGCCTGTGATGGAGATGAGAAGGCCCTGCGCCAGGAAGATGCGCCGCACCTGCGCCGGCTGCACGCCGAAGCTCATAAGTACGGCGATGTCGCGGGTTTTCTCCATGACGAGCATGGTGAGCGCGATGAGGATGTTGAGCGCGGCCACGCAGACGATGAGCGCGATGACGATGAACGTAACCACCTGTTCCAGGCGCAGAGCGCGAAAGAGCTCCCTGTTTTGCTCCATCCAGTTGGTGGTCTGGAAGCCGGGACCGGCCGCGGCCTCTAACTGCTTAGCGATGGCGGGGGCATTGTAGAGATCGTCTACTTTGAAGGACAGCACAGAAATCAGGTCGGGCTCACTGAAGAGGCGCTGCGCGTCCGCAAGTCGAGTGAAGGCATAGCTGGAGTCGTACTGAAAGAAGCCGGAGTGGAAGATGCCTGCGAGCTGGTAGCGGACGAATCGCGGTTGCAGGCCGAAGGGTGTGAGCTCGCCCTGCGGGCTGGTGACGAGAACAGTGTCGCCTGGTTTTGCACCCAGCGTCTGGGCAAGGTCGCTGCCGAGGACGAGCGGCGGCAGCGCGCCTGGTGCGGACGGCTGGCTGAGCGGTGCCGCGGTGCCCTCGCGTACCGTCTGCAGCAGGTCTGATACCGCCGCTTCGTCCGCCGGCAGAACGCCTTTGATGAGAGCGCCACCGCTGCGTGGGCCGCGAGAGACGAGCACCTGACCATAGAGGCCGGGTGCGGCGGCGACAACGTGGGGTTGAGTCTTCAGCCTGGCTAGCAACGGACGCCAGTCGCGGATACCGTCCCCGGCGATGCGCATCAGGTCTACATGGGCCGTGGACCCAAGCAGCCGCGCCTGCAGATCACGCCGCATGCCGTTGGTAATGGCAAGGGCGATGATGAGCGACGCAACGCCTGCGGCCACGCCCAGGACGGAGATTGCCGTGATGACGCCGATGACCGCTTGGCGCCGTTTCGCGCGCAGGTAGCGTGCGGCGATGAAGAGCTCGAACCTCATCGGGTGCTCCGCCCCAATGCATGCGCCAGCGGCGACATGGCGCGATGGCAGCAGTGCAGGATTGAGGCTGAGCTCATTGGGCGACGGCCTTTGCCGTGACCGCGTTCTCATAGCGGTCGAAGACGCGAATCGCCACGCTGTGCTCGCCTGTTCCGGTCAGCGGCACGTCTACGTGGTAACGTTCCGTTTGCTCGTCAGAGAGTTTGCCGACCGGCTCAAGATACTGCCACGGTCCGGCGTCGATGGAGAACTCCGCGCGTGAGATCACGCTGGTCGCGTCGTGTGCCTCAAAGGTTGCGAGCAGGTGTCCGTTGGCAAGCGATGCCGTGAGAGGGCCGGCGATGGGCGGCGTGGTGTCGAGGGTAAATGGCGCAGAGACACGCTCCGATTGCAAGGCGTCTGCAGGGCTGTGCACCGGCAGGTCTGACGCGACGACACGTAGTTCATACTCGCCGTCCGGCAGCAGGCCGCTGTCGAAGCTGTAATTGTGCTCGGTGATCTTGTCTTTCAGCAGCCGCCACGTCTTCTCGTGGGTGTCGCGCAAGTAGAGCGCAAAGGTGAGTTCATCGTTGTTCGGATCGCGCGCACTCCAACGCGCAGTTACGGCGGTTCGGTCGCGCTGTGCCAGCAGGGGACCGGGAATGGATTCGGCGGGGGGCGTGTTGGGGGCCTGGCCTGCGCTGCGGAAGGAAATGCTGACGGTATTGCCGGGGCCGGCGGCGGCGGCGTTCGGGACCCGTGCTCCTGGTTGCACCACGATGTCTTCAACAAGTGGCGGCAGGTTGCGCGGCAGAAAATTTACGGTGAGTGCATCCAATTGCGCGCCGGGGTGCAGCACCGCTTTCCACTGCATGTAGCGTGCAACCGGTATGGGAAGCGGCGTTTGTGCGGCGACAACCGGATGCCATGGTGACCACAGATCACCCAGAGCGCCACGGACGTTTTCGACGTTGCCGGATCGCGCGAACAGATCGACGTTGGGGGTGGCCGTCGGTTCCATGCGCCCCCACAGCGTCGCGGTCTCGCCGTCGAAGACCTCTGAGATGTAGGTGGCATCGGCAGCGGGTGAATCGGACAGCCTGACCAGCTTGCCGCTGTTTGCGGTGCTGATGAGCAGGGCGTTGTCGGTCTGGGCGATGGCTACGGCCTGGTTCGCGTCCACGTGCGCCACGTCGGTGTAGACACCGGGTTGATGCGGGTCTACCTGGTAGATGTGGCCGTGATTGCCGGTTGCAACTGTCAGCGTGCCGTTGTGGAAGGCGAGGGCGTAGACGATTTCGTCCCGCAGGGTGAGCAGGCGGAGAGGTGTGCCGTCGGGCGCAATGCGGTAGACCTCCGCACCGTCGGGAACGAGTGCGTTGGAGGATGCGGAGACGGAAGAGCCGGGCTGCTGAAAGGTGATGGAGATGCGCGGCTCACCTGCAGCCGGCAAGGGGGGCAGCGCGGGAGGACGGCGATCGCCGGTGGCGGCGAGGTAGAGATTGCCTTCCGGGTCAAGCGCGAGCGATGTGATTTCGTGCTTGGGTGCGGTGAAGAAGGCGAAGGGCTTGCCGTCTGCTGCGATGCGGTACACAATGCCCGCGCCGTCGGAACCAATGTAGATCGTGCCGTCGGGTGCGATCAGAAGTGTGCGCAGATGCTGGTCCCCGGACTTGAAGAGGACCTGCGGCTTGGAGCCGGGCTTGGAGGACAGCCGATACAGCGTGGCTGGTGCGCCGGCTGCAATCAGGACATCCCCGTTGCGCTCGACGGCGACGCTCCACAGGTACTTTGGCTTTTCGGCAGTGGCGGCGGAGTCGAACAGTACCTCGGGTTTGGTGCCCGCGGGTACGCCCGTTGGGGCGATGCGGTACAGCTTGCCGTCGGGCGAGGTTGCTGCGAGCACGGAGCCGTCTGGAAGCGCTGCCAGCGCCTGGACGTTGGATTCCTTGAAGTCGGCGACGACGGAACTCTTGCCGGTCTGGTCAAAGCGCAGCAGCTGCGAGCCGCCGGTCACTGCTCCGGTGCCGGCGTAGGTGCCGTTGCCGGTGGTGACAAGCGACCACAGGTAGGTCGACGAGGTTGTACCCAGCACGCTCATAGTGGGCGCAGGTGAGAGGCGGCCGTCGTTACGCAACGCTATGTTCTGCGGCGTGCCACGCTCGAACTCCTCGTAGCGGTTTGTTGTCCACTGGCGGGTACCCTGCGCTACAAGTGTGCTGGCTCCAAGCATCCAGAGCAGCGCCATCCTTGACGGCGTGTGTGAGCGGGGGTGGCGGGGGCGGAACGGGTACGTCAGCAAGGTTCAGTGTTCCTCGAGTGCGCTGTGGGACGGAGTTAGCGAATCTGAAGTGTAAGCACCTGCGACCCGGTGACCGCGGCGTCCTGCGGAACTGAAGCAGCGACCGTTGCCGTCTCAGAAGTGAAGGAGATCTCGCGGCTCTCCCGAAGGGTTTGCAGAGCATTGACCATGGACGGCGGCAGTGACGGCAAGGCCTGCACCGCGGTAACGGCCTGGGTCTCATGATCGAGGAGCGTCACGTACAGGCGGTCGTTGGGGTGCACACGGTTTAGCTGGGCAATGGTGTCTGCAACGCCAAGCGCGTGTGCCGCAGAGGCCGGCGGCGGTGCGAGCACGCGGTCGAGGGATGTGGCGTCGCCGACAAGGATGCGGAGCGGACCTGGCTCCAGCGTTGTGGGCAGGGTAAGGGTTTGGCGGACGGAGCGCGGGCCGGCCTGCCAGGGGCGCAGCGTGGTTTCCACCGTGATGGTGTCGCCTGGGTGGGCTTCGTCTGTGCTCAGCCGCGCCGACTCTACCTGCACCGTTTGGCGGCTTGGCACGACGTCCACGTGCAGGTGGACGCCGGTGATGGTCGGCTGTTGCAGCGGGTCCGCGTATACCCGGGCAAAGCGCTGGGCGACGAAGACCGCTGCCTGGCCGGCTGCGGCACCGCCGTCGCCCGAGGAAAGAACCTGGTCCATGGCGAGGGGTGCGTATCCCGTCACGTCGACGGAGCCGGTAAGGTGAAGGCTCATTTCAGAGCCCGCGGTGTCCGTGCCGCTGAGCGCCTGAAAGATGCCTGCGAGCAGCACCTGCGGCGTGAGTTCGCGGTTATTCAGCACTTCAAAGTGGAGGGAGCGAGCTTTAAGGCCGGAGTCTCGTGGCGGCTGCACGTCGACCGAGACGGCGATCATGGGGGCGCTCTGGCCAAAGCGACCGGCGATGGCGTTCTGGCGATCCTCGGTGAAGGCACCAACGGTCTCGGTCGTGTTGACGATCTTGAAGGCGTTCATGGGCGACGGCAGCGTAGCGAGCACTTCTGCCTTGGTCATGGGCATGTCGATAGTGCCGTACTGGGTAATGGGGTGGCCGCAGGCGAGCAGTTGATGCTCGTCGACGTAGGTGACGGTGCATGTTGCGGCGATGTTCAGGTCTCCGCGTGCGAGGATCGCGGAGACGGCGGAGCCGGGGATGATGGGATCAGACGTCGCAGCACCGGGCGCGGCGGATCCCAGGCCTGCGACCGGTTCTAGACCGAGCTTCCGAAAGCCATCTCCGTATAGGTTAAGAGCCTGCTCGCTGAAGCCGCTGAAGACGAGCGGAGTGGCAATCGGCCGGGCGCCCTCGGGCGTTCTTGAGGTTTCCGGCAGGTTCGCCGGCAGATCGCGGACCTCAAACATGAGAGCGATGGGTGTAATGCCGCAGATCGGCTCCTTGCTGAACTGGCCGATGCGGAAGCTGAGTGCGCCCAGCAGTTTGCCGTCGATGTACACTGGCGATCCGCTCATGCCGGCGACCACACCGGTAAACTCCGGCTTGGTACCATGAAGGCGGCCAAGAATCATGTCCTGACCAGGGCCGATGGCGTCCTTCAGCGTTCCCAGAATCTCCACATCCATGGGTTCCGGCGCGGTCCCTTCAAAGACTGTCCAGGCTGTGCCATGCAGGCCGCGGTGGACGTCAGCGAGCGGAAAAGGCGCAGCGTGCAGAGGCGGCCCGCTTTGGGCTCGCATGGGCAGCATCGCGGCAGCGGCAAGCATAGAACACAGGAGGGGAAGGCGAGTAGCCTTTCGGAGAGCAGCCACGTCTACAGAGTAGAGGCGCGCCGCCGCCGTGCCAACTGCCGGGCGGTTGCCCGTTGTTCATGGCACGCAGCGTGCGGGGTGCCGGGGCGTTGCTGTAACGCGATACAGTTCCACAAAAGGGGATTTCCAGAGTGACGCTCGATCTTCGCATCTCCCGTCTGGCGGTCTCAGCCGCACTGGCATTGGGCCTGGCTGCTGCAGGTCTTTCTGCACAAACGACCACGCCCACCAAGCCTGCGGCACAGAGTGATGAAGGCGGACCGCAGCAGGATAACGGTCCCATTGTGCTGAAGAAGAAGAAGGAGGGCGCGGACGAGCCGCCGCCGCCCGCACCTGCTGAGGAAAAGGTCAGGAATCCCGACGGCCTGGGGAACTACTCGCTGCGTGTGGATGTGCCGGTAGTGACGGTGGACGTCAGTGTGCAGCTGGATAAAACCAGGCAGTTTGTGCCGGGGCTTAAGTCCGGGAACTTTCGCGTGACTGAAGACGGCGTGCCACAAAAGGTGACGGACGTGCAAATGCGGCAGGCACCGATCACGGCAGTAATGCTGCTGGAATTTGCGGCAAACAGCTGGGCCTTTATTCGGGACATGCAGCAGTCGTCTTATGTGTTTTTTCGCTCGCTTAAGCCAGAGGATTACATTGCAGTGATCACGTTTGACCTGCGAACGCACATATTAACTGACTTCACGCGCGACAAGGATATGACTGCGCAAGCGCTCCGCTCCCTGACTATTCCCACCTTTTCAGACACGGACGAGTTCGATGCACTATACGAAACGCTGGACCGAACAAGTCGTATTGACGGCCGCAAATACATCATCCTGATTTCAAGTGGGCGGGATACTTTCTCAAAGATCACTCTGGACACGATGTTGAAGAAAGTTCGTTCTACACCGAACGTGACGATTTACACGATCAGCACGGGCGGGTTGGCACGCGTGATGGCCGATAGTTATGGACGCCAGGGCCCCGAAGCGCGGATGGACTATCTGCAGGCAGATAACCAGATGCGTACCTTTGCGCAACTTACCGGTGGCAAGGCTTACTTCCCACGCTTCCAGGGAGAGTTCCCGGATATATTCTCGGAGATTAACCAATCCATTCGGAACCAGTATGTCCTGACGTATAGGCCGAGCAATACGGCGCAGGACGGGACCTTCCGCAAGATCAAGGTGGAGTTAGTCGACAAGGAAGGTCTGCCGCTGACCATGGTGGACGAGAAGAACAAAAAGCTGAAGTACACCATAACGGCGCGCGATGGTTACCGTGCGCGAAACCCGGTGGAGTAAGTGGAACTAGTCGAGGCCGAGTGGCCGGCGGACAACGCCTGCGGCGGGTACCGTATCGCGGTCGACGATCAGTATGCCCTCACGTTCCGACGCTGCCACGGTCGTCAGCGCAAGACCGAGGAACAGGACGGCACCTTCAACGAGCGTAGAGATTTTGTGCCGGCTCTCGAAGTCCTCGCGCAAGGGCGAACCCGGCATCAGTGCCTCAATCTGACCGCCGGCAGCGGTGCGGTCATGCTCCATGGGGCTGATAATGAAGCGGTTCGATGCGAAGGTAAGCAGCATCATGCTGAACGCAAGCCCAAGCTGCACAAAGGGCAGCCGCGCGTTCTGCCGCAGCAGACGCACCGCAATAAAGATGAGAACACCGCACCACAGGCCAATGCTGTGCAGCGTGAGCAGCGACACACCAATCAGCGTGCCAAACTCGGGCGACTTGCCCAAGATGCGAAAGGCGTTGGGGGCGAGTACCGCACCGAAAAACAGGATGCCGCCCAGCCAGGTAATCAGTGCAAGCGAACGCAGTGTGCGCGCAAGGGTCTGCATAGCCCCAGTGTACGTGGGGCGAGTCGCAGGTGAGCGCGCTTCAGCACGAGGTTGCGGAGCTATGGATGGGACTGATGCTGAGGCAGAGCTGCGGTCCGGGTACGCTCTCGGCGTGCCGGCACGGGGACAACTCACTTGCGCTTACACTGGCGTGCATTGGCTGTGGCGGTGCCATGCTAATGCTGGCAAACGAAAAAGCTGAGGCCCGGCACGCGGCGCAAAGCGGGGCTGTCGATTTCGTCGTCGACACGATGAGTGAGGCACTGCGCATTCTGAAAAATGAACTCCGTCAGCGTCGTTCCGTCGCCGTGGCACTAGTTGGTGCTGTCGAGGCTCATGCAGCAGCCCTGGAGGAGCGAGGCGTGCAACCGCAGTTTGTCGAGACGATTCCAAACGGGCCCGCGGTATGGCAGGTACTTGTGCAGCGCGGTGCCATTCCGGTTGTGTGCGGAGAGCTTAGGCAGCATGGTCTGACTGGCGCGGCGCTGGAGCAGCTATCACTTGACGTTGATGCGACACCAAGTCTCGCCGATCGGCGAGCAGGGGACGAGAAGCTGGTGAAGGCCTTGTCTGCAGCAGGGGCGGGACCGGCCCGGTCTGCCGCCCAGCAGTGGATGCGGCTCGCACCGCGGCTGTTCCCGCGCGATCGTGAGCGCGTTTTCTGGCAGTACCCCCAACAGAGGAGAGCATGATGAACGGCGTACGTCTGGATAAGTGGCTGTGGGCCGCACGTTTCTTCAAAACTCGCACACTCGCCGCGCGTGCGTGCGAGATGAATCGCGCACGCGTGGGTGGACAGCCTGCAAAGGCTTCACGCGAGGTGCGCCTGGGCGACAACCTGCAGGTGCAGACGGAAACGTCCACCTTCGAGGTGGAGGTGCTTGGATTGAGCGACATGCGCGGTCCGGCAAGCGTGGCGCAGACACTGTATAGCGAGACGGAACAGAGCAGAAAGAAGCGGGAGGAGCTGGCCGAGCAGCGGCGTTCGATGCCGACGTTTGAAGTTGTGAATGCTGGCAAACCGACGAAGAAAGACCGCAGACGCTACGACGACTTCAGGGGCCGCTGACCAGGCCTGTACCCGGTGCTACGCCTGCATGGATTCTTCAGACGACCGCAGGCGGACCATGCGTTCCACCGCGTAGGGAGCGCGGCTGCTGCCGGAGTGGAAGTGGCGGACCTGCAATTCACCCAGCAGGCCGATGCCCATCACCTGGATTCCTGCAAGGATCAGAACACCGGCGACGATGAACATGGGTCCGTGCGCCTGCAGGACGTGCCCGCCCTGGAAGATTTTAAGCATCAGCAGCCAGATTGCAAGACCGCCCCCCGTGACCATGCTGAGCGCGCCAAAGCTGCCGAAGAAGTGAAGCGGACGGGTCAGATACTTGAGCAGAAATCGTATGGTGAGCAGGTCGAAAAACACGCGGAACGTCCGCGAAATTCCATAGTGACTCTTGCCATAGACGCGCGCCGGATTTGAGATAGGCACTTCGCAGATCGTTGCGCCGTACCACGACGCCAGCGCGGGGATGAAGCGATGCATCTGGCCGTACAGGGGGATGCTCTGGATAACCTCACGCCTATACGCCTTGAATGTGGTGCCGAAGTCGTGAATGTCGACTCCACTGAGCTTTGCCATAAGCCAGTTGGCAGCGCGGGAGGGAAGCCGGCGAAGCACAAAGTTGTCTCCGCGTTGCGATCTCCAGCCGCTTACAACGTCATAGCCTTCTTCAAGCTTGGCGAGAAACTGGGGGATTTCTGCAGGGTCGTGCTGTAGGTCACCGTCCATGGCAAGGACGAAGTCGCCGCTGGCATGATCGAATCCGGCTGCAAGGGCACTTGTCTGGCCGAAGTTTCGCCGCAGCTTAATGACCAGCACGCGGCTGTCGACTGCGGCAATCTCCTCCAGCAGGCGGTAGGTACGGTCCCGCGACCCATCGTCGATAAACAACAGTTCAAAGGGGTCGCCCACCTGCTCCATGACGTCTTTCAGGCGGTCATAGAGCGCCGTGACGGTCTCTTCTTCATTGTGGAAGGGGACGACGATGGAGTATTTTGCCACATATCGATTCTACGCCAAAGATTTCGGCGAGGTCACACCCGTCGTGCCGTTCGTCGCACCATTGGCGTAGTTGCCGGTTACCACAGATGGTGCAAAAACCACACACGGGTGTGCCCCGGTGCTAACGTGAGGACACTATGGCAAAGCGGATCATCATGGTCATCGTGGTTGTCCTGATTATTCTTGGCATCACCAGCTACGCCTATTCCCACTATCGGGATCGCCGGGTCGAGTCAGGCGAGGTGGTCGACGAGGCCGGTACCGTGGTGGGTTCAAATGGAAGCGCACCGGTGAGGACCCCGACGCGCTCGGACGCGACCGACAGTGGACCGGATGATGCACCCGGACCGCAGTCGAGGCGAACAGCATTTTCACCCACGACCGTGCTACCGATGCAAAGCTCCATGAACTCGGCCCCCGTGACGGACACCATCAGTCCCAACCCGCCGAACGGCACGGTATTTGCCGGCACGGGCAAGTACCAGGTCTACCGGCAGGGTGACCTTACGTGGCGAGTAAACACTGCGGACGGCACCACGTGCATCCTGTTCGCAACGGAAGAGCAGTGGCGGCGGCCCGTTGTGTATCGAAACGCCTGCCCCAAGGGTTGAGCTTTCGCACCTCACGAAGCGAGGTTCAGCTCACGTGCACAACCGGTCGCTCCTCGGGATTCGGCACGGTCCGACGTAGAACTTCCTGCGTCAGGGGTGCGGCATCGCCCTCGCCGCTGAAGAAAAAGCGGGCAAGGTTGGCGAGGGGGCTCGCTTCCGTCCAGCGGAAATAGACGTGTGGCACCTTGCCGGTGCGGTCTCTCAGAAAGAGAAGCATCGCCGCGATGGAATTGGCCACCACAGGGCTATCCGTGCTGAGGATGCTGTGGCTACCCACGCGACGCCCTTTGACCTGGATGGTCTCCGTGAATTCTGACGCGTCACCCCGGTTCACCTCAAAGAAGATCAGGCACTCGTTCGCATCGAGGTTGTGGAAGTAACGGACTTTCCGGTCTGAGAAAGCAAGTTTCTCCTCCTGGTCGCCGGCCTCGGGACCGCGGGCGACCAGCCGGATGAGCTGATCGTCGTCCTCGCCCAGAATCTTCTCCGCCTCTTCGTCGAGTGTGACCTCTGTGATGCGGAGTTCCACCGATCGCACGGCGCGCGAATAGATGGAGGTCACGAGGATAGCCAGAATGAAGATCGATGCGATCTTCAAGCCTTCCGGCCGTTCAAACATGTTCACAATCGTCGTGTACACGAAGATGGCCGTCGTGGCGATAAACATGGCACGCAGCAGCTTGTTCTTCCACACGCTCAAGAGCACAGCAACAGAGGCGGATGTGATGAGAACAAGAACGCCGGTGGCGTAGGCTCCGCCCTGGGCATCGACATCCGCCTTGAAGAGCAGTGTCACAAGAGTCGCGATGCCCATAAAAACAAGCACAAGTGGCCGCGAGGCACGTGCCCATTCAGGCGCCATGCCGAAGCGCGGCAGGTAGCGAGGGATAAGGTTGAGCAGGCCGGCCATGGCGGACGCACCGGCGAACCCGAGGATCAGGATGGTAGAGATGTCGTAGGCAGAACCCAGGGTGGGCCCAAGATACTGGTGGGCCAGCCATGCCATGGCACGACCGTTGGCATCTCCACCCGGGGCGAACTGCTTTGCCGGGATGAGAACAGTCGTCACAATGGACGTCGCCATAAGGAAGACGCTCATGATGGCGGCGGCCGTAACCAGCAGGCGGCGAGCGTTGCGGATACGTTCCTCCGTATTCGCAGCCGCAATCAGCGGCATAACGGCAACACCCGTCTCGAAGCCAGAGAGACCGAGGGCGAGCTTGGGGAACAGCAGGACGCCGACGCCAAGCATCCTCCATGGGCTCTCATGCAGGTCGACGATGTGATCATGCCATCGCGACATAAGCTGCGGATGCAGGAAAATCTGATGGACTGCGACGCCAACGACGATGCTGTTGAGCACCAGGTAGGCCCCGACAAGCACGGTCGCGATGCCGATCGCCTCTTTGAAGCCTTTCAGGAAGATGGCGCAAAGTACGGTCAGGATCAGCAGCGTCACGATGATCTGGTGATCCATCCAGTGCGGCGTAATGGGATTGCCGATGAAGTGCGCCGCGCCGTCGGCGGCTGAAAGCGTCATGGTAATCACGAAGTCTGTTGTGGCGAAGCCAAGCAGCACCAGGACGAACAGTTTGCCGCCCCAGGCCGGGAAGATCTTTTGCAGCATGGCTATGCTGCCCTGGCCGTATGGGCTTTGCTGGCACACCCGTTTGTACACGGGCAGAGCCGCAAACAGCGTTACAAGCACCAGGATGAACGTGGCAAGCGGGCTGAGCATGCCGGCGGCCAGAAAGGCGATACCCGGCTGATACCCGAGCGTGGAGAAGTAATCGACGCCGGTGAGGCACATCACGCGCCACCATGCACTCTGCGATTCGGGCTGGTGCTCGGCGTCTTTGGCGCTCGGCACCTGAAGATCTGCCAGCAACCATGACTTTAAATTCATGGTTGCTGGGAGTGGCATGGCAGTGGGAAGGTTGGCTAGGGCGTTGGCAACCTGCTCCGCTGTGCGCAGGGTTATTCATCGTGCTTTCGCATGTCAAAGCTGTGAATGCGCTAGGCTTGGCGGCAGCGGGTATGTTGCCGCTTGTACGAGAGGAGCACGCTTTTGCCGCAGACGGTTTTTCTGCTCGAGGATGACGCGGATATTTCGAAGTTGGTGACCTTGCACCTGCAGAGTGCCGGGTACGAGGTACGGGGCTTCGTAAGCGCCGCGGACATTGTGCCGGCGGCTCAGGAATTGCCCCCTTCGGTGTTCCTGCTGGACATCATGGTTCCGGGCGGCGGCGGCCTGGACGTGTGCCGCAGATTGCGCGCCAATCCGCACCTGAGCACGGTGCCCATCATCTTCTTGACGGCGCTGGCGACGGAGGCCGACAGGGTACAGGGCCTGGAGCTTGGCGCAGACGATTACATCACCAAGCCGTTCAGCACGCGGGAGCTGGTGGCACGGGTGAAGGCGGTCCTGCGCCGGTTTGAGCGGCCGGATTCGCCGGAGACGATCCGTTTCGGCGATATCGAGATCGATGGCGGTGCCATGCTGTTGAAAGTGCGAGGCGAGGCGGTCACGACAACGGCCACGGAGTTCCGGCTGTTGGACTACCTGGCGCGCCATCCCGGCCGGGTGTTCTCTCGCGATCAGTTGTTGGACGCCGTGTGGGGCGATGCGCGTTTTGTGACCCCACGGTCGGTGGATGTATACGTTCGCCGCATTCGCGAAAAGATTGAAGACGATGCGGAGGATCCGCGGTACCTGAAGACGATGCGCGGCGCGGGATACAGGTTCGAACGCGGCTAGCGCGGCACACCCCTGCAGAAGAGGAACTCACTGGCCTTGAGGGCGGTCTCCATATCGTGGTTGGCATTTGGCCTGCTGTTGCTGGTGGCAGCTGCAGCTGTGCTTACGGGTGCAGCCACGCGCGGTGGGGGATGGGGACAGTGGCTGGGTGCCTCTGCGGCACTTCTGGCTCTAGCCTGCAGCGCACTGGCGGTGCTTCGATTGCGGCTTCGGTCGGAGTCGTCCGTCCTAGAGCAGCTCGTGGCGACAGCGGGCGTGGGGCCTGGTCCCAGCCCGGAGTTCGGCAGCCTGCCGCGTCGCCTGGCACAGCGCGAAAGCGATGCGGCGGTACGCCTGGCGCAAACGGATGAGAGTCGCCACCAGTTGGAAGTACTGCTGGAAGGCATGCAGGACGGTGTGCTCGGTGTAGACGCAGCCGGGCGCGTGCAGTGGACAAACACAACCATGACCCGGTTGCTGGAGACGCACGGCCTTGGCGGCGCGGTACGCCTGGGCCGCAGCGTGACCCACACCCTGCGCGACCCGGTGCTGCTGGCGGCGGTCCACCAGGCAGTGGATGAGCGCAGGGCGACCGAGGTCCGCAGCCCGACGCTGTTGCCCAACCGCATCTTCGACGTGAATGCCGCACCTCTGCCTGGCGGCGGGGCCGTGATCGTCTTGCACGATGTGACCCGATCCGAAGCTGTAGAGCGCAACCAGCGGGAGTTCGTTGCCAACGTGTCCCACGAACTGCGAACGCCGCTCACGTCCATCATCGGCTACGTGGAGACGATGCTGGACACCGAACCCCTGCAACCGCACGCGCGGGAATACATGGAAACCGTGCTGAAAAATGCCACCCGCATGGGCCGCCTGACAGAAGACCTGCTGGTCCTGGCGCGGGTCGAAGATGCACAGCGGGTGCTGCGTGTGGACCGTGTGGGTGCCGATGTCCTGCTACAGGAGGCCTTACTTCTGGCAGAAGGCGCGGCCTTTGGCGAGAACGCCACGTTCGAGATTGGCAGCACCACAAGCATGACGGTGCTGGCCGACGAGCATGCCGTAAGCCAGGTGCTGGGCAACCTGATGGAGAACGCAGTGAAGTACGGCGGCAGCGACAACACAATGCGAGCGCGCGTTGTGCTTGAGGCAACACCCACATTGGACGGTACTGCCGTTGAGTTCTCTGTAAGGGATTTCGGCGCGGGCATTGCACTGGAGCACCAGGAGCGCATCTTTGAACGCTTCTACCGGGTCGACAAAGCCCGATCCAGAGACAGCGGCGGCACGGGACTGGGTCTTGCCATCGCGCGGCACCTTATTGAGGAGCAGGGCGGAACTCTGCGCGTGACCAGCACGTTGGGTGAGGGAAGTACCTTCGCGTTTGTGTTGCCGGCTGCACCGTGACTCCGGCGAGGCGATGATGCCGCGCCGCATGAGGCGCAGTGTACCCAGACATGTACTGTTGTCAAAGCAGTTGGGCGCACTCGTTGACACGATATTCATGCATCCAAGGTAGGCTTAAGGCAACGTTCGGTACCCCATCATGCCGACGGGAAACGAATTAGGAAGCAGTATCGGCTGCATCAGATAGTGTGCATGCCGAGAGTCATGACGACTGGAGATCCGCATCATGCGCACACGGTTTCGCCAGTCGATGGACGAACTGAAAGAGAAGCTGCTGATCATGGCCGGCTTTAGCGAGCAGGCTATTCAGCGAGCGATTGAGGCGTACCGCACCCGCGACGAGTCGCTGGTCGAACTGGTACGGCGCACGGAAAGTGCGGTAAACCGGCTGGAACGCGAGATTGATGCCGCTGCGCTCGACCTGCTGGCGACGGAACAGCCCATGGCTGTGGACCTGCGGTTCATACTTTCTGTGATCCGGATCAATGCGGATCTTGAGCGGGTTGGCGACCTTGCGGTGAACATCGCCTTGCGCGCGCGCGAGATGAACGCGTTCGCCAACATTGATCTGCCGGTCGATATTCCGCGCATGGGAACACTGGCTGCCGCAATGGTGCGCAAGTCTCTGGACGCCTTTATTGACGGGGACGCAGTGCTGGCCGAGAGCGTGCTTCTGCTGGACTCCGAAGTGGATCAGATCAATCGCGCGGCGTTTCGGTCCCTCAGCGACCTTATCAAGCGCGACCCGGAGACTACACCCCAGGCGCTGAACGCCATTATGATTGCGCGCAATCTGGAACGTGTGGGGGATCACGCCACGAACATTGCCGAGGACGTCATCTTCTGGGTGCGCGGCCGCGATGTGCGCCACAACATCATTGCCGCGGCTTGATGCTTTTGTAAAGTTGGTACGGTTCACGCGCGTTTGGACGCGAGCGGGGCAGACGTACGTCACCGCTACGATGTCTTCTCCGCTTCTGGGTCGTAGCTCCAGTAGTCCAGGTGCGGCAACATGGGATAGTAGAGGGCCAGCATGACCGGTGTGCCTGGACGGGCAGATTGCAGCGCAAGCCGGGCGTAGGTGTGCAGGGCAGGGGAGTAGCGGCTGCGCTCCGCTGCCAGAAATTCGTCGCGTGCCGCACCGGCAATCTCAGCCCCGCGCCGCGTTGATGTCTTGTAATCCACAATCCACAAAGCGTTGCTGCCCTGCCCGCCAGGAACCATGCCGGCCAGAAAACTGCGATCGAATCTGTAGCGGTCAAGCGGGCTATCGCGCGCGGCCAGCTTTGAGGTATCAAACAGTTCTCCCTCGTTGATCGCTTCCGGATGGGGTCCTAGAACCCACCGGCCCAGCGGATCTGCAAGGGTGTTCTGGAGCGCCGCCTCCACATCGCCGCAGACCCGCTCCGTGTCGGTTCCCGAGAGGCCGCCCATCCGTACCAGGGTGAGTATCCGTTGCGACCAGGCGCCAACATCCGGTACCGCTGCATGTGGGTCCGCCATCAGTTCGGCAAGGTGCTGCAGGAACGCGTGCACCGTGGTTCCCAGAACGCGAGCCGCCAGTGAGCCGGCAGGCTGGTGCGCTCTGTGAAGTCTCGACGGCGCCGACAGTCCAGGGGCCTGCCGGAGAACAGGCGTCCTGATTGCTGCAAGGGGCAACCTGCGCAGGGCAACAAAGCCTCCTGCACTCAAGGCGTCGTCCCTGCCCCACGATTCCGCAGACGCTGCCAACGCGAGGCCCTCTACCATGCGAGGCACCGCCGGGAAGGGGAGTGGGAGTGTCGCGGGGAGCTGTTGAAAGTGCCGTTCAGCCGTTGTTCCCGCGGCGCGCAGAAGCGTATTGCTCCGTATGGACAGCGTGCCGTCTGTCTTCTGTTGCGGTGCGGCAAACAGGTGCAGCGCCGTTCGCGCGCGTGTAGCCGCCACGTAGAACAGGCGCTGCAACTCAGCCTGCTCGTCCTGGGTGCGCAGGCCGCTCACGAATTTGTTCAGGCTTCCCCTTTCGTCGCCGCGTCGATGAATGGGCGCCAGCAGTATCAGTGGGTGGCCCTCGGTATCGGTTTGCCCCAGCTCTGCCCAGTCCAACAAGGGAGCCTTGCCACTCTGACTTGAGCGGTGCATTCCAGGCACAAAGACCGCGTCCCACTCCAGGCCCTTTGCCTTATGAATTGTCAGCACATCCACTGCGTCTACGTCGCTCTCCGCATCCGCATACAAACCTTTTAGCTGTTCAGCAAGGCTGGTCAGATCGACGGTCTCCCCTGCCGCCTCCATGCGCTCGAGCAGCTCCACGTAGGCGCGGACGTTGCGGTGCTGCCGTGCTGTCACACACAGGTTCGCCTGCAACGCGTGCCACACCCTGTCCACTTCCGCAGCTATCGGTGCACGCCCGCGATGGGCCACTGCATCGTCCAGCACGTCAAGCGTGCGTTGAAGCCGGAGCTGAACGTCTGCGGGCAGCAGAGCCGCGCGCTCGCGCAGGTGAACCCGCAGAGAACCTTTGCGCAAGCTTCGGTCGTCGCCGCCGGCCGCAAGGTGAAGCTCACTCAGCGTCAGGCCGCACCACGGGGCACGCAACACGGCAAGCCATGCTGTGCGATCCGCCGGGTGCAGCAGCGCACGCGTGATGGCGAGCACATCCAGAACCTCCGGCCGTTCCGCCAGCGTCTCCATGCCGACCGCTCGAAACGCGATATCCGCGTCCGCTAGCTTTTGCACCACGTGCAACGCATGCCGCCGGGTACGGACCAGCACCGCCATGGTGCGAGGCGCACCACTCACATTCTTCCGCGCGAGCCTCTGCAAAGTCTGCACCGTCGAGGCGATCGCCTCCGCCTCCCCCCGATGTTCTCTGCGCGCTTCTTCTCGTTTTGAAGCCCCATCTGTCCGTTTCGCCTGTGACATGCTGTGCCATTCCAGCTGGTCACATGCGGTCTCGGTCCGCGCTGCTCGCGCTTTCTTGTACCCGATCGGACCGTCATCCTGAAAGACTGCCGCAAACGTCTGGTTCAAGGCTCGGACAAGTCCAGCGCCGGAACGAAAATTGCTGGTCAGGTGCAACGGCCGCAGGGGAATGTGACGCAGCATGCCGGTGCGCATGCTCTTCATAAAGTGCTCCACCTTTGCCTGGCGAAAGCCGTAGATGGACTGTTTGGGATCGCCCACCAGGAAGACCGTCTGGTCCACCCCGTTCCAACCGGCTGTCAGCAGCTCCAGCAGGTCGTACTGTGCTGTCGATGTGTCCTGCATCTCGTCCACCAGCAGGTGCTCCAAACGCATGCCCATGCGGTCCGCGTCACCGGCGCCCAGTGCCGCACGCGCGGCCAGCGAGAGCTCCGCAAAGTCGCACACCTCACCCCTTGCGAACAGGAGTCGTAGCTCCCCAAGCGCGTTGTACAGCAGCCGGAACAGCGACTTCGCGACCCTCCATTGGTCGTCCGGGTAATGGCGCGGCGGCAGCTCCCTCAGGCCGCACAGCAGGCTCTGCAGGGTATCGTCGTGACGCAGTTCCTCAATCGCCTGCAGCAGCGTAAACTTCTGCTCCTCGCTCATCCGCAAGCCGACATGGTTTACATTCAAGCCCTTGCGCCACTCACCGGTCGCCGTCACCAGCAGGTGCGCCAGCATCTCCCAGTGCCTGATGTCGTCGGCGCTGGTCCCCGGCACGTGCGGAAGCCCTGCACAGTCCATCAAGGGGTTCGGTTCGTCCTTGTAACCCTCTGCTTCCGCCAGCATGTGTGCCAGTGACGCAACCTGCTGCAGCAGCCCTGGCTTGAAGCGCTTCTGGATCTTCGTCAGCTCAGCACACAGGGCACTGTCAAGAGCCTCCTCCAACCGAGGCCGAACATTTGCATCCAGGGCAGCGTCGTCCAGCGATTCGCGGCCGAGTGGAATCAGGCTCGCCCACTGCTCGCGCGTTGCAAGCATCTGGGCGAGTAACGTTTCACAATCGCCCAGGTCTGCATCCCGATGCAACAGCACTGACTCCACCGCCTCATTCAGCGCGGTATCTTCGCCGCCAAGTTGCAGCAGAACCGCGCGTGCTGCCGCGCGATACAGCGGCATGGCATGTTGAATGGGTGTCGCCTGGCCCATGCCGCCGGAGAGCACAGGCGCGCCGCGCGCAATCTCCGTACAAAGCGAATCAATTGTCTTAAGGCTGAGGCGATGCGGCTGCTCCTGCAAGTTCCAACCGCGCTCCGTGTCACGGCTGATCACCGCACGTGCGGCTGTCCAGGTTTCCTTGTCGAACTCCTCCGCGTCCTCCGCTAGCGACTGTTGCCCCGCATTCAGCGCCGCAAGCACGCGGTCCCGCATCTCCGCCGCCGCCTTCCTGGTAAAGGTCAGCGCCAGAACGGCTTCCGGCTGGTCCACAATGGCGAGCAATCGAAGGTAACGCTGGATCAGCAGGCCCGTCTTCCCTGAGCCGGCTGGCGCCTCCACGGTGAACGAGTTGCGAACATCCAGGGCATCGCGGCGAGCACCTGCGTCGTGGGATGACAGAGCGCCTGCTTCAGGCGCCGAGGGAAAAGCAATGACGCTCACAGCTGGCCCTCCGCCGTGTCGTCATCCCCGTCTTCCATTGATTCGGGGTCAAGCCGGCACAGCATTCTCTGGCGGCAGTGTTTGCACGTTGCGGGGTACTCCCTTGGGTCGACGCGTGCGTTGCCTGCAGCAAACTCTTCACTCAGCCGTAGCAGGGTGTCTTTCCACTCCTCTGCCTGGTCGGTAAAACTCTGCGGATGTTTGCTCGGTTTGCCAGTTGAGAGGAGTGGTGTGGCTGCCGGAAAGGACTGCATGCCCATGTTCTTCTCGCCCGCTTTAATCGTGGCGAATGCAATCGCCTGGACATCGCCCAGACCTGCGGCCACAGCATAGAAGGGGAGCTGTGGTTCCTCTGGACGTGGTCCCATCCACCGGCTCGCGGAAGGTTTGCCGGTCTTGTAGTCGATCAGGACCAGCGACGGTACCTCATCCTTGATCACCGTGTCGACGCGGTCCACACGGATGTTGAATCGTAGCGGACCCATCGATGCCTCGACCTTGCGCTCCGTCGCACTCACTTCAAACGCCGGCCGTTGCGCCTCAATCTCAAGCCATTGCAGAACGACCTGTTTGAGCCGGCTGCGCTGCACCCGCAGGTAAGCCGCTGTCCACGGCTGCACTGACGTGTGGGCAAGAACGGCATCAATGTCCGCCTGCACAGATGCCTGGAGATTTCCGGCTGCACGCAGGCGCAACAGCTCGGCCTGTGTGCCCGTGCGATTCCAGAACAGTTCCAGTACTCCGTGCATGTGAGTGCCGCGGTCGCGCGCATCGAAGCCGAGCTCCACCGGTTCCGGCTCCGTGGAGTACAGCCGCTTTTCCGCAAAGGCTCTAAAGGCGCACGCAGCCTGGCTCTGCAACACCGCCACTCCACCAGGAACAGGTGCATCCGATTCAAAAGCCGGACCTAAATCGTCGCGCATCACTTCCAGCGCTGGATCGTCTGGCGGGTTTTCCGGAGCGCTGTCCGCGCGCTCGAGCTTCGGAAACCAGCGCAAAACAGCAGCCGGTCTTACGCCGCCCGTGGCGTCCGTTGCGGCATAGCTTATCGTCGTCTCGCTGGCACTGCGCAGCAGGCGCTCAGTCACCTGGCGATGTGCTTCGCCATCGCGTGCGGGGTCTGTACCCGGCATGCCATACTCCACCTGCAAAGCCCAGGGCACCAGCGGCGACGCGGACCGTTTGCCGCTCCAGCGTGCGTCGTCCGCATGGGCAAGCCATAGCCAGTCTGCAGTGACGCCAGCCGCTTCTTCCGGGGAGAGAATCTGGATCGCCGCACCCTTATTCTCAGGTGCGAAACGCAGCTTCATCGCGCCCTCGTCCAGCATGCTGATGAAGTCTGCAAACGCGAGTGGACGCTCGAACATGTCTAGCGAAGCCATGCCGTCCAGCAGATCGGACCATCGATCCATCGTCTGGTATTCATCGCTGGAAAGCTCGCGCTGTCCAGGCCAGCCTGCGGCACTCAAGACGTTCCCCACTGCCTCGGTCCAGGCACCCATGCTGCGAAAACCCTTGAGCTGGTGCGAGGCCGACACGACCGAATTGAGCACGTCGCGCATGGCAGGCGGGCACTGCCGCGACAGCGCTTGCATGGTCCAATCCGGGCGTATCTGGTTTGGCGCTCGCAGGGTATCCACCTCGACCTCAGCAGCGACATCCATGCTCACGCCGAAGTGGAGATACGGGGATTGCATCAGCGCACCCACAAACGCGGCCGGTTCCGGGCCCACTGCCCAGCGAAGCAGCCCTAACGCGTCGGCAACCATGTGCAACGTCCGCAGCGGGCGTCCCTCTGAGAATTCCCAGGCTGTTCCCGTTGCGACGTCTGTTGTCACGTTGTCAGGCGCGGCAAATGCCTGGCGCAATTCGCGCTCCAGCGACGGCCTGCTGGCAGCAAGATCCGGCACGACCACAACAACGCTGCTGCCGTGTTTCTCCGCCACGGCCTTCCGCAACGCGCGGCCAAGTTTCCTCCATTCGTCCTGTCCGTCGCAGCAGACGCACATGGTCGCGGGGCCGTCCTGCACGTCCATCAGGGACGCAGCGTCAAGGCTGGTCACAGCGATTTCTTCACCCCTCACCCGGTCCAAGAGTGACCGGCGCGAGGGCAACAGTTCATCAAACCCCAACAGCGCCAGCGGCGTCGTAACAAGTCTGCCTGGCAATCGCTGAAGCGCATCCTCAAGTGCCGCCGCAGGCAGCAGCCGGTACTGGTCGCATCGGTCTGAAAAGGCGCGGAACCATGTCCTGAACTGCGCTGCATCGCTCCCACTGGAGCCGGTGAACTGGAGCATGGCATCCGCAGCGCGGTAGCTGTACAGCAGGTGCTGTGCCTGCACACACAGGTCAACCAGCGAGCGCACCGGCCGCAGCGTGTCTGGCATGGACTCGCGGAGCACCCCTGCCCACAGCTCCGCATTCTGCATGGCGTTCAGCAGCACCCGGTCGTCCTCGCCGCGAAGCACAGCGTTCTGCCACAGCGACGCTGTCCACGCACCCCACGGCAACACCGCCGGCCGCAGCGTAGGATCTGCCTGAACGAGCCTGTCGCGCCACAGCCGTGCCGACCTCTGAGTGGGTGTCAGCAGTGTTGCGCCACTACGCAGAACGGCTTGCAGAGGGTGGAGGCGCATTCTCCTTTTATACGCTTTTCGTGGAGGAGGGCGGCGCCTCTGCAGACTCGCTGAAGCTCCGCTGAAAACTGAGCAGCAAGAGAAGCGCTACGCCTGCCGTGGGCAGCAAAAGAGCCACCCGCAAGGAGCCTGACGCCGTCGACAGCAGGCCGACCAGCCACGGGATGGCAGCCGCACCCAGCCCTGAAACCGCGATGATTCTGCCTGCCTGCGATGCCGTGGAACCCTGGGCCACAAGTGCGGACAGCACCAGCGGAAACCATGGCGAAAGTGCAAGACCGGCAAGCGCCGCGCAGGTAGCGATGGCGACGGTTCCCTGCACGTTCAGCATGGCCAGCAGGGCCACGACCCCGGTGGCGAGCCCTGCACGCAGCAGCACCCGTTCCGGCACATACCGCAGCAGAATCGGCGCAAGCAGGCGCGTCAGCGTGAGCGAGGCCCAGAACGCCGTTGTGCTCACGGCCATTCCACGCCAACCCCCCGACGGGTCATACCGGTGATCAAACGTCGTCAACCAGCCGCCCAGGCTGGTCTCAACGCCGCCGTACAGAAACAGCAGAGCACAAAAGAAGACGTATGCATGGCGCGAGAGGCCCGCTGAAGCGCTGTCTGCAGCCTGCTGAGTAGCGGGGGCTGCGCGTCGCCAAAGCGTCGCAGCCAGACCAACAAAAAGGAGTGCCGCAGCGCCCGTCAGCACCGCTGCGGCAGAGGCGGACCGGAGCAGCCGCAACAGCAGCAGCGGAGCGGTAAGCGCGCCAAGGCTCCAGGTGAAGTTCAGCAGCGTCAGTGCAGCTCCACGTCGATGCGCCCACTTTGCCGATGCCAGAAGGTTCACAGCCGTCAGCGTTTGTCCGATGCCGTATCCCAGCACGGCCAGTGCCGACAGCGCCCATATCAGGTGCGGTTCCAAACCCACAACGAATGCGAGGGCCGCAAAACCACATACAGCCGCGATGAGCCCACGCAGCATCGAGCGCCGTAGCGGTGCCGACGTGGTCCACCCACCCAGGAAAGCGCCGCAGAACTGCGCGGCAAGCAGTGTCCCGGCACCCCGGTCTGACAGTTGAAGTCTGCTCGCGAGCGTGGGCAGCATCGGCCCAAGGAACACCGTGCCGAAACCCGTCAGCAGAATGCAATAGTGCAGCAGCGCAGCGGGCAGGTGGGCTTTCGCGGCCGCGTCCGCGCGGTTGAATTCGTCGGCCTGTAGAACGGTATTCGGCACGTACATTCCTGGGCCACGCACCCCGGTTTGGGTGCTGTCGCCTATCCGCTGCAACTGTAGCAGGCCCGGCACAGCGCCGCTGACGGACTATCATGAAGAGGTGAAGACTTCCTTGCACCTGACCCTCTGCCTCACATGCCTCTTGTTGCTGGCCGGCTGCAATCGTGGGAATGACGATGTAGGCAAAAAAGCTAACGAACAGAGCTTCCCCATTCGCGGACGTATCGTCTCCGTTGATCCCGCGACCAACGAAGTGGTGTTGGCGCACGATGCTGTCCCCGGCTTTATGGAAGCCATGACGATGCCGTACAAGCTTGGCGTTCCCGCGGCCTTGGGCGAACTGCATCCGGGCGACATCATTACGGCGCGCCTTCTTGTGGAAAAAGACAGCGACGGCGAGTACCACAACCCCAGTCTCGATCGCATCGTGACGGTGGGTCAGGCAAAGCCGGACTATGTGCCGGCCAAGCAATACCATGTGCCCACGGTGGGCGACGTTGTGCCAGACTTCAAGTTACTCGACCAGAGTGGAAAGACGCTGACGCTCAACCAGTTCAAAGGCAAGGCGCTGCTGCTCACGTTTATCTACACTCGTTGTCCGCTGGGGGATTTCTGCCCGAAGATGAGCCGGAACTTTGCGGCAATCAATACGGCACTGGCTGCGGACAAACCCCTGTATGCCGGCACCGATCTGCTGTCCATCTCGTTTGACCCGGTCTACGACAAACCTGCCGTGCTCAAGAGTTATGGCGCTGCCTACACCGGCAAGTACACGCAGGAAACGTTTGACCACTGGCAGTTCGCCGCGCCGTCGCCGGGTGAGCTGCCAAAAGTGGAACAGTACTTCAACGTCGGCGTTACTGGCAGTAATGCAACGCTCACCCACTCACTGTCCACTGTGCTCATCGATCCGGCCGGCAAGATCGCCGCCTGGTACCCGGGCAACGATTGGAAGCCGGCGGACGTGGTTGCGATGATGCGGCAGGTTGCGGCGAAATCGTAGGTCCTGCATTGAAGTTGCGCGGCAGTGAAAGGAAGATGCTTTGGCAAAGTTGACGATGGTATTCGGTGCAATTCTGGTGCTGCTGGGTGTGGGTGTATACCTTTCCGTCGGGGAGCGCGCACCGACGTCACTGATCCCCGCGGTGTTCGGCATCCTGTTTGTGATTGCCGGCGCGGCGGCGAATACCGAGGTGGTGAAGCGCCGCAAGCTGTGGATGCACATCGCGGCGACTGCAGGCCTGATCGGGTTTGTGTTTCCGTTTGTGCGATCGTTGCCACGACTGATTGAAGCTGCGCGAGGTCAGCAGATTCTTCGCCCCCTTGCAGTCGAGGAACAGATGGCGATGGCCATCATCTGCCTTGTCTACACAGTTTTGTGCGTGCGCTGGTTCGTCGCAAGGCGGCGAGACCGGCTTGTTAGCGCTTGAGTCGACCGGTCTGCCCGGACATCAGAACACTATCTTGCTTGTGACATGGACAGAGGAGAACGCCGCATGGGTTCGTTTGGGCACGGTGGTTTCAACAGCACAGGTGGCGGAAGCCGGGGTGCGGAACGTCCGTCGCGCAATACAGCGCGAGCTGCCTCCGCAGACATGACGGCAAAGAAGAAGCCGAAGTTAAGCGAGGTGTGGCCCGAGATCAAGAAGTTGATGGCGCCCCGCAAATGGCTGCTGCTGGGCAGCTTTGCCATCATGGTGCTGAACCGGGGAAGCGGCCTGGTCTTGCCCGCTTCAACCAAGTACCTGATTGACAACGTGATGAAGCGGCACGAGCTGAAGCTGCTGCCGTGGATTGTGGGTGCGGTCGTTCTGGCGACGATTGTGCAGGGCATTACGAGTTACGCCCTGACGCAGCTGCTGAGCAAGGCGGGCCAGCGGCTGATTACCGAGCTGCGCATGCAGGTGCAGCAGCACATCGGCCGGCTGCCGGTGCGCTTCTACGATGAAAACCGCACGGGTACGCTGGTAGCGCGCATTATGACGGACGTCGAGGGTGTGCGGAACCTTGTCGGCACAGGTCTGGTGGAGTTTCTGGGCGGCCTGCTTACCGCCGGTTTCGCGTTCGGCTATCTCATCTTTCTTTCTGTGAAGATGACGCTGTTAACGTTCACCATCCTCATTCTGTTTGCGTTCATTCTGCAGCGTGCGTTCAAGACGATACGGCCAATCTTTCGTGAACGCGCGAAGCTCAACGCCGAGGTGACCGGACGCCTGACGGAGTCGCTCGGCGGCGTGCGGGTGATCAAGGGCTATCACGCGGAGGAGAGCGAAGCAGCAATCTTCGGCACAAACGTGAAGCGGTTGTTGGACAACGTCATCAGCACCCTGACGGCGCAAAGCGTGATGGCTTTGGCGAGCACGGCTGTACTGGGTGTGGTGGGTGCGCTGGTAATGTGGATGGGCGCACGGCAGGTGGTCGCGGGTCAGCTCTCGACCGGCGGCTATGTGACGTATGTGATGTTCCTCGCGTTCATGATTGCGCCCATCGCAGGTCTGGTTTCCATCGGCACGCAGTTGACCGAGGCCCTTGCCGGTCTTGATCGCACGGCCGAGATCTTGAAGGAGACTGAGGAAGATCGCGACCCGAAGAGAACAGTCGACCTGGGTGTGCTGCAGGGAGACGTTCGCTTCGAAGACGTTGTCTTTGAGTACGAGGCCGGCAAGCCCGTTCTGCATGACGTTACGTTTGAGTCGCACCCGGGCACCGTGACAGCGCTTGTGGGTTCATCAGGGTCTGGAAAGTCGACCATCATATCGCTGGTCTGCGCATTTCATTCCGCAACGGGTGGCCGGGTCATGGTGGATGGCGTGGACCTGTCGACGGTGCAGATCGGTAGCTACCGTTCGCAACTGGGAGTGGTGCTGCAGGAGACCTTCCTGTTCGACGGCACCATCCGGCAGAACATCCTGTTCTCGCGACCGGACGCGAGCGAGCAACAGCTTATGGAAGCATGTCGCATCGCGCGTGTGGATGAGTTTGCCGAACGGTTCGAGGAGAAGTACGAGACCATCGTGGGGGAGCGCGGCGTCAAGCTTTCCGGCGGCCAGCGTCAACGACTCTCTATCGCCAGAGCGATCCTTGCCGACCCGCGCATCCTGATCCTGGATGAGGCGACGAGCTCACTCGACAGCGAAAGCGAAGCCATGATTCAGCATGGGCTCAGCTACCTGATGCAGGGTCGCACCACCTTCGTAATCGCCCATCGGCTGTCCACCATTCGCAACGCAGACCAGATCCTGGTGGTCGAGCAGGGCCGTATCGTCGAACGTGGGACCCATGCGTCGCTGTATGTGCTGCAGGGCCGCTATCGCGAACTCTACGACCGGCAGCATGGGTTGGAAACTAACCTGTTTCTCGCACCCGGAGAGGGCGACGTTGTACCGGAGCCAGTGACTGCCTGAATGTAAAGGCCTGCTCATGGAGCAGGCCTCTTTTGCACCATAGCGTCACAGCCGCACTACATGGTCGAATTGCTCTTTCGCTGCAACCCGGCATTCTGCAGTTGCTGCGACGACAGACCACGCAAGTGGATGCCCGTGCCGGCGACCACATTCGTGTCGCTTACCTGCTCCGGCTTCAAAATGCCAGCGTCCAGCATGGCCGTGTTCGCCTCATCCGCTGACTCGTACCTGCCCTCGTAGAGCTCTGACGTATTCGTCGGGCTACCGACGCGCACCTGCACGGAGTTACCCTGCTGGAGCATGGCGAGGACCGCTTCGCCCAGCATCGTGTCGGACTGGCCTGCCGTCAGGTGCTCTCCATCGACGTGGCTGACCATGTTACTGTCGCCTGCTGCGAGATCGCCTGGCGTCTCTAGTCCGGCTTGCATGTGTTCCGTTTCTTCCACGTGCTTCGCGCCCGATTCAATGTCCTGCTTGCTTGTCATGCAGGGTATGAGTCGCTCGACGCTCCGCGGGTTGTGGCGGCTGCTACGCCATGCCCAGCTCGTGCAGCGTAAAGGCATAATCCATCGCGATCTCCTTCAGGTAGTCATACCTGCCGGATGCGCCACCATGGCCTGCATCCATGTTGATGTGCAGCAGTAGCGGCCTCTCCGGATTCGTCTTGAGTGTGCGCAGCTTCGCCACAAACTTGGCCGGCTCCCAATACATCACCTGCGAGTCGTTCAGGCTCGTCTTGATCAGGCTGGCCGGGTACGAGCCTGCCTGCAGGTTGTCGTACGGCGAGTAGCTCCGCATGTATGCGAAGGCCGGCTCCTCGTTCGGGTTACCCCACTCCTCATACTCGGCCACGGTCAGCGGCAGGGAAGCGTCCAGCATTGTGTTCATCACATCGACGAACGGAACGTGGCTCAGCACAATGCGGAACAGGTCTGGCCTCATATTTGCGACCGCTCCCATCAGCAGCCCACCTGCGCTGCCACCCTCGATCACCACCTTGTCTGGCGCCCCATATTTCTGCGCAACCAGGGCTTCCGCGGCGGCGATAAAGTCCGTAAAGGTGTTTCGCTTCTCCATCATCTTGCCGGCGTCATGCCACGCATCGCCCAGGTCGCCGCCGCCACGAATGTGGGCGTAGGCCATAACAAAGCCACGGTCCAGCAGCGCCAGGCGTGTTGCAGAAAAGCCGATGGGCAGGGCATAACCATACGACCCATACCCGTACAGGTGAATGGGGTTTGTGCCGTCTTTGCTGAATGCATCGCGGCTATAGACCAGCGACACCGGCACCTTCACACCATCCGCGGCTGATATCCAAAGCCGTTCAGAGGCGTACTTCTCGCGGTCGAACCCACCGGGCACTTCCTGCTGCTTCAGCAGGGTCGATTTGCCGGTCTTCACTTCGTACTCGTACACCGATGCAGGTGTAACCAGCGAGGTGTAACTGTAACGAAAGCTGGGTGTCTGAAAATCGCGATTCGCTGAAAGGCCCGCGCTGTAGGCTGGCTCAGGAAACGTCACGGTCTTGATGCCAAGGCCTGGATCGGCCGATCCCTCGGTCTCGTTCCCGGTCTGCAGCACATCGTTCTTGAAGATGAAAACGCGCAGCCGGTCGAGTCCGCCAACGGTTTCTGACGCCACTGCAAAATCCTGGAACAGGTCGAAGCTGTCCAGTGGCACATCTGGCTGTTCCGGCAGGACTTCCGTCCACGACTCACGTCCTGGATCGTTGACCGGTGCGGTCACAACGCGGAAGTTCTTCCCCGTGTCGTTTACCCGGATGTAGAACAGGTTGTCGCGATGATCCACATCGTATTCCTGGTCAGCGATGCGAGGCGCAATCAGCCGGAACTCTCCCGCTGGCGCGCTCGCTTCCAGGTAACGGCTCTCGCTGGTCGTGTGGCTGCCGCACTCCAGAAGCAGGTATTTGCGGTCGCGCGTGCGGCCAACGCCTACATTAAACCGTTCGTCCGGCTCATCGAAGACGACCGCGTCACTCCCCTGCGGCTGACCCAGTGTGTGCCTGTACACCCTGTGTTGCCGCTTGGTCTGCTCATCCTCCACGCTGTAGAACAGCGTCATGTTGTCCGGCGCCCACACCATCGATCCCACACGCTCAGCGGTGTCGGCCAGCAGCTCACCCGTGCGCAGGTCCTTAATGCGCAGCGTGTACTGTCGAAAACCTGTGGTATCGGTCGAGTAGGCCAGCAGGTTGCCGTCCTGGCTCACCGTGAAGCCACCCAGCGACATGAACCCATGCCCCTCCGCCAGCTGATTTACATCCAGCAGCACCTCTTCTGGAGAATCTGCGGTATAGGTGCTGTCCGTCGCTGAGTGCCGGCGGCAATGGATCGGGTACTGCTTTCCCTCAATCGTGTGGGTGTGGTAGAACCATAGGCCGTCTCGCACCGGCAGCGACGTGTCAGTCTCCTTGATGTGGCTCAGCATCTCGCGGTACAGCGACGCCTGCAAGTCTTCCGTGCCGGCAAGGTGCGACGCGGTGTACTCGTTCTCTGCCGTCAGGTACGCAATCACCTCTGGTGATTCCTTTTCGCGCAACCAGAAGTAGTCGTCGTCCAGCGTCTGCGAATGTATGTGGGTGGGGTGTGGTTCACGACGAGCGACGGGTGCTTGCAATTCGACAGCCATGTCCAAAGCATATCGTCCCGTGCCATCGCCATGCCGGCGCGGTACGGAACCGGACAGGGCAGTTGCGCGTATCATCATGTGTGATGGCCCGCTGGCAATCGCGTGTATCTGCTCTGGCGCTCGGACTGTGCATCCTGTTCGTGGGCGCGCTTCGTGCTTCAGCAGAAGCTCTAAAAGACATTGCCGCTCCCACGAATTACGTGACGGACCTGGCCGGCGTGTTGAACGACAGCACCAAAAGCGACCTGGATGAACTTTGCCACACTGTAGAGACCCAGGCTAAGGCGCAGATCTTTGTCGTCACCCTGCACCGCATCGACGGCGATGTGGACGCGCAGACCTTCACCACCGACCTATACCACCAGTGGAAGATTGGCGACAGCAAGACAGACCGCGGCGTGCTTCTGCTCTTCTCCATCGACGACCACAAGCGATGGATCACCACCGGGTACGGCGTAGAAGGCATTCTGCCGGACGGCAAGGTCGGCGACATTGGCCGTGAAATGGTGCCGGACCTGCAGGCCGGAAACTACAACGGCGCGGTACGCACCGGTGTGAACGACGTAGCGCAGGTCATCGCGCAGGACGCCGGCGTGTCGCTGCAAACCGTGCAACAGCCCCGGCATGCGCGTCAGGGGAACCGCGGTGGCGGCAGCGGCATCATCGGCATTCTCATCTTCTTCGCCATCATGTTCTTCATCCTGCGCAACAGCGGCGGTGGGCGTGGTGGACGCGGGGGCGGCGGATTCCTGCCGGGCCTGATTCTGGGCGGCTTGATGGGTGGCGGCCGCCGTGGAGGCTTCGGTGGTGACGACTCCGGGGGCTTTGGTGGCGGCGGTTTTGATGGTGGCGGCGACTCTGGCGGTGGCTTTGGCGGCGGTGGCGGCGGTGACACCGGCGGTGGTGGTGCCGGTGGCAGCTGGTAAAGTTTGAACGAAACGAGGGACAAATACGTGGCACAGATGTTGAATGGGAACGGAGGGTCCGGCATGCGCAAGAGCTATACAGGAATCATCATTCTGGTCGTACTGGTATTAGGAGCGTTGCTGATCGGCGGCAGTTATGTGTCGGCCCGCAACACCATGGCGGTGAAGAGCAACCAGGTGGACGCGGCCTTCTCTGAAATCGACGTCAACCTGCAGCGCCGCGCAGACCTGATTCCAAACCTGGTGGCCAGCGTTAAGGGCTACGCAAAGGTTGAGACCACGATCCTGACCAACATCGCCGAGGCACGCAGCGGCCTGCTGCAGGCCAAGACGCCGGACGAAAAGCTGGCTGCCAACGATCGCCTCTCTGTCGCGCTGCTTCCTCTCACGCGCATGCAGGAGGCATACCCGAACCTGAAGAGCGACGCCCAGTTTCAACGACTGGAAGACGAACTCTCCGGCACGGAAAATCGCATCGCCGTAGCGCGTCGCCGCTACAACGCGTCCATCCTGGACTACAACAACACCGTCTCCGTCTTTCCGAACAGCCTGTTCGCGGGTTCCACGTATCCCAAGAAGACCGGGTACTTTGCTGCCGACCCTACGTCCAAGGCCGCACCCAAGGTCGACTTCGGAAACTAGGCGCCGCAACTACGTGTGCAACAAGCTGTGCAACAAGAAGGCCGTCGCATCAAGCGACGGCCTTCTTGTTGCCCTTCGATTGGCTTACTTCGTAAACGACGCCACTGCGCTCGCTTCATCGTCCTTCACATCAAACACCGTATAGAGCTTGGTGATCTGCAGCAAGTCCCGCACCTTCTTGGTCAGGTTCAGCAGCTTCAGCTCGCCGCCAGCGTTCTTTACCGACGTGTATGCGCTCACCAGCTCGCCAAGACCAGAGCTATCCATGTAGCTGACATCGCCAAGGTTAAGCAGGATGAACTTCTCGCCCTTGCTCAGCAGGTCGCGGATCGCGTCGCGCACGGTGACGCTGCCTTCGCCAAGCGTGATGCGGCCACTCAGGTCCAAAATTACGATGCCGTCTACCTGGCGTGTGCTTACCTTGATGCTCATTCGTTCTCCTTGAGAGTAGGCCCATAAACGCTGGGCACCAGAACTACGGGTTGAGTGGGCCGGTGGTGCGGTGCTTGATCATGGTCAGCTCCGTGCCCGGGGTGAGTTGGCGAAAGTGTACCTCATCCATCAGTGCGCGCATCAGGAACACGCCACGGCCGGAGCCGCGCAGGATGTTTTCCGGCAAGAGTGGATCAGGAAGAACGGCTGCGTTAAACCCGGTACCTTCGTCTGCAATACGAATCGTCATGTCGCTTGCACTTGCTTCCAACGAGGCATGCACCTGCTTGTCGCGGCTGTAGGTGTTGCCGTGCAGCACGGCATTTACCGTCGCTTCGCGCACAGCCATCGCGATATTCGCGGCATCGTCTTCGTCAAAGCCGTGCTCTGACGCGAACTTCTCTGCTTCCTGCTCCATGCGGTCGACCGTGTCGAGCGTAGAGGGAAGAACTAATGTCTGGCGGCCTGTGGTGGACTCGTTCAAGAGACCTCGAATAGTGTGGAAAGCGGGAAACGCGTTGACGTTGGCCGGTACTCGAAAAGTCTGCTTGCCACGAAGACGAAAGTCAAGCACTCAGACGCTGGCTATCGTCCATTACGCATCGTCCCCCGCTCAGGTTCCCTCCGCACGCGCCGATTCACACAGCCAGGTCGCGCGTCAGTATCGCCTCCGGTTAGACTGCACCTGGAGCGCTGCACGGTTCGCGTGCGCCATCGCCCCGTCAAATCCACTGCGAAAGGCACCGCGCCATGAGCCATACTAACGCTCACCACACGACCGTTGCCCTTTTGCAGGGTTCGCCGGTCTACGACGCAGACGGCAACGTGAGCGGCCGCATCGCGGAGTTCCTGGTAAACGGCACCGATGCGTCCACCCACGTGTCCGAGCTGTTGCTCACCACCAACGGCAGAATGGGTGGCAAGGGCGCTGTGGCTGTCCCGCTCAAGAGCTTGTCGTTACACAACGACGGCAGCCTGCGGCTGCACGGACCTGTCGTCCAAAAGTCGCCAGAAGACCTCGCCGCCAGCGTTTGCCTTGAGCGCGACCTGCTCGATCAGCAGATCATCGACGTCCACGGTCGCAAGGTTGTCCGCGTAAACGATGTGGACCTCGTGTGGGAGGCGCAGGACGAGACGGTATGCGATTTGCGGATCGCGGAGGTGGAAGTCGGCATGCGTGGCGCCGCACGACGCCTGCTAAAGGGTTTGCCGCCCAGGGCCGTCAATGCCGTTGCCACCAGATTTTCCCCACGCATCATCCCCTGGGAGTTCGTCGACCTGATTGACCGCGACCCGGCGCGGCGGGTCCGCCTGAAGGTTGCAGAAGACCGTCTCTCGCGCATGCACCCGTCCGACATCGCGGACATCCTGGAAGAGCTTGGGCCGGCAGAGCGCGATGCCGTCTTCACCTCGCTGAACGAGGAGGTCGCCGCAGAGGCGTTGGAGGAGGTCGATCCGAAGCTTCAGCGTTCACTCCTGGAGCACATGGACAGCGGCCGCGTTGCGGACATCGTAGAAGAGATGGACCCCGCCGCCGCCGCGGACCTGCTCTCTGAATTGTCAGAAGAACGCTCCGACGCGATCCTGGAGCAAATGGAACCGGAGGAGCGGCAGGAAGTTGAGGACCTGCTGGAGTTTGGCGACGACGAGGCTGCAGGCCTTATGACCACGGAGTACGTCGCCGTGCCGGAGGGGGCCACCGTCAACGCGGCCGTGGATGCGCTGCGATCCTTTGAAGGGTCTCTCGAGACGGTCTCTGAGATCTACCTGGTCGATGCTGCCGATCACCTGAAGGGAGTCGTCAACCTGTCCAGGATCCTGCTTGCGCCCGCGGATGCGCCGCTGGCTCCCATAAAGGATGATCGGGTGCACTGTTGCACGCTTGAAACCCGGGGCAAGGACATTGCCGCGCAGTTTGATAAGTACAACCTGCGCGCTCTGCCGGTGCTTGCGGACGATGGCAGTCTCGCCGGCGTCATTCTGGCGGAGCACGTCATCGCCCTGCTGCGGGAAGGTCAGTGACCGGCTTGAAGATTCTGTACGCCGCGCCCATCTCACCGAACGACTCCGCGGAGTACCGCCGCCTTGCCCTCGTTCGTGCCGGCCACACCGTCGTGCCCTTCAACATTTACAGCTATGGTATGCGGCATTCGCTTCTGCGCAAACTCGAGTACCGGCTCGCCGCTGGACCAGAAGTCGCACGCATGAACCGGGATCTACTGGCGCTTGCGGAGGCAGAGAAACCAGACCTGCTGTGGTGCGACAAGGTGCTGTGGATCACGCCGCGCACGCTGGACACGCTGCGTACACGTGCTGTGCAAACAGTCTCGTACATGATCGACAACTTCTTTGGCCCACGTCGCGATCCCGGCTGGCGCCTCTATGCCACGACCATTCCCCACTACGATCTGCACTGCACGCAGCGCGACGCAAACGTGCGTGACTACCTTGCCGCCGGCGCACGCGATGTCATCAAGATTCAAACCGCGTTCGAACCAACGGTGCACTATCCCGCGCCCCAGCCCTACACAGACGCCCAGCGTGACCGTGGTGTCTCTTTCATCGGTACCACCTACGATCAGCGGCCAGCGATCCTCGTGCGCATGGCGAAGGAAGGCCTTCCGGTCGTCATCAGTGGAGGCGAGCACCACTGGAAGCGTGCGCTTACGCCGGCATCGTTCGGTGAGCTCTTCCGTGAGGGTGAGCTGTACAACGAGCGCTATCGCTCGGCCATCTGGCGCTCCAGAATCAACCTCAGTTTCCTCACGCACTCAAACGCGGATGAGTTCGTGCACAAGAGCTTTGAGATCACAGCCTGTGGCGGGTTTCTGCTGGCAGAGCGCACTCCCGGACACGTGGAGCGCTTTGTCGAAGGGGAAGAGGCGGTTTTCTTCAACGGCTATGACGAGCTCGTCTCTCAGGTTCGTCAGTATCTGCCGGACCAGGCTGCGCGCAACCGCATTGCACTCGCTGGCCAGCGCCGCGCCTGGTCCAGCGGCTATGACAACGACACCCAGGTCCGCCGCATTCTTGAACGCGTGAAACAGCTCGCACCGCTGGGCCCTGCACGCCAGGTGGTGACCGCTTGAGCAGCTGGTGGAAGCAGTGGCGCGTCCGCATCCTGTTCTTCCTCGCTGCCCTTGGCCCCGGCTTCATCACGGCCAATGTCGACAACGATGCCGGCGGCATCTTCACCTACTCGCAGGCAGGCGCGCAATACGGCTACTCGCTCTTATGGACCATGCTGCCCATCACGGTCGCGCTGATCGTCGTGCAGGAAATGTGCGCACGCATGGGCGCCGTCACCGGCAAAGGTCTTAGCGACCTCATCCGCGAAGAGTTCGGCCTGCGCATCACGCTGATCTGCATGGTGTTGCTCGTGATCGTCAACTTCCTCAACGTGGTGACGGAGTTCGCTGGCATCGCCGGCTCCATGCAGCTCTTCCACGTATCCAAGTTCATCAGCGTTCCCATCGGTGCTCTACTCGTATGGGCGCTCGTCGTCCGCGGCGATTACAAAAGCGTGGAGAAAATTTTCCTCTTCGCTTCGGTGGTCTACCTGGCGTACATCGTCGCCGGTGTACTTGGCCGGCCAGACTGGCACACCGCCCTTGCTGAAACGGTCAAGCTGCCGCCGCGCTCCGCCTGGCGCGATCACGCCTACCTGTACTCCACCATCGCGGTCATCGGCACCACCATCACGCCGTGGATGCAGTTCTACCTGCAGTCCTCCATCGTGGAAAAGGGTGTCACGATGCGGCAGTACAAAGCCACGCGCATTGACGTTATCGTCGGCTCTATCTTTACCGACATCGTCGCCTGGTTCATCGTCGTTGTCTGCGCTGCAACGCTCTTCGTCCACGGCATGCGCAACATTGCACTGCCCAGCGACGCGGCCGAGGCACTGCGTCCCATCGCCGGCGACTACGCCTTCATCCTCTTCGCTGCCGGCCTGTTCAACGCGTCGCTTTTTGCCGCGTCCATCCTGCCCCTGACAACGGCATACACCGTGTGCGAAGGCCTCGGCTTTGAGAGTGGCCTTGATCGCACCTGGAAGCAGGCACCGGTCTTCTATTGGTTCTACACGCTGCTCATCGTGGGTGGCGCCGCTGTGGTGCTGCTGCCTGGCTTCAACATTGTCAGCACGGCGATCCTGTCGCAGGTGCTCAACGGCGTCTTGCTGCCGGTCATCCTGTACTTCATGCTGAAGCTGATCAACAACAAGGAGCTCATGGGCGAGTACACCAACTCACGTTGGTTCAACATCGTTGCGTGGAGCACCGCCATCATCGTCGTGTCGCTAAGCTGTGCGCTGGTGTGGGATGCCGTCCGGCCGCATGCAGCCGCTGCGGCCGCCTACGTCCACATGCCCTCGCCCACAAAGCGGTAGCCTACGCCGCGCACCGTCAGCAGGTGGGCCGGCCGTACCGGATCCACCTCCAGGTAACGCCGCAACCGGACCACAAAATTATCAATGGCGCGGGTGTCTGTATCTTCCCGCACGCGCCACACCTCCTCCAGAATCTCGCGGCGAGACACAACTTTCCCGACCCGATCAATCAGGTAGCGCAAAAAATCTGCTTCCATCAGGGTCAGGTGGATGGTCTGGTCCGGCGTAAGAATCTCAAGCGTGTCAAAGTGGATGGATCGATCGTCCAACGTGAAGACACTGCGGTTGTCCGTCGTCTCCGCAGCCGGTACATTCACGGGCAGGGCGCGCTGCCACTGCATCCGGCGAAGCAGGCTGTGCAGGCGCGCAAGCAGAATCGATAGCTCAAACGGCTTCGGCAGGTAATCGTCGGCGCCTGCCTCAAAGCCCTCGATCACGTCTTCAGGCCGGCCGCGTGCCGTCAGCATCAGGATCGGCACGTAGTTGTTCGCCGCGCGCAGTGCGCGAGCAATGTCAAAGCCCTCGATTCCCGGCAGCATCACGTCCAGCAGGACCGCCGCTGGTGCTTCCGGTGCGTTCAACAGATACTGCAACGCGGCCTCGCCGTCCGCCTCGTGGTGCGTCCGGTATCCTTCCGCACGCAAGTTGAAGAGCAGCACCTCTGCAAGGTGTGACTCATCTTCCACCAGCACAATCAGTTCGCCGCTCATACGTGCAGCTCAGGCGGATCTGCCACGCGCGCCAGCGATTCCGAAAAGCCTCGCAAGAGCGGCAGGTGCACCGTAATTGTGGTTCCATGGCCTGGCCCATAGCTTTGCGCGGTGGTATCACCGCCGTGCTGGCGAGCGATGGCCCTTGCGATAAACAGACCCAGGCCGGTCCCCTTGATGCGCGCGCTCTCCCGGTTCGTCACGCGGTAAAAGCGATGGAAGACGCGCTTCAGTTGTGCCGGCGGTATTCCCACACCCGTGTCCGTGATCCGCAGCATCGCCGTGTCCTCGCGCAGCACGGACAGTTCCGCGGTAATGTCGACACCGCCCGGCGAATACTTCACGGCATTATCAAGAATGTTCAACAGCAACGTCCGCAGCCCCTGTGCATCACCGGACACAACCACCGCTCGTGTCGCGGTCTGGTCGTCCAGTCGCACGGCGCCCTCGCTCAGATGGTGCCGTCGCACCGTCTCTGCCAGCACCTCCATCGTCAGGTGCCGCAGGTCCACCGGCAGCCTGGTCTTGCCCTGCTTCACCACGCCCTTCGCGTTCGCCTCGCCCGCACGCAGAATCTGCTCCACCGTACCCAGCAGGCGATCGCTGTCCTCCATCATGCGTTCGTAAAACTCCCGCCGCTGCGCATCCTCCATCGGCCGCCGCTGCAGCGTCTCCAGGTACAGCCGGATGGAAGCGATCGGCGTCTTGAGCTCATGCGTCACCGCGTTTAGAAAGCTGTCCTGCCGCTCATTCCTGCGAATCTCTCTCACCAGAAAGATCGTGTTCAGAATGAGTCCCGCAATGATGACTGAGAAGAAGATGATGCCCAGGACGAAGTACACGACGTGGAGCTGGTGCACGTTCAGAATGATCCAGCCGACATTGAGCGCAACCGCCAGCCCCGTAAGGCAAACGCCAAACGTCACAATGGTTGCGATCGCTCCACGGCGGCGGGTGATATTCATGGTGCAAGTAGAAAGTAAAAAGACGGAAGTGGAAAGAGCAGGGGGAAAAGAAGTAAGGGCGAGCTGGAAAGGAAAGAGCGAAGCACCAGAACGAAAGTAGGTCACGCTTCAGACAAAGCAAAGGGCCGGCAACTTAAGCCGGCCCTCTCTTGAACCGTATTTCTCCGTACTACGCGCCGGCAGGCTTCGGATCCAACTTGTCGAACTTCGCGATCTGCACTTTCTTCGCGAGACCCACCTTTTCCATCAACCAGATGCCGTAGTAGTTCACGTCAAACTCGTACCAGGCCAGCCCATGACGAGCGCTTACCGGGTGCGCGTGATGGTTATTGTGCCAGCCTTCACCGCCGGTAAGCAGCGCAACGATCCAGTTGTTGCGGCTGTCGTCCTTGGTCTCAAAGCGGCGTCCACCCCAAAGGTGCGTCGCGCTGTTGACAAGCCATGTGCTGTGCAGGCCACAGGTCACGCGCAGGAACGTTCCCCACAACATCATGCCGATGGCACCCTTGATGCCGCCAAAGTAGCCGCCGATTGCAAGCTGCAACAGGCCTGAGATCGTCAGCGGAACCCAATGGTACTTGCTCAGCCAACGCTGGCCGGGGTCACGCGTAAGGTCAGGAGCGTAGCGGCCCAGCAGGGCAGTTTCGCTGTGCAGAGCGCGGCCGCTCAGGATCCAGCCGGCATGCGACCACCAAGTGCCGTCGTGCGGCGTGTGCGGATCGCCTTCGTGGTCGCTGAACTGGTGGTGGACGCGATGTGTGGCCACCCAGAAGATCGGTCCGCCCTCAAGCGCCAGGGTGCCGCAGCCGCTGATGATCAGCTCAAGCCAGCGGGGAACACGGTAGCCGCGGTGCGTCAGCAGCCGGTGATACCCCATGCCGATGCCCACATTGATCGCCAGGAAATACATCACGGCAAACGCAAGCAGATTCTTCCACGAAAAGAAGAACAGCGCCGCAAACGCGCCCACGTGGAACAGGCCCATAAATACGCTGGTAATCCAGTTGATCTCGCCTTCCTGGTGCTCTCGGCCCATGCGCAGGTCCTCGCGCACTTTGCGGCGTGTCGCTTCCACCACGTCACGGACTGAAGGCGTAGTCGTTGCGGTGTAGCCACCGGTCTGCTCGTTGATGTGCTGGGCGATCTCGGCGTCGGAAGGAATGTGTGGAGCGGTGGTCGACATGAAACCTCTTTGAGCTGCGCTGGTGCGTTGATGTCTGGCAGCCTTGGGGTACGACCGCTGCCCTTATTCACACGCTAGCAGCGTTCCGCGCAGTGCTTTGTAACACTTGTGTAAGGGCCACTGATGACCCTGCTACTTGCAGTGGATTGACTCTCACCGAACCAGTGTGTTGGTACTATCAAACCCGTATGCAGCGTCTGACGCCATTCCTGCTCAATCCCTTCTTCTCCCGCAGGCCGTGGGGCAGACCCGACCTTTCTGCGTGGTACACCACGGAAGAGACTGGCGTGGGAGCAGAACCCATCGGCGAGGCCTGGCTCACCGGACCAGCGTGCACGGCCCAGGACAATTCATCCGCGGGTCTCGCTGCGGGCATGCAGCTCCGTGACATCGCAAAAACGTGGCCAGGCGACCTGTTAGGAGAGTGGCGTACAGAAGGTGAATTTCCCTTGCTGCTGAAGCTGCTCTTTCCGGATCAAAAGCTCTCCGTGCAGGTGCACCCGGACGACGCGCAGGCGCAAGCCATGGGCCAGCCGCGCGGCAAAACTGAGTGCTGGTATGTGCTTGCCGCTGAGCCCGGAGCAGAGGTCGCCTGCGGTCTGCGCGATGGCATGCAACCGGAGCAGATGAGGCAGGCGGCCCAGGACGGCACCATGGAAAACCTGCTGCGAATGGTCCCGGTGGTGGCCGGCGACATGGTTTTTGTCGACGCAGGAACCGTCCACGCCATCGGCCCCGGCGTGACCCTGCTCGAGACGCAGCAGACCTCCGACACCACCTTCCGGCTCTACGACTATGGCAGGCCGCGCGAACTCCATCTGGAACAGGGCATCGCCGTGAGCCGGGGCGAAACACGCGCCGGCAAGGTGCAGCCTTTCCCCATACAGGGTGGCCAGCGCCTGATCCAGGAGAGGTACTTCACCGTGGATCGATTCGACCTAAACACGGGAGACCGGCTGCGGCTGGATGACGCCGTTGGCCGCCCCTGCTGCTTCACCACGCTCTCCGGTTCAGGGGACCTTCGTGAAGTCGGCGACCCCTCAGGCCCTCTGCTGCAACGCGCCCGGGCAGCCGTTGTGCCGGCGTGCTGCGATGCTGTGGAATTGCTCGCACGTGAGCCTCTGGTCGTCGTGCGTTCCATGGTCTAAGTCGGTTCGGTGTTCATCCTCTGGTGCGCATACATGCCGGCGGTATGCAGCTTCCGGTAAACTCGTCAGCGATGCGTGTCTTCGGAATTGACTGCGGAACGGAGTACACCGGTTGGGGGGTCGTCGACCTGGTGGAGACATCGCGCGAAAGCCGGCTTGTGCCGGTGGCCGCGGGTGCGGTCCGGCTGGATAAGAAGCAGAAGACTCCCCTGCGGTTACACCAGGTCCACCTGGAACTGTCTGGTCTGCTCGCGGCCTATGCACCACAGGTCGTGGCGATTGAGGATGTCTTCTTTGCCGCCAACGCCAAAAGCGCGCTCAAGCTGGGTCATGTGCGCGGTGTCGCCATGCTTGCCGCAGCGGCGGCCGGCCTGCAGGTCGCGGAATATGCACCGCTGTCCATCAAATCCGCGGTCGTAGGCTACGGCCTTGCAGCCAAGGAGCAGGTGCAGTTTATGGTGGCGCAGCTCCTGCACCTTGACCATGCACCGGAGTCGGCAGATGCAGCCGATGCCCTTGCCATCGCCATTTGCCACATTCATACTGCCAGCACAGTGGCCAGGATGGCGCGTCGATGAGGTTTGGCTGGTTTCCACTCCTGTTCACGATGGCCATTACAGCATCGCTCCCGGCGCAGACACCGCCGGACGGCTTCTCCCTGACGGCGACCTACGACCGCGAAGGCTTGCCAGTGCCGAACTGGAAGTTCCACATCCTGCCCAGCGGTGCAACGGACTACACGTCTCACCACTCCGCCGTCGGCGTCAGCGATAGCGCGATCCACTTCCAGATGTCTCGAACAGGTATGGCCAGGCTTGCAAGGCTGCTGAGCGACTCGCATGGGCTTGTGCCCTGTGAAACAAAGACAAAGAATCTGGCCCGGATGGGAGACAAGAGCTTCGCATACACAGCCCTGGGTGCGACGGAAGTGCGCTGCACGTTTAACTACACGGACAACAGGGCCCTCGCCCAGGCCGCCGAGTTTCTTTCCAACGTAAGCGCAACGTTGGAAGAAGGAAGCACGCTCGATCGTCTCCATCGTTACGACCGCCTCGGCCTTGATCCGGAGATGACCCGTCTGGCTACAGCGGCCAAGGAAGGAAAGGCGGAAGAGCTGGGTGCGATCCGCAGCTCGCTTGAGGCGCTCGTGGCGGATGATGCGGTTCTGGACCGCGTGCGTCAAAAAGCTGCACAGTTGCTGGCGGCAGCCAAGCTGCAATAGGCGGCCGTAGCCCTCGACATGCATGGCGTTTGCAGGCGTATGCTGGGCGCAACTGGCGTGTGGAGTGGGCAAATGAGAGTCTCCGGTCAAGCAATCACCTTCGCGGCACTGTGCTGCAGCTTCGCCTGCTGGACGCTGCCTGCGCAAAATAGCACGCCAGATCAGTCGAATGTGCCTTCGGATGCCGCCGCATCAAACGGCAACCTGGATCAGGCGCAGAAGCTTGCAGCCCAACTACCCGTGGCGCGGCTTAGCCGGCTTGCGGGATCGGCAACGGTGCAGGCGGAGGACGGCACCACCGCAGCCATCGATGCTGCGCTCAACATGCCGCTGCCGGCTGGGGAACGCCTGAGCACGAGTGATAACGGCGAGGCAGAGGTGGAGTTTACCGATGGCTCGGTCCTGCGTATGACGCCGCGGAGTGAGACAGGTATCGAACGGATAGACCCGGAGTCTCACGCGACCTCGCTCCAACTTGGCAACGGTCTGTTCTATCTGGAACTCAGGTCATCGGATCGCAGCGTCTACGCAGTGAGCGCAGCGGACCTCCAGATTGCCCCGGAGCAGAATGCCAGCTTTCGTCTGCACGTGCAGGACGGGCAGGTTGAGGCCGCAGTCCTTACAGGCAGCATTTCCGTAACCCGTTCAAACGCCTACACCGTGGTGCTGCAGGCAGGGGAGAGCCTGCGCACCGATCCAAAGAACGGCAGGCGTTACCTGCTGCTCGACTCTATAAAGCCCGAGACTTGGGATAGCTGGAACGAGCGGTTGGCGCAGGCTGCGCAGGACGAGGAAGCCGCGCGCACAACGGTACGGGACGGCTACGCAGGCGACCAGGCGTACGGCTGGGCCGACCTGGATGCGAACGGAACCTGGTACAGCGTGCCGGGTGAGGGAGAGATCTGGCAGCCCACCTTGGCGGACGCCAGCTTTGATCCGTACGGCAGTGGCGCCTGGGTGTATGGGCCCGGCGGGTACGCGTGGGCCTCGGGCTACGGCTGGGGTTGGCTGCCCTACCGTTGCGGCGCGTGGTCGTTCTACCAGGGCTTTGGCTGGGGCTGGTCGCCCGCAAGTGGTTGTCTCAGTTACGGGTTTGGCGGTGGTTACGGCGGCGACGGTGGATACCGCGTGCACTACCCACGTGGCGGGTGGCGTCCACCACAAAGGCCTGTGTCTGTGGGCGACGTGCAGGACAGAGGTCGTCGGCACCCGACGGTGCCTGTGGTGGGCAGCCCGCTTCAGGTGGGCGGTGTGATCCTGGGGAATCGAGGACGATCTGGTGAGCCTGTGCGTGTTGCGGGTGTGCTTGCCACGCCGGTCAAGCGCCTGGGGCCGCTGAACGCGAATCAGGGATCGGGACGGGACACGGGAAGTGGCTCCGCTGTTGGGTCCTCGTTGTTGCGCGATTTTCCTGTGCGCCCCGGGACGCACGATCCCGTGCTTGGGGTGCGGTCTGAGGGCCTGGCAGGGTCGCCGGGGCAGCCGAGAGATGGCTCCCGTGCAGCATTTCCCACGGCAGGCGCCCCCGGACGCCGCGTTGGCGTTGCGGACACCCGCAGCGGGCGCGGTCCGCTGCCAACCGACCCGCCATTGGGCGCGATCGGACCTCCACCTCTCGGAGCCACTGGCGCGCCCCCGTTCGGTGGCACGGGCAGGCCCGGCTCTGGACTTTCTCCTGGTTTGCAGGGAAATACGCGCGTACCAGCAGCGCAACCGCGCGTTCTGATTCCCCTTCAACCTACCGGGATTGTTGGCAATACGGGGGGAACACGTCCCGCGCCCGCAGCGCCAATGCCACGATTCTCGCCACCCCCAGCACCGCCGGCGCTGCGTCCGGCACCCGCACCGAGTGCGCCTGCGCAACCTGCAGCGAAGCCGAAGTAAGCCCCGTATCTCATTCTTGGGGCGGGGTTTGTATGGCAGCGAGAGAGCGATAGATAGAGGTGAGCTCGACCAGGGTAAGAGCCTCTGCCCTGTCGCCGGTGGGGACTTCGGCGGCTTTGCAGGCGGTGTCGATGTGCTCGGGGGTTTGGCCTACGGCGCGCAGGTTGTTGCTGATCGTTTTCCGCTTCTGGGCGAAACAGGCGCGTAGAAACTGCATGAATGCTGCTGGTTCCGCGATACCGAGTTCCGCGTAGCGGCTGTGCATGCTGAGGCGCAGGACCGTGGAATGGACGTCTGGCGGCGGGTTAAAGGCTTCGGGAGGCAGTGTGAAGAGGGCGTTCACGTCTGCGGACATCTGGACTGTGACGGAGAGCAGGCCGTAATCGCGGGTGCCTGCATGAGCGGCTACGCGATCGCCCACCTCGCGCTGCATCATGACGATGGCGATGTCGATGACGGATGCGTAGTGTGCAAGATGCAGCAGGATATCTGAAGTGATGTAGTATGGCAGATTGCCGATGATGCTGCATTTGCAACTGCTTCCAAATATTTCGGCGAGATCCGTGGCCAGAATGTCAGCGTGGAGGATTTCGACGTTGGAATGGTTGCGAAATTTGAAGCGGAGCTCGGCCGCGAGCGAGGGGTCGAGCTCGACGCAGATGAGTCGTTGGGCGCGCTCGGCGAGGATGGTGGTGATGCTGCCATGACCGGGACCGATCTCGAGGACGGTCTGTGCGGAGACATCACCAAGGGCGTCGGCGATGCGGTGACGGGCGGTGTCGTCTACCAGGAAGTTCTGGCCGAGCTTGGGTTTCTTCTGTGGCCGGTGGGACATGTGCAGACCCTAGCTTAGACCGGAGCTTAGACCCGCGGCGCGCCGATTGCGAAAGTAGATGTAGACGGGGTAGCCGGCGGCGATAACCAGAGCGCCCACCGTGGAGTTGACCGGCTGGTCAAGAAAGCTGAAGACGGTGAGGGCGGCAGCGGCGGCGATGAAGATGGCGGGGACTACCGGATAGAGCGGCGTAGAGAATGGCCGGGCACTGGCAGGGATGCCGGCGCGTTTTGCGCGGGCGCGGAAGACGAACACGGTGGAGGCGGCCAGCCCGTACGTCATCCACGAGCCGAAGATGGCAAGCGAGAAGAGGGCCTGGAAGCGGCCGAGGGCAAAGAGTAGCAGGCTGGTGAGCACGGCCTGCACGGTGAGTGAGACGGCGGGGGTTTGGAAGCGGGGGCTGACGTCGGCGATCTGGCGGAAGAAGAGGCCGTCGCGGGAGGCGGCGAAGGCGATGCGAGCGCCGGAGAGGGAGGAGCCGACGAACGACGAGGTGATGCTGATGAGCATGCCGACTGTGACGAGGGCGGCTCCCCAACCAAGGCCGTGTGCGCTGAGGACGAGCTTGATGGCGTCGACGGCGGGGCGGTCGGCATGGGCGAGCTGTGCGGCCGGCAGGATGTACTGGATGGCGGCGTTGGTGAGCATGTAGAAGCCGCCGACGATGAGCATGCCGCCGGTGAAGGCGATGGGGAGGTTGCGCTGGGGTTTTTCGACCTCGCCGGAAAGGGCGGCGACGTCGGACCAGCCGTCGTAAGCCCAAAGTGCGGCGATGAGGGCGACCATGAAGCCGGCGATGCCGCCGCGTGCGCCGACCGCCACGGAGTTGAAGTTGGCGGTGCTGCCAAGCGGGCCGGCGAAGAGGAAGCAGATGACCGATATGGCGAGAATGAGGCCCACCTTGAGGTAGGTGAGCAGGAGCTGAACGTTGGCGGCGCGGCGGGTGCCGACGATGTCGAGGATGGTGACAGCCCAGAGGGCGGCGAAGGCGACGAGCTGGCCGTTGTTGAGGCCGAGGAAGGCGGGGCGGTCCATGAAGGCGAAGGCGGGAAACAGGGCCAGGGTGCGGACGATGCCGGCGCAGATGCCTGCGAGCGAAGCGGGTTTTGCGATGGTGAACCAGGTCCACATTTCAAGGAAGGCGACGCAGTCGCCATAGGCTTCCCGGAGAAAGGCATACTCGCCACCGTAGTCGGGGTGCTGTGCGGCAATCTCAGCGTAGGTGAGTGCGCCGAAGAGGGAGAGCAGGCCACCGACGATCCAGACGGCGTACACCATATTCGACGATCCGACCGCGGCGACCATCTCGCGTGGGACGAGAAAGATGCCGGAGCCGATGATGATGCCGACGACAATGGAGGTCGCATGGCGGACATTCAGGACGCGGGGAAGCTCGTGGACGCCGTCGGTGGAAAGGGATTGCATGAGTTTGTGCAGCGTAGCACGGCAGCGCACGGAGTGGCAGAGTGATGCAGGAGGAGGGCGGTGGGAAGGGCGACCTCTTTCCGGATGGGGGAATTCAGAGTGAGCGCGGTGCAATTACCCGAAAGTTGCACAGGTGTTGATGCGCATAACGACAACTGTAGTGAGGAGATCAGGAATTAACTAAGTCGGAAAGAATTTACCTTGATGGGGTAGTTTCGTCCTTAAGTTACAGGCAGAATCTTGAGTAGGCTAAAGACAACAGGAACACTTACGGTCAAAGTATCTCGATTTAGACACATATCGCTTTGACGGAGTTCGAACCTTGCAGGGCTGAGCACGAACCAGTCTTCAGGGGGATGTAGATCTGATGTATCGCTTCGTTCTTTTGACGAACGAGTTTGCTGCCCTTCTCTCTATTATTCACGACGTGTTTCTGCGGCGCCGCAACTGCTTTGACGGTTGGCGCACGCGGAAACACAAGCCTGACGCTGCGCACACGGATTGCCGTGACTTTGCGCTGGTGCAGAGGAATTGAGTTCCGTTCGCCCTTCCCAGGCAAACTGACGTACTCAAAACTAATCAGCCAACGACTGTCCTATCTATTGAACGATTTGCGCTCCGTGAGTACGAAGACAGCGGCGGGAAATCACTGAATTTTCTGCTTTATACAGCCAACGAAAAACTGACCCGCGGGTGAGAACGCAGACTCGCGCGACAAGGATGTTGACATTGGAAACGAAGAGCCGGATGACACGTAAGACGTTAGGGTGCCTTGCCAAACTGTTGCTTCTGCTGCCCGTGATTTTGCACTGCAGTGTGAGTTCCGCCGAAGACCAGACGGCAGAATCCAAGTCGCATAACGTGACAATCACAACACACAGCATTCCGGAGGGCCAAGCGAACATGCAGTACACGGTGTCCTTGCAGGCCAAGGGCGGAGTACCGGGGTATAGCTGGCTGATTGGACCGGGAGGTAGGCTGTTGGGTTTGCAGCTGTCGAAGGATGGCATTTTGTCGGGCACACCGACGCGGTCAGGCACCTTTCTGCTGCCGGTGATTGTGACGGATTCAGGCGAGCCCAAGAAAGTGGCGGCGCGCGGCCTGGTGCTGAAGATTGCTCCGGATCCGTTGAAGGTGAGCGCCGGGGTTTTGGCGGCCGGCGCCGTTGATGAGACGTACGCTGCGGCTGCGACGGTGACGGGCGGCGATGCTCACTTCACGTGGTCTGTCGCTTCAGGAGAACTGCCTGCAGGATTGTCGTTGAGCCGGACGACGGGTGCTATTACCGGTACGCCGAAAGAGGCGGGAGACTTCAGCTTTACGCTGGCCGTAAAAGATACGTCCTGGCCGGCGCAAGTTCAGCAGGCAAGTGGATCGATCACGATTACGAGTGGCACGAGAGGGACGACGTGGTACGTGCGGCCGGATGGCGGAACGCGATACTCCGTGAACGTGCCGCAGGGCCAGTGCGATGGCAAGGGTGATGCGGCGTACAGTGGCCGTGGAGTGAACCAGCATTGTGCGTTCAACGACATACGTTTGCTGTGGCAGGACGGCAGCTACGCCTATGCCCCGCCGGATTCCGTCTTTCCCGCAGCGGGCTGGATCGGCCAGGGTGGAGATACCTACATTGTGCGGGGTTCGATTGCCGCCGGAACCGATGCATACCGGGTGGGGTGGAACAGCAACGACGGGAATGGTTGTGACCCGGCGTTCCAGGCCAAGCTGGGAACGGATGCGTGCTATCGCGGATGGCGAAGCAATCCGTATTCCGGGCCACCAACGCCGCCCGCTGGAACAGCGTCGCAGCACACGCGCATTCTTGGGGAGAACTGGCAGAGCTGCCATGCGCAGAGCGCCCGGACACCCGTGGTTGCCGGATTCAATGTGGGCAGCGCGTTCAACTTCTCATCGAGCTACATCGATTTCCAGTGCTTCGATATTTCAGACAAGAGCGACTGCGTGGGTTCGGCTTGCACGGGCAAGGATTTCGGCATTGAGGGCATCGGTCTTTCAAACGCCGCAGACCACCTGACTCTGACGGATGTGCGCGTCCATGGGATGAGGACCTTCGGCATACTTGGGCCGAGCGGAGATGGAAGCGTGTTCAGCTACATTTCGCTGGTGGGCAACGGCGGGGGTGGATGGAACGCCGACGCGGGTGACGGCCAGACGGGCAAGGGTTCGTTGCTGGTGCAGCACTACGAGATCAAGTGGAACGGCTGTGGTGAGGAGTACCCGCTGGTCGACGCGTTGCCATACAAGAACTGCACGGACCAGAGCAGCGGAGGGTACGGTGACGGATTTGGGACAGCCACCGTTGCGAGTACAACAGGCTGGCAGGCCCAGTTCGACCAGGGTGAGGTTGCGTACAACACCCAGGATGGGCTGGATGCGCTGCACCTGATCGGTGGCGGATCGAGCATGGCCGTGACGCGGACGCTGGCATACGGCAACATGGGCCAGCAGGTGAAGGTAGGTGGCGCCGCGGGCTTGCTGCAGGACTCAGTGATTGTGGGGAACTGTAGCGCGATGGCGAATGCAATTCCTGGAACGCCGGCAGGGTTCAATGCGCAGCTGAGCGATTTTTGCCGCGCGGGGAACCAGCCGTTGTTGATGACCGTGGGCCACGGGTCAACCACGTACATTCGGCACAACACCGTGATGGGTGCGGGTGCGCTGCTGATTGGCTACGTGTGCGACGGCACCAACGGCAACTGCGACAGCACGGCGCTGGTGGACCTGCGGGACAACATCCTGCTGGGTAATCCGAACCCGGACAGGGGGAACCCGGGAGGGAACTACCTGATCGTAATCGACAACACGTACTCGACGGCCGCAACCTGCAACGCCGCGCCGGACGGTCACCACAGCTGGACGACAGACGGAGCATACGGCTGCGGAAACGACGTCTTTTACAACCTGGGCAGCTATAACGACCACAACACGTACACCAACCTGAAAGACCGGTGCACCGACCACAACGGAACCAACAACCTGTGCCTGAGTCCGGGGCTGGTAAGTGAGGTGCAGCCAGCGTACGGCTACCCCGACCTTACCCTGTCTCCACGTGGAGGCGCTGCCTTCCATGCGGGGCTCACGCTGTTGACATTGCCCACTGACTATAGCGGGGCGTTGTTTGCGTTGCCGCCAAGCATTGGGGCTTTGGAGTCGGGAAGCAGCCTGACGCCGTACAAGGCAGAGCAGTAGAACGCAGGTTGTTTGATTGGATGAGCGCAGTGGGTCCCACCCTTGTCACTGGAAGTACGGTGAGGGTGGGACCTTCTTTTGTGGGGCCGGGGCGGTGTAGATATGGTTTGCCGGTGACGGCGATCACGGATCTGTGGGCGACTTCGTCTGCATGGTCGGCGGGTGGACCTTTTCACTGCAGGGCTTAGATGTAAAACTTCTTTTTTGGCCAGAGGTCGTTGAGCGTGCCGTGCTTTAAGCCGTGGACGAGCCAGATGGTTTTGCGGCGTTCGAAGGGCATGGCCCAGGGTGTGTCCATGTTGCCGACGAGCTCCACCTGATTGAAGAGGGTCTGGAGGTGTTCGGCCGTGGTGTCTTCGACCAGGATGAGGACCTGCCCGGAGACGGGGTGATCGCGGAGGTAGCCGTTTCCCCAGAACCAGTAGCTGTTGTGTCCGCACAGGACGGGCGGCAGGTCGTGGCCGAGGAACTCGAGGGCTCCGGCTTCTCCATAGTTTTGGGCAAGGATGACGACGTGGGCACGGTCCTGCGGCGACAGGCTTTCAACGGTGCGCTGGACCTGGTCGGTTTCTTCCTGCCAGCCGAAGCGGTCTGCGAAGAAGGCGGTGAGTTTGCCAGAGCCGTACTTGTCGCTGTTGGTGGTGGGCAGGTGAAGGGCGTGCTGGTAGGCGACGAAGGTGGCGGGGCGGAGGACCGGCTCGGCGAGGGGAAAGACAAGGGCGCAGCAGACGATGGCGGTGGCGAAGGCCGCGGGGAAAGCGATGGCGCGGTTTTGCTGCACGCGCCGACGGTGGGCGAAGCGGCTCTCCCAGGCGATACCGCCAACGGCGGCAAGGATGGGGTAGATGGGGGTGACGTAGTAGTCCTTGGCGCCGAGGGCAATCATGATGGCGAGGAAGAGGAGAAAGGTGAAGCCGATCCAGCGGAGGGTGGGTTGGCGCAGGGAGCGCACGAGGCCTGGGAACCAGACGAAGGCGGTCCAAGGACCGAGAGTGAAGACCTGGTTGGCGATGAAGGCGAGCGGGCCGAAGTGGGTGTTTTTGCCGTCGACGCGACCGTTGTGGAGGAACTCAAGTGTGGGCCAGCCGTTGTGGGCCTGCCAGAGCAGGTTTGGGATGGCGATGAGGATGAGCAGGGCGATGCCGTAGGCGGCCTGGCGGGTGAAGAGGAGGCGTCGCTGAGGGGTAAGGAGCAGGCCTGCGCCGAGGGCGAGGAGGAAAAAGGTCATGGACGGTTTGTTGAGGAGGCCGATGCCGGCGGCGATGCCGAAGACGGTCCACCAGGTCCATGGGTTTTTGCCTTTCGCGAGTTGAATGAGAGCGAGAAGGCAGGGAAGCCAGAAGGCGGATTCCCAGCTGTTCATGGAAAGGTAGCCGTCTTGCCCGAGGTACATGGGGGTGAGGAGGACGGCGAGCATGGCGAGTGATTGTGCGGGGCGGCGGCCGCCAAGGGACCAGACGAGGATGCCGGTGAGGGCGATGCGAATTGCTCCGCCAAGGCTGGAGAGAAAGCGAAGGCCGGCGAGGGAATGGCCGAAGAGAAGTTCGGAGGCGCGGGCCTGGAGGGCGACGATTGGGCCGTGGTCGACGTAGCCCCAGGCGAGGTGGCGGCCGCAGGCGATGTAGTAGAACTCGTCGCGGAAGTAGCCGTAGCCGATGTGGCGCTGCCAGAGAGTGCTGGCGAGGTGGATGAGCAGTTTGAGCGCGCCGAAGAGGAGCGCGAGGTGGATGGCCGGGCGGAGGGGATTGCTGTCCGTTTGGGTGGGCATGCTGGGTGGAGTGTACGGGTGGGCGGGGCTTTTGGTTCCGGGAAGTTTGAAGAATCGGGCGGGAAAGCAGGTTTCCCCGCCGCGGGCGAACGATAGAGCTGTTTGTCCTCCGGTCGAAATGACGGGCGGTGGGTTGAGGAAGAACCCGATGACAGCGCGGGATCAGAGAAGAACCGAAGCTGCTGTTCTTCTCCGGCCGAAATGAAAGGGTGGGGCTGTGGGGGTAGGTGCTGCTGGCCTGAATTAGTGCGCCTGGATTGCGGCGGTGTAGGCGGCTTTGGCGATGTTGGCGATGACGGCTTCGCGGGTGGCTTCGTCGGCGTGGGCGTCGGTGACGTAGACGGCGACGGCGAGATGGCGGCCGTCGGGCAGGGTGACGAGCCCAATGTCATTGGTTGCTGCCGCTTTACCGTCGTGAAAGCCGGACGTGCCGGTTTTGTGAGCGAGCGGTGTGCCGGGGGGAAGGCCGGCGCGGAGGCGGTGTGGGCCGGTTTGCGCGTCGGTGAGGACCTTGAACAGGAATGCGTTGGTGGCCGGTTTCAGCGGCGGATCGGTGATGAGGCGCTGCAGCAGGCGGGCTGCGGCGGCGGGCTGCATCCAGTTGCTGTACTGGGCGAGGGGGTCGTGATCCATGACCTGTTCGCCGCTGGTGAGCTGGAAGCCTTCGGCACCGACGAGTGAGCGGATGTAGGCCTGGACAGCTGCCGGACCACCAGCGATGCGGAGCAGGATTTCGCTGCCGACGTTGTCGCTTTGGCCTGCGGTGAGGGTGATGAGTTCGCGCAGTGAGACGTCGACGTTGCCTTCGGGGTAGCGGTCCTGAAGGGGGCTGAAGGTTTTCGGGATGCGGTCCTGCGGCAGGTACCGGACGGTGTGGTCCAGGAGGGTGTCGATTGGTTCGCCGGCGGAGTTGGGAAACAGCTTGCCAGTCTCCGCAAGGTGAAGGACGGTGAGGGCGAGCGGGTACTTGAACATGGACTGCATGGGCGAGTGGTTGTGCGGGTTGAGGTCGCAGTTGAGGGTGGTGCCGGGGAGAATGCAGCTGACGCCGACGGTGCCCTGGGCGGCCTGGGCGATGGTGGCGACCTGTTGCTGCAGGGCGGTCTGAGCGCACAGGGACGAGGTGAGCAGGGTCGAGGTGAGGCAGAGCGCAGGGGAGAGCGGAAGAAGGCGGGCGAGCATGGACCCACCTTAACCGACGGAGGAGCCGTTGGCGCGGGTGGGGCACCCGAGTGGTGAACAGCATTGAGCTGGTGGTGGGCCGTGGTTGTGCTTGCTGCGGGACTGCGAAGTTTGTGGATGGGTGTGGCAGTGGGATGGGCGGTCGGTGCATCACACTGTGCAACGTAGGCCGCTCCCAGTGGGAGCGCGATGTGCGTTGCTTGGAGGAGCGGAACGATGGACTGGACGCCTGGTGGGATGAGCAGTGACGTGGAGGATCGCCGGGGGGATTCCGGCGGTGGTGGCGGCATGCTGCCGTTCGGCGGTGGTGGTCTTGGCATTGTTGGGGTGATCGTTCTGGTGGTACTGAGCCTGGTGACGGGGCGGAACTTTCTGGGTGGGCTCACGGGTGGGTCGTCCGCGCAGGATGACGGGTCTGGGCAGCAGTACCAGGGCCAGCAGGCGCAGCAGAGCGGCGGGCCAGTGCAGGAGAGTGCGTCAGAGCACAGGGATGCGCAACTTGTGAGCTATGTGTTGGATGACGTGCAGAAGATGTGGACAGCGGTGTTGCCGGAGCAGACGGGAAAGAACTATCGGCATGCGAAGCTGGTGCTGTTTCGTGGGCAGACGCAGAGTGGGTGCGGCACCGCGCAGGAGGCGACCGGGCCGTTCTATTGTCCGCAGGATGAGCGTGTGTACATTGACCTGGACTTTTGGGATGAGTTGAAGAAGCTGGGCGGAAACAGTGCGGATTTTGCGCAGGGGTATGTGATTGCGCATGAGCTTGGGCACCATGTGCAGGACATTCTGGGCATTGAGCAGAAGGCGACGCAGATGATGCAGGACAGGTCGCAGCGAAGCAAGGCCTCTGTGGAACTGGAGTTGCAGGCGGATTGTTTCGCCGGCATATGGGGTCACTCGCAACAGGAGCGGCATTTGCTGAACCCGGCGGATGTGCAGAGTGCGCTTGCCAATGCGGCGGCTGTGGGCGATGACCACATTCAAAAGATGCAGCGAGGGACGGTGAGCCCGGAGACGTTTACGCACGGCTCCAGCGCGGAACGCCAGGGATGGTTTAATCGGGGCCTGACGACCGGTGAGGTGAAGGCGTGCAACACGTTCGACGTGGGGCCTGACGGGTATCAGCAGTAAAGCTGCCATCCATGCGGTTGAGACGAGACAGACGGGAGACTTGGATGAAGACCGCGGATGAAAGCCGGGAGCAGGGTACAAGTGTGGCGCAGGACGCTTCGAGGAAAGCGCTGGGCGTGATGTTGATGACTGCGGGGACGTCGCACCTGACATTTGCCCGCAAAGAGTTTCGCGCGCAGGTGCCGCCGTGGGTGCCGGTGGATACGGACACGGTGGTTCTGCTCTCCGGCGTTGCGGAGATTTCGCTGGGAGCCGCTTTGGCGTTTTTGCCTGAGCAGAAGAAAGCTGTGGGGCGCATCGCCGGCGCGTTCTTTACCGCTATCTTTCCCGGCAACATCGCCCAGTACACCGAGCGGCGCAGTGCGTTTGGGCTGGATACGGACGGCAAGCGACTCGCCCGCTTATTTATGCAGCCGTTACTGGTGGGATGGGCTCTGTGGTCGACCGGCAACACCAAAGCGACGTAGCTGTGGGTTTTGCCTGCGTTAGTGGCGGGCTACTGCAGGATGCGTAGGGCGGCTTCGGCGTTTGCGGTGGTGGGTTCGTTCTCAAAGTAGGCGCGGATGGTCTTCGCCGTCTTGGCGTTGACGACGGCGGTGAGTGCATCAATGGACGCCGCCTGAATGCCGCGAACTGAGCCGAAGTGTGTGATGAGGCGTTTGCGGGTGGTGTCGCCGACGCCCGGGATGCTGAGGAGTTCGGAGTCGCGGTCACGCATTTCGCGGCGCTTGCGGTGGTAGGTGATGGCGAAGCGATGGGACTCATCGCGGATGCGCTGGACGAGGTGAAGAACAGGGGAGCGGCGGTCGAGGACGACGGGATCGTCTTCCTGGCCGTGGACGTAGATGACTTCCTCCTTTTTAGCGATAGACGCGAGGGGCTGGAGGGTGACGCCGATCTCTTCAAGCGCTGCGGCTGCGCTGGCGAGCTGGCCGAGGCCGCCGTCGATGAGGATGAGGGAGGGGAAGGGAATTTTTTCGTTTTGCAGTTTGACGTAGCGGCGATGGATGATCTCGCGCATGGAGGCGAAGTCGTCGTTGCCGCTGACGGTTTTGATTTTGTATTTGCGGTAGTCGGCCTTTTTCATCTCGCCATGTTCCCAGACGACCATGCTGGCCACGGACTCTGCGCCAGAGATATGGGAGATGTCGAAGCACTCGATGCGGGTGGGTGTTTCGGGCAGGTTGAGGGCGTCCTGCAGTGCGTTGCTGATGGCATTTTTGCTGGGGGCCAGTGTGCGGAAGCGGTTGTCGTAACTTTGCTTGGCGTTTTGGCCGACGAGGTCGACCAGGGAGCGTTTTTCGCCGCGCTGGGGTGCGAGGATTTCGACCTTGCGCTTGCCCTGGGTGGTGAGCAGGGCGGCGAGGGCGGCGCGGTCGGGGAAGTCAAGCGGGACGTAGATGGTGCGGGGGACGTAGGGCTGGTCGAGGTAGAGCTGCTTGAGGAAAGCGGAGAAGAAGCCGGCGGGGGAGAAGTCCTGCTGCGGAAGCGCATTGATGGTGGCAGCAACGGGCGCACGATGCTCGGCCTCGCTGTGCCAGGGCTGCGGGTCGTGCGCGGGGGCGGTGCGTTCTTCCATGTCGGCGGACTGTTCCACTTCGGCGGCTGCCTCAGCGAGGGTCTCAAGCTCGGCGTCGTTGCCAGCTTCAAAGAGGAGGTCGGGCAGGTCTTCCCAGAAGAAGTCGCGCTTGTCGACGATTTTGCCTTCGCGCATGTGGAACTGATTGACGGCGAGCATTTCCTTGTCGAAGTGATAGCCGAAGACGTCGGCGTCTTCGTTTTCTGCGGAGGCGATGCGCTGTTTTTCCTGGAGCTGGTGGACGGTGACAAGCTGGTCACGGAGGCGGGCGGCGAGTTCGAACTGCTCGTGTGTGGCGGCCTCGACCATGCGACCGGTGATGCGGGATTCGAGCTCGTCCTGCTTGCCGTCGAGAAAGAGACGGACGTCGCGGATGGCTTCGCCGTAGCTCTCGGGAGTGGTGAGGTTTTCGACGCAGGGACCGAGGCAGCGCTTGATGTAGAACTCCAGGCACGGGCGGGGGTGGTAGCGGTTGAGGTCTACCTTGCAGCTGGGGATCAGGAAGGAGCGGTGGATAAGGTCGACGATGCGATGGGCGAGATTTCCGGGAAAGTAGGGGCCAAAATACAGGCCGCCGTCCCTTCGTAATTTTCTGGTAACGAAGACCTTGGGGTGGCGATCGCCCATGGTGAGCTTGACGTAGGGATAGGTCTTGTCGTCGCGGAGAAGGATGTTGAAGCGGGGCTTGCGCTGCTTGATGAGGTTGTTTTCAAGGGCGAGGGCTTCGCCTTCGTTGGCGACCTGGATGTAGTCGACATCGACGGCCTCTCGCATGAGCGAGCCGGTCTTGCGATTGCTGATTTGGTTTGCTTCGAGCAGATAGGAGGAGACGCGGCTGCGAAGATTCTTTGCCTTGCCGACGTAGATCACCTCGCCCTCGGCATTTTTGTAGAGGTAGACGCCGGGGGCTTTGGGGAGAAGCCGGATTTTCTGTTCGAGGTCCATGGGCCGCTGCTTCAAGTTTACGGCGTTGGGCAGGCTGAGCTATTTTGGGTGAACGTTTACGGAAGATTTTTCCTGTAATGAGCTTCTCGAATGGTGTCGGGGCCCTGTCGTTTACAGTGTAACCTGAACATAATAAAGCATTTGGAGCGATGTGCGGCAATGGCCGAACGATTGCACCGACATAAGGGATTGGGCAAAGTTTGCCTTTTGCATTGGTAGGATTTTTTTCTCCGGGAGTGAATGATGACAGTTGCTAAGACGTTGCGGTTTAGTGGGGTTGCAGGAGCGGTAGTGGTGCTGATGCTGAGTACCGGCTGCACGAGCAAGAAGTATGTGCGATCGCAGGCGGCGCCGCTGATCAACAGCACGAACGACCTGGATGCGAAGACTGCGGCGGACCACCGCGCGATTGTGGACACCGACACGCGTGCTACGGCGGGCATTGCCGGTGCGCAGAGTGCGGCGGACGCGGCAAATGCGCGTGCCAACGGTGCCCAGGGCGCAGCGGATCGTGCGAACGGCAGCGCACAGGAGGCGTACAACCGCGTGGATTCGCTGAGCGGTGTAGTTGCAGGGTTAGATACTTACAAGGCGATCTCGGATACAAGCGTGACGTTTGCGTTCGATAAGTCTGCACTTACGGCTGCGGACAAGAAGCAGCTGGATACGCTGGCGACGAGCCTGGGCGGAACCAAGCACTACCTTGTGCAACTGACGGGTGGAACTGATTCCGTGGGCGACGCGCAGTATAACTACCAACTAAGCCAGAAGCGTGCGGATGCGGTGGCTGCGTATCTGCAATCGAAGTACGGCATTGCGCCGCACAAGTTTTACCTGGTGGGTATCGGCAAGGATGACGCGGTGGCGTCGAATAAAACGGCTGCGGGCCGTTCGAAGAACCGGCGTGTGGATGTAAAGGTGCTATCGAACATGCAGGAAGAGACGGTACAGACACCGGCTAACCCGAGCTGATGCAGGCTCTCCGCGAAAACTGCAGGCCTGCGCTCAAAAGTTTGACCCTTACAGGTTCGACTTGGAGCGCAGGGCACTGTAGATCTCGATGAAGCCGATCAACAGAATGGAAGAAAGCGGCACGAGACCGAAGAGTAAGAGGCGCAGCATGGTGGTATCACCTGTGTCTTGAGTGGACGACTAGGTGCGACGGTAAGCCTGAGCATCGTGCGGGTTGTCGCCAGCGGTCCACATGCCGTCAACAAACGACAGACACCGAGCCAAAAAGGGAAACTACTCCCGGTGGCTCGGCTTATTCATCGAAAGACACGTTTAGTTTCCGGTGCGATCTACGGAATAGAGTACGGACGCGAGGGTGCGACTTAGAGCGACCCGATAAGATGGCCCATTTTTTCCCGCTTGATTTCGAGGTATTTCTCGGAGCTACCGTTTGGCTCTACTTCAGCAGATAAGCGCTCTGTTACCTGGATACCTGCAGCCTCAAGAGCCTGCACCTTTTCAGGGTTGTTGGTAATGAGCCGAACCTGGTGGATGCCCATCTGCTGAAGGATGGCGGCGGGCAGGCTGAAGTCGCGGTGGTCGGAGCGGTAGCCGAGCTTGAGATTGGCCTCGATGGTGTCGAGCCCCTGGTCCTGCAGTTCGTAGGCGCGAAGCTTGGCCATAAGGCCGATGCCGCGGCCCTCCTGCTCCTCATAGATGATGAGACCGCTGCCGTGGGCAACGACGGTGTCGAGCGCGAGATCAAGCTGCTGGCGGCAGTCGCAACGGAGGGAATGGAAGACGTCGCCGGTGAGGCACTGGGAGTGGATACGCACGATGGGCGGCCTGGACGCAAGATCGGCGTCGGAGCCGTAACGCAGAACGACGGCCTCTTCCACCAGCTTGCCCTGGGGGCCGAGCGGTGTGCCAGGAGCGAGGGTGCCCTGAAAGCCGAAGATGCGGAAGTCGCCGCGGGTGGTGGGCAGACTTGCTTCGGCGATTTTGGTGACGCTGCTGAACATATCTCTAGGGTACAGATGCTTTGCAGGGGTCAGGGATGCAGGTGCGGGGTCTAGCATGAACGATGTGTACGACTTTGAACCGAAGCTGGTCCTGATTTCGCTGCTGGTGAAGCTGGGTGTGGCGGCAGCTGTGTCGAGCTCGCTGACGCGGTCGTCGCTGTTTCGGCAGTTGCTGCTGGAGAATCGCCGGCAGTTCCGCGACCGCATGCGCCTGATGTTGCTGATTGTGGCGCCGTTGGTGCTGGGCGTGTACGTGCGGACGGTGGTGCCGAACTTTCTGGCGGCTGACCTGTCGCTGGAGGCAGTGGTGCTGCTGGGCATTGTGATTGGGCCGGTGGCTGCGCTGGCCGGGGCGGTGCTGCTGGCCGTGCCGGCGATGTTCCACGGGGAGTACCTGGCGCTGCCTGTGAATGTGCTGATTGCGCTGGTGGCAGGCGGCTTCCACAGCTTTGTGGACATGGAGGATGTGTGGTCGTTCTCGCCCCTGGTTGACCTAAGTGTGTACCGCTGGGTGCGGCGTAATCTGAAGCGGCCGCAGCTGGACCGGCAGGTGTTGCTGCTGGTACTGGTGATGCTGTTGCAGGCGGCGGCGAGCGTGGTGTCGCACTTTTATCCGGCGCGGTACTTCTCGCTGCGCGATGGATATTGGCCGCTGGAGATCGCGATCTGCGCAGCGGCACCGGTGGTGGTGGGGATACCGCTGAAGGTGTGGAACGCGGTGCGCATTGCGCAAAAGCTGGAGGTGCAGGCGCGGCTGCTGCTGGAGGCGAAGCTGGACGCGCTGCAACGGCAGATAAACCCCCACTTTCTGTTCAACACGCTGAACTCCATAGGGTCGCTGGTGCGGCTGGAGCCGGAACTGGCGCGGGAGATGATCGTGAAGCTGGCAAACATTCTGCGGGCGCTGCTGAAGCAGCGGGATGCGTTTGTGCCGTTTGCCGAAGAGTTGCAGTTTACCGATGACTACCTGGGCATTGAGGTGGTGCGGTTTGGCGAGAAGCTGCGGGTGGTGAAGGAGATTGCGCCGGAGACGCTGGAGCTGCAGGTGCCGAGTATGCTGCTGCAGCCTCTGATTGAAAACAGCATCAAGCACGGGCTGGAGCCGCGGATCAGTGGTGGGACGGTGACGCTGCGCAGCCGGATAGAGGGCGAGTGCCTGCTGCTGGAGGTAGAAGACGATGGCGTGGGCATTGCGCCGGACAGGGACGCTGCTTCTCCAGTGAGTGGGTTGGTGCGACCGGGTACCGGCATTGGCATGCGCAACGTGCGGGAGCGGCTGCAGGTGCTGTATGGCGGTGCGGCCACGATGCGGATTGAGAGCCGGCCGGGACGAGGGACGAAGGTCGCGATCGAAATGCCGCTGATGCAGGTGGACCCGCAGGTGGGCCATGAGCTGGAGCTGTTGCGGAGCGATGTGACACAGGCGGTGGAGCTGCTGCGGACGGTGGGTGCTAGAGGGCGCTGAAGGCCAGGCGAGCGACGCTGCTGGTGGGGATGGCGGAGAGCAGGGCTTCGCGCTCCGTGTCGCGGGTGCTGCGCAGGCGCGTAGCGATGGCGGCGAGGTCGGTGTCGTTGTAGCCGGGATGGCAGACGAGTTCCCAGGTGCCGGGGGGCAGGTTCTGCAGCAGCGTGGCGAGGTTCTGTGGATCGAGATTGCCGGTGGCTGAGACGCCGATACAGCCGTCTGTAGTGGCGATGCCGCATTGCCGGGTGAGCCGATGGAAGGCGCTTTGGAAGCTGCGGAGGGCTGCAACTTCAAGCTTGCGGAGGAGCGGGCCGCGGGTGAGGCGGGCGGACCATGCGGGTTCAAACGGGTTGCGAATGGCCGGGACGCCGCACGCCTGGGCGGCACGAAGGAGTGGGCGCGCGACACGAGGGAAAAGGTGGGTGTGCTTGTGTGTGTCGACGTGGGAGACGGTGAGGCCCTGCTGCTGAAGCGCCTGGATCTGCGCGGTGGCTTCCTGCTCGATGTCGGACTCCGCGATGCGGCCACGCTGGAGATCGAGGATGAAACGAGGAAGGGAGCTGCGGAGGCGATTGCCGGTGGCTAGCGTGGGAACGTGCGGAGCCGAGGGCGTGCCGTCTACGAGGACGACGTGGCAGCCGACGTCGAGAGTGGGATTGGTGTGGGCGGTGCGGACGGCGTCGGTGAAGGCAGCGCCGCATGCCATGAGCGTGGCGGAGGGGAGTGCACCGGCTGCATGCAGTTCGGCGATAGCGCGGTTGACGCCGGGGGTTAGGCCGAAGTCGTCAGCATTGATGAGGAGGCGGGTGGTGCTCTGCATGGGGCGGAGAGCGCTTGTGGGCGCACGTGGAGGTGGTGTGGTGGGCAGTGAGGGACTTGAACCCCCGACATCCTGCTTGTAAGGCAGGCGCTCTAACCAACTGAGCTAACCGCCCTAAATACGTGGTTTCACTCCAGATTGATGTCCTGACTGGAGTAACGATGTTGCAACGCTTTGAAGAGTTTATCCGCGAACGGCAATACCTGCATAACGTCACCCCTGCCACCGTCGAGTGGTACCGGGAGAGCCTACGATGGCTTCCGTCAGAATCACCCACGCAAGCGGAGCTAAGCGCGGCCGTCATGCAGATGCGGGAACGCGGACGGAAGCCGACGGGGTGCAACTCGGCCATCCGGGCCTGGAATGCCTACCTGCGTTGGTCCGGGTCCACCCTGAAGGTTCCGAAGCTGAAGGAACCGCAGAATGTCATGCCCACTTTCACGGACGCGCAAGTGGGCAAGCTGATCGCATGGCGGCCGAAACTGAAGACGGACAAGCGTCTCGGGCTGCTCATGCTGGTGCTGCTGGACACGGGCTGCCGAATCAGCGAGGCGCTCGCCTTGCGCGTGTCTGACGTCGACATGGACAACCTGCTTGTGACCTTCGACGGGAAGGGGCGGAAGCGCCGGATCGTCCCGTTCTCGCTTTGCTTGCGGAAAGCGCTCTACCGGCATATCGCCGAAGCCAAAATGCGCCCCGAGGCGCTGGTGTTTGCCGCCCGCGCGGGGACACTGCTAAGCCGGAACAATGTCTTGCGCGACGTGAAGACAGTCTGTGCGGAGTTGGGCTCTGCCGCTCCAGCGCGCACCTTGCACGCTTTCCGGCATACGTTCGCCGTGAACTACATCAGACGGGGTGGCTCAGTCTTCCACCTGCAAAAGGTGCTCGGGCACAGCTCACTGGAAATGACCAGACGCTATGCGAACTTGGCAACCGGGGACCTGCAAGCTATTCACGAGAATATCAGCCTACTCAGCCGAACTAGATCCTGACGCCTGGGTCGCCCTAGAATGGGATGTCTTTGTCGTCGAAGTATTCGGGACGCGCTTTAAGCAGGCTGAACTTATCAGCATTGTCCTCCATCCACTGCCAACCCTTCTCCTCTATTCGCAGGACTTCGTATTCTTCGTCATTGTAAGGATCTCTTGCATCGGCTGACGCGACGAACTTCTTAGAAGACAGCTTCACAATCCCCATAGTGACTCCAACGGCAGTGAGCCCCGCGCGCTCGCATTCTTGTCGGAGGCTTGATAAGCGGTAAGAAGCACCTGGCCTAGTGATGCTACCGGCCAGCAACGCCATCACCGTCATTTCAGGCTGACTTAATCCGGACGCTTGGGCGACCACTTGGCCTGCATCTGCAAGTTGAATTATCGCGGCACCCTTCTTCATTGCGGCCTTGAGTCGATCTGTTATGCCAGCTTCCAACTTCACAAAGTCCCCTGGAGAGTCGGCAGCATAGGTGAAAACTGAACGATGTTGAATATCAAACGGATACTGTTTTCCTTCCCGAACCTCTGCACAAACCATGACCACTGGAGTACCGCAGGCGTATGCATAGCCGAGTTCGTACCATACGTTCGGATTGTCAGTAGTGATATCCGCTAAGCACACCACAGCCGCACGAATGCCGTCCTCGATGGACTCTATTGGCGTTAGAGCGGTTATGTCCTTGTCTACCCGGTATGCGTTCAGACCCGCAGCCTTAATCGCAGGAACGAAGACCTCGGCAAAACGCTTGTCAAATCGGCCTCTGTCAAAAGGCTGGATTACGAAGCACGTGGGCTTGTCGAAGACCGCCGGCGGAGGGCTTTGAATAGCGCTCGAAAAGTTCGACGCGGGTCGTTCTAAATCGCTTTTCAACTTGTTGGGTGGATCTGCCTCTTCTTCAGGTGTTGTGGACCCGGTCGTGACTTGTAGAAGTTTTGGCGGCCGGATTTGGTAGCCGGCCTTCGTACGTTCAAGAATCTTATTAAGGTATGCAACTTCCGGCACGGACCTACCCGCCGCCCTGAGCTGCTCGCATGTATCGTAAAACGCCTGTATGAAGAGTGGTGCGTTAGAGACGTTGCCCATCTGACTGAACATGTCTGTTTCTGCCCATTCCGAACTACTGCTCTGTGACGAGGTGCTTCCGATTGCAGCCGCGAAATTGGCCTTGAAAGCCTCGTATGCCTCCCACGGAGAACCTTGAGTGGCTATCTGCTTAGCAAGCTTTGCTAACTCTCGCCTGGCCTCTGGCTCTAGGGCACCAGGAGAGTCGAAACGCCAAGCATCCGGAAAAGTTAGCATGGCGGAAGCCTACCATCTCGTCACCGTCAGACGCCGTTGCGTCGCTGAAGGGTGTCATTCACTATTCAGCAGCTCCGCATGGTTATTCCTCACGTTGCCCACGTCTTTGCTCACCGGCCGCATGGCCATCTCGTCGGCCGGGAAAGGCTGGAGCAGGTGCTCGGGTGCCGGTCCTTCCCGCAGCAGCCATTCGTCGTAGTTCTGGGCGTGCAGGATCACGGGCATCCGCGTGTGAACCTCGGCCGTGAGCGCGTTCGGCGTTGTCGTGATTACCGTGAAGCTCTGAAGCCACTGGTCGTTCGCCTTGTCGTGCCATGCGTCCCACAATCCGGCGAGCGCGAACGGGGTGCCGTCGCCGACGGTGAAGATGTACGGCTGTTTGGGTGCGTTCTTCGGCAGCTTGCCCGTCTCCAGGTGGTCGGTGCCCAGCACCTTCCATTCGTAGAAGCCATCGAGCGGGATGAGGCACCGGCGGCCTCGGGTGAACGGTTCGCGCCATGTGTTCGTCTTGGCGATGCTTTCGGCTTTCGCGTTAAACGTACTGTAGCCCTTGAAGTCAGAGAGCGACTTGGCAAAGAACGGAACCAGCCCCCAGCGCATGAGCAGCAGTTCGCGGGTGCCGCCGTCGCGGGCGTGCCGAATGACCGGCTGCATGGTGGTAGGTGCGACGTTGTAGTCGGGCGGCAAGTCCAGCAAACCGGGCGCGGGGTTTGCGTGGAAGTAGGTCGACAGCTTTTGCTTGTCAGAACGTCGGGCGTAGCGGCCGCACATGGACGGCAGTGTACGACAGGGGCAGGCGTACCGGGCTAAAGGCGTCGATACCCCTTGCGGAGGGTGATGCACCAGATGAAGAAACGGAAGAGTGGGTCCCACCACCGGGCAGGGCGCGTCGCGGGCAGCGGAGCATATCTGTTTCGCCGGGCGCGCTGTCGACGCACCTTTACTTCGTCAACGCTGTTCGGGTTTCGCTCGCCCCATGTGACGGCCGCGTACTGTTTGGGTGGTATTCGTCTTCCGGCCATGCGGAGAGACTACAGAGACGTAACCGGGCGGTGTATCCCACGCTCGCGTCATAGCAGAAGCCTCTATCTCGGCTGGTCATCGCCTGTCGGTTCGTACCAGGGCTGATTCCGCTGCGGGAACATGCCCGCCTGGTGTGACAGCAGCTTGTCGAGCACTCGCCGGGCGAGATGGATGGCGTGTTCGACTTCGACGTCCAGGTCACGTTCTGACGTCTTCCCGGCGTGCCTAGCAGGCCAGCGGGCTGTGCGGACAGCGAGGACGACGCAGGCCGCGATGAGCAGGCCGGTGCCTAGCTTGGAATAGTCGACAACCCGGTCGTGCCCTGCAACGCGCATGTGGGCAGTATAGCGAAGAAAAGGCGAAGACTGCCAGCTTACTCTTTGGGACGCTGCTGTTCCGTGATAACGACAGGCAAGGGCGTTTTGCCTTCGAGCAACGCTGTGACAAGCTGTCGGGTCTGAGCTGTATAAGTTTCCTCATCGAGATAACCTTGCGGGAGATAGGCTTGCGTCTTCAGGAGTGAATGAGAGAAGCGATACCCCATAGCATCGGCCATCGCGCTAAGCAGCTCCACAAGTAAGTCTTGCCGTTTCTCATATGCCGAGGCCTTTTCAGCTTGCGGCAGAGTTCGCTCGTACTCCATATGGGTGTGCAAAGAACCGTGTTTTGCAAGGACATCCTCATCGCCGTGGAAGACCAACGGCGTCCGGTTTAGGGCCTCAACGCTTTCTGTGTGAATAGGCCTTCGCCGGAACGCCATTAGTGTCGAAAGAACGTCGAACTTTGAACGCCTGAGTTCGCGCCTTCTCTCGAACCAGAGTTGAATTGCCACTGCAAGAGCAGGACCCGCAAATAGCGCTACGAGCGTCAACGTATCTAGCAGTCTGTGGCTGGAGAGTGGGATTGTCGGGCAGAGCGCCGTAACTGTAATCATCTCCGCCGAAGCGTAACACGCTGCAATCCTGAAGGCCCTGCACATGGTTTCGGGGTAGGTAGGTGCAGATCTTGAACACCAATCCTCAAAAAGCCCACCGCCGATGATTTCTTTACATACACGGCTAATTCTGCGCTTGTGCGATTACCGCACGCTTGAGGCTTCAAGTTCGCGCTGCAATTTCGCCGCCCTCCACCGCTGGGTTCGGTGCGCAGCTGCGCAATGTTCGGTGTGATAGAACTTACCCGCCGAAAGCACAAACGGAACCCGGCATTTGGGATTTTTGCAGAGTCTCGTTCGCTGCATGAACTGTAGAGCGAACACGGCCGTCACATCGTCCGGGCAGTAGATGGCAGGAACCGCTATGTGTGCCCCGTTGCCTTTGCTCCAGAACACCAGCCGAGACTTCGACAGCAATTGATTCCTCAGAGACTCTCTATCAAATCGTGCGGCTCGTTTCAGATCTTCTAAAGACTTTGATTCGAAGTCGTTGATGGCGGTGAATCCGGGCGGCGTCAGCCATTCAGATGCTTTTCGAATCGCGGTCCTCAATCGTCCAGGGTGACTGTCTCTGATGGCCTCGTGTAGTTCATTGATAGTTTCGCCAACACGCTTGTAATCGCCTCTTAGCAGAGGAAGGTCGCGAAGCTGAGCGCTGCAAACCTCCTGAAGGCGTCCTCCGAGTTGAATCCACCCCTCGCCGCTTGTTGACCCATCCGCGTCACGCAATATCGTTAATGTGACGGTTTGTGACGCCCTGCTTTTCATGTCGCCAGCATAGTTGCAAGATGAACTTATTGCAACGGCCCGTAACGGGCATCGCGAGGCGACATGAAGAATGATGACAAGCTCCACTCTGCCGAAACTGCCGCTGAACTGCTTGGAGTTCGACCATCAACAATTCGTTGGTGGTGGAGCATCGGCAAGCTGCCGCGGGTGAAGATCGGTAGGTTGTCGAAGGTCCGCGAGTCGTCGCTGCTCGCGCTCATCGGACCCGAGGCAGTCAGGTCCGAAACGAAGTAACGAGCACGGCCAGGAGAACAATCATGCAAGACCTTTCCCGCCAACATGCTGTCGCCGGAGAACTGTTCGAAGCAGCTACCCATCCACATGCCGTAGTTGCGTCACGTCTCGGACATGGACTTGTCCCGCTAAACAGCCCCGACGAGGTCTTTTCGCTTCTGCGAGGTGCGGAAAGGGGAGTTCGCCTCGTCGGCTTTCTCGGATTGTGCAAGAGCGACGGTTCTCTGCACGTCGAGTACGACACCGAATCGCGTAGGCACCGGCAGATGATGTATGCCGTTTTCGAATTTGCGCAAAAGGTAGCTGGCGTCCCGGGCGGTGAAGGGTTGCGCTCAACCGACCCCGCTGCCGCCGTGGGCTGGCTTGACCAGCTTGCGAAGTTGGAAGATCCTCGGCCCAAAAGCGAGGCCGGCAGTGTTTGATTCGCGCCAAGCCCACGTCTGCGCAAACCTCGCGGAGTTCTGCAAGGCCGTGCCCGAAGCCGACCAACGCTACATCGTCGTCGGCCGCGGCGAGGCATTCGACCTAAGCGCATCCGACGACCCGGTTCTACCCGGGTCGGCAATAGCTCGGGCCATCTGCGAGTACGGATGGCTTCCACGCGGGTTTGTGGGCACGGGAAGTGGTGGGCGCATCGTCGTCGTGCACCACGCACCGTCGCCCGACGAAGGGACAATGCAAGCGGCCGCGGACCTACTCTCACGCATCGCTGCCGACGAAGTTCGGTGTCTCCAGGCCGTAGCCTCGCTGGAAGACCCGCGAACGTAGCACGGGCGACACGCCCTTCCGACATCTTCGATCACGGGCCACGCCCGTGTCGCGCACGCCGCCGATTTCGCGGATGAGAACTTGCGCGTCAACATGAACCCGCTGCATGCACTGGGGAGTTGCAAGCACCTTTACCGAATCTGCCCACGGGCAAAAGGATACTCACCATGGCTCACTTACTAGGACTGCGGCAGGATCGTGGCGCCGCTCTATCCAAAGCAGAAGGCATCGTTGCGACCGCCGAACGTGCAGGTCGAGAGCTTACTGCAATCGAGGCCGCCGACTTTAACCAATCAATGCGGGAGGTCGAAGCACTCACACCACAGATCGAAGCTGCCGAACGCCGCACGACCCTTCGCATTGGCGCGGACGGCATTCCGACGGCCAAACGCCCGGATGGCACATACGGCCCGATTGGGCTTGGCGGCGGCAAAACAGCCGAACCGGCCCGCAAGGTCTTGAGCAGCGACTACGGCATCGCTTTTAAGGAGTGGCTGCTGTCGGGTGGCGAGCGGGTTTCCGCTGCGCTGTACGAGGCGGCGGGCAGCGCAGGCGGTTTTAGCGTGCCCACGACTGTCGCCGGCGAAATAGTACCGCTGGTCGCTCCGGAATCGGCCGTCCGACGTCTCGCGACAACCATCGTAACGTCAAACGATCTGCTCATCCCGCGCCAATCCGCTTTCAGCGTGTCCGCGGGCAAACTGGAGTCTGGCGCGACGCAGAATCTCTTCCAGGAAACGTCGCCGGCGCTAGATCAAATCCGGCTCAGCGCATTTATGGGCGGCGCGTTCGCGCGGGCCAGCTTCGAGATCCTTCAGGATTCTGCCTCGTTTCAAGGCTTTATTGTGTCGGACTTGCAGCTCGCGCAATTTGAGCTGGAGGAGCAATGGTTTGTGAACGGCACCGGCGTAAACATGGCTCAGGGTCTTTTGGGCAATGTGGCGTCGGGAACCGTTGCAGAACCGGACGCGCAAGGCAATTTGATTGGCCTGGATTCGCTTCTCGACCTCATCGGAAGCGTGCCCGAGCCTTTCCTGGCAAATGCCACGTTTTTGATGAACCGCGGGTCCAGCATTTTGATACGGAAAGCTGCCCGACAGGCGAATTCGTTTCAGCCAGTGTGGTCTACCTCGAATGGAACCGACTATCTCTTCGGCCTGCCCGTCGCCTACTCGGCGGCAATGCCGGCTGCGGCGCGAGGGGCTACTCCTGTGCTTCTGGGCGACTTCGCTCAGGGGTACGTAGTGGGCCTTCGCGGCGGGCCGGGTATTTCGGTCAAGATACTTGACCAGCCGTGGGCGGTAGCCGGGCAGGTTGGAATGCTGGTCTATCGGCGACTCGACGGGCGCGTGCGACGCCCCGCTGCAATTCGATCATTTGCCATCGCCGCGAGCTAACGGCGGTCCAACTTCCGCGATAGAACCCCCAAACCGAACCGGCTCGGCCGTCCGTGGTATCGCATGCGCACTGAGTGGGGCGCATCCATGGGCGGAACCGCCGGATACATTAAAGCTCGCCGCTTCGGCGGTGAAACAAGTTGGCGGGGGACGTTGGCACCCGACCGGCAGGGCGGTCGTGACTCCCCGCAACCAGGCATGGTGAGACGGTCACGGCCGATGGCCGCACACATCCCGGTTGCACACGAACAGCCATGACCCGGCGACGGGAGGCTTCGCGGCGTGTGCCGCTTAGGCGAAAACTGCGAGGCCAGCGTACAGATGGAGGGAAGATGAGCGACACAACCGAGATGTCTTGGGAGGACTACAGGGGCAACAAACGAACGCGGGCGGTCAATCAAGTCGCCGATGTCCGCACCTTCCTCGGGACGCCCGGCTATTCCATGCTGGTCGTCGCAGCGAACACGCACTTGTCTGTTTCCGACCTTGAACGGTTCCTCGAAATCCAGGCACGGGAGACGCCCGGCGTAGCCCGCAGTCGGTCATGGATCCAGAGGCGAAGGTGGCTGTTTCAGCAAGCCGAAGTAAACAACTGCAAACGGCCGCCGGGCAACGTCGACGGCAAGCAAGACCGGGCATACGCGATTATGGGCGAACACCCGACATTGTCCGCGTATGAACTTTCTTGGCTGCTGAAGAAGAACGGCATCGTCCGTTCCCGCGAGTGGGTACGCCGGCACCGGGTCACCACGACAACTTGACTACCCATATAAGAAACACAGAAACGACAGACACTCCACCCTCCCCATCCTCCCCGTCCGCCCCGACTGCCTTCCCCGGGGTCAGTCAGTCAGTGCGTACGTGGGAATGGGTTTTGGCATTTTTTAAATACGCCGGGTGGCTGTCTGACGGGCGGCACCCATGTGTGTGGCGGCCGTAACCACAACGCAGTATCAACCCCTGGAGGAAACATGGACACTTTCGAGCAAGCCGCACCAGGCACACCCGAGTCGACCGACCCGGCCGTGCGCGTATATGACATTCCGGCGACCGCATCGGCGGCCGAAACGGCTTCGATCATCGAAGGGCACAGCGGGGAATACTACATGCTCGCTGTCGTGCCGTGGCCCGGCGTGGGCGTCCGTGTGTTCATGCGGAAGCACGCAAGTCTGAAGGCAAGCCAAACTGCGAAGGTCAAACCAACGCCCGTCGACAAGGAAGCCGAGGCAGTCGACGCCATAATCCGACGCAACCCGAAATGCCCGCCGGGCAAACTCGCCGACAAGTTAGCGGAGCACGGCCTCGTGCGTCACCCGGTGTGGGTCGCTTCACGGCGTAAGAATCTTGACCGGGTGGCAACCGCAGAAAAGGCGAGGAAGGGAGCATAATTGCGTGCGAACACCGAGCTTGGGCTGAACATTAGGCGCTGTTCTAGCAGGCAAAAGGTGTCTATTATTGCGAATCAATTATCGAAAAAAGAAATCGTCATAAGCCGTTTCTTTTGTTCGAGATGACCGTTTTCGCAGTATTAGTGAGGGGCTAAATAAGCTCTCGAATTTACTTTCGAGGATGAAATATGCAGACAGCAGTCGAAGAGTTATGCCAGCGGTCCGGCACTCACCCGGAGCTTGAGAAGTTCCGCGTCTTTCACAGGCAGCACCCAGAAGTATTGGACTTCCTGGTCACGGAATACCGGGTACTGCTCAAGCACAAACGCCAAGCTTTCTCGTTTCAAAGTTTGTTCGAGTACACCCGATGGAAGATCGTCTTGCGGCGCACGACGGCGACGTTCAAGCTGAACGACCATTTAGCCCCCTGGTACGGGCGTATCATCACTATCCTGCATCCGGAAGAAGTAAACGGGCTTGTGTGCTTTCGAACATCAGTGGCGGATGCCGTGTTGGGTGTCCAGCTCGCGCCGGCGAAGCAGAAGGGTAGCTACGCGCGGGCGCTGCAATGGGCCGACGGTACGCCACTTGAACTTGGCTGGAGACCCCAGAACCCGCACGTTGTAAAGCATGCTGCGAAGCGCCGCCCCGACACACACTAACGGCGACAGACGCTTGCGCGGTTTGAGGGCCTGCCTTATATTTCCGGGTAGGACGTGGAACCGCGTAAGTCGTTGAAAGGGTGTGTGGTGGGCAGTGAGGGACTTGAACCCCCGACATCCTGCTTGTAAGGCAGGCGCTCTAACCAACTGAGCTAACCGCCCACGACTACTAGGAGTGTACCGCAGTGGTGGAGGTGAGTTGCGGCTGGGGCACGTTGTGGGATGCGAATGCACCTGCCACGGTGGGTCGCCATGGCTTCTGATCTTTCTAAAGATATGGCGGGGACGATAGGCCTCGATCCCGCGACCTCTGCCGTGACAGAGCTCTTCACGTTTTGTAACCCAAAGCTTCCAGGGGCACTGATGGCACACGAAGACTCTTTGGAAACCCCAAGTTGCGCAATTCTGCACGTCGCCTGCACCGTCAGCGTTCACTCCGCCGCGTAATGGTCCTGACGATTGACGTGAGCGAAGCTGGGTTCGCCTGCTCGCGCTGGCGGGGATAATCTGCTACGACTTCGCCTTCAGCAAAACGAAAGGGCATGCTCATCCTTGCGGTGGCATGTGCTCAGCAAAGAACGTTGCGATAGCTTCCGCTACAGTCTCCGACGCTTCCCGATGCGGGAAATGCCCTACTCCTTCAAGCAGCAGCCGACGGTAGCCTCTGCTGAAATATGTTTCCTGGTGTCTCGAGGATGCCGGCATATCGCATGTGTCCGCCGCCCCATGGATCATCAACGTCGGCACGTCGATCGATTCCACGTTCTCCAAAGCCGCCTGAGCGTTATCGTAGCGAGCATCACTCACCTCGCCCGGAAGATACCGGGCTCGATACGCATTCAGGGTGACCTCTGACCAGTCGGGATGCGCGAAGTGTTCGCTTGCCTCAAAGAAATCAAGGTCAGAAAACCAGCCCGTCGGGCTCCACGTCTCCCACTGAATCCGAGCAAAGGCGATCGGATCCTTCCGCACAGCGTCAGCTCCTCCTGGCGTACATTGGAAAAACTGATACCAGAAGTGCATAGCCTGTTGAAGCTCAGGCACCTTGAATTGCCCTCTTGGCTGGTATGCCAATGCGAGTGCGGCGATGCCGCTGACGCGTTCCGGGAAAAGTGCGGCAAGCGTGTACGCGATGCGGGCACCCCAGTCGTGACCCACCACATGAAACTTCGCTAAGCCTAATTGGTCCGCGAGATCGATCGCGTCCTGTGCCATGGCTACCGCTCCAGCGTATCGGGGAATGGCATCGGACTGGAATTCCGTTGGGTAGGACCCTCTCAGATAGGGAACAATCGTCATGTAGCCCTGATCGTGCAGTCGTGAAGCGACAGCCTTCCAACTGGAAGGGCTGTCTGGCCACCCGTGAAGAAGCAGGACTGGTATTCCGGTAGGCTGACCTGCCACTTCGTAAGCAATCTTCAGCGTACCTGTCTGTATGAATTCCATAGTTCTCTTTCCTTCGAGTAGTCTGGTCGGCTTGGCGTCCCGACCAGAGCCTGCGGGCCGCTTTGCAGTTTACCAAGTCAAGCCATGTTCAGAATTTTCCGGGCTTGTTCCAGCATTACTGCACTCCTGACGGAACTAGGATGCGAACAGGTGCTCGACTACAAAACGCAGGCTTTTGAGGATTACGTGAGCGGGATTGATGTCGTGTTCGACACGGTTGGCTCAGACACTCTCGCACGAGCGAAGAAGCTACTCTGGGACGGCGGCCGCATGGTCACTCTGCCCGATCAAGGAGCACCGACCACTGGCGATAGGCACCCTTCTTCCTCGCGCCCTACTGGTCGGCAATTGCCCCGTCTCTCGCTGGCACACCGAAATCGGGCGTTCCATCCGCCCTCCACGTGAACTTCTGCTCGCGCACAGCCCGCCCTTGTGCGGTGGGCTCATCGCTCGACTTTGCAGCGTACAGTAGCCAGTTCGCGCCATCACGTCCCACCGCAAAAGTTCCTCGGCCTGGCCCCCAAATCCCATGCTCCGGCGACGCCTCGAATACTGGCCGCGGCGACTTCACCCAGCTCGTTGCCTGAAGCGGATCACCGCCACGAAATGTCATCAGTCCCAGGCAATACCGGGGCGATGCAGTGTCCGACCCTGAAAACACGATGAAGGTTTTGCCCGCGTGGTACAAAGCCGTCGGTCCTTCATCCACAGGGTAGTTCTTTGTGCTGCCCGCGCCCTTCTCCCACGCATACTCCGGCTTGGCGATCAGCGACGTCGGTCCCACCGGCTGCATAGGCGTCCCCAGTCGCACCATGCGAATTTCATTCGCTCCGCTGTCGACCGTCACATACATCAGGTAGTTCAACCCGTTCAGGGTCAGTACCGATGGATCGATTGACGCTCGCCCCTCAAGATCCAGCGTGCCCTTGAAGCTGTACTTGCCCAGCACATCCTCTGTGTCTGACTCCAACGCATAAATCGCGTGCTCCTTGCCCGGCGCCCGCGCCGTGAAGTAAATCCACCACCGCCCCGCGAGGTGCCAGATCGTCGGTGACCATAGCTCGCGCAATCCATCCGTTGGCGTGAACACCACGTTGGCATGGGCGGCCACTGTCTGCACGGTCGGCCCGCTCCAGATCGTCACGTTGTTTCCGCCGGTCGCTAACAGCAAATATTGCCCGTTCACCGGTCTCGATGTGATGAACGGGTCCGCATGATTCAGTATCGGGTTAACCGCTGTTTGTGCACTGCCTGCCCTCGTCAGTACTACGAAGAACGCCAAACCCTTCACTAGCCTGGAACACATGTTCATCTCGCCTCCGCCCGGGGTGCATCCGACTTACCTGCATAGCGCACTATTTCGCGGGGTCCACCAATGCCCCGTACACCACGGCGTGGCTGCGGTACTCCAGAGTGTGATTGTCGTGCCCGCGCATGCGCTGGATCATGGCCGCAAAAACGATGTCATTCGTCGGGTCGACCCAGAACCAGGTCCCGGCGGCCCCATCCCAAAACCAGGTGCCCTTCCCATCAGGGAGCTCCGCTGCGGGCGGATCAAAAATCACTGCGCAGTTGAAGCCGTAGCCGAAGCCGGGCCGCATAATCGATTGCCCGATACCAAACTGGCCGGTGAGCTGCACAGGGCGCAGATGGTTGGACGTCATGAGAGTGACGGTCGCAGGAGAAAGTATCTGCTTTCCATCCAGCGATCCGCCGTGAGCCATCATCTGCGCAAAGCGGTAGTAGTCCAAAATGGTCGTCACCGATCCACCACCGCCGGAGGGCATGGATGGCTCCGCCGTGTAATCCTTTGGTGCTCCGCCACCGGCCGCCACGGGCACGAGCTGCCCCTGTGCGTTGTCCTCGTAGTTCGTGGCGAAGCGCGCTCTCTTGTCGGACGGAACGTAGAAATCTGTATCGTTCATGCCGAGAGGGGCGAAGATGTGTTCTCGCATGAAGTCCGGCAGGGACTGGCCAGCGAGTTTCTCGACAATGTAGCCCTCGATGTCCATCGAGGCACTATAGGTCCACCCTTGTCCGGGCTGGTAGTTGAGTGGAATCTTCGCGAGCTTGTCGATCATTCCCTGCAGATTCGCCGATTGCATAACGCCGAGATCGCCATACATTTTGTCCACCACCGTGTGCCCGGAGCCATAGGAGAAGCCGGCAGAGTGCGACATCAACTCGCCCATGGTGGGAGGGTGATCCGGGTCGACCAGAATGGGCTTGCCCTCCGCATCCACGCCCGCAAAAACCTTCAGGTGCGCGAACTCGGGGATGTATTTCGCGATAGGGTCCCAGGGTAGCCACTTGCCCTGTTCATAGAGGATCATCATGGCGACGCCGGTCAGCGGCTTGGTCATCGAATACGCACGGAAGATGGTGTCCTTGGTCATGGGCGTCCGGTTTTCAAGATCCCGGTCTCCATAGGTCTTGAAGTCAACCACTCTGCCGTGCCGCGCGAGGATGGTGACAGCGCCCGCAAGGGCTTTATTATCCACCTCGCCCTGGATGAGGCGGTGCAGGTTCTCAAGCTTCTCAGTAGAGAAGCCCACGGCCTCGGGCGAGGTAAGCGGTCCAGGCGCTCCAGCCTCCACAGATCCAGCGCTTGCTCGTACCTTCTTAGCCGCTTGAGCGCTTCCACCGGGTAACAACATGAGCACCAGCAGCGCACCCAACAACACTCCTCTTGATGTTCTAAAACTTGCCAGCTTTGTCATCGAGCTCCCACAGGACTCACCTTGTGTCCCGATCGTAGAGGGTAAAGAGCAACATGACAAACGGCAGGACTGCATCCCTCCTGCAGGTACTTGAGGAGCAGGAAAGCATTAAATTTGCTAAGTGCCGCGCTCGAATCATAAGCCGGGCTTGGGCGCCTATGCAGGCAACTTGGCTCCTTCAGGGTGGCGTTTTGGGGGAAGGTCCTTCCAGAATGCCGGCACTCCGGGACACTACTTCGACGGAACGAATCCGTCGTACCTGGCTGCGAGCGCATGACAGTTGCCTGGGTAGGGCATTGGCCTATCATCTTGCCAATGCTCCCACCCTGTCGCAAGTGTTCTCGATAGGTTCCTCGAGCCGAGGCGAAGATTCCCTATGACACAGACCTTCGAAGCGCCTAGCGTATAAAGCGGTGAATTGCTTCGCTGGCGTTGTCTTGAAAAGAAGTGTTTTTTAAATCAGGAAAGAAGGTGCCCTGGTCCACCATTTCCCCTGACAACTTACCCTCTCTGCTGGCATAAAAGACGCCGCTCTTATACCGGTCTTCCGAGATGGCATCTACGAGACGCTTTGCACCTACGTCGAGCGTATGCACCATTTCACCCATTAAGGGGAAGACGATAGGCATCATCACGTAGTTCAACATAAACCGCATTGGCGGCGGAAGACTGTCTGCCGCCTGAGTTCCTTTTGTGTTTCCTGGGCTCGCAACAACAACTTTGAGCGTGGGATACTTTCTTGCCATGGACAAGCCCCACATTGTTTCTGCGTACTTGACATAGGAGTATGCGTTCAGTGCCACGAACTTCTTCCCAAAATAAGATCCATCAAGGACGGCAGCGAACTCATCGACAGAAGAAGTGCTCATTGAGACTCGTTTTACTCCGAGCATCTTCACGCCCGGAACAGCTTCGGCACTGACCGCTAGAACCGCCTTCCTCAACTTGTCCCGTTTGATCAATTCATCTACTAGGACCACGTTGCCTAGAATGTTCGTAGCAGCTAATTGATTCATTCCGGAAGGCGTAGAGTTTGCAGCCGTTTTCCCGATCACTCCACCTGCATTCAAGACGACCGCATCAACCGGTTCCCTGATGTCGTCCAACGCTCTTTTTACGGAATCTGCATCCGTGACATCCCCGAGCAGGGTCTCAAAGATAAGCTTTCCCATGCTCTCCTCAAGCTCTTTCCTTGCTGCCGCTGCCCTCTCTGGATTTCTGCAAAACAGGAACACCCTTTTCGTTTGTTGTTTCAATGCGAACTGTCGCGCAGTCTCTTTCCCGAGCCCGGCATTTGCTCCAGTTATCAAGACACTTTCGATCATGTTCTTCTCCTAGTTCGGTACTTGGTTGCCTGCGGAAGTCAAGCAGTCGTGGGCACGTCTTACGCGCGAACCCACCTCGGCAATCGGCAGTACGCTCGGAGGAGCAAGGCCAGGCTGAGTTTGCGAATTAAGAACTATTTGGTTGTATATTGTCAAAAGAGGCGAGTCAAGGAGTTTTTAACTACATGGTTTTAAATACTGCGAAGCCGCGAGGACGGCCGCGTAGCTTCGACGAGATGGGAGCGATTGAAAAGGCCACCCAGGTTTTCTGGTCGAAGGGCTATGACGGGGTGACCATCGACGATCTTGTCGCCGGGATGGGCGTGGGACGGCCGAGCCTGTATGCCATCTTCGGCGACAAACGCGCGATCTTCTTGCGCGTCCTCAGGGCGTACGCAGAAAGGAAGGGCGCGTTAGCCGCCAAGGCACTCCTTTCGCCAAAGACTCTTCGCGACTCCATTGCGAGCTTCTTGAGGTACAACGTCGAGAGTTCGACCGAGAAAGGATCCGCCCGGGGCTGCCTTCTACTTTGCGTCGCGCCGCTTGTGAACGATGCTGAGGTTCAACGTTTCTTGCAAAATGCAGCTACGGGAGGCGCGGCGCTGCTGGAGCGCCGTTTTCGGAATGGGATCAGCGCGGGAGAGATACCATCTGACTTTCCCGTATCTGCGCGCGCGATCCAAGTCACAGATCTGGCGCGCGGGCTGACCATGCGTGCCCAGATAGGCACGCCACGCAAGACGCTACTCAAAGATGCTGAAGAAGCGACCGACTTGGTGCTCCTGCCGCAGCTCATCTGAAGATCTTTTGGAGTGTTATGACGAACTCAAAGTCCAAGCCGATCAGCTCCACGCTCGCTAGAATGCAGCCATGCTGTTTCTTGTGATGGGCGCGAGCGGTTCGGGTAAATCGAGTTGCCTAAGCGGTCTTAGGCAAAATCGGCCAGATGTCGATTGGAGGGATTTCGACGATGTCTTGGAGCACCCATCCAGTACATCTGGACGGCAACGGACGACGGAGTATTGGTTGAAGGTAGCCGTTCAAAACCAGGCGAAGGGTATCAGCACCGGCATCGCCGGCACTTCTGTTCTCGGGGAAGTGCTTGCCTGTCCATCGGCATCGGATCTGAACGGGATACACGCTCTCTTGCTGGACTGTACGGACGTCGTTCGAATTAATCGCATTCGCGCTCGGGACGGGATCGATTCAACGTTGGCGAGCCAAGACATGCTGTGCTGGGCGGCGTGGTTGCGAATGCATGCGAGCGATCCACAATGGAGACAGGATGTGATTCGATCGCAGGGTGGACCCGAAATGGAGTGGGAGAGATGGACTTCTTGGATGAAGGGCGACGCTCGCTGGAAGGTGAGTGTCTTGGATAACAGCTTCCTCAGCGTCGAACAGACCACGAGTGCGCTAGTGGGTTGGGCGAACGAGCATCCGATCAACCAGGCGTGGTGCTCGCCACTTTACCCACGGACTGTTTAGGCGGTTGTTCGGGCCAGAGCTGCCTTAGCCGCATCACTATGGCCGTTTACACGCAGGCATTCTCGGCCGAAGAGAGAGGCGGCAGCGGCAGCAACTTTGAAAAGGCTTTGGGGGATTTGAGTCGGTTCACAGCCAGTGCACATTCTGCACCGTCAATCGAATTCGTTGTCACTATGGGAAAAGCCGCTAAACCATTGCGATCCTAGGTTTAGTGGCGGGGACGACGGGGCTCGAACCCGCGACCTCTGCCGTGACAGGGCAGCGCTCTAACCAACTGAGCTACGTCCCCAAGAGTGTTCTGCACACTTTGGATTGTGTCACATAGAATCGAGCGTTTTGCACTGCTTTGCTGAACTTGCTCTTCTCTACCGAGTTACTGCTGTGGACTGGATTTCCGGACCAACTGCGTTCCAGAAACCTGCACTGCCGCAACAAGAGTGAGTTTACCAGAAGATGGCGCTTTGGTGTCCTCTTCGCATTCGAACTGCACGGCGATGCCGCAGTGGCGGTTTGCCAGGTCATCGGCCGCTTGTAGAACCCTGCGCGGTGCTTCACTCTTTGAAGAAGTGCGATCTGTGGTTTGCATGTTCCTTGGCGTCGTGCGCGGTGCCTGTCCAGGAGAAGGCTGATGCGAGTTCTGGTTGTGGAGGATGAGATTCGGCTGGCGGAGAACATCGCCGCGGGGCTGCGGGAGGGTTGCGGTTACGCCGTGGATGTGGCGCATGACGGTGAGGACGGAATGCTGCTGTGCCGGACGGCGAACTATGACCTGATCGTGCTTGACCTGATGATTCCGCGGCTGAGCGGCGAGGAGGTGGTACGGCAGGTCCGCGCAGCACGCGTCGGCACACCCGTGCTGATTCTGACGGCTGTTGCGGCAAGAGAAAAGACGATTGAGCTGCTGAATGCGGGCGCGGATGATTACATGACAAAGCCCTTCGACCTGGGAGAACTTCTGGCACGGTCGCGGGCGCTGATTCGGCGCGGCAAGGGGGTAGGCGAGCCACTGTTGCAGGTGGGACGGCTCTGTGTGCACACCGGGGAACAGACGGTTTCGCATGGCAGCCGCACGATCGAGTTGTCGCCCACGGAATACCGAATTCTGGAGTACCTGATGTTTCGGCCAAGAGTGATTGTGTCGAAGCGTGAGCTGTTGGAGCACCTGTACGACTTCACGTGGGAGCACCATTCCAATGTGGTGGAGGCGCATATCTCCAACCTTCGCAGGAAGCTGCGCTCAGTCACCGAGACGGAAATGCTGGAGACGCTGCGGGGCCGTGGGTATCGTCTGGCGAGTGCTGTGCCATGAGGAGGAAGAGCTACTCCTTGATACGGCGGACTGTGCTGGTGGTTGTGGCTGCACAAGTGGCGTGTGCTGCACTCCTGTGCGGCGCGGCGCTGCTGCATGAGCGCCACACGCGATTGCGAGCGCTGGATGTGCGGCTGCAGGGCAGATGGGATTCCTTGCTGGGGGCGGTGCAGGACGCGGAAGACGCGGAGGACAACGTGGCAATCGATCCTGCGGAGTTGAAGCTGCCGAGCGACGATGTGTACGCCGTGTACAACCGGGGGGCCAGGCTGCTTGGCAGCTCGCACGGAGCGCCTGCCGAGCTGATCCAGAGACGTGGCGATGGTCTGCGCGATGCACGCGTGGGAGGCACACACTATCGCGTGCTGGAGCGGGAGGCCATGCGCATCATCGATCGGCCGGAGAACGACGGCGTTGGTTTGAAGCGGCCGGTCACGATTGTGTACGCAGCGCCAGACGACCACCTGTGGCATGAGATTTTTGAGGCTGTCCGCTTTTACCTGTCAGCCATCGCGGTGGCGACCGGGACGACGATGTTCCTGGTTGCATTGTTGCTTCAGAAGAGCCTTCGTCCGCTTGGCGAGCTTGCGACTGCCGCCGCCGGACTCTCGCCACCCGCGCTGACTTTCGATGCTCCAGAGTCGGTGACGCAGGTGCGGGAACTGCGTCCGTTGGCGTTGGTTCTTGGCGAAAGTGCGGGCCGTGTCCGCGAGGCTTTCGCGAAGGAGCAGCAGTTTCTGGGGGACGCCGCGCACGAACTGAAAACGGCGATTGCTGTCGTGCGTTCCTCCGTGCAGCTGCTTATGCTGCGGCGCCGTACCGCCGACGAATATGCCGGTGGACTTGTGCGTGTGCTGGACGACAACAGCCGGGTGGAGGCCTTGGTGGCGCAGATGCTGCAGCTTGCTCGCGTGGAGGAGACGACCGCTTTGAGCGTAGCCGCCGTCGATCTGCACGCGCTGGCAGCCGCAGCACTGCAGCAGCTGAGTCCTGTCATAGAGCAAAGTGGGGTGCCGGTGCGACTCGCCTACTGTTCGACGCCAATGCTGGTGCGGCTGCTGCCGGAACGGGCGCTGACGCTGGTGTCCAATCTGGTGATGAACGCGGTGCAGCATACACAGGCGGCACAGCCGGTGTTGGTGTCGGTGAGCAGGCTTGGAAATGATTCCATCGTGATGCGTGTTGCCGACGGAGGTGCGGGTATAGCGCCACATGCGATGCCGCACATTTTTGAGCGCTTTTACAGGGAAGATCGGTCGCGTTCGCGCGATACCGGGGGAGCGGGCCTTGGGCTGTCCATCTGCAAAGCGATCGCTGAGAGCGCAGGCGGCAGTATTCACGTGGAGAGCACTTTAGGACAAGGGACGACCGTGACCGTAACCTTCACCGCCGCTTAAGGTACTCCGTGAAGACTGACAGGTGTGCTCCGAGGAGTACAAGGAGATTCCGATGCAATCGACGGTGCTTCGCACGTTTATGTCACTCGCGTTTCGCACGTCCACGGCACGTGCGGCATGCGCGCTGGCGGTTTGTACCCTGGTGACTTGTACGGGCGCGACTGCCGCGTTTGCTCAACAGCCTTATCGCATTGTGGACCACTGGAGGATCGGCGGCAGTGGAGGTTGGGATTACCTGCTGGCTGACCCGGGTGCGCACCGCCTGTACGTGACACATGGACCGCGCGTGGAGGTGCTGGATACCGAGACGGGCAAGAGCGTTGGTGCAATCACCGGGTTGAAGGGTACGCATGGCGTGGTGCTGGACCCGGATGGTCGCTTCGGATACATCAGCGATGGTGGTGCCAATGCCGTCGTGGTGTTCGACCGCAAGACGTTGGAGACGGTAGCTTCGATCCCGGCAGGAACGAATCCCGATGGGATAGTGTACGAGCCGGTGACGAAGACGGTGTGGGCCTTCAACGGCCGCAGCAAGAACGTGACAGTGATCGACACGGCGAAGCGCGTTGTGGTCGCAACGATTGCTTTGCCAGGAAAGCCAGAGTTCCCGGAGGCTGATGGGAAGGGTCACGTCTTTGACAACATCGAGGATAAGAACAGCATTGTTCGCCTGGATGCGATGAGCAAGACGTTGACGGACACTTGGCCGCTGCCGGGCTGCGAGTCGCCCTCCGGCATGGCGATCGACCGTGAGCATCACCGGCTGTTCTCTGTGTGCGATGGTAAGGCGATGGCGGTTGTGGATGCCGAGTCCGGCAAGATGCTTGCCTCGCCCATGATCGGTGATGGGCCGGATGCAGCTGGCTATGACGAGAAGAACCAGATTGCCTTTAGCTCGAACGGAGAGGGTTCGTTAACCGTTGTGGATGCACGCCATGGGTACAAAGTGGTGCAGCAGTTGCCGACCATGAAGGGCGCACGCACGATGAGCTACGATGCCGGCAAGGATCGCGCGTATGTCGTGAGTGCGGAGCTTGGCCCACGGCCGGAGCCGTCCACCACAAACCCGCATCCGCGACCGGCAATTGTTGCCGACACCTTCCAGGTGCTCGTGATCGGGCGATAGTCAATGCAGCTTGTGTGGAGAGCGCCTGCCGCGGGGCGGGCGCTCTCTACGCTGGTACGGCCTCTGGCGCGTGGTGTCGCGTGAGCAGGTAGTAGATCACCGGGGTCACGATCAGGCTGAGCAACATGGAGATTGCGACTCCACCAATGACCGCGATGGCGAGTGGCTGAAGCATTTGTGATCCTGCTCCAAAGGCCAGCGCGAGTGGAAGCATGCCACAGACCGCGGCCAGGGCGGTCATAAGAATGGGTCGGAGTCTCCGTTGTGCGGCCATCACCATGCTGTCCCGCGCGCTTGCGCCTTCAGCACGGAAGCGGTCATCGGCATCGAGCAGGAGGATGCCGTTTTTAGCGACGATGCCAATGACCATGATGAGGCCCATGAAGGAGGCCACGTTGAAGGTCATGCCGGTGAGCAGCAGAGCCGCAACAACTCCCCCGATGGAGAGCACGGAGGAGGTGAGGATGGCGACCGGTGCGGCGAAGTTGCGGAACTCCGTGAGCAGAACACCGAAGACGAGTACAAGCGCGAGCAAAAGGACGCGCAACAACTCCGCAAATGATTTTTGCTGCTCCTGGTAGGTGCCTCCGTATTCGACACGCACGCTTGCCGGCAGGTGCATGGCTTGCACGCGGGCACGCACCTGCTGCACGGCTGTGCCCAGGTCTGTGCCTTGAAGTCGGGCAGTGACGACGACAAGCCGCTGCAGGTTTTCACGACGAATTTCATTCTGCGGTGGCAGCTGGGTGATGTCTGTCATGGAGCCGAGCGAGGCAGTATGGCCGGCGGCGGAGTTGAACACCGTGTCGCGAATCGTGCCCAGGTTCTGCCGTGTTTCCGGAGCGAGACGCACGCGGATGGTGTAGGGCCGGCCATTGGCGATGAGGGGATCACTGACGGTCACGCCGTCGAGGATAGAGGTCGCGTCCTCCGCCACCTCAGTGGGTGTGAAGCCAAGGCGCGCCGCGAGTTGTGGGTTCACCTGGAAGCTGGTGGCGGGACCGCTGATGGTGTTGTCGACACCGTTCTCGACGTCGACGATGCCGTTCACCTTTGCAATTTCGGTGGCAATACGCGGACCGAGTTCGGTCAGCAGCGATGGATCTTGTGCGAACAGCTTGATCTGAATCGGTTCGGGAGCGTTCGACAGGTCGCCGATGTTGTCCTGGAGGACCTGCGTGCACTCCACGTCCAGCTCCGGCTCTGTGCGCTTGATCTTTGCGCGAATGTCCGCCATAACGGCATCGATGCCCCGGCTGCGCTTGTCTTTCAGCTTGACGGTGATGTCGCCGGTGTTGGCCTCGGTGACGGCGGCGAAGCCCATCTGCAGACCGGTGCGACGGCTGGTGGTCTCGACCTCTGGTGTGCTCACCAGGATCTGGTGGACGTGCTCGAGAACTAGATTGGTGGACGCGATAGAAGAGCCGGCGGGCATGACGTAGTCCAGCACAAAGCCGCCCTCATCCATCTCCGGCAACAAGTCTGATCCCAGAGAGCGGTAGCCAAGGAACGCACCAGCGACGAGCGCGAGGCACAGCAGTCCAAGCCATACAGGACGAGCGAGAGACCAATCGAGGGCTTGCCGGTGCCAGTGCATGACGCGTGCAAGAACGCGGTTGTGAGATGTCTGGCGGGCATGGGGAGCTTCGTCGTGAACAGGATTTTTAGGTTCACCCAGCAGGATCAGAGCAAGGCCCGGGGTAAAGCTTACGGCCAGAACAAGTGACGAGAGCAGGGCAACGGCCATGGTAATGGCAAGTGCGCGGAAGAAGCTGCCAGTAACACCCGTGACGGCGATGAGAGGAAGGAACACGACGACCGGCGTGATGGTGGAGCCGATCAGCGGGCGAAGAATCTCATGCAGTGCAAGGCGCACTGCGTCGATGCGCGGCTGACCCGCGTCGCGATGCGAGACGATGTTTTCCACGACGACGATGGCATCGTCGATGACGAGACCGATGGCAGCGGCTAGGCCGCCCAGCGTCATGACGTTGAAGCTTTCGCCGAGCAGCCAAAGCGCAAGTACCGTGACAGCGATTGTGACCGGGATGACCAGACCGGCGATGAGCGACGATCGCCAATCGTCCAGGAAGAGGAACAGGATGAGGCAGGCCAACGCAAGGCCGATCAGGATGGCGTCACGCACGCTCCGGATGCTTTGCCGCACGATCTGCGACTGATCGTAGAACGGCTCGATATGCACGCCGGCGGGCAGTTTTGACCGCATTTGCGCGACCTGCGCTGCCACTGCGTCCGCAACCGCAACCGTGTTGCTGCTGGGCTGCCGTGCGATGTTGAACAGGACGGCCGGCTGGTTGTTCGCGCGGACAGCGGTGTAAACAGGCATGACGCCAGGCTCGACTGTTGCCAGGTCACCGACGCGTACCGGAGCGCCTGCGGCAGTTGTCTTGACGGCGAGCTGCTTGAGGCTCTCGATGTCATGGGCCTGCGCACCTACCAGCGCCAGAATGAGCTGGTGATCCTGCTCATACAGACCGGGCGAATCGATAATGTTGGAGTTCTGAATCGCATTGGTCAGGTCAAGGATCGTGACGCCGGTCGCCTGTAACCGTGCCAGGTTGGGGACCACATGGAACTCCGGAACGGCGCCACCCTGGATTGTGACCGTGCTGACACCCGGAACGCGATTTAACGGTGGTTTGAGGGTGTAGGTGGCGAGCTCCCAAAGCTGACTTTGCGATAACGTGTTCGACGTAACGCTGTACCCGAGGATGGGAAAAGTCGCAAACGTCAGCCGGTTGGTCGTGATCTTTGCCGTGGCGGGCAGCGCCTGCCGGGCCTGGCTGAGCGCCGCATCCACCAGTTGCAGGGTGCGAAACATGTCGACGGACCAATCGAAGAAGAGGCTGACTTCAGCGGAGCCACGGCTGGTGGTAGACCGCACGGTCGCCAGTCCGGGCACGCTGTTGACTGCGTCTTCAATGGGTTTGGTGACGGTGACCTGCATCTGCTCGACGGGCATGACGCCGTTGTCGACGCCGATCACAATGCGGGGGAAATTTGTCTCAGGAAAGACAGCAATGGGCGTACGAAAGTACGCATAGACACCCGCGATGGTGAGCGCACATGCGAGAAAGAGCACGGTGCGCACCGAACGCGCGAGCCAGTACGATTGCAGGGTCGGAGTGCCGGGCACGCTGGAGTTGTGAGTGGCCTCCATCAGTCCTTGTCCTCGGTTGCCGAAGCGCCGGGTTTGCTCACGTCCACCTTGGTACCGTCGTCGAGACCATAGCCGCCTGCGGTAACCACGGTGTCGGTGGCGGAGATGCCAGAGAGAATCTGCACGGCCGCCGCGGTTCGGATGCCTACCGTGACTGGCTGCTTCTTCGTGGTGCCGCCACTCGTTACGACGACCACATCAGCGCCCCCATCCTCCGCCGGCACAAGTGCGGCGGGTGGCACCTGCACGGCGTTCGCAACGGTTGCGCCCTTCATGACTGCGTGCACGGGTGTGCCTACTTTAAAGCGGCCATCGGCGTTTGACAGCTTCAACCAGACTTCTACCGTGGTGGAGCCGGGATCGAGTGCCGGGCTGATGAACGAGACGGTTGCGGTGACCGGCTCTTCCACACCGGGCACCGTAATGTTGGCTGGCAGTCCGAGGCTCAGCTTTTGTGCAGAAGCCTGCGCGAGGTGCAGCTTGGCAAGCAGAGAGGACGTGTCTGCGACCGTGATCACGGGTGTTCCGGCTGCTGCGGTTTCGCCAGGGAACAGGGGCCGTTCCGTGACGACACCATCGATGGGACTGCGAAGGTTGGCGAAATTTACCTGGGCCTGAGCGCTTTCCAGCTTTCCTTTCGCGGACGTCAACTGTCCTTGCGCGGCCTCCCGGTCGGTGATGCGCGTTGTCTGCTGCAGCACCGCGGCATGCTGGCGCGCTGCGTCGTAGGCGGCCTGAGCCTGCACCTGGGCTGCATGTGCCGCATCGGCCTCCCGGCCAGACAGCGCACCCTGTGCATACAGGGTCTGCCGCTCCTGCGCGGTCCGGGTGGCCACGTCCAGCGCGGTGCGCAACTGCACGATGTCGAGCTCGGACTTTTTGAGCTCTTCTGGAATGGTGGACTGGGTGGTGGCGGTCAGGTTTGCCTGTGCACTGGTGACGGCACCCGCAGTGTCAAGCGCGCTGCCCTTCAGGTCGCGATCATCCAGGGAGACGAGCAACTGACCGCGCCGGACGTGTGCGCCTCGTTGCACGTACTCCGCTCGTATAGGCGCGTTGATGCGGGGCGAGATCGCGGCTTCAGAGACGGGGGCGAGAATGGCGTCTGCCGCGATCTCTTCAGAGATTGGGCCCACCGTGGGATGGGCGGCTTGTACGGCGACCGAGACCTCTGGCGCTTGATCCGTCTTGGTCCTGCAGCCGCAGGCAAGCACCAGGTGCAAGGAAAGGGCAACGCAGAGCAGATGGTGCAGGCGGCGGATTGAGGATGCAGACATTCAGAGCTTTCCAGTCAGGGTCTGTAGATTTGCCAGCGCGAGTTCGTAGCGCGTGCGGCCATCGATCTCTGCATTTTGCGCAGAGGTAAGTGCGGCCTCGGCGTCGACTACCTCAAGCGCGGTACTTTCGCCGTCCACATAGCGCAGGTGAGTCAGGTCAAGACTCTGCCGCGCCGTGACGACGCTTTGGCTCAGTGAGGTGAGCTGCCGGTCTGCGTTGCTGGCCTCCGCGTAGAATTCAGTGATGTTGGCAAGCGATCTGCGCTGGGCTGCAGTCAGTGCAATCCTCGCTGCACCTTCACGCAGCTTCGCCTGCTTCACCTTGCGCTCTGTTGCCAGCCAATCCCACACCGGGATGTCGAGTTGCGCGCTCAGTGAGTAGCCCAGGTTGTGTATGCCGTCGGGTCCATTCACGCCAAAGTTTGTTGCATCGATGCCGTATGTGGCGTTGATCGCGAGCTGTGGCAAGAGAGCGGCGCGGGCCGCATACGTATCAGCCTGGTTGATCTGCACAGAGGCGAGCGCGCTGCGCAACTCCGGGTTGTTGTTTGCCGCACCCTGCTGAATGGCTTCGCGATCCGGCAGGACGGGCGGTGCTGTCTGCGGAGCGAGTTGGAAGGGCGTGGATGGATCCGGGTAAAGAAGAACGGCGAGCTCGATGCGGGCTTTGTCCGCCGCCACCTGCGCGTCAAGCAGATCGCGCTGTCGCTGCTGCTGCTGCAGCTGGGCCTTCAACACGTCGGCGTGTGCTGCCTCACGTGCTGCTTCTCGCTTCTCCGTAATGTCCACAAAGTGGTTTGCTTCGTCGAGGGCTTGCTGTGCAGTGGCAACCTTGCCGCCACCTGCACCCGCTCCATAGAAAAGAGAAACCACAGTGGTGACGAGACCGCGCCGTGCGACTTCCAACTCCGCCTGCGCACGGGCGGCGTTCGCGTCTGCTAACCGAATCGCGCCCACCTGACCCAGGCCCAGCCTTTCATCGAACACGCCCTGGCTCGCATACTCGCGCACGGCGTTGTTTGCGATAAAGATTGGTGCGGGTGCGCCGGTCGTTTGGCCGATGCGGCTGGCCGGTACACCGTTGGGCTCGGTGTAGATCGCCTGGTTGTGATACACAGCGCTTGGCAGAAGAGCTGCGCGCGCAATCTTGCGCTCCAGTGCTGCCGCCTTCAGTTCCGCGGTAGCAGCTGCGAACGCGGGCTCGTTTGCGGATGCGCGCGCAATCGCCTGGTCCAGGGTCAATGACTCAGATCGTGGGGAAGATGTCGTCTCCTCGGCCTGCGTATGGAGCTGGCCAGAACACGAAGCAGACACAAGAACGAGGAGCGCGCCGACATGGATGGCGTGACGAGAGTGCCTCATCGTTTGAACGGTACGCGGCGAGGCTTAAGCGAAGCTGAATACCAGCTGTTGCAACACAGGATGTTGTGGCCGCAGTGATGGGCGGAAACATGCTGCGGCACCTTCGTTCGGCTCGTTCCCAACCGCTACACAAGGCACGAACCATGCGGATCAAAGACATGGAACGTCGTGGCTACATCGAAGGAGGAGCACGGCACAGCCGGTTGACCGCGCGGCACCGTTCAGGGGGCCGCGCGCGGTTGGCCGTCAGTGCAGGTGCGCGAGAGAACGCCAGAGAGCAGGAAATCTTTGAGACGCCACGGGAGAGGAGCAGGAGGAGGCTGCAGCCTGCTTCTGTCGAGCAGGTGAGGAAATTATGTTGCTGCCCACGGCGGATCGCATAGTATAAACGCGTCACGAGTCTGAGAAAGTTCGTCGCCGATTATGGCGGTTCATGTTTTCTGGCAAAGGCGGGTGGCTGAACGAGAGCTTCAGTCGTGTCTCGGCGCAAAGCAGGGTGTTTCCGGCAGGCAGTTCCATTCCGCGTGGTTTGTGGCGGCATTTCAGCCGAGGTAGAGCACCATGGATAGGATTCGTTCGTCTGCTGCCAGTGCCGCATTAAGGCCGTTTGTGCGAGCGTATGCGCAGCGGTACGTGAACACTGCCGTTGAAATTGTGCAACCTGTTGTTGCGTCGCTCGAGCAGGTGCTCCAATTCGACTTCGGTGACCCGCTGTGGATTGACTACAGGAACGGGAACCGAGGTTCGTCGCACGCTGTGTCAGTCGTAGGGGCGCACAGCTTCCACCGGGCATCCATTCGCTTCTGCGGTACCGTGGAAAGCTTCGGTGTCTTTCTGCAACCGTTCGGACTGTGGCAGCTCTTCGGCATACCGAACGAAGAGATCCTGAACAATGCCTTTTCCGGAAGGGACGTGGTTGGGAACGAACTCTGGCAGCTCTGGATGCAGATGGCTGAAGCGAACACATTTGAGAGAAGGGTGGTTGTGATCGAAGCGTACCTTGCCAGGAAGGCGTGCACAGCGCCTCCGCAGACGCCCATGATGGCGCTGGCATCCTGCATGTTTCAGAACCGGGGCGTGGACCGCATTGCAGCTGTGGCCGAGGCCTCAGGCCTGTGCACACGACAGTTTGAACGGCGGTTCAAGGCAGATGTGGGTGTGGCACCGAAGACGTTTGCGAGAGTGTCCCGGTTTCAGATGGCACTCGACGCAAAGGTGCGCGTGCCGGATCGCACATGGCTCCAGATCTCACACGAGTTCGGCTATCACGATCAGATGCACCTGCTGCGTGACTTCCGTGAATTGAGTGGTCACGCGCCGAACGGTTTAATGGCGCAACTGGGAGACGGTCGCCCATCGGCCCTCGCATCGTCAGGGGAGTGTTGATCGATCTATCGGTCGAATGCGCCTGCCCACTCCGGTTGCAACTAATGGTGGTCTGCGTACCCCTTTGAGGGTAGAGCCAACCCGCACATGCCGCCCTTAAGCTCCAGGAATGCGTAACTCTGCTCTGGCCGCCTCATCTGTTCTGCTCCTATCCGTTGCCGCACTCGTGGCGAACCAGCAGGCGAGTTCACCCATCCCCTACACGACGGCGACCTTGTCTGCAGCGGATTCTGGCTATCAGAATGGAACGGAGCGGGCGGCCCAGTCCGAAAGCTCCCCGGATGAGACGAAGGCGTATGTCTGGTTGGCGAAGTTCGCGGTTTCGAAGCTGAAGTGACGGACCCGCACGGCGTCGATTTGTCGTGAAAACGTGGTCCATCACAGGTGCGCGGCGTCTTCCCACAAGACTCGCCGAAGAAATCACCTGCTTTGTAGAGGCTTGCTCACCGATTCCAGAGATTGCCCGGCAGCTTCTACTCCAATCTTTGCTTCAAAGCCGGCAGCGACGAGCATAAGCAGAGCACCAAGGGCATAACCAGCAGCGACCACGGGCTTGCTGCCGGTTTGAATCAACAAGCCAAACAAGAGCGGTGCGCCGACGCCGCCGACCAGTGTGCCGAGAGCGTAGAAAATGGCAATCGCGATGGCGCGGATCTCCAGTGGGAAGATCTCACTGACTGTAAGATAGGCCGCGCTTGCCGCAGAGCTTGCGATGTAAAAGACGACGGAAAGGCAAATGCCGAATCCGCGCGGTCCCAGCGAACCCATCGCAAAGGGAATGGCCGAGCCAAGCAGCACTGCGCCCGCTGCCGCGTACGTGGCCACGATCATGGGCTTGCGGCCCACGCTGTCGAACAGGCGACCCAGAGTAAGCGGCCCAAGAAAGCTGGCAACGGCAAAGGGCAACAGGTGCAGCGGCAGGTCCCGATCAGAGATGTGGAAAAACTTCTTCACCACAAGGCCATACGTAAAGAACACGGCGTTAAAGAAGAAGCTTTGCGCCACCATAAGAACCAGGCCAAGCAGGGAGCGCTGCCTGTTTTCGCCGAGCATGTTCCCGGCAATTTCGTTCAGCGGCGTGTGGTCTCGCGGCCGAAGCTCAAGGGGATCGCCTTGAATCGGAGGCAGGCCCTGCGGGGCGCCGTGGCTTATCTTGGCCTCAATGTCGCCGACCACCTTACCGGCTTCGTCCTCTTTGCCACGCAGCATAAGCCAACGAGGGCTCTCAGGAACGGAGAGGCGAAGCAGTAGAACAAGCAGGCCAAGGGTGCCGCCGATGCCGAAGGCGAGCCGCCAACCGGTGTCTTGCGGGACGACATGGCCCAGAATAGCCCGGCCGCTGAGCAGGTACCAGGCTGCAATGGCACCTACCGAGCCGCCGACCCAGAACGTCCCATTGACGATCAGATCGACCGTGCCACGAACCTTGCCCGGAATCAGTTCATCGACGGCGGAGTTGATGGCTGCGTATTCGCCACCAATGCCCACGCCCGTGAAAAACCGGCACACGGCGAAGGGAACCAGGCTGTGTGTGAACGCACTTGCGAGCGTGGCAAGTGAGTACGTCGCGAGTGTGATGAGGAAGAGCCGTTTGCGGCCAAGGCGGTCGGTAAGGTAGCCAAAGAAGAGGGCTCCGACGACAGCACCGGCAAGGTAAATGGTGGCAGCGAGAGAGACCTGCGCATCGGTGAGCCGAAGGCCGGCAGGCGATTGCAGGATGCCTGCAAGTGAACCGACAAGGGTGACCTCAAGACCGTCAAGCAGCCATGATGTTCCCAGGGCCGTAATGATCCGCCAGTGCCAGCCAGACCATGGCAAACGGTCCAGCCGAGCGGGAATATCGGAGTGAATCGTGTCTGCGGGCATGCGCGTCACCACCTAACGTTGGTCGCCTTCTTTGGACTCGCCGTTCTCCTGCTCCTCTTCGCGCTTGATGATGCTGATGCCGCCGTTACGCTCAAGGATGGCGTACTGAATTTTGCTGAAGTCGTGGACGCCCTTGGTGCGACTGGCAGCAAGAACATCTTCAGGAGCCAGCCGCATGCCGCGCATGACCTCCTCCTGAAACTCGCCATCTCGCACCAGTACAAGAGGTGTGCCATCGATGAGAGCACCCAGGGTTGTGCTCTTAGTTTTCGCCCACGACACGGTGCGGTGCAGCAGGCCAATCACCATCACCGCGATGGTGCAATTGGTCACAGACCGGTCGTGGCCGACTGTGGCGAGAATAATGACGCCGCCCATAAGAAAGACGATGACAAATTCGAAGAGAGTCATCTGCGCGCCGGGTCTGCGGGTGAGCACGCGCACGACAATCATCATCAGGAAGTAGCCGGCGATTGCGATCAGAATGGTGCTCATATGAAGATCCTCATGGCATAACGACCACGCGCGCTTTGATAAGCTGCGCACCGGGTACGCCTGCCTGCATGTCGTAAATGCCGGGCAGGCTGGGCTCCAGTGAAAACTCAACCAGGGCATTGCTGCTGGTGGCCGGGAAGGTGTACGTGATACCACCGTCTGAAAGAATGGATTGCTCCGGCTGCGGTGAAATGCGTTGCGCGCCCAGTTGTTTCACCACACTTTGACTCACAAAGAGTTGCACATGACCATCCCGAATGGCAGAAGGTGCAAAGCGGAAAGACATGGTGGAAGGCGTGCTCGTGCGCTCGATGCGCTCATAGTGCAGGGTGAGCGCGTCGGTATTTCGCTGGGCTTTGGCGACCGGGCCGCGTCCAAAGACTCCGGCGATGTCCGCGATGATGATGAGCCCGAACACAATCCACGTGACGCGCTCAAAGCGCCACCACTTGCGTTGAAATTCAAGATCCTCGCCAACAGCAACCGCGTTGTCGACCTTCGGTACGGAATCTCCGACTGCTTTGTACTCAGGATTGTTGGCAGGCATCAGGATTGCTGCTCCTTTGGAATAATGCTGATTTCACCATTGCGCTCGAGCGTGGCGGTATCGATCTCGTCGAGTGTTTTCAGACCCTGATCCCGCGCCATGGCCATCACGTCGTCATCGGCAATGCCGGTTTTCTTCATGGTGTGGGCGCGCCATGTGTCAGCTTCCAGCAGCATCAGTGGCGTGCCATCCAGTAGTCGCGCAATGGTGCTGGAACGCTGCCGAAGAAGTGCCAGGCCGTAGTGACACAGTGCGACCGTGAGTATCTGGCAAATTGCGTTCGTGAACGACACCTCGTTGCCCACCATGCCTGTTAGCGTCAGGCCCCCCAGGTAAAAAATGAGGACGAACTCAAAGGGTGTGAGCTGCTTGCCCGGACGACGCCCAACGATCCGGACGATAAAGATAAGAAAGCAGTAACCAAATGCGGCTCGCAATATCGTTAAAAGTGCCAAGGCCTGCTCCACTCTTCGTGACTTGTTCCATGCATCGTTGTTGGATTAACTCAAACACTTAGTAAGAACCGGTGCGTGTCACGTCTCGTCCCGCGTCGGCTGCATCACAGGCGCACTTCACGCCCCGTCACTCGATAATTGGAACGGCTTTTCGCGTGCCGCCACCTGGCGGTCTTCCACTGCTTCTTTCGTCGACATAAGCACGGCAAGAGTCATTGCAGGCAGCTCGAGTCGACCGTCTTGCGTTGATGTGTCTGGACGTGATGCCAGCGCGAGGCGTTCACCCTCGAGCAGGTCAAATGCAAAGCGCTCGGTGCCAAGGTTCACCAGCACACGGGCCTCGTCACGCTCCATCACCAACGTTCGAGCTTTGTCGCTGGAGCTCACTTCCAGGCTGTTCAGATCTCCATCGTTGAAGGCAATCGTTGTGCGGCGAAGGTGGATCAGCGACTTGACCCACGAAAGCATCTCCGCGTGCTTGCCCTGGGTGAGTTCATCCCAGTTCAGCTTGGACTTTTCGTACGTCTCCGCGTCCTCCGGGTTCGGCACATCTCCATCGAAGCCGAAGGCGGCGAACTCCTTCCGGCGACCTTCTGCCACCAGCCGTCGCATCTCCTCGTCCTCGTGATCTGCGAAGTAGAGAAAGGGTGTGGTTGCCGCCCACTCTTCTCCCATGAAAAGCATCGGCACATACGGCGCAGTCAGCAGCAATCCAAGGGAGACTTTGGCTGCGTCCATGCCTACAAGATGTTCAAGTCGTTCTCCCCAGCCACGGTTTCCGATCTGGTCGTGGTTCTGGTCGAAGTGGACGAAGTGATGCGCGGATAAGCCACTGGCGGGGCGACCGTGCCTGCGTTTGCGGTACCCCGAATACTGTCCGTCGTACACGAACGCATGCTTCAGGGCCTTGTGCAGATCACTGAGCCGGCCGAAGTCGGCGTAGTACCCGGACTCGCCCTTTTTGGGCTGATACAGGACGGTAAACAGCGAGTGGTGAAAGTCGTCACTCCACTGGGCGTCCATGCCGTAGCCGTTGGCCTCACGTGGACGAACCACGCGCGGATCATTCAAGTCACTCTCCGCGACAAGGTAGAACTCCTTCGCCAACGTCGCTCCCAGGCGTTCCACCTCAAGGGAGAGCTGCTCCATAAAATGAACAGCCGATAGGTCGATAAAGGCGTGGACTGCGTCGAAGCGCAAGCCGTCGCAATGGTAATCACGCAGCCACATCAGCGCGCTGTCGATGAAAAAGCGACGAACCTCGTCACTGCCCTCCTGGTCCAGGTTGACCGCAGCGCCCCAGGGTGTCTTGCGGTCCTCGTTCAGGTAGGGACCGAACTTGGTGGCGTAGTTCCCCACTGGCCCGAAGTGGTTGTAGACCACATCGAGGATGACGCTCAGACCGGTAGTGTGACAGGCATCGACGAAACGCTTGAAGCCGTCCGGTCCGCCGTAAGACTCGTGCGTTGCGAACAGGGAAACGCTGTCGTAGCCCCAACCTTGGTGCCCAGCCCATGCGGCAACCGGCATCACCTCCACATGAGTAATGCCCAGGTCGGCAAGGTACGCAAGGCGCGGGATGGCGGCATCGAACGTGCCTTCCTCGCTGAACGTTCCGATGTGCATTTCATAGATGATGGAACCGACTTTGGGAGCACCTCGCCAAAGCTGATCATGCCACTGGAACGCACTGTGATCGTAGAGCTCTGAGGCGCCGTGAACACCGTCTGGCTGCCGCATGGAACGAGGGTCCGGAAATCTGGCAGGATCGTCGTTAAGCAAAAATGCATACTGATCGCCGCACGCCGCTTCCGGAACGTCGAGTGTCCACCAGCCACGACGATTGGGACCGTCCATTGCCAGTACCTGGCTCTTCCAATCCAAAGATATTTTCTGAGCAAGGGGAGCCCAGATACCGAATCGATGCATACCTTCTCCTGTTGCGCCGCACGTCTTCTCATCCCCGCAAAATGGGAGTGCTGCTGTCTGTTGCTCTGTTGAGCGAAGTGAAATTTGATTCAACTCTAAAGATTCGCTCCCAAGTCATTGGGATGGTTCAGCTTAGGCTGCGGCGGTTTGTGGCGAACAATGGCGCATTCTGAGTCTTCGAGGCGAGTCTAGGGCGGCCCTTTCGGTACACAGCAACTGCCTAAGGATCGCCACTCATCGGTCACGAGCATGGTGTAACTACTCGACGAGGTGTACTGCCCAGCGATGAACCCAGAGGCGACAGAGGATAGCGGCCTGCGCCGGGTAGAACTGCTCCGTCGGTGGCATCTCGTTGGTGATCGCGGTCTGGTGCGGTCATTGCACAGGAGTGCTTGGCAATGAATGTGCCGACACTGTATACCGGATTTGACCAGTGGCATGACCACGCGAAGAGGACAGCAAAGCTATGGCGAAGAACTTGAAAAGCGGCGCATCACAGAGTTTCAAGCAGGACAGGGAAGTCCAGGTGCGCGAGACGGTGGAGCGCATTCTTGGAGATGTGCGAGACCGTGGCGACGCCGCTGTACGCGAACTGAGCGTTCGCTTCGACGGGTGGGACAGGGAGAGCTACCGGCTGACCCAGTCGGAGATCGATGGGTGCATGGAGAGCCTATCTGCACAGGACCTTACGGACATTGCGTTTGCGCAGGCGCAGGTGCGGAACTTCGCGCAGATTCAGCGCGACAGCATGCGCGACGTGGAAGTGGAGACCCTGCCAGGCGTGGTGCTGGGGCACACGCACATCCCGGTGAATGCTGCCGGGTGCTATGTGCCAGGGGGCAAGTACCCGTTGCTGGCGTCGGCCCACATGTCTGTCATTACGGCGAAGGTTGCCGGTGTAAAGCGGGTGGCAACGTGCGCGCCGCCGTTCAAGGGCCGGCCCGCTGCCGCAATCGTTGCGGCACAGGCCATGGCAGGCGCGGATGAGATCTACTGCCTGGGCGGAATCCAGGCCATTGCCGCGATGGCTTTAGGTACGGAAACCATTCAGCCGGTCGATATGCTTGTGGGGCCAGGGAACGCGTTCGTCGCGGAGGCCAAGCGGCAGCTGTTCGGGCGCGTTGGGATTGACCTGTTCGCGGGACCGACGGAGACGCTGGTGATTGCCGACGAGACAGTGGACGGCGAGATGTGCGCGACCGACCTCCTGGGGCAGGCGGAGCACGGACCGGATAGTCCCGCGATCCTGCTGACGACGAGCGAGGCACTTGCGCAGGACACCCTGCGTGAGATCGAACGGCTGCTGGCGGTGTTGCCGACGGCCGATATCGCACGGCAGGCGTGGCAGACGCATGGTGAGGTCATTGTTGCGGAGAGCGATGAGGAGATGGTGCGGATTGCGGATGCCATCGCGTCGGAGCATGTGCAGGTGATGACACGCGATCCCGAGTACTTTCTGCGGCACATGACGAACTACGGTGCGCTGTTCCTTGGGCCGCGGACGAACGTGGCGTATGGCGACAAGGTGATCGGCACAAACCACACGCTGCCGACGCGCAAGGCGGCGCGCTACACGGGTGGGTTGTGGGTGGGCAAGTTTTTGAAGACGTGCACGTACCAGAGGGTACTGACGGATGAGGCCTCCGCGCTGGTGGGTGAGGCGTGTTCGCGTTTATGCGCTCTTGAGGGCTTCACCGGGCATGGCGAGCAGGCGAACCTGCGGGTGCGCCGGTACGGCGGACGAGAGGTTCCATACGCGAGTGCCGTGCAGCCGGCGGGTGCCGACAGCGAGGCCGAACTGGCCGGCGCCGTACCGACGGGCGCATGACGCCGCATTCTGCCCTGCCACAGACACCATCGTTCCGCTTGGACGGACAGCGTGCGCTGGTAACAGGGGCGGGCCGTGGCATTGGACTGGCTGCAGCTGCTGCGCTGGCGCATGCCGGTGCGCAGGTAGTTCTGCTGGCGCGATCTGCCGATGAAATTGAGGCAGGCGCTGCTGCGATTCGGCAGGCCGGCGGGAGTGCCTCGTGGATGCAGTGCGACGTGCTGGACACTGCCGCCATGCAAACGGCCATTGCGGCGAAGGGGCCCTTTGACGTGCTTGTGAACAATGCCGGGACGAACCGGCCCAAGCCGCTGGACCGCGTGACGACGGAGGATTTCGATGCCGTGCTGAACCTCAACCTGCGGGCGGCATACTTTGTTGCGCAGATGGTGGCGCGCGGCATGGTGGCGGCGGCAAAGCGTGGTTCGCTCATCCACATGGGATCGCAAATGGGCCATGTAGGAGGACAGGAGCGCACGCTGTACTGCGCGTCGAAGTGGGCACTTGAGGGTATGAGCAAGGCCATGGCGCTTGACCTTGCACCGCACGGAATCCGCTCAAACACAGTTGCGCCGACGTTTACGGAGACCGCGCTGACACAGCCTTACTTCGAAGAGGCGGATTTTCGGAAACAGGTACTTGGCAAGATCAAACTGGGCCGGCTTGGAACGGTGGAAGATCTGATGGGGGCGGTAGTCTATTTGGCGTCGCCCGCGTCTGCCATGGTCACGGGGACAAGCCTTGTGGTTGATGGTGGGTGGACCGCGGAATAGCGGTGTATGTGGAAGGAAATAAATGAGTTCTGATCGTATTTTAACGACGCACGTGGGATCGTTACCGCGCAGCCAGGCGGTGACGGACCTGATCTTCGCGCATGAGCGCGGCGACGCTGTGGATGCAGCGGACTTCGACCGTGTGATTGGGGAAGCCGTGGACGCGTGTGTCGCGCGGCAGGTAAAGGCTGGCGTCGACCTGGTGTCGGACGGCGAGATGTCGAAGATTTCATATGCGACGTACATCAAGGACCGGATCAGCGGATTTGACGGAGACAGCCCGCGGACACCGCCGGCCGACCTGGAGGCGTTCCCAACATTTCTGGAACGGCAGGCCCGCGGCGGGGGTACACCCACATACCGCCGACCGCGCTGCGTGGGGCCGATCGCGCCGAAGTCGGCGGCACCGCTGGAGGAGGATCTTGCCCACCTGAAGCATGCGATGGATGCAAGCCGGCCCGCCGGTGCTTTCATGAACGCGGCGTCGCCCGGTGTGATCGCGCTGTTCCAGCCAAACGACTTCTACCCCACGCAGGACAGCTACCTGGAAGCTTTGGCGGAGGCGATGCGGCCGGAGTACGAGGCAATCGTGGCCGCGGGGTTCATCCTGCAACTGGACAGCCCTGACCTGGGCCTGGGTCGGCACATGATGTACAAGGACCGCACTGAGCCGGAGTATCTGCAGCTGATCGAGCGGCATGTGGACGTGCTGAACCATGCGCTGCGCAATGTGCCAGCCGAGCGCGTGCGCATGCACGTGTGCTGGGGCAATTACGAGGGTCCGCACCACTGCGATGTGGAGATGGGGACCATTCTGCCGGTTCTGATGAAGGCAAAGCCGCAGGGGCTGCTCTTTGAAACGGCAAACCCCCGCCATGGCCATGACTGGACGTACTTTCGCGACATGCGGGATATTGTGCCGGAGGACAAGATCCTTATTCCGGGCGTGATCGACTCCACCACCAACTTCATCGAGCACCCGCAGCTTGTTTCCATGCGCATTGTGCAGTTCGCCGACATTGTGGGCCGTGAGCGGGTCATCGCCGGGACCGACTGCGGCTTTTCTACCTTTGCGGGCTTTGGCGCGGTGGATCCGGAGATTGTGTATGCCAAGCTGGAGACGCTGGCGCACGGTGCGGCCCTTGCAAGCAAACAGCTTTGGGCGGCCGCTTGAACGTGTCCACGTTAAAGAAGCGGCTGGCACAAAAGGAGCTGATTGTCGGCACCTTTGTGAAAACACCGGCACCGATCGTGGTGGAAGTGCTGGCGCGCACCGCACTGGATTGCGTGTGCCTGGACGCGGAGCATGCACCGTTCGATCGTGGCAGCCTCGACCTGTGCCTCATGGCCGCGCGTGCCGGTGGCATGGCTTCGCTGGTGCGTGTGGCGTCTGCCGCTCCGGAACATATTTTGAATGCGCTGGATTGTGGTGCGACGGGGGTCCTGGTGCCGCATGTTCGGTCGGCGGCGGAGGCTGAGGCGGTGGTGCGGTCGGCGCACTACGGAGCTGGAGGGCGCGGCTACGCCGGGTCTTCGCGCGCTGCGGGGTACACGTTTCTGCCGATGGTGGAGCATCTTCAAGCAAGCGCGCGAAGCACCGTCGTCGTGGCGCAGGTGGAGGACCCGGAGGCGGTCGAGGACATCGATGCAATTGCGCGTGTTGAAGGTATCGACGCGCTGTTCATTGGCCGCGTGGACCTGACGGTGGGGTATGGCGTGACGGATCAGAACGACTCGCGCGTTGTCGCCGCGGTGGAGCGGGTGTGCGCCGCGGGTGTGGCGGCCGGCAAGCCGGTCGGCATGTTCCTGGCCCGGGTGGATGATGTTCCGCTGTGGCGGGCGAAGGGTGCGACGCTCTTCCTGCTCGGGTCTGACCACGGATTTTTGCTGGCCGGCGCGAACAGCCTGGCCGAGCGCGTGAAAAACTAAACAACGAAATGCGAGAGGACACAGGGGATGCAGGCAGCAGAGTTTCCGGCGGGATTTGAGGGACAGGTTCATTACACCAAGGCACCGGGGCGCAGTTCCGTCGCAGACACGGCAGATGTCGTTGGGCTGGTGCAGGACATCTTAAAAGCTGTGCAGACGCGTGGCGATGCGGCAGTGCGTGAGTACTCGCAGCGGTTCGACAAGGCGGAGCTCGATGCCTTTGAGGTAAGCGCCGCCGACCGCAAGGCTGCCGTAGACGGCATGGAGAAGCAGACCCGCGAGGATACAGAGTTCGCCATCCGCAACGTGCGACGGTTCGCGGAGGCGCAGCTTGCCACCATCCAGCCGCTTGAGATGGAGGCGCTGCCAGGGCTGCACCTGGGACACCGTGTGATTCCGATTGAGCGTGTGGGCGCGTACGTTCCTGGTGGCCGCTTTCCGCTGCTGTCCGCACCCATCATGACCATCGTTCCGGGAAAGGTTGCGGGTTGCGACGAGGTGATTGCCTGTCTGCCACCGAATGCGCATCCGGCCATGATCGCGGGCTGCCATCTGTCCGGTGCAGACCGCATCTTCCGCATTGGCGGGGCCCAGGCTATCGCCGCCATGGCCTTCGGCACAGAGAGTGTGCCGCAGGTGAACAAGATCGTTGGCCCTGGCAATGCGTTTGTGAACGAGGCGAAGCGGCAGGTCTTTGGGCCGGTCGGCATCGACCAGCTTGCCGGGCCGTCGGAAATCTTTGTTGTTGCTGACAACACTGGCGATCCGGAACTGATCGCGACCGATCTGCTGGCGCAGGCCGAGCACGATGTGCGCACCCGCGTTGGGCTGATTACGACGGATGCAGCGCTGGCGAAGGCGACAGAGGCAGAGGTGTTGCGGCAGCTTGAGACGCTGTCGACGGCGAAGATTGCGGGGGAGAGCTGGACCAATTACGGCGAGATCACGGTGTGCGCGGATGAGGCAGCGATGATTCGCTACTCCGACTTTATTGCGGCGGAACACCTGCAGGTGCATACGGCAGAGCCGCGCGAGTTTGCGAAGAAGCTGCGCAACTACGGGTCGCTGTTCATTGGCCAGAACGCCAGTGTGGTGTACAGCGACAAGTGCGTGGGCACCAACCACACGCTGCCCACGATGCACGCGGGCCGGTACACGGGCGGCCTGTGGGTTGGATCGTATGTGAAGATTGCGACGCACCAGTGGCTGGACGACAGTGCCGTGGACCTGGTTGCCGGCCCGGCGACGCGTCAGAGTGCAAGCGAGGGGCTGGAGGGGCATCGGCGGGCTGCGGCCATTCGTGCGGACCGCAAGGCTGCCACGTTTGCTGCGCTGACCCGCTAGACATCACCCCACGCGAAAGGGCCCGTACTGCCGGCGCGCAGTACGGGCCCTTTTGTTGGCAGGCTACGCGCCGACGAGTTCTGCTACCGGTGCCGAGGCGAAGACAGGCATCTGCGGATCTTCCGTGCCGCGCACGACGAAGAGCACAGCGGTGCCGGATGCGGTGTTGCGAAAGCTGTGCTGCACGCCGACGGGGATGGAGAGCGTGTCGCCGGCACCCATGAGCAGGGTTTCTTCAGCATCGCCGTTCTGCCAGCCGATCTCAACCGTACCCGACTGGACGAACAACACTTCCACCTCTTTGCGCGCGTGCATGGGGACGTATGCGCCGGTCTCGAGTGTCAGCCGTCGCAGGTTCAGGTCGTGCGGCCACCATCCAGCAATCGGTCCGGGTGCAAAGCCATCGCTCGTCTGTCGCGGCACGATCACACCTGCCTCTTCCACACCGTCGGCCGCCAGGGGCGATCCCGGATTCGCGTGCATGTCTGCCGCGCGGACCAGGCATTCCTCCAGCTTTTGCAAGGACGGTGTCTTCAGCTGGGCAAGCACGTCCTCGCTCAGCGGCACCTCCAACTCCACCTCTTTCAGCTGGTACTCGCCGCTGGTGGTGTCGATGAGTTTGCCACCCTTGGCCAGCTTCAGGCCATGGTCTTCCGCGGCTTTGAAGACCGCTGGTGCCCACGTGACTTTGCCGGGATCGTCCTGGCCGAGCGGCATCCAAAGGAAACCCTTGCCTTCGTCGAGCTTGCTGAAGCCGCGAAACATGTGAATGGGCACGGACGCCACGTCCCCAGGGCCGATGTCGAGCGAGCCATCTTCTTTGTTCGGACCAAAGTGCAGCCGCCAGTGGCCGGTGTGCACCACAAAGACCTCTGCTGTGTCGTGGCTGTGCTGTGAGTTGACACACCCGAACGGCTGGCGCGCACCGCCGATGTTGAAGCCGTGCTTCTCGCGGATGTGCACGTGCTGGTCCGCACTCTCAGACACGCCGGGGCCGATGATGGTGAAGTTCTCCTTCTCCGTCGAGCCGGGTGTGCGCGTGTCGATAAAGGCGGTGCGGCACGCCTGGAGATCGGCATAGCGTACGAGGCGCTCGCGCATGGCTTCGGCAGTCCAGGCAGAGGGGTTTGGCAGTGAATCGGTCTGTGACATTGGTGCTGCTCCCTGCCGCGGCAGAATGCTTTGCCGCGAACGCGTTGATTTTATCGCCTTCGGCACCTGTGGTGCATGGCCTGCTTGCCGTTGCCCATGTTACGTTCGCCGTGTGCGTGGGCAGAGTAAAAGCGAGTTGAAGGACGTGCCGCTACCGCTGGTTCTGCTGCCTGGAACGCTGTGTGATGAGCGGGTGTTCGCTGCCCTGATTCGCAGTTTGCCGGACATTGAGACGCGGGTGATTGTGGCCCCGCATGCCAGCTCGGTGCAGCAGGCCGCGGAGTATGTGCTGTCAGAGGCACCGGAGCGGTTTGCTGTTCTGGGGTTTTCGCTTGGGGGCATGGTTGCGATGCAGATTGCCTCGCAGGCACCAGAGCGGGTACGCGGCCTTGCGCTGGTCAGCACCAGCCCGTTGCCCGTTCCTGTAGAGCGCCATGCCGCGCGACGTGAAGCCGTCGACCGCGCGGGCCTGATGCCGATGGACGCCTTTGTACGGTTGCACCTTTGGCCGGACTACTGCGGGCACAGCACCCGGCTTGAGGAAAACGATGCACACCTCAACCTTCTTCAGGCCATGGCCATGTCGTTTGGGCCGCTCGTGTTCTGCAGCCAGACGGAGATGGCGCTCCACCGGCCGGACTTCCGCCCCATGCTCGGCGACGTGCATTGCCCAACGCTGGTCCTTGCAGGCAGCGAGGACAAGCTATGCCCGCCCGAAGCACAGCACATACTGCATCGTGGCCTGAAAGGGAGCACGCTGCACGTGATCGACGGCGCGGGTCACCTGGCGTTGCTGCAGTGGCCTGACGAAATTGCCCAGGCTGTGGCAGCATGGTTGCACACCGTTTTGCAGCAGGGAAGAACCCGCTTTGTAAAAACAGCAGCACGGCAGCAGGAGAGCGAGTGAGCAAGGACCAGAAGACAGACGGTAGCACCGCAAGCGAACCCGTGCGCGAAGGCAATGTCTTGCAGGTGGAGCGGCGAGACTTTACCGAACTGGTGCCGAACGGCCGGGCCCGCGTTCAGAGCATGCGCGGCTTCGACCCGGTCTATACCGATATCGTCGATTACATCGTCCGCTGCACGCACCGCATCTGGGACGAGCGCGACGTTGGCCTGATTTACACGCACTACACCCACAACTGCGTTCTTTATGGAGTGCTGGGAACGATGTATGACCGCGAGAGCATTGTGCGTGAAACCATTCAGCGCATCGTGGAATTACCAGACCGCCGGGGCATGGCCACATCCGTCATCTGGCGTGGCAACGACGTTGATGGCTTCTACACCTCGCACATGACCCACGGCACCGGCCGCCATACGGAGTACGGCATCTTCGGCAAGCCGACAGGCCGCACGTTCACGACGCGCACCATTGTCGACTGCATGATCGTGGAGAACAAGATTTATCGGGAGTGGGTGGCGCGCGACAACATGGCGCAGCTTGTGCAGCTCGGCATCGACCCGCACGCCTATGCGCTCAGCCTTGCGCAGAAGAAGTTCGACGCGGGCGAGGCCGTTGTGGAGATTGCCGAAAACCGGCGCCTGCTTGGCCAGTACCCGCCGGAAACGGAACCCGACCTGTCGCTGGCACACACTGACCTGGAGGCCGAGGTGCTGCGCTGGCTGCACGGCATCTTCAACAAGCGGATGTTTGGCAAGATCAGCGAGATATATGCCAGCAATTGCCAGTGGCACGGACCGCTGATGCGTGAATTGTACGGACCCGCCGCCGTGATGCAGCAGACGATGCGCCTTGCCGCCATGATTCCGGATTGTGCCTACGTGCCGCAGCACATCTGCTCTGTCGAGAGCGAAGAGGGTGGCACAAAAGTGGCGATACGGTGGGTGCTGGACGGCCACCATCTTGGCTACGGCTCGCTCGGCGCGCCCACCGGCTACAAGCTGTTCGTCATGGGCTTTACCCACCTGCATGTGCGTGACGGCAAGATCGTTGACGAGTGGACGCTGTATGACGAACTGTCGATGCTGGTGCAGTTGAAACTCGGCGCATTGCAAAGGGCCGCAGCGTAGCGAAGCTGACCGCATAGATGGAGGCACATGAGCGCTTCTCGACTGGTTCAAAGCACGCCGATCCTTGTGCAGACGGACGATGCCGTCCTGGTCTCTGAACTGCCTGTCTCCGGTGCCCGACCGGCCCTTGTGGACCTGCCGCTAAGCCGTCGGCTCGTGGCGTTCGGCTTTCTGCTGATCGCCGAGTTCTTTTACGGTTGGGCCTGGAACACCGTCGATGTCCTTCGGCCCCTGTTCCGCGCAAGCCTTGGACTTACGCTGACGCAAGCCGGTTCAGCGTATTCCGCGCAGGGTGCGGGTGCGCTCATAGGCGCTCTGTCTATCGGCCAGTTGGCAGACCGGCTCGGCAAGCGCAATATGCTGGTCGTGGTGATGGCCGGCTACGGCCTGCTCTTGCTGGCAGGCACGCTGGTCACCGGCTATGCCACCCTCCTTCTGCAGCGCTTTGTGCTCGGCCTGTTTCTCGGGGGCAGTTTTCCCGTGGTGGTCGGCATTTACGTGGAGCTGTTCCGCGCAGGTGTCCGCGGCAAACTGGCGAGCGCTATCAACGCCACCTTCAGCCTGGCCATCGTCACCCTGGGGTTCACCTTCGGCCACCTGGGCACACACAACTGGCACTTATTGCTTTGGGCGGGCGGCTTGCCCCCTTTGCTGCTGTCTGGCCTGGCGTATGTCGCCATTCCGCCCAGCGACAAGTCGGCTGTGAGCAAACCGGGCAAGCTGCCCATTGCTGAATTATTTACCCCGGCTCTGCGGAAGCAGACGCTGTTGCTTGCCACGATGACCGGTCTCAATTTTTTTGCCTACCAGGCCTTTAGTGGTTGGGTGACTACCTACCTGTTGACGGTGCGGCACCTGCCCGCGCTGGATGCCGGCCGACTGCTTGGCGCACAGTTTTCCGCGAACATACTTGGCGGGTTCTTCTGGGGTTGGCTGAGCGACAGGTACGGGCGCCGCAAGGGGGCGTTCGGATTTTTCGCCGCGGCCGCCGCAATCGTCGCGTTCCTGAACGCGCCCGGCTTTGCATGGCTTTTGCTGCTCGGCGCCGTATACGGATTCTGTTTGTCATCCAGTGTGATCTGGGGGCCGTGGCTCGCGGAACTCTATCCGCCTCACTTAAAATCCACGGCGAGTTCCATCTTCAACTGGGGCCGCCTCGTCAGCTTTTTCGCTCCCATCCTCACCGGTCTGGTCGCAGAACATTTCGGTCTCACGCGAGGCATGCTGGTCAGCAGCCTTGTCTTTGCTCTCGCTGCATGCATCTGGAGCACACTACCCGAAACTATCTCGCCGTTCAGAGAGCGCCACTCTCAATGAGGCTTTGGACGGCAAGCGGCAGAGCTCTTATGCGTTGAGGTCGAAGGTCAGGCTCTTACCCCTTGATCGTTGATAGAAAAGTCTGTCCTTCGAGATGCATGCGTACCTCGAACCCACGCGGCGCGCGGTCGCATCACGAGCATCATCTCCCCTGTCGCAATCGCTCATGCCTTTGACAGACATGCGGCATCTCGACGCTGCTAAGTCGAGCTGGTCGTCGGCTGAGCAAAGCGGGTTTGTTCTCGGCTGAGAGAAGGCTTTGGTGGGGCAGCTATGGAAAGTATGCATCTGCTGCGCAGACCTTCGACGATGTGCTGAACATCGCTCGACTCAAGACCAGAACCCTTTGCTTGTTGGTGCAAGTACTCCAGGGTAGCGCCGGCTTTGGCCAGGCCGTGAATCTTTGCCTCGACTGGGGACAAGAGGCAGGGCTGGAGGTATCTGCGGAACGTCACCACGGTGCCTGAGTCGTCAACGATTGTCCGTTGCACGAGTGGGGATTGCCTGACTTCGGTGAAGGCCTTGTATCCGGTTGCACCTGGCAGATCATGAACGCTGAAGCGGACGCGCGAGATCCCAAGCGTCGCAGCCTGTTGACGCATCGCGGAGAAATTGCGTGGCATGGCGCAGCCGTCGTTGCGCGGAATAAGAAACGTTGTGGCTTGCACGCCGTGGTGAATCGCAACTTTACTTGCAAGCCAGTCGGTAAGCCGAGAAAAGCCGGAGCCAAACGCATGAGCCGGTCCCTGGTGCGGTGTGGCGAGCAAGGCCCAGTGCGGTCCCGCAAGATACGCGGCTCCCGGAGGCAGCGGAGCCCCATCGCGGTGGAAGCGAAACGACGTGCTTGAACCAGGCCGTGGGAGAACGGCGGTCAGACCCGCAGAGGTCGTGAGCCTCTCAAGCGTGGCATGGAATGCGTCGGCCAGGCTCTCCACGCAGTCGTGCAGTTGATGAAGGCCGTGCACCACCTTTACTGCGTGCTTGCCGAGCAGCAAGCTTTGCACGCGCCAGTTCAGGGCTTCAGGGCAATCGGCAGCTACCCAATACAGGGCGGCACGGAAAGTAGCGTCAAGGGCAGTTGCCCAATCTTCACGGTCTTCGGCGAGCCGGCCGCGGCAAAGCTCCTCGTTCACCCGGTCCGTATCGCTCGGGCACCCCTCGGCAGTGGCAAAGGCCCGGCGATACCGGTGTTCGGCGCTCTCCCAGTCGCGTTTATACCTGTACAAGCGTGCAAGGTTGAGCGAGTTGACGAAGACCAGACGTTCGTCCGGGGACGCCTGCTGCTGCAGCACCGCTTCAATCTGCTTTTCCAGAATGTAAGCGCGCTGGTGATCGCCACTGCGCAGCTCAGAAAGCGCGGTAATGTTCATGAGCAGAAGGTGCTCGGCATCTTCACGTGTGGGGTCGTTCAGGGCGAGTGCCTGGTTGAGGCAGACGCGTGCTTCCTGCCCTTTGCCGTCCATCACCAAGGCCCAGCCACGCATTTTCAGCAGAAGGCCCCGCTCCTTTTCTGGCAGTTGCTCCAGGGGTGGCTCCGGCAGACTGTATGCCTCCGCATACCGCGCCATGGCCACAAGCATCACCATGTGGTGAGCGGTGATGAACGCCAGCGATACAGGATCGCTGGCGCGCAGCGCTGCGGCTGCCATGAACTGCACCGCAAGATCGCGCGCGCCGGCGGCGAAGCTGGCCCACGCCTCACGGTGCAGTACCGCGTCGGCACCGGCGGTTGATGGACCGTGGAGCAGTGCAAACGGAACGAGTTCCGCAAGGCCGCCAGCACGGAACGCCTGCCCGATCTCTGCTGAAAGGCCGCCCTGCTTCATGGCGCGACGACGCCGCTCAGGGCCGACGACCGCCGATCCGCTCCGAAGTCTAGAAATACCCTCTGTTGGGTGAAGGGCCTTCAGCATGCGTGGCGACAAGGCCGAAGGGATGAAGTCTGCCGCCTGGGTCGCCAAGCAACGCTCCGCAACATCGATGGTGTCGAGAGCAGGGAGGGCGAACGTGTGGAGTCGCCACTCCGCCGGCCACGCCGCGCTCTCACGATCAACCGCTGCAAGTGTGATCCTGAGCCCGGGGCAACCTGCGCGAAGATACTCCAGCAGAAGTTTGTCTTCAGAGCGCCACACATTTCCAAAGCAGGGAACCAGGATGATCGCGTCCAAGCGGCGCTCACCCACCGCCTTGGCGATGCGCAGTTTAAGTGCGTGCGCGGTGCGGACAAGCCAGTTGCCCCGACCCTCTTCATCGACGCCGACACTCATGGAATGTCCAAGGGTGTCCGCCGTGCCGGGCCGCCACCGTTTCGGCTGCATCTCGCACCCTTGCAGCTGGCCTAATAACTGCATCGCAAGCGCCTGGGGCGTCCAGGAACCGAGTGACAGATCGGCAAGGAGCAGATCGCCGTCACTCCCGTCCTGCAGCTGGGTAAGCAGCGACGTTAGCAGAGGAGAGGTGGTGACGTACGTGGCATCGAACTGGAGGCAAAAAGGCATGAGGGTTCCTCCCTTTGAGTAGGGCTTTACGTTTGTACGAACGATCCAGCCGGTGCGAGTCAGGCCTGAGTACTGCCCGGCCGCCATTTGGAAAAGACTTCCGTATACAACCGCCAGGCGATCATGGCGCCCAGCAACGACGTGACGAACAGCGACCACGGCACGCCCAGCAAATGGCGCAGCGAAACGCTGTAGCGAGCCAGTGTCCAAAGGACAAAAGCAGCCGTCGCAAGCGAGGAAAATACGCCGTATAGAACGTAGGTGGGCTGCACGTACCTGGCACAGTCGGAGGAGATCACCATGCCTTCTCCGCGGCCAAGCCAATGCTTGCCGAGGGCTGCGAGATAGTTGTAGGAATCTGTTCGCAGCTCGGGCATTTTTAGAAGCTGTGCCAGCATGTAATAGCCGTCAAGCTTTAGAAACGGCAGAAACTGCATCAGGCAGCCGAAGTTGTACCAGAGAAGCAGATCGGCAGCGATCGAGTGGGCGAGTGTATGTGGTGGCGTGCGAAGCCAGAACGCCAGCGCAACAGGGATAACCGAGAGGCTGACAAGCGGCCCCATGAGCAGCACATACAACCGCTGACGACGATTTGTCAGAAGCAGGATGTCGTCGATGCGGGCATAGGCGCACACCATGAAGTAGCGGACTAACAAGCCGAGCTCGCGCACCTCGCCTCCGAAACGCTTGCACGCGACGGCATGCCCAAACTCATGAAGCGCGGTTGTGGCCGTGAGAATGGAAATGAAAACGATGGCGCGTATGACGGATCCGGAAAGGTGACTGCCGACAGCCCAGACCTGGTTAAAGTTGCGCAATACGACTAGCTCGCAGGCGACAACAAGTAACAACCACAACGTGAGCACGGGGCCGTTAATAAAGAACCGTGCAAAGCGCGCGAGGCTCCCCAGCCGCATGTCGGGATTCCAGTTCACCAGTTTGTGAGAGAAAGGTCCCGTTTGCACGCGTCCCATGGGCGCGGTCGATGCTTCAGTCACGGGTGCGGCGTGGGCCTCCTCTGTGAGCAAGAGGCCGCGCTGCTCAAAGAGGCTGACCGCCTTGTTCCACGAAGCAAGGCTGAGGCGCTTGCGGAATGCTTGCGCGTAGTCAACCTGAATCTGCTCCGGGGTGCGCTTGCCATCCATGCGCGAAAGCAGGTAGACCTCTTTTTCGCCCATGCGGAAGTAGCGGGTGCTGCCGCGCAGCTTGGCAAAGTGCATGGGTCGTCCGCCGAGAAATTCACGCGGCCCCACAATGACGAGCGGGCTGATCTGCGGTTGCACCGCTGCTGTGGTTGCGGCGGCTTCTGTTGCGGGGAGCTCAGTGAACAAGGCGGGGTGCATTGATTTCCTCCAGGGTGCGGACCAGTATGTGCGAAAGGTAAACTTCCTCGCGAATCAGAACGCCAAGTCGGTTGTTCATCATGTGGATGTAACTGGTGAGCAGACGCGTAACAGCCTCCGCCTCAGACTGTGCGGGTGGGTCAAGCTCCAGCTTGCCGGCGGCATACACGGCGCGGATGTTTTCGCGGAGCCAGCGGGCGTGTTTCAGCCAGTGGCTAAGCACAGGGGACTGCACGCGGTCCTGTTCCCGATGGATGCAACGAGCTTCAAGAACGTGATTCAGCAGGACGGCCTTTTGCCGTTCGAACTTGCGCTCGATACCGGCAGTGTTTCCCGGCGTGTAATCCATCGTCTGCCAACGTTCGCTGTAGAAGCGGAAGAAGTTTTCAACCTCCTTGTTGTCGTCCGTAAAGGTCCAGGCCAGGTGCAGCATAAGCTGCATCGACAGGCCGAGCAGGCTGCTGTGTACGTGGCTGTTGCTCTCGGAGATGGCTTTGAGTGCGATCCTGCTGGATATGTGGAAGTGCTCTTCTGCAAGCGCAACACCGGCGGGACCGCCATACCGCTCCCACTCGGGCTCATAGGGCACGTACTCGTACGAATTGTTCGTGGCCAACGGAATCTCTCCGTTTGCGCCGTACTCGTTGACAAAGGCGTCTGGTCCGTACTCGATTTCAAATAGCTTCCGCATGACGGGCGTCACCCGGGCCGCGTCCGCGTCGAAAAGGGAGGGTCGAAGCTGCAAGAAATTGTGGATTAGCGGCTCGATTGTTTCTTTGATGTCCTGGCTGGTTACGCCTTCGGCCGGCTGCAGGCGAAGCCGCACGTGCGGTCCACCTTCCCAGTAGCGCGTGATGAAGAAGCGCTGGATCAGGCCATCGCTTTCGAGCCGGCGGACTACCGGATCGACACAGCGAAGGATTACGGGGCGAAGGTCATAGGTGTTGTAAAAGATATGAACACCGAGATACTGCGTATCGCTGCTGACATTGATCACTGGGCGAGCTCCTGGTGAATTTCGAGGACAAATTCGGAAACGTGCTGGTTGCCATCGGTTGAAAAGGGTGCGTCTTCCGGCAGCGGAAGCGCTTCAGTAAAGCGAAGTGTGCCGGTTTTGCCGGCGGCCATTTTTTCCAACAGCAACACACACGAAGGAAGGCGAAAGTCCAAGAAGCATGGCTTGCTGGCATCGATCACGCCACCTGTGGATTCGCCCTCGCTGCCGCCGGCACTCGGCGTGGCAAGCGTTTCCGAAATCGTGACGTAGCTACGATCCGGCAGGTTGCGCGTCGACTTCCAGCGGCTGACAGCAAGCAGGTACTGGAAGTCGGTTGCGTCCCGTTCACGAAGCGGGAAGGCCGCGATTGTGCAGTCCCACGACGCACGCTGCAAGACCACGTTGCGATGGCGAAGACGGGGGTGGTATATGACCTCGTCGCCAGTGGGTTGCACGTCGTCTGTGTCGCTGCTAGGGCCCATGATGGGTGGCGGCGAAAACAACAGCAACGTCTTTTGCAGATTCGGTACGGCAAGTGGATACATCATGCCCAGGTAAAGCGGCACCACCCGCTTGCCGATGCGGTCGCAGACGACAAAGACCTCGTCTGTGGCGGCGTCGTGCACGAGGCTGAGTTCGCCGAGCTGGATCTGCTGCTCCGCAGGTCGGGTGCCGTTTTCACCGGGGCACACGATTTCATACTGCGTCACTACCGGGTGCTGGTTGAGGTTGGTTTGATGACCGCCCTGAAATTCTGCGTACACGGTGTCGTTCGTATCGTGCGACGTAGCCGACCGGCTGAGTGCCTCGTGCAGGTAGCCTCCCGCGCCCTGCTGCTCGCTATCGAACATGTAGCAGAAGCGGGATAACATGCAGCCGAAACCGGCATACAGATGGTTGAGTACAAGCAGCGGATCGCCACAGGAGTTCTCCGCGGATTGCACAAAGAACGAGTTTGCAAACACCTTGTACTGCCGCGCTGCGAGACCGCCAAAGTCGGTGATCCAGTGTTGAGGAATGCTGATCTCTTCTGCGCCGGCGTTCTGCGCAAGCAGGTCGCGCAACTGCGCGGCGAGCACAGTCTGCGCATCCAGGATGTTTTGAACCTCGCCAACGCGAAGCGGGTTTAAAGAGCCGCTGCCAAGCTGGTCACGAAACGGGTTTCGCCCATTACGCGCATGGCTATAGGGACCGTAAAACACCTCGTGGTAGTAGTCGGACATTTCAAGGATGTCGTTGCACCGTCCGCCCACGCCAAAGCGCCTTTTGAAGAGCGACCGGAAGGTGACGCGGGGAACGAGGAACGGATCGTACAGTGCCGAAAGGCGCTGGATCTCTGCAAGCGGCTCGACGAAGGGCTCCCAGCGTTCGCGCTTGAGCACAAGGGGAGTGGAGCAGAACGAGGCGTCTTCGTAGATTGTGGGGCGCGGCGCCTTCCCCTCGCTGCCAAGCCTCTCCAGAAACACGTCGGTGCTGCTGTCGAACTCCGCCAGAATTCTGAGCCGCTCTGCAATGCCTGCCGTGGCGAAGTCTGCGGTGCGTGCAAGCAGCTCCTCCAGGTGATCTGCAACGGCGTTCAGAACAAGGTCATTGTTGGCACGCAAAAGCCTGATGGTGTCGGTCCACAGACTGGGATTGTGTACGGATTGGCGCAGACCGCTGACAATGAGCAGGCCGCTGCTCAGCAGTAGGCGCATGTACTCCTGCGCCGCTTCTGCGTTCAGGCCTGACGCTTCAATGCATGCAAGCACACTGTGGATGTTTTGCGGGCCGGCCTGCAGCAGGGCCATGACCCTGCGCAGCGACGGTGTAAGTTGCAGCCAGAAGAAGTACTCCGACACCTCGCTGTAAATGGGGCCGTACGCGTTATTCAGTTTTTCTGAACGTCGCCAGAAGCGAACCCTGTTGCCCTCAACCACGGCATCCGGCTGCAATTGCATGGGCAGGAACGGATACTGAAAAGCGTTGCGCGAAATCGCCTGCTCTACAAGAGCAAGAATGCCGATGTGCGGCCTGGTCTTGCAGACCACATTGCGCGGAACCGCGACGGCGGCATGCGCATCTTCTTCAAGCTGCACCATGGCAACGGATGTAAGCGTGCTGAACGGCGATGTTTTGAACACCGCGCGAAGCAGATACGTCAGCAAGGTACGCTCGGCTCGACGCAGTTTGCGATCCAGGCTCCCAGGTTTCGCAGAAGCGTACTGCTCCAAGGGCCGATGCAGCGAGGGATTCGACAGTGCCAGCGCGCGTCGAAGAAGCGGCTCTGCCGCGAGTTGCTGAAGACCGACGCGGGCCTCGTCTGCGGAGACGGCCATGGCCTTTTCACCAGCCTCACAAAAGCGCTCACGCTCTGTTCGCAGATTCTCCCAGTCGGTTACCTCGCGCACTGCTTCATCAGACAGCAGCGCGAGGCTTTGCTGCATCGCCGCAGGCGCGAGCGGACGCCGGTTGAAGATGCTGCGGCGCAGGTTCAGCAGCACTCTTTGTGACGCCTGATCGCCTTGCAACTGTCCGATCTCGGCGTGCAATAACTCGCTCAGGATGTCGGCCTTCTGCGACAGGATGCTGTCGATGCCGAGAAGGGCATCAATGGCGGAGACAACGTTTGGCGCCTCCAGCATCGCCACTGCATTTAGCGGCAGCCCTGCAGAGCGCAACAGCATGGTGGACGACAGTTGGATGTGAGGGGCGGTGGCGTGTGGCGTGGAAGCGATGCCGGCAATTTCCTGCAGAAGAAGTTCACTCATGGCGTTCACTCGATGCGGCGATATGGGTTAGTGGGTAAGCCGAAAGTTGAAGAGCTCGACAGAGGGTTGTGCCGGGCCAACGTAGATGGCAAGAAAAACGTTTTCGGAATCGGGCAGATTCAACATGCGCTTTACCGTTTTGCCGCGCACGCCGAGAACAACACCCGCCGACAGATTCAAAGCGGCAGCAGCCAGGTAAGCCCGCTGCGCAAGGCGGCCCACGTTCAGGTTCAGGACGCGGTAGCCCGCCGGACCAAACTCACGCAACGCCGCTGATACGTCACCCGCCACAAACAGGACCGACGCCGATTCATCCACGTTGTAGTTGTCCATGGAATACGTTTGCTGCCAGTTGGTGACGGGATGAATGGGCCGGTGGCAGAGTTGGGAAGTCTGCTGCATCCACTCGTAAGCGCCCGGCGTCAGACCATCCGCCGCGGAGACCTTTGCGTACACCTTGAGCGACCCGGGTACGAGGGGTGGATCAAACGTGGAGCCCTGTGCGCCATGCACAAACTCCAGCACCTGCTGCAGTGCACCCTCCGGAAGAGCGCGGAAACCGCCCATGCTGGACCACCCGGAGCGCCGCCGATGCAACAGTGCGGGAAGGGAAAGACGCAGGCGATCTGCGACGGAATCCGTTGCCGGCATCGGTATAAGGTCAGCGCTGGTCGGCGCTTGCAGCGTAGCTGGCTTTTGATCCGTCGGCAGCGGAGCAGGGGTTACCGATGCACGATGCACACTTGCCAGGTGCTTTGGCAGAAAGACGCGACGGGAGCGCTGAAAGTGTAGTGGAGCCGCAAGGCTTTTAAGCGCAGGCCCCTGTTGCTCAGCAGGCCGCACTTCGTTGCCCAGGGCAAGCACCGCAAAGGCACTCTCAAACCGTCCGTCTACACCGAGAACTGCGTTGACCGGCTCGTCAGGAAAGCGGATGGAAACAGTCACCGGCACATCCAGTGAAGCCGCCGCGACTTCAAGCATCGCCGCTGCCGCACCTGCGTCTTCAGTGCACACGTGGTAGCCAAAGTTTTCATATTTAAAGCAGTTGCGCCAAAAGTCGGCGGTGAGAACAAGGTATTGCGCATGCACCTTGTCATCGCCGAGTGCGCGCGCAAGGCCGGCCGTGCAATCGCCCCAGCGCACCGGTGTCAACGCGTGGGTGCCGTCGCTGTAGTGATAGAGCCCGGGCCGCAGCGTCGAGCTCCCGTTCTCCAGCAGGTAGCACTGCGTTGGGTAAAGTCCGCCGCCGGAAGCAGCGCCGCGGCCGAACTCCTGACCAGGAAATGTGGTGAGTGCAGGTGTGCTGTTCCAGGAGAGATCAAGCCTGCGCCGCAGCGGCGCGAGCGACAAATACAGCAGCAGACTTACGCGATCCGCCGGTGACAGCGTTCCCGCTTGATGCAGCGCAATCAACGTATCCGGGGCGGCCAGAGGAATGGAGCGAAGATCCGGATATCCGCGAAAGCGCGACGGCCGATCGCTCCAGTTGGGCTGGTGCCCGGGAGTATTCAGGTCGTCGTGCCCCTCCGTCCGGGTGAATACCCGCTCGGTAAAGGAGAGAACCTCGTCGATTTGTGTGTGTTGCGTCATCGGCCGGGCCTTTGGAAAATTCGGTCTACGGGAACGGGTGTGGAAGCGGGTTGGGGCGGTCACCATTGGTTCGCAAGGCTTGCAGTTCGTCATCCAACTGCATGCGTGGCAGGCGTGCGACGCGGTGTCGCGGGTGACCGAAATCGATTGGCGCAAGTCCGGGCACCAGGACCCGTACTGTCACCAAACCGAGTAGCCGCTGCTCGCGGGTCGTCAGGTCCACCACATACACATCCGGGCAGCCACACCGACGAAGTTCCGTCAGGCAGCGATCGAGATCCGTGGCAATGTCGCCGCTGGCCGCCCAGGTCTTGTCACTGTCCCGCTCCGTCGCTGTTTGCGTTCGAGGGTTGGAGTGCATCCATTTGAGCCGGTCGGCCATGTCTGGCAGGCCGTACAGAAAGGCATGGTCGGAAACCTCGACCACACGCAGGTAATCTTCTGTAAGCGACTGCACATGTTCCTGGTTCGAACGCACAAGCACTGGCAGCTCCACGACCGCGGTGCTGGCTTCCAGGGCAGCGCAGCAGATGGCGTCTTCGATGTCGAACGCGGTCGATGCGCCCAGAGACATGGCTCCCAATTCGCGATCGCGACGTCGTGCAATTGCGATGACGGTCGGCAGCCGCAAGTCGAGCCTGCCGTCGAGCAAGGTAAGGTCGTAGCCAAGCAGGTCGATCCTGTCGAGCACGGAGCGCACACGGCGGCTGGTCCAGCTTTTGTTTTCCAGCCGGGGGAGCGCCAGTTGCTTGTGCCAGGCAATTACAAAGCTGTCGCGCTCGATGAGCTCCAGAAGTCCCTTAAGCACGGCCTCTTCGTAACAGGAGCCCAAAGCGCAGCCGCTGGAGTTGTTCTGGACTACCTTGACCTCGTCCGTGGTGACCTTTTCATAAAAGGCGAGCTGGCGAGGAATAAGAACAGGCTCCTGGCGCTGAAGGGAGTAGCCCCAGATCCACTCCAGCGGCAGGTCCGGAGAGTAGCGGGTCAGGCCAAAAGGCAGGTCGTAAGAGATGTCGTTGTACTCGAGCAGGAGCGCCGGATCCATGGCGGCGCCACCAAGATTGGTGAAGCTGTCGACACAGGCAGTCCGCGCTGGATCGGCGTACATGCCGGCCTGGCGCTCCAACCCTTCAAGTACGCCCACAATGCGGCTATCCGCGCGCCGGGGATGCATGCCACACCAGATGACGATGCGTCCGTGCCCCGAGTGTGATCGCTGGACATACTGCCCGAACGTGGGCGCGGTGACGGCCCGGCCTTCGCCTGGAACGGTGTTCTTGGCAACCGCTCCGCATGTGGGGTTCACCAGGGCATCCATGGAAAAGCTGTACTCCTGCAGGCCTTTCACGCGGCCGCCGCCTGCGGTGTCCGGCACAGAAGACCGCAGGATCAGGCGCGACGCCTCGCGACTGTAATCCGGTGCAGGTGCGCAGGTGTGGCAAAAACTATCGGGCAGCAGACCGAACGAACTGATGGTGCCTGTCTCAAGGTGCAGAGTGTAGACACGCGGGTCTTCCGTCGTCAGGTTCTGCAGCAGGTGGGTTGCGAGTGTTGCGGCCAGATCGTTGCAGCCGGCAAGCACATACGGTGACGAGTCGCCCTGCAGGCGACGCCCCCGATGGATGGCAGATTGCTCTACCGGCGGCAGCAGGGACTGTATGCGGCCCGCCAGGCAATCGGGGCAGGGACCGGAAAGCAAAGCCGCTGCTGAAAACGCAGACAGGTGAAGAGCATGGGAGCCGAGATGGGCGAAGAGGACCGGAGTTAAGCCGGCAACAGGAGGCTCGGGCCTGTGGTCTTCAAGAGCGCCGTCGCAACTACTGCGCAGGTCGAGCCGGGCACCGGCGAGGTGTGCCACACCGGCAAGTGTCGACTGCAGTTGCCGGGCGAGCGGGCGGTCGGAGGCATGAAACAGCGCGGGATTTGTACGAAGCATAGACACGTGGGCGATGGTCCTGTGGTTAGGTACCAAAAAAAGTTCTACGGATCGCTCGTGGCCTGCATCTCACTAAATGCAGTGCCTCTCGCAGTCACGCTGTGGGTGGCATCGGAAGAAGGAACCTGGTGGTGTAGGTTGTAGGAGAAGGCAAGGATTGCAGTCCTTACCTTCTCCAGGGTGATTAAGAAGAACGATCACTGTCAGACGTCAGCGTCGGCCACAGATTCGGGTTTGGGTGGAGGTTGCGTCATTGCTGAAGCAGCCGGGTTCCTTCACTGCTTGAATCATGGGTTCTGAGTCAGCGGTCTTTAGGCTCCCTTGCTTGAACATTTCCGTCTCCGTGTTTCGTTGTGCTTCCATCTCAATTTCTTGAGACATCCACCGGCTAGCCGCAGGACGATGAGCAGGTGCTGCTGCTGCTGCAGAGCGAGATCACGATGTTGCTAGCAGTGGCTTCAGATGCGTCAACGTCAAGGCCGCTGAGTTCTTCCACTTCAAAGGTGTCGATTTCCAGTTCCTGCAGATCCAGCGTTTTGGTTACATCGAGTGTGTTGTTCACGTAAGTCTCCTTTTACAGGTTAGAAAATCGTTCGTCTCAGCCGCAGGAGGAGGAGCAGGTGCTGCTGCTGCTGCAGAGAGAGATGGTGATGGTGTCGCCAGAGGCTGCGGACGCGTCCACGTCCAGGCCGCTGAGTTCTTCGACTTCAAAGGTGTCGATTTCCAATTCCTGCAGGTCCAGCGTCTTGGTTACATCGAGTGTGTTGTTCACGTAAGTCTCCTTTTACAGGTTAGAAAATCGTTCGTCTCAGCCGCAGGAGGAGGAGCAGGTGCTGCTGCTGCTGCAGAGAGAGATGGTGATGGTGTCGCCAGAGGCTGCGGACGCGTCCACGTCAAGGCCGCTGAGTTCTTCCACTTCAAAGGTGTCGATTTCCAGTTCCTGCAGGTCCAGCGTCTTGGTTACATCGAGGGTGTTGTTCATGGCAGTTCTCCTTTTAGGTGTATGGGTGGAAACGCGTTGGGGTTGACGGTGCACTCTTAGCCGCAGGATGAGCTGCAGGTGCTGCTGCTGCTGCACAGGGAGATGCTGATGTCGACCGAGCTGTCGACGTCCAGCGTGTTGAGTTCTTCGACTTCAAAGGTGTCGATTTCCAGCTCCTGCAGGTCCAGCGAGCTTTCCTGTGCAACAAGTTCGTTGTTCATCATGGCTCTCTCCTAAAGGGAATCAGGGTTAGGGAATCAGGGTTGTGGTTGCGCCCTTAAAGCAAGGGCAGGGACGTGGGACGTACTGCGTGCGCCCACGACTCCGTCGTACGGAGATACTGAAAGGCCGTTTGCTGGACAGGAGATGCAACACCCGTCCGGGCCCGAAATTTATCTGTGCTACCACCAGCATTTTTCCTCCTGCAGGGGTGCCACAGGCAGCGGTATGCGGCGGGGCAGGTTGTCGCGGTAGACCTCTTCAGCGTCTACGGAGAAACCTGCGAGCCAAAGTTGGGCAAGCTGGCGCAACAGGATCGGCGCATCGCACTCCACTGCGAGTGGCGTAAGCACCGTCGCTTTCAAGGCGCGAAACTGTTCGGCGATGTCTGAGGCAAGGTTGGTGCCGTCCAGCGGAAGAACGAGTGCGTTCGGCAGGCCCGCGAACGTGGCGGTGAAACCATCTTCCCCATGCGCGTGCTTGACCAGGGTGTACTGCCCGGTTGCGTCCGCGGTAAACAGAGCCACCTTGTCGGCGCGCCCACCTCGCATGTCTGTTGCAGAGGTGCCGAACAGCTGTGCGGCGGCATCCATTGCCGAACCGCAGGCAACAAGTACGGCTGGAATGTAGCCGTGCCGTTCCCAGGCGTTCAGCGCTTTGGCCAGCTTCTCGACGGAACAGGACTCCTGTCCGCCTTCTGCTACGAACACCAAGGGCGGCGCGGCCTTGGTGTTGCCCGCTCCATTGGCGGACCCAACCAGGACGGGTTGCGTGGTTCCAGATCTCCAGAGCCACGCCGTTCTGGCCGGATGTTGCGCCCGACCGGCAAGCAGGGTGTAAGCCGCATCCTCCAGAACTGCGTCGCTTGTGCCTTGGCCTTGATCGGACAGGTGCTGCTGCAGGCGCCCGCCCAATGCGGCCAGCGGTGCGGGATGGGCTGCGCTGACGGGCAAGAACACCCACTCCCGTCGGCGCGGAGTCGTCTGTGCCGGGGCGGCCTCTTCCAAAACTACGGAGGCGTTGGTGCCACCCACACCAAGCGAATTGACCTGGGCTCGACGCGGCGCTTCCGCAGACCAAGGCGTCGACCGTCCGTTGATGAAGAAAGGCGACCCCTCCAGCTCCAGCGACGCGTTGGCGGCGGAGAAGTGCTTGATACCGGGAAGATGAGCGTTCTTCAGGCACAGAACGGTTTTAATCAGACCGGAGATGCCGGCCGCTGCTTCAAGGTGGCCGATATGGCCCTTGACCGAACCAACAGCGCAGAATGCCTGCTTCGCGCTAAACCTGCGGTAGGCCTGATTACACGCGCTCAGTTCAAGTGGGTCGCCAAGCGCCGTCCCGGTGCCGTGGCACTCCAGGTAGCCGATCGTCTCCGGATCGACAGAGCCAAACTCAAGCGCCTGGGCCATGACGTCTGCAACGCCTGCAATGCTGGGAGCGGTGTAGCTTGATTTGCGCCGGCCGTCGTTATTCGTAGCCGAGGCCTTGATGACGGCGAGGATATTGTCGCGGTCGGCCAGAGCCTCCGCATGGCGCTTGAGAAGAACAAGGCCGGCTCCACTGCCGAATACTGTACCGGAGGCTGCAGCATCGAAGGGGCGGCAGCGACCATCGCGGGAGAGCATTCCGCCCTCTCTATATAGATAGCCGGCATGCAACGGAACCTTGACGCACACGCCGCCCGCAAGCGCCATATCGCACTCACCTGCAAGCAGGCTTTGGCAGGCCTGGTGAACCGCAGTCAGCGAGGTCGAGCAGGCCGTTTGCACCGTAAGGGCCGGCCCTTCCAGGCCCAATTTGAAGGCGATGCGTGTTGCCAGAAAGTCTTTGTCGCTGCTCATCAGCGCAAGCACCGGATCAACCGCGAAGTGTGAAGCCATGCCGCTGTGCAGCAGGTAGGTATTCAGGGAGCAGCCGGCAAAAACTCCAGTGTGACGACCTGCCGCGCCGCCGTAGCCGGCCGTTTCCATCGTGTGATGGGCAAGCTGAAGCAGCACTCGTTGCTGCGGATCGATCAACTTCGCTTCACGCGGGCTATACCTAAAGGTCCGCGAATCAAAGGTGTCGGCGCCATCGAGCAGGTATGCCGATCGCACATAGAGCGGGTTCTCGTACAGATCAGGAGAAACACCGGACGCCTGCATCTGCGATGCGCCGAGCGGCGTTGCAGCGTCTACATCGTCGCACAGGTTTTGCCAGAACTGTTCGATACAGCGTGCCCCTGGTACGCGGGCGGACATGCCGATGATTGCGATGTCGGTCGGTTGCGGCGCGAAACGTTCAGTAGTCATCGGCTGCCCCTTTTCGTCGCATATGCAAGGTGCAGAGCCTGACGGCGCGTCGCTCCGCGGCTCCCCTGTGCCTGGATCGGCTCGGCCGCCGCGTTCACCTTGTCCATCGCTGCCAGCAGCCGGCCAAGGCTGCGTGCCGTCGGTGCTTCAAACAGGTGCGATGGTAAGACCTTCCGACCGGTCACGACGCTCAGTTCACTGGCGCAGCGCACTGCTGAAAGAGAATTGCCGCCGATCTCAAAGAAGTCCTCGTCCGGCGAAATGTTTGTGATTCCGAGGATCTTCTCCCATTCAGAAAGGACCGCCGCCTCGAGGACGCTTCCGCCTGTCACCACGGTTTCTGTTACGCGAACAGTCAGGCGAGATGGAAGGGGAAGACTCTGTGCATCGAGCTTGCCATTGCGATTCAGGGGCATCCAGGGCAACACGACGATGTGAGCGGGGACCGCGTAGTCGGGGAGCTCGCCTTTCAGAAAAGTACGGAGCCTGCGACGAAGGTTTTCGTTTTGCCGCCACATCATTGGGTCGTTGGCCAGCGAGGAAAGCTCGACCAGCAGTGGCGGCGGTCCTACCGGGCCCGCCATGGCAGCTTCTTTCGTGCGGAGCAGGACGTCGAAGCATGTGGGATCGGCGTTGTTGAAGGCGATATGCACATCCAGGTTCGCCTGCTCACCCAACTTCCGGAAGACTTCCGGATCAACGCCCGACGTTTGACCGCCCTCTCGCGCATGCAGGTCGGCAAGTGTGCCGTGCCCTCCTTGCGCGCGGAACAATCTGTCAATCCAGGCACCCGGTGTGAGCCGCGCATTGGGGACACCGTTGACCTGCAATGGAGCTCCAGGGTGCCCTTCGATCCAGATCTGGATGGCCTCCAGCCCCGGCAGAGTCTGCCAGTCCACGACCGCGGGTTCAACAAAGTCTGGCGCTGCGCCCCAACGCAAGAGCGCGTCAAAACGGTAGGCCGTCATCTCGTTGGCGAACTGCCCACGCTTCATATCGATGGAAAGCGGTGTGAAGCGTGAGCGGTCCAGGCTGAGAAAAAACCTGGGATCGATCGTGAGCTGGCGCTCACCGGAGGCCCCCATCTCGGAGAGTAGAGCAAGGTGATTGAGGCCGATCGATTCGTCATGGCGAAATGCCTGAATGCTGCCGTGAAAGTGGCGCAAGAGTGGAAATGAGCGGTTGTCGCCCACAAAAATCAGAGCGCCCTCAGCAAGAATGGGAGCAAGCCCGTCGAGCAGGTCGCGCAGGTATTCCAGCGAGCTGAAATGTTCAGTTACGGAGTTCAGGATCACGGTGTCGAAAAGCTCGCCGGTCAGCTTTTCAGGCAGCTCGTGAGCGACACCCTGCATAAGGCGCACATCGGCGTGGTGTGGCCACGCAGGTAGTACGGTGGCAAGGTAGTCGAGCGCCGCTTGTGAAAAGTCGGTGGCTACATAGCTCTCGCAATGCTGAGCGATCCGGAACAGGAGCATGCCCGTACCGCAGCCAATTTCCAGAACACGGCGAGGTCGCAGCGCCAGAACGCGTTCAACGGTGTTGCCCACTTGCTCTTCCATCTGCTCAAGGGGAATCGCGCGACCGTCAAAACTGCTCTTCCAACCAGCGGTGTTGAACGTGGGATCGGCATTGTTGTTCCCACCCTCGGCCAGGCCGCGATACAGCACCTGGCTGTACACCTGCTCCCACTCCTCGATGGATTCGGCTTCGTCGCAAGTGGATTGCGCAGGCGATCCGGTTACCGTGGCATAGCCCAGGACCATGCGCTGGCCGTCTGCACCATCCACTGCGCGCACATGGGCGTGGGTCACACCCGGGTACCTCTCCAGCGCGGTTTGAATCTCATCAAGCTCAATGCGGAAGCCGCGAAGCTTGATCTGGCGGTCGCGCCTGCCGCGGAAATGCAACATGCCGTCTGCAGTGCGCAGGCAGAGATCGCCAGTGCGGTAAAACGTACCGGTGCCGAGCGCGGGCAGCTGCAGGAAAGCGTAAGCGTTGAGCTCTGGCCGGTTCAGGTAGCCAAGCGCAACACCGTCATCGCCCAGGTACAGCTCGCCCACAACTCCGGCTTTGACCGGCTGGCAATGCTCGTCCAGCACATGCGCCGACGTGCCGTGAATGGCTGTGCCCAGCAGGATCTCACTACCCACCTCAAGGGCACTGGTATACCGATGCGAAAGCGCGAACGTGGTGCTTTCCGTGGGTCCATAGACCGCGACGAAGACAAGCCCCGGATTGGCCACAAGCACTTTGCGAACGGCCTGGGCCGAGATCACGTCGCCACCTACCAGCAGCTCGCTCATGCCGCGAAAGACCATGGGAGCCTGCGACGCCAGCTCGTGAAAGAGCGCGGAGGTGATGAAGGACGTGGTGCAGCCGCTGTGCAAGATGGCCTGGCCATACTGTTCCAACGAGGGGCGGGCGGGCTCCATCATCAGGCAGGTGCCGCCATTCAGCAGCGCGCCCCAAATCTCGAACGTCGCCGCATCGAAGGCAAGCGAGGAGTGCTGCAACAGGACGGATTTTCCGTCGAGCTGTACGTAATTGGCCCCACGCACCAACCGCAGAATGCCGCGCTGGGCAATGCGCACACCTTTCGGCTCGCCGGTGCTGCCGCTCGTGTACATCACGTACGCAAGGTCTTCACGGGTGTCGACGCAGACTTCACTCCCAGATATCGAGGGTTCGACGGCCGTCGAACTCTGCTCGTGCATCGTTTCATAGGTTGCGGTTTCCGCCCCGGCGGCACGGAAACGCTCGCACTCGGTGGTCGAACCAACTGTCAGCACAGGCTGCGCGTCCTTGAGCAGGAAGCTGATACGCGAGGCCGGCAGTGTCGAATCCAAGGGCAGGTACGCCGCCCGGCAGAGCAGAGCCGACACCATCGCAAGAACAACATCCATTCCACGCTCCGTCCCAATGGCGACGATAGAGCCCGGCAAAACACCGTGAGAGAGGAAAGCCTGTTGCATGCGCCGGGCTGCAGCCATCATCTGCGCGTAGGTAAGAGTGCGGTCGCCTTGGCGCAAGGCGACACTGTCGGGAGTCGACTGCGCATAGTGGTTAAGCACTGCCAGCATGGAAGTATCTGCCGACTTAGCCGTGGGTGTACAGGGTTGTGTCGTCATGGGTTCAGGCAGTCCTTTCCGCGGCGGAGTTGTCGAGAGCTGACCGCAAGTTTTGTGCAAGATACTCAACCTGGGGCGCATAGAGCACGTTGAAGTGGTGGCCGGGCGTGGTCATGGTGCGAACGGGCAACGTGCAGTGCGGCTCCCAACCAAACGCGGGATCGTCGTACACGTCGTGGGTCTCGGCTGCAAACTCGTCCACCCGCTCTGCGGTTCGAAGCAGCGTGACTTGACCATCGAAAGAATCCGGACGGAAGCCGCGCGACAGGAGTTCGTTGTGTCGGATCAGGCGATAAATATTCTTGAAGAGTTCCAGGTCGGCGTTGCCTTCGATCAGGCCCTGCTCTCGCAGGCGCTCAATCACACATTCAATGCGGCGTGCAGGTTCTTGCGCCTGCAGGTCTGCAGCATCCAGCTCAAGTTTTCGGCCCTGGCGACCGGCCAGCATGTGGGCAAAGAACAGTAGGCCATTTGCTGTGACAGGCTCGCCGCTTTGCGGGCGTGCACAGTAGCGCGAGGGCGTGTCGATAAGCACTACGCCGGCCACCGTGACACCTCGCCGCTGCAGCTGGCACGCAAGCTCAAAAGCAATCATGCCTCCCATGGAGTAGCCACACAGAACGGCGTTTTCCAGTGGAGCTACTGCCGCAAGCTGGTCACCGTAGTCTGCTGCAACCTCGGCGATAGAGGCGTGGCGCAACGTGTTCAGTGCTGAATCCACCTGGCATTGCACCCCCAGCACCGGGCGTCCCGGCTGCATGGCCGCGGCCAGCGTCCGGTATGGAACGATACTGCCGCCGGCAGGATGGAACAGCACCAGCGGTGCTTCCGAGCTACCCGCCGCAGCCGGACGGAGACGCACCACCTGCGAGGCCGCTCGACCAGGGAACGATGCCGGGCTCAGCCTTGCCTCCTGCGCCAGGCGCGAGAGCCGTGTCAGCGACAGCATGACGGTTTGTGAGGACAGATCCGCCCCATGGTTCTCAAGAACGCTCACTGAAGCACCTCTTCGGGCTGTACAGGCAGGTGAACTGCAACACTGCGAAGAATCTCGTCGGCCATTGTTGAAATAGTTGGCGTCGCCAGAACATCCGGGTTAAGAAAGGGAGCCTGGAAGCGCTCGCGGATGCGATGGCGAAGCTCAATGGCAAGCAGCGAATGACCACCAAGGTCGAAGAAGTCTTCATCCGGACCAATGCAGTCTGTTCCCAGCACGTCGGCCCATATGGAAGCCAGTTCGGCCTCAAGCGGATTGGTTGTGTCTTGCGGTCGCTCCTGCATGGTTTGTCCTTTCTCCGTGCGTTGGGTAGTGCGGGTCATCATCGCTGCTAACGACGCCAGATCATCGCGTCTGTCCGCGTTTCGTCGCTCAGCCGGATGCCGCGGTCGTCTTCGACAAAGCAGGCCCCTTCGGCACTCTGCTCGTCGAACCACTGCCGAACAGCCGGTCGGGAACGCAGAAACGTTTGAAAGTCCGTACCGATCTGGTCCTGGAAGCGACGGAAGTCGATACCGTCCCGCGTTGCGAACGCCTTGAAGAAGCCGTCCGTATACAGAGCGTCCGGCATGTGGCGAAACGGAACCGACATCATCGACAGCGGGTCGTCGATAAAGGCGCGCACGTTCGAACTACCGTAGCGGCCAGCTTCGCCTGACTTAAGTCCATGCTGGCCCAGCATGGAAGCCGCACCTGCACCAAAGCCGAAGTAGTCTCCGCGCATGGAGAAGTAGAAGTCTTCGGAGTCAAAGTAATTGTCGGGCGTCCTGGCGAAGTAGCCGACGATGTACTCCTCGTAGCCGTTTGCCTCCAGCAGGGCCTTGGCATCGTAATAAGTCTGGCTACGATCTTCGCGGCTGCGCTGCCCGATAATCCCTGCGGTCATCTGTTTCACAGAAGTCAGGTCCTGGCTAAAGTCGCGGAACATATAGAGGCTCAGGTGAGGTACCCCGGCGTCGATTGCGGTCTGTACCGACGTGCCGGAGCTTTCAGCGGTTTGCGAAGGGAACCCGGTAATCAGGTCAAGATTGAAGTTCTGCAGACCTGCGGCCTGAAACATCTGCACCGCTCGTAGAATCTGGTCCGGGTTATGTGCCCGTCCCATCTTGCGCAGCACTGCCACGTCAAAGGACTGGGCTCCGGCGGAAACCCGGTTCAACCCGCGCTCGCGGAGGACGCGAAGGTGCTCTGCCGTTACGGTTTCCGGGCTGCACTCGGCGGTGTGCTCCACCAGGTGGCTCAGGTCGAGTGTCTCCGCAAGAGTGTCAAAGATCGAGGCCATCTGCTCTGGCGTCAGCCGTGTGGGTGTTCCACCTCCCCAGTACAGGTTGGTCACCCGCAGGTTCATGCGGTTCAGCACCGGGGCATAGCCGCGAATCTGCTGCTGCAAGGCTTCGACATACCGCGTACGCAGGTCACCGGTGTTGATCAGGTCGGCTTTGTCGTAGCCAACCACCCAGTCGCAGAAGTGGCACTTCGAGCTACAGAACGGAACATGTATATAGAGGAGCAGATCCTTGGCCGCTGAGCGGCGTGTGTTGCCCCCCACCATGGCGCCAATGCGCTCTGGCGAATAGACGGGCAGAACCGGCGTGGACTCCTCAACAGCAGTAGGCATCACAGCTCCCATAGGGCAAAGGCGAAGATTGAGTGACAACCGAGACACCACCGCTGAAGGACAGGGTTTCCCGTACCCGGTCCGCAGGGGGCAGACCGGGCGAGAGACGCTCTCTATATATAGGTGTGGCCTTGGCTCAGGAACGTTCTGGTTAGCGGAGCGAGGCTTGCCGTCGGAAGACCACGGCGCACAGCACCGTAAACACGATGGCGTAGCCCAGCATTACCCCATACCCCGGCAACGTGTTGTCATTGAAGTAGCCGAGCGTGTGCAGCGTAATGCGCGAGTAGTAGTAGCTGGGCAGATAGTGGGCGAACCGCTGCATCCAGTGCGGCAGCACCTCCAGCGGCATCCACAGGCCGGCGCACAGTGAAAGTGGCAGATACACGAAGTTAATCAGGCCGGCTGCAGCTCCTGGCGGCATCAGCAGCCCCATGAACAACCCGATCGTTCCAAAAACCACCACACCAAACCCGTTTACGGCGTACAGCCCAAGCACCTGCCCGACGGTTAAGTGCAGCGGGACGGTTGCCGCGCCCAGCAGCAGCAGAAGCGTGACGATCAGTAGCCCAAGCACCAGGCTTGAGAAAAACTTTGCCGCAAGGTAAGCGCCCGTCGGCATGGGGCTCACCTGCTTCAGGTCGAGCCAGCCGTGACCCCGCTCGTAGGCCACACTCGCGCCCACACCGAAAAACGCGGCACCCATACACCCAAAACATGCATAGCTGGCCAGCAGGTAGCGCTCCAGGGAGTAGCCATGGAACATCTGCGCCCGATTGCTGATGCCGAACAAGGCGAAGAACGCAAGAGGGAAGGCGACCATCGCAAAGGTAAAGCCCTTGGCACGCGCCAGCTTCAGCACTTCATACCAGGACTCGAGCAGGTACGCTCGAAACAGCGGGGAAGCGGTGCGCGCCGGGACCTTGCTGGCGCGGGTTTGGGACAACAACGGTGTATCGGCGACTGTCATTGGCTTGGTGCTCACGTTAAACCTCCACCTTTGCTGCTTCCTGTTTTTGTGCTTCGGTAATTGCCCAGAAGGCGTCTTCCAGCGCGACGTTCTGGACTTCAAGATCCGTGAGGTACTGGTCCTTTTCAAACAAAGCGCGTGTTGCCAGTTCCGCGTCTTCCGCGGCAAGCACAAAGGTGTTGCCCTCCTGCCGGACGGAGACGACGGTCGGTAGTTGCTCCAGCTCAGACTGGGCCAACCGCGTACGGCAACGGATGTTCTTGGTTGCCTGCGCCTTCTTCAGCTCTGCAGGTGAACCTTCCGCGATGACGTGGCCGTTTTGAATTACCACGATCCGGTCGGCCAGCATGTCTGCCTCCTCCAGGTGGTGGGTAGTCAGCAAAACCGTCTTGCCCAGCCGCGGCATCAGGCGAATCAGCTCCCACAGGGCGCGGCGCGACTGCAGATCCAGCGCGGCCGTGGGTTCATCCAGAATCAGAAGGTCGGGGTTGCCACAGATTGCCAGGGCAAACATGACGCGCTGCTTTTGACCGCCGGACAGCTTGCCGTAGAAGCGATCTTCCAGACCGACGAGACCGGCAAGCTCCACAACCTCAGCAAAGGGCAGGGGATCCGGGTAGTAGGAGCGAAACTGCTCAATGTGCTCGCGCACCTTCAGATCAGAAGGGACGCCACCCACTTGCAGCATGGCCGACATGCGCAGGCGCACCTTGTAGTCCCCGGGCTTACCGCCCAAGAGCTTGATTTTGCCGGAGCTGGGTAACGAAAGCCCCAACAGGAGTTTCACCGCAGTTGTTTTTCCGGCGCCGTTTAATCCAAGCAGCGCGACGATTTCGCCGGCACGTAGTTGGAACGACAGGTTGTCCAGCGCGGTGTGCGTGCCATATCGCTTGCCAACGCGATCAAGCGAGGCGATAACGGCCGGGTTTGGCGAAGTAGCCGAGTGCGTCTGCATTTCGGGCATAGAAGCTCCTCCCTTGCGGGTCAAGTGACAGGTTCGCCAGCCCTTGCACAACAGCAGCAGAGGCTGAGGAACGATAGAACGGTTTTTGAAACAAGCGGGCTCACATGGCTTCTCGTGGGGAGAAGCACCCGATGTTGCAAACTGCAGTAGCTCGATGGAGCGAGTTAAACAGCGACTTTGATGTCGTGTCAACACGATTTGAAAAATAATTTCAATTACTTTCATCTACTCAGGCAACCGGACATCTTCCCGCTTCGTCACAGACCGGACATTGGGCGATGTAATAAACCTGGGCCGAAGTTTTCCACAGGCAACCTCTCGGCAACCCATTTCATCTGAGTTTGCACTTTTGCGGGATCCACGTGTATGGTGGCGACACACCAACACCAACTCCCCTTGAACCGCAAGAGGCCCCAGATGGCAGAGACGCTTTCCTGTTTCGGAGCACCCCTGAAGCTCCGGCGTGATGCTGTGTTTTTGCAAACGGATCGTGGCATTGTGTTCCGCAGCCGGAAGGGTTCGTTCGCCTTCCAGGGAAGCACGATTTACCGCACATTTCAGCAGCTTTTGCCCCATCTGCAAGGCACGCACACCGGCGACGAGGTCGTTGCTGCGCTTCGGCCAGAGTCCCAAAAAGCGATGGCAGCGCTGCTGCGGAAACTGGTGGACTGCGACGTGTTGCAGGCATTGGATGTGGAAGACGCTGCCCTGTTGCCGGCCGCTGTCGCACGGGAGTACACCTCGCAGGTTGAATACATTCGCCACACGTCCGATCGCCCGGGTGAACGATTCCTCCGCTACCGGAACAGCCGCGTCCTGCTCACGGGCGACGAGCCCGCCCTGCAAAGTGCTGGCCTGGCTCTGTTGCGCAATGGATCGGCCAAGCTTGAAGTGCAGGACGCGTCACCGGACACCATGGCCGCTTTGGCTGCAGAGGCCGAGCGGGCAGTGCAGGCTGGTGTCGCCTCAGGCGTCCACCTGTGGGATGGTGCCGAGCTGGCAGAGTTCGACCTGGTGGTGTTTTGCTCCGCTGAACCTGATCTGCGGCGACTTTTCGCGTTGAATGCGCAAGCAGTGGCGGGCAGCTTCCAGCTGCTGCCGGCTGTGGTGTTGCACGGGTCGGTGGTGATTGGGCCGCTTGTCCGCAATGGCGCCAGCGCCTGCCTGCAGTGCGCCTGGCTACGCTGGTGTGATCACCTGCCCATGGAGCAGGTCGCCCAGCTTTGGCGGCAGATTTCGACGGGTGACCGGCCTGCCGTGGATGCTTTGCGCCAGACGGAACTGCAGTTCAGGCTTCTTGGCAACAACGCCGCTCTTGAAGCGTTTCGGCTGCTGGTGGGCGATTTGGGCGCGGAGTCGGAGGGCTACCTGCTTGTGCAAACGCTGTCGACCTTTGAATCTGCACGCAAGCCGCTGCTGCCGCACCCTGCCTGCACCACCTGCCGTACTGCGACTCAGGATCCGTCCGAATCCCTGCAGGAGATGTCGGCCCAGAGTTGCGCGCAGTTCTGGACCCGGCACACGAACGAGGAGTTTGGCGTCTTCTCCCGCTTTGAAGACGATACGGTCGAGCAGCTCCCGTTGCGTGTAAGTTTGCTGGCCTACCCTGTGGAAGATGAGGGCGGCCGGACCGAGGCTTACGCCGCTGGTTGGGACGTGGACGACGTGGTGGAGTCGCGCCTGCACGCGGTGCAACGGGCCCTTGAGCATAAGGGGTTTCTTGCAGCGGCTCCGCTGTTGCGTACTCGCATGATCAGCACGCCAGAACCTTGGCAGGCGGTGGTGCTGCCGGAACAGGTGGAAGGCTGGCTTGGAGTATCTGCCACGCGTGCACCGCAAACCCATTTGGAAGGTTGGGACCTGGGCAGCAACAGGCCCGTGCTGCTGCCTGGCGCGGCGGTCCATCCGGCGTTTGCAAATGGCTTGTTTACGCGCGTTCCCGCGGCAGTGGGTGCTGGCAGGGATGTCGAAGAGGCGACCCGGCGGGCGGTGTTTTCCCTTGCGGAAGCACGTGCGCTGGATGGTGTGTCGCTTGGAACTCTTGCTTTTCATGACTGGACCCTGGCGCACGAGGCGGAGTCACCGCGGTCTACCTACTTGAACTCTGCTTATGCACTCAGACGGTCGAGCACGGAGCGCACATTTGTGTGCGAGGCGATTCCTGGCGTGTTTACGGCACTCATTTCACAGGACGGCACCAGCACGGCGGGCGAGATTTTTTGCGGCAGCGGCTTCAACGCTGCCTCCGCGGTGGACGAAGCGGTTTGCGAGAGACTTGCTGCCGAACAGCTTGCAGCCGCAGGCAAGATCGCGACCATGCCTCCGGGTCGACGGGCCGCCTTTCCCGGACTTGGTGGACTGGACTTCGAGCCCGGGCAGTCGGCGGTTCGAAACGTAAACGCAGATGCATCGCTTGAGACGGCGCTTGAACACATGGTAGGCGCGGGCTACTCGCTTGCTCGGGTGGATGTCACTCCCAGCGACGTTGTATCGACTGAGACGTTGGTGCTGGTAAAGGTGGTGCTGTTCAAACTGCAGGCAGAGGGGAGCCGGTAGCCATGGCCCGCGCTCGCGCTTTCCACAGCAGTCGTCATACCCGCAAAGAGCACTCGGCCTGGAAGGACAAGGTTGGTCGCCATGCAGCGGGATGCATGCTACTTACAGCCGCCGCCGCCGCTCCGGCTCAGTTTTGCCAGGGGGGCCGTCTCCAAGGGGTGGTTCGCGACCCGGCCGGGGCGGTGTTGTCTGACGCCACGGTGCAGCCACAGGGCGGCAAAGCCGTGCGTACCGACGCACACGGCCAGTTCGCCATCGACTGCGTTCACGGCGGTAATCCCGAGCTGACGATTTCTGCCGAAGGTTTTGAAACGGAGCACGTTCGCTACAAGGCGGCCGACCGCGAGCTGGTTGTGGTGTTGCCCGTAGCTCGCGTATACACCACCGTGGACGCAGTGGATGGAGATACGCCTCCCGAAGCCGGCGGCAGAGGCCTGACGCTAAGCGGGGCAGACGTGCAGCGCATGGCCGACGACCCCGACGACTTTAAAAAGCAGTTGCAGGTTCTGGCGGCTGTTGCAGGTGGCGCGCCCGGCCAGGCCACCATTACAGTGGACGGCTTTCAAAATGCGGGAACCCTGCCCCCCAAGTCGGTCATTGCTTCCGTTCGTGTAGCGCCTGACATGTTCTCTGCCGAGTATGCCTCGCCCCCTTACGCCGGTGGCCGTGTCGAAATTCTGACCAAGCCGGGACTCGATGCGATCCATGGCGCGCTGTTTTTTACAAACAGCAATGGCGCCCTGAACGCCACAAACCCGTTCTCTCTTTCCTCGACGCCTGCCTCAAAGCAGCGTTACGGCTTTGAGCTGAGTGCACCCTTGATTCGCAACCGCCTCGACACATCCATCGCCCTGGAGCATCGGGATATAACCGACTTCGCCGTGGTCAACGCCGTCACCCTGGATGCGAACGATGTCCGACAGAATTTTCGTGAAACAGTACGGACGCCGCAGCACCTGTGGACCGGTTCGGTGCGGGGCGATCTGCAAGCTACAAAGACCGACACGCTAACCGTTTCGTGGACGGCAAATATTGATGCGGACGACAATCAGGGGGTCGGGGGCCTGGTACTGCCGGAGGCGGGGTACAACAGCCAGAACAGCGAGTATGACCTGCGTGTGAGTAACTCGCAGATCGTAGGCGCGTCCGTATTGCACCAATCCAGATTCGGGTTGAGCTGGAAGTCATCGGAACAGCTCCCACTTTCCGCAGCCACCGGCATCAGTGTTGCCGGATTTTTTCAGAGTGGTGGTTCTACGGCGCAGCACAGACGCAACGCCGACCGCGATGTGGAGATTGCCGACTCCGTGCTGGTGAGCCACGGGCGACACAGCGTCAGCGTCGGTGTTCAGGTGTTTGGCTTTCTTGTGAACAACACTGTGCCGAACTATTTCAACGGCAGCTATTTGTTTGGTGGTGGCAGCGCGCCGTCCCTTTCCGGCAGTCCCCAAGCCTCAACCACGATCGACGCACTGGAACAGTTCCGGAGAGCCAGCCATGACCTGCCGGGTGGCACACCCACCCTGTACCAGACCACACAGGGAACCGCAGAGGTGAACTTCACGCAGTGGCAGGCCGCGGGCTTTGCGCAGGACACGCTTCGGCTGCCACACAGGTTCTCGCTTTCCGGCGGCATGCGCTATGCGCTGCAAACGTCACCGGAGAGTGTGGGCAACCTGTCTCCGCGCGTGGGTCTTTCGTGGGCGCCAGACCGCAAAAGCCATTGGGTGCTGCACGCGCGCGCCGGCCTGTTCAGCGCGCCTGTCGGCATCGCAGTCGCAGGCGAAGCGTATCGGCTCAACGGATCCCGGCAAACAGGCGTGCTCACGTACTCGCCTGGCTTCGGCCAGGGCCTGCTTGCCACGTCTGCCAGCGCCGTCACCGTCACCACAGTACGGCAGTTTTCCGCAAACGCCGGCCAGACGCATTCCGTGGAAACGCAGATCGGGGTGGAGCATGATTTGCCGAAGCACTGGAACGTACAAGCCAGCCTGTTCCATGCCGACGCATGGAACGATCTACGCACAATCAACATCAATGCGCCCATCGTCGGCACAAGCAGCGGAACCGCACCCGACCTGCTAACGGCGTTGCGCGCGCCTCGGCCAAATCAGGCGAACAGCAACGTGCTGCAGTACAGCAATGATGCGCATCTGCGCGGGGACATTTTCTTTGCCGGTGTAAACCAGCATGGCTACAAGCGGTTCGGCGTTTTTTTGGGATACCTGCATATGAACCTGAAAACCGATGGCGGCTTGGCGTCGGTTCAGCCACAATCCACCTACAGCAAAGCAGGTGAGCAGGCGCGCCCCGACTGGCAAGCGGCCCATCGCATTTTTCTGGTGGGCAATGTTCTGCTGCCGCTCCGGTTAGAGCTTTCAACCGAAACCGATGCTTCCAGCGGCACACCCTACAACCTGACGACCGGGACAGATAACAACGGCGACGGCAGCTTCAACGACCGTCCATCGTTTGCCTCTGCGGCCGGCACCGGCGTGTACAGCACGCACTTTGGCCTGTTGACCACAAATGTGGTGAACGGAAGCGTTCCCCGCAATTTCGGCACACTGCCGTGGGTAGCGCACGTGGACATGAACCTGGCACGAACGATTTCGCTGGGCGACAGGACGTCGCGGCCTTTGAGCATCACCGTGAATGCACGTGCGGCCAACCTGCTGAACCACACGAATGTCACCGCCGTTGGCACAGTCGTGTCATCACCAAACCTGGGCCAACCGATACTTGCGGAGCAGGCGCGCCGCTGCGAGGCGGGTGTGCGCTTCAACTTCTAAATAGCAAGAGAGTGTTTCAACCCTGGCTCTATTCACCATCGCTGAAGGAGAACTGATTTCATGTTGTTGCGACCCATTCACACGTTCGCTGTTGCTTCCTTGCTGCTGGGTGGCATCTCTATGGCGCAGGCACCGGCGGGTTCGCCCCTGCTGCCGCCAGCAGGTCTCACGTATCGGTACTGGCCGCTCTCGCTCACCCAGTTTGTTGGGCCTGAGCTGCCTTACGCGGCGATCTCCATTTATGTGGACGATCGTGGGTCCGCACCGCTTTACGACGTGACCTTGACGGCACGAGAAGGTGGCAAGCGGGTTCACTACGTGAACAAGCCGGAACTGGCCGAAGAAGACAAGGCCGTCGGCGACGACGCTTCAGTGGTCCAGATCGGCTTCGACAAGAACGGCGATATTGGGAAGGGCACGCAATATAGTGTTCGCTTCAACACGGAGAAGGGTGTGCCGGTGCAATGGCAGTTTGAGCAGCTCACTGACAGCAGCGAACAGGGCAGCGGTGTTACTCCTCTCAAGACTCCGACGCCCTACCTTCTGTACCGCGAGCAGGGCGCGCTTGCCGGAGCGGCCACAGCGCTGAAGATCGGCAACGTGACCAGCAACGCCACAGTATGGAAGGAGATTGCGGCTCCGCCCTACTTCGTCCCATACCAGGGCGCGCTGTCGCAAGGCGTGCATATCCTCCGCATCAGCAGCACTGATACACAGTGGAAGGGCCAGCAGCCGCCCAGCGCAACCGGCACCTGGACGATGACAAGCGGTACTGGTCTGCAACTTGGCGCGAAGTCCTCTGCCAATGGTGTTGTGTTTGCAGACGGGGTGCACAAAACGGAGATGACGGTAGCCGCACAAGCCGGTTCTGCCGGATGGACGATCGGCAAAATCGATCTGGGTCCGTCGGCCACCAAGGGTGATCACATGGTGCACATCACGTTTACACCATCGCTGGCGCCCGCGGCAGAAAGCCACTTTGACATCGTCTTCGGCAAGAAGACAAAGGTGGCAAGCGGCAACGTAAAAAGCTCCGTTGACGGCGCAAAGCAGATGCTGGAGTGGACGTTGACCTCGCCAGACTGGGCGGCTGGTGAAACGGCGAAGGCGACCGCAAGCGCGCAGTAAGCAGCGGCCCGCGATGGTCTTCGGCGAATAGCAGTCGAGCATCGCGGCGCCACTCCATTCTTATTCTTTATAGCCAAGGCATCGCGGAAGAGTATGCGTCCAGCTCCACACAAAGCGCCATACAGTCTGATTGCCGGACAGGTAGATCTGTGGGTCGCCTGCCCAACGCTGCTCGCCTCAGCCGACGACAGGGGCAGTAGGTTTTGTGGCTGGCCCTCACCGCAGGAGACAGCGCGCGCAGAACGCTTTCGCTTCGATCGGGATCGCCAACGTTATATTGCTGCGCGGTTACTGCTGCGCGGCGTGCTCTCGGAATATACGTCCGTAGATCCACAGGCTTGGCAGTTTGCGCTGGCAGCAAACGGCAAACCGCAGCTTGCTGAAGGGCAGTATGGCCATGGTCTGCACTTCAACTTGTCGCATAGTGGTGATTTCGTAGCTGTCGCCATCTCCCGCTCCAACCTTGGCATGGATGCGGAACAGATTGTGACACCTGCGCCGGTATCAGTTGTGCGGGACTGCTTCACCCCCGCGGAACAACAAGCGTTTGCATCGATCTCGCGCGACGACCTAGACCTGGCGTTTTTTGCGCAATGGACCTTGAAAGAAGCTCACCTGAAAGCCACCGGTGAGGGCCTGCGCGTGCCTCTCTCCACCATCGAATTTCAGCTGGGTAGTCGTGAACCACGACCGATAGGTGCCCACGGTACCGGCTGGACTTACTGGCAGCGATCCATCGGGCCGCTGACGCCGGGTGGCCGACCAACCGTGGTCGCGGTAGCGGCACAGCCCGTTGGCGGCGAGAACACTGTGCGTGCCTGGCTTACCCGCCTGGATGGAACCCGCTCGGCGCTGCCGGTCGCACACCTCCATCTTCGTGGAAGGAAGGAGGCCATGTGCGCGTTAGCCTAAGCAGGAGAAAAGACTGCATTCCCCTCGAGGGGCGGTACAAGCGCCGGGCCGAGCATGTCTTCCATGGCGGCAGCGAAGGCCAGCGTTGTTCTGTCGTGCAGGTAGGCACCCACGATCTGTACACCACAGGGCAGCCTTTGCGGGTCGCGCTCGATGGGAACCGTCGTCACTGGCAGGCCGGCAGCAATGGCCAGACTTACCCAGGCAAGCTGGTCGAAGTAGGGTATGGTGCCGCCGTCCAACTGCAGTACCCGGTGCGCAGGATCCGTGCCGTCATGGCAGAAGGCGAGAATCGGCGATGGTGGGCAGAGCACGACATCTACGTCACGGAAAAGCTCCTGCCATTGCCGGCGCAGCTGCGCGCGCTGTTCGTTCCACTGCACCCACTGGTAGTGGGCAGCGATCGCCGCATGTGCAGCAACCGCCTGCAAAGACGTACCTTCACCCCATGCCAGCGCTTCGGCATGCGCACCGTGTCGTTGGGATGCATCGGCATAACGCAGCCTCGTAGAAAGCAGCAGTCGGACATAGAGCCGGGTGGCTTCCGCCAGGTCTGGCAGACCGGCGTGACGATCGAGGATGGTGCAGCCTGCTTCCTGCAGACGTTCCGTCAGCTGTTGAAGAGGTCCAAGCACTCCGTTTGCAGTTGGAACCAGGGGGTGAGTTGTAAGGACCAGGACGCGGAAGTCGCGGAGAGTGCGCTTTGGGCTAACAGGCAGTTGCAGTCGCCACGCTGTGGCTTCTGGCTGTATCGGTCCGGTGATCACATCGAGCGCAAGGGAAAGGTCGCGGCTGGAATGCGCGAGGGGGCCGACCGCGGCGAGGTCCGACGGGGCAAGCTGGCCCGGCATACCAGTGGCAACACCCGGCACGATGCCGACGCTGGGACGGTGGCCGAAGACACCACTGAAGTGCGCCGGAATGGTGATGGAGCCGGCCACGTCCGATCCAATATCAAGGCAGCTGAAGCCCGCGGCAACTGCAGCCGCACTACCGCCGGACGAGCCTCCGGGGGTGCGGCTAAGGTCCCAGGGATTGTTCGTAGCACCGTAGATGGGATTGCGGCACTGCCAGTCGTTCAGCCCTTCAGCCAGGTTCGTCTTTCCCAGAAGAACGGCGCCCGCCGCACGCAGCCGGCGCACCACGGGTGCATCAGCAGTGGGCAGGTACTGTCGCAGGCTTTCCAGGCCCACGGTCGTGTGCAGGCCGGCGGTCTGTATCGATTCCTTCAGCGTAATGGGAAGGCCCAGCAGTGGAAGCCGCTTGCCTGCGGCAAGCGCACGGTCCGCGGCGGCGGCAACCTCTCTGGCCCGATCAAAATCGTGCACCGCGAGGGCATTTATATCTCTGTCCCAGCGAAGAATGCGCGCAATGCAAAGTTCCGTCAGATCGGCGGAACGACTCTGTCCGGTGGCAAGGGCCTGCAGGGCGTCCACCGCGTCAAAGGGCAGGTTCATGGCTGGGCCCGCGCCTGCAGCACGGCACAGTGGTTAAGCGGCACATGCGCCATGTTTTTGCTCGACCCCCGTTTGTTTCTGTTTCAAAATCTTACCGCTCGCCCGTCCACGGCAGCGACCCAGGAGCCCACATCATGAGCCAGGAACTTATTCTCTACGTTCACGTCCCCTTCTGCTCCAGCAAGTGCCATTTCTGCAGCTGGGTGTCGCCCATTGCTGTCAGCGAGCTGGTGAAAAACAAGCACCGTTTTCAGGAATACACGTCTGCCGTGATTCAGGAAATTCGAGCTACCGGTCAGCGGCTACACGCACGTGCAATCCGTCCAAAGCTTATCTATTTTGGCGGCGGCACCCCATCGCTTCTGCCATCAGCCGATCTTGTCGCAATCCTGCGGGAGCTACACGAGCAGTTCCCAGGAGCGGCGGCGACCATGGATGCCACGCTGGAGATCAGCCCCGACACTCTCACGTCGGAGCGCGCCTCCATCTTGCGTCAGGGTGGCTTCAATCGTGTCAGCTTTGGAGTGCAATCGTTTATAGACGAGCGAGCGCGCGCACTTGGCCGGGCGCATACGCCGTTGCAGGCCATTGAGGGCTTTCAGAATGCGCGCAGGGGCGGCTTCGAAAATATCAATGTAGACCTGATGATCGGGCTCCCCGGGGAGACAGACGACGAGTTCCGCAAAAACCTGGAAACCGCTCTCCAGCTTGAGCCGGACCACATGTCGATCTATCTCTATAAGAAGATCGAAGGCACGGTCCTTGCAAAACAGATCAACAGCGGCAAAGTGCAGGAGTGCGCGCCAAGTGTCGCGGCGGACAGGTACGAACAGGCAAGACGTACGCTGATTTCAGCCGGCTTTGATGAGTACATGTTCCAGCTGTTCACGCGTAACGGTAAGCGATGCCTGGTGGACTATCACTACTTCAACCTGGATGCCGACTACCTTGGCTTTGGTCAGGGCGCTCACACCCTCGTCAACGGGCGTCATTACTTCCACTCGCAGTCGCTGGAGCAGTATCTTCAGCACCCGGCCCACAATCGCTCCGTGCCCGTGGCTGAAGAGGACCAGGCCCTGATCACCAAGCTCTACGAAATGATGCACTTCGACAGCGGCGTTGACTTTGCTCGCTTCGAGCAGCGTCTTGGCATATCAGTGGACGACGCGGCCCGGAAGCATCCGCTATTCCATCGTGCCCTTTCCAGCGCCATGGAGACGGGAGCGGTTGAGAGAGCACCGGCCGGGCTGAGGTTTACAAGCCGCGAGGCGCGGGTCAAGTGGCTGACCAAGCCCTCCTATTGGACACCCGAATACAAGGCGGACCCTGAACCGCAACTCCTGCAAATTCTACCTACCCTGCAGCCTGTTCGAGAGTTTTCAGAGGTCGGCTGACCAGATTCCGGTGTGCTGGTCCATTTGGGTTTCGAAGGGTCCAAGGATGCCGTGATGCTGACGGAAACGTTTGCGTCCATTTATGTAGGAGATCCAGGTTCTGTCGTTTGGGGACAGACACGTTGGCCTAGCGACCGAAAAGTACAAATTACTCTGAAGTACAACCCAAAAGCCTGCGCGGATCAAAGAGGCCTGCGCCCGTCAAAGGGGCGCAGGCAGCGTTATACACATTGGTTAGACAGTGACGAGTTAATGCTGTCAGACTGCGCGCACTAGTTCCCACTCATCTGCTGCATGTGCGTCTTGTAGTCACTCTCGACGCTCATGCGGCGTACCACCGTGATGCCATCGCTGCCGATCAGGAACGTTGTTCCGGTGTCGTTGTTCACAACGCGGTGCTTGACCTGCTTTACCGTTGCCAAGAGTGCAGGATCCGAGGGCGTCGAGATATCGACGACCTGGTAGTCCCGTGGAACAGCGCGGACGTAGTTGTAGGGTTCGTTCACTCCAAGGAAGCCCGTTTCTCCCAGAGATTCTGTTTGGCCTGGGTCGAGCAATGCGGACACCGTTCGAAGACTCGGCTTCGATGCTTTTGCCAGGTCGAGTACGGCGACGCCTTTACCATCACGGAAGCGAATCAGTTCCGCGCGGCCATCGAGTGGACGAACGAAGTCGAACGGACCATTCACGGTTAGAGGAGTGGAGGACACCATCTTGATTTTGCCGGGGTTCGTGACGTCGAATACCGTCAAGCGTGTTCCCTGTAGCTGCTCCACGTACAGATAGGTGCTTCCAGCATTATCCGAATGCAGGAAGAGGCTGTTGCCACCGAGCTGCGCAGCTTCGGGGAGATTGTGCGGTTCCATCACCACCAATTCACCCGACTTGGAATGGAGCTGCGCATGGCTCGCCAAAGGAGCGGCCAAGGTGGAGAGAACAAGCAGTGCGGGAGCGAAGCGGCGAGCGATGTAGTTAGTCATGGTGGATCTCCTTGTCGAAATTCAGTCTCAGTCGCGGATGGGGTCCCGGTCCAAGTAGAAGTCGTGATGCCCTATAAGTCAGGCTTGGGACGAAGCGCGCTGCTCAAGCTTTGGCTTATACCGCATAACGATTTGCGAATTCCTTTCGAATCGGGCGGGTCCTAGTGTGGAGGTCAAGGAGATTGCACATGGACGCAGCACAGGGACAACCCAAGACAGTCGCCATTATCGGAGGGGGTGTAAGCGGTGCGCTCACGGCACTTCACTTGTTCCGGAACGAGGCGGATGCCAAGATCGTGCTGATCGACCCGCGTCCTGAACTCGGTCTGGGGCTGGCCTACTCGACACCCAGTCTGCGGCACCTGCTGAATGTGCCTGCAGGCAAGATCAGCGCCTTGCCCCTGGAGCCGGATCACTTCCTGAACTGGCTGCGTCAACATTTCGACGCCACAGCAACGGCCAGCACCTTTGCTCCTCGCGCTGTTTTTGGCCGGTACGTCCGATCGTTGTTCGCCTCCACCTGCGGAATCAAACAAGTGCAGGCCTCTGTGCTCGATCTCCATCGCGCAGGGAACGGTGCACACCTCCTGCTGGATGACGGAGCGACACTGCAGGCCGATTACGTGGTGCTCGCCACTGGAAACTTTGATCCAGCCATGCTTCCGGGCATCGACGAAGCCGCTGCTGAACGCGGAGTCTACTGTCATAATGCGTGGCTGCCCGCCACGTATTAGAATCTGGCCCAGGACGCACCGGTCACCCTCATCGGCACCGGCCTGACGGGTGTTGACGTGGTGCTCCGGCTTCGCGAACTCGGACACCGCGGAACGATCACTGCCATCTCGCGGCATGGCGTCTTCCCCAATCGGCACGACTCCTATACTCCGGCTGCGTGTAGTGCGATCCAGTCTGGAACTGAGCCGACATGCATCGCCTACCTGCGAGCACTGCGTGCAGCGATTGCGAGCGGCGTGGCGTGGCGAGCTGCGATCGACAGTCTCCGGGCCAACACAAACGATCTCTGGCTCGCACTCCCCTTGTCGGAACAGAAGCGCTTTCGACGCCACCTGCAACGACGCTGGGATGTGGTTCGCCATCGCATGGCGCCGCCCATTGCGGATGTCATTGAAGCGGAGCTTGCTGCTGGAACTCTGGTCATCCAGGAGGGACACCTCGCTGCGGTAGAGACAGACGGTGATGCCGCGCGAGTCACGTTCCGGAACGGTAAGACCACGCAAAGCTTCTGCACGGCACGGGTCATCAACTGCACCGGCCCGAGCATGAACTACCGTCGGGTGAACTCGCCGCTGCTGGCCAGCTTGTTTGCACAGGGCATCGTCACAGCGGGCCCGATGGGCGGCGGCTTGAACACCACTCGTCAAGGAGCAACCCTGGATGTAGACGGCACGGCATCGAGCTTTCTGTTCAACCTGGGCCCCGGCCGGCTTGGAACGTTACTCGAGTCGATTGCCGTTCCGGAGATCAGTCAGCAAGCCGTCGAGACCGCAGCCATCCTGGTCGGGCGGCTTGGCAAGATTCGAAGTATTGCCAACTCCGCACTTCATTCTTCGGCCGATGCCCTGGTTGCAGCTGCGTGGGTAGCGGCGTGACAGCCGCCCTCATGGAGCGCCCGGCGATGACCTTGGAGAGAGCTGGACGAGCACGTTACCTCACCGCAGCTCTGTGGGCAGCAGTTCTGGGTTCCGCGAGTGGACTGGCATGCGTTGCCGTCAGACTCCTCTTTCGCGTGCTGCAGTGGGCTTTCCTGCGACAAACAACGTTGCTGCCCGAAGCGGCTGCCAGTCTTTCCCCTTTGCATCGAGCGGTAGTTCCGCTTCTGGGTGCAGCATGTGCAACGGCGGTGGTTCTTGCCGCAAAGCGATGGTCCAGCAGCAAGCACTTCGAAGATTATGTGGAGGCCGTTCGCCTTGAGAACGGTCGAATTCCTTTCGGCTCTACCCTTTGGCGCACGGTTTCGTCTGCCTTCTCGGTTGCGACGGGCGCGGCAGTTGGCCGTGAAGGCTCGATGATCCAGTTCGCAACTGCCGTCACCTCCTGGCTGGCGTCGCGCTCTGGCGTGAAGACTGCGACCGTGTCTCGGCAGGTGGCGTACGGGGCCGCCGCCGCCGTTGCTGCCGCGTATCAGGCGCCACTCGCGGGTGTGTTCTTCGCCCTGGAGATTGTTCTAGGAGAGTGGGAGTGGATCGAGGTGCCGAACCTGCTTCTCGCTGCGACGGCTGGCTGGTTCGTGAGCCATCGCCTGCTTGGTGGCGGCGGTCCACTGTTTGCTGTGGCTGAACAATTCACGGCTCGGGGGCTGCTCTGGACGTTGCCCCTGGCGCTGGCTCTGGGAGCGCTCGGGCCTGCTTACCAAGTGATGCTGCGTAGCCTTGACTGGAGCAGGAAGCTGCCCGCGCCTCTGCTGTGGAGCGGTGTCGTCGTGGGGCTTCTTAGCGTGTTCCATCCTGCAGTGTGGGGGAACGGCGATGTCGCCCTTCTTGGCACACTTTCGCGCGCACCGGTCATTTCTGGTGTTGCCATGCTCTTGCTGTTCCGCCTGCTCGCGACCGTGGCATGCATCGGAACGGGAACCGTGGGCGGCGTGTTTACCCCGACGCTGTTTGCGGGAGCGGCTCTTGGCCTTCTGGCGGGACACATCGTTCACGCGCCACAGCTTACCCTGATGGCAGTTGTGGGCCTGAGTGTATTCCTTGCGGGCGTAACGCACGCTCCATGGATGGCCAGCTTCATGGCTGTTGAGCTCACAGGTCAATGGCATCTGCTGCCGCTCTTCGTCGTGCTGAACCTGATCGCATTTCATGTAGCGCGACGTATCTCACCCACATCGCTCTACGGCATCGCCGGCACAGCTCCCACCGAAGCTGTTCCTGCCTCCTGAACCTCAACCCTTGCGAACCGTTTCTGCAGGAGATAAGAACTATGAGCACCTCGATGGCAGCCAGCGAACCCCAGATCGGCCTCATCATTCGTGAACGCGACCCCGTCAATCTGGAATACCCCTTCGATCAGCTAGAAGACTTCCTCACGCCGAACGACCTCTTCTACATTCGTAGTCATTACAAGGCTCCCGTGCTTGACCGGCACGACTATAAGTTGACGATCGGTGGCGCGGTTGATCGCCCCTTCACCATCAGCTATGAGGAACTGCTGGCGATGCCGTCGATCACGAAACCGGCGACTTTGGAATGCGCAGGGAACGGCCGAATCTTTTTGGTGCCCCAGGTAAAGGGCGCGCAGTGGCAGCTGGGTGCCGTGAGCACGGCGGAGTGGACCGGGGTTTCGCTCGAAGCCCTGCTGGAACGGGCTGGAATCCACCCCGAAGCCTGCGAGGTCTTGTTTGAGGCGGCCGATACAGGAACACCAAAGGAGGAGCCAATCCCTCCGGGGAACACGCAGTACGCCCGCAGTGTTGCGATCGGCAAATTGAAGGATGTCGTCATTGCCTACGCTATGAACGGGGAGGAGATCCCGCTTGACCACGGCTTCCCGCTGCGTGTGATCGTGCCTGGGCATTACGGCATGGCTTGCGTGAAGTGGCTCACGCACATCCGCGTGCTTACGGAACCCTTCAAGGGCTACTGGCAGACCTCCGATTATGGCTATTGGTCGTACGACGAGAACAATAACCCGATGCGGCTCGCTCTTGGGCAGATGGCGGTGAAGTCGGCCATCGCACGACCGCGCACGCGCGAGTTCATCCCGGCGGGTTCTGCATATCGTGTGTTCGGAGCTGCTTGGGGGAGTGACACGCACATCGAGACAGTCGAGCTCTCCACGGATGACGGCACCACGTGGCAGCCTGTACGCTTTCTGGACGAGCCGCAGTTCGGTGCATGGCGACGGTGGGAGTTCAATTGGCAGGTGCCCCAGGAGAAGGGAACCTATCTGCTCAAATCGCGAGCCACGGATACAGCAGGCAACACGCAACCGGAGCACCATGACAAACGCTTTGGAACCTACGTCATTCATCACACCTTCCCCATTGAGGTCGTGGTGCGTTGATGCTTGAGAACTTCCGTATTCGCGTATTTCGCGCTGTCGCTCATCACCTTAACTTCAGCCGGGCTGCCGAGGAACTGCTCCTCACGCAGCCGGCGGTGACGCAACAGATCAAGGCGCTGGAAGAAGAGTTCGGCATTCCACTCTTTGATCGCGGAGGAGGGAAGATCTCTCTCACGCCGGGCGGCAAGGCTCTCTTGCCGTTTGCCGACCAGATGAGGATTCTTGGCGAGCAGGCAGTTTCGGCCGTTGCCGGGGCGCATGGTCAACAAGCGGGCGAACTCGCGCTCGGTGCCTCACAGACCATTGCGCAATACCTGCTGCCCAATTTTGCGGCACGGTTTCTTAAAGCTCAGCCGAAAGTTCGGATCACGGCACGGAGCGGCAACACTGACGAAATGCTGGAGGCTCTGCTGGCTCGGGAGATACAGCTTGCATTGATCGAAGGCCCGGAACAACGTAAGGACATCCACATCGAACCCTTCATGGAGGACCATATGGTTCTTGTCGTCCCTGCAGGGCACGAATGGGCCGATCACGAGATTGAACCTCAGGAGTTGCGTGATCAGCCGCTCCTGGCTCGGGAGTTTGGCTCCGGTTCCCGTCGTGTCGTGGAGCAGGCACTTTTAGATGTCGGCTTAAAACCGAAGAACCTGCAAACGAGCATGGAGCTAGATTCCACAGAAGGACTACTCAGTGCGGTGGAGGCTGGTTTGGGTGTCACGTTTGTTTCTCGTTGGGCGGTACGAAACCAACTGGCGCTTGGCACGCTAAAGATTGCCCGCGTGAGCGGACTCAGACTGGCCCGACGCTTCTCCATGGCCTATCCAGCCGGGCCGGAACCAACCGGCAGTGTCGGTGCATTTCGCGCGATGCTCCTGACGCATGCCCGGGAACTTGCTCCCCGCACCACTGGACGTTCTAAAAGTGTTCCCGAGAAGGCGAAGGGCGGTGGCTGAAGCTCCGTCAGGCGTCGACTACGCCTGCCTCCATCCATCCATGCAGAAAGATGAGCGATGCTGCAGGGTATTGCGGCTCTCCCGAGGGAAGGTCGATCCATGTAGCGGTTACACCCGCGTACGGTTTTTGGGAACCTTAGCCACCGGACGTTGAGGAGAGATTCAATGAAGCGACACACCGTAGCGATAGCTCTTGCGTTTGGAGCCGTTCTGTCGATCTTCCCGATGCAGGCACAGACCAAAGCGCATCGGGTCCTCTTCGCCATGACCTCGGCCGACGAAGCAGACTGGCAACTAACCCTTAACAACATCCGCAATTTAATCACCGGCATGGCTCCTGCGCCGGTCGAGATCGAGCTCGTTGCGTATGGACCCGGTATAGCGTTCTTGAAGAGAGATGGTGTGGATGCCGCTGAGATCCAGAAGCTGGAGTCTGCGCACGTCCACTTCATCGCTTGCGGCAATGCCATGCGGAAACAGCATCTTGAAGCGTCGGACCTGGTTGCTGGCAGCGAAGTCGTACCCGCCGGGATCGTCGAAGTCGTAAAGAAGCAGGAGCAGGGCTGGAGCTATATCAAAGCCGGTCGCTAACTCGTTGATCAGAGTGGGTGAGTGCGTCGGCCTGTCCTTACCAACCGACGCTCAACTTCCGGTTTGCCCGTTCCAGCAGCGATCGGCATCATTTGCATGCGAGGAGTGATTCGATCGGCGGATGGCACCGTAAGCGTCGGTCAACACAACTCAGTACGGAAGATTGATGCGGCGTAGTAGGGCGCGAAAACGTGGATCGCCGCGAATCGGGTCGAGTCGTGGATCGGAAGCTAAATCGAAGACGGTCCTACCACATCGATTGTTCAAATCGTGGCCGAACCAGCGTATGGCTTCACTTGTGTTGCCGAGGCTGACATAGCTCATCGCAAGTGGGTTCATCTCGCATTCGCTCATGGACCGGGGCAGCAAGACTTTCACCCGTGCTTCCTGGTAGGCCTTCCATCCACCCACCCGGAACGACGAGCGTAACGATGCGATGTCCTGGGGAGAGGCCTGTGCCGCTATGTCTTTCAGATCGGCCTCGATCGCATCACTATACCGGCCCTGCATCTCGAAGATGTCGGCCTTCCATCCCTCAACAAACGCGAACTTATCCGGTGCAATCTCCGACGAGCGCTGGAGAGCGTACAAAGCATCGTCATAGTGGCGGGCGTAGTACAGCGTCGAGCCCAGAAGGCGATTGGCCCAGAACGAAGATGGATTGAGCGCGACGGCGCGTTGCATTGCGTTCATCGCTTCACCCGGGCGGCCTACCGATGTGAGAAAGACCGCGTACCACGTCTCCGCGTCGGAACTGCTGGGACTGAGCTCGATGCCTTTGCGGAGGTTCTGTTCTGCGCCGTTCCAGTCCCAAAGGTACGTTGCATCGATCGCGCCCAGCGCTGTGTACGCCTCGCCCATCCTAGGGTCCAGTTCGATCGCACGATTTGCGGCCGCGATGGCGGGCGGCATCAGTTCACCAGCATGTTTTCCGTCGGTGAGCGCCTGGGTCACCAGTGCTTCTGCGAGCCCCGCGTTCGCGGCCGCGTACCCGGGCTGGAGAGCAATGGCTTTCTGAAAGTAGGAGCTCGCCAGGGAGCCGTCCCTGCGCTGGATGAAATACAGGCCTCGTAAGTAGGCGTCGTGCGCTGCCGGATCGACGTGCTTTGCGGTGGCGAGCTCGGTTCGCACTTCCGGTGTCAGTGCGGCGCTAGTCTGCAGCGCGATCTCGCGAGCGACGCTGTCCTGCAGCGACAAGATGTCGCCAAGAGGTCCCTCAAACGTATGCGCCCAAAGGTGCTTGTCGTTGCGCGCATCAATGAGCTGGGCCGTGATTCGAACGCGGTCGCCTGAACGGACCACGGAGCCTTCCACGATGGCATCGACGTCCAGTTCGCGCGCAAGCCGGGCCAAAGGCTTATGCGCTCCTTTGTCCTGCATCACGGAAGTTCGCGAGACGACGCGTAGACCCGGCACTCGCGCCAACTCGGTGATGAGCTCATCGGTCATTCCGTCCGCAAAGTAGTCTTCGCGTGGGCCGGGCGATAGATCGTCCAACGGCAGCACTGCAAGGGAGCGGATCGTTTCTTCTCCATGTGGCCGACGGTGCCGGATCCAAACGACCGCGAGCGCTGACGAAATCAGACAAGCCGCCAGCAGCAGCCATAACAGACCTGCGGGTCGGATTTTGCTGCTGGTCGGCGACGAGGCGCCAGTCGGCTGTGAGCTCGTCGTCGGTATTTCTCCGGCAGCCGCTCGAGATGGAAGGAACTGGGCCTCGGTCTGTCCGGCCGAGGCCGGGGCCGGCGAGGATGATTCAAGCGTCGTCGTTTCTACGGATGCTATGAACCGGTAGCCGAGCGTCGGCACCGTCTCTATGTAACGAGGTTCCCTTGGGTCGTCGCCGAGAACTCTACGAAGCTGCCCGATGGAGCGGTTCAGCACATGGTCGGTGACGAAAGCATCACCCCAGAGCGCGGCCAATAGCTCTCGCCGTTCGATCAGCCGGCCTGGGTGTTGCACCAGGAAGATGAGCAGGTTTAACGCTTTCGGTTCAATTGTCAGCGGCTCATCCGCTTGCAATAGTCGAAAGCTCTGCTCATCGATCAGGAGGTCACCGAACCGGTATTGATGGGTCACAAAGCGACCTCAGAGTTCCATTTGGAAAACATCTGCGTACCGTGAGTACCCCGTGCGGGTCGCTTGCCTAAGTTCCTCCTCAACACGGGGAGGAATGGATGAAAAAGAAATGGTTTACGGCGCTCGCGGCTCAGGCCGCCTTATTCTATAGCACCCTTGTTGGGGTCTGCCAGAAACCTCCTTTGCCACCTGAAGGCGATCAAAGCGTGACGCATGAGGCCCCTTCTCCGTCCGCAAACAGCCTCGGCATGTCCATCAAGTTCATCGCCACGGGAGCAAAGGCGAACGGCGTGACCCCGACGAGTTGCCAGGAGATTTTGGCAGTCCTGCTTCCCAAGATTCAGGCGTATCCGCACCCGAACGAATGGACTTGGTTTGTTGCTTGTGATGAGGCTGCGTGGGCTCAAGTCCAACGGCTCCAAGGAAACCAGCTTGGCAGTGGGATCCTGGCTATCACAAACAGACCCGCACATGCGACGATCATTCGGGGCTCAGCGATGCTCCATGCCTACAGCGACGACTACCGCGCGCAACCCGAGCACATCATCGCTCACGAACTCTGCCACATCTATCTGCAGAGTAGTGATGAATCCAAAGTCGACGATCTGGCTACGCGATGGGTTAGAGAACGCAATGAGAAGCATTTAGCCATTCTGAGACCCTAGGCTCGAATTAGATGGAAAATCTTCCGTCGCTAAGCTTGTACGGGCTCTCCTTCGCCTTAACATTGCGGATCGTCACATCTCTTAGCTTCACCTACCCCCAATCCGGATACCGCCAAAATTTCAAGGGGTGTACCGCCACGCGTACCGCCAAAGCATCTGGATGCTGTCGGTACGCGTTGGACGGTGATAGACGGAAACGCCAACATTTGCTGGGCTTTTGCTTAGTTGATGAGCTTCATGGGATGGCTTAGAACAAGTAGGTGGCGGAGGGAGAGGGATTCGAACCCCCGTAGCCCGTCAGGGCTAAGCGGTTTTCAAGACCGCCTGTTTCAACCACTCACACATCCCTCCGCTGTTGATCGCGGTTTCTTGAGGTTAGCTCCTCAGGCACATTTCTTCAAGAACTCACTCGTTCATTGGTGTTGCGGCGCAACGCTAGGGCAGCTGGAAATCCATGACAGCAGAAGTCGTCATCGGAACGGCTTTGCCGCGGGAGAGATAGGGCCGATACCGCCACTGCTGTACTGCGTTCAACGCAGCATCGCGCAGCAAAGGCGGTCCGCTGACAACGCGAGCATACGTGACGGTTCCGTCTCGATCGATCTGCGCTTCAAGCTTGACTTCGCCGGTAACGTGCGCTGCCGACGCTGCGACGGGGTAGGGAGGTGCCGGGCTATAAATCACATTTGCCGCCATGATGCCGAGAGCCGTGGGTCGAACGCTGCCAACCTGCGCGGTCGCCGATGATGCCGACGATCTCATGGATGGGTTGTCGAGGGGCTCAAGTCCGGCTACAAGAGCGGGATTGTCACTTGTGGCGGGATGCCTGCGTAACAGCCGAGGGTGCCTGGGCACATCGGCCACTCCCTCGCCGCTTTGCACGGACGCATACTGCGGAAGTGCCGGGCTGCCAAGCCGTTTGCTTAACGTAGACGAAGGGATGGGAGGTGCGCTTGCTGGGCCTGCCGCTGGCCTGGCGGCGGAAACAGAGGCAGGAGGGTTTACAGACCCACCCGTACTTACGTTAGGCTGCGTCGCAGATTGGACGCCCGCTGGTGGTGCTGGCCTTATGCTGGCCTGGTCAGACGGCAAGATTCCAGAACTACTTGTTGCGGCATTCGTCGGTTCCGGCGTCTGGGGTCTTGGGGCGCCGATATTCAGCGAGCGGCGAGTCTCCGACTGTACGGTGGATGGTCCGCGGCCGTCCCGTCCACCGGAAGGGGCCGTCTGCACCTGCGGCGTCCCTGGGAGCACACCGCGGTTTGAGTCTGCCGCTCCCGCGGCTTGCTGGGTGTTTGGTTGCGCCACGAACGAGCGCCTATACAACCAGAACGTCAGCACAAAAGCGAACAAGAGGCACACCCCGGCGATCAGCCAGGGCGATCGATCGCGACCTGGTTGAACGGGAGCACGAGGAGAACCGAAGCCGCGTGCTGCGCTCTGAAGTCTGGGGGGGTCCTCGATCCCTACGCTGCTCCCTCGCGTGACTTGCTCGGGGACGGGCGCTTTTGCGAGAGGCGCACTGGGCGGTGTTGCCGGCCTCGCCGTGTCTAAGCCCGTTCCGGACTTCGCCTGCGGTTCTCGAGCGCGCCTGATCTCCTTAAAGAAGTGGAGCAGCGTCAGGGCATCCTGCTCCTCAGCATCTGAGGCGAGTCGGACACCTGCGGATGCGATCGCAAGCACGCCCAGCAGGTCTGCAAAGCCGATCTGGCGATCTCCACCTTCAGTTGTCATCCAGAGAGTAACCGCGAGATCGCGATGGAATGCACGGTCGTTCTGCACCCTTAGAGCGACGCTGCCGATGGCCTGGGGCGTTCCGACAGGCACACCAGCTTTTGCCAGGAATGCCCGCAGATCCACGATTTCAGCGACGTACTGGCTGGCGACATCTGTCAACTGAGACGGCTGCAGCATGTGGAGAACTCCCTGCTAACGTTATAAGGCACGGGCGCGCGGCTTCGCGGGAAAAGGGCGGAGTTGATCTGTGGCGATAAAGCCATGCGCGAGCAGCGTCTGAACTCGGCTCTCGCACAACGTCAGTCGGGGTCCGGTGGAGTTCGGGGCGAAGCATGAGCAGGGAACTGGCCTCCGCACGCCCTTTCAACTAGACGTCAGGCCGCAGAATGTGCAGCATTCAAGAGCGGGGGGCTGGGTCGACGGAATGCTGAATGCCGCACTGGCTTTGGGTGGAAAGCGCACAGGATTCAGCTGCGTTTTCCAGCATTTTGTGAGTCGGCCAATTATTCTTGTCACCAGCAATCAAGGAAGGCCATCACAGGCTTAGCTAAGAGCAGAATCGGAGATGCACCGAATGGCAGAGATGGTTGGAGGACTTCCAGCTTTGGCTGAAGCAAGTTCCGCCGGGGACAAGGATACCGAGGTTCCGGGTGCCAGCATTCGACTGGCGTACAAGCACCCGCTGGCTATCCGGTGGATGCACTGGATCAACTTTCCGGTGCTGTTCGTCATGATCTGGAGCGGCCTGCTCATTTATTGGAATGACTCTGACAACGCCTATCAACATGCCCACCGCGTCTACCGACTCGGTGTTGGCAACTTCACCCTGTTTCGTTTCTTCCCCCAATGGTTTTACGACAAACTTCACGTGCCCTACCACGTGACGCAGGGACTTGGGTATCACTTCTTCTTCTTCTGGGTGTTTGCCATTAATGGTTTGCTCTATGTGGTGTATGTCGCATTCTCAGGGGAGTGGCGCTTTCTTCTGCCGCAACGCAGAAGCCTGCAGGATGCGGTGCAAGTCACTCTGGTCGATCTGCATCTGCGCAAAGGCCTGCCGCCACAAACCAAATACAACGGGGCACAACGCATTGCATACACCTCTGTCATCTTGATGGGAGCGGGAATGCTGTTGACCGGTTTGGCAATTTACAAGCCGACCTCTGCCCACTGGCTAACGACACTGTGTGGTGGCTACGAGATGGCGCGCTGGCTACACTTCTGGCTGACAATGAGCTTTCTAGGTTTCTTTCTGGTGCACGTGGGCCAGGTTATTCTTGCGGGCTGGAATAACTTTCGCTCGATGATAAGTGGTTTTGAGGTGCAAAGGGTGGAGGCACCTTCGCTGGAGCAGGAAAGGAAAACATGGCGATGAAAGAGGATGAGAACGTAGCCGCAGACCAGTCGGAGGTCAACGCGCAACATGAGAAGCCTGTGGCTGCCAGCGCAGACCCTGCACATGAGCCGGCGATTGCACAGGGTTCGGAGGCGCGACCCGTGGATCCTGAAGCAGCCGACAACTTGCTTTCGAAACGTTTGCCAGGTAGCGAAGCGGCCGATGCTGCCGTGCTTGCGGCTTCCAAGCGGCATACTCGGCGGTCGTTCCTGGTAGCTGGCGTTGGTGCTGCTGGAGCTTACGGGTTCTATCGATACCTGGACAGCACAGCGCATGCCGAAGAAATGCAGCCGCCGCTTCTGCGGAAAGCGTTCGAGTTCAACGCGGCCGTTTCTCGGGATGCGCTTGATACGCACGCACTCGCACCGACATATCCACTCAGCCGGGCTGAGACTTTGCATGTGAATGGCATTGTGGGTCTGAAGAGTGACCTGGTGATGGACAGCTATCGCCTTCAACTTGTAGGAGCAGCCAATGATACGCTACACCCACGTTATGTGAAGGATGTGACCGCCTGGGAGTACAAGTACAAGACAGACAAGACCACAGAAGATGCTGGTCATGACAGCAAGACTGACCCGAGCAAGCTCACAGCAGAGAAGATGGCGCCACTTTCCGCTATGGGGATCGCAAAAGAAGACGAGAACCAGACGGGGCGCAAGCCACGTGGACTTGGAGAGGCCGGTGAAAGCGATTCCACGTTGTCACCGAACACACCCGGTCTTTTGCTGCTACCGTCCGACATCACAAGTCGACTGAAACGCTACGAACTGGTCACACAATTTAAATGTATCGAGGGCTGGAGCCTGATTGTTCACTGGGCCGGCTACAGAATGGCGGACTTCCTGGAGGAATATCCACCCGCCAAGATCGATGGTAAAGAGCCAAAATACGTCTACGCTGAAACACCTGACGGGGATTATTACAACGGCTACGACATATATGTCATGCGCCACCCACAAACATTGCTGGTGACCGAAATGATGGGTGAGCCACTTACCCAATTGCATGGTGCGCCGTTTCGCCTTCACTTGCCAACCAAGTATGGCTACAAACAGATCAAGCGGGTTGGCCTTATTAGTTACACAAACGATAAGCCTGACGATTACTGGACGAAACTTGGTTACGACTGGTTCGCAGGATTGTAAGTTTTTACGCGGGAGGGCGTGTTGCCCACAGGGCAGGCTGGCTGATTGGATGAGTCCCTTCGAGAGCAGGCGCGTCGGGTTGCAGGGTTTTCCAAAGATCGGTGTATTCGGGTAGATCGTAGGCCCTTCCCGCAAAAAGCAATGAATTTTGCCTGGTCGGCTCTTCATGGAAGTGATACCTGTCTGCAAGGTACGGCCACTTTCCGCGATCACGGAGATACGGAGCAGCCCATGCGACGGCAGAATGCATCCCGCGGCCATCCGGCAGAGAGTACTTCCAGATGCTCTCAAATGGAGTGGATAGACTTTCGCATACTGATGCCATGCACTCCAGCGTGAACATCGACGTGGCGTATGGGTTTTCATTCTGTAAAGCCAGAGGAAAGAAGCCATCGAAGCTCATTTGTCGAAGCAAGCCATCGCGGAACAGATGATTGCACACCTTTGTTGCGGCGTCGTTCCGCGTGAAGCGTGCAAATTCTGCAGACTGCATGGCCCAGCAGATTGCTTCAAGTGTTTTAGCCTGGCGAGCAATATTGCCTTTAGCAGAGTCTGTGAACCAGGTGAGCAGGTCGCTGAACCATGCTCTAAGTCTTGTCGCATCTGTATCTGCCATCGCTGGAGCGGAACACAAAAAAGCAAGCGCTCGCGCACTCTCTGCAAGGGCGACGGTTTGGGTCACGCCATTATTTCGATCGTCTTCCACGCCTCGCCGCACGCCCGCCGATTCCAACGTTGGCGTCATGCGCGTCTTCTCGTCCAAAAACCATGTGCGCGCCTGCGCATAGGCCGCGCCGAAGTATTGCTGCTGGCCCGTAAGCCGCCACGCTGCGACGAGGCTGCTGAGCGAACGGTTCATCAGTACAAGAGCATCCACGTGGTGCATGAAGGGGGTCGGCTCTGCGCCATCTTCAGATTCGCCGCGCACATGGGCAGCACTTGACTGTTCAGAGTAGAAAAGATGTGGATCTCTGCCTCCGAAAGCGGGGACTGTGACCAGGGCAACAGGGCCACGAGTTAACGCTGATGCCGCCTCCGCCAAGATTCTGTGCCGATCAAACTCGGCAACGGAAAAATGCACCCCATTGGCGCCCTGCGACAGGAGGGCGGTATGCCAGAGCGGCCCCGCTGCCACCCCGAGAGCGGCAAAGAATCTGCGGCGCGAACATGCTGAGCGCGTCTCATTCAACCGACCAGGTGTCATGCCTCATTTACCCCAGACAAACCATTGGTACCTAACCGAAAGCCTAGCACTGCAGCCCCTTCGCGCTGGCAGAGTTCTTTGACACTCGACTACTCAGGCGATATATTGGAAGTGCGGGGTGGAGCAGCCCGGTAGCTCGTTGGGCTCATAACCCAAAGGTCGTAGGTTCAAATCCTACCCCCGCAACCAATCAAATCAATAGTTTAGAGAGAATCAGAAAAACCGATTCACTCCCATTTACTCCCAATAAGAAAAATGGTCACTTTAGGCGCTCGCCCGCAAGGGCTTGAGCACCATCGTGACTACCTTTCCGTTGGCTTCCCTCTTCGACTCCGACGCATGAGTTCCTGTTGGACCTTCATCGGCGCTCCGGTCTCGTCCAGCCACGAACGATACGTGTGGCGGAAGGTGTGCCAGCCGATGTCGGCGAACTTGCCTGCTGCTGCCTTGCGCAGCTCGTGAATGACAACCCGCTTGCCGTTCGCAGTGGGCTGGCTCTGCACGCACCATTCGCCCGTCGCCACGCCGCATGTCGGACATGGAACGACGCAGCATCCGGAAGTGCGAAGATAGCGCTTCTGGATCTCAGTCGAATAGTAGGGCTTGCTCGAAAGCGGATTCGGAAACATCCATCCTTCTTCCGTCTGCGGGCACTTCTCACTCCACGCGAGAAGTACCTCCAACAATGAATCATGAATCGGCACATGATCGTGGGAGTATTCGGTCTTCACGTCATCCACTCGCCCGTTCACGACGCTGCGTTGAACGAGGAGTTGACGGCGCTCGGAATCGAGGTCGCCCCACTGCAAACCGGTGATCTCGCTTACGCGAAGTCCCAGGCATTGCGCCACCACGACCATCGTCCGGTACGGTTCGGGCAAGCTTGCCAGAACCGCTTGGAACGCTTCGTTGGTGAGAATCATGGGCCGCTTACGCCGCTTCGTCGAATCTTTGACACGCACCATCTCGATTGGGTTGCGACGTTCGTTGAACAGTTCCCAGCGGGCAGCGCACTCGAAGATGACGTGCATCACGCTTCGAATATGAGCCTTCGTTTTGGGAGACTTGTCCATCTCTTTGAACCAACCTTCAACTGCCATCGGCCTAACCGCCCCGATGAGGTAATCTCCCCAACGTGGCTTGATGTGCTGGTTGATGTTCGACAGATACGACTTCCGAGTTGAATAGCGTTCCGGCAACTCTTCCGCGATGTACCTGTCACAGAGACCGCCAAACGTCACGGTTCCCAGATGGTGCATGGGCTTTTCAGCGTTGAGTTTGAGGAGAATCGCTTCGACGGCTTTTCGGGCCTGAGCTTCGGTCTTGTACTGATCGGTGGTCCCGATGAAGAGAGCTTTCCGTGCTCTCCCTCCAGTCGCTGCATCCTCGTAGTACCGAAACTCCCAGACGTCTGCGCTCTTCGCCCGCTTCTTTAGGGTTAAACTTCCGAATTGGTAATATGCTCGTGATTTCAAGGGTTTCCTCCCTGACTCACGGCACTAATGGCGTGGCTCAAGGATAGTCGATTAAGTTGTGAATTCGCCAGTAAAATCAGGCATTTCAGCTACGACGAACGGCCTTCAACCCGCCTGTTTGCGATCGATCCACTGGTCGATGGCGGACGCCCGGAAGCGCCAGAGCTTGCCTACCTGAACGCCCGCAATTTGCCCACGAAGAACCATGCGCTGAAGTGTGCGCGGGTGGACTCCAAGCACGGCGGCAGCGGCATGACTGTCTAGTAAAGGTTCGACACCTGCTCGACCGAGAATGGGCAGCAGGCGCTCAGATGTGGGTGGTTTTCTCTCGTCGAACATCCAGACCTCCAAGTACGTGACTTGAAGGTGAAGGTTTCCGAGATCGAAGTCCAATGAGTTTCAAGCCTTTGCTTATGCAGTGGACGCATAAGAGCAGACTTTGACAGGCAGAAAGTTAAAGTCGGAGGCGTCCGCAATGTCAATGGCGCGGGGGAATCAAAGTTGACAACAGCCTCGCCGCCTGTGGAAAATGGTATTCCGGCGGTGGAGAACGTCGCCATTACTGCTGCTGGAATGTTGATCCCTATTTGAAAGAGATTGGGGACGGGCCATGCAGCAAAGGTTCAAAACAAGGCATTTGGAAGCGGTTATCACTTTGGCCGAGGAGATGCACTTCGGCCGCGCGGCGGAGCGAGTCGGCTTATCTCAATCGGGCCTCTCCCGGTGCATTCAGAGCGCAGAACGCGAGGCGAACGCCAAGCTATTCGCGCGTGATCGACGTTCAATCGAAATCACAGACGCTGGCCGATCCTACGTGGAACACGCACGTATCTCTCTCGCGCATGGGGAAAGGGCAATTCGGTCGGCTAGAGAGACGAAGGACAGGGCCGGGCATTTTCTGGAGATCGGAAAGTCACCGGACGTGGACCCCGTCCTTGTAGAAGTTCTCTACTCCATCAGATTGCCCCTGTACTCTGACCTCGAAATCAGCATCCACAGTGAGCCGTCGTCCGATCTGGCACACGGGCTGATGAGCGCTGACCTTGATGTAGCGCTCATCACGCAGCCTGAGCGAAACGCAAAACTGACGATGACCAAGCTGGCGGAGACGCCGCTTCACATCGTGGTGCCACGCGAGCACAGCCTGGCATCGAAGAGCGCAATCAAGCTGGCAGACCTGCGTGACGAGCGCTGGATCATCTACCAGCAGCGGACACATCCGTTGCTTTACGAGAGGCTTATGAAGCTGATGCGGGATGAGCATATCCATCCGAAGCATATTGACCGGATACTCTACCCGGACGAGGCGGAGCACTTGCTGATGGCGAGCCGTGGAGTTGCACTACTGACCAAGGCAAGTGCCCTAAAACTCGATGGAAAGCGGCTTGTCGCCAAACCTCTGGAGGAGGATGCGCTGTGCCTGGACGAGTGGATCGCGGCGCGCGGGGACGATAATTCACGGCTTGTTAGCGAGTTCGTTCGCGCATTCGTCACCCGTTCGACAATCGTCCTGCAACCATCGCAAATGATCCTGCCGATCGAGAAGAACGGCTCGCCGTCCGCAACGTGCTCACCGTCTTAGCTTGTTCAAAGCTCGTCTGGTGCGAAAAAGCTCATTGGCTTCTTGTAGATCTTGCAAATGGCCCAGAGTTCGGCCACGTCGATCGCCCGTTCCCCTGATTCGCATTTGTTCAGATAGGAATGGGCCATACCTAACTTCAGCGAAACCTCTCGCTGCGTGAGGCCGGCCTCTTGCCTCGCAGAAATTAGTTTAGACAAGACTCCGGCGTAGTAATCTCTCATCGCGGGACTGCGCCCCTTCCGAGATTTCCGAGCCTCCGGTTTCGCTTTTCCTGCCACATTGGAAGTGTGGTGAACGGTTGACCTGATCCCCTAATAAGGGACATCATGGGTCGATCGAAGCGAGGCGTGAGGATGTCAGAATCGAAGCTAGAATTCCCGGAAGTTGTCGGTAAACTGATTGCCGAACTGTCCGTCATTGAAGACCCCGAGTTTGGGAAAGAGGTCTTGGTACGATTCGCGGATGGCACCCAGCTTTCGATTGCAGTGGGCGTTCGTCAGGTGATCGACGCGAGGTACTGCAACGAAGAAACGCCGGATCTGCCGATTTCTCACCGGCAATCACTTTGATTTCAGCCCGTCGACGCCGGCCCTGACCCCGGGCAAAATCTCTGATCGAAACAATGACTTGAGCTTGCCAGGACGCGTTTCGCTTGAGGTGCTAGCGCCGCAGGCACATTCGGAGTCGCCATGTTGAAGTAAATATCCTCGCGGAGTAATCGACGCCTGACGTCCACTTATAGAAGCTGAGTCAGTTGCTGCGCATTCAAGATCTCAACTCCATATTCTGTTTTCAGCCATTTACGATTCTCCCCGTTAAATATTGAAGAAGAACCCGCAGATCTGCCTCGATCTTCTGTGCAGAGGTAGTCGTTGCCGAAAGCAATATGCGCAGCCACGAGGTCACCGTCTGCTGATTCTGCAAAGGCCTTCTCGATTTGCCGCTTGTACTTACTGATTCCTGATGTACGCGAGTATTCGTAAACGCCATAGATGAGGGCTCGATCTGACAAACCGGCGGGCCTTGGACTGTCGAGTTGCTCACTAAACTCTTTCGCAAGAGCCGGGAGCGCCCCCTCACCTACTCCTCTGTCAACGATTGTCCGAATGACGTTCCCAAACCGCTCGTTGTATTCAGCGGTTGCGAAAACCTCTTCGGCGTAGATTTGAGGATGGTTTCGGAGGCGATCAGGAACCGCCAACCCGATGTAAGGCGTTGTTAGCAACTTGATGCCGATGGCAAGAGCTTCATTCAGTTCTTCCTCAAATTCTTCGCCGATACCAGGATGCTGGCTGTGATTGGCATTGATCTGGATGGACATCGAGATGGAGCCGCCAGCATGCACCGTCGGCGTTACCTCAACCTTCGGGATATTTTGAGCGTGAAATTTGGCACGATTCCTTTTGCTAATCGCCTCCACAGTAGCGAAACCTTCGCTGATAAAGCCGAGCAGCTGCCTGTTCCGGATCGCGTTCTTGATTCTAACCAGCGAATCGTAGTTTGGGCTGTCGAGCCACCGTTCTGGGAACACCATTCTGTTCCAAACATTGGTATCGAATGTGACCCGCATCATCGGACTTTCCTCCCAGTGTTCCACCCTATGAGTCGCTCTAATGGTTTTCGAGTAGCTGGACTCTGCTTCCGATGACAGGTTGGGTCGCTTCCATGCTTCCCCAAGAATCCAGTTGGACATTCAACGAGGAGCCATCCGATCCGCTCAGAGTGACAATTCCTCGGGATCGGTCTATGAAAGTTACCGTGTGTACTGGAAGTCGGCTTGAGAATACTTCTGGATTTGTCTGGATGATCATGGGGAAAATTCTACGCTCGACTCGTACAGGAATCTTCGGCGGATTCCGTTACGCCGGTCGGTTCCTTTTAAAGAACTTCTTGGACGTTTTCTTCGCAGCTTGATTCTGCGTCTTCTACAGCGTCCGCTCGCCCTGTCGCTGTGTCCGCCTCTGTGTCCTCTTCCTTTGAAAAGTTGGCACGCATGATGTTGCCGAACTCATCGTATTTCAGCTTGAGAGTTTGGTTCTGCTTCACGGCGACCCCCTTGGCGACCAGCATGTCGTAGAGCGCCTGCCCGACAGAGCTCGCCTGAACTGCTTTGCGATTGAAGCGGGACTGTAGAATCTCCTCCCACAGAATGTCTCCATCGCTGGAATGGGTCAAGAGCTGTTCGAGTTCGTCAATAGTCATCACTGTGAGTGGCCGGGCCCTGGGGTCATCCATCTCCGCTTCCTTCTGGAACTCCTCGTTGAAGTAGCCGTTCATGAAAGCTGTTTCGAGGGTTGGTTCGTCGCTAACAAAGATTGGGTAGATCTTCGGCGCTTCGTTGCCGCTGGCTGTCTTTATCTCACCGTGCAGGATGGCGCGACAGGCTCCAGCGAGCTGCTTCACCGTCTTCGGAGCTCCCTTTTCGTTCTCGATAAACTTCCGTCGGAAATCTTTGATGAATGTTTGCCGGTCGGCGCTCCGCTTTGCTGGCTCCGTGAGCAGTGACGCCTTAATCTCCATGACGAGCACGAAGCTGCCGAAGTCCAACAGGACGTCAATCTGCCCGCCACTATAGGACACATCCGGCCAAAAGAATCCGGAGAGCTTCGGATAAAACTTTGAGAGCAGGTCCACTACGTAGAGCTCGAACATATGTCCCCACAGCTCCCGGAAGGCATCCCGCTGGGACGTAGGCAGAGAGTTGAAGATGCTCCAGTAGACGCCTTGGGTAAGCAGTTCGGCGATCAGCTGCAAATCTAGAATGAGGACACGATCATGATCCACTTTGAGCAACGGGTACCTGCGGAAGATATTGAGGTCATCCGTCAAGAAGGAGCGAGTGGTGCTATCAGCGACAAACGCGGGGTGGTCAACCGATTTACCGACAGTCAGCAGCTTTCGATACGCGTCGAGGGATGGAGCCCGCGCTTCCAGCATCTTGTCCAGGACCGACTGCGGAAAGTTTGTCTCCGAGAATATCTCCTTACTGGAAAACATCGACCGCTTCGGCCGTTGGGACTCGCTTCCATAGGCGAAGATGCCGAATACGATGGAGACGAACTGGTGGAGCGGTACGCCGTCGATCTCAATGTTCTTCGGATCGAGAGCCAGCTTCTTTAGCAGGGTTTGGATTTTCGGCTCGCTCCTGGGAATAATGTCGTTCAGGATTGTGAACATGCGGGCCATGCCGTGGCTCAGATGTCGAGCGTTCATGATGTCCCAAGTCGGCGCGACCATCAAGATCACGTCAAGATTCGATGGGCTTGAATTGTTGGGGACGGGGGGTTGGGCCAAGAATTCATTACCCAACAGAGCCAAGCGCCCGATTTTGTGGATATGACGACCGTGTTCTTTATCCGGCCCGCCATACAGCATGAGATACCGAATAGTCATCAGACAGCCGATACGATTGAAGACAACGGATTGAGCATTGCCTTGAAGCTGATCCATCTGCAGCAGGCGCACCCGCAACTCCGACTCGACATACCGCTGGATCATCTGCATCTGAACCTCGCCATCACCAACTTTCGGCTCTGTCAGATTGGCACTTATCATCGAGAACTCATCGATCGCATCGAGAGTGCTTGCCTCCTGCAACGCCTCCCAGAAAGCGACCAAGGCATCGGCAGGCAGAAGGTTCATCTCCGAATACATCCGGTATACGAAGAAATGAGGGCCGGGCTGGAACCCGGGGCCTCCAGGCAGCGTAGCCGGCACGAGCAGACCACCCGGATTCAGGTCCGAGTAGATGCGCTGAAGCTCCTCCAGGCTGTAAACGTTCTTGTCCTTATCTGCCACTGTCTCTGATTGCACTCCAAACGAAATAGGCCCAGACATCATTCTCGTACAGATCGTAGCCGTCTTCTCACAGAATGGCGGGAACTCTCAGCAGCCCTAACGTCCAGCATCTTTTGCCGCCTTTTCGACCCAATCCGAGAAGCGGTCGTGGTTCCATTTGTAGATATTCCCGTATTTGCTGATCCACTTGGGGCCGTGCTCGGTCTGGTTCGGCAGCAGAATACCGAGAATTCCCTTTCCGAGGTTGAGGCTCTGCTCCAGTTCGTATTTGCAATATTTTCTCTTGTGCGTCTCCTCGCCGATAAGGAAGCAAGTGACACTTGTGTTTTCTAGTCCTTTGTCAATGAGGCGCTTTATCGCGGCATCGCCCTTCATCTTCGCCTCTTCCCAGAGGGACTTGTCGTAGAAGCCGGTACTCTTGCTAGGCTTAAACTGGCCCGACATACGAACGATGTTTGCGTTCATGATATCGGCGTAGTGAAAACTGAAAAAAACATGTCGCGGCATGACTTCCTCCATGTTGGGCCAAATCAATCTATCGAACTACGCGTATTGCGATCTCTGCAAGCCTGCTGTAATCAATGCCATTGGCAAAGGCCTCGTTGATCTCCTCTGATTGGCCGTTCATAGCAGCGCGATATGCCGAAGGCATTTCGACAACTATTTGACTTGAGCGACCGCCAACCGAACCAACGATGAATACGGGTATGCCTCTCTCCCGCGCGATCGAAATCTCTTCATCGATGCCGGGATTATGACCACCCCGAGATGTCTTACCCCCGATAGCGACCAAGGCACCGACTTCTGGATCATTCAACATTGCGCGCCGCATTCTGGTCAGGCTTTGAGCCCGGTCGCCGGCCACCGCATCCGTCGGAATAACCTCGGTATCGTTCTGAAACTCTTTGACTGCCGCCTCTGTAACAAAAAACTTCGACACATACATGCGCAAGACTGTCCGAAAGTCAGCTGGGCGGATTCGTCTCGCTAGGTCGAATATTAAGAATTGGAATGTCGGGTGGGCACCAAAAGACAAGCCGACCCCTGACCGCAAGGCGGCCTCAGAGAATGCATGCACAGCAGAGGTCATGTTCTGTTGAAATTCCGGTTCACAATCGGCGAAGGCTCCGGAGATGACGATACGCTTGCGCGCGACCGTCGGAGGAGTCGTCGCCCGTTCGATCTCCGTGACATAATCGCTGATGGAGTCAGTATGAACACCGGTATCATCGAGAATCGGTGCAGATTTAGGAGGGATTGCAGCTAAGAGAATAGCGCTATCGTAGGGGTGCCCATGAGCCGGATGTGCCTTGTATCCTCGATCCGCCGCGCATTCTGAAAACTCAACTATGTCGCGCTTTGTTGGCGTTCTGCCAAAGAGTTGAAGTAGATGCGTCAATGGCCTTTGCTTATAACGATTATGCGTCCGAGGAAGCGTGAGACAGTACAACATCCTTTGCGGATCGATCTGCTTCAAAGTGATTCCATGCGCATTGGCGAGATCCTGTAGACGCAAGAATTCGCTAAAGAGACGATCAACATAATCTCGATGATGGATTCGAGCAGCCTCATGGACAATTTGTTCAACCGTCTCGATTGGTATCTGCTGGGTCAGTGGGTTAACGTCGGGTAAATTGAAGTGTGGTTTGTCGGCCGGTTTTACCTTCAACGGCACCCGTCCTTCTTCGGGGCCAAGCCTAACCCAGACTATCGGTAGGCCGAACTGCAATCCACCGCGCAACTCTTTCTCTATCCAGGGTGAATCACCAGTTTTCGGTGTATCCAAGAAGATGATGGCGTCACTCTCCCTGAGCCGTGCATCGATCACCTCCTGTGCGTCTTCGCCCATCCTCACGTCGTAGAGATCACGGAACGCTGCATCGGTGCTCGTAGTCCGAAGCCGCGTAAAGCCAGCGGCCAAATCCTCCCCATCCAAACGCCTATGGCTGAGGAAGAGGTGCATCGGCTCAGTTACAAGGGTCGGCATCAGGGTCGAGAGCACCTGCCTTGCAAATACCTTCGCTATCGTTTCGACCTGTGACTGTCCCAACGCTCTTTGCCGAAGTTGCTCTGGTAAGTCAAAGCTCTGCGCGACACCCGCCGCAGCCGGAGGTCGGCGAGCCTCCACGGAGACAGCAACTGGCAAAATCCTGGCTCCTGCGCGAGAAGATTTCTGGAGAAATTGCATGACCGTCGATAAATAGTCAGCGTCTTCTCGATTGAAGAGCACAACAGCATCTCCAGCGTCCGGTTGCGTCGCCAGAAGTTGCGATACGTTGCGCAATATTGAAACAGAAATGAACTCTTGCAGGGTGCCGTGGACAGCTTGGAAGAACGCAGAGGCCACCGGCGAGGTCCGGAGTGTCAGCTCAGGTGCGATGAGGTATACGGTGTTCATGGATCAACCTCACCTTCCCGCAGCCTTTGCGGCTTCTTCCACCCAGGTTCCGAAGTTCTTGTAGCCATCATTGCTCACCCAGTCGTAGGTCTTGGCGACCTGGAAGAAGTAGACGTCATTGCCGCTCTTGTCCTTGCCGATGGCGCCGAATGAGTTGCTCCCAGCAGTATCGTTCTTGCCGGCGAAATCCTTGATGTTATGTAAAGTCACGGCGAGCAAACCGTTTCCTTTGGAGTAGCTTTGCTGTACTTCGTACTGGACCCAACGCCTATTCGCCGTCTCAGGTCCGATCAGAACGACTGTGACGGATGTTCCTGACAGTTGCGCTCCGATCCATCTCTTGATTGCGGCATCGCCTTGCCTCTCGATCGACTCCCAAGCGGCCTTGTCAACATAACCGGCTGCCTCGTCGCCATCCTTTGTTACGGCATGATTGCGAACGACGCTTGCTCGCTGTGCGTCACGCTCGTAGTGGAAACTAAAGAAAACTTTTCGTGCCATTTACTGCTCCTTCCGAAGATCACCTCATCGATTTCGCTGCGCGCTCTTGGGGCAACGCTCCCATGCGGCTGTGTCTTGTTACGCTTTGCGCCACTGATCGGGTTTGCCTACCAACGTTTGCCGAACCCGCTCCACATCCGGTCGCGTGTTCGGGCTAATCTCCTTCGCCCGTTCGATCGCCTCGGCCTGCGTCGGCAAAACTGCACTGGCGCGCTTCGCTCCCGGCCTAAGAACCGCAAATTCGCGGCTTCCGCGGCGTTCTACATAAATGTTGTTTTTAGCCATGATCCGTTCCCTTCTATGAATCAGAAGACGATTAGTTTCTATATGCGTCAAGTTTTTTTATCCATAAAGAAACTTTCCATTCGATGGTAGAGCTTCTATACTGGAGCACATGGAAACCGTGTTCGCCGAGCGCGACATCCGCTGGGGGTTGGAGCAACGCCTTGAATTTATTGAGTTTAGGCTCTTCTGGGAAAGCGAAATTAACCGGTCGGCGCTCACCAAGCAATTTGGAATTTCGATACCGCAGGCATCGAATGACCTGAGGCGTTACGAGGAACTCGCGCCTGGGAACCTCTTGTACGACAAGAGTCTGAAGCGATATTTCGCTTCGCCGACCTTCAATCCTCAGTTGCTCAAGCCGGATGCAGATCAGTACCTAAACCGACTTCGAAGCGTTGCCGACCACACGGTAGACGCCACGAGTGAGTGGTTTTCACAAATTCCTGCCGCAGAGTCCATGCCGCTCCCGCAACGGAGAGTTGATGTAGACGTGCTGAGAGCGCTACTACGTGCGATCCGTAATGGACGTGCCATTCGAGTTTTTTATCAATCAATGAACTCTCAACGGCCCGAGCCCCTATGGAGATGGATCAGTCCCCACGCGTTTGCCAACGATGGTTTGCGCTGGCATGTCAGAGCATTCTGCCATCTTGATCGAAAATTCAAAGACTTCTTGCTTCCACGTTGTCTCAAGATCGAAGGGGATGCCCCGCAAGCTGCCGACGGCGCGTCTGATAGCGCCTGGCAGAATGTCTTTTCAGTCGTGCTTATTCCGAATCCAGAGCTTAGCCCAAGTCAAAAAAGCATTGTGGCACAGGACTACTGCATGGAGAACGGAAGGATCTCGATCTCAATCAGAAGATCGTTTCTTTACTATTTTCAGAAACGCCTCCGACTTGATGTCGCGCGTGCTCTCGATAATCCGCGCGAAACTCCGGTTGTTGTCGAGAACCGAACAGCCTTCAACATCGCGCTTCGAGAAGCCGCCGAATAGTCGTAGAGGCAAATGCCGTCCTTATCCACGATTTATTAATCCATCTCGAATCCAAGTGAATCGAACTTCAGCGTTCGGGCGTTCTCAGTCACGATCCGAACGATTTCGTCTGCGGCTCCATCAGGCACGGAAGCTTCAATTTCGAGAACTACACGAACATCGGATCCGATGAGGCCCACCAGATGCGATACGATTTCGTCGGCAATCCGGCCGGCATCGCGCCCAACTCTAGATGAGTCTAGAGTCACGCTTCCATGAAATCGCTTCGGTAGTTGCTTCTTTGCGGGGCTCCCAGCAATTCCGCTAGAGCCACCCATGGCATTCGGTTCGTCATTTGCTGAACTGGTCGATGACGATTGATCGGTTCTCGTGGGATTAGATTCAGACTCCGCCTGTTTCAAAGCCGCTTCTGCCTTGACGACAATGCCTGAACTGGCGTCACCGGCGAGTAGCAGCATCTTCCCGAATACCAATCCTCGGAATCGGCTTGTTGCTTCGTCATACGAATCCGCGTAGGCAAAGGAGTCTTGCTGCCAGCTAAGCAACTCAAGTCCCTTTTGGACAGACTCCGTTAGAACACGTGGGTCAACCAAGCGCGGCAGATAAATGTACTTCGCAAAGTCCTCGATGAGCTGTCGGATACTGACGTGACTGCCACGCCACAGGGGGACCCGATCAAGCTCCATCCGTAGCCGAGATGGAGCGATCGAGGTCAGCAGCAGCTCGTCAGTCTTGAGCTTCTTGCTAACGCGTACAGCCAACGAATCCTGGCCACTCAACCGCGTGACTTGCCATTGGATATCCGACTTCGGGCCATTTTGAATCGGTACAATCAACCATTGATAAGCTTCGGGGAGACGAGCTTTGATCGATTCTTCCGCGTTTTGGAGCTGTGCCTGTGCTTGATTGACCTGAGGTTTAAGGAGCTCTAACTTCTCTCGGTCCTCAAGTATTTCCCGCCATGCAAGGAACTTGCGAACCGCATCTTCGAGGTCCTGGAGCTTTGTTTTATCCGCACCCAGGAATGCAAGACTGTTGCGGAAGATACGAGGAGCACTCCCTCGGGAGTCCAATATTGTTTTCGCGTCTTGCTCCGCCGCACTCTCCTCAGCACCTTTGGAATATGGCCTTTCTGGGCTCAGGACAACGAGGCGAGCGTCATAGTCGTCTTGAACGTCTGCTCCCGACTGAGGCGCGATGTGGGCACGCCGGAAGTCGCCCGTATTTTGCAAATCTACCTTCAGACGACGCTCAACTTCGGCCAAGACCTTCTCGGGCTCCCTGCGAAGTTGTTCCGCGCGATCATCTGCCAGCTTCGTCACAGTTGGCTGAGTAGAGTAATAGTAGCGCTGCCCGTCAGAATAGAGGTAGGTCGCCATACCGCTCAGTCTGCGGAGCGCATCACCAAAGATATTCGGGGATTCACCAGGCATCACCGAACCCAACTTCACACGTCTGTCTTCGAGTCCGCGATTCGCCGCCCCGGTAGTGGGTGCAGACCCCAAATAGATCGTTCGTGCCACACGCCGGCTCGCGTGATAGCGACCCAGGTTAGGAATCTCTCCATCGATCTTCAGCGGTAGGGCGTTGACTCCGTCTACATCCTTTTCCATTACAGGAGTCCAATTGTCCGAGAGATAGCGGGTGAACTCAAACTGAACACGCTGGTCGTCCAATGGAATGTTGCAAGGAAGAATCAGCGGGTTCCGATCGCCCCGTTCCCACAGACAGTGAATCACTGCCGCCATCAGACGCAGGACGCCACGAGTGCGTTGAAAGTTGGGCATCGAAGACCAGTCATTGTAGAGACGGTCAAATACCTCGGGGTGAATCGGATAAGCCGCCTTCAGCCTCTCTTCGTATTCCGGTTTGCTGGCGTCGGGGGGGAACTCCTGAGGTTGAGTACGGTAAGAGTCGTAGAAGGCGCGAGAAATTAGATCACGAAACTTGAACTGGTCCGGGTCGATGAGAGGCTCAAATAACCTTCTCCGCACGATCTCGAAGCCTTCCTCTGGAGTCGCCGGGCGCCAAGACGACTCGACACGTCCAATTACATTCCTTACGCGTTCGAGAGCTTCTCGTCCGCGCACACCGCCAACCTCGATGTCCTCAAGGTGAGCGTGAGGCGAGGCTACCGCATCGGATGCTGGCAAGCTCACCACAAGCATGCAGCTCTTCGCGAGCTTCACGGACTCTGTAAGAGCCTGTGCGAATGAAAACTGTGTCTCAAATCCACCACCTGGCAAATCGCTCTGGTCGTGGAGCTGCCGTGCGTAGGCAACCCACTCGTCGATAAGGATGAGCGCTGGGCCATACTCGTTTAGCAGTTCGCGGATGGCATCACCGGGATTCGTAGCCCGTTCATCATCTTCCTTGATACGTGCGAATGCTGCCTTTCCTCCAAGCTGCCAAGCGATCTCACCCCAGATCGTCCTTACCACCGTCCCGTCGGGCTTCTTGGAGGGTCGCCCGGGAGAAATCTTGTTTCCGACGATCACGACGCGCTTTGCCCCGGGAAGCTTCTCTGCTCCAGCGACCTCCATCACTTTGTCGATGCCCAACAGTTCGCCGGGCGCAGAACCGGAGCATAGGTGATAGAGGGCCAACATAGAGTGGGTCTTGCCGCCTCCAAAGTTGGTCTGTAGCTGTACAACCGGATCGCCACCTGTTCCGTTGAGACGTTCGACAGCATCAGCGAGAAGCCGTGAAAGGCTTGCGGTCAGATAGGTGCGCCGAAAGAACTCCTTGGGATCTTTGTACTCGGGGGAACCTTCCCCGAGATGTACCTGCCAGAGGTCGGCAGCGAACTCTGCCTGCTGATAACGTCCGCTCGCAACGTCCTTGTGTGGGCTTATCACCTCTCGCCAAGGTTTCAGAGTTCCAGTCACCTGGCTTTCTACTGTCCCCCCGGCGCTCTTTCGCTTCTCGCCTCGCATTTGGTCGTCGAAGCGAACGCGCATCAACTCCCACTTCGCCTTCTCGATCTCGTCACTTTGGGGTGCGGACACGGCAAGAAGTAAACGCTGAACGCTATCGAGGGCGCGGTATGTGTCGTCTGTTGTGAAGGCATTTTGGTGAGCCCAGCGGTTTCGAACATCTCTCAATTCGCTGACAATGCTTCGTTCCGACCTGCCGAGAGTCTTCGAAAATACGGCGTTCCACTGTTCCCAAAGAGTGCTGAGAATGAGCGCGACATCCCAATTAGGCTTTTCCGCTGTACCGGCCAACTTCATTTGTTGTACTGGCAATGCGCCACGCATCTCATCGAACCACTGCTGACTGTACTGGCTCTTCAGCTCCCGTTCGACAAATGGCTGGAGTCCATCACGGAGCAACTCCATCGCTTTCGCAACACGTTCGTAATTCGTAATCGCCATTTACACCATCTCCGAAAAAAGGGCCTTCTGAGTTTCAACAGGGGCGATTGTCGCCAGCTTTCGGGCCAAGCTTAGGATTTCGGGCCAACTCTGAACCAACCCGTTGTAGGTGAGAGCTTCCTGAGGTCTCTTCTTCCTCTCGCAAATGTTGTAGAGGCGATAGGCCAGTTCTCGACCGATCTCGGCCTTTAGCCCTAGCTTGGCAGTCAGCTCAGCAGCATTCGCCTCTCCAGCCGCCAGACTCCGCACTAAGTGATGGACGATTTCCCAAGCGGTCAACCTGTCATCTGTGTTGGGATTCCATCCGGCTGCGAGTTCCTCGGGCTTGAGTAGTCTGACCTTGCCAGACTTAGATGCAAGAATACCGGCAACCCTCATACCATCTACGCTCGTGTTCCTGGCGTTCGCAAGCGTCTCGGCTACTCCGTACTCTCCTTCATTAAATCCAAATTGTTCAAACCAAGTGAGTGCCCAACGGGTGTCTGCATCGAAATCACCCTCTTGCTCAGCAAGCACCTCGTCAAGAACGTCATTGATTATTGCTAGCGCCTGGCGGACGCTCAGTGCGGCGCCATCGGCGTCGATGACCTTTCCGTAACGCGTGTAAATCGCCATGCCCGGGCCTATTGATGCTTGAGCCAAATCTACCGGAGCAATATTTCCCTTTTGGAGATTGATGAGTGCCAGAGGCAATTCCGATTTGAGTGCGTTTAAGAAATCCCGGCGCGTCGCCGTAACTGCTGCTTCGGGCCGGCAACGGTTTACCAGGATGATGCTGGATGCGAGTGCATTCGTGCCGGAACCTATCATCCGATTACTCAGCTCAGTGCGCATGGGCCAAGTTCCGGTTAGACTGAAACCCGCCTGAATGACGGCTTCTAAGAATGTCTCCCACCCCGTGCTTGAAACCCCGCTCTCGTTTTGCTTTTCCGATTGCTTGAACGCATAGTAGATAGTTACAGGGAATGCCGGGTGGGCCTGGATAGCAATCGAATGCATTGCCCTTTTCATACCTTCCAGAAAGAAGGCTTCTGCGGCATCCTTTCCGCCGTGCCGATACGGTGTAGCGACAAGTTCCTCTGCCTTTGGAACGCTGAGTGTTGCCAGCAGCTTGGGAAACTTTGACTTTAAGGAACGACGCAGCCATACGTAAAAGAAGTCTGAAAGGTCGGCATAGCCAATATTGTCGTAATAAGGCGGATCGGTAGAAACAACTTTTCCTTGACTGATTTCTTGCAGAGATGCGTCCGCTTGCACGGCGAATCCCGCTTGGCGTGCCGGTATGGACTTGACGATCACCCTTTCAATCCAGCCTATCCCGCCATCAAAGTTTGCTGAGGCTTCGCTAAATGGATTGGCCTCAGCGAAGTCCCACGTCATTGGCAGTGATTGTCGGCTGAACGTATTGATGATGCCGCTTGCAGTGGGAGACGGATCCCAGCGCCCGATCGTAGAGTGTCTATCAGCCAGCTTGTCTACTCCGAAAGCCAAGTACACAGAGACGGCATCGGCATAGCTGAGGTCATCTTTACCAGCCACACGTGAAACAAGTGCCGCGTCTCGACGTACACGCTCTCCGGCTTCCCCGACGAGATCAGAAAATGTTGTGAGAGACAGGAGTTGGCGCTGAGTAAACAAGTCGGCGAACGTAGTTAGGCCATACGCGAGCGTCCAAAAATTTCTGGGATCGTTTGGCAGCGGTGTGTCGGGCTTCCACTCTGGCTCTGCTTTCCGCGCAACGCTTTCTACCTCCGTGGTCGGCGGAAGATATAAACGACCTTTGTCCCCCTCTACAACAACCGCCATTAGGCGGGTGCCCATTCGCTTTGCTGTACCTTCCGCCTTGATGTAATCCCCACCGATTGGAACACCGGACATGACACAAGAGAAGTTTGCCCCACGTGCCATCTTGGTTCCATTCTTGACGACGCTTTGGTCTTTGGGTTTTCCCATGCGAACAGTAAAGCGATACTGTCCTTCCTCGACGACGGGTTCAACGTAGACCTCTTTGCCAGGGATAGCGCAAAGCATAAATGTCGACGCTAAAGGTACGTCTATACCTCCGAAGGCTGGATTTGGGCTTTTCACGGTCCGCGTCCAAAGCCAAGCAATGACCGTGAGCTTCCTATTGATATAGGGCTTGAGGTCAGGCCTGTTTTCGGTCATTTCAGCCGTTACTTCTACGGGCGGATATAACGTGCCGATCCGCCTCTCAGCCTCATCGCGCATCCACTTTCCGTAATAGCGCACGTCCTCTGCTAGACCTTGGGCCCCATCCCAATGCCGCATCGCTCTTTCTTGGGAGTGTTTGCCGCGCCACTCCGGATTGACAGGTTCCAGTCCTCGAAATTTCGGAGGGATCTCAATCATGGCCTTATTTACGAGGACCGCTACTGGATTGAGGTCGCTCGCGTAGCTCTCCAAACCGAGACGTTGGGCTTCGAGAGGTATTGCACCCCCGCCTGCGAACGGGTCGTGGAAAGCAGGCAGTTTGTGCCGGTCAAACAATTCCTTTGCTCTGGGATGGTCTGCGTTGTCAGCACAAGTTGAACGCCAGCTCTGCCAAATCTCCGCTCGAGCTTGTTCAAGAACGCGCTCGTCATTCGTGCTTTCCCACTTGACTAGCTCTTCGATAATTTTGAATAAGCGCTGACGCTCCTTTGCCTGACCCTTCTCTGTCGGATAAAGCTCGGGATGGCTGCTGGGATCGTCTACCATTTGGGCGAAGATGACCGCGCGAGCGGCGGCCAACGGACGCCGGGCCCACCAAAGGTGCAGCGTACTCGGATGTCCGTGCCGAATTGACTTCTCTCGGGCACTCGCCAGATTGATCGCTTCCAAGGGAAGAGCGACCTCAATCAGCTTCTTGCGTGTTTTGACGGATTCCTTCAACTATTCGGTCCTTCCGCGATTCAGGGAGCATATTTATATCGTAAATGGCTCCATCATCTTCATGGACTGGTCCGACGATTGAGTAGCCCTGAGGCCTGAGATTGATCCTCGCAGACCAATCGAAAGTGCGTTTGGTATAGACGAAGGGTGCCGTCTTCCTTGAGCTTGCAGATCACCGAGCCCGAAACTGCAATCGGCCGGTCCTCTGGATCAGTCAGAATTATCGAATGGGTTTCGGGGTAAGCCTCGATGATTCTCCAATCCTCTGCGTCAATATCAAGCGGCTCTCGCTCTAGGCACACCTCCCGAGCGTAGAGATAGCGCAGGACATCTCCCTTGACGGTTCGCCATTCCCAAAAGCGTTCACCGCTCGGCTTCGAGATCCAACTACCGTCTGCGTGGTAGAAGCGGTCGGATGAGTCCTTCAGAAATCCTTCGCCCAGCGCAAACCGCTCCATAAAGCTCGGCTTGGGGGGTCGCGGCGGATAAACGCTGCGCTGGATCGGCACCTGAGTTTCCAGACGCAGGTCAAGCGTCGAATCTGGGAGCGTCTCGGATTGAAGATGCTCTCCTTCCACCGCGGGAGCGACAGCCGTTGCAGAATCGCGCTCCCGGTTATTCACGTCGGGGATGGGGTCAGAATTCGCCGTCTCCGAGGTCGAGACGGGATTGCTGAGGGTGTCGTCCACTGCTCTGGGGCTCAACCTAAAGTTCTCCTCCATATATTGGGCCACGAACTCCGGAGGCCGGTCGAAGCAGAATTTGATGGCTTCTTCAATCTCATTCCGACCGAAAGCGCGCCCTAGTTCCCGCGCAACTGTCTTGGCCAGCTTGGCCATCGGTCGATCTTGTAAATACAGGACTCCATCCGCCCAGCAGACTTCCGAACTCCGCGATGTACCAGCCGGCAAGCCTTTGAGGTAGGGCGTTAGCTCCAGCTTGGGGACAATCTGCAAAACAGTGCGTGCGAGATCCGAAGCCCGTAGCCGGATGAGTTCAGTGTCGGTCTCGCCATCGCGAGGGGCAATGCGCTTCAAGTCCTTGCCTAGCTGGTTGAGCCAGGGGCATGCTTTGGAAGCCTGCGTGAGCAGCGGACTCTGCTGGAGTCGTTCCTCGATCTGGCTGCCGAGTGCCGGCAAACTAGAGAATGGACCGGACTCTGATGTTTCCGATGAAAGCCTTAGAAAGTCTGCCGTCGTTTGCTTGACCCATTCGTGCAAGTGTGCAGACGGAGTTCCAGATTGTCGCGAAAGAGAGTAGTCGAGCTTCTCTATCGGCACCATCTCACCGGCCAGATTGAGCCATCGACGGCATTCGCTCCAAATCCGAGTTGGGTAAAGCGGAAGGAGTTCTCTAACCCTTTTAGCGTCGCCGACTGACAGACGGCTTTCCGACGGCAACTGAAACAGCCATGAAATCGCGAGCTCAGGTGTCGGTCGGTCTGGGACCCCCAATTTGTGCCACATTGATAAATCCCGGACCGAGCTGCGGACAACTTCTGTATCAGGCAATTCGGTTAGTTCAGACGAGATGAAGACACCTGGCGCATTCGACCAGTTTCCAGTGTCGGTGAACACAATTCGCTCGTCGCGAAAGGCACTTTTGAGCCGGATCAAGTCATCTGTTGAGCAGGCATCAATCAGTCGGTCCAGGCTTCGGTATAGCTTCTCAAGCGCCGCCACTGGGGGCGCCTCGGACTGAGCCAGAGCTCGAAGTCGATCAAGCAGACGATCAGGCCCCGTTGGTGTCGATCCCACCCCGAGGAGGTCGAGCAGTGGCCTGGCCGATTCATGATCGAATCGAGGCTCAATGAACGCCTCAACATCGAGCAGCGCCAGCGTCTCGGGGGTACATCTCAGGAGTTCTGACGGTCTGCGAAGAAATCCACGCGTATCGCGAAGACAAGGTTTCTCTCTGAGGCGTAGCACCCATTTCGGCGTAATGGCCTGGTCGACAATACTGTTTGCGTTGCCTCTTCCTGATGATTGGAGCATACGTGCAGCTTTGGCTTGGGACCAATAGCGCTCTGGTTGTGTCAGAATTTCATCTGCAATACGGGCCCAAGTCTTATCATCTTGCTCCGCCAGCGACCTCCAATGCGACCACAGAGCTTCTTCAAAATCCCAGTCCTCTAGACTATAAATCTCTGCTTTGTACGAATAAGAGGGTGACTCCTGAACACCTCTATTGCGTAACTCCGCTTCTACAGCAGTCCGGCTCCACAATCGCTTGTGAACAGGTTGAATCGGCATTGACGTCAACAATCCAGCGCGACCGGCTGATAGCCAACGATTCCATTCTTCCGAGGTGCAGGATTGGAATGGATCAGAGTAATTTTCGTGCAATAGGTGCAATGAAGCCCAACCCTCGGGTACAAGGCGCTCTACGTTTCCGTCCTTGTCGTAAACGATAGACGCTTCCGTTCCTCTTAGCTTAACGTCACGAGTCACGAAACGTAGTGCTCCAGCCACGCTCACATTTAGCTTGGCCGCGATTTGCGCGAGTTGCACGCATTCGGCCAGCGTATGGGATTTCTCGGCAAAGAACTCTGTGCAGAAGCGGGCAATCAACTTGTTTACATCACTGGCATCATCCATGCCGACGCTTCTGAGGATCGACAGCGCACGATCCACTTCGGTCAGTTCTTCTTGCGCAGATCGACTCTCTAAGAGTCTCCGCTGTTCAGTCAGATATCTGGGCCAGTTGGGATTGAGTACAAGTAGGCGCCCCGCAAGGAAGTCCCAATCTGCGTCCGATGCTAGGAGCCGCTTCTCTCCAAGCCGAACGATCTCAGTAGCAGAATAGAGAACTTCCTTCCCCTGGACAGGGAAAATACGGATTCCCTCTCCGAATCCGGCTGGCCGATACCCAGTCGTTTCGGGGTAAATAAAGTTCCAAAGTTTGAGAAGCCGATTCCAACTTTGAGGTCTAGGAAGGTGTTTCGATCGCAATATCCCGATGACGTCGGGCCTGGTGATCTGCTCAACTTTTTTCCAGTCGATTAGCTTCTGGCGATCACGCGCGGCCACATGCCGCGAAAATGCCGGCCGAGACACAGGATCGAGCATTGAGCTGACCTGTTCTTGGGACCAAATGTCCAATACTTGCTCTGGCACGATCACGCAATTCCCGGCGGCTGTTGTGTCACCAAGATCAGTCAGCAGGAGACGTTGGTCGGCAATCGCGTCTGCGAATGCCAACTCGACGGTTGTTGCGCAGATGCCTTGAAGTGAACGGTCGTCCCGATTCACTCTGGGCATAACTTCGTAGGCACACGATCGCTCTTTGAGACTTGAAGCGGAATTTCCAACCCAATCAAGCATTATCGAAGCTGCAAACCGTCCTGCTCTGTCCAGAAGCCAGCGATTGGTTGGCGATGTTTCTGGGTCTTTGATCTTTAGCCTTGCGGGATCTTGGATAAATGGGGCATTGCAAGCGAACGGGAGATTTGCGTCAACTCCCGCGTTGAGAACAACATATAGCCCTCGCGCTCCCAAAACGATGTCGATGCAAGCTCTTGGATATGCGACAGCTTCGTTTGGCAGGAGCATCCGTTCCCGAGCAATCTCCTCCAATGCATCCTTCGGAAACTCCTCGGCTGAGGATCGCGCGAGGAGATATGGCTCCTCTACACGCCCATTCAAAGCCATCCACTCAGTTCCAGACGCCGGCCCTGGTCCTAGGCTCTCCCAATGCAGTTCCTCGTCACCAACGGTTAGCCTTCGGATGTTCTTGAAAAACAGCAGCGACAGAGGGCTCGCTTGCCAGTCTCGTAAAGTCCTAGTGATCTCCTTTTCGATGAGAGCGTCGCGTAGGAACACGCTGATCGAGGTAAGCGCCACAGTTCCGGTGACCGTATCGTCCCAAACTGGCTCTGTAAATCTCCGACTACGGAAGATAACCGACAGGGTTGGTGTACGAAGCTTCACCTCAGCCCCAAGACTGAAGGCACTCTTGAAGCCGATGCCGCGGAAACCGATGGTATGCAGCGAGCGCTTGTTGGAATAACCAAAGCGACAGATCGAACTGAAGTGATCCAGCGCGAAATCTTCGCCGTTGTGAGTGAAAACGAATCGTGAATCCTCAACCCGGACAGCCGCTGCCGTCGCCCCAGCATCATCTGCGTTCTGAAGCAGCTCAGAAAGCACATGTCTTGGGCTTTGAACCTGACTGAACAGTTGATGCCAAGGTGCAGCAATTTCGGGGTCGGCATCAAGCTTGTCCCAGAGCCTCGCGGCATTGTCCCGAATTACTTGGAAGAACTCAGGCGGCTGCATCAGACAGGAGTCTCCGCTCGATCTAAGAGTTCTGAAAAGTTGTAATTAACGCTTGTTACGCCGAAGTCCGGCTCCCTCTGGAAGGGCCGACGCACATAGTGAACGCGATGAGAACCATCTGCAAAAAATTCAACGATTGCAAGAATGAAGTCGTCGGGCTTGTTCAGAGAGTAGAGAATCTCATTCTTCGTTACGGTGATTGTGTCCGCTTTGGTGACCCTGCCTTTGACCTCGATAAATCGGACGCGTCCAGTTCCCGGGGCGAGACTTTCGATGTCGTAACCTAGCTTGTCGAACTCTCGATCAACTGGTTCAAAACCGAGTTCGCGTTCTACATCCATGACGATCAACCGCGCCCTTGCCGCAGCAACTTGAGTGTCCTGTGCGTATTGAAGGACCCTCGCGTCAGGAAGAGGGGATTCCTCGGCTGTAATCCTGCGAATAAGGCCCACCGGAAGGACGAGAAGACCACCAATGACCACTGGTGGCAAGGGTGAAATCTGGCGCTCTCTCTTCAAGTCATCCATTCTCTTTTGTAGACGGCTGTGCAATTCATCTGCACGTTTCCTGGCCTCATTCGAATTCAGACGGGCGTTAGGCTTACCGGCCTGTTCCTGCATTTTGAGCTGTTCGGCCCGGTGGTCCCAGAAGTTGATTTCCTTTGTCAGCCGATCCTTCACAGCGGCTTCTGTCTTTTCGATAAGCTTAACTCGACGCTCTCTCACCTCATACATATGCTCTGGCACAACCGTTTCAATGGCATGTGCCTGAGCTTGCAGTTCGAGGTCCTTAGCAATGAACTCGAACTCACGTCTCATGAGGATCATGTCTACTGTCGGCTCGGGAGGGAGATAACGGACGGTAATCGAGGTATGGCGCGTAATTCAGATGTCGTGCCGTACCAGTGCTGTCAATCTCGACGTACAGGAGACGCTTTGAAATCACTCGCCGATCACCGTTGCGAACGAGACTGCCGTCCTGCACGGAGTGTTCAAGATAAAACATGACCCGTGGTTGATCTCCGTCGTCGGTTTCATCAACCAAGATCGAACCGCGACGCAGAAGATCACGGTTTCGTTCAAGGGTCAAATCGATAGTGGCATCCAACAACGGATGACCTGGGCAAAGGAAAGCCGCTGTAGGCTGCCCCTTGGGATTGATCAGTGGTTTGTCAAAGACGACTCGTTCATATTTAGAAAGGACGGGCTCGCCAAAACCAAGTAGTCGGATCTCTCGAACGGACCAACGATGGGACATGCGTAACCTCGTATCGTCGGCTTTCCCTCTGCCGGAAGGTTTCCGCCCAATTGCTTGAATGCCTCCAGGAAAAAGGACTCAACATAGTGAGGCTGCAGACGACGCGCCTCTGCACGTTCCATGTCCTCCCGAATTCTCATCACACGGCTGACATCCATCGTCTCAGGAACCATAGCTCGCTCCTCAAGCATATCCTGAAGCTTCACTAGGTCTAAAGCATTTTCCACACTCTTTGTGATTTCGGCACGCACCTCTGGGCTCTCGTCTCTGATGGCTCGGATCAATAGCTCTCGCAATGGTCGACCATCAAAAACGAGTTTGCCGAGAACGTCAAATACTTGCCCACCCAAGCCTTACGGATTTCCTCTATCTTGTCGAGGAGAGTCCGGTACACGTCACCTTCTCGCGTGCCTTCGGCGACGAGGTTCCAGAGGTGACAGCTCTCCTGCTGTCCGATTCGGTGTATGCGTCCAAAGCGCTGTTCGATCCGATTCGGGTTCCAGGGCAAATCGTAGTTCACCATCAAATGTGCTCGCTGCAAATTGATGCCTTCGCCGGCAGCGTCTGTCGCGATGAGGACCTTTACATCAGGGTTGTGCTTGAAAAGCTCTTGAGCGGTCATTCGCTGTTCACGGCCCATCCCACCATGGATAACTACTACGGCTTCAGAAGACCCGAGCAGACGAGAAATCTTGCCTTCAAGGTAGGTGAGGGTGTCACGGTGTTCGGTGAAAATCACTAATTTATCGTCAACAGTGTCCGCGACATCTCTTGGCTTCCGTATGCCTTCAGAGAGCGTTGACGCGTCCCACTTCTTGGCGGGATTGAAGAAGATTTCGTGGAGAAGTGATCCAAGTTCCATCCATTTGCGATCCTCACCAGAGCGCCTTAGCTTATTAGCAAGCGAACTCTAGTTCGGCGAGCCTTGAGATTTCTGCTCGTAGCTCTGTAATCGTCCCTGCTGCAGTAGCTTGATCGAGAATTTGTTCTTCGGCAGCCTCAACTTCGATATCTGGAGCTTCATCAAGATCTTCTTCATCATCAGTCTCAAAAAAGGGGCCTTGAGTGATGAGTGCTTGTGCGTAACAAGAGCGCCCTCGTTGCATTAGTTCGAGTTCATCGAGCTTGCTACCGAGACGCTCCTTTCGCCGACGTAGCGATTGGTAGATGGCTTCAGGGGACGAGGCCAATCTGCGTTGCAGGATGGTTAATGCGAAGCCGACTGTTCCAGCTCGTTTATCGTTTTGCAAAGCTTCGGCCCGGTTGAACTCTTGACGAACGTAGTCCGTGACAGACTTCATACAAGGCCGCTTCGGAATCCGAGAGTTTGTACGGCACCGTCGTGGCATAGCGGGGCGGAAACAGTGGCTCGTCCGTCGAACTTGAGGAGCTTTCTCTTTCACCATTCTCCGCATGAGGTCAGAGACATCAACCGTATGGACGCCATCACGAAAGCGGCCTTCAAATCGATCTTCGTCCAGCAGAGCCATGAAAAGCTGGAAAGTCGTCGTCTTTGCCATTGTGCGGAGTTGCAGTCATCAACAGAAAGTGTCTAGTAATCCCGGATAACTTTTGTCCGAGCCGATATCGTTTCGTGTATTTGATTTCTCCGCCAAAATGGGTGGCCGACATTTTGTGAGCTTCATCGCATACGATGAGATCCCAATTGGCTTCAGGGATACTCAGTTTGTCTTGCACATCTTCGTTTCGGCTCAGCTTATCCAGTCGGGGCGATGGTCAAATTGTTTTCCAAGAACCAATTACCTGTTCTCGCCGCCTCAAGTTTGTCATTTGTAAGGATTTCGAAAGGTAAATCAAAGCGCCGGTAGAGCTCATCCTGCCACTGTTCTGCAAGGCTTCCGGGACAAACGATCAAGCACCTTTGAAGATCTCCACGGGCAATCAGCTCTTTGATCAGCAAACCGGCCATAATTGTCTTCCCAGCGCCCGGGTCATCAGCAAGCAAGAATCTGAGTGGCTGCCGCCCCAGCATCTCCTCATACACGGCGGTGATCTGGTGCGGTAGAGGCTCAACCAAGGAAGTGTGGACCGCCATGACAGGATCAAACAAATGGGCTAAGCGAATCCGATGAGCCTCCGAGACCAGGCGGAACAGTCCACCGTCGCCGTCAAAACTCCACGGCCTTCCGACCTCGACTATCTCTATAGATGACTCTCTGTCCCTGAACAGGAGCTCGTTGCCGAGCTTGCCTGATGCATCTTTGTACGTCAATTCGATACTCGATGATCCAAACAACTTAACATCGACGACTGTCACTAGACCGGATGCGGCAATTCCTCGCAACGAGGCTCCGCGGGTGATATCTTCGAGCTTTGCCATGACCTTCCACTCTGGCAGTCTGTCGTCTCTAGGAAACGATACGGCTGCTAATGCACTTTAGAATCGCGTTAATGCATTATATGGAGCCGACAGAGCAGGCGGTCTCGATGGGGCGACGCGATAGCCACTGCCCTACCGGGTCGGCCCGCTGCGTCTATGAAACTCTTATGAAGAAGCGCGGGGAGGGAACGGCCCCTGCGTAGAGCGCTCGGAAGGGGAAGGTGCAGGAGGGGGAAAGTCTCCTGCCGCCCGCCGCGCAGGCGCTATCCGGTTCAGGAGCAAAGCGGGAGCCGGTGGTGCGGCTCCCGCTTTGGCTTACGCCGCCTTCCGTTTCGAGGTTGTCTTCTTTGGAACTATTGACGCCTTGATAGACGTTTTTTTGCCTTCCTTAATGCTGTTTTCGCTTCTTCGGGTGGAGCGAAGATGGCGTGGGCTTCGGCGAGGAAGTCGGACTCGCCTTCGCGGGGGATTGCGACGTAACCCGTAAACACAATTCGCAGGGCGAAGCTGGTCAGCTTCTCGTCCGGCGTTTCGGTGAGTGCCGATGCCAGTATCTCCTCGGCGGTTTGCTGGTGGTTTTCGTCGCCGCCGGCGAAGCGCTCGGCCACGTCGTCGGTGAGGGTGTAGGGGTCAAGGTTGATGAGGGCGCGGAGGAATACCCTGAGTTGTCCTCTCCCGCTCGAATTGCTGTCTTGCGCTCCTCCTCCCTGCGCTGGCGTTCTTCCTCATACTCTCGGCTCTCTGCCGCTCGAACTCGGCTTGACGTTCCGGCTTGCCTCCTCTTTCGTCTCCGTTTCCGGCGCGGGTGCCATCGTCGGGACGGGATGGGCTGCTGCTTCGGCTGCTGCCTGTGGGTCATGCACCGGGCAATGCTTGTCCGTGCAAACGGTCAGCTTGCGGCCAAGCTGCTTGCCGTAAACGACGATGGCAGGTTTGGCGGCTTCGCACGGCATCACTGGTTCCGCGTCCGGGTTGTCGATCACGGCTTCAAGCTCCCGAACGTGGCCGCGCTGGACGGCTCCCGGTCGCTGTTCCTTGGGATTGCGCCAGCCGTTCTCGATCTGAACGAGTCCGGGATGAGCGGCAATCTCCCGGTCAAGGAATGCCTCAACCTTGCCGTGGTAGCAAGCGGAGTCGAGGCACTGGTCACCCTGCACGTCGCAGAACAAAGACGTATTGTGTCCGCTGCGGCGGGGGCAAGTGACGCAAGCTCCGGCGGCGGGGTTGAGGGTTGGGTCTTCGCGGTCGAACGGTGCATCCGCAAGAGACAGATAGAGGTTGGCCTGTATCCACGCGGCAACGTGCTTGGCGGGTAGCAGGTGCGGCTCTTTGTCCTGCCAGTCCTTGCGCCAGCACTGCTCGAAGGCTTCGGCCTGGCTCTCCTGCGGTAGACGGGCGATAAGGTTGGCGTGGCTGGCGGTGATGCGCTCCTGGGTGAACGCCTCGGCCACAGTGGGATGAGTTGGAGAAGAGACAGACGGGCGTAGACGTGGCTTGCGCTCTTGCCGGACTTCTCGACCAAGGCGGCAACGTCATAGCCGGGGATGTCGAGCAAACGTTGGAAGCCCTGCGCCTCCTCGTAAGGGTGAACGTCTACCCGCTGGCTGTTCTCGACTAGCTGCCATTCGAGCGCCTTGGCGTCGTCGATCTCGACGATACGGGCGGGAACGGAAAACAACTCGGCAAGCTGCGCGGCGCGATAACGTCTGGCTCCCGCGACGATCTCGAAGCCTTGGTTATTCGGCGCACGGTGATGGGCTGAATCAGGCCGTTGTGCTTGATGGACTCGGCAAGCTCGTACAGCTTGGCTTCATCGAAGGTGCGGCGGGGGTTGGTGGTGGACTCGTGAATGGTATCGATGGCGAGAAATTGGAATGCGCTGCTGAATCCTGCATGGCTGCTCTCCTTGAGCGGTTGCACTGCATGAGGTTGTGGAGCGGACGCGCTTTCCCATCCGCTCCGGGGCGGGAAAGGGTTAGGCGCGTGGGGTCTGCTGTCTGCTCGAAGGCTTCGGCGAAGCCCTGCAATCGCAGGTTGTTGTCCCACACCTTGGCGAATCGCTCGTGCTGCTGGTGCAAGCTGACGAGGTAAACGTAGTTGTCGCGGACGATGGTGCGGCTCCACTGCTCCACGCCCACATAGTCGTTTCGGTAATAGAAGGCGTTCAGGTGTGGCCCGTCGCTGAATCCAAGCTCGAAACACATCTCCGGGTCGCGCATGAGGTCGCCGTTCTGTTCGCCGTAGTGACAGACAGAGATTGCGGGGAGTCCGCATGGGCCTGACTCGTCGGTGGCCTCGATGACCAACGCCATATAAGGCGGGTTCTCGATCTTGAGGTACAGGCCGTGGTGCCAACCTCCGGCCTGTTTGAGAATGCGAAGGATGGTCTGCATTACGCCACCTTCGCCAGTTCTGCATCGGGCATCTCTGCCTCTGCTGCGGTGGGCGGCTGCAAGGCGGCAAGGATGACACCGGAGGTCTGCTGGATGACTTCCAAGCTCTCGGCCAAGAGTGAGGCGTTGCCATGATAGAGATTGATGTAGTCGGCGCTGGCCGTTCCGGTTTCCAGTCCTACGGCCTTGCCGATCACAAAGGCGATGGCCTCGGCCTCCGTCTCCCGCACTACCTTGGTCGTGGTCGTCCTGCGCTCGGCCTTGTGCAACATCTCGTGCGCGAGTTCATGGACAAGGGTGCTGAACTCCTCGGCCTCGGACTGTCCGGGAAGAATGGCAATCTTTCCGCCGTAGCTCATGCCCAAAGCGGGGGCGATCTTCTCGGTAAAGGAAAGCTCGATGCCCTGGGCTTCGATGAAGGAAACAAGACGGTCGCGGTTCTCGCCTACCGTTCCGGTCATCTCCCGCAAGGTGGGAAGCTCTGCGCCTTCGGTCTGCTCCACGTCAAAAACGTAAGCATTGCGAAAGCCAACCAAGACGCGGGTGTTCTGCTTGGTGATGTCCTTGTTGGCTTCCTCGTCCTTCTTGCGCTTGATGCCGACGATGGGGGCAAGAATCCGAATCCCTTTCTCGCCTTTCTTCACCTTCCGGCCTAGCTGGTTCCATGCGTACAGTCCAGCAACGCGGGTTGCGGTCGGTCGCTGCCGCGCAATCTCCAGAATGTTTCCAAAGCTGTAGTTGTGGAATCGGCTCATCGCGTCGAGGTAGGCGGTGAGTGCGTCGGAGTGTCCGGCCTCTAGCTGCTCGATAAGGCTCTTGACGTTGGCGGCGATGATGTCTTTGGCGGTCTGCCGTTGCTGCGGCTGTTTGGGGGTTTTCGCTGATGGGGGTAACGGTGCTGGTGGTGTTCATGGGTGCTTCCTCCTTGGGTGTTGGCCTTTGCACGTCCGCGTTGAAACGCGGCATGTACATGCCGAACGCCACCTGGCGAAGGCGGGGGTAGCAAGGCGCAAGGGGAGGGGTCTCCCCACCGGAGCGAAGCGGAGGCGGCCGAAGGCCGGTCTGCACAAGCGAAGCGCGGAAGATTGGGGATGCCCCTTGTCGCCGCGCGATCGGGGCAGCGCCCCTGAGCGTACTTAGCACTTGCGTTACGAAATAGACCGGAGACATGGTTTACAGCGAAGCGCGACGGTAACGGACACGCGCCGTTTGGGTGACACACGACGATGGTGTATGCCCTGGAAAGAGAGTTGTATCTTGGATCAACGTTTGCAGTTTTTATCGAGTTATCAGAAGGAAGAGATGTCAGTGGCGGACCTGTGTCGCGCGTATGGAATCTCACGTCCAACGGCCTACCGCTGGATCAACCGTTACAACGAGACCGGACCAGAAGGACTCGTGGATCGCAGTCGCCGGCCGCATACCTGCTCGCACGCAACCCTTGAGCCGATGGAGAACGCTATTCTCGTGCTCCGTGCCAAGCATCCGTCTTGGGGCGCACGCAAACTCAAGGCAAGGCTGGAAATGTTACAGCCAGAACTGGTGTGGCCTGCAGCTAGCACGTTCGGAAACATCCTGAGCCGAGCGGGCTTGACGAGTCCACAGAAGAAAAGAAAACGCATCACGCCTTGCTCAGAGCCGTTCTCAACGGTCACGGGACCCAATCAGCTGTGGTGTATGGATTTCAAAGGCTACTTCGTAACGGGCGACGGCAAGCGATGCGATCCGTTTACGATCACCGATGCGTACAGCCGTTATTTGATTCGTTGCCAGATCGTCTCGCGCATAGACCTTAGCCAGGTTCGAGCGATCTGTGAAGCAGCTATGCGGGAGTACGGAATGCCAGCTCGAATCAGGACCGACAACGGCGCGCCGTTCGCGGGCACGGGGCTCATGGGACTTTCGAAACTCGCGCTCGGCTGGATGAAGCTGGGGATTGTTCACGAACGGATTCAAGCAGGCCGACCGCAACAGAACGGTCGTCACGAGCGCATGCATCGCACGCTGAAGGAGGACACGACGAAACCGCCTGCGTCATCTCTACGAGCACAGCAGAGCCGCTTCGATAACTTTCGCTACGTCTTCAATAACGAGCGCCCACATGAGGGCCTGAAGAACGCAGTTCCGGCCAGTCTCTATCACCCCAGTTCTGTCCGACTGCCACGCAAATTGCCGGAGTTCACGTACCCCAAAGGGCTTCTTCTGCGAAAAGTGAATAACAGTGGCGACATCAGCTGGCACAAGACCAGAATCTTCATCAGCGAAGTATTCCGCTTCGAAGAGCTCGCACTTGAGCTAACCACACCAGGGTTCTACAGAGTTTACTTTCGAGACCTGGAGGTCGGAGAGCTGAACGCGGAAGAGCTTCGTTTCAGAGCGGCACGAAGAGTCGTCTGATCCTCGGTGAGTGCATTGGCCTGTTGTCGTCAATTGAGAACGCCCCTGGGGTCGACAGCTTCGAAGAAGCCGACTTTTTGCTTGGTCCACGCCTGGAGTGAGTTTCATATCCAACAGGGTAAGTGTGAAACTTTCACGGATAAGGCGTATTCAACACGACAGGAAAACGTCTATCGTCGAAGTGTAGTGGGTATTCCGAGTGAGGTAGCGACGTAGTGTCGATTGAGAATTTCCGTTTAGTCGTTTTTCGCGCCGTAGCCAGGCACTCAAGTTTCAGCAGGGCAGCTGAGGAGTTGCTGTTGACGCAACCTGCGGTTACGCAGCAGATTAAGGCACTCGAAGAGCAATTCCGGCACCCCCTCTTTAACCGTGCAGGCGGACGCATCTCCCTAAGTCCAGGCGGAGCAGCATTGCTTCCCTTTGCCGAAAAGATCAAATCATTGGCCGACGACGCGAATGCGGCTGTTGCGAAGGCGTATGGCCAGGAGGCGGGGGAGCTAAGCCTTGGAGCCTCGCAGACGATCGCGCAATACCTGCTGCCTAGTTTCATCGCGGCCTTTCTGCAGACAAACCCGCTCGTCCAAATGACAGCGCGAAGCGGCAACACTGACGAGATGCTCGCGTTGCTAGTGGCCGGTGACATTCAGGTTGCGTTGCTGGAAGGACCAGATCACCGAACGGACGTGCATATCGAGCCGTTTATGGAAGACCATATGGTGCTCGTCGTCCCGTCCAGCCACGAGTGGGCCGGTCGCAAGATCACTCTCGATGAACTTCGTACGCAGCCCTTGCTGGTCCGTGAGTTCGGCTCAGGCTCGCGGCGGGTCGTCGAGCAGGCTCTTTCAGGTGCGGGTTTGAAGATCAAGGACCTCAACATACGTATGGAACTAGACTCCACGGAAGGTCTCCTGAATGGCGTAGAAGCCGGTCTCGGCCTCACCTTCGTTTCGCGCTGGGCTGTGCGTAATCAGCTTTCACTGGGCACACTTAAGCTGGCCCGGGTCGATGGCATGAAGCTTTCGCGAAGCTTCTCGCTGGCCTACCGGGCGGGGCCTGAGCCTTCCGGCAATGTGGGAAGTTTCTTAACATTTCTACGGGAGTACGCCGCTGCCGTTGCCCCGAAGCGGTCCAGCAGAATAAGGCCCGCCTGAACCCTTATGGTAAAGACCTAATAGGGTATTAGAACTTCTACTTGGACGCGGCCTTCGCGCTACTCGATAGTCACTGTAGAGGAAAACACGTGACTGACACACAGGAGTACACGAACGTAGCGAACGGACGAAACTACTTCATCTCGGAAACGGCTGAAGAAATTCATCCGGCGTATGCGCCAGCTTCGGCGGACCTTGGACAAACGGGTCCCGGAACCCCAAAGAAGGCTTTCAATTCGCGGTCAATCTTCTTTCTTGGTCTGCTTTTGGCTGGAAGCGGACTCGTCTCTCCACCGGTGGCGCTCGTGGGTGGCATCGCGTTTGGCTTCACCGTAGTCCATCCCTACCGCAAGGAGGCCAGCTCGCTGGCGAAGCTACTACTGCAAATCTCAGTCATCCTGCTTGGTTTTGGAATGAACCTTCAGCAAGTCGTCCATGCGGGCAAATCCGGGTTTCTCTATACAGCGATCGGCATTTGCTCTGCGGTGGTGCTGGGTCTTTCGTTGGGTAAGGTCTTCAAGGTTGGCGGAAAGGCCAGTTACCTCATCACCCTGGGCACGGCGATTTGCGGTGGATCGGCTATCGCGGCTATCGCGCCAATCACCGACGCGAATGAGGAAGAAATTTCGGTATCCATGGGCACCGTGTTTCTCCTGAACTCGGTTGCCTTACTGCTCTTCCCAGCCATCGGCTGGTGGCTGCACCTGAGCCAGGACCAGTTTGGACTGTGGGCAGCTCTGGCCATTCACGATACGTCATCAGTCGTCGGAGCGGCGGCCAAATATGGTCCTCAGGCGCTGGCGATCGGTACGACCGTAAAGCTTGCGAGAGCGCTCTGGATCGTTCCGGTTTCGCTCATTACAGCGACGTATATGAGCCGAGTGGCTCAGCGTGACGGAACCTCACAACATCAAGCGAAGGTGAAGGTTCCCTGGTTCATATTCCTCTTTGTCGGAGCCTCGGTCCTCAGCACGTATCTGCCGCGCTTCATGGGCACGTATCTGGATCTCAACCGCTTGGGTAAAGCGGGGTTGACCGCGACGCTCTTCCTGATCGGAACCTCGATCTCGAAGAAAACTCTTCAGGCCGTCGGGATCAAGCCTTTCCTTCAAGGCGTCATCCTCTGGATCATCGTTGGTATAGCGTCACTCGTAGCGATTTACATGGGATTGATCTCGATCTAATTGGATCGGTTCCCATGAATGCTCTTATTCTCAACTATCTGCGACTGGAGGCGACCGCTTCGACTTCTCAATGTTTGCGAAATCGCCTATTCACTCGGTGAGCGCATTGGCCTGAAGTCGTCAGTCGAAAACGTCTGGGCGGCTTGCGGGAGATATTGCGACTTATCGGTACTGACGAACTCACCGGTGGCATGCTGGTCAGCGTCTTGCCTGGCGCGGGGTCTCTTGCACGGTCAGGGTTACACAGCGGCTGGCCTCGCGGACTCTTTATCCGCTAAGACGTTCCTCCCGACTTTCATCTTGCTATCAGATACAGATCAGGCGATTGGACACATGCAGCAACTCTAGATGCCCTTAGATAGGTAAAGCGTCTACGGCAACACTGTTGACGTGAACGTCTTACGTCGTGATAGCGCTGCTTAAGAGCATTCTTGTCAGCCCGAGAAGAATGCCGTGCGAAGTGGAATGCGGGCAACTCCGCCGCACTTATGAGAGGAAGTATCGTGCCACTAATTCAAGTGAAGTTGATCGAGAACGTATTCACGCCGAAGCAGAAACAGGAAGTCATCACCAAGCTTACCGACGCGATGGTCAGCATTGAAGGCGAGAACATGCGATCGGTTACCTGGGTGATCATCGAGGAAGTGCGCAGTGGCGAATGGGGCATCGGCGGTCAGGCGTTGACGACGGAGGCCGTGCAGGCACTCGCCCTGGGCAGCAAGTGATGGTTCGCCTGGACTGCGCCATGGAGGGCCTCTGGCGACAAGTGAAGCATGGAGTCATCCTGGGCTTCGCCAATTATGTCCCAGCGTTCGGGCACAGATCATTCGAACGGACACAAGCAAAAGTGCTCAACGCGTGAAGATAGATACAGCAACGAGTTGTAATGGATGTTTGCTCACAGCGACCTAACGCAAGAAAGAAGGAAATCAAATGAACAATCTACAGGCATACAAACGGTCCCCCGCTCTCGATAATTCAACATGGTACAAAGGCCTCCTCATCAGCCAGTTGGCTGGAGGCTCCGATAACGGCGGTGCGTTCGACCTCGTTGAATCGCAGATGAAGAAAGGGACCGAGCCGCCTCCCCACGTTCACGAACGGGAAGATGAGTTGTTCTACATCCTCTCCGGCGAAATCAAGGTCTTCGTGGATGGCCAGGTTCTGACCGTCACAGCAGGTGAGTCCGTCTTTCTGCCGAAGAAGGTCCCTCATGCTTATCTGATCCAGTCCGACGTGTGCCATGTGCTGGCCCTCATGACGCCCCGGAGGATTCCTCAACGCCATTAACAAGATGAACGCGCCAGCTCGCACGATGGAGATTCCGTCCGACATGGAGACCTACGCGACGGCCGATTTGACCGCGACGATGGAAGTCTTTATCAAGTACGGTGTTCGGATGTTGTCACCCGACGAGGTCGCCGCGCAATTGCCTGCTTACCCAGCGGTCCACTAACAATGATCCTTGGGTCTCGGCGGGAAAGGGGTCAAAAGCAGACATGCGGTTAGAGTGGAGCCTCAGGACAACGCCAGGTAGCTGCATGATTTCACCCGTCGCAGCGATCTCGTTAGGCGTAGGCTTGAGAGAGTGTCGGAATTCGCAGACTCCGGACACCCGGAGGTACGCATGGACACAAATGATCGCTTGCATGTGGAGCAGATTCGCAGTAGTGCCGAACCAGAGCCCGCCTACTACATGCAGCACCAGCAGTCTCTGGCCAAGGTGCTTGCACCATGCCGATACCAGCATGGCGTGAGCCGGAATAAGCTCCTCGATTATTCCTACGGAAGCGGTGATCTGATCGTCTGCAATCGTGGGATTGACGAGTTCGTTCGTTGGGAGAGCGAAATCAAGATCCTCAAGGTCGATCTTCCAGACGAGGCTTTCCGCGCAATCGCAGAGGAAGCGGGGGCGGAAACGGTCGAGATTAGCAGTAGTACGCAGTTCGACGACAAGCGAGTGGACGCGCTTATCTCTGCAATCCAGTTGGAGGAGCAAGGAGGAGGGCTTTCCGGGCGTCTCTACATGGATTCGATCGCGCAGGCAATTGCTTCGGCACTGGTCCAGGTGCGCGGAAACCTAAGACGTGCCCTTCCTGAATATCACTGCGGCCTGACGCCACTACAGCTGTCCAGAGTGAAACAAGTTGTTTACGGAGGGATTGATCGAGAGCTTTCTCTGCAGGAGATGGCCGATGCTGCAGGACTGAGCACCAACTACTTCAATCAGATGTTTCGAAAGTCCACAGGCCAGGCAGCCTCATCAGTTTGTTTTGAATGCTCGCGTGGAGCACGCGAAAGATCTGCTGAGCTCGTCACGACTGAGAGTAATTGATATTGCGATTAGCTGCGGATTCCAGACCTCGCAGCATTTTGCCAGAGTGTTCCGCTCGGTCTGCGCTGTCACCCCGACCGAGTATCGGAGAACGCTGGGGAAGCTTCCTGAAGACTCCGCAGGCGCGAGAAAGTCGATTCAGAACGACCATAACGGTAAGAAGGAACTTTATGCTCTCAATCCAAAAAGGACGGCACGAATCTCGCATACAGCGATGAAGGGAGTTCGACGACTTTAACACCAATGGTTCTGATCCATGGGCTGGGGGTGCGACCACACCAGTTTGCAGACGCAGGCAGAATACTTCAGTACCACTCGCCGAGTCGTCAGCGTGGACCTTCGCGGCCACGGAGAAAGCGACGCCCCCGCCGGCGACTACACCATGGCGAGCTACGCAGCCGATATTGCCTGGCTGTGCAAGGCTCTCGGCTTGCAGAAGCCCATCATGGTTGGCCACAGCATGGGTGGCAACATTCTCCTGGAGCTTGCCGCTCGATACCCTGAGACTCCTGGTTCCATCGTCTTGATCGATTCTGTGCTCTTCCCGTCGCAGGAAGTGGTCGAAAGATCGAGATCGTTCATTGCTGCGCTCGAAGGACCTGACTTTGCCGTTGCGTACCGAGGTGGTCTCAGCAGACTTCATCTGCTTACCGATGAGATCGCCGCCTATGATTCGGTCTTCAGTTCCCTGCCGCGTGCGTCTCAGCACGTACTCGCCACATCCTTTGCCGACCAACTGTTCGGGCATGACATCGTAGCGGCATCGTCCGGGTGCAATGTGCCGGTTGCCTATATCGGTTCTGCGCGGATGATAGCGGATCTCCCGAAGTTGAAGGGTTATTTGCCACAGCTCGTCACTGCCCAGGTTCTTGGAGCCGGGCACTTTTCCCCTGTCATTGTTCCCGACCAGATCAACGCGATGCTGGCTCGCTTTGCCGCACTGAGCGGCGTGTTCTAAGTTTTCTCCGCTCGCTTCAGAATCTTCCCGCACCATCACACCGCCTCACAAGGCAGGATAGGACCCTTATGTCTCTACGTATCAACGACCTCGCTCCCAACTTTACAGCGACAACGACCGAAGGCACCATCGACTTTCATACATGGATGGGCACGAATTGGGTTGTCTTGTTCTCACACCCTAAAGACTTTACGCCAGTATGCACGACTGAACTTGGGGCCGTGGCAGCTCTTCATCAGGAGTTTTCAGCTCGCGGTGTGAAGGTGATTGGCTTGAGTGTCGACGCGGCAGCGGATCACGCACGCTGGTCGAAGGACATCGAGGAACTAAGCGGGCACCGCGTGGGCTTCCCCATGATCGGCGACCCGGAGCTTCGCGTCGCAAGGCTATACGACATGCTTCCCGCCGACGCGGGCGAGTGTAGCGAAGGCCGCACAGCAGCCATGAACGCCCCGGTACGCACCGTTTTCATCATCGGTCCCGACAGGCGTATCAAGCTGACCATGGCGTATCCCATGACAACGGGCCGCAACTTCGATGAGATCCTTCGCGCGCTCGATTCCATGCAGCTCACCGCAACTCACAAGGTTGCGACACCCGCGAACTGGAGGCGTGGTGACAGAGTCATCATTACGGGCGCTGTCTCTGACGAAGAGGCATCCACCGTATTTCCAGGGTTTACGACGATAAAGCCCTACCTGCGGTTCACCGAACAGCCTCTGTAACCAGAGGCTCGGGAAGGACGTGGCAGGTCGAAGAACATAGGGAGAAGACATGAGACTTAACGGCAAAGTAGCATTCATCACTGGCGGCAACAGCGGGATCGGTCTGGCTACCGCTCTTCTCTTTATAGCTGAAGGAGCAAAGGTTGGGATCATCGGACGTAATCGCAAGACCCTTGATCAGGCCGCTGCGGTTCTTGGTCACAACGGCCTGGCCTGCGAGGCTGACGTCACAGATGCTTACGCTGTAGAACAAGCTATCCGGGCTACTGTGGACCGCTTTGGCAAACTGGATGTCCTGTTTGCCAACGCAGGAAGTAGCGACCCCACGCCTGTTGGGCTGTCTACGCTACAGGTCTTTGAACGCGTTCTGAGAGACAATGTCACGGCCACGTTTCTCCTGGTTCAGGCAGCGGTGCCTTCCCTGAATCACGGAGCCTCCATCATCTTCAACGGGTCCGTTCAGGCGGTTAACGGCAGGCCCGGCTTTTCGGCTTATGCGGCAAGTAAGGGAGCCTTGCGATCGATGGCCCGTTCTCTCGCGTCGGAGCTGTCTCCACTCGGTATCAGAGTCAACGTAGTGTCACCAGGAGCCATCCGAACACCCCTCTGGAGCAAGTTGGTTTCAAATGCACCAAGTCCAGAGGCCGTTTATGAACGGGTGGAAACTACGATACCGCTCGGCCGGATGGGATTGGCTGAGGAGGTGGCAAGCGCTGTCCTCTTCCTCGCATCGTCCGAATCATCCTTTGTTCAGGCTGCTGAGATTGTCGTGGATGGTGGAGCTACCGGCGCCCCGATGGGCGCGCCTGCTTACCGCTGGGGAACACCGGTTGAAGAAGAGCAAACATCGCGTCACGACATACTGCAGGAATGCTCTGCTGCGTTTGTGCTGTGACTCTGACAGGGCTTTGTGTAAAGCCATGTTGCCGAATCATATCTGGCAGTCGAAGCCGGCGAGACCCACGGTCCAAGTGCTCACCTTAACCGGAATCATGGAGGACACACGATGACATTTCGTAACCTGGGAATTGCCCTTCTTTGCACGTCCATAGTGAGCAGCGTGCCGTTGCTCTCAGCCCAATCCAACCCTGCCCTGGGATCAGAGAAAACTCAGGTGGTCCAGGCGGTTGAAACGATCTTTCAAGCCGCCAGCACAGACGACACCCCCAGATTTGACTCGGTCATTGCCCCGGGATTCTACCTCTTTGACTCTGGAGTTCGCTTCGATGGTGACAGCCTCATGCCGATCATCCAAGCAGCTACACGCTTCAGGAAAGCGCTTCGAGTGGCACGTCACTGATCCTGACGTGCACATCATCGGTAGCGTGGCATGGCTCGCGTACGTGAACAATGGCACGATCACTGATGTTTCAGGAACGACCAAGGTGAAGTGGTTAGAATCCGCGGTCCTCGTCAGGAGACCGGAGGGCTGGAAGCTGGTGTTCATGCATAGCACGCTAGTTCCCCCGCCGGTTTGAATGGTCAGAGAAGGTTCAAAGCTCTTGCACTCCAATGAAGGGCTGTCCGACGACACCGCCTGATACCAAGCTCCGTGATCCAAGATCACAACTCACGACCGAACTAACCGATGCAGCAGCTTTTAGAAAGTGGTTCAAATGCTCCTCGATACCCTAACCGAACCTAGCACTACCCTTGCAGCGCAGACCAACCTACGTCCTCTCGGCCCGTTTGAGGAGCTTCTATGGCAGATGGACAAGCGCAGTCCGCTCCATTTCACCCTTGCGGCTCATGTTGATGGCTCAACCACCATCCAGGGATGGAGGGAAGCACTTGAGGAGACAAGACAACGTCACCCCCTGTGGTCGGCATTCATCGGCAAGACGGCTGACGGGGCTCCGTTTTTTGGAAGGATGCAGGATACTGCAGTGCAACTGCGGGTCGTTGAGAGTGATGCCATTGAGGGCTGGGAGCAGGAAGTAGCCCGCGAGCTCTCCGTCCGCTTCGACAGCGCTAAAGGCCCACTGGTGCGCGCCGTCCTGATGCACGCCGAGCGGAGCAGCATGCTCATCCTCAGCGCTCATCATTCCAGCTGCGATGGGATGTCCCTGGCGTTTGCCATACGGGACATCCTCCAAGCGCTGTCAGGTTTGAAGCTCCGGACACTCGCCCTTCATTCCTCTGAAGAAGACTCCTTCGGACTGCACGCCAAACCCAGAGCACAGATTAAGAATGCAAATCGCAGGACTGAATCATCGCCGGTTTCGTCGGTATATCGGACCGCCCGCACAACCCAGCCCGAAGTCCAGTCTCTTCAGCTCTCAATCGCTTCAACTGAAGCGCTGCGAACTCGTGCAAGGAAAGAGAGCACGACAGTGCATGCCGCGCTCGTCGCAGCCGCCGGAATCGCAGCTCGGCAAAATGCCAGCTACGGACCGGGGCGAGAGCTGCAACTCTGCTCGACGATCAGTAATCGTGGGCTCTTAGGGTCACCTGAAGACTGCTGCGTGCTCTTTACAGCCTGCGGCTTCCCCATAGCAGAGTCCCCCGTTGAAGATTTCTGGACTTTAACGAGGAGATCGAAGGACGCACTTCACGCCTGCCAGAGCGAAGATGGAGTAAAGGCGGTGCTTGGTGCCGTCGACGGAGTAGTCAAAGCCGCTCTCGACGACTATGCCGCAGGCGAGGCGGGAGGCAAGCTCTTCCAGTTCGATATCCATCTGTCAAACCTGGGAGCGATGCCAATTCCAGCGTCCTATGGAGTTCTTTCGCTGCGACAGCTTTGGGGTCCAGGGGTGCTGATTGGCTTCGAAGGAGAACAGACCCTGGGGATTACCACCCTGAATGGCTCTCTCTGTCTTCTTCATACAAGTCATGTGCCTTTACCAAACTTCCTGAAGGACATGGAATCCCTGCTTAGATCGGCGAGCGACCAATGAGCAATGAACGAGGTACATCACTCAGCGGTTTGCGCGTAACAAGTTCAGAGGTCATCCATTGGGTCACCATGGTTGCGGCTTCATCATCCCCGGCGGCGTACGTAGCGGCAAGTATCTGTATCGCTCTCTTCGGGGCAGACAGTGGCGAATCTTAGAAGTTGGACACCAGCCACAGCGGCTGAACCATCCCGAATGAACGCAGGAGGTGCGTATGACGAACAAACGATACACTCAGATAACGGTGGAGCCTTGCAGATTGCTGCAAGGAGTCGAGCTTAGGGCTGACGCTTCCGGCAACCATTCAGTCACCCTGAGCTCCAAAGATCGACCACAGATCGTGATCGATATCGAGCTACGGACCTCCGCAGCACTGTCAATTCCATGTAGCTTTGATGAAGATGATGATGCGGCGGTTACCTACGACTTTTCAGCACCTGAGCGTTCGCTGAACGGCCTATTAGAGATGTAACAGATCGAACTGCGGGGTCGCGTCTCTTCGTCATTCGCACACTACAACCTTGAGCAGTATGCCCATGGGATCAGATTCACTCCACGATCGGACTAGAGGAAGGATCCATCATGTTCAGGGTAACCCGCAGCAGCAGCGTTGAACCGTCGGATTCGTTTCTTGTCAAAGGCTTGTTGCTGGCAGCACTCTATCCGTTCTGCTTCCCATGTGCCACCGTATCCGCTCAACAAGCGCAGCCTTCGAATGAAACTCTTCGCGGCTTGGACCCACGAGTCATGGATATTGGGGCTGATCCCTGCGTGGACTTTGCGAAGTATGCCTGCGGCAACTTCAACAAACTTTATCCCATTCGGCAAGACGAAATGGCGTCCAGCCCTACTGCAGGCGCAAGCGCGCAGATTCGTGATGTTCTGAAGCAAATGCTTGTGAAAGACGTTTCACCAGGAGAACACACTTCAGAACAGCGCCTGCTTGGCGATTACTATACGGCGTGTCTCAACGTCCCCGCTGTCAACGCCAAGGGGCTTATGGCATTGAAGCCTCTCTTGTCGGCAATCGATGCAATGTCTGACAGGAAGCAACTGCCCGGCCTACTAGCTCAAATCCAGAGAATGGAGGGCAACAGCGTCTTCAGCGTGTACGCCTTTGCTGACGAAATGCATGTCGGACGCACCATCGTAGCTCTGGATCAGACAGGATTTGGTCTCCAGACTGCAGAAAACTATAGCTCGACAGACTCCAAGGCCATAGCTCTACGGCAGCAATATTCAACGCACATCGCACATCTGCTGGCGCTCTCTGGAGAAGACTCGTCGTACAGCCACAAAATGGCTGGAAACATCATTACGCTTGAGTCACAACTGGTGAAGAATTTCCCGACACCTGCAGCCCGCCGCGATCCGGTGGCTCGCTATCACGCGTTCACCTTGGAGGAGCTTGAACATCTTACCCCCACGTTCGACTGGAAGGGATTCTTTGCCGGGCTTGGGGTTGAAGGTCCGGTAAAGGTCAACGTTTGGTCGACTATTTACATTCAGAGCGTAGCTGAGGTGATGCGGGTCTCGGACCTCGAAACCCTTCGCTCATTTCTTCGATGGCGGGTTCTCTCCTCCATCCCTGGTGTGGATCTACCGACAACGATGGACGATGAGAAATTTTCATTTGAGGGGAAGGTCATGCTTGGTCTTCAACAACAAGCGCCGCGAGAGCGAAGATGCCTGTGGTCCATCAGATCAGATATCTCAGGTCCAGTCGCTACTGCAGTGATTGGTCAAATGTTCTCCGTAGAGGAAATCCAGACGATCGATCAACTAGCTAGGGGAGTCGAAACCGCGCTTGCACGCGAGATCGATGGCCTGCCCTGGATGGATCAGGAGACAAAGCTACAGGCCAAGCGAAAAGCGAATGCCATCACCAACAACATCGTTCGGCTCGACCCTTGGAAAGGATGGGCAAACCTCACCGTAACGCGTGATGATGCACTCGGGAACTACCTGAAGGCGACTCAGCTGCAGACGCAGCGCACGTTTCAGAGGGTTGGACAGCCAGCGGACAAGACGGAGCTTTCAATGAGCCCAATCTATACGGGTGCGTATTGGACGAACACTCTCCTCACGATGAACGTGAACGCGGGTGCAATCCTGCCGCCGGCCTATGATGTCGCCAGTACGAAGGCGATCAACTATGGTCATCTCGGCTCGGTTGTCGGCCATGAGATAAGTCACGGTTTCGACAACTCAGGGGCTCATTACGACGCCACTGGCAGCCTGGTTGACTGGTGGAGCGCTGGGGCCAAACGAAAGTTTGATGAAAAGGCGGCCTGCTTTGTTCGGGAGTATGCAAAGTTTGAGGACGGCGGCCTCCATGTCAATGGTGAGCTGACCCTGGGAGAAAACATCGCGGACAATGGCGGCCTCCGGCTAGCGTACCTCGCAATGCTCGAAGATGCAGCCGAGAGGCATTTGGCTCTTACGGCAAAGACGGATGGGTTTACCCCAGAGCAGCAGTTCTTTATCGCTTTTGGACAGGAGTATTGCGGAGCCACTCGCCCGGAACGCGAACGAGTCCTGATGCTCACCGATCCGCACTCCCTCGATCAATTCCGAGTAAATGGAGCCGTCCAGAACATGCCCCAGTTCGGCAATGCGTTTTCCTGCAAGGTGGGACAGCCAATGATGCCATCGGACATCTGCCAGATATGGTGATAACCACAAAGTGTTCGGAAGGAAGAAGATCATAATGAACCGCCGCGGATTTCTGAAGACAGCAGCAGTTGCCACGATCTACGCCCCGACCGCCTTGATGGAAGGTGAGGTTGAGCCGGCAAATACCGCGTTGGCGGAGGGAGACCTGCTCAATCCGGCGGGCATCCGGCTTGCCGGAGTCAAGATGGTGCCCGTAGTGGGAGGGAAATACAAAGTGTGGACCAAGCGAATCGGGAGCGGTCGAACCAAGCTGCTGGTGCTGCATGGTGGACCTGGCTTCAGTCATGACTATCTGGAAGCGTTGGAATCCTTTCTCCCCGATGCCGGGATCGAGATGTACTACTACGACCAGCTTGGGTGCAACAACTCCGATCATCCTGAGGATCTCTCTTTGTGGACCCTTGCACGATACGTCCAGGAGGTCGAAGAAGTGCGCAAAGGGCTAAAACTCGACCACTTCGTGATCTACGGCCATTCTTTTGGTGGTGCGCTTGCAATGGAGTATGCGCTGAAGTACCCCCAGCATCTACAGGGCCTCGTCGTGTCAAACATGGCGGCTAGCTCCGCGTCCTTCCTTCGACACACGGCGAAGTGGAGATTGCAGCTATCGCCGGCCGAGCAGGAACAGATGAGGGATCTTGAAGAGCGGGAAGCGTACGACTCGCCTGAGTACCAGCACCTCATGATGGACGTGCTCTACCCGCAGATGCTCTGTCGAACAAGACCGTGGCCGAGTGGGTTCACAAGGGCTCTCGACCGTGCGAATTTCACCATCTACAACCACATGCAAGGCCGCAGTGAATTTCTAGTGACCGGAAATCTTAAAGACTGGGACATTTGGGGACGCTTGCACGAGATTCGCGTCAAGACGCTGATGATCGGAGCACGTTATGACGAGATGGACCCCGAAGACATGAAGAAGATGTCAACCCTGGTCCCCATGGGAACGTATGCGTACTGTCCAAATGGCAGCCATCTTTGCATGTGGGACGATCAGGCTGTTTACTTCCAACACTTACTACGCTTCCTGCGAACGGTCTGATCGCTCTGGTGTCAGCTCAGACTCACGTAACGGCCGACGTCAGGTGAGCACAGACCGATCAGAGTCACAAACCGATGCTCGCCGATTACTCACCTGCAATACGCATCCCACTCTGGAAGCTGCCGGCGACTGCACGCCCAAACAGTCACTCACGCGATCGCGACACTTCGCGTCTACCAGTAAGGGAGCCATAAATGGGGGCAGGTCACTATCTCTTTGGCATCCCCACATAACTTGTAATATGTGCCTAGGATTCGCTGTTCTCCAACGTGCATTCCCTGTGAAGTTGCCCTTTCTACGAATGCACCTATGGCGGCCCAAATCTGGGTGCTTACCCTGCTGATAGGACCGGACTTGATCGCGTCCACAGGAACCGGATAAGGCTTGTTGAAGTCGCTGCAGTCATTCGTCTTGAAATCCCTGCAGGGTACAGCCCCAACATTCATCGGCGAAAGATCGAGTCCCTGAATCATTCCGACAAACGGATTCTGTTGCTGCGCTCTCGCAGCAGCAGACGAGAAGCAGAACGAAAGAACACCCATTCCAAGCCACAGTCTGAAGGGCAATTTGAGCATAATCAGAGTTCCTCGCGAGCAGGTAAAGTACGTCCCGAAACCTGGGCCGCTCCAGCAGCTCAACCTCTCTTAAGAAGTGGTCTGCGTTAGGCTTTACGCTCATTCAGGTCATCGGAAGCGCCTTATCCATCTGAACGTACGAGGAGCAGGTCAGTGGGTCGCATCCACTGATCTGTGCGTAATACATCGATCGAATAGACGCAGGTATTGTCGGGCCGTAAGCTCGGGATTACGGTCAAAGAACCATTGCCGCGAATGGCGCCAGTTCCAAAGCCGCACCTAAGCCGCGAGACGCCTAATCGACGCCGAACGACCGCTAAGAGCAAGCATCTTCCGCAAATTGGCCGCGCGGATCGCCCCTGAGATTCCGCGCATCGTCAGTAATCCCGCTCGGGCGTTCTCAACTGACAGTCAACAAGCCAATATACTCATCGGCCATGGCCCGTATCGCTCTTGGATCATTACTCCTGAAAAACACCGTTCTCGTCAGTCCTGATCTCGATGGGTGCCAAATCGCCAAAGCACTCATCGACAACAATCACGACGAACATTCCTTCCGAGTACGGCTCATTGCGCTGGTCGATATAGCTGTAAAAACCCATCGTCGCAGGGACGAAAAGCAGGCCATGGAAATGACAGAGTATGGAAAGCATGGAAAGCCAAAAAGCCGGCTTCCCACCCTTCCCACACTCTTTGGAAATCCCTTCGGGATTCCCACATTCCCACGGCCTCGACGACTAGATAGTTGTATTCTCATACCCGCTCAACTCGAAGTATGGCCGCCGCAAGGGGCTTGTAACGGATGTCTCAGGTCCACAGCGTAACGCATGTCCCGGTACACTCACCCCTTAGCGCACGGTCTGTTCAGTGTTTTTGATCGCGCAGCGGACGTTTACAGGGGTGGGCGTTGCGGGCGGGAAAGGCCCGCTGAGGAGGGTGGCGGAGGACGGGCAAAGCCGGGCCGGAGTTTGGGAGGATACTTCCTCCCTCAGTCCTGCTGAGACTCTTTGCTAAAAGAAGTACACGACCCTATCCTTGAATAGACACAGTCATCTTGTTGGATGGGCTTGCTTAAGCTTGCATTGCGGTCGCTCTTGATTTCTCAGGGGTAGAGGTTAGCAAGTTCAACATGACGACGGAAGGTGGACCGACACGGATGACGATCAGGCTTCACGACATTTTCCCGCTCGATAATCTGGATTCCTATAAAGTCCACTTCGCTAAATGGAATCAACATGAGGAGCCGCTCGACGTCTTCACCAAAGACCAGAGAGATTGGAAACGCTGGCAGGAGTACCGCCCGCAGCGAAACGACTTCAACAGGCCATTGATATTTTCGCTCGCAAGGTTTTACCACGAACCGGATATGTGGCTTTTCGGCGGAATCTACAAAGTCACGGCCCGTCGCAAAGACGGATACAAGGTAGAACTCACCGAAGCCGGCTCCGGGTTTATCGGACGACTCAAACTAAGGTCGCCCTACTCTTCACGTCTGGTGAGGGTCAAGATGGAGTCTCAATATGGCGACTTCGAGGTCGCAGAGATACTGCCTGAACCTTTCAGTGGACGCCCGTTCCCTGGCTACGAAGACATTGATATCTCGTTCGCAGAGATTGAGACAATAGTGAAAAATGGGCGCCCCGATTGGAAAGCGGCGCTCGAAAGCGTGAAAGGCATCTATCTCATCACGGATACGAACACTGGGAAGAGGTACGTTGGCTCGGCCTACGGAGAGAACGGAATTTGGTCTAGGTGGTGTTCGTACGTGGAAACCGGGCACGGAGGCAATGTTGAACTCCGGAGTCTAGTGACGAACCCGAACCTGGATTATTGCCGCGCTCACTTCCGTTTCGCGCTCCTAGAGCATAGGCCGGTGCGGGCAAGCGATGAGGTCATCCTTATGCGTGAAAGCTTCTGGAAGCAATTGTTATTGTCGCGTGGGGCGCAGGGACTGAATCGAAACTGATGTCGTCCGCCCGGCGAACTTTCGCCAAGTGGATATGGCTCCTCTTCATTCGCCTATGTCGCCGAGAATTGTAGGTTCCATCAAACCCTTGGCCTCCACGAGACCCAATAGAAAATCTCTCCCTAAAGCTGTAATCCTCCATCTTTTCCTTTTCGCGGCTTTCACAAACCCGAGTTCGACGAGATATTCCAGTTCGCGACGAAGGCGCTTCGACCCATGCTCATTCTCATGGGCATGGATCTGGGGGAGGTCCATGTGGTGTGGGTAGCACCGATTGAGATGGACGAGAAGACCGGATCTCAAGCGCTGAAGCTCAACCCTCACCATCAGTTGTTCTTGGTTTACTATCTGCAAATTGACTCCCAGGTATTGTCTGTTTCGGAGAACGCAAAGCGATGTTGAACACTTTGGACCATTGGAGCAGTAGGCTTACCAGCCTTCCAACGACGATTGAATGTCCAAGCATGAAAATCTTGGCTAGAGATCATGAACCGCCAGTCTTTGTAGGCGCCGGACATATCGATATAAGCAGCGTAAACGAGATCACGTTCCGCATGTTTGCCACGGCTCCTGACATCGCGCACGCGGTCAGCTGCATCCTTAGAGCCAAGCAAAATCGGTACGAGACACTGGATCAATTCCGACTGTTCGCGACGGACTACGACGATCACAAATGGGGATGCGGCTGGATTACGCCGCAGTTTGAGGAAGAGTCGGGGATTGGCTGGCTGATAACTGGCAGCCTTCGCAATTTGGCGACGGTCGCAACAAGCTCCTGGGTTTCGAAAGAACAGAGCGTTGAGCTCATCTTTCATCCGGCTCCAGAAGTGCCCCTAACCAGATCAATCCTTACAGTTGCCTCGATCGAGGGTGTGGAAGTGAACCGTAGTTGGCATTCGGCTCAGCATGTACTTGAGGCGCTGGAGACGACAATCACCTTCTACAAAGCGCGGAACGACAATGCTCTTTGGGTGACCGCTCCGACTTCGCAGTTTCTTACGCATCCCTACGCTGAAAACTGGCTTGGCGAGCCTCTTCGGATACTCCTCGGTCAATTGGCTTACCCGCGCCTCGTGGCCCGTAATTTCGGAAACGGCTCGGCGCAAATACAACTGCGGGCTTCACATATTCCGCTGAGGCATTCGGGATGGGTCTCTCTAGTGGCGAGCCTGAAAAGAGCCGACGACACGGCGTTCTGGGAGAATTATGCAAAGCTGTTGAGCATGATCGCCCACGCGCGCGATCCAAAAGGACACCCGAACTTTGAATCCCACCCGGTCACACGCTTCTATGAAGAGATTGTTCAAGCAACTCGGGGTTCACGTTGGGTTCAAAGTATGACGCTTGCGAGCGCGGCTGAGGGTCTTGGAAAGATGTTGATGAGCGCAGCGTCTGGCTCCGCGGAATTTTCCGCCGAAGAGGTGGAAAGTCTGAGAAGAAGAATCCTGGGATGGGACGGAGGTGAACCGCTGAAGAAGCGAGTGTTGGGATGGTTTTCATTTTTTGGCAACAAGAGCGCCCAAGCCTTCTTCCGTGAATTGCAGAAGCAGGGCATCTTGAAGGACGCCGAAGTAGAGTCTTGGATTAGCGTCCGGAATGCTGTGATGCATGGATCAATGACATCCCCGTGGTCGTCTGAAGAAGATGATAAGCAACTGATGGCCCTGGCATCTCTTGTCCATTCGCTTACCAAACAGCTTCTTCTCTAAACGAAGCGCGTGTCCTCACCCCGCCTGAGGCAGTCAAGCGGGGGAGGAAATGGCATCAACCTTAGTTACGTTCGTTTCGGAGCACGGAAAAGACTTGGCTTTGGATTTAAGAGTTCGGTTGCGGCTTGAACGTCACCCGATCAAAATCTGCCATCGGCGTGTAGCTCTGAATAATCTCTCCGAGCACTTTCGTCGTCTTCGATTTACCATCGTCGCCCTTTTCCACGATTCCACCAATCCCCGCGCGGATGCGGAAACCGATTTCGCGGTTGATAGGACCTTTTTCAGGATTCCCGTTCTTGTAAATGTCATCTTGAACATAGGCCCGATATCCTTCAGTCCAGTTATAGGGCCGACCGGCCAGTTTAGCCGGGTCCTGCATGCAGTCGTGTATCGCGTCCAGGGTGATCGAACTTGCGAAACGGCCGGTAAGGCAAATGTCCTGCGCCGCTTGAACCGCTCTATCAACCAAAGCCCAGAAGAGCTTTATGCGATCAGCATCTGCTTCTTCGATGAAGCCGTCTTTGATGAGGCTGTTGATCGTTGCCCGCTGGATGATTTCAGTGGGCTCCATGCGTTCTGCGGCTGCCGCCCTGAGTAGAGCGGCGTTCACAATGGAGGTGAATGGAATCGTGTATTTGATCTGAGTTGCGGACTGGGGCATGATGAAGCTCCTGGAATCGAAGTGTGCGACTCCTCGGTTATATATAGGAACCTCATCCGATGTCAAGAGTATAAATAAATGCTATATGTCTTACCTTACGACTCCACTCACTAACCCGATTTTAGATCAGCTAAGGCACTACCTGCTCTACAGCCCAATGCTCATTCCCTCCAGTTCAATCTCCGGCAAGGCTGGGACAGAGATTGGCTTGGAGCTGGCCGAGGACGCGATTTGTTGGAGGACCTGGCCGGAGTCGTCGGAGGCATAGATGGCGAGGTCGCGAAGGTGCGGAGAGAGGTGTGTGAGGGCCTCTTGCTGCTCGGCAATTTGATTGGAATTTCCTGTTATGAGAATGCGGTCTACGGAGGCTTGCTGCGCAGTTTCTACAGCATAGCCATAGTCAATGTAGCGAGATTGTTCGCCGTCCAACTCCACGGTCTTTCCATTGTCCAGGCGCACAGTGATTGCATTGTCCTCGCCGAACTTCTCCACGGTGGCGAGACTGCCTGCACGGATACGAAGGTCTGGGTTCGCGGTGTTGAACTGGATACGCTCGCCCTGGGCTAGTTCGCGCGACCCTTCCGTGTAGACGGTGCTGCGATCCGTCTGTTGCTTGAGCAGCGCCGGATTGTAAGAGACACGGTCACCCTCGCGGGTTTCGACAGTAAGGAGATTGGAGCGAGCATCCACCGAAACCACGATGGCGCTGCTGTTGTCGGCGATCCCGTACTCTTCAGGGCTTCCCTTGCGGTAGTTGATTCGGTCGTCGGGAGCGTAGTTTGCGGCCAGGCGGGGGTTGCCGAGATCCCGCTCGATGAGCACTGGAACGGAATGGCTGTCGGCAGAGAGCCTTCCCTGCGCTTGCAATTCTGAACGGATAAGTTGCGCCAACTCCCGGCGCTCCGCGGCATCGGGGGCAACGATGAGGGCGCGGTCGATCTGGGACGCATAATCGAGCGCAATGGAAGCAAGCCGATGCTCTGAACTTGCGTACTCATGAACACGGCCCTGCTGCTCGAGAGCTTCAGTCGCGGCGGCGGGGTCATTGCTCCGAAATGCGCTAACCGCCTGCCGGACCTCTTCATTCGAACTCTTTTCCTTGAAGTCCACGGCGGCGCTCTTGGTGATGTCCGAGGCCAACCGCTCACCCAGCGTCTCCGCGTTGTTCGTGTAAACGCGGGCATCGTTGGAGGCTCGGGAGATGGCGACGTAGGCGAGCCTGGAGTTGATGAGATTGCGAGCGGAATCAGTGTCGATGTTGGCGAGAACCCGGCCAGCAGTGAGGCCCTGAGAACTGTGCGAAGTCACAGCGTAGCCGTGGTCGAACTGCCGAAACTCCACTGTATCGAAGGTAACGGTGCGCTGTGCTTTGCCATCCAAGCGCACCGTCATCTTGCTATCTTCGATTACGGTCACGGTTCCAAGATCGCGGTTCGCCACGCCAAGGTCTTTGTTCGGTACGGTGAACTGGAGACGGTCGCCTTGGGCGAACTCACGGTCCACCTCACGGAAGACGTTAACACCCTTCAACCGTCGCGGGTTGTAGGTCACGCTCGATCCGTTCTCCAATTCGACGTTGAGGGTATTGGCCCGCGCATCGACAGAGCGGACAGTAGCGAAGCTGTTGCGCTCGATGCCTTCGGCCTTGCTCCCGGTGGTGTACTGCAACACGTCACCATGGCTGTATCGCGCCGCCCATTTACGATCCGCTCCGGTCATATCCGAACGATGTGTCAGGGTTCGGAACGCTTGACCGTCCTCGGCGAGGGTTCCGTTCCGCCGTAACTCAATCCTCACGGCTTCATTGATCTGCTGGCGACTCCGATTGTCCGGCGAGACGATGATGGTGTTCTGGGGCTGCGCGGCATAGTCCCTGGCGATGGTAGCGATACGATCTCGTCCGTTTGGAATCTCGGTCACGCGGCCCTGCTCCGCCAACATCGCAACGCCCTTGACCGTCTCATTGTTCGCAAGATGCTGGACTGCCTTTAGCAGTTCGGGGTCTTTCTGGCGCATGATCCGATCAAGTTGCGAGGTCTGCATTCCGGCTTCCTGCATCTGCTGGAAGGGCCTTCCGGCGTCCACGCCTTGATGCTGCCGGGTGTCTCCGATGACGAGAACCCTGTCGTCTGGATTGAGCTTGCTCAGAAACGACCGCATCTGTTTTGTGCTGGCGAGACTGGACTCATCCAGCATGTACAAATGCCGATCCGCTGGATCGGCGCTAGGATGATTTTGACCACGCGCGAGGAAGCTCTGGAGAGTCGTGGCGTCGATTCCGGCCTCGCGAAGCTGACCTGCTGCCTTCGAGGTCGGGGCAAATCCTTCGACGATATAACCGCTGGTCTCCGCACCTTCGCGGATCGTCTGGAGAGTCGTCGTTTTTCCGCTGCCGGCCAAACCCTGCAGGCCGTGGATACGGTCTGAGGAGTTGAGAACCTCCTCGATGACCCGACGCTGGGAGTCATTGAGAAAGGATCGTGTATTGGCTTGTTCTCGCGCTCGCTCGGCAGTCATCATTGGACCAACGGCGTTCCGACCCTCCAGAACATGGCGGACATTGGCGCGTTCGGCGGCGATGGTTTCGGGCGTTGTGAAGCTGCGGGCTGAGTCGTGTTTCATGCCCTGGACGACACGCAGCTCTCCCGCCTCCCGGCGACTGTCGAACTCCGTTCGGATGTCGCGATACGATGCCTCGCCCATGCCGCGCCGGAGAGCGTCGCGGAGAATTGCCCGCTCGTCGGCGACGGCCTCGCGCTCAAAGATGCTTTCGCGGGCGAACGTCACGGCTTCTTTGGCGAGAGTGTTTTTCTCCGGCTCTTTGTTCTGCTGTAGAGCGCGGTTGCGGGCGTCGGCGATAACCTGCTGAGGCTGATTTCCGAAGGCGGCGGCCATCTCTTTGTGCGCGGCCAAGACCTCTTCGGCGGAGAGTGTTTGCTTGCGGTCGCGGGTCGAGTGAGCCGCGATCTGCGCTGCCTCGGGGCCACTGTACCCGCTTTTTTCGAGTTGCTCTCTGATCTGTCGAGAGCGGGGGCTGGAGGCGTCAAGATATTCCAGGGAATACCCTTTGATCTCCGGTGCGCCGCTCCTGCCGGATTCAATTTCATATCCCAGACTGCGGAGCTGGTAGGTGAGGGCAGATTGATAGACGGCGGTCGCGTACTGTTGGGTTTCAAAGAAGGCTCGCTCCTGCAAAGCGCGGGTCGAACCGTTCTCTCGCTCGGTGACATTGAAGATGACGGCGTGGGTGTGGAGCTGAGGTGCGGCGTAGCCGTCTACCGGGCGCGCCGTGTCGTGCTCGAACTTCGCGGCAATGAACTTGCCGGTGGTTTCGGCGGGGGTGTTGCCGCCGATTCGCGCCTGCGTATACCGCTCCAACTCGTCCAACGCGGTTGTAACGGCGGCGCGGTGAGCTTCCCGTACCAGATCATCGCCCCCGACCAAGGCGGTTAGCGAAACGGACTTTGGAGCGGAGAACGTCGCATCCCAGCCCGCCCGGTGCTCAACGGCCTTGGTCGTAGTGCCATCCGGGTTCTTGTAATCCATTGCGACGCGGTGCCTGACCATCGGCTCCTCGGTCTGCGGATGAATGCCCTCAGCGAGTCGCGAGAACTCTAATGGAGCGACGTCTCCCGTCAGCCCAAGCAAGGCTGTGAGTTTGCCCTGCCACTCGCCTTTCACCTCATCGCCCTGCCCGTAATAACTCTGGGACTTCGATGTGAATTCGAGCTTGTGGTACTTCTGCGCCTGACCGGAACTGAGTGCCTTAGAGACGGTGAGCATGGTTAGAAAATTCCATGATGAACGGCGTTATCGTGCTCTTCTGAGTGAGCCGGAAGCGCGACCTCAACCTGCTGCCGCACGGCGATCTCAGGCTCAGTCGTGGCATCCATTACCTGATCGTCGGTAGCAGCTCGAACCCGTTCATGCTCGTTTTGCTGCGGCCACGGAATCGGCTGCGGTGTCTTCTTGAGAGCGAGTGGTGCGCCCTGTCCAGCTTGCGCCTCGGACGTTGGAACGGGTTCAGATTCCTCCGTTGCCGGAGTCTGGGGACGGCGCGGCTGCAAGGTATCGGGATCGAAGCCCATCTCGCCATCCGCCGACTTCCGGGGTACGAAGCCAGCCGTCGGCGTGGGCAGGTCGAGGTAGTCGAAGTCGAACCGCGCAACGTTGTTTCCGAGTTTGAGATAAGCGTGGCGGTCGTCCAATCCACTGATCTCCGAGCCCATCACCAGAGGCTCGATCTGACGGTCAACGGTGAAGTTCTTGCCGGAACGAGAGCCGTCAAACTTTGTCTCTTTCAAGCGTTCGATTTCCACTTTGCCGATTGCTTCTGAGATCCACTCCGCCGCCTTCGGTTCTGCGGTCTTCATGAAGATTTTGGTAGCGGGTTGCGACAGCATGACCTCTGCCAGATGGCCGTATGTCACCTCAAGCTGTGCCTTCCCCTGAAAGCCAAGTACGAGCGGATTCTTGCTCTTTCGGTTCTCGGTGATGGCGGTATGGAGCTGCGGGAGCTTCTGTAAACTCGCCAACTCGTCGATCACAAACCATACCGGCTTCTGACCTGGCTGCGGGGCGCTGAGCAGCCGCATGACAAGCAAATCAATCCACAGCGAGTGCAGAGGACGAAGTGTTTCGCGCTCTGGCGGGCGGGACGTAATGAAGATCCAACCTTTGCGTTCCATCGCCCATGTCCGGGCATTCCAAACGTGGCGGGTCTGATCTTTCTCTGGTAGAAGACGGAAGCATTTTGCGACCAAACCCAGCGAAGCCAGGACGCCTGCCCGCTGCGGTCCGGCCTTACGGTCGATGTAAAAAGACATCTCCGTGCCAGCTACCAGCTTTTCGAGCGTGTCGCTGCTTGCCATCCATTCCGCAAGCTGATGAGGAGTAGGGCCTTTTCGCAAGAGGTGAGCGAATATCTGTGCCGGCGTCTGATGGAAGAACTCATCCTTGGCGTCCGTCGTGGGCTGATAGAGCGAGGCTGCGATAGCGTCGGCCTCGGCGTTGGAGGCCATCTCATGAGCTGGTCCCCAGTAAGGGCACCGCTCATCGAGCGGGTTCAGAACGATGTCGCCGCGCTCCTTGTCGTAGAAGCGTTGCAGGTACTCGCAAGCGGGATCGTAGACGATTGCGGAGTCGCCGCGTTCCCGAATCTGGCGCAGGATTTGCATGATGAGCTGGGTCTTCCCGACGCCGGTGTCGCCCATGATCTGGAAGTGCTGCGCTTCCTTCCGCGCTGGAATCCGCATCATTTTGCGCAACTCGGTCGTCTTGAAGCCGATGCCATCGCCCTTCTCCTTGCGGTTGAATTCCTCGGGCGAAAGCAACTGTGGGCCACGCAAGATACGCCCGTACTTCAGCTGTTTGAAACGCCTTATGTCGTAGGGAACGGCAAACCAGAGCATGACAGCGAGGCAGGCTCCACCCTCGACGAAGCTGACGGCGAAGAGCCCGAAAAGGCCTTTGCCCTCGTAGACCGTGAGGCTAAGCCATCGGTGCAAAGACTGGTCGGCCAACTTCTGTTCGGCCCCTCTGAAGGGCCAATGGTATCCCTGGGCGACCGCCAAAGACGACAGGGCAACAGGGAGTGTCTTTCCGGTTGGAAGCACGGTTTGGCCTGGTACAAAATCGACGGGAAACGCTAGGCGAGGCTTTCCTCTTCCGCCTCCCAGATAGAGCAACCGATAGGACTCATGTGCGTTGAACAGACCGCCCGCCTCGGAGCGGATGTATTCCGTGATGTAGCTCTTCTGGAGAGGCTCCAGCACTGATGTGAACCGCTGCCAGATAAGCACGCAGGTGCAAAGTAAAGCCGTCGCTACGGCGGTATAACTCAGCATGGGAACATGCGGAGGCCAGATGATTGTCTCTTTTCTTCCCCATTGGGTTGCCATGATTACAACTCCCTCGGCGTTGCTTTGGTGTATTGCTGCTGGATCTCTTGAGCCACCTTGCGCTTATCTGAGCGCACGGTCGCGCTGATGCGAGTGAAGTCCTCGGGCGTCACAACCTGTCCCATAGCGAGCGGCTTGAGCAGATTGAGCAGGATCATCCGCGTGGCGATGAGTTCAGTAAAGAGTGGGTCATCTGCGGAGCGGCGAGCTTCGCGCAGCAGAATCTCCCGCGCCCACTCACCGAGGGCTTTCCCGTCCAAACGGGCGGCTGTAAGCAGGACGCGGTGCTCCTCCTCTGTGACCCGCGCTTGCGCTACGCACGACCGCGCGAACCGGCTTTGTGAACGGGAAATACGAGTGTCGAGTTTCAGTACGGGAGTTGGTTTCAACGTGTTCATACAGCCTCCAAGAGACGTATGCAACTGAATACGCTCGGTATGCAGTTGCATACGGTCGTCCGGTAAGTAGCTCATTCGAGCCGCGTATACATCTGCATACGCTTGTCGCCTCGAACGCCACCCTGCGAGGGATGGAGTGTCAACATTCTTCCGGTGCGCAGCACCGCAGTGCCTCTGCCCCGGAAAGAAATGGAGGATCAAGCGCCCTTCGCCTGGGATACGGGAGCGGCTACGGATGCTGGAAGAGGCTTTTGTGCGGGTGGCTCAGATGCCTCAGCAGCCGGACCCTTCCGAATCCGCAACGTCGCGGCAACCTTCCGGGCTTCCGGGGTCTTCAGGAAGTCCTGGAAGTCGCGGTCTTTGCTGAAGACGTAGGCGAGAGCTTGCTCGACGACATCGTCGGCGCAAGCCCGGATGAAGGCTGCATACTGATCGACCTGCGTAGCGGTTGTATCAGTGAGCCTAATGGACGCGCTGATCTGACGGGTTTGGACGACTTCAAGCAGTGGCATTGTGGTTCTCCTTTGGGTGGTGAAATGAAGCAAACTTTGACCGGCCAATCATTCGCTGCGCCGTGGTCACAATCTCGCGCGCTCTGGAGGAGCAAAGGGCCCCTGGGACATCGGCGGAACGACGGTCTTCCAGCGTGGCGATTACGTCCTCGATCGCCGCACCATTGAGCAACATGAGGCGAGCCGAAGCGATGTCGATGGTGCGCTGCGCGTAGTAGAGGGGGTTGGGCTTATCTGAGCGGCGAGAAGCAAGCTCAAGCGTGAGCTTCGCTGCATCCCCGCCAAGTGAAAGCCGTTGGATAGCCCACGCCCAATCCTGCTCCGAATGGGTGTTCTTTCCTGCCGCGTATGTCGGTGCGGTACCGCGAAACGGCAGCACAGTATTCGCCAACGCATCATCCAGGCGAAAGTCTTCGGGATGATAGATGGAGTCGCCGGTGTATTCGACTGAGACCGGGTGAGCGGGATCGTATTTGCGGTTCAGGAATCCCGGCACTCTAATAACCCGGTTGCGGTCGGTGCAAGCTGAGTCACCCCCGAAGGTGATAACCAGTAACTTGAGGGTGTTCTCCTGTTGGTCGAAGTCAAAGCCTTCGACCCTCCATAGCGCCTGGTACTTGCCCGGTGAAGTCGAGAGGATCGTGCTCGGAACGGGCACGGCATCGGAAGCTCGAAGTGCGGCGATTCGCTCCTCACCGTCTACGTCGATATCGATGTAAAGGTGCCGAACCTCTGCGATGCATTCTTTGGTCCTCTTTCGGCTTCCGGGGAGTAGTGGATTGGCGGCGACATAGACGTTTGCTCCGTTGTGATTCTCATAGCGGAGCCAAGCAAGATAGCGGGGCGCGAGCGCTTGCTCCAGCCGAACGATGCGCTGCGTCGTAGACGCCGGGTTCTCCTTCCGGAGGAGAACGGCAATCGTCTCTCCTGACTGGAAGCATCGGGTTAGGAATTCTGTTGCGGTCTGTGTGCTCATTGCGGGTGTCTCACAGGGTTGGAAGTCCGGTTTCTACCGGGCTCCCGAGTCGATGGAAGGAAAGCGGCTTATGCGGCCGCTTCCAGAGGAAGTGGAGAGTCTGCGTCCTGCTCATCCGGGCTGGCCTTCTCCGCCCGGTCCAGCTTGAGAATCGAGTTCACCCGGATCTCCCAGATGGTCCTCTTCTGGGCGGGCTTCTTGCCGACCTTCTTGGTCTCGTACTCCCGGCTGCGCAGTTCGCCTTCCACCTGGAGATGAGCGCCCTTCTTGAGCGTGCCGGCGAACTCACTGAGCTTGCCGAAGATCACGCAACGGTGCCATTCGGTGTGCGAGATGTACTGGCCATCCTTCTTGTAGGAACTCTTGGTTGCCAGCGAGAGAGTGGTGAAGCTACGGTTGTCGTTGGTGCGAACTTCTGCGTCGTTGCCGAGGAAGCCGATGAGGGTGACTTTGTTCTGGTACATGGTGGTGATCTCCGTGAGTTGAATTTCCCGATCTTGCTCGGGTCACTAATAAGCGAAGTGGGCCCGGCTCCCAAGTGCCAAGCTCTGCATTTGCGGAGGGTCTGGCGACGCTGGAAACCGTAACCCGAAGGGCGACGCAGTCGAAGCAGAAGAGCGCCGAGCCGCAGGGCGCCGGTTAAGCCCCGAAGCAGTGACCGTGCAAAGGCGGGATACGAGCCGGATGAATCCCTCTGGACCAAAGTCATCCTTTCGTTTCTCGGCGGCGGATGTTCGCCCACACCGCAGCTCATCCCTGCTGGCTTGAGTTCCGTAGAAGGACGGACTTTCGCCACTGCTGTTGCGCTCTTCGCCGCTCGTAGACGGTGCGCTGAAGGCTTTTAGAGACAGGTGGGGCTGTGCTGCCGGAATGGGAGCATGAAGGTGCATCGGTAAGACCTCGGATACGGGTTGGGTTCTCTAGCGTTTGGACTGGGCGCTAGGCTGCGGAGGCGCGGTAGACCTCCTCGGTCTGAAAGCTCTGGTCGGCATGGCTGTAGCCGGTGACTGTAATCAACTCCCGCACGCGACGCCGGCCTGTACAGTCGCGCTCGCAATAGAGCACGAAGTCGATTGCTTCTGCCGTCTCAGACCGCATGAAAGCGTGATTGAGATTCGGCCTCGCACTGAGGGCGAGATTGGAGAGACGGTTCAACGCATCCCACGCGGATTTCGCGTGGATCGTGGACAGCGTTCCGCCATGCCCCGTGTTCATGGCCTGGAGCAAGTCATAACCGCATTCGTTGCGGATCTCGCCCATGATGATCCGGTCTGGACGATGCCGGAGGGCTGCCGCCAATAGCTCGCTTGGAGTGATGGCAACCTGACCCGGAATCTCCTCTACAGCTTCCCAACGAACGGCATTCTTGTGAGCAACTTTCAGCTCTGCCGGTTGCTCGATAATGAGCAGCCGCTCGGTCTCGGGGATGTGGTCAAGGAAGGCCTTCATCAGGGTCGTCTTCCCCGAACCGGTCCCGCCGCTGATGATGCCATTCTTTTTCCTACCGATGAGGTCAACCACCGTATCGCGAACTTGGCGGGGCATACTGCCCGATTCGATCAGCTCATCCGAGCTATACCAGCGGTTGAACTTCCGAATAGTCAGCGTCGGCCCATTGATGGACGATGGCGCACCCACAACGGCGACACGCGAGCCGTCCGGCAAGCGGGTATTGAGGATGGGATTCTGGGTCGTAAGATCCTGGCCAAGAATTCTGGCCACCCGCTCAATAGCCGCTTGCAGCCGGTCGTTGGTGTACGGCTCGGACAACGGAATGTGCTGCACGACCCCGGCTCGATCCGCATACACTCCGGTCGTCCCATTAATCATCAAGTCCGAGATGGATGGGTCGAGCAACAGCGCTCGCAATTCCTCGGGAAAGAACGGAAGAATGAGGTGGTAACTCATCGAGTTCCCTCCGTCGCTGGAAGTGCCGTAACCCCTGGTGCGGCGTTCACACCGACCGCAATAGGATCGACGGACATCCGGTTTTCGTGAAACTCCGTGATGGTCAATCCCAGGGGATTGATCGTCTCGAACTGCGGGAAGACCCTAGCCTGGTCGCTCACCTGCTTGGGGTTCAGATAGTAGGTGACACTTAGTAGCCAATGCTCCGTCCGTGGCTCCCGCGAGTTCCTTTGGGAGTAGAGCTTGTCGATGGTGACGAGCGCCGTTCCTCGGGCAATCGTTGCGTTCTGGACAGTCTCTTCGGACATGGAAGTAATCGTGACGTTCTTGACCTCCACGTCGCTCTGCTCAATCTGTCCGCCGACGACCTGCGAGACGAGGTGGTTTTGATTGTCCTGGCCCATCAACTGCGAAGCTAAGTTCTGGGACAAGAAGTAGTAGTTGAGCGGATACTTCTTGGCTATGGTGTCACGGCTGACGGTGTACCGATAGTTGGCCCAATCGGTCAGATACGTGCGCACCTCGCCTTCGCGGGGGCTGTAGTTGAGGTCGGTGTACGCAATGGCTTGTGCGCGTCCCATCTCGTCGATGCGAATGTAGCGATTCGAGATCGGACGATGCGCGAGAGAAAAGATCAGACCGAAGGCTCCAAGCAGGAGAATGGTCTCTGTTCCGATGACGAATCGGCTGAGTTTCCGTTCGGCATAGTGGGAGGCATAAACCTCGTTTCCAATCTCGTCGGTCAATAAGGATTGCTGCGGCGTGAGCGGTTTTTCAGCGTGTAGAGTGGTGCTGGACATGAGGGGCCCGATTCCTTTCAGTGAGGGCGTGGAATACCACAGCGGTGTATATCAATCCGGCTAAGAAGCAGCCGAAGACGACGATCAGAATGATGTAGCGGAAAGGCCGTCCCAAACCCAGCCGCTTGAGAGCCAAAATATCCATCAAATACCAGAACATGGTCACGCTCCTGCAATCACTGCTGTTGAGATGGCTTTTGTGATCGCGCCGCCCATACTCCCCGCCATTCCAGCCGCCCCGCCGAAGATCGCTTGGGTCATGCTCGGAATGAAGAGCATGTTGATAATGAAGGCGATAAATACCATCGTGCAGGGAATGAGATTGGCGAGCCACATCTCCATCGAATAGTTGCCGTTGAACGTCTGCTGGATAAAGCCATTCAGGAATCCAGCCCACACGAAGATGAAGGCTGCCGCAACGGCCCGAATCATTGCGAAGCTGATAAGGACATCGAGGAAATGAAAGAACTTCGCACGGAAGGTCTTGGTCATCAGCAACGGGACGAAAATGGGTCCGAAGAGTGCCGTCACACCATATAGGATGAACGCGCTGCAATTGATGAGGAAAAGAATTGCAGAGGCCAGTCCTAAAAGTATCTGCACAAGGAAGTAACAGAGGATCTGAACCGGCGCGGTGAAAGACGGCATCTGGGTCTGATCGCCGGCGGTCTTGAGCAACTGAAGGAGCGAGTCCAACGAACTCTGATCGAAGGCCGCAACCATCGCTTGGGCGATGTAGGAAAAGAAGTGGTTGATGCCGAAGCTCGCGCCGGGGAACGGATTGACCCAATAGGTCTCCAAGAGACAGCAGATGATGAGCTGAAGCAGAAACTTCGTCAGGTCGCCCGCTTGAATCGGGTGATGATGCAGACGGAACGTCATCGTAGAGGTCTGCCAGTTCACAACCATGCTGACGAGCATGAAGAATGAAATGCAGGCTAATTCGGTCATTCCGAGCTGGGTGAGAGCCCCGCCATTCTGTGTCGTCAGGTTGGTCAGATTGTTGGTGAACTGATACAGCCAATCAACGCCGGAACTCGCGCTCGGAAGGGCTTGGGCTAGCAACACAATGGAAGACATGGTGGGTGCTCTCTCTGGGTTCTGGGACTCGGCTTCAGTCCGGGGCTAGGGGATGTAGGTCTTCCAGGTCTTGCCCTCATGGGCCGCGGCTGAACTGTGCCGCTTCTTGTCTGCCTCAACCTTTTTTCGAAGGGCCTCGTTTTCCTGCTTGAGGTAGTCGTTGTCGTCCTTTTGTAACTGAAGAATTTCGGCTGCCTTTGCGGCGGCTGCGGCCGTTTTTGCCGTTTGGTCGCGTTGATAAATGGCGGCACCGCCTATGACGGTCAGTGCCGCAAAGATTGCAAGGAGAATCTTCGTGTTGATTGCGTTTAGCATTTGATCTCCGAATCAGGGAAGATAGGTCGTCCAGGTGCTGCCTTCGTTGGCCGCGCTGGTGTTATTCACCGTCCGTTGCTGTTGAACAGCCGCCGCCGTGTTCAAATCCTGTGCTGCGGCATTGCGCTGCTGCATGTTGGCGACAGTCATCTGAGAGGCAAGGCAGATGTGCATGGCGGCCTGCGACTGCATCTCGGTCAACTGTTGGGCTTGGGCGGCGTTCAAGAGGTTCAGTTGCTGAACCTCACTGTTTGTCGCCGACGTGGTGTCGAACTGCTGCTGTGTGAGCGAGTTGTTCGCTGTTCCGTTCTGGCTGCGCCCGGACCGGTATTGGCCAACTGCCGTAAGGCAGTCAGGCGAGACCGAATCGGACATCTCGACCATGGCGAGCTGCGAAAGCTGCGCGCTGTTGCCGACCGTCTGCCCTTTCAGGTAGGTGGTCGTCCCACTGCTGACCGGAACGGTCGCCGTCTTCCAGGCCGTCAAAGATGCACTCGGCGAGTTGGTGTTGAGCGCGATGTTAACGCCCGCCGTTTCACCGAACATATTCGCCACGTTCGCGTTCTTGAGCGCATTGAGCGTCGTCTGCCATTGCTGCTTGAACGAAAAGTGGGTGACGTTGTTCTTGAGCATGTTGTACTGCGACTCAAGGGTGGTGAGTTGGGAGACAAGACTCGCGTAGCTCGTTGGATCGAAGACGATGTCTCCGATTCCGAAGAGCGCGAAGCTCGGCGTCGCTGTTGCCAGAAGCAGCCCGCCCGCGAGCAGATACTTCCGTCGTTTACTTAGGTTGAACTTCATAGAAGCTCCTGAAGGGTTGAGGGTTAATTGCACTCAGAGCGGGTCGGGTTCATGCGCTCCGGAAGCGTTTTGAAGTTGGTCACGACCTCGCTGAGACGGTCGGGCACGTCGGCATAGAACAAGACGGTGTCGATGGCATCGCTTGCGTTGACTGTCCGCACGATATGGACTGCGGCGTAGCTGGCAGGCACAGCTAAGGCCAGTAAGAGCGCGATTTTGGGAATACGGACCTTCATCTCTGGCTCCAGTACGCACGGGCTACAGGGTTGAATCGACGCGGTGTTCCGCGTAGGACGGGATCAGGATGTCCGTGCCGATGTAGACGCGGGCACGCGAACCTTCCTTGAGCGTGATGATTGGGAGCCGGTTGAGAAAGTGGTTGAGCACCTGTTCTCCCTCGGCTGCGGACTGCTCCGATATGCCGTCACGGATCTGGGTCGAAGGCGAGAGGACACTGCCACTGTTGCCGATTTGGGCGAGTCCTCCCAATCCGCCTACCGCCGCCGCTGCCGCGAATGCCTGCAAGTAGCCGTGGTCAACCTTGGTGGCGAGACCTGTCGTGCCGAGCGGGTCGAGGCCTACATACTTGTCCAACTCAAGCGAGAACCCGTCCGGGCAGATTGCACGATGGAAGGTAACGAACATCTTCCGCTGCTGCGCGTTACCGACGCTTTGGACTGTCCCAATCAGCCTCGTACCTTGCGGCATGAGAAGCTGTTGATGATCGTGCGAGTAGTAGTCGGTCGTGAGCATTATGAGGATTGGCCCGTTCAGGCCACCGTCGATATGGTTCGTAACGACACCTTCCAGAACGGTTCCTTCAAATACCCGGTAAAGCTGCCCCTGATAGGTGTCGAAGTCGTAGGGCGCCATCGGATTGCTCTTACCGGCCGATTTCGACTTCTGATCCGACGCCGTCTGAGCGTCTCCGCCCCTCCTGGCTTCTCCGGCCTCGGGAACTGACGCTGCCATAGTTTCCGACGCTGCCATCGGTGACATCTCCTCACGTTCGCCCGATACGGCAGTGGGTTGAGCTGCGGGCGAACCTGTGGAGGCCGTAGCGGTCGTCGGATGAGCGAAGTCGATGGCGACGGTGTCGCTGTTGAGTGCCTCCTGGTGCAACTTCTCTTTCTCCAAAGCCTTCTGCTTCGCCTCGGCTTGTACTTGCGAGACATTGGAGGTCTTGCTCGGTGCATTCGGGCTGTCGCCATACATGGCCGAACGCTGGGCGGCAGTCATGGGCGGTGCTCCTGCTGCCTCCGGTCCTGGCACATTTTGCGCGGCCTGGAGTTGCTGCATCTCGGCGGCAAGCTCCTGTCTACGCTGCTGATCCTCGGAATCTCGCTTCGCTTCCGTCGCCTGCTGCGTCTCAAAGCTGGAGACCTGCTGGGGATTTGCAGTAGCAGGACGCATCGGCAAAGCGCTCTGCGGTGCGGTTCTCTTCTTGCCGCTCACAAGGCTCGATATGTTCGCGAGTCCTATGAGGCCGACGATAACCACAAGCGCAATGATGACGGGTGTGCTCTTCTTCACTGGCCCCACAGCTTCACGCTGCGCAGGAACCGTAGCGGGCGGGTTGGGATTCTGATCGATCATGGCTAGTTTTTCTCCCCTGTTGCGGTGGAAGTGCGGTGGAAGTCAACGCGTTTCTTGCCGATCGCCAGATAACCCGTCTCCAACTGCTTTGGTACGGTGTACAGGCCAGCGTTGTAGTCGAAGTTGATGAGCGATCCCTTACCGTCTTTCAGTTCATACAGCGCAGGCGTCTCCTGAAACTGGCCGCGCAGGTAGGTGAACTTGTCGTCGTGCCATATCTGCTGAAGGCCAAGCTCTTTACCCTTCTTTTCATCCCAGGTGAAATCGAAGTGCAGACTGCCCGGATACTGACTGCGGTAGGTCTCCGCTTTGGCCTCTTCCGACTTCAACTCGGCAGCTTGCGCGGCCTTGGCTGCGGCGGCCTCCTGCTTGGCCTTATCCAACTCAGCGGCAGGTACGAACACAGGCATGTCGGTAAGCCTGTCCTTTGCTGCCTTGTCGCCTGGGACGATGAACACCTTGGAATCGAAGTGCGCGTCCGCGTCACCGGAGATCTCCTGAAGTTGTAAGGTGTATTCGTTACCGTGGTCAGACACGATATGAATATCGGTGGTCGTGTTCGCGAGCTTTGGCTTGACGCTGATGAAGCGGCTGGCTACATGGCCGCCATCGAACACCCAGTCCACGGTGTCGCCGCCGAAGACGGTGGCGATCTTCTCTTCGGCGGGGAGAAGGATAAGGGTGGACTGGAGCAGACCGGCCCGTATGACGGGCGGCGTCTGCGCCTCGGATACGGTGACGGAACGCGGCGCGTTTGGTTCAAGGCGATGCGGCGGAGTCGCAGGTGATGCCTGAGCAACGGCACAGGCGAGGGAGAGAAGAGACGTGACGGTTAGGATCATCGGCGGTTTCATAGGGGCCCTTTGGTTGTGAAATGGTGACGCGGGTTACACAGCCTCGCCCTGGGCAAAGCGGGAAATGCCCTCGGAGAGTCCGTACTTTTCGATCAGCTTCGTCCGGCGTACACGGTCCTTCGGCTTGGTCGAAAACGTTGCATAGCTGCGGCTGTCGAGATTCAGGGTGACGACCTTAGTGAGCCCATCGCGCCGCATGTAGAGTCCTTCGCGATCCTGCAAGCTCTCAAAGAGAGCGAGCTGCTGCTCGTTCATCTTGAACAGCTCGGCGTAACGCTTCCGGTTGAAGGTGGCGTCTTTGAGGAACAGGAACGACGTGCAGGAGTTCACGATGCTGTCGGCATTCGCGCCCAAGTCATCGGCGGATTGGCCGATCATGGTGACGCCTCCAAGGTTCTTGCGGACGGTCTTGATCGAAGCCAACGCACCGTCAAGCAACTGCTTGTTCTTTATGGAAGAAAAAATCTCCTCGATCAGGATGTGCTTGGGAACTCCGAGATTGGCAGGGTTGTAGAGAACATCGTTGATTCGGCGTAGCAGCCACACCATCAACGGCTCGACCAGGTCGGCGTACTGCTCGTTGTTGACTCCCTGGAAGTCGAAGCACTGGAGTCGCGAGAGCGATAGGCTATCTTCCACGTTGTCGAAGACGGCGTTATAAATACCCTTCCCAACCCACTTCGCCAAATACCTGTCGAGTTTCTTGGGAAGGAACAGATTGGAGAGCCGGCGGTTCGCTGCGTCCAAGAGGTACATATCCTGCACGGCCTTATGGATCACATCGTCGTCTTCTGGCTCCAGTTCCGCGCCGCCGTTCGTAAGCAGGAGCTTCACGAACGAATACAGGAACTTGATGTTGCTCTCGGTCGGCTCCAGTGCGAACGGATTGACTCGTGGGCCGTCCTTGCCGACGCGGTCTACTTTGCCGCCATACAGTTCAACGACACTCTCATAGCTGCCACCGATGTCGAAGATGTACGTGAATCCGCCATATTTCTGCTCAAGCGAGATGATCTGGTTTCCGTGGACCGACTTTCCGGTCCCGGTAGGGCCGATGATTAGCATGACGCGAACGCCATCCACATACACGTCCTGAAAGAACGGCGTCCGTGTGCGCGTCTCAAAGATGTTGAGGTACTCGGAATCCAGGTCTTCGGAACGAGGATGTCCGATGTGAGGCGCGAACACAGAGGAGAGACGAGCATGATGGTCTTCCGCCAGCCAAAGCGGAAAGACATTGAACTTCTGATTGCCGGGGAACATGGCGTAGAAGGCTGAGAGATTGCCCAGCGTCTCCTCCATCACTTGAGCCCTTGCATCGACGAATATCCGATGCACGGTGGGGACGGTGTCTCTTAGCTGCTCCGGACTGCGCGTCGCCAGAAGTAGACGCAGCGAGAACTCGCCCTGGGCCTTTTTGTCTAGCGACCGGATCACGTCGCTCAAGTCATCTACGCTGTTGTTCGCAGCCTTGGCACCGGCTCCCGTTTCGAGCGAGGCGGTGTCCCGACCGCTCATTACGCGGGTCAACACTCCGACTTTGAAGAAGGAGATGAACTTCTCCTGGGCGTCGATCTCGCTGCGGGCCGCGGACGTTGACTTCACCCGCCATGTCGAGCACACAACACTGTCGCAGTCGAGAGTCAGCAGGCCAGAGAATAGGCAGGGGCGCGATGCTTCCGGGGTCGTCTTCAGCGAGAACATCTGGACGTGCCGCTTGCCGATCTGCACATGATCGCTATGCCAGGCAACCGGGCTTTTGACTATCTGGCGGTCAACACCCGTATCAGAGCGAAGCTGGTCGCGGCCTGACCATTCCTCCAAATTGAACAAGTAACTAAAGAACTGGAAGGCTTCGGCCTTGCCCAGCAACTTGAGACCGAGATAGCTGCCGAGGTGGCCCTCCAGCAAGGTTGCCGTCTTTTCAAGATCGGAGAGCATCCTTGACGTGTCAGCGACATTCTCGTCTGGCTTGCGCTGGAACGCCTTTGCCTGGGAGGGCTCCAGCGTCAGGCACCAGTGGAGGTCGATGCGCCGAAAGGCCGCCGTCTTGTCGAGGTGTGCAAGACGGTCGCTCGCGAATGTCTCCGTCACCTCGTTCCTGTATTGTTTCTGTCGAGGAAGATCGAACCCGGACATCACTCGTGTGTACTGATAGAGGCACGACCCTTCCGGCAGGCCCCGCAAAGCGCCTTCGATCTGACGAACGCGGGCCTCAAGCTCCAGGTCGGTCAGGGCCTCTTCGTCCAAGCCGGTGAGAGAGAAGAGGCATCCATACCCTCCGCCCTTCAGCGCGAAGATGTTCGGCCCAACAAAACGAGAGATCGGGACGATGCTGCACGCCGCTCCCGCTTTCGCAAACCACGGGGTATGTTTGATCTGTTCAGTATTTGCGCGGGTCATAGTAGCTCTTCTGGCCGAGGCTGAGGCCCCACAGTTGGAACATCTTTGGGTGTTTACGGACGATCAACCATGCGCCGCCCGCCAGTGTCGGAAAACTCAGGATCGCCAGCATTCGGAAACCGACGAGGAAAACCGTCACGCAGACAAACACGATGGCCATCCATGCCGAGAGGTCAAGCCCTAGCTTGGCTCTCGGCCTGTTCAATGCCTGATTAATCGCTGACGGTTCTCCCCGTTTGGTCGTGTGCATGGCAGCTCCTACATCGACTGCCCGGTGAGAGACCCGATCCAACCTGCGCCCCATCCAAGAACGCCAGCGCCAAAGAGCGCGCCGAAGAGGCCCGGAATGGCATCCTGAAAGCGACCGCTCATCATCCGAATGCCGGCGAAGATCAAACCGCCAAAGCAGATGACAGCACCGGCATAGACGGCGAACGTTTTGAATGTCCCCATGAGCGTCTGGGCGCCGGAGAAGTCCATCGTTCCTTGGGCATGTGCAACGCTCGCGAATGTGAGCGCAAAGAGGGCGGGAGCCATCACGCGGAAAGCGTGGGCGAGAGATTGCTTTGAAAAGAGTGAAGCCTTGCGGTTGGCGAGGCGGTTTGGACGGCTTGGAACACTGCTTTGGCGGATCATTGGCTACCTCCAGCAACGGTGAATTCAGTTGCGATAGCCAGACCTTATGGGCTACTCAAGCCCCGCGTCCAATGACTTTCCGGCGTTCTCTTATGCGCTCAGCGCATAAGAGAACGCCGTACAGTAGCGTATGCAGATGGACAGTTGCGTCTACTCCGCATCGATGAGGCAGCGGAGCTCCAAGCCGCCCTTTCTGGGAGCATAGTGCCAGTAAACTAAAAGCCCATTTATTGTCAGCAACCGAGGCGGCAGGATGGCTAATGGGCAGCTTCATGACGGAACCATTCCTCCCACTGCAGCTTCCTTTTGAAGCCACCTCAGAGATTTTCTGAGCGGTCTTCCGATGACGGACGACACTCCGGATGCTCGCGCTTTCCTGAGATAATCAGGATTTGGGAGACACGCGATCAACATGGATATGAGTGGAGTTACGCCGCAATTGAATGAATGGTTCACATTGTCTGGAGAGTACAACGGAGCTGCGACCCTTACCGCTCTTGACAACACCGTTCTAACGGGGACAGGTCGCGTTAGTTGGAACGATTCGGATCGCTGCACGATCTTTATCGAGTTCGATCCTGCCTCAGCAACCAAAGCAATACAGATCGTTACGCATACCGATGTCTTCAAAGCACTCCGAGTGGTATGTGCAGACGGGGTCTTTTCTGCACAAGAAGTGCATGTCAGCAGGAACGACACATCCATTGGTGCATCGATTGAGATTCGACTTGAACTCGTCACGCTGGCTGCGGAGTTCACTCCAAACGATGCTGTTCCAGGCAGCTACTGGGTTGTCCCACTCGTGAACTTTGTCTCTGACTTCCGCAAAGCTTTTCCCGAGCTCGACAGGCATCCGCTGAGGATCTTTCCCACGCCTCCGATTCCCGCGGAGTTGCCGGAGAATGAGGCAATAAAAGCGGAATCTGTTGCGAATTCAAAGAATAGCCTGATCGCGTTCACTTGGAATTCCACGCGTTGCTTCATAGAGGCGCTGCCAGACTACAAGCAACGAGAGGACAATTTGCGTGCTCGCAAAGTGTCCTCTGCAGTCACGGCCCTAATGGTCGGAGGATTATCGTCGCATCCATGGAGTACGGTCGATGAGATTGAGTCATGGCTCCCGACCGACATCCTTTACGCTCTTTGTGTGGCAACCGGAAATTTCGTCGGATTCCCATTTGTCGAGGTTCGTGGTGAACACGGACAATTGGCACGTCGGTTCCACATCGCGACTGCCCGTAGACGCTTCTCGTCTGTAAAGCCGCTGATTCACGAGATTTTCGATAGCCGCAGTGGAGCAACGGGTGCGCTCATCGATTCCTTTTTGACTTTGCCGGATGCCAAACGCAGGTACATTCGCGTCGCTGCGGAACACCTAACTTCAGCCGGTCAGAACAAGCCCGACTTGGAGAACGCCTATGATCATCTCGTCCGAGGCTTTGAATCGCTCACCAAGGTCCACAATCTATCTTCAGAGGACCTGATTGCCGGAATTGATATCTCTCACCGGGCAGCGGTTAGCGCAATCCTTCAACGTACCTCAGTCGAGATTGTCAATCTTGCAGATACTATCCGCGCCGGCGGCGATGACGCCTCTGCCGTGCGAGTTGAGCGGGTGGGTGCAAGAGTGAAATCCGCTTCACAGCGGGAAGCCATGTTCGGCTTGGCTGTTTCAGCCCTTTGCAAGATGTTCAGTTTGGAGGACGAAGCTGTCATCAATTCGTTTTATTCGCTTCATCCACGAACGGATGGAATAAGCGAGTGGGCGACAGTCTTGTCAAAATACCGCGGTGGTGTCATTCACGTCGGTTTTCTGGATCTTGCCACGAGCGCCGCGATCCATGACGTCTTGCGCTACAACCAGCATCTTCATGACCTTCTGGCAAGAATCGTATTGCTAGAGATCGGGTACGCGGGTACGTATCTGCCGGGAGTTCTCGACAACTTCATCTCAAAGGACCTACGGTGGGTTACCGCCTCTACACCGCCCGCAAATCTCGGCTTCGACTAGATGAAATTAACGACCATGCGTCGGTGAAGCGGTGGACCGTCGGGCCGATGCTATCGGCAGCGTCGGGGTTTGCCACGAACGGACGAGTACGGCCCGGTCGTCTGGCTAACTGCGGAAGTGGGTCGACGCACCGAACCCGACTGCATCAAGGACTCATCAATCGGGTCACTGCGTAGAACGCTCGACCCTTTTAGCCATGCGAACTCGGCTTCTCGCCACTTGTAGACCAACTCTAGCTTTACCGGCGAAGAACTTAGAGGTCGCGATTGAGAACATCTAAATACTTCGCATAGAGGAACAGGCGGTCCCGACGTTTACCGCTGGATTCCTGGAGTATTCCAGCGCCGGTCAGGCGCTGAATGGCCGCTGATGCTGTTGGAAAGCTGAGCTTCGATTCGCGGGCAGCGTGCTTGATGGAGAAGATGGGACTTGCCTGGGCAAGCTGGTAGATGAGCAGAGCTGATGGGGCGCCACGACCGAACCGCTCAATCTTCTCTTTGTCAGCACGGAATAGGCGGTCGATCTCGATAGCGGTCTGTACCGCTTGATTGGCGGTGTCACGCACACCCTGAAGGAAGAAATCGAGCCATTCTTTCCAGCCATCATCCTTGCGGGTCCCGTTGAGCCGGTCGTAGTACAACCGCCGATGTTTCTTGAAGAATAAGCTGAGGTAAAGAACGGGCTCATGCAACATCTGCTTCTCGGTGAGCATGAAGGTAATGAGCAGCCGGCCCACTCGTCCATTACCGTCCAGAAAAGGATGGATCGTCTCGAACTGGGCGTGAACGAGTCCGGCCCGTATTAGCAGTGGAAGCGAGTTCTCCTCTTCATGGAGAAACCCCTCCAAATCTCCGAGGCAATCCATGACGTACTCCGGCGGCGGCGGCACATAGGCAGCGTTCCCAGGACGCGATCCGCCGATCCAGTTCTGGCTCTTACGAAACTCGCCAGGCTGAGCGTGACTCCCTCGTCCCTTCGACAGCAATACCTCGTGGATTTCGCGGATCAACCGGAGTGATAGCGGGAAGCCGCCGCGTAGCCGCTTGAGTCCATGATTGAGGGCGGCGACGTAGTTGGAAACCTCCTGTACGTCATCGAGGGGAACGCCGGGAATCTCGGCATTCTCGTAGAGCAGCAGGTCGGAGAGCGAGGACTGTGTTCCCTCGATCTGAGAGGACAGCACGGCCTCTTTGCGGACGTAGGAGTAGAGGAAGAGATTCAGGTCCGGGAAGGCTGAAGTCATCCCGTCCAGCCGACCGACTGCCTGATTCGCCTCGGCCAGGATGCCCTGCAAAGAGGCCAAGTCGACGGTCCGAGCATCGGGAGGTAGAGGGGCTGGAACGAACGCCTGGACTCGCTCCCCGGACATGGTGGAGGTCACATAGCGGCTGCGACTGGCGGTCTTAGGCGGTTTGGTCATCCTTGAATAGCCTCACCCACTATTAAATTATACGAGCTTATCCTTGAATAGCAAGGGGCTCTATTAAGGGTTCCTTCTGCAACTACTGCCGGGCACTGTCGGCACTCCGACTCAAGGCGTCCGTCAACCAGCGTGGAAACCGCGAGGCCTGCTGAGCGACCTTTATCACGTCAGTTCGGGGGACCTTGCCCTCTATCTCCTTCAACACCGTATGCACTCGCTCCGGACGCGCCCATGCGAGGGCACGGACAATCTCTCCGGAGGGCTCCTTGGCGAGCGCAAGCTGCCAGGAGGCAACATGCTCTAAGTGGAGCACAAGCCTTCCGAGATTCAACTTTCGGCTGCGTCCGGATGTCCAATAGACCATCTGGACGGGCACCTGCGTTGTCAGGCCAAGAGCGTTTGCGGTCGTCGCACCCGACGAGACAATGTCCTCACCAGATTGCTTGGACAACTCTTCGATGAACCGATGGGCCGAAGGAGCGCTGCTCCCAAAACGGCTGACGACGGGCATAACGTAGATGCCCCTGCCGACTCGAAGGAGCTTATGCGACCGAAGAAGCCGCAAGAGCGCGTTGCGAATTGCAGGCTTTGTCCCCAGATCCAGGAACGTCCTGCTGCTGACCGGAGTACCCTCTGCCAGTCCGCCTGCTCTCGTAAGGATGTCCTCAATCAGAGATGCCATAGCTCATTTTGCCGGAACTTGAGTCTGTGGCGTGTTGGGAGGACAGGATTCTCACTCCCGTCATCGGGAGTCGATTGGGAGTGGGAATTATCGATGCAAACCGCTGAAACAACATGCGCTTCCAGAATCTGCGCACCGGGAAATTGAGTTCCGTAAAACCCAACGGTCGAACCCGCTGTTGGGCACAAAATGTCACAAAACCCAACGGTCGAAATTCACTCCCGATGAGCTCCCGATAGCCTGTCCAATGCGTACTTTTCCGTACTTTTGAGTCGCCATTAGTGCTTTAGAGTCAGATAGATACGTGTTAGTTAGGTCGCTCATAACCCAAAGGTCGTAGGTTCAAATCCTACCCCCGCAACCAATCAGAGTCCTCAGACCCCACCAAGCCCCACTCGAGTGGGGTCTTCGTGTCTTCTATTTAAAATTGATCATGCGTGCAAAGCGCGGCGGTGCTTGCACGAACTTTCGCACCTAGCTCGACTCCCGCAGCCGTCGGTGACATGAATGACTCCGTGCAGCGGAAGTTCGGGCCTGCCTCGGTGCGCTTTCGAGGGCACAGCCCAGAAGAATCGACCCGAGCGTTGCAACTCGACACAGTTGCTGCAGACCAGATTCGCAGAAGTGAAACAGGATAGGCCGAAGGGCTCCCATCCTGCTTCGTATCTGTGCCTACTGTACCGTCACGCTAAGTGGAACAGTCTGTACAACGGATGCGCCCGACGTTACATTGACCGTCACAGTGTAGGTCCCGGTGGGTGTTGTTGCATTCGATGCGGAACTTCCACCGCATCCTGCGAGTGTTGCTAGGGAACCAAGTGTAAGTGCCGCAAACAGTAGTGCCAAAGGTAAGCGCAGCGGGGTGTATTTACGGCGTGAGAGACCCAGCAAAGCCAGTAGCGATCCTGGCAGAAGCATTGCGAGGGTCGTGGGACTGGTGCCAGTGGTGTGGTTGGGGAAGACCGGTGCCGCTAAAACGGCCATGGATCCGGTTCCGATGGTGACGGTGCTGTTTGTGACCGCACCCGCAAGTGTCACCGTCGCCGGGTTAAAGGTGCAGGTTAGATCTGCAGGTAGCGGTGTCGCGCAAGCAAGTGTGGCGGTGCCGCTAAACCCACCGACCGGTGTAAAGGTCAGCGTGCTGGTGCCGGTTGACCCACGTGTGATGGTGAGACTGGAGGGACCTGCAGCGACGGAGATGGAAGGCGCCACAACCGTTTCAGCAAGAGCGGCAGAGCTGCTGCCCGTAAAGTTCGCATCTCCGGCATACACCGCCGTAAGGCTGTATGTGCCAGCGGTTGCGAGTGACGTGCTAAGGGTCGCCACACCGTTTGCAATAGTGCCGGTGCCAAGTGAGGCCGTGCCGTTATTGAAGGTGACGGTACCGCTGGCCGCGGTGGGTAACGTCGCCGTCAAGGTGAAGGTGACGCCGGTGCCGACGGTGGACGAGGACGAAGCAAGCATGGTGTTGCTGACGGCCCTGGAAACAGTCAGCGGCATGCCTGCGCTGCTGCTCGCGCCGTACCCGGTGGGATTGCTGGCCGCGTTGTATGTACCGGAGTAGTTTGCGACAACGGTGTACATGCCGAGGGCCGGTGTGACTGTTACCGTCGCAACACCCTGCGCATTAACAGCGGCCGAGCCAAGTGTGACGGTGCCTGCGGTAAAGCTGACCGTCCCGCTGGTTACAGGTGCCGTGCCCGCGGTCACGGTTGCAGTCAGCACGTGGGCAGTGCCAAAGGTGCTGGCTGCGGGAGCGACTGTCTCCGCGGTAGCCGTCCCCATGGCTGCGGTCACGCTGAGTGAGGTTGCGGTGGAAACAGAGCCGGCGAACACTGTATCACCGGGATAGCTGGCAGTGATGCTGTACGTACCGCCCGCGAGCTTGCCCGCGTAAGTCGCGACGCCGGCGCTGGTCAGCGTTGCTGTGCCTATCGGCGTGCTGCCGTTCAGGAACGTTACCGTACCCGTGGGCACGAGGGTGCCGGTCAGTTTCGACGTGGATGTCAGTGTCGCCGTCAGTGTCACTGTCTGCAATGGTGTCGCAGTGCCTGCAGGTGAAACGGCAAGTACTGTTGCAGACGGCTGCTGCTGCGTAATCAGCTTCACAACAAAGCCGTCGGTGTTACCCTTCAGCGTCTTGTCCGCGGCATTCGCGGTAACTGGCAAATAAGTGCCACCGTAGGGATTAGCGCCTTGCGAACCGCTGAAGTATACGGTCGCATTTGCATCAATCTGGAGCGAGTTATTGTTGGGAGAAAAGCCTCCTCCGATGCCAAGATAGGTGCCCAGCAGCAGGGTGTTGGCCGTTGGTGTCAGCTCGGCAATGTAGTAGTCCTGACCGTTGGCCGTGGCAGAGAGTGAGTTCGTGAGCGGTTGATAATTGCTGCCAGTACTGGCAAGGACGTAGACATTGCTATTGGCGTCCACAGCTACGCCGCGCCCCTGGCCCTGGGCAATGTCCTGCTGTGTTGCACCCAGATAGGTGGACCACTGCACCGCGCCGGCGACGCTCAGCTTTGTCACGTACGGTTCAAACTCGCAGACGCCTGTGTTGCCATTCCCATCGCCGAACTTGAAGCAGGCGGGCTGTAGCGTGCCCGCGGTGGTTGGAAAATCCACCGCATTTGTGTCGCCGGTGGCAATCACGTTGCCGGTACTGTCGGTGGTCAAGCCAAACACGTCAGAAGACGGGTACAGTACGCCGCCGCCGCTCGCTGTACCGCCGGTATGGCCGTTCACATAGGTGTTGAACAGCAGCGATGCCGCGCCGGTTTTAGTCGCGTCGAACGCCGCCAGCCAGCCAGTCAGGTTGCAGGTGCTGTTGGCCGCGCCAGCATTGGCGCACGTCTTTACAGTGGCGTTCGCCGTTACCGGCCAATGCGCCGACGATGTATTGCCGCCGATATACGCGATGTTGTTGGCGTTCACCGCCAGGGCAATCCCGTTGGTTGCGGACGTGCCGTTGCCGGCGCTTCCCAGCACCGGACCGCCGATGAGCGAGGAATACACGATGGAATTAAGGTCAGCGCTGAGCACGGTCAAGAACGCCTGCTCGTCCTGCGGACCGCTCACATTGCCATTGGAATCGGTGGTGCTGTTCGCCTTCGATTCCGTGGTGTTGGTGTAAAAGGCACTCGTCGTGGTCGGGTAATTCGCCGTACCAATGTTGGCATTGCCGTGCTGATCGATCGGGTAGGCGGGAACGTCGGGAAGATTCCTGCTGACGGCATACGCGTATTGGGTGGAGATGGTCTGGCCCACAATGTAGACCTTGCCGCTCGCGTCCAGCGCCACGCTCTGACCTATGTCGTTCGCGCTGCCGCCAAGCGGCGTGCCGTATAGTTCCGTCTTGCCGTCGGCAGACAACTTGACCAGGAATGCGTCGGCGTTGCCACCGTTGCTTTCGAAGTTATTAAAGCCCCGCACAGCAGGGTTGCAGAGTGGCTGCACACCACCGACGAAGGGAAATTCCCCTGCCGTGGCATAGCTAATCCCCCCGTCGCCGCAGGCAAACGTATAGCCGACGATATACGGCTGGTCTGCGGCATTCACCGCCACGCCATTGGCCACACTGTCGCCGATACCGCTCAGGTATGTCGTCCATAAGATCGTGGATCCGTCTGCCGAAAACTTTGTTACAAATCCGGCTGGGTAGTTGTTGTTGTATGTCGTACCCACGTTGACCGGTTGGAACTCCCCCGTGGTTCCCGGCAGGTCGAGCGACTTGGTGTAGCCGACGGCGTACAACTGGCCGGCCGCATTCAGTGCCGTCGCATAGATGTAGTCGTAGCCGCTACCGCCAAAGTAGCCGGCATAACTGATGATTGGGTCGATGACGAGTTCACGCGCGTGGTCGTAGGTGCCCAGCTTGAAACCGACTTCGCCGTCTACCGTGACGTTGAAGGAGCCCTCGACAGGACGGCGCTTCCCGTCAATCTGTTGGTACACCACAGGCTTGCCGAAGCTCAGGTCCTGCGCGGCGGCGGTGCGGCCCGCTTGCAGGCGCAGCGAGCCATCCGGGGCGAGCACCGGCTTGGCGCCCGTCACCGCCATGCGAATCTGCGCGGCATCCGCACCCGGCGCCACCGTAAAGTCGTACTCCAGCGTGCGCTGGTCATCGCCGTAGTACACAACGTCAATGCCGGGGTACAGGCCGGTGGTCCGCGCCTGCAGCGACGTCGGCACGCCAATGTGCCAGTCCTTGTGGTTTGCGCCTGTCATGTAGTTCACGTAGCTACCGGTCGGCTGCTGCGCAGTCATGGTCGCGGCGGGGTTTGCGCCCACCATCGTCAGCCGCACGGTTTCTGGTCTGTCCTTGGCAAGTGTTCCCGCCCGTTGCACGTGGGTGTCCGCGCTGTGCAGCACCAGCGTCGCCTCCGCAGGCTGCAGTTGGATACTGTAGCCCGGCCCATGCGCCACAAACCTTGCCGCTGCCTTAGCCTGTCCCTGGTTCTGTTCGAAATAAAGCGGCACCTTGCCATAGTGTGGCGCACGTGTGGCCGCAACCGGCACGGTTTGGTGCAGCGGTGCCTGTGCGGCCAGCGGCACACATGCGAGTACCGGCAACAGCGCGGCAACCACGGAAAGGGATCGTTTGGACTGCGTCAACAGCATGGGCTTGGGCTCCTGTAACAGAACGCGCCATCCCCGGTAAAACTGTGTCACCGTAGCGCCAACTCTCCTCCCGGCGCCACCGTGTGCAGAAGTATGCAGAGTCTGCCGATGCCTCAAGCAGACCCCGTGCCAAGCAAGCTTTCTATGGTCGTTGCAGTTTCGCCACTAATTCCAAATCAATGCGATGAGCTTCATTTGCCTGCTCCCGCAGCGAGGGCACTTTGGAATCTTCAGCCGCAAAGGCAGCTTCAGCGTATCGGGCGTCCGCCAACGCCTCACGATCACGTCCCTGGCCAACAAGAGCTTTCGTCAGAATGAGGTAATACGCGCCCATCAGCGAGCTCAATGCCTTTTGCTTGGCGTTGACATGAATGGCTTGCAGGATGGTTCGTTCCGCATTGGCGAACTGACCGTCTTGCAAGTAAGCGCGCGAAAGAAACAGGAGCGGCGTGGCCATGTGAGAACCATCCGCACCCACGACCTTCGTCCACGTCGGCAGAGCGTGTTCCAGCATCGCAATGGCCGTTTTGGTTTGGCCGAGCTTCAGCATCGCGCCCGCGACGTAGGCCTCGCTTGAGAGTGTCTGCAAATCTTCTGGACCTGCGCATTGGCTGCTTTCCTTGTATGCGAGTTGAAACAGCGGCAACGCACCCGTAAAGTCCTTTCGTTGGTTCTGGATGACTGCGAGTTTTTTGTGGATGTCGGCCTCATCGCAGGTGGCATAAGGCTCAGCCTCATACGTTCTTAAAATTTCCTTGTACAACGTCGCGGCCTCGTCGAGTCGTCCGCGTTCTTCCAAGCTGTCGGCAAGTGCTGCTGTCGCTGTCGCGATCTCCCGCGCCGGCAGGTGCTCCCTCTGCGCCTCACTGATAGCCGATCGCATCATTTCAAGATTGTCCTCTGATCGATAGCTGGTTTCTTCGCGGTTCGCAGCATAGAAAGTCTTGGCACGTACCCGAATAGAAGCAGACACCCCTGACTTTGCGGCAAGCGCCAAGGCATGACTGGTGAGCGCGTAACCTGCATTCGCATTTCCGATGGTGTACTCAATATCTCCGGCATAGCTCTCTGCTTCCACCTCTGCTGAAAGGTCTCCAGCTGCCTTTGCGCTGGCAATCACCTGCTGCAGAACTTTCCCGGCTCCCTTGTAGTCGCTGTTGTCGTACATGGATTCGGCAAGGCTCAATTGCGCAGCCCTCAGATCTCTGGGGTCGTTTACGAACTCGGGCAGAACCTTCACGCCTAGCTGCAGAAAATCTCCAACGGTCGCCGTTGGTTTGCCCGTGTAGTAAGTGTTCGCGATGCGGAACAGCCGATACATGAAGGTTTGCATTTGCATCGCACGCCGGCCTTCGCGTACGGCCTGCTGCTGGCGCCACGCAGCGTACCCTGCCATCCCCGCAAGCGCGATCGTAGCGAGCGTAGTAGCCACCACCAACCCACGATTTCTTCGCACAAACTTGCCAATCCGGTACGTCGTCGTCTGCGGCCTTGCCAGAATTGGCCGGCCTGCAAGGTAGCGCTGCAAGTCCGCAATCAGCGCGTCCACCGTGGTGTATCTGTCCCTCGGTCGAGCCGCCAGGCACTTGGTCACGATCGTCTCCAGATCGCCACTCAGTGCGGCCTGCAGTCGCGTCTGTGTCAACGCCCGCCGCTCCGCGGCCTCCGCCGTTACTGCCTCAGGCAGTCTCTCCGGGGCCGTCTCCCGCATGCTGCGCTCAATCAGCAGAGCTACGGAACTGTCACGGTTCGGCCGCTTACCGCACAAAAGCTCGAACAGAATCGCCCCGAGCGCGTACACATCGCACACCGTGGTCACGGGTTCGTTCAGCAGCTGCTCGGGGCTGGCGTACGCCGGCGTCGCCATCACAGTCGTGGTCAGCAGGCTGTCCGGCTGGATCAGCTTCGACGTGCCAAAATCCAGCAGCTTCACCGCCCCATCCTCGCGCGCCACCAGCACGTTCGACGGCTTCAAATCCAGGTGCACCACCAGGTTGCGGTGCGCATACGCCACCGGCTCACATACCCGCACAAACATCTGCAATCGCTCTGCAATGTTCATCCGCTTCTCATCGCAGTACGTGTCCAGGTGCTCGCCGTCCACGTACTCCATCACAAGGTACGGCTGCCCGTCTTCCGCCACGCCCGCGTCCAGCATGCGCGTAATGTTCGCGTGGTTCAACGACGCTAAGATGTGCTGCTCGCGGCTGAACCGTTCCGTAAAAAAAGGGCCCGCCGCGCTCCGCGCCAACACCTTCACTGCCACCCGCTGCACGGCGCCGCCCACCACGCGCTCTGCCAGGTAAACGGTTCCAACACCGCCACTCCCGATCAGCCGGATCACCGCGTACGGTCCAATGCGCCGAAGCGTTCGCGGCAGCATCGCCGGCATCTCCGGGTCCTTCACAACCCGCGACGCCGTTACCAGTCGACGCGCCTCCTCCCGCAACTCCGCGTCATCGCATTCCTGCGTCAGCAGTGTGTCCAGATCCGCGTCCGGCTGTTCCTCCGCCAGGTGAAACAGGCGCTGCAGTTGTTGCCATCGATCTGCTTCCGGAGCCATGCGTTCCTCTTTAAGTACGCGTCAAAACCTGGTGCATCGCGTCAACAGCAAATGGCAGCCTGCGCTCTGCACTAACTCGCGCGTAGCCGTTCCGCAAGCCAGATCCGCGTAAACCGCAGGTCGCGATCGATCGTTGCCTTCGACGTATGCAGCAGTTCCGCAGTCTCCTCCGCGGTAAAGCCAAGAAAGAATCGCAGCTCGATCATCCGGCACTTGCGCGCATCCAGGCTCTCCAACTCCTCAAGCACACGGTCCAGATCAATCGTTGCCTCCGGTGACGTTTCCATCCAGATCAAATCGTCGCGCATCGGGATCGCCACTCCGCCCGTGCGCTTGGCCCGGTGCTCCAGCCGCGCTTGGTCCACCAGTATTCGTCGCATCAGGCGTGCAGACAAGCTGTAAAAATGTTCGCGATCCTCAAACCGGCAACTCCGCTGTCGCACCAGCTTTAAGAAGAGTTCATTCACCACGCCGGTGGGCTGCAGCACATTGTCTGGACGCTCACCTCGGAACAGGCTTCCCGCAATCTGCCGCAAATGGGGGTACACCAGTGCAAACAGCTCATCCGTCGCTGCAGGCTCACCGCAGGTCCATTGATGAAGGAGCAGTGTGATCTGTCCCGATTCCATGTTCAAGGAGAATACATAAAAAGTGTCAGGTTCTATGGAATGGTTTCAGCGAGGTTGTGCCGGAACGGCTTCCAACACTGGAGTCGTGCCGCGCACACCTTCCGCGATGACAACAGGAACGGCCTGCGGAAGATAACGTGCCATCGCGTTCGCATCGGTCCACGGCAAGGTCCATCCATCCTCCACCGCAAGCAACAGGTATTTGCCTGGCACAACACCGCGAAGCGTAAAGCTACCATCTAGGTCGCTCTGGTCGCGGCGGAACAGATCGGCTGCCGTCGACGCACCAGCGGGAACAAGAACGACCATGGAGCCGCTCACCGGTTGGCCGCCGCGTCGCACGGTGCCCGTCAAACGCGTGGTGGACAGCGATACAGAAATCTCTACCGTAAGCTTGCCGGTGCCGGCACCCACATGCAGCTGGTGATCGGCCGCAACCTTGCCGTCCGCCTTCAGTTCCACGACCGCTAGCCTGCGACCCTTGTTCGACACGTTCAAGCGGTAAGCGCCGGCGGCGATGCCTGTCACCTGCGCCATGCCATGGTCGTCGACCCTGGAAGCAGAACGGTTATCCGTACCGCGGCTACTCAGCCGCACCTGCGAACCCTCTGGCAAGGTGCCAACACCGGCGGCTTGCACATGAATGGAAGCACTCGCCATCCCTGCTGACTCGATGTCTGCGAGCGAGAGCGCCGAGGTGCCTGCCGTCACGTCCACACTTCCGCGTTGCACTGAACCGGCTCCCTGTACAAATTCCTCAACGGCATAGTGCCCGGCCACAAGCCCGGTTATCTGCATGCGCCCGTCCGACACGTTCGTCTGTTGGGTCACATTCTGGCGCACGCCGAACACCGTTTGGAATAGCTGCGGCGAGCGATACCCTTCGCTCGGCAGAACCGGCGGTAGTGTAATGGTCAGTGTTAATGCATGTTCGGCCTGCATCTGCAGGTTGGCGACAATGTGTTCGCCACCCTTGATCTGCAGCTCGGACGCCTCCGCCGGGCGCAGCGCGTGCGGATAAAACACAGGTGGGTACGCAACGTCGAGCGCCGGATCAACAGCACTGCGATACTGCTGGCCACCATTCTCCGTCTCAAGCGGCGGATGCACGGCGTACCAAGGCGTCGCCGTCACTTGGAGGTAGTAGGTGCCTGGTGGCAGCGCGCCGAAGTCATATCCGCCGGTCACATCTGCCAGCGCGTTGCGAAAGCGTGTGGCCTGCACGCCGTCTGTCGCCTCGTCCTGCGGGTCCGCAATGGCGGCGGTGCTCTTGCGGTACAGGGTCAGCGTCGCGTGCTCCACCGGGTCACCGTATCCATCTGTCACGCGGCCCATGATGGAGCCCTTACGGGTCAGGCGCAAATCCAGTGCGTCGGTCCACAGACCGGTGCCCAGAACCACCGCTGTGGAGTACTGGTTGTGCTGCTGGTAAAGCGAGGGCAGGTAGCCCCTCGCCGAGGCCTCCAGGGTGTATCGGCCGGCGGCCTGCGGTTCAAAGTGGTAGCGGCCCTCCGCGTCGGTGCGCACCGTCTCGCCCTCCACGTCTGTCGCGGCCGCATCCTCGCCACCGTTGGCCTGTGGCACCAGCGACACCACAGCATTTGCAAGCGGATCTCCCGCAGCGGAGAGCACCCGGCCACGTACGACAAACCCTGGGCTGCGCGCCGCCGCGGGCTGCACCTGCGCAGCCGCGGCCACGCCGCTTAGGAGAAACACCAGTGCAGCCGCACGCGCCATCATCTCGTCTCGTCTCCAGCTTGCAGCAACGGCACGTACCGGAGCTTCACCTCAAGCGTCTGGTTCGGAGCCAGGGTCACCAGCGTGCCCTGGCGCTCATACACCTTCATCGCCGCAGCATCGCGGTAGGGAAGTTGCTGCACCTGCTGTTGACCCGTGGCATAGGCACGGTACGTCCCTGGCGGAATGTTGCGCACACTCAGCTTGCCGTCGCGCTGTGCGTACCCCTGCACGCTGTGTCCTGAGCCATCCGCCGCAACCAGCAGAACGGGGACGAAGCGTATGGTCGGGTCCGCACCCATGTCCACCTCGCCGGTCAACGTGCCGCTGTCGTTGCGTACCGTCACGTCAATGGGGTCAGCACTTCCGCCCTCACCCACAACCAGCGGCTGCTGCAACAGGTCAATACCGCCGGAGGAAGCCGAAGCCACATACCCGCGAATGCTTCGCGCATGCACAACATACGCACCCGGCCCCACGTTCTCTAACACCGGGTCAACCCCGGTCTGCCGCCGGCTGCTCACGGAGCGGCCGCCCGCCTCCACCGGCAGCAAATCAACATCGACCGGGCTCGCCAGGGTGGGCCTGTTAGCTGGATTGCCAATGAATGCGAACCCGCCTTCGCCCGACTCCGCCTCCGTCAGGTTCAGGTGCACGCGGATCGGGATCGCAGCGGCGGGCGCAAGCGTAACGGGTGCATGCTGCACCGCGGCCTCTGCCACGTCGATCGGCACGCGCGCAAAGGAACTCTGCGGCCCCTGGCTTGTAAGCAGCACGGCATACGCTCCGCTGGGCAGCGATCCTTCCACCGCACCGTCGCGGGCATTCCAACCCAGCGAGTACCCAAACGGCGAACCGTCAGCCAGCACTTCGACCGAAACCCCGGTGCGTGGCGGCGACATCTGGACGGGAATCCGCACGGGAAAATATGCCGCCTCACGCAGGTGCAGGCGGACCTGGTCGTCACCCCCGTAACGCACCTGCAGCTTGGTCGCGGCCGTCAGGTTCGTCGCATCGCCGGCAAAACGCGGCGGACACTGCCGGCTCTCGCGCTGGTACGCCGGCGCATCGCCCTCCCATTCGCGAGTCATCACGGTGTACTCGCCCGGTTCCAGGTCGCCAAAGCGAAATTGCCCCCGCTCTCCCGTCGTCTGCCCATTGCGTTGCGTCCAGGTGGCCGTGCCGTCGCTCACCTGGTGTTGCAACAGCACCACCTGCACGTTCGCCACCGGACCCATGCCATCCGCATCGACCGTTCCGGACACCGTGGCGAGCGGAAACATCTCCAGGGTCACGTCGTTTGCCGCTGTGCTCGCGTTCAAATCAACCTGCTGGGTGTAATCCTGCGCCAAAAACCCGGGCCGGGTCGCGTTCAGCATCAGCAGTAGTCCGGCTGCCGCAACGGGTGATTGAGCGTCCGTGACGGCACCCTGCGGTGGCACACTCACCTCCAGGGCGAAGTTGCCGTTGGTGTCCGTCATCGTTGCCAGCCGGCGGTCACTTGTGGCGACCATCGCACGCGCAACAGGACGGTGCGTCAAGCCATTCAACACGTGCCCATGCAGGTGGTACACCGTATCGATCTGCGCCCCGGTGCTAAGCGGCAACATGGTCGTAGCCAGCAAAGCGGCAAAGAGAACGCAAGCGCGCAGTGTGCTCGCCGGCGTCGTCCGCTCCATGCGCGCGTTCATGTGTGGAGCATATCGCAGTGATCTGTTGCTGGGATCGCATTGCCGCGCAGAAGGGGCATGGGGAGCACCGAACCGCAGCATGCGGCATTGGCATTCACCATCTTCGGCAATCCTTCATGCTGTGGTCGCCGTTTGTTACGCGCGACGCTTCCTGCCCCGTACTCCTGCCGAAGGTGCGTCTTGTTCACCCAGGCTGATCCACTGACCCAGCGCCCGCTGCACGCGGTTGAAGCTTCGCCCCCGCAGTGTTGCAAGCACAACAGTGCGACGTGCACTGGCGTCCGTCAATCGCACATAGCAGCAATCTGCGCTCGGATCGACGGCCATCTCCGGCACCAGGGAAATGCCGACACCCGCTCCCACCATGGCGAGCACGCTACTGAACTGGCCGCTCTCAAACGCTATGTTCGGCGTAATCCGCGCACTGGTGCAGGCCGCAACGCTCAGGTCGCGGAAGCAGTGATCATCCCGCAGCATGACAAAGGGTTCGCCGCGCAAATCTTTCAACTGCAGCGACTCGGCCTTCGCGCGCGGGTGGTCCTTCGGCAGCACGGCGAACACGGGTTCTGTGCGCAAGGGCACCAGCTCAAGATCCTTGTGACGCAGCGGCAGCGCAAGTATGGCGAGGTCCATCGACAGGTCACGCAGCCCCTTCACCAGCACCGGCGTCGTCTCCTCAATAATGCGGAGCTTGGCCTCTGGAAACTCGGCGGCAAAGCCCGCCGTGTACCCCGGCATCAGGTACGGAGCAATCGTGGGAATCACACCGACAGTGACGCTGCCGCGCACATCGAGGTGTTGCGCCGTAACGCTGGACCGTGCCTCGTCCAGGTGCTGCAGCACAGAACGCGCGTGGGGGAGGAACGCGCGCCCTGCTTCGGTCAGGCGTATGCTGCGGCCCAGGCGGTCGAAGAGCTTCGCCCCCAAATCCTCTTCCAGCTTCAAAATCTGCTGTGACAAAGAAGGCTGGGCCACCTGGCAGCGCTCTGCCGCACGGCTAAAGCTGCCCGTATCGGCCACCGCGCACGCATATCGAAGCTGATGCAACTCCATAGGGACAGCCTATACCTCGGAGGGGAACTGGGTATTGGAACTATGCGTGCCCAGGTGCTACCGTCAGAGTAGGCATGACGGAGCTCCCGCCACCATCTTTTCTGACCCACACGTCGAACAAACCGCACCACCCCGCAAGGAGAATTTCCAATGTCGATCGAACAAAGCGACTTTTTGGCACCCGCTGACACTGAAGTGAATGCACTTGTCCCAGGCGCGCCGCTGGAAGACGCCAAGTGCCCCTTCAACCCCAGCGCCCTGCCAGCCAGCATGGTGAGTGCACCCCGCAGTGCGCAGACGGCGCGCGACTGGTGGCCCAACCACCTGCGGCTTGACCTGCTCCACGCCCACTCCAGCATGTCCAATCCAATGGGCGAAGACTTCGACTACGCCCAGGAGTTCAAGACGCTTGACTATCAGGGTCTGAAGAACGACCTTGCCAAGCTCATGACCAACTCGCAGGACTGGTGGCCTGCCGACTTCGGCAACTACGGCCCGCTCTTCATCCGCATGGCGTGGCACGCAGCCGGCACCTACCGCACCTACGACGGCCGCGGCGGCGGTGGACGCGGTCAGCAGCGCTTTGCTCCCCTTAACAGCTGGCCCGACAACGCCAACCTGGACCGCGCGCGCCGTCTTCTCTGGCCCATCAAACAGAAGTATGGCAAGAAGATCTCCTGGGCTGACCTGCTCATCCTCACCGGCAACGTCGCCCTTGAAACCATGGGCTTCAAGACCTTCGGCTTTGCCGGCGGCCGGCCCGACACATGGGAGCCCGACCACGACGTCGATTTCGGCGCAGAAGTCACCTGGATGGGCACGGACAAGCGCTACTCGGGCGATCGCGAACTCGAGGACAAGCTCGCCGCCACCACCATGGGCCTGATCTACGTCAACCCGGAAGGCCCGGAAGGCGTTCCCGACCCCGCCAAGTCGGCGCAGGACATCCGCGTCACCTTCGGTCGCATGGCCATGGACGATGCCGAAACAGTGGCACTCATCGCCGGTGGCCACACCTTCGGCAAGACCCACGGTGCTGGGCCCGGTGCACACCTCGACAAGGAGCCTGAAGGCGCACCCATCGAGAACCAGGGCTTCGGTTGGTCAAGCGCTTACAAGACCGGCATCGCCGGCGACGCCATCACCAGCGGTCTTGAAGTTACCTGGACCACCCGGCCCACCGAGTGGACAAACGAGTATTTCGAGCACCTGTACAAGTTCGAGTGGGAGCTCACCAAGAGCCCTGGCGGCGCGCACCAGTGGAAGCCCAAGGGAGACGCCGGCGCCAACACCGTGCCCGACGCGCATGACTCCGGCGTCAAGAAGCAACCGGCCATGCTGACCAGTGACATCGCTCTGCGTGCCGACCCGGCTTACGACAAGATCTCCCGCGAGTTCTACGAAGATCCGGACAAGTTCGCCGATGCCTTCGCCCGCGCCTGGTTCAAGTTGACCCACCGCGACATGGGTCCACGCTTCCGCTATCTCGGACCTGAAGTTCCGGCGGAGGAGCTGATCTGGCAGGATCCGTTGCCCAAGGTCGATCATCCGCTGGTCGACGATGCGGACATCACCGCCCTCAAGGCAAAGGTGCTTGCGTCCGGCTTGTCGGTTTCCGAGCTTGTCTCCACCGCGTGGGCTTCCGCCTCGTCGTTCCGCGGCTCTGACAAGCGTGGCGGCGCCAACGGTGCACGCATCCGGCTCGCCCCGCAGAAGGACTGGGAGGTCAATCAGCCAGCCCAGCTCGCACGCGTGCTGAAAACGCTGGAGAAGGTTCAGGGGGAGTTCAACACGTCCGCCGCAGGCGGAAAGAAGATTTCGCTCGCTGACCTCATCGTCCTCGCCGGTGCCGCGGGTGTGGAGAAGGCAGCCAAGGATGCCGGCGTAACCGTCACCGTGCCGTTCCTTGCCGGCCGCACCGACGCGTCACAGGAACAGACGGACGTCGCTTCCTTCGCTCCGTTGGAGCCAAAGGTCGACGGCTTTCGCTCCTACGGCTACCGTGAGCAGGAGCCGGCTGAAGTCGCTCTTCTGGACAAGGCACAACTGCTGCGCCTCACCGCGCCAGAGCTGACGGTCCTCATCGGCGGTCTGCGTATGCTGCAGACCAACTTTGGCGGAACGAAGTTCGGTGTCTTTACCGATCGGCCGGAGACGCTGACCAACGACTTCTTCGTCAACCTGCTCGATATGAAGTACCTGTGGAAGCCCGTCACGGGTGCAAAGGACACCTTTGAGGGACGCGAGCGTGCATCGGGAGAGGTGAAGTGGAAGGCGACCCGCGCCGACCTCATCTTCGGCTCGAACGCTCAGCTCCGCGCCACGTCAGAGGTCTACGCGTGTGCCGATTCGCACGAGAAGTTCGTGCACGACTTTGTCGCCGCCTGGAACAAGGTCATGAACGCCGACCGCTACGACATCACCATGTCCGTCGCAGCGCCGGACGTCGCAGTCGCCGTTTAACAGCATCACCTCTGCAACATGTCGAAGCCCGGCAGTCCCTGAATACTTCAGGCACGCCGGGCTTCACCGTTCCAGGTCGCACCCACACCATCCAGGCCGTACCCTCACCCTTTCAGGAGCAAAGATGACCCTCGCCGAACGCCTTCTGCCCGAACTCGAACAGCAACTCGACAACACCCGCAGAGTACTCAACGCCGTCCCCGACGGCCGAAACGACTTTGCCCCGCACGAAAGATCCATGCCTCTGACTCGCCTGGCTGGCCATACCGCCGAGCTCGCCGGCTTCGCCACCCTGCACCTCACCGTGCCCAGCATCAACATGGGCACACCCGAGGACCCGCGCAAAATCCTGCGCATGACTTTAAAAGCAGATCTCGTTGCGGAGTTTGAGGGCATGGCTGCGCGGCTTGTCGAGACGCTCAAACGTACCTCCGACGACGTCTTCGACGAGCCCTTCACCCTCATGAGGCAGGGAAGCGTCGTTCTGCAAACCACTCGCTACAACGCCTACCGCACACTCTTTCTGGACCACATGATTCACCATCGCGCGCAACTGGGCGTCTATCTCCGGTTGCTTGAGGTCAAAGTTCCGCCGACCTTCGGCCCAACCGCCGACGAAAAATAACGCGGAGCCCCCGCAAACCATGCTGCTCGGTCAAAACCGCGATTCGTGGGCGCTTCAGCGGAGCGGCATCCGATTACCCGTGTAAACGGCAGTAACCTTCTCGCCATGACCATTGCTTGGGAAAAGATCGACGGATGGGGAAAGCTTTCTCGGCTCTCGCATCGTACTTATACAGAACGGCTTTGGACTGCAATAAGGTCGTCGCACCCTATATCAACTTGAAGGCTCTCCCATGTCTCCTATTTCTGCCCGGTTTGGTCTGCGACTTCGCTCCCTGCGAGTAAGTCGCGGCTACACGCAAGTCCAATTGGCTGATTTCCTCGGCATCGACCGCTCGTACCTCAGCGACCTCGAACGCGGACGGAAGTCTCTCACCCTTAGCTACCTTGAGACGGTCGCGCAAGGCTTCAAGATCTCGATGTCCGAGCTGTTAACCGACCTCTAAAAACGACATCCGTCCGTCACCCGGGTACCCGCAGTAAGGCTTCACCAGCCTTTTCCGCCCCACACCTCTGACCGCCAAGGGCACGGGACCTGTTGCTCACCGGCCTCGGCAACGACCGCGGTCGGGCTCAGGCCCGAAACACATTTCCGCCGCGCATCCCACCTCTGGATGCGCGGCATTCTTCTTTGCGCTCGGCGCTCCAACGGGTGCCTCCCTCCAGCTCCTCACCCGGCGGGACACGCAAATCGGGCCGGCCGCGTTGAAATCTCAGCAGACTTCCCCTGTTGAACAACAACTGGTGTCGACGATTGACTGCACTGTTTCTGAAGCAGGACAGCGTTTCGCGCCTGTTTGCCACCACCTTGTCACGGCCCTCAAGTCATCCGTACCCGTCGCGGCCATCGCCAGCCGCAACGCCCAGAAATGCGAAAAATCCAGTGTTTCTGCACAAACTCAGAGAGTTCCGCGACGCTAATCTGGAACCTCCGGGCGGCCGGACCACTCGCAAAAATCGGCCGGCGAGACCGGAGCCCACCTTCGCCAAGTAGGTGCATCCTATCAACATGCACTTCAGCGTTCCGCAATCCACTTGCCAGTCCGGCGTCGTCCTATGAGTACGGCGGTTGAGACCCCGGAGAACGGCGAAACTGACGCGGAGCTCGTTGAGCGAATCCTTCGGCGCGACGAGACCGCAATGGCAATTCTGTTCTCACGCCATTCCAGGTTGGTGTACTCGGTTGCTCTGCGGGTCCTGCGTCAGCCGGACCGGGCTGAGGATTTGCTCCAAGAGGTGTTCATGCAGTTGTGGAATAAGCCGATCGAGCCGGTACAGACAGACAAGAACCTGTCGGCCTTTCTGGCTGTCATGACCCGCAACCGGTGTATCGATCACCTGCGGCGTGACAAGTTGACGGTCAACACCGATGATGTGCAACTGGCCTCCTCCTTTAATCTCGTCGAGTCGTCTGAGCAGCGGGTTCTGCTGGAGCGTATCCGCCTTGAAGTGGACGACATGCCCGAGGACCAAAAAATTTGCCTGGAAATGGCCTTCTTTGAGGGTCTGACCCACATCGAAATCGCCGAACGGACCGGCGCCCCACTTGGCACGGTCAAGACTCGCATCCGCGCCGCACTTCAGAAGCTGGAAAGGAGGTTCAACGCATGAACACCCAGCCAGACATTGAAGATGACGATCTCGCGCTCTATGCGTTGGGCTTACTTTCACCCTCTGAGAAGGCAGCCACCGAAGCTCGACTTGCTTCCGACGCGGACATCCGTCTGCGCCTGGCGAAGATGCAGGCTGCGCTCGGCGTCTTTGCGGAAGCAACCGTAAATCTGCAGGATGTGCCAGCCAGCAGCCTCGGTCGGCTCATGTCTGCGATCAGCGGCCAGGCGATCAGCGGTCAGGCTGCTCCCGGTCCACGGCTTGTGCCCGCCACAGATGCCAGCACAGACACTGTGCGTGCGAACCGCAAGAAATCGTCCGCCTGGCAGATTCTGCCTTGGACGGGTTGGACCCTCGCAGCGGGTCTGGCCTGTGCCATCGCCCTCGCCTTCTATCCACGGCAGTCTGAGCTCAAGAACCAGGTCTCCGTGCTGCAGTCCCAGGTGCAAAGCCAGGCAGCTCAGACTGCCCAGGCGAATGCGCAAAAAGAGAGCCTGGCCCACGCGGCAGACGTGCAAACTCAAAATGCGCTGACTGCCACAGCCAAGCTGTCTGAAGCGGAGCAGCGCGCAGCCGACCTGCGCGACCAGGCGAATCGCGCCATAGCCAAGGCAAACACAGCCGTATCGCAAACGGGAGCGCTGGCCTCCACCGTCGACCAGACGGCGCAGGAGCGCGATGCACTTGCACGTAGTTTGCAGGCTCAAACCGAACGTAACGCTGAACTTGCGTCGAGTGCAGCGGATGCACAGCTCATCCTGAACGCGCTCAAAGACCCCTCCGCGCTCAGCGTGTCCCTGCAGGTTCCCAAACAGAAGAAGAGCCCCTCCGGACGCGGCACCTACGTTGCGGACAGTGGAACGCTCATCTTCGTCGGAAACGATCTGCCCAGGCTGACCGACAACCGGGTCTACGAGTTGTGGCTTCTGCCCTCAAACGGCTCAGCTCCCATCCCGGCAGGCACGTTCGAGCCGGATGCGGGCGGTCGTGCGCGTCTGGTTGTCCCGCGCTTCCGTCAGGGCCTTTCCGCAAACGGCTTCGCGGTCACCGCAGAGAAAGTCGGCGGCTCATCGACTCCTACCCTGCCAATTCTGCTCGCTGGCTCCTAAGCTGCTGACTGCCCGTCCTTGATGCACCTGTGGTCGAGGACACGGAACAAGCAAGCAGGACCTCGTTCGCTCTGCACGCCTACCTCGGCCGCTCAGTTGACGCCGTCGGTTGTCCGCGCCGAACCAACATCGTCAAAGCGCGTGGTCCCGATGCTCCCCACTCGCGTCGGAACTTCCTCATCGCGCGATCCCCGCCCTATCAAGAAATCGACCTTGACATGCCAACATGTGTCTGCTCTAGTGGCTGGACGAAACGGTCATACAGATAAAGTCGCTCGCAAAACTTGCGCGACCACGGCTTCTGGTTCCATCGCTGTACGTTGTGCGAGGTCCAAATGGCAGACGATATGTACGACTTTATCGTGGTTGGCTCAGGTGCCGGCGGCGGCCCGGTAGCTGCAAATCTTGCGCTCTCAGGGCATTCCGTCCTTGTCCTTGAAGCAGGTGGCGATACCTGCGGCTACAACTATCGCATCCCCTGCTTCCATTCCCTCGCCAGCGAAGACCCCGCCATGAGTTGGGATTTCTTCGTCCGCCATTATCAGGATTCCGCTCTCCAACAGCAGGACTCGAAGTTCGTCGCCGAGCAGGATGGTGTCTTCTACCCGCGCGCTGGAACCCTGGGCGGTTGCACCGCGCACAACGCGATGATCACCGTCTATCCGCAGAACAGCGACTGGGACCACCTCCGAGAGCTTACCGGCGATCCCTCCTGGTCCGCGGACAACATGCGCCGTTACTTTGAACGCCTGGAACACTGCGATTACCTTTCCATGTTCCAACGGCTCAAGGAAGCGCTCGCAGGCGTACTGACCGGCAAAGGAGTCAACCCCAGCCGCCACGGCTTCGATGGCTGGTTACACACCCAAACAGCCAATCCGACCCTGGTGTTGAAGGACACTGAGCTTCTTCGCGTGGTGCTGTTTGCGGCGGCGAAAGGCTTGTCCCACCACCTGGGCAACATCGGGCTGCTTGCAGAGACATTTGCCGACCCGAACGACTGGCGCGCAGTTTGCAGCCCAAGCCGTGAGGGGGTCGGCCTCACACTACTTGCGACCCGCTCCGGCAGCCGAAACGGAACACGCGAACGCCTGCTTGAGGTTGCCGAAAAGACCAGCAACCGCCTCAAAATCCAGACGCACGCTCTCGTGTCCCGCGTACTCTTTCAGGGCACACGCGCGATCGGCGTGGAATACCTCTCGGGTAGCTCTCTCTACAGGGCCTCCAGAACGGCAGCGATGACGGAGTCGCCGCCAACCTCCACCGCGCTCGCAAAGCACGAGGTCATCCTCTCCGGTGGCGCCTTCAACAGTCCGCAGCTGCTCATGCTCTCCGGAATTGGCGACAGGGAAGAACTGAGCAGGTTCGGCATTCAGAGCGTCGTGCATCTTCCTGGTGTCGGTAGAAATATGCAGGACCGCTATGAGGTAGGCGTCGTCTCGCAAATGGAAAAGCCGTTTGCACTCCTGAACGGCGCCAGCTTTGACGCTCCAAAGGACGGTGAGGCAGGAGACGCGGCCTTTCTCAGCTGGCAGAAGGGCCGTGGCGTGTACACCTCAAACGGCGCGGCGGTCGCTGTGACCAAACGCTCCAGCCCTGACAAAGCAGATCCGGATCTGTTCGTCTTTGGGTTGCCGTCGTACTTCAAGGGGTACTATCCCGGCTACTCCGCAGCGCTCAAGCAGTATCAGGACAGGTTTACCTGGGCCATCCTCAAGGCGCATACGCGGAACACTGCCGGTACCGTCAAACTGCGCAGCGCCGACCCGCGGGATACCCCGGAGATCTGCTTCCACTACTTCACTGAGGGCAACGACGCTGCGCAGGAAGATCTGCAGGCCGTCGTAAAAGGTGTCCAGTTCGCGCGCGAGTTAAATGCGGAGATCAGCAAGTCTGTCGGCATCACGGAGTTATTGCCGGGTCCGCAGGTCAGCTCCGAAGCGGACATCGCCGCCTTTATTCAGCGCGAAGCCTGGGGCCACCACGCCTCCTGCACCAACGCCATCGGTCCCGCCGCCGATCCCATGGCCGTGCTCGACAGCCGTTTCCGCGTGCGCGGGACAACGGGTCTGCGTGTGGTCGACGCCTCTGTGTTCCCGCGCATTCCCGGTTATTTCATCGTCAGTGCGGTCTACATGGTGGCAGAGAAGGCCAGCGACGTCATCCTTGAAGACACGAAGGGCGCAGTCAAGCCTCTGGGGGCCGCGGCATGACACCTGATCCCAGCACAACCGAGATCGAAACCTCCCGTCGGCAGCGTGCGTTTCGCATCACCCTTCTTTCGTTCGTCGTCCTCAGTGTTGCGCTCGTCGGCGCAGCCATCTTTGCGTTCCTCATCTTCCCGCGGTCCTCTGCAGGCCGTGTCAAGGACGAGGCTGCCCAGGCCGGACGCCCCGGCGAAAGCTTCAATGCTGCCGACGAGGACTACTTCCACGACATGGACGGCGGCGTGCAGCTTACCGCGGACGAGGTCAAGGGCCGCAACAACTGGATCGTGTTGAGCGGTGGCAACGACCGCTTCTGGGATGTGATCTCGTCCAAGAGCTTCGGCAATCTGGACCTGCTTAAAACCATCTCCTCGCACCCATCCCTCAAGGGCAATCGTGAGAACCGCTGGGCCTACTACGGCCTGGTCAATGAGCCCTGCTTCAGCAAACCCAGCAACGCCGACCCCAATCGCTATGGCTTGTGGCTCGACATCCGAGACCCCGGCTGCGGCGCTGACCCCTACGCCAACACGGCAAAATATCCGGGCGTCAAAGTCGGTGCGCGTGGCACCACCATCGAGACGGGATCGTTTTACGGATACCCCACTGGAATCGTCGGCCTGCGGCTCTTCCCCAACCCCGCCTTTGACGCGGCAGCCAAAAAACGCTGGGATCCCGTCCGCTACTACACCGACCAGGCCTATTACAGCGACCGCAAGTTGATTCGGCCCTACCGCGTGGGCATGTCCTGCGGCTTCTGCCACGTCGGTCCAAATCCGCTGAACCCGCCGGCCGACCCCAACCACCCGGAGTGGAAGAACCTGAGCTCCATGGTCGGTGCGCAATACTTCTGGATCGATCGCATCTTCGCCTGGGATGGTGACCAGTCGAGCTTCGTCTACCAACTCTTCCACACCTCGCGTCCTGGTGCCCTCGACACGTCCTTGATCTCCACCGACAACATCAACAATCCCCGCACCATGAACGCCGTGTATGGCCTGCCGGCGCGCCTGGCCATGGCTCAGAAGTGGAGCGACGAGAGGCTCGCCGGAGGCGGTCTGAACAACAAGCAGTTCAACGACTTCGTTCCCGGCAGCAGTCCGCTCGCCCAGTTGTATAGCGCACCAGACCTGGTCTATGCGCCGCATATTCTCAAGGACGGCGCGGATTCCGTCGGCGCTCTCGGCGCGCTCAACCGCGTCTACCTCAACATCGGCATGTTCTCTGAAGAGTGGCTGCAGCACTTCAACGCCTTGATCGGAGGCAAGCAGACCACGCCGATTGAGATCGATGTCGCGCGCAAAAATTCCAGCTACTGGGTCGCCAACGAAAACCAGACCGTCGATCTCGCACTCTTCATGCTCAAGAGCACACCGCCGCACCACCTGGCCGATGCTCCCGGCGGCGCCGCCTACTTGACCACCAACGCCGCAACACTGACGCACGGCAAGGTCGTCTTCGCAGAGCGGTGCGCGCGCTGTCACTCCAGCAAAACGGTTGAGTCGCCCAACGCTGTGAGCCTGCGTGGCTGCGCCGGCTCAGACTACATGAACTGCTGGAACCGCTACTGGGCATGGACACAAACCAACGAATACAAACAGAAGATGAAGACCATCGTCCTGCAGGACGACTTCCTGAAAGACAACTACCTGTCCACGGACGCCCGCATCCCCGTAACGTTGCTGCAGACCAACGCCTGCAGCACCCTGGCCACCAATGGCCTCGCAGGCAACATCTGGGATAACTTCACCTCGCAAAGTTACAAGGACCTTCCCTCCGTCGGCAGCATTCAGGTGCAGGATCCGTACAGTGGCAAAGCCTCGACGTACACCATGCCTGCCGGTGGCCGCGGCTACACACGCGTCCCAAGCCTCATCAGCATGTGGTCTACAGCTCCATTCCTGCTCAACAACACGGTGGGCAATAACTCTGACGCGTATCGCAAAGGTCCCAGTCCCAACCCGTCTGTCGCCGAACGCATGAAGGAGTTTGACGACGCCATTCACCAGATGCTGTGGCCGGAAACGCGGCAAAAAGACGACCTGCTTCCCGACGTCATGGCGGGCCACGTCGATCGCACCACGCAGCGCACGTATCTGCGCGCCAGCTCTGGCAACCTGCCAGAGCCGTTTAGCAGCCACCCTCACCTGGCACATGTCCTGTTTCCGTGGCTGTTCGGGGAGAACGGCATTGAGATCGGGCCGATCCCCGCTGGCACGCCGGTCAACCTGCTCTCAAACGTCGATCTCATGAGCGACAGCACCAACAGCATGGACAGGATCGGCCACAACCTGCGCGTCCTCAAGCTCGTCATCCAGCTCAAATCAGACCTGAAGAAGCTCGGTCCCAATCCCTCTGACGCGGACGTTCGCCGCATCTTCGCAGGTGTCGAGCCCGAACTCGTGCACTTTAGCAAGTGTCCTGATTTTGCCGTGAACAAGGGCCACTACTTCGGTACGGAGAAGCTGGCCGGTGAACCGGGTCTGTCAGATGCAGACAAGCTGGCTCTGATCGAATTTCTAAAAACCTTCTGACAAGCACACCCACCCGATGCCACTCGCCGACGTACACAACACTCCAGAGGACTGGATCAACACCCGCCCGCTGACCCATGCGCTGCCCATGCGCATGATGCTGCTTGAACTGCGCTCGCTTCGCTCCCCAGCGGAGTACCTGGGCGCCATCAGCAACGCCTTCTTCGCCCAGGGCGACAGCCAACGCCCCGTTGCCCCGTTTGATGACGCAGCTACGGCCGCGCTCGTGGGCATGCTTGAAATCGCGCTCAAGCAGCAGGAAGACACCTACACCCAGCTCGATCTAAAGAAGCTTGCCCTGCATGACAAATTGAAAGAACGCAAGGTGGCAGCGCCTGAGTTGTCAGAGCTGGAGCGGCTATGCGCAGACGCCGACAAGCCCCTCAAGCGCGTTCTTCATGGCCTCCGCGGCAACGCACTCACATTCTCCGGCGGCGGCATTCGCAGCGCCAGCTTTTGCCTTGGCGTTCTGCAGGGTCTCGCACGCTTCACCCTCGTGGGTGGAGACGGGCAGACGGACCCGGCTGCTCCCGGTCTGTCCCGCCTGCTCAAAAACACCCAGTACCTCTCCACCGTCTCGGGCGGTGGCTATCTTGGCTGCTGGTTTTCCAGTTGGATTGCGCGGCTCGCAGCGCCAGGCGGCTCTAACGATGCGCGGTCAACGGAGCTGCGGTTTCAGCAGGCGTACGACACCGCCCTGCGCGGCCTGGCTGGTCGCCTGCCAGTAACCAGCGCCGACCCGTCGCCGCAAGTCATTCGCCACCTGCGCGAGTACACCGCATACCTCGCGCCGCAGCTTGGGCTAAGCCTCGATGTCTGGGCGCTGCTCACCATCGCCTTGCGCAACCTGCTCATCAACTGGCTCATGCTGGCGCCCTTGTTGCTCTTCATGATCACGCTGCCGTTTCTGTTGATCTTCGCCCTGCCGGACTTCCACGAGTTCATGATGTGGCTGCACATCCTCAACGGGGGCGCAGTGTCGGGCCTCATGGCGCACGCGGCGCTGTATGTGGCGCTGTTTCTGCTTGCCCTCGTCGGTGCCATCGCCTCAGGCCAGGCGCTGCCGTCCTACCGTCCGTGGTCGGGTGCGCCTCCGCACAGGGGAGAGCGGCAGTCGAACGCGCGCGGTGTGTTTCTGCGGTTTGTGCTGCCGTTGCTCGCCATTTGCTTTCTGCTCACCTCCCGCTTCTTCCCGGAACTGTCACCGGCACCGCCCAGCACCCTTGAAGCCATGGTCTTTGCGGTGGTCGCAACCATCGGCTTTGGCATCCTTGGCATCTTCAAGTGGTGGACGCATTACGCCACATGTCCCGGCGGCCACATCAGAAAAAACGTGCCCATGAGTCCTCTCCGGGCGGCAGGGATGATGTTCCTCGTCGCCGTGCTTCTGGGGGGTAGCACGGGCGTTGCCCTGGAGCTTGTCGGCACCCGCATGCTGCCGGCAGTGCAGGCTCTGCAGCCGGTCCACCTGGACGGCATCATCGGTCCTGTGTTCTACATCATCCTCGCCCTGCCGGCATTTCTTACAGTCTTGTTGCTTGGCTCCACCCTGTTCAGTGCACTCACACAGGAGCTGGAGTCGGAGGAGGATCGGGAGTGGTGGTCGCGCTCCGGTGGCTTTCTGCTCGCGTCGGCCTTTGTCTGGGTCGCCAGCACGGCCATTGTGCTCCTCGGCACAATCGACATCAGCTCCTGGCACATCGCGCCGTCCATCTCCGGTGGCATGCTTGGGCTGGTCACCAGCCTGTTTGCCAAGAGCTCGATCACGAACTCTGGCGCGCGGCCCGAGCAAGCAGCGCCCGGCCGCTTCTCCGTTCGCGGCCTCGTTCTTCCAGCGCTCGCAATCCTCTCCGTTGCGCTGCTCGCCGTGGGTCTCGCCAGGCTCGTTCAGGATTCTTATCTTCACCTGCACGCGGCGCTTCCCACCGTTCGCCCCGCTGTCGTCGACCTCATCCTGCTTGCACTGTTTGCAGCAATCGCAACGCTGGTCAACCGGCTTGTCAACATCAACATCTTCTCGTTGCACGGGCTCTATCGCGAACGCCTCATGCGCGCCTTCCTTGGCGCATCGAACACTGCGCGCCACCCCGACAACTTCATCGACTTCGACAGCTCAGACACGCTGACGATGTCTGACCTGGCACACACGCCGCACGTGCCGCTTCACATCGTCAACGCAACGCTCAATCTGGTGGGCACACGCCTTGCCGCATGGCGGCAGCGCAAGGCAGAAGCGTTCTCCTTTTCCTCCCTCAGTGCGGGCGCATGGCGCTTGAACTACGTCCGTGCAGATGCCTACGGCGGCGACCATGGTGTCACCGTTGCCACCGCCATGGCCATCAGCGGAGCCGCGGCCGACCCCAACATGGGCTATCACTCATCGCCCCTCGTCACCCTGCTCATGACGCTGTTCAACGTCCGCCTGGGCTGGTGGCTCCCCAACCCCAGGTACCCGCTGGACCACGGCTACACTGCTCCCCGGCAAGCGCGTTTCCTGCGGCAGGCGGGGCCGCTGTTCAGCGTGTGGCCGTTGCTGCAGGAGCTCTTCGGCCTCACCGACGACTCCAGGGGGTACGTCGACCTGTCGGACGGCGGACACTTTGAAAACCTCGGACTCTACGAGATGGTCCTGCGCCGGTGCAAAAACATCATCGTCGTCGACTCCGGTGCCGACGCCACCTTTACCTTTGAAGATCTTGGAAACGCGCTCCGCAAAATCGAGATCGACCTCGGTGTCCCCATCCGCTTCCAGTCCAGGCCGTCCATGCGCGCCGGGGACGATGCCATGCCGTACAGCGGCAATCATTACTGCGCCGTCGCCACCATTCAATACAGCTGTGTCGATGGAGACATCTACCGCGCATCAGATCCAGACGGCACGGCCCAGCAGTACTACAGGCCAGAAGCCACCCTGGACGGCACACTGGTGTACATCAAAGCCTGTCTCACCGGGCTGCACGAGCCGATGGATGTCATCGAATACGCGCGCAATCACAGCACCTTCCCGCACGAAAGCACCAGCAACCAGTTCTTCAACGAGGCGCAATTCGAGAGTCACCGCAGCCTCGGCTCATACGTCATCGACCACATCGCCGCCAACAGGCCGGGGACAGACTGGTCCGCATGGATCCATGCCGCCGCAAGCCATGCCACGGGCAAGCCCTAGTCTGCAATGCATCCACAACGCCTGCCTTCACCTCACATCAAGCTGAGTCGCCACCGTCACCTTTTCTGAGTGCTTCCGCATCCGTGTCGCATGCCACAGAGACTGACTGCAGAATCATGAATTCTCAGCGCAATTCACGTAGACGTAAGTTCCATTCAATCCTCATGCGTCTCTCCAACATGCACCCAGGAGTCACACGTCGCGGTGCGCTTACTATCGAGGTAACGCATGGCACAGCGGCATAGTCAGCACGTACACAGTAAGGGGTGGTCCCTTGGCCGGCATCTGGCTCGGTAATCACCCAACAACGCTGTTCGCTCCAGCAGCCTCCCCTGCGATCGCGATTCACAAGCTGTCCCTCCTCACCCTGTCCATCACCGGCAGCATCTTCCTTGTGGTCGCCAGCCTTCTTGCCTACGCCGTCGTCCGCTACCGTCAACGGCCCGGTGACGACGGGCGCGAACCGGTGCAGCTCTACGGCAGCAATCAGATTGAACTGTCCTGGACCATCCTCCCCATCCTCATCGTTGTTGTGCTCTTCCTCGCAACCGCCCGCGTCATCATCGCAACAGAACGCCACAGCGCCCCGGCGAACGCCACCGACATCACCGTCATCGGCCATCAGTACTGGTGGGAGTTCCGCTACCCCGGCTCGAACGTCGTCACCGCCAACGAGCTCCACATCCCCACCAGCGATCCCGCGCACCCCACACCCACCTACCTCAGCATGACCTCGGCCGACACCGACCACAGCTTCTGGGTGCCGCGCCTCGCAGGCAAGCTTGACGTCATCCCCAACAAGATCAACGTCATGTGGTTCGACCCCAAAGACCCCGGCCTCTACCTCGGCCAATGCGCCCAATACTGCGGCACACAGCACGCCAAAATGCTCATCCGCGTCTACGCGCAGACGCCGCAGAACTTCGCGGAGTGGCTGCACGCCCAGTCCCTTCCCGCCGCGCAGAATCCCGCCGTCGCCGACGGAGAGAACGTCTTCCAAACCAACGCCTGCATGAACTGCCACACCATTCGCGGCACGGTCGCCGACGGCCGCTTCGGCCCCGACCTCACCCACTTCGCCAGCCGCGACACCCTCGCCAGCGGCGCCGTCACCAACACCCCCGACCATCTGCGGCAATGGATCAAAGACCCCGCGCACTACAAGGACGGCGCACGCATGCCGGCCATGCACCTGGACGACGGCCAGATCGACCAGGTCAGCGCTTACCTGGAATCGCTCAAGTAACCAGCAGAAGAGGAGGCACCGATGGGTTCACTCGCCACACAACACGACACCGCAACCGGGCACCCGCCGCGCCATCGCATCCTCGTCGATCAACTGCACAGCTGGATGACCACCACCGACCACAAGCGCATCGGCATCCTCTACATCCTCTCCGCCCTGCTCTTCCTCATCATCGGCGGCCTTGAGGCCGTCGTCATCCGCATCCAGCTCGCGGTGCCAGACAACCATGCCGTCTCGGCCGAGGTCTACAACCGCCTCTTCACCATGCACGGCACCACCATGGTCTTCTTCTTCGGCATGCCGATCCTCTTCGGCTTCGGCAACTACCTCATACCGCTCATGCTCGGCGCGCGCGACATGGCCTTCCCGCGCCTCAATGCCTTCAGCTTCTGGATCAGCTTCTTCGGCGGCCTCCTGCTCTACTTCTCCGTTCTCGGCGGCGACGGTCTTTACGGCGCAGGCACCGCACCCGACGTCGGTTGGTTCGCCTACGCACCCCTCACAAGCAAGGTCTTCTCTCCCGGCCATTCCGCTGATTACTGGACCCTCGGCGTCTTCCTCTCCGGCGTCGGCAGCATCGGCACCGCGCTCAACATCATCACCACCACCATCAGCCTGCGCTGCCGCGGCATGAAGATCATGCGCATGCCGCTGCTCGTCTGGCTCTACCTCATCACCTGCTTCCTCGTCCTCGTCGCCGTCAGCCCGCTCACCGCCGCGCAGATCATGCTTTGCCTCGACCGCTATCTCGGCGCGCATTTCTTCGACACGCAGGCCGGTGGCTCCGCCGTCATGTGGATGCACTTCTTCTGGATCTTCGGCCACCCCGAGGTCTACATCCTTGTCCTACCCGCCTTCGCCTTCGCCAACGAGATCATCCCCGTCTTCTCGCGCAAGGTCATCTTCGGCTACCCTGCCATGGTTCTCGCCACCATCGCCATCGGCTTCATCTCGCTCAGCGTATGGGCGCACCACATGTTTACCGTGGGCCTCGGCCCTGGGCCCAACGCCTTCTTCACGCTCGCGACCATGATTATCGCCGTGCCCACCGGCATCAAGATCTTCAACTGGCTGGCAACCCTCTGGGGTGGGCGCATACGCTTCACCGTCGCCATGATGTTTTCCATCGCCTTCCTCTTCAACTTCCTGCTCGCCGGCCTCACCGGCATCGTGCTCTCCGTCTCGCCCTTCGACTGGCAGCTTGGCAACAGCTACTTCGTCGTCGCGCACTTCCACTTCGTTCTCGTCGGCAGCATCCTCTTCATGATCTTCGCGGCCTTCTTTTACTGGTTCCCCAAGGCCACCGGCAAACTGCTCAGCGAGAGGCTCGGTAAGTGGACCTTCTGGCTGCTCCTGCTCGGCTTCCACGTCACCTTCGACCTGATGCACATCCCCGGCCTGCTCGGCATGCCCCGCCGCATTTACACCTACGGTCCGGACCGCGGCTGGGGCGCGCTCAACATGGCGATCAGCATCGGTGTCATCTTCCAGGTCGCGGCGGTCGCGCTCTTCCTCTACAACGTCGTCGCCAGCCTGCGTAGCGGAGAAGACGCCGGCCCCGACCCATGGGACGCATGGACCCTCGAGTGGGCCACCACCTCGCCGCCCCCGGCCTATAACTTCGCCGAAGAGCCCCACGTCCACAGCCGCCGTCCCCTCTGGGACCTCAAACACCCCGACGATCCGGACACCGACTATGAGCTCTAGCGCCACCCTCACCACCGGCTCACGCTCCTATGCGCAGACCTACAGCAGCCGCCCATCGCGCGGCACTGTCGGCATCGCCTGCCTCATCCTCACGGAGAGCGCGCTCTTCATCATCTTTGTCGTCGCCTACGTCTTCTACCTCGGTAAAAGCCTCAGCGGCCCCACACCCCACGACGTCCTCGACCTGCCCATCCTGGCCAGCATCTGCCTGTTCAGCAGCAGCGTCACCGTCCACCTGGGCGTCTCTGCTCTTGGCAAAAACGAACCCCGCCGTGCCACCGGTTGGATCGGCCTCACCGCCCTGCTCGGCCTCGCCTTTCTTGGCTTCACTGCCAGCGAGTGGTACGGCCTCATAGTCCACCACGGCTTCACCATTCGCACCAATCTCTTCGGCACCACCTTTTACGCGCTCGTCGGCCTCCACGCCACCCACGTCGTCGTCGGCGTCAGCATGTTGGGCCTTGTCACGTTCTTCGGCCTCACAGGCCGCCTTCACCTCCACGACCACCACCGGCTTGAAATCCTCTCCTACTACTGGCATTTTGTTGACGCCGTCTGGGTCGTCGTCCTCACCGTCGTCTACATCCTGGGCCGCTGACGCATGACACCTCACACCCAACCCGACACCATCGAAATGCCCCAACCCACGGCTTGGCCGCTCACGCTCGCGCTCGGCTTCGCCCTCATCATCGCCGGCATGGTCACCTCCGCGTGGGTTTCGCTCGTCGGCCTCATCCTGTTCGGGTTGGCGGCTCACGGCTGGTTCACGCAGGTGCTGCCGCATGAAGCCCATGAGCTGCTGACCGTGGAACACACCGCCCCGGTCGTCGCACCGTCGCAGCACGGCGTCGCGCGCCTGCCTGGTCAAAGCGGCGGTCATCAGCAGGTCGAACCCGTCGCCACCTTTAGCCTGCTCGCCGGGCTTGAAGGTGGCATCGCCGGCGGCATCGCCATGATCGTTCCCGCCGTGCTCTACGGACTTCTCAGGTACCGCAGCCCCTGGTACGCCGTGAACCTGCTTGCCGCGGGTGGTTTTCCTTCATGGGCAACGGCAAGCCCCGCCTTCTTCAGCCAGTTCCACTGGAAGGGCCTGGTCGCCGCCAGCATCATCCACGGCGTCACCTGCCCGCTCGTCGGCGTGCTCTATGCCGCCATCCTGCCCATGTTCCCGCGTCGACCCATCGTCACCGCCGGGTTCATCGTGCCGCTCTTCTGGACCAGCCTGCTCTATGGCGTGCTCGGCCTGGTCAGCCCCGTGCTCAACCAGCGCATCGACTGGTTCTGGTTCATTCCGTCGCAGCTTGCCTTCGGCCTCGTCACCGGCTACGTCGTCAACCGCAAAATCCACGTCCGCACGGAACGCTTCCGCAACCTCTCCTTTGCTGAACGTGCAGGCCTGCACAGTGACGTCCGCTACCGTGAAGACAACACCGGTGGGGACTCAGAATGACGCGCATCTCCGCAGCCGCGCTGCTCTTCGCCTCCGCCCTGCTGTGCACGGCATTCACCGGCTGCCACCTGCCCGGCACACCCACGGCCGCGCAAACGCCTCCACGTCCAGACCAGATCCACGACTTCAAGACGCTCTATGCGGAGAACTGTCAGGCCTGCCACGGCGTCGACGGCAGGCAGGGCAACGCCGTTTCTCTCGCCAACCCGGTCTACATCGCCTACGCGGGTGAGGCGAACATCGCAAAAATCACCGGCGTGGGTATTCCCGGCTCACTCATGCCGGCCTTTGCACAGAGCCATGGCGGCCTTCTTACAGACGAGCAGGTCGACATTCTCGCCCGTGGTATCGCCGCCTGGGCCAATCCCGCAGCGCTCCGCGAAGCCGCACCGCCGCCATATGAAAGCTCCGCCACCGGCGATCCCGTTCACGGCGAAGCTCTCTATCGTGCGGATTGCCTCCGCTGCCACGCCCCGGGCAAAGGCTCGGTCCTCGACCCCGCATACCTCGCCCTGATCTCCGACGGTGGCCTGCGCACCATCCTCGTCTCCGGTGCACAGGGCATGCCCGATTGGCGCGGATACCAGCCCGCGCTCGACGACGGAGCTCTCGCGGATCTGGTCGCCTACCTTGCCGGTCATCGCACGCCGCATCCCGGTCAGCCCTACCGCAACTCGCAGGGCAGCGTCCCTCCAGCAGCAGCCTCCCCGGTGCCGCCCGCACCTCTGCAAAAGGTCTCTACCCCATGAATGAATTCGACGAGCTCGCACCGCACCTGCACCCGGAGAAACACCTCTCGCCCACGGATGCGCCCATGCCGTCCGCGGCGGAAAAGAGCGCGAAGCACTCCCGCCGCACCTTCCTCTTCAAGCTTTCGCTTGCCTTGAACGGCGTTGTGGGCGCGGTTCTCGCCGTGCCCATCCTTGGCTACGTGCTCGCACCGCTTGCGCGCAAAGACTCGTCCTACAACTCCTGGATTCCGCTCGCAAAGGTCGACAGCATGCCCGTCGGTGCCACGCGTCTGGTCGAGTACCTCAACCCGGTCCGCACGCCCACCGACGGTCAGACCGACAAGGTCGCGTGCTGGACACGTCGCCTCACCGCCACCACCTACGAAGTCTTCGCCATCAACTGCGCCCACCTCGGCTGCCCGGTCCGCTGGTTCGAGCAATCCCAGCTCTTCCTGTGCCCCTGCCACGGCGGCAGCTACTATGCCGACGGCTCGCGCGCCGCCGGCCCGCCGGAGCGCGGCCTCTTCAAGTACGACGTCCGCGTCACCGGTGACACGGTCTACATCCACGCCGGCGAGATGCCCACCCTCTCCAACCACGCCTGCGCCGGCAAGCCTGGCAATCCGCTCATCGACATCCAGCCCAACGCAGAAGCCGCAAACGTCAATCTCATCCCACGCAGATCCACCAGCGACGGGAGCAGAACATGAGCCCAGACACCAAAGTAGAGGCCGCCGAGGCTGAAGCGGCAAGCCTCAAAGCTGAAGCCGTCGCAACCGGCCAACACATCGCGACTGAAGTTACCGCAGGTGCAAAGGACGCCGGCTGGACGCTCTTCCGCTGGTTCGAGCAGCGTACCGGCCTCATCGGCCCGGCCATCGAAATGGCCGAGCATCCCGTCCCTGAAAACACCTCCAGCTGGTGGTACGTTTTTGGTTCCGCCGCCACCGTCCTGCTCGTACTTCAGATCGTCACCGGCATCCTTCTGGCCCTCGTCTACGCTCCCTCCGCACAGGATGCCTGGAGCTCCCTCAACCTGCTCAACCATCAGGTCGCCCTCGGCTGGCTCGTCCGCGCTATGCACGGTTGGGGGTCCAACTTCATGATCGCCATCGTGCTCATGCACATGGCACAGGTGTTTCTCTTCGGCGCCTACAAGTTTCCGCGCGAACTCACCTGGATTGTTGGAGTTGTGCTGCTGCTGCTAACGCTCGGCATGGCATTCACCGGCCAAGTGCTTCGTTTTGACCAGGATGCGTACTGGGGCCTCGGCATAGGCGCATCCATCATGAGTCGCGTTCCGCTTATTGGCGGGCGGTTGGTGCACATGATGCTGGGCGGTCCTATCATCGGCGGACCCACCCTCACCCGCTTCTTTGCTCTCCATGTCTTCGTGATCCCCGGCATGCTCCTCGGCCTCGTCGGCCTCCACATCTGGATGGTCCTCAAGCTCGGCATCAACGACTGGCCCATGCCGGGCCGCGTCGTTCGCAAATCCACCTACGAGCGCCAGTACCATGACCTCACCGAGCGCACTGGTATCGCTTTTGTTCCAGACGCCGCGTGGAAAGACGCCATCTTTGCAGCCGTTATTTTGCTGAGTGTTTTGGCCGTTTCCGTCATCTTTGGCCCCATCGGTCCCAACGGCACGCCCGACCCGACCATCATCCAGACGGCACCCAAGCCCGACTTCGCCTTTCTCTGGATCTACGCCGTTCTCGCTTTCCTACCGCCCGCGCTTGAAACACCCATCATCCTGATTGTTCCGGTCATCGGCATCGTCTTCCTGCTCACCCTGCCGCTGTGGGCAGGCGAAGGTGAAAAGCACTGGTCCCGCCGTCCCGTTGCCGTCCTCATGGTCGTCGGCATCGCGCTCTTCCTCGGCGTCTTCACCCGCCTCGGCACCTACGAGCCGTGGAGCCCGAAGATGGACGCCTGGACCAAGGACCCCGTGCCCGCTGCCGATCTTGCCGGCCGCACACCGCTCGAGCACCAGGGCGCGCTCGTTTTCCAAAACAAGCAGTGCCGCAACTGCCACGCCCTCGACGGCGTCGGAGGCCAGCGCGGCCCCGCGCTTGATTCCATCGCCACGCGCATGACCGACGATCAGCTCATACGCCAGGTGCTGCAGGGTGGTGGCAACATGCCGGCCTTTGGCAAGTCCCTTACGCCCTCGCAAACAACAGCGCTTGTGTCTTTTCTTGATACTCTGCACCCCGGCGACCTGCGTCCCGCACAGGTGCCAGCGGTCGAACTAGGCACGGACGGCAACCGTCTGCCGGCGCAGCGCCACGGCGACCCTGCGCTCGACACGGTCAATCGTTAGCTTCATGAGCGCCAGTCAAACTGCAGATCTGTTGAACGACTGGTCACTGCCCATTCCGCTCACGGTGGGCTGCGTGCTCACGCTTCTCCTTTACCTGCGTGGCTTTACCCTGCTTCGCCGCACGCGGCGCACGCTTTCGTGGTGGCGTGCAGCTTCGTTTTCTGCGGGCATTGCCGTGCTGTGGCTGGCTCTTGCGTCTCCGCTTGAAGAGCTCGCGGATACGGTTCTTACCGCGCACATGATCGAGCACTTGCTCCTGATGATGGCGGTTCCGCCGCTCGTCCTTGCCGGATGGCCCGCTGTGCCGCTGCTGCGCGGCATCCCCTCAGTTCCGCGACGGCTGCTCCATCCGTTGCTGCGCTCCCGCGTGATTCGAGCGGTCGCGCATAACGCTGTCTCGCCCGTGGTCGCGTGGCTCGCCATGAACCTTACGTTGCTGCTTTGGCATGTGCCTGCCGCATACGACTTTGCCCTTGATCACGAAGCCTGGCACGACGTGGAACACCTGTGCTTTCTTGCCGGCTCCATGCTGTTCTGGTGGGTACTGCTACGTCCTTGGCCTTCCCGGTTGCCGGCGCTTGGCTGGGGAGCCATGCTTTACCTGATTAGCGCCGACTTTGTGAATACTGCGCTTTCGGCGGTACTCGCCTTTGTCGGTCATCCGGTGTACGCCTACTACCTTCAGCATGCGAACCCGCTTGGGATTGCGCCGTTGCAGGACCAGGTTCTTGGCGCGTCCATTATGTGGGTCTTTGGTTCGATCGCGTTTCTTCTGCCGGCCTTAGTGCTGACTGCCAGGATGCTTTCGCCACATCAGGGCGGCGCGGACAGCAAACAGATGGGCAGCGACCCAAGGCGGCAGAGTGCAGACACCCCCGTCAAGACCCTGCCACTCTGAGTCTTAGTATCTTGGCTCAAGTGCGAGCATGTGCTTGCCGCCTTTTGCGTCGGTGTACTCGACGGAGAGTTTCTTCCAGGCCGCTGGAAGGTGCAGCAGCACGCAATGCGCCTCAAGAACAGGTGCAGCGGTTTGTTGCGTTCCATCCGGCTGGTCATCCACGTGCCAGGTGACAGTGGTGGCCGCAGTGAAATCCATGCGCAGTGATTTACCGGGTGTGATCCACGATCGCTGTGCATGTTCGGTCCAGATTTCGAATGGGGATGTTCGGCCTTCCACCTGATAACGCTGCACGGGTTGTGGCGGTGTGTCCCACACTTTGCCGTCGTGAATGGAGCGCACCAGCTTGACGTACTCCGCATGCGCCCAGGCGAGCGGCATGCCGGAACCGGCAGGATGGCCGTTGAAGAGCTGGTGTTCCGGAATATCCGCCGCGTCCCATACCTGCTCCGGAATCATGCCGCACTCGCTTGTCTGGCGAGAGATGACGCGAGCCAGTTCTTCTGCAACGTCCGTGGCTCCTGACGCGAGTTCAAAGTGCCCGCGCTCACCGGCGAGCAGGGGCCAGCAACGACCGATGCCGTGCCCGTTATAGGCAGAGCCGTCGGCGTGCTCGCCATAGCCGTCATCGGTGGAGCGAATCCAGCCGGGACCCGTGGCCAACTGCTTGCGGAGTTCTGCATCGATCACTTTTGCCGTGGACTGCATGCGTGGGTCGGTCGCCGCGCGCAAGCCGAAACGGGTAAGCGCAAGCGCATCGGGGCTGACGACGTTGACGGCATGATGATGGCCGCCGCCCATGCGGTGGTTCTGCAGATGCAACCACAGGCTATCGAGACGTGGCTCTACGATGGCCTTGTCTGGAGTGACGCGAAGATAGTAGCCGCTGACGCCGTGCTCTTTGGCGAGGGCCGTGCCCTCCGCATAGAGCAGGGAATCGACAGCATCGTTCCAGGCGTCCGCCGTCTCACGCAGGAAGGTGGCGGTGTCCATTTCACCTGCGTCATCGGCAAAGTCCGCGGCCGCAAGCAGGGCTGGGATCTCGCATGCCATGGTGAATACGGCATAGCCCGAGAGTGCCTCCCAGCGGTCCTGCTGTGAACCGGGCCCAAGCCTGACGAGGAACGCAGCGGCCTTGCGGACCATTGGCCATGCGTTGAAGTCGCCGAGAGCGTTGTTCCGTCGCAACTGGTCCGCCAGCAGAATGGGCATCGCGATGCCGTCCATCTGGATGGCACCCCAGTGTTGTGTGCCGTCGAGCCACATGTTTTGGGGCCAGCCACCGTCTTCGTTTTGCGTGCATGCCAGGTAGAAGAGCGCGCGCCTGCCTGACTCGTCGGAGCCGGATGCCATCAGGCCCATGGCGGTCTCGCATAAGTCGCGTGGCCACAAGACGTGGTACGCACCGGTGTCCTTGTCGCCGCATTGAAAGCCCCAGGGTAACGAGAGGCTGGCAACAAATGCACCCGGAAAGCGTGCAGATTCGTGCGTTCGCATGACCATGGTGCTGATGCGGTACAGGTCGTGAGCGGAACCTGCAGGCGAATGGAGATCGAGATACTTTTCCTGTACGCGCTGCCAGGCTTCAACAAATGTGCGCTCAACCTCGTCGTAGTCGGCCATGCTGGCTGCGCGTGCAATCTGGGCTGTCTCCGCGGGCCCTGAGCCAAGTGCGAGGGCAACAACGAAGGTAGAGTCCTGGGGGTGTGGCAGATCGACCTGTCCGCACAGAGATATGTTGCCGGTGGGCGCCTCCGTCCAAAAGTCGGTAAGTGTCTTCGATTTGTTCAACTGGTCGTAGCCGTCACCTTTGCCCACGTACCCGCAGGTTGTTGCCTTCCATGGGACTGTGCACATGGCCGCAAGAAACGCGTGCTCTCGTCCAGCCTGCAGCATCGTCAAGCCCTTGTATTGGCCGATCCATGCACCGTTTCCCTCGCCCTGATCGGCAAGATGCGGTTCGATATAGACGTAAAGGTGCAAGGTGGAAGCCGGTTGCAACACTTCGAAGTGAACCCGCATGAGCAGTGTGTCTCGATCGGCTTCGGCAACAATCCGCTTTGTGATGCGGTAACGTCCGGACTTGCAGGTTGACGTGATGGTGTAGAGCGGAATGCCGGGTGTCTGTGCGACGCAGGTGTGATGCGCATCGTGCTCTTCGTCGGAAAAGAAGTCTTCGCCGTCTGCAACAAGCAGACGCACGGTGCGAGTATTGGCCTTGTCGATGTCGGGGAAGTAAATTTCATTGAGCACACCCTGACCGATGGTGAACCAGATGTGGCTCATGCTGGAGGTCGACGTGCCGACAGCGGTCTTCGCGCTCGATGTCCAGCGTGGATCGGTGCCCGGCTTTCCAGGTGCTTTGCTGGGGTTTTTCGGCTTGGTGCTGTCGTATTTTTCGACCGATCCGGCCACTGTTTACCTCTTTTTTAGTTGGGCTTGCCTGCACCCGATGGCTGGTCCGGCAGTGTCGCGATACGATACCGTGTCACACGCGCGATGAAGCAAGTTGGACGACTCTTTCCGCTTGATTGTCACACAGGCGTGCACGGTCACCCTTCACCCTGAAGGAGAGCTGCGGGGCCAGAACAGATGAGCGCAGAAAGCCCTAGTCAGGCGAGGCAGACTGCCTTGTACGCATCCTGGGGCTTACTGGTGCGACGTAGCGGAAGCGCGTGTGGTGGGGCGCAGGTGCTTGCCCAGCCAGAAATCGCAGGAATCGAGGCCGCACATGAATTATTCACTGAACGGAAGAGGTCTCACGTAGACAACTCAGAACCAGTGTGACTAAGATCGGCAGGTTTCGAGAACGTTCGTAGCCATGCAGGTCAGGAGTTTCGCCGTGCGTCTTGCCTTACGCCTCTTTGTTGTTCTCTCCATATTCTTCGGCTTCATCGGGGTACGGAACGCAACGTGCCAGACGGCACCGATTCCAGCGAACCACGTGCGCGTTCACTACCATCGCGCCGACAATACCTACACTGGTTGGACCCTATACGCGTTTGGTGGAACGACCGAAGACACGGGAAACTACAACGGTGGACCTGTGCAGGTCAGCGGCTCCGACGACTTTGGAGCCTACTTTGACGTGGGCATCGTTGCCGGCACGACGGACGTCGGCATCATCGTGCACAATCCCACATCCTTCTCCGCTGACGTGAAAGACCCTGGCCCGGACGAGCACATCAATCCGTCCACGCAGGGCAATGAGTATTGGCAGCTCTCCGGCGTGGTGGGGCTGTATACCTCGCGGCCGAGCACAGCACCGTCCACAGGCATTCCTGCGAACACCGCACGTGTGCACTTCTACCGGCCCGACGGGAACTATGCCGGCTGGACGGTGTATGCCTTCAACGACACCACGGCAGACACAGGCAATTACAACGGCGGCCCCATTCAACAGTCCGGCACGGACAGCTATGGCGCGTACTACGACGTGCCGCTGAAGCCGGGTGGGCAGGATCTTGGCTTTATCGTGCATAACATCCAGACCGGTACAAAGAACACGCCGGCAGACCTGCACCTGAACATCGCCATGTACAACGAGTGCTGGATCATCTCCGGCGACCCCACCGTCTATCTGACGCAGCCGACGAAGTCCCAATTACTCAGCGCAAACTTTCTGAAGTTGCAGGCGTTCTGGATCGATGCGGGCACCATCGCCCTGCAAAGTGCTTATGTAAGCGGCAGCGGCCAGACGTTTGCATTGGTCAGCAGTCCAACCGCCAGCCTGACGCTCTCTGCTACGGGAATTGCAGGTGGTTCAAGCCTGGCGCTCACTCCTGGCGCGGCACTGACCGCGACGGAACTCGCACGCTTCCCGCAGTTGAAGGGATATGTGGCGGTGCACCTGCCTGCGAACCTGAAACCTGCGGATTACCGGCACCTTGCAATCAGCCAGCTTGCCGTACAGGTGCTCAATTCGGATGGCAGCCTTGCCTACGCCACCGGTGTACAGAATGCCGGTGCGCTCGACGACCTGTATGCCTACGATGGCAAGCTGGGCGTCGTCATCCGCACCTTTGGCTTTGCCGACCGGCTGCACGACGAGTGGTCCGACTTTCCAGACGAGGACGCAGGCGAGCTGAAGATCAAGGTGTGGGCACCCACAGCTCAAGCCATGAAGCTGCAGCTGTACAAGAATGCTACCGACACTGCACCGGAGCAGGTTGTCGCCATGAACTATCACAATGGCGTTTGGGTTGCGAGGCTCGACAACGCCTGGATCGGCAAGTACTACCTGCTCGATGAAACCGTGTATGCTCCGTCCACGCGATCCGTCGTTGAGAACGTGGTCAGCGATCCATACAGCATCGACATAGCGCTGAACGGCAGCAAGAGTCGCATCACCAATATGGACGCAGCGAAGAACCAGCCTGCGGGGTGGGAGTTCGATCGTGCACCGTATCTTGCGCGCGTTAACGACCTAAGCATCTATGAACTCCACGTCCGCGACTTCAGCGTAAACGACCTGACCGTTCCGGCGGAGCACCGCGGCTTTTATCTTGCCTTCACCGATCGCAACTCTGACGGAATGAAGCACCTGCGCCAGCTTTCGCAGTCCGGTCTCAAGGCCATTCACCTGCTGCCGACCTTCCACTTCAACAGCGTCAACGAGGACAAGAGCACGTGGAAGACAACGCCCAACCTGAGCGGCCTTGCACCTGACAGCCAGCAGCAGCAGGCAGCAGTCGCAGCCGTGCAGGGTGCCGACGCGTACAACTGGGGCTACGATCCGGACCATTACCTGGCGCCGGAGGGCAGCTACGCCGTCAACCCGGACAACCGCGTCAAGGAATATCGCCAGATGGTGATGGCACTTCACCAGTCTGGCCTGCGTGTCATCCAGGACGTGGTGTTCAACCACACCAGCGGCTTTGGCGAGGCGAGCAATTCCATTCTGGATGAGGTGGTCCCCGACTACTACAACCGGCTGGATGCAGACGGTGCTTTGCTGATGGGTAGCTGTTGCGCCGACACTGCGACCGAGCACCTGATGATGGGCAAGCTGCAGCAGGACGCCATCGTGTGGAACGCCAAGCAATACAAGATCGACGGCTTCCGTTTCGACATCATGAGCTTTACCTTCGTCAGCAATCTGCAGAAGATTCGTCAGGCGCTTGCCAAGCTCACGCTTGAACGAGACGGCATCGACGGCAGCAAGATCTACATTTACGGCGAAGGCTTCAGCTTTGGTGAAACAGCAAACAACGCGCTCGGCGTGAATGCGCAGCAGAGCAATCTGTACGGCACCGGGCTTGGCAGCTTTAACGATCGCATCCGCGATGGCGTGCGTGGCGGCGGGCCGTTCGACGCTGAGCGCGTGCAGGGCTTTGGCACTGGTCTCTTCACTGCGCCCAGTGCGTTCACCTCGTCCAACACTGCGCTGCTTGACCAGAAGGCGACTCTGCTGCACCGCACCGACTGGATCAAGATCGGCCTTACCGGCGACCTGCGCGACTACAGCTTTATCGATTCAACCGGGAACCAGAACACCGGCGGCGGCCTGGACTACCAGGGTCAGCCCACCGGTTATACGGCCACACCCGTGGAGGCGGTGAACTACGTCTCCGTCCACGACAACCAGGACATCTTCGACGCTATTCAGTTAAAGGCGGCGACGACGGAAACCGCGGAGACCCATGCTCGCCGCCAGGTGCTCAGCATGAGCCTTGTGGCACTCGGCCAAGGCGTCCCGTTCTTCCAGGCCGGCGACGACCTGCTCCGTTCCAAGTCGCTCGACCAGAACAGCTACGACTCCGGTGACTGGTTTAACAAGATCGATTGGACCGGGCAGGGCAACAACTGGGGTATCGGCTTGCCCATCGCAAGTCAGAACCAGTCGCAGTGGAGCTTTCAACAGCCTGTCCTCGCCAACACCAGTCTGCAGCCTTCCCCGGCAGACATTGCCACCACCACCACGGCGTTCCAGGAGTTCCTTAAGATCCGCAACACGTCCGGCCTGTTCCGCATGACCTCCGAGCCGGAGATTCAGCAGAACCTCACATTTCTGAACAGCGGCACTGATCAGACGCCCGGTCTTATTGTTATGAAGCTGACCGCCCCTGTCACCGGCTACGCGTACGACGGCTACCGTCAGATCGTCGTGGTGTTCAACGCCACCTCCACGGAACAGAGCTACGCTGCCGCATCGCTCGCCGGCCAGAGGTTTGCGCTTCACCCCGTCCAGCGCCACTCCGGCGATGCAGTGGTGCGCTCTGCCTCTGTCAACAACAAGTCGGGAACCTTTACAGTTCCGGCGCTCACGACGGCGGTGTTTGTGGCGGAGTGATGTCGAATAAAATCCGCGCCCCTGCGTGATTTTCGTCTTTACTCTGATTTGCAGATGAGTAAGATGGCCTCACGCGCGCGGGGCTTGGTCCCGCTGATGTCAGTGCGAAGGAGAAATCATGAGACTGGGTCTCATCGCTTGTGCATTCCTGTTCGCTACTGTCCTGCATGGCACGGCAAAGGCAGCAGCTCAGAGCGGTATTACAGAGCAGAGCCCGAATGGTGTGACCTGTGCCTCTGATGATGGACGGCGTCACTACTGTGCGGTGGACACGCGCGGTGGCGTGCAGCTGCTGCGTCAGCGAAGCGGATCGCCATGCGTGCAGGGCCAGACGTGGGGCTATGACCGGCGCGGTGTGTGGGTGGATCGAGGCTGCCGGGCAGACTTTTCGCTGAGCAGAGCAGGCTTCAGGCCGCCGTCCAACGGTAGCGGCTTCAGGCCGCAGCCTCCCTTCAATGGAGGCGGAAACGGTGGGCAGATCATCCAGTGTTCTTCAAACGACGGAAGAAGAAACTACTGCCAGGCAAACACGCGCCGCGGTGTAACGATGGTTCAACAACGCAGCGGTTCACCGTGCGTGCAGAATCAGACCTGGGGTTATTCGCAGAATCAGATCTGGGTCGATCGTGGTTGCCGGGCAGACTTCTCCGTCGGGCGCTAAAGGGAGACGGGCTTTGCCTGCCGTGTATCGGCTTGCGGTGAGGTCAGACGTTGCGATACACCGCGCAGACCCCGCAACGTCCTGTCCGCACCGTGTTGTGACGCTGATACTGACCAGGCTCTGCGTCTCAATGTGCTGTAACGGTGTGCAGGTCAATCGCCGCAGCCATGGCAGCGTACCCCGCCGGCGACGGGTGCAGGTGGTCACCTGAATCGTATGCCGGTAACATCTGGGCTGGATGCGCAGGGTCCCGCACCACCCGATCAAAGTCGACGACTGCATCGAAGTGGCCCGCACCTCGTATCCACGCGTTCACCAGCTCCCTGTCCGCTTCGTTGGCAGAGGCGGGGTGATAGTAGCCGGAGCCGACATACGGGGTGATGGTTCCACCCACAACACGGATGCCCTGCGCGTGAGCCCGCCGGACGATCTGGCGATAGGCTTCGATGATGGCGGAGGTGAGCCGTTCATGCGCTGCGGCTGGCTGATCACCGCGCAACGATAGCGCGCCAAGGTCGTTGACGCCTTCCAGCAGAATGACCGTTCGAACACCGGGCCGAGCAAGTACATCCCGATCGAAGCGAGCTAACGCATTTGGTCCGAGGCCGTCGGTCAACAGGTGGTTGCCGCCGATGCCGGTGTTGACCACGGCCATATCCAGCCCGTGGGCTCGCGACAGGCGACGCGCCAGCACGTCCGGCCAGCGGTCGTTGCCATTTGTCGTTGCGCCATGTCCATCGGTGATGGAGTCACCCAGCGCCACCACCACTCCATCGAAGCAGCTCCCGCGCAATTCGACACCGCTCAGCATGTACCAGTGCTCTATCCGCTCAAAGGTCTGTGGCGACACTGCGGCCACCGCATCGCCATGCATCACGTACGAGGTCGCCCGCGAGCCAGGATGGCCCGTTTGCACGGCCGGAAGCGTACTCGCATGCAACGTAACAGCGAGATCGCTGAAGGCAGGTACCGCCACGTCGACGGCATCGGAGACGAAGTCCGCTCCCGGCGGAATGCTTACCTCTGGATTGCCGCCAAAGGTCAGGGTGCGGTCTGATCCAGCGCGCAATGCCGGTGCGTCAGGCCTTACTGCCATTGCCAGGTGCGCCGAGTCGATCAGCAGGGGAGTGGTTCCAAAGGCGTTTGAAAACCTGATCCGCACCGCGGTTCCACCCGTGGAAAGATGCACGATCTGCCGCAACGTCAAGTCCTGCATTTGAGCGGGAGCAAGGGCATTCGCCGGTTCAGGAATCTGCTGCGCGGTGCCCCACGTGGCTACCCACTCCGGCCCAGCAACGGGGCACGCCTGCTGCCCGTAAGCAGCCCCTGCGAGAAGAGCAGATGCAAAAGCAGCTGCTCTCCACGCTGCCTTCAAAGCGCCTACGTATTGTTGCCGGGCGAACGTTTCATCTGCCGTCATCGTGCTTGTCCTGCTCCTTGTAAGTGCCACGTACCTGCGCAGGCCACGGTAGAGCCGGCGCTATACAGACGACAGACTGCCAACGTTGTACTGCGTGGAGAGCGCCTGCCTGTAGTTCCCCTGGGCCTTGTCATAGGCGGCGCGCAGGTTGGCGTGCGGCAGGGCACCCTTGCCAGGCTCTGTCTTCACCAACGAGGCCGCGAGCTCCGCAAACGATGCCGTGTTGTCGGTTGCGTGGATGGCCTGCATGGCGGCGCCCAGGCAGCCTGCTTCTTCCTCCGTCGGGATGTCGATGCGAGCGCCGGTTGCATCCGCAATCAGCTGCCGCCATGCTGCGGAACGGCTGCCGCCGCCGATCAGCACGATATGTTCCGCGGGCTTGCCCTGCAGGATCAGATCCAGGCCATTCAGAATGCCAAAGGTGACACCCTCAACGACGGACCGGATCAGGTGCGCTGCCGTGTAGTTATTGGCCGATATACCCATAAGCGTGCCGCGAGCCGTAGGCAGGTCGGGTGTGCGCTCGCCGTTCAGGAACGGAAGAAATATCAGGCCATCTGCGCCCGGTGGCGTTTGTGCCAGCGCGGACTCAATGTCTGCAACGGTCTTGCCCAGCAGCTCCAGCGTCTGTGTCACGACATTGGTCGCATTCATCGTGCAGACCAGGGGCAGCCAGCCACCGCTGGACGAGCAGAAGGGTGCGACGTTGCCGGATGGGTCAAGCACCGGCGCGGAGCGAAATGAATACACGGTGCTGGAGGTGCCGAGCGAGATGGTGACAGTGCCCTCAGCCACGTTCCCTGTGCCAATGGCGCCCATCATGTTGTCGCCACCGCCAGTCGACACTTGGCAGGTCGCGGGCAGGTTGAGCTGCGCTGCAATGTCGGGCAGCAGCGTGCCGATGGTCTGGTCTGCAGTGCTCAACGGTGGCAACGCGCGAAACAGGTGGCCGCTGCCATCGTCGATGCTGTCCAGAACTTCTTTGATCCAGGTGCGGCTCCGGTTGTCGAAGAACCCGGTACCGGAGCTGTCGCCAAACTCCGCACGAAGCTCGCCTGTGAGCCGAAAGTTGAGGTACTCATGCGGCAACAGGATGTGGCGGATGCGCGCGAAATGCTCCGGCTCGTTCTGCTTGAGCCACAGCAGCTTGCTCACGGTGTACCCGGTCAGCGGCACAATGCCGAAGCGCTCAAACCAAGCCGCTTTGCCGCCAAGGCTGTCGATGAGCTGCTGGTTCTGCGGTGCCGTCTCTGTGTCGTTCCAAAGCTTGGCTGGACGGATGACCTGCATGTCTGCGTCGAGCACAACAAGGCCGTGCTGCTGGCCGCTGATGCCGAGTGCGACCACCTGCGGTGTCGGCAGGCTGCCCACCGCGCCCAGCACGGCGGTATGCAGCGCCTCAACCCACCATTGCGGGTGCTGCTCGCGCGCGCCATTTTGCTTTTCAATCAGCTCATGCCGGGCGTACCCGCGACCCAGTGCCGTTCCGTCGCCGCTCAACAGCAGAGCTTTGGTGCCTTGAGTGCCACAGTCGATGCCAAGAAACAGCTTGTCGTTCCAAGTGCCGGTAGAGCCGATATCTTCCATGGTGCGAAGAATATCCGCAGCAGCGAAAGACTTGCAAACGGCAGCGCTACGACGGCACAAAAAAAAGGACCCGGCGCACCATTGCGGTGTGCCGGGCTCGTGCTCTGGAGGAACACGCTAGTGGCTACTCGATGGCGCGGAGCAGCATCTTTTCAATTTGTTCCTGCTTGCCGGAGCGGGGCTGGGGATTGATGGCCGCCGCCTCTGTCTGCGCGGCAATCTGATCCAGCGAAAGCTTGCCGTTCAGCATGTCCTGCGCTTCCGGCGTCTTCCAGCCGGCATAGCGATCGGCGATGACTTTGTCATACTTGCCGTCCTCAACAAGCTTTGCGGCAAGCAGGAACGCGTGGGCACACAGGTCCACGCCGCCGATGTGCGCCTGGATCATGTCTTCTGGCGTAAAGCTCTGGCGCCGTACCTTGGCGTCGAAGTTGCAGCCACCCTTGCCCAGACCGCCGGCCTTGATGACGTGGTACATGCTCATGGTGGTGCCAAGCAGGTCGATGGGGAACTGATCGGTGTCCCAGCCCAGCAGCGGGTCACCACGATTGATGTCGAGTGAACCCAGGATGCCCAGGTCGGCAGCCGTGGCAATCTCGTGCTCAAAGGTGTGGCCGGCGAGCGTGGCGTGGTTTGCTTCAATGTTGACGGTGACTTCCTTCTCCAGCCCGAAGCGCTTCAGGAAGCCGTAGACCGTGGCCACGTCAAAGTCATACTGGTGCGTGGACGGTTCCTTCGGCTTTGGCTCAAGCATGATCTGGCCGTCAAAGCCGATCTTGTGCTTGTACTCCACCACCATCGTGAGCAGTCGGCCGAACTGTTGCAGCTCGTGGCCCAGGTCGGTGTTCAGCAGCGTTTCGTAGCCCTCGCGTCCACCCCAAAGCACGTAGTTGCTGCCGCCCAGCTCCTTGGTCACGTCCATGCAGTGCTTGATGGTGGTCGCGCTCCAGGCGAACACTTCGGGGTCCGGATTGGTGGACGCGCCGGCCATAAAGCGTGGATGGCTGAACAGATTGGCCGTGCCCCACAAAAGCTTCACCTTGCTGCTCTGCATCTTGGTTTGCAGGTATTCCGCCATGGTGTGCAGGTTGGCCAGCGTCTCCTTCAGCGTTGCACCCTCGTGCACAATGTCGCGGTCGTGGAAGGTGTAGAACGGCAGGTCCAGAACGCGGAACAAGTCGAACCCGGCATCCGCCTTCATCTTCGCGGCCGTCATCGGATCAAGCGATGCGTCCATCCACGGCCGGTTGATGGTGGCTGTACCAAATGGATCGCTGCCGGTCATCGCGAGGGAATGCCAGTACGCCACAGCAAAGCGCAAATGTTCGCTCAGCGGCTTACCCAGCACGATCTTTGCCGGATCGTAGTAGCGGTAGGTCAATGCATCGGTCGCCTGTGGTCCGCCGTACTGCACGGTGCTGAAGTCGCTGAATACTGTACTCATCGTGTCCTCTGAATGTTGCAATACTGTGTGTGCGTGCTGCTTCGTTGCGCTGTACCTGTCCACACCGCTCTCTAGCGGGCGACGGTTGCAGAGCCTGTGACGGTGAAGGTGGTTGCGGCTGCGCCGGCTGCCGGCTGCGCACCGCCGACCCACAGCTGGTAGGTGCCTGGCAGAACGGCGCGTTCGCCGTTTGCTGCCACGCTTGAAAGTGCGCGGTCGTTCAAGGTAAAGGTGACGTTGCGGCTTTCACCCGCGTTCAGATGCACGCGCTGAAAGCCTGCGAGCGAATACCGCGGACCATCTGCTTCCGGCGTGTGCAGGTAGGCCTCAACGACTTCGTCCCCCGCCACTTTGCCGGTGTTGCGGACGGCGACCGTTGCGGTGACCGGCTTGCCGGCCGCTACTGTTGCGCCGCCCTGCAGCTTGGCCTCGTTGTATCGAAAGTTGCTGTAGCTGAGGCCGTAGCCAAAGCCCCACAGCGGTGTTCCCGCGTAGTACTTGTATGTGCGATTTTTCATGGAGTAGTCGGTGAACGCAGGCAGGTCGTCGACGCCTGCGTAGAAGGTGACCGGCAGGCGACCGGCGGGGTTCGCCGTTCCGGCAAGGGTCTCCGCGATTGCGGTGCCGCCTGCAACGCCGGGGTACCACGCCTGCACGATGGCGGCTGCATGCTCCTTGGCCCATGTCAGGGCCACGGCGCTGCCGCTGAGGTTGACGACAACCACGGGCTTGCCGGTGGCGGCAACTGCCTCAAGCAGGGCTTGCTGGGCTGCCGGAAGCCCGATACTGACGCGGTCTCCGCCTGCAAAGCCGGGGATCTTGACGTCCATCTCTTCCCCTTCCAACTGGGGTGAGAGGCCGGTAAAAGCAACGACGATATCGGACTGCTTTGCTGCCGCGACGGCCTCGTCGAGCAGCGCCTGTGCGGGCGCAGCCCACTTCATGGTCAGGCCGCCGCTTGCCTGTTCGCCGCTGTGGCTGTAGTACACCTCAAGCATGTGCGGTGCGGTGTCGTTCAGGGTCACAGGAATGCGCGCAGGTTTGGCACCAGCCATCACAGGCGGCGCGGATGGCGAGGCACCGGGTGCAACGGTGAAGTTGCCCATCTCGAGCTTGCCGCCGCTCAGGCTGCCTTCGCTCAGCACCTTGCCATCAAGAACAAAGCGATACGTCTGTCTTGGGGAGTAGGGAAAGCCGGACTGCGTTTCAAGCACAAAGGTGTACGCACCTGCAGCGGGAGCTTGCAGCTTGCCGGTCCAGCGGACGGAATAGTTGTGGGTCTCAACCTGTGACACCGGCGTGGCGTTATCCCAGTCCGTCTGGATGTCTGGAACCGTCTGCACCGCAACCGGCGCAGCCGTCCAGTCGCTGGTAGCAAAGTACTCCGCACGCAGGCCACCGGGGAAAGCTGACCGTGGCACTGGCGTCTCCGCTCCCTCAGCCAGCAGGGAACCCTGGGCGTAGTGCACGGACGACGCACCAAACTGTTTCAGGATGCCGTCGAGCGGCGTGACTGGATGGAGCGGCTGGCCGTTGTAGTTGCCCTCAAGCGAGACAAGCAGGTCCGCGGTGGGGCCCACCACGGCAATGCTGCGGGCACTCGCGCCGGCAAGGGGCAGGGCACCGTCGTTCTTCAGCAGAACGAGCGATTCCTCTGCAACCTTCAGGGCGGTGGCGCGGTGTGCTTCTGACGCGATCTCAGCGGGCCCGATGTTTGAGAGTGTCGCGTCGGTGTCGAACATGCCGAGCTCAAAGCGCGCCGTGTACAGGCGCTCGGCTGCTCGTGTGAGCAGGTCTTCGCTCACCAGGTTCTGCTTGACCGCAGCATCCAGCGTGTTGAACCCCGGCGCCCAGATAGAGCAGGACAGATCGGTGCCGGCCTTGAGCGAGATCGCCGCGGCATGCGTGATGTCCGGTGCGTCGTGGTGACCCTTGGTCACGTCCACAATGGCTGCGCAGTCGCTAACCACGAAGCCGTTGAAGTGCCACGCGTCACGGAGGTGGTCCTGCAGCAACATGGTGTTTGCGCAAGCGCTGTGATTGTCGATTGCGTTATACGCACACATCACTGACTTGACGTGGGCATCGACTACCGTGGAGCGGAAGGCAGGAAGGTAGGTTTCCTCAAGGTCACGCGGTGTGACCACGGCGTCAAAGGTGTGGCGCTGTGACTCCGGCCCGCTGTGCACCGCAAAGTGCTTGCTGGTCGCCACGGCCTTCGGATGCAGGGGGTCGGGTCCCTGCACGCCGCGGATAAAGCCACCGGCGATCTGGCCGGTCAGGAAAGGATCTTCGCCGTAGGTTTCCTGGCCGCGTCCCCATCGCGGATCGCGAAAGATGTTGATGTTTGGCGACCAAAAGGTGAGTCCGAAGAAGATTCGGTGGTTGCCCTGGCGCTGCGCCAGGTTGTACTTCGCGCGGCCTTCTGTACTGATGATGTCGCCGACCTGCTGCACTGCCGCGGGGTCCCACGTTGCGGCCATGCCGATTGCCTGGGGAAACACCGTCGCGTAGCCGGCGCGCGCCACACCATGCAGCGCCTCGTTCCATGTCTGGTAATCGGGAATGCCTAAGCGGGGAATGGCGACCGCCCAGTCCTCAAGCTGTGAGGCCTTCTCCTCCACGGTCATGCGGCTTACCAGGTCGTGCGCACGTTCCGCGGCGGGCAACGCCGGGTTCTGCCAGGGGGCACGGTCCTGTGCCGTGGCAAAGAGAGAAACGGCGGACAACGCAAGGACAACACAGCTGCGAACGTTCATCAATAACCTTCAGACGGGGGTTTCTGGTGGTGCGAATCAGGAGCTTCGCGCAGATCCGCGGAACCATTTGGCTTAATTTATTTTGCGTACCGAAATTAACTAGGACTGATGCCGGCTGTCAAGCGGGTTGTTTAATTTACGTTGTTTCTCTGCGCGGGCGCTGGGTTACGACTGCAGGATGGCTCGCGGAGCGGCCTGCGACGACGCCGGCAACACGGCTGGGCGACGCTGGGACACCAGTTGTGTGGAGGCATGGAACCGCGAGTGCCGTTGCAGCACAAGAGCGGCCGCGCCGCGGAGCCGGGCGTTGCCTGGGTCGCGCGTCACGAGCAACTCCGGTTGGTAGCCAAACTGCGGCGGCAGAGACAGTTCGCGCCGCAGGACGGGTTCCACGTGCTGCCACGCTCCTGTCAGTTCGCCGGCAAACAGAACGATCTCAGGTGCCAGTGCGCTAAGCACCATGCGCAGACCGCGGCCGATGCCTTTCGCCTGGTGCTGGACGGCTTCCACCGCTGCCGGGTCGTTGTCGGCCGCGAGCGAGAGTAGACGATGCATCGAGATCGCCCCGCGCTCCGGCGACAGCTCTGAGAAGCGGTGAAGAGCCGTGCGCGAGGAGGCAAAGACCTCCCAGCAGCCAAGGCGTCCGCAGTTGCAGGGGGGGCCATCGGGTTCCAGCGTCACGTGCCCAAACTCGCCTGCAAGTCCACGGTGCCCCAGGACCATCTGGCCATTCGTCAGAATCCCCGTTCCCACGCCTTCCGCAACGGCTACAAGTACTGCGTCGCGCACGCCGGTTAACCGGCCAGACCACAATTCCGCGACCAGGCAGGCATTGCAATCGTTTTCAATTTCAACCGTGAGTTCAAGCGCTTTCTGGATTTCGGCGCGCACATCGAACGGAGCCCACCCGAGATTCGGGGCTACCATGAGCAGTTGTGTTCCGGGGTCCACGCGGCCAGGAATGCTGATGCCAATGCCCTCAAAGGAATTGCGGTCGAACTGTGCACGCAGCTGCTTCAAACTGGTGATGATCTCGGCCGTGGCACGCTGCGCGTCTGCGGGGATGGTGATGTAATCCTGGGCCAGAAAGCGACCGTTCAGGTCGACCACCGCAAGTACGGCGCGCTCTGGATGTATGTCCACGGCGAGGGTGAGCAGGTCACCATTCATGGACAGCAGGGTGGGCCGGCGGCCGCGGGCACGTTTCGCCGTGCCTCCCTCCACAATCCAGTTTTCCTGCACCAGCTGGTCCACGATGGCCGACACGGTGCTGGGTTGCAGGCCGGTCAGACGGGTGAGGTCCACGCGCGCCACGGGCTGCGTCGACCGGATTGCCTCCAGCACAATGTCGCGATTGATCTCGCGCGCTGTCTCGCTTGATGCGGATTGTGTCTGACCGGTTCGAGCGGAGTGCCGGGTCGAACCTTCTCTGCGATGAAGCGGCATCTGCGGCAAGAGACTCCGTCCCGAAAGTGAGGTTTAAGCCCGAACGCGATGTTCAAACCTTTACCCACCATACAGTGTCCGCCGCCCGACACCAGCGCTTTTCACAAAGCTGAAAACTGTGTTTGCACCTCTGCACGGCCGCAGGCGGCAGAGGCGCGCGTGGCACTCATTCGGTATCAGGCCTTGGTTGGATCGGCAGGTACGGTCCCTTGGCACTGCGGTGTGCATAACGCACGATATGAGGCGTCAGGAGCAGCACCAGATTGCCGCGTGTGACATCGGTCAGTCGGTTGGTCCCAGCCTGAAAGCCGGGTAGCTCGTTCAGGCCCGGAATGCCACTGGCAGCGCGCAACTCACTCTCGGTGACGTTGCTCGACATCAGTGCGGTTTCGCCATCCTGTACCGTCATGTCCGACGAGAACTGCCGGCTTGCGAGCACAGGTATGCCGTTGATGGCAGCTCCTGCGAGTGCAGTGATCTTGATCTCCAGGTGCAGGGCAATTTCGCCGCCGCGCTCCACGTGTGACTGAGCCTTCATCACCAGGCCCAGATCCTCATACTGAATCTGCGGAACCACCGCACTGCTGCTGAGCGAGTTCGTCCCCAGATATTGCGACAGCAGCGACGACAGGCTCACGCCATTGACCGAGACGCCCGCCAGCGATGACGTGGTGGACGAGGCGATGTCGCTGAACAGCGACGTCTGGATAGGGTAGCGTGTGCCGCTCTTTACCGTACTGCTCACACGGTCGCCCAGCCGCAGCTGCACGTCGTCCAGCTCGCGTGCGTCGCTCTGCCGCAGTGCCAGGTTGAGGACGGGAAAGCTGCCGGCAGTGAGGCCGGTCTGTGTCAGACCGCCGCCAAGCAGCAGGAAAGTATTCTTCAGGTTGCTGGACGTGCCAAGGCCGGCGACGAAGACCAGGTAGGCCGCGATCACCGTGCTGCTGGTGCCAGCCGGGATCACGCCGTTCGAGATAAGCTGATTTACCAGCGTCTGGTTTGCAGAGATGACGCTTGCTGCCTCAGACCGAACATTGAACGCGCCCAGCGAGGAGGGCAGCGTCACACCAAGGTCGCGGACGTTCTCGGAGTTGACGCTGTACAGCTTCACGTCGACCATGACCTCGCTGCCGGTATCCAGCAGGTCGGCCAGTGTGGCGTTGATCGCCTCCAGCGTGTCTGCCGGTGCGCGCACCGCGATCGCACCAATCTGTGCCTCGAAGCTCACCTTGGCCGAATCGAAGACGCTGCGTACCATGTTGGCCGCATCGGTAATCTGCTCCGCGCTGAATCCCGGCAGCGGGATCACCTCTTCGACCAGCCGCTCCAGCCGCGTTCGATTTGCCGCGGTATCCTGCGCCAGCAGCAGTGTGTGTGGTTCCAGTGCCGTCGCAAAGGTGCCTGAGACCAGGTTGAAGGCACCCATCGCCGTGGCGTAATCCACCCCATCCAGATCGAGCCTTATATCTTTGGCCTGCAGGTCGGGGTCGAGTGCCACCTGCAGGCCGTAGGCGGCGGCTACCTGCCTGGCCACGTCGCGGCGGTCGCCCCGCAGATGGATGCTGTGCTGGCCTGAACTTGGTTGCAGCTGGATAGGACCTGCCAACGCAACCGGCTGCCGAACGGAAGGCAACCGCAGCTGTGCAATAACCTTTGGTTCCGCGGAATCATGCTGCAGAACCCGCGGGTTCTGCGGGTCCACACCGCGCGCCTGCGCCAACAGGCGATCTGCCGCCGCGGGGTTTACGGCGCGCGCCTGCGCTGCCGCCTGCAGCAACTCAGTAACGCGATGCTCCTGCGCGACCACCAGCGCCTGCGCATACTCCTGACGGAGGGGGTCCATGGAGACGGCGTTGGCAAAGCTGTCGATTGCTTCCGCATACTCGCGACTCTCAAGCTGCCTGGCCCCGCGCAGGTACGCCCGCTCCGCGCGAGAATGTTGCGCGTGGCCCACGTGTGCAGTGGCAACACCGTTCAGGACAAGCCGCTTCTGCGTCAGCGGGTCGATGCTGGCTGTGCTCGCGGCGGCACTGTCGCTTGCTCGATCCGCAGAGCTTGTCGGCGGACTCGCCTGCTGAACGGATGTCTGCTGGGCTGGCGGCTGCTGTGCTGTGGGTTCCGCCGGCTGCACCGCGGCCGCAACCTGAGCAGACGCTGGCATGCACGCGCACACAACCCATCCGGCGGCACGTTGTAGCAACGGTTTACGGCCTCGAAGCCGGTCTTTAAGCCAGGACTGCATCTGCGAACTTAGACGGGTAGAAATCCCAGACGGGCAGGGGATTCGGATGGTGCGCTATCGTCCGCCGGCCGCGCTCGTAATGGACTGCACCTTGGCAAGTGGGCGCTCGCTGCGTACCGGCCGCTTCATGCCGCTGCGAATCTGTGCCGTGTCCAGATCGAGCTCAGCCAGGGTTCGGCTCAGCGTGTTGCGGTGCATGCCCAGTTCGTCTGCGCTCTTGCACTGGTTCCCGCGGTGGTTGGCAAGCACATGCAGCAGAAACCGCCGCTTGAACTCACGGACGCCTTCGTCATAGGAGATTCCTGTTGCGTGCATCTGTCCCACCAGCATATCCAGTTCACGCCTCACGGTGCATCTCCCTCGTTCATTGATTCTGTTCCAACAGGTTCGGAAGTACGTGGCATATGGACCGAATTCGCGGCGGCTGACGGCGACATGCGCCGAACCTCCGCTGCGAGACGATTCCCAAAGTCCTGCGGCACAACGAAGGATACCCCAACTGCGGCGCTTCGCAAATAGGGAAGAAGTACAGAGTCACGGGTATAGGGAAGACGCGGCAAAATCGGCTGCAACGGCAGCAGAATCGCGGCCAGCACAACCACGGCACGTGCTACGCCGAAGGCCGCACCACCCAGGCGGTCAAAAAATCCCAGCCCTACCGCCTGTGACGCACTGCGCAGCGCACGCCCAAGCAGGTTGGCCAAAACGTACGTCACCGCCAGAATGCTCATGAAAGCCACGCTGTCGGCCAGCAGGATCCCGTGTACCCACCGGACCAGCCACATGCCGAACGCAGGCGTGTACCAGGCCGCCAGCATGATACCAAGCACCACACCCACCAGCGATACCACGGACCGTATGAGTCCCCGCATAAAGGCCGTGATGGCGCTGAATGCAACTACTAGCAGCAACGCCCAGTCGATTGGGCCAAACCCGGCAAAGGTCTGCGGATGCGCCGGAATATGCGCTGGCATCATGGCTACTCCGGCAATTCCTTCAACCCAGTAAGCAGGCGAAACGCTTCCAGGTATTTGGCGCGTGTCTCATCCACGACCTCATCCGGCAGCGCGGGTGCTGGCGGCTGCTTGTTCCAGGCAATGCGTTCCAGGTAGTCGCGGACGAACTGTTTGTCGAACGAAGGCTGTGCGCCACCCGGTGCATACCCGCTTCTCAGCCAATAGCGAGAAGAGTCCGGCGTCAGCACCTCGTCCGCTAAAACCAGCTTGCCGTCCACGTAGCCGAATTCAAACTTGGTGTCAGCAAGGATCAGGCCCTTCGTCTCCGCGTAGGCGCTCGCAGCCGCGTACAAGCTTAGCGTGAGGTGCCGCAACGTCTCCGCCGTTTCTGCGCCTACGCTCTCGACCACGGCATCGAAGCCGATGTTCTCATCGTGGCCGGTGTGGTTCTTTGCGGCGGGTGTAAAGATCGGTTCCGGCAGCCGGTCGCTCTCGCGCAGGTCTGGCGGCAGCGCGATGCCGCACACCGCGCCAGTCTGCTGATAGTCCTTCCACCCGGAGCCTGACAGGTAGCCGCGCGCCACGCACTCCACGTTCACCATGCGCGCACGATGGACCAGCATGCTGCGGCCACGCAACTCGTCGGCATACGGCGCGAGCTCTGGAGGGTAGGCGGCCGTATCAGCCGTTACCAGGTGGTTCGGCACCAGCCCACGCAGACGCTCAAACCAGAACAGCGAAATCTGCGTCAGCACCTTGCCCTTATCCGGGATCAAGCTGCCGAGCACGTGATCGAACGCGGAGATGCGGTCCGACGCAACAAACAATAGTTGGTCATCGCCCACCGCGAACAGGTCGCGGACCTTGCCGGTGAGCACCGGCTGCATATTGCCCAGCGAACTCATGAAACCAGTGAAACACCAACTAGCCCCAACCTGCACGCTGCCCGCATCCGCGGCGTTATCAATCGCTCAGTACTTCCAGCTCATGTCGGCACCCTTTGGCGCCGTTGCAGCAATCCGCTGCATGATCTTCGGCAGGTACATGGTGTTGTAATGCAGCCGCGAGTACGCATTCGGCAGGGTGGGATCACCGTTCCAGCAGTGCTCTGCACGGGGACCATACTTGACCTCACCGTCGTACGGCACGCCATGCCCCGGTGTGCCTGTTGTCTTCAGGAAGTCCTCCATCAGGTACACCGCGTCATTCAGAAAGTACGTATCGTCGCTTCCGACGTACAGGTGCAGCTTGCCCTGGAGCTTTGGTCCCAGCGTCTGCCAGTCGCGCTGAAGCATCGCGTTCAGGTCGTAATGATCATGCCAGTAGACAGCAGTCGCATGGTCAATGGTGCCGGTCGTTTTATCGAAGATCGGCTTGGGATACCCGTCCGTACCCACGGGCGAGTAGACCGCCTGCCAGATGTCGAACTGCTCCCCGCTGCGCCCGTGATCGCCCAGCGCCGCCTCGTACGCCACGTTCTCCTTCGCGGTGATCAGTGTGTGACCCAGATAGTCGCGCATTGCGGGCTGCTCCACCCGTTTGTTCGGACCCTGCAGCCAGAACATGTTGGGCTGGGCGTACAGGTCCGTGGTCGAGTACGCATGAAAGTCTACGGGGTCGGGGCAGGCAACAAACGCGCCGTTGTAGTGGTCTGGGTAAAACATCTGCACGGCGAGTGATTCCCATCCACCGGTTGAGCCGCCGTACAGAAAGCGTGCCCAGCCCTGGCCGATGCCGCGGAACTTTTTCTCCACTGCCGGCATCAGCTCCGTCTCGATGGCATCCCCGTAGGGCCCCACATTTGCGGAGTTCACGGCGTAACTGTCGTCGTAGAAAGGGTTTGCATGCGAAATGCGGATGACAAGCACGCGCGGGAAATTCTTGCTTGTCCACTGCTTGTACTCGTCATACGCTTCCTGCTGTTGAATGCGGTTGTATCCGGCGAGATGAAAGCGATCGCTGTACACCGGCTTTAGATTCGGGTCCGGTGGTGTTGAGCGGAAGTCATCGAAGCCGGTTTGGAAGTGGTCCTCAAACACCATCTCTGGGTAGTGCGCGTCCGGGTGCTCCGCCCATCCCTGCGGCACCAGCACGATGGCAGAGAGGAACATCGGCCGCCCCCAGAACTTCGTCAGCAGGGCACTCTGGATTGTCAGGTGCTTGACCCATGCATTATCCGGCTCCGGCGTGATCGGCTCGATCGTCTTATCCAGTGACACATGGATCGCCTGTGCACCGGGACCGATCCTCAGCTTGACCGGCGTGCTGTAGAGATTGCCCGGTGCCAGATTCCAGTGCTGGCCTTCGCCGCGATCCGGTGCCAGCTTTACCGTGGTGCCATCCGCCCGGTGAAAGGTCTCATACACGTTCAGTACGGCCTGCACGCTGTACTCGCCCGGAGGCACATCGCTGAGCTTCGCGTATGGGTATCCCGCGGCCCTGTCATCGATCGTCACAGGCTCGCCCGGCTTCAACCCATCCACCGTCACGCCGAAGACCACCTGCGACTTCATGGTGTCGTTGATCTGCATGCGCGGCTCGGACTCGTCGTTATTCGACAGGAGGAAGAGCACACGTCCATCAAGCGGCTTCGCCGATTGCGATGGGGGAACACTGACCGTGATGGTCTGCTGCGCCATGGCACAGCAGGGAAGCAGCAGGCCAAAGGCCAGCACAGAGCACCGCACAAGAAGTCGCATGCACGGAGTATAGCCAAGAAGCTCGACCCGACAGCCGGCCTTCAACGCCGCGGTGTCAGGCCACCTTGCGGCTGTCTGCCCGGTTCAGGTTGACACTGACGATCTTTGACACACCCGGCTCCTGCATCGTCACGCCAAAGATTACGTCGGCTTCGCTCATCGTGCGTTTGTGGTGCGTGATGACGACGAACTGCGTGGTCTTGCTCATCTCGTGGATCAGCCGTGCAAACCGGCCGACGTTGGTTTCGTCGAGCGGCGCATCGACCTCGTCGAGCACGCAGAAAGGGCTTGGCTGGAATTCGAAGATGCCGACCAGCAACGACAGTGCCGTCAGCGCCTTTTCGCCTCCGGAAAGCAGCAGCACATTCTGCATCTTCTTGCCGGGCGGCGACGCAATCAGGTCGATACCGCTTTCAGCGCTGTTGGCCTCATCGGTCAATTTCATCGTTGCCTGGCCACCACCAAACAACTTCACAAATGTGTCTGAAAAGTTCTGGTTGATCTTCGCAAAGGCCTCGTCGAACTTAGCGTTGCTGATCTCGTCGATCTCCTTGATCGAGCCTTGTGTATTCGCGATGGAGTCCAGCAGATCCTTGCGTTGCGCATTCAGGAACTCGTGGCGCTGCGATGCCTCTGCGAACTCCTCGAGCGCCATCATGTTCACCGGACCCATGGCCTCGAGCCTGCCCTTGAGCGTGCGTGTCTCGCCCTCAGCTGCGGCAAGCGCCTCTGCGTCTGCGATGCGCTGGATGGCCCCGTCGGCGCGCAGGGCAGCAGCTTCGGTGTTCAGGTCCTGCAGCGCCTGCGCCTCCAGGTGCTCGATGTCGCTGGTCAGCTTCGCCAACCGCGTCTCCAGCTTGCCACGCTGCTCTCGGAGTTGATCGGTCTCATGTCGCAAACCGCGCAGCAACGTGGCCTTCTCCGCAATGGACGCACGCAGGGTGGTCGCCTCCGCCGACAGACGACTGGCATCGCCGGAGAGGCGGCTGCGGGTCTCCGTCAGCTCGGCGTGGCTTGCGGCGAGCGTGACGTTCTCTTCCTCACGCCGCGCCCGCTCTGCGGTGTTTGCTGCAAGCTGAGCGTCAAGCTGCTGCGCCCGCTGCTGCTGCGTGTTGGTCATGCGCCCGTTCTGCTCGAAGTTGGTGGATGCGTTCCGTCGCCGCTCCTCAAGCCCGGCCAGCGCCGCACTTGCCGCAGCCGCCGCGGCCTGTGCCTCTTCCCGCGCTCGTCGCAGATCATCCGTTCGCAGCACGGCCTCATTTACACGAGCGTCCACAGCCTCGCGCTCGGCAGAAAGACGCGCAGCCTCTTCTCCCTTGCGTTCCCGCGTGTCCTGCCGCTGCGCACGTGCATCGCGGTTGCGCTCACTGTGCATTTGCCAATCCGCCAGCCGGCGTTCGATGCGCGCGGCTTCACTCTCCATCTGCCGCAACGCCGCACCGCTGTTGGCCGCCTCGCGCTCGGCTTCGCGGCGCTCGTTCTGCCTGCCCTCCAGGGCATGCTGCATGTCGGCAATGCGCTTCGTCAGCTCCGCGACCGTCAGTTCCGTCTGCCCAAGCTCCTTTTGCACGCCCTGCAGCTTTGCCGCAATGTCGCGCAGCTCCTGCTTCAGCGCCAGTGGGCCTTCGCTGCGCGCCTTACCTCCGGTGACGGTCAAATTGTGGAAGGTTTCCCCCGTTGGCGAAAGAAAGAACGACTCCGGATTCTCCAGCGCCAGTGTTCTGGCTGTTGTGCTGTCCGGTGCAAGGAAGCCTTCGCGCAGCTTCGGCAGCACCACCTCCAGCGATCGTCCAAACCCGTTCAGCACGCGAATGCAGTCCCGCAACGGCCGTACGCCCTGCAGGTTCTGCGTCGCGCGGCTTGCCATACCCTGCGCGTAGCTACCATCGGCATGCACAAGGAAGGTCGCGCGCCCTTCGACACCACCCTTCAACATGGCAATGCCCCGGTCCGCCGCCTCCCAGGTCTTGACCACAACATAGTTCAGCTCTTCCCGCAGAAACTCATCGACCACAGCGCCGTGCTCATCGTCCACATCGAGGAAATCCGCAAGCGTGCCCATGGGGGCCACGCCGGCACCACCCTGATTGGCCTTGAAGATCTTGCGCACTGTCTCGCTGGAATAGCTGTGATCCCGGATCAGCGACTCCAGTGAATTCTTTCGTCCCAGCAACGTTGCCGCCTCTGCACGCAGGTGGTCGCCACGCCGGCGAGTCTCCATCTCCTCACGGCGGCGCGACTCCAGATCCAAACGCAGTTGGGCAATCTCCGCCTCCAGCCGTTTCAGCCGGTCGCTAACCGTCTCAAATGAAAGCGACACCTGGCCACGCTGACGACCCAACGCCTCCAGCTCATGCCGAGCCGTTTCACTTTCTGCAATCAGCCGCTCCGCTTCGCGATCAAGGCCCGCTAGCTGCTCCACCGCCTGTGCCTCTTCGCGGTGAACCTGAGAAATTCGCTGTACCAACTGCATGCTTTGGTGCCGACCCTGCTGCGCCTCACGGTCGGCGTTGTTCACCTGCGCCTGCGCTTCCGCAGCCTCTCGCTGGCGTGCCTGCGCCGTCTCCCGCGCTTCAGCCGTATCTGCGGTCGCGGTCTGCAGAAACATCTGCAAGCCCTCGCGATCTGCCGCCAGCGCCTCAATGGAATGCCGCACCTGCTGCAACTCATCCGCACCGCTGGCGATGCGCGCTGCCAGGTCGCCAACCCGGTCTGTGTTGCTGTGCATGCGGGACCCCGCGCGCTCCAGCTCTACACGCGTTTCGTTGACCTGCGCATTGGTGGTGCGCAACTCCTCATCCAGCTCATACCCGCGCGCCACGGCTGCAGCGTGCTCCGCGTCTGTAGCCTCCAGCTGGGCTGCCTGTAAATCGATTTTGCCGGTCAGCTCCGCAACAACATCCGTAGACTGACCATGCTCCGCATCCATGTGCGTCAGCCGGCTGCTCAGTACGACGCGCAGCTTGGCCCGCAGTTCGTCGCGCATCTCACCATAGCGCTCGGCCTTGGCCGCCTGTCGCTTCAGGCTGGCCATCTGCTTGGTCACTTCGTCAAAGATGTCGTCCACCCGTGACAGGTTCTGTTTGCTCGCTTCCAGCCGCAGTTCGGCCAGCCGCTTCTTGGTTTTGAATCGCGTGATGCCCGCAGCTTCCTCGATGATCGATCGCCGGTCGAGCGGCTTGGACGAGAGCAGTTGGCCGATCCGCTCCTGCCCGATGATGGCGTAGTTCTCCCCCGACAGGCCGGTGCCGAAGAAGATGTCCTGGATATCGCGCAGCCGGCAGAGCTTGCCGTTCAGCAGGTACTCCGAATCGCCGCTGCGGAATAGACGCCTGGTCACTGTGACTTCACCCGCGCGGATGGGTGCGCGGCTGAACTTGCGCCGCCGGATCCTGAGCACCACGGGATTCACACCGGCGGCGCCCGGCTCGCCTTCGGCAGTGGGCTCGTCCGCAAGCACCTCTTCCGTTTCGCCCTCCTCACCCGGCAGCAGCGGTCCTGGCTGCGCCTCGGCTACTGCTGCCTCTGTGGCTGCCTGCCGCTTCTGGCGCTCCGCGGCCTCGTCCCAGTCGCTTACCACCGCCGTGTCGATCGCCACCGGTGCGTGCAGGTCGTTGCCGTCGTAGATTTCCGGGTCGACCAGCGTCAGCGACACCTCTGCCATGCCTGTGGCTTTGCGATCGCGTGTCCCGGCAAAGATCACATCCTCCATCTTTACGCCGCGCAGGCTCTTGGCGCTCTGCTCGCCAAGCACCCAGGTGATGGCGTCACTGATGTTCGACTTGCCACAACCGTTTGGCCCCACCACCGCGGCAATGCCGCTGCCGCTCAGGTGAACGTCGGTCCGATCGCAAAACGACTTGAACCCCAAAATCTGCACACGCTTCAGCTTCAGCACAAACGGCCTCCGATTCCAGCCGCTGCACATTGCGGCCGTCACAGACTTAGGCTAGTGCCTTCACAGCAGGTATTCAAGCAAGTACCTCGCAACCGGTTGTGGATAAGCGGCTCTCAATCGCAAGCGATAGACGGTGAGCAAGGCAAACGGCGATCCCATCTTCGGCAGGTGACGATCCCATCTCTGCTTGAACCCGGGAACGCCTTTCATCAGGAGACACCTTGGCGTCATGCAGCACCATTGCAGTTCTTCGCATCTACACTTCGCATCTACAGTTCGCACCCAGGCCACTGCCGGCGGAAAGAACCGGCATGTTTCCGGAATTGCGATACAGTCGACACAACCGTTTCACGATGCGTCTACCGCATCAGCCGTTGCGGCGCAGGACCAAATTGAGATTCTTTAACCACAGGGAGTGTTTGATGAAGAAGGCAATATTCGCCTCGATGCTTGCGGCCGCCGCAGTCACCGCACCATTCTGCATGGCGCAGGCACCAGCCGCGGCCGCAGCACCTGCAGGCCAGGTTCAGCTTTCACCCGACGAGTACGCCGCGTATAACAACGTCACTACGGCGACCGATCCGGCTGCAAAGGCGGCTGCAGCAGAAGCCTTCCTGACCAAGTACCCCCAGAGCACGGTGAAGGGACCAGTCCTGGAGCAGCTTGCCGTTGCCTACTACCAGGCACAGAACCTGCCCAAGGCGCTGGATGCAGCGGACCGCCTGTTGCAGGCTGATCCACAGAACATCCGCGGCCTCATCATTGAAACCACTGTGCTGAAGCAGCAGGGTGACGCTGCCGCCGATGCGACGGCCCGCCAGCCGCTCTATGACAAGGCCGCCGGCTTTGCCCAGCGTGGCATCGACGACCCCAAACCTGCCGCCGTTGACCAGGCCCAGTGGGACCAGTTGAAGACCGCCGTGTCGCCGACCTTTTTCGGTGCCATCGGCGCCGACGATCTGCTGAAGAAGGATTACCCCGGCGCCATTGCCGCCTACACCACCGAGCTGAAGTCCGTGCCGGAAGACCAGACCAAGCAGCCGGGTCCGCTACTGCAGGACACCTACAACCTGGCAACTGCTTACTACCAGTCCACGCCGCCTGACTACCTGAGCTGCACCTTCTACGCCACGCGTGCAGTGACCTTTGCGCCCGATCAGTTCAAGCCGCAATTCCAGCCGGTTGCCGATTATTGCTACAAGAAATATCACGGCGGCGCAGACGGTTATGACGCTGTGAAGACAGCTGCCGCGGCCTCCATCACACCGACAGACGCCTTCAAGAGCAGCATCAAGCCGGCACCGACACCGGCAGATCAGGCCACAACACTGCTCGCGTCTGACAAGACGGACGACCCAACCCTGGCCAAGACCAACATCATGGACCGTGAGTTCGTCATTCAGTACGGCACCGCCGAACAGGCTGATCAGGAATTCACCCCGATCAAGGCCAAGGAAATCGAAATCAACGGAGATGTCGTTTCCATCACCGGTACGGATCTGCAGCTTGCCGTTTCGGACGACGCCAAATCAGCCAACCCCAAGGTTGCTGATTTCGACATCACCCTGAAGGAAGAGCCGAAGACACCGCCTGCCGTGGGTGCCACCGTAAAGGTCGTTGCCACGGTCGACAGCTACACACAGAAGCCGCTCATGGTCAAAATGACCGGTGGCGAGATCCAGACGAAGAAGGCTGCCGCCGCTCCGGTCCGCAAGGCCCCGGTCCGCCGTCGCTAAGTCACATCGCAACGTAATGCAGAAGGGGCAGCCAACGTGGCTGTCCCTTCTTGTTGCATGCGCACTATTCGCCGAGCATGATGCGCCTGATGCCGTGCGCTCGCCCCGTTGCAGCGTCACACTCCACCACCGTCGCGCACATCTTGGGATTACCCTTCGCCGCTTCGAACTTGGCTGGGGCGCCCGTCAAAAAGCGCTGCACCACGGCTTCGTATTCCACACCAATGACGCTGTCGTATGGGCCGCTCATGCCCACGTCGGTCTGGTAGGCAGTGCCCTTCGGCAGAATGCGCTCGTCCGCTGTCGGGATGTGCGTGTGCGTCCCCAGCACTGCGGTCACGCGGCCGTCCAGGTACCAACCCAGCGCCACCTTTTCGCTGGTGGTCTCGGCATGGAAGTCCAGCAGCACAACCTTTGCTGTGACGCCCTTCAGCAGCTCATCGGCTTTGCGGAACGGGTCGTCGATCTGCTGCATGAAGACGCGTCCCTGCAGGTTCAGCACGGCATACGCTTCACCGGCGGCGGTGACACCCTCGTACACGCCAAAGCCCGGCGTCGTCGGGGCAAAGTTGGCCGGCCGTATCACCCGGCGTGCACGTTCGTGCGAGTCTGCCGGCACCTTGATCCACTCCAGCAGCTCCTTCTTGTCCCAGAAGTGGTTGCCGGTCGTAATCACCTCCGCGCCCATGTCGAACAGCTCGTCCGCGATTGACGGCGTGATGCCGAAGCCACCCGCCGCATTCTCCCCGTTCATCACGCACAGGTCGATCGCATGCGTCTCCATCACGTGCCCCAGGTGCTCGGCCACAATGTGACGACCAGCCGACCCAAACACATCCCCAACAAACAAGATATTCACCCATCCAGCCTACCAACAGGGCGAGGAACATGGTCCGCAGCGGCAACCGGCAGAGGGCAGAGGAGCGCGACGTTTAGGATGGACAGGACATGTTCACCTCCGATTTTGAAGAAAAGCTTTACAACGAACGGCTTGAAAAGCTGAAGCGCATTGCGGAACTAGGCGAGGCAAACGGCCTTTCGTACCTAGCCGCCACTTACCCCAATACCTTTCGCATCGCGCCACCAAACGGCATTCCGCAGGTGCGGATCGACTATGACGACACCCCCGCTGAAGCGCTGGAAGCCGACCGCATCCAGGTCTCTCTTGCAGGTCGCGTCATTGCCCATCGCCGCCAGGGCAAAGCCGGTTTCGCGTCACTGCTGTCCAACGGCCAGCGCCTGCAGATCTACGTGCGGCAAGACGCTGTCGGTGAAAATAACTTCGAGCTGTACAAGCTGCTCGATCTCGGCGACCACATCGGCGTCACGGGCTACCTCTTCCGCACCCGCACCAACGAGCTCACGGTTCACGTCGAGACGCTCACCTTCCTCACCAAGGCCCTGCTCGCCCTGCCCGACAAGTTCCATGGCCTGCAGGACATCGAGCTCCGCTACCGACAGCGCTACCTGGACCTGTTTACCGACGAAGGCGAGCTACTGGAGACGTCGCTGCCGGAGCAGGGAAGCGAACCGACCACGGACGACAATCCTGAGGCGGTTGCGACCGCAACAGCGAGCATGCGCCGCCTTCCGGCCCGAGACGTCTTCGTCAAGCGCGCCCACATCCTCAAAGCCCTGCGCACCTTTTTCGACAGCCGCGGCTACCTCGAAGTCGAAACGCCCATGATGCAGCCGGTCGCCGGCGGTGCGGCGGCGAAGCCCTTCGTCACCCACCACAACAGCATGGACATGGAGCTCTTTCTCCGCATCGCCCCCGAGCTCTACCTGAAGCGCCTCGTCGTGGGCGGCCTCGACCGCGTGTACGAAATTAACCGAAACTTCCGCAACGAGGGCATCAGCACCCAGCACAATCCCGAGTTCACCATGCTGGAGTTCTATCAGGCCTACGCGAACTACCACGACCTGATGGACCTCACAGAAGAGCTCATCACCTTCGTCGCCAACGAAGTCAACGGCACCACCCTCATCAATTTCCCCCTCCCAAAAGGTCCCCGCGCCGGCGAGATGGTCGAGATCGACTTAGGCAAATGGCAGCGCCTCAGTATGAAGGAAGCAATTATCAAGTGGTGGCCTGAGGAAGCTACTCCACCGCGACTGGCTGATTTCGATAATGCTGCGATCCTTGCGGATTGTTGCGACCAAGCAAGCAATTCGATGGCAAGCGCACGTGCTCGTAATGGAGACAATGTCGATGCTATCTACATCAACGACATACCTGCGACAACAGGAGAAGGTCAGGTGCGGTCTCGTAAAGCCGTCATCGAGGTTTACTTTTTAGGCCTTGCACATGCCTTCCGCACGTTTGACTCATCCCGAGGTGGCCGAGTAATTGCTGAAATGTTCGAAACACTTGCCGAACAGCACCTGATCCAGCCCACGATCATTTACGACTTCCCACTAGCCGTCTCTCCTCTGAGCAAAGTCAAACCCGACGAACCCGACTGGGTAGAACGCTTCGAGTTCTACATCGGTGGCTTCGAAGTCGGTAACGCCTTCTCCGAGCTCAATGACCCCGAAGACCAGCGCCGCCGCTTTCAATCGCAGGTCGACGCCAAGGCTAAAGGTGACGAAGAGGCCACCGACATGGATGAGGACTACGTCCGTGCCCTCGGCTACGGCCTGCCCCCTACCGGTGGAGAAGGTATCGGCATCGACCGTCTCACCATGCTGCTCACGGGCTCGCGCTCCATCCGTGACGTAATCCTGTTTCCGTTGCTGCGACCGCAGAAGAAGCAGGAGGACGCGCCTGCATCGGCGTCGACCAGCTAAGCGTGTGCCTGCGTCCGGACCTGAGAACAGGTGGCTTACGCCAGAGAGGACTGATCACTTCAGCACGGTCACCCGGGTAATTGTTACAGGCCGCAGGGGTGCATTGTGCGCGTCGCGCGGCAGGTTCGCAATCCTGTGCACCACCGCCACGCTGGCGTCGTCGCACTGGCCGAAGATCGTGTAATCCCCGTTGAGCGAGCGGCGCGGCACCTCTGTCACAAACCATTCGCCTCCGTTGGTATCGGGCCCAGCATTCGCCATCGCCAGCCGCCCCGGACGGTCGAAGTCCAGCCCCGGTACAGTCTCCACCCCGAAGTTGATGCCGATCCCCTTGTCCGTCGTGGGCGTGCCCTCGTGCGGATGGTCGCCCTGCTCCACCATGTAGTCCGGTATCACGCGGTCGAAATGCAGGCCGTCGTAAAAGTGCCCCTTCACCGGCGCTCCCGTGATGGCGTCGTGCCAAGCCTTCGTGCCCATGGCCAGGCCCACAAAGTTGTCCGTCGCGAGCGGCGTCTGCTTGAATAACCGGCAGCTTAACGTACCCTGCGTCGTGTCGATCGTGACCTCTGGGCCGTTCGGCTCCGGCGAGGCGATCGACGGTATCGGCATGCGGCCTGGCTGCGGCACGACCGTCGCGAGGTCCACATCCGGAGCCACAGGCGGCAGCGGCTCGCCCGGTTGCACGATGGCGATGTGGTTGATCGCGACCGGCTTCGACGGCAAGTTGTCGACGGGAACCAGCGCATGAGCGATGGCCTGCGCCACCTTCACACCGGCATCGTCGCACTGGCCAAAGACCGCGCCGCGTCCCGCCTCCTGGGCCTCGGCGTCTGCATGGCCTGAAATCAGGAAGATCGAGCTGCTCGTCCCATCCTTTCCCAGCGACATCGACAGCCGCCCCGGCCGGTCGTACATGAGGCCGGTCTTCTCCACAGGGAAGGGCTCACCCGCCACTCCCTTGCGGCCGCCGATGCGGTCCCCTCCACCAAAACCCTGACCCCACCCAAACACACCAGTACCGTCATAGAACGGCCGGCCATGCACGGTCTGCCCGGTGGCTCCGTCCTTCCAGTCCTTTGTCCCTGTCACCAGGCCCACAAAATTTTCCGTCATCGCAGGTGCCTGCTTCGCATACAACCGGCACACCACGCGGCCCATGGTTGTATCAATGACGGCAACCGGCCCTGAAGGCGCGGTGCTGCCGTGCGCGGAGGCACCATGCGCGGTTGCTCGCTGCGCACAGCAGGGCAGCGCGAATGCTAACAGTACGAGTGACGAAACGCGACGCATGCAACAGCCTCAAACGGGGAGTAGACGCACCCAGCATACGTCAGCCGCACACCCTGCTCAGGAGTCCTTGCGATACAGCAGGTTCTTCATCGCCTCGCGTCGTGCCTCGTTGGCACCGGCGTCTACCTTGTCTTTGCCGGCAGCCGGGGCTTCTGGTGCGCTGCACTCCGGGCACCGGTTCGCAAAGCCGGGCTTTCCGGGCCGAAGCTCAAACTCTTCGTCACACACAACACACGTCTTGATGGGAAAGGGCATAACGCTTCCATCATAAAGGCTGTAGTGGCCTAGTACCCGGCGCGCTGCGCGTGGCGGAAACCGTTGTCGTAGCCGCGGACGTAGGCCTCCTGGTACGTGTCACGGTACAGGTCGAAGGGCCCAAAGCGCTCGTTGTAGCCCGGCGTCACACGGAACTTCTGATCGGCGTGCGGGCTGTAGCGGTAGCGGGCAAGCACGTCGCGCTCGCCGTCGCTGCGGCCGTCGCGAAAGCCGTTGCCGTTTGCCTGCTGAACGAGGGCATTACTGGCCCAGGCAGGCGGCGGCGGTGGCGGGGTTTGCGCATAGTAGTAGTGGTTGTGGTTAGCGCACCCGGCTACCAGCACAGTCAGGGTCAGGGCACATCCACCGAGAAGAACGCGTGAGAGCAGGGAAGCCATGAGAAAGTTCTCCAGTCGCAGGTTCAGACCCTGATCGCGGCGGATGTTGCGCAAGGGTATTCGGCCACGCCCCGGAAGTGGTGTAATTAGCGGCATGAGCGACCAGTCCACACCCGGGCGGCCAAAGGGAACACTTGGCGACCTGGTCAAAGCCGAATCCATGATCCAGCTCGCAATTGCGCTACCGCTTGGCTGCGTCGTCGGCTGGTTTCTGGGCCACTGGCTCGACGCCAAATTTCACCAGAACTGGATCGGCGTCGTCGGTATTCTGCTTGGCGCGGCTGGCGGTTTTCTGCAGATCTACAACACGGCCAGCCGGTACATGAAAGACCCGGAATGAGCGACACGGAGATAGCGCCGGAGCTCCACGTGGCCCCAGAACCCAACGTGCCGGCAGAACCCCAGACGCACGCCGAGTGGTGGGCCAGCGGTGCCGCGCCAGACACAGCCTCTGTTGAAACAGCCACAGCCTCTGCCGCACTTTCCAGCTACACGGACGCGCAGGCTGCCGCGAGTTTGCGGCGCGCCGGCATGTTTGTGATAGTCCTCGCCTGTATCGGCGTCCCGTTGGCCTGGGTCTACACAGGTTGGCGAGGAGCAGCGGCCCTTGCCGTGGGAGCGCTCATCTCCGGCAGCGGTCTGTGGGAGTGGCGACGCCTGATGGCGGCGCTGACAGCGAAAATGGATGCACAGGAAGCGGTGCACAGCTCCGCGGTCGCAAGCCCTGCAATGGCACCCTCCATCGGCTTCGCAATTGCTGGTTTTGCCGTGCGTTTACTGGTGGTTGTAGCAGTTCTATATGCTAGCCTTAGATATCTGCACGGGAGTGTGCCCGCACTTGCGGCGGGGCTGGCGATGGGTGTTCTAGCGCTCACCGTCGAGGCGATTCGGCTGCTGCGCAGCGGAACCATCTAAGCCTGTGCGGACATAGAAAGAACCATGCCGGAACAGCTAGTCTTTACCAGAATTCTGAACCACGCCTTTGCCGGCCCAGCTGACGCGTTGCTGCGCGCGCTGCACGTCCACGTCACTGAACCGGCTGCGCCGCTGTCCAACGCCTTCGCGATGGAACTGCTGGTGACCCTGTTCCTGCTGGTTTACTTTGTTGTGGTGCGCATGTCGCTGTCGGTTGAGAAACCGAACGCCATTCAGCACACTGCAGAGCTCCTGCACGAGTTCGTCTCCGGTCAGGGTGAGAGCATCATCGGTCACGGTTTTGAGCGCTTCACCGGCTACCTTTCGGTGCTGCTGCTATTCATCCTGATCATGAATTTACTCGGCCTCGTACCCGGCCTGGAGTCGCCCACGTCGACTCCGGTTGTGCCGCTTGGCCTGGCGCTGGTGACATTTTTCTACTATCACTACGAGGGCATCCGCTCCAACGGGGCAGGCTACATCAAGCAGTTCTTGGGGCCGGTCTGGTGGCTTGCGCCGCTGCTCTTCGTCATCGAGGTCATCAGCCACTGTGCTCGTGTCCTGTCGCTGACCGTCCGTCTGTACGCCAATATGTTTGCCGGCGACCTGGTCACCCTCGCGTTCTTCTCGCTCATTCCAATCGGTGTGCCACTCGTGTTCCTGGGCCTGCACCTCGTCGTTTCGCTGGTGCAGGCGTACGTGTTCATGCTGCTGGCCACCATCTATCTGAGCCTGGCTGTGTCACACGAGCACTAGGTTGCGGCAACAAGTTCGACGGCTGCGGCGTTCGCCTTCACCGCAGGCGGTGCACGACCCACGCAAGCGTGAGGGGGACAGCACGGTGATCCTCAACCACCCACTGGCGCGGCATTCTGAAGGCTCGGAGTTCTACCAATGAAAATGATGAAGTATGTGTTCATGACGCTTGCGGTGCTGCTCATCGCCACCCCAGCCTTTGCGCAGGAAGCTGCCAACGCCGCCTCCACCAAGGGCATGCTTTACATCGGTGCCGGTATCGGCATGGCCATTGCGGCCGGCCTTTGCGGCCTGGCACAGGGCAAGGCAACCGCCTCTGCCGCTGAGGCGCTGGCACGCAACCCTGGCGCGCGTCCCGGTATCTTTACGTTCCTCATCCTCGGCCTCGCCTTTATCGAGTCGCTGGCCCTGTTCACCTTCGTCATCATCTTCATCAAGCTTCAGTAGGCAGCAGCCTGGAGCCGAACACAGCAAAGCCCCGCCTAGGCGGGGCTTTGCTGCTTGTTATTCCGTTGACGCCTAGTGCTGCGACAGCGAAAGCACGTTGCCGTCCGGGTCCGTGAACCACGTCACCTTTGTGCCGCCCGGTGCCGCCCAAATGCCAAGCTCGTCCTGTTCAAACCATGGGTACCGCGTGAAGCTGATGCCACGCGCCGTGAGCTCACGGACGCGCGGCACGATTGAGTCGGTTTCCCACCCAAGTACCGTGAAGGGCTGTGGCGTTACGGTCTCTGCTTTCACTACGCGCACCATGTTCTTGCCAGAGCGCAAAACCAGCGCAAAGCCATCCTCCTGCAAGAACTCCAGACCGAGCACATCCACGTAGAACGCACGTGACCGCTCCGCGTCCGAAGTCATCACAAAGCCGACCAGTCGCTCCACAAAGACCCTCCTACGCGTGCATATGCAGCCACACCAGCATGCCCGCGCCCAGCAGGATGCGATAGATCGCAAACGGCGCAAAGCCGTGGCGTGTCACCCACTTCAGAAACCACGCAACCACAACGTACGCCACGACAAATGACACCGCCATGCCGATGATGAGCACGATCCACCGCTCTGGCCCCATCACCAGCGGCGCAATCGCCTCCGCACCGACCTCTGTCGCCTTAGGATGAATCGCCTTCAGCAGGGAATAGCCCGTCGCCGCAATCATGGTCGGAATCGAGAGCAGGAACGAGAACTCCACGGCAGTTGCACGATCCATGCTGGCCAGTTCGCCAGCGGCAATCGTCGCCATGGATCTTGACGTTCCCGGCACAACCGCACTCAGCACCTGGCACAAACCAATCCAGATCGCCTGCCCGAAATTCATGTCTTCCACGTGCGTGGTGCTTGCCTCGCGCCGCGATGCCCATGCATCCACCACCCACATCACGATGCCGCCAATCAGCAGGGCCAGCGCAATCACCGTTAGGTTCTCCAGGTTCTCCCCGACAACCTTGGTCAGCAGCTTGGCTGGAATCGCAGTGCACACGAACGCCACGAGCGTCAGCGTCAGTGGATGCGTCAGCCACGTCTTCTCGCCGCGTTCGCCATGTGGAAACGTGCGGAACATCCGGACGATGCGCCCCAAAAACAGCAGCATCAGGGCAAGAATCGCACCCAGTTGGATCACGATCGTGTACATCTTCCAATATGGGTCGGTGAGCGAAATGTGAAGTAGCGCTTCTGCAATGCGCAGGTGCGCGGTGGAGCTGACGGGCAAAAACTCAGTGAGGCCCTCAACAATGCCAAGGATGACAGACAACAGGTAATCGTTCAAACCAGGGTTTCCTCTTCAAGCAGGCGTTCGCCAGGATCGCTAGTCGCGGTCGCTGCCGTATATGGCGATGCCTTGCTCCACCCTGTATACCATTGCCTGCGCCCGCGCCGCGTAATCGTTCGCCGCAAACTTTGCCAGGAGCTCGTCGCGCAGCGCATGCGCGTGGGCCGCAGCGGCGTCGGCCTTCTTCTTGTTGTCTTCCGCCATGTACATGCTTACCAGCACACCCTGTCGGTAGGTCGCATTCCATAGCGCCTCTGCTGCCTTGGGACTGTCGGGGAATTGCGCGGCATACTTCTCGTACACCTCGCTCTCCATCGCCGGACATTTCGGCAAACCCTGCCAGTCACCGCACATCCTGGCATCCAGCAAGTCCCACGCGGCTAATGCGGCAAACTTTGTTCCCACCTGCTGTTTCATCACTTTTTTCAGACCGTCTTCGTAGAGCGCGGGCCGGTTGTGTGGGTCGGGATCGTTGTACGACGGCCGTGACCGCGCATCGAACTTCTCCTCCTGCCAGCGAATGTCCGCTGACCTCCATGCGCTCTCGCCCGCCATCGGCGAGCCGGGGAAATACTCCGGTATCCGCCGATATAGCAGGTGCGCCTCGCCTGCCGCCAGCTTGGGCGCATGCGGCTCGCCTGCCTGCGCCTCCGCCGTGGCTGCCGCGCCATACAGCAACCGGTCACCGTTGGGCGTCTGCCCACTCACCAGGCCCTTGTCCCGGATCCATCCGGCCCGGGGAAGGGCTGCGTCATCTACGCTGAACTCCGGCTCGTCCGCCTCGTTCTTCTCCTCAATACTTGTGTTCGCAAACACCTTTACCCATGGCCCCGACCGCTGGATGACAACGACTTCGTTCCCAGGCGAGACCTCTGACACCTTCTGCGAATCCGCATCCGGCTCCACATACACAACGGCGGTGTGCAGAACGGTGGCACGTTCACCCGTGCGGCGTGGCGCGGTCTGCGCACTCACAACAGTAGTCATGGCGAGAAGAACGAGAGAAAGACGCATACAGACGTTAGACGGTGCTTGGGCCACGCTCGCCTAGTCCTCCGCTGTCAGCAGTTCATCTTTCAGCGCCGGGTCGATGTTACCCCCGCTCAGGACGCAAACGACTGTCCCCACCTTCGGCAGCTCATCGGCATGGAAAAGTGCAGCCGCCAGCGTCACGGCACCGCTCGGCTCCGCCACCAGGCTCGTCGCCATCAGCAGCATGCGCGTAGCGTCCAGGATTTCTTCTTCTGTCACGGCAACGATGCCGTCCACGTACTTCAGGATTTGCTCGAAGTTCAGCTTGCCCAGGCTCTGCGTCCGCAGCCCGTCGGCGATGGTCTTTGCGGTCTGCGCGCCGGCCCACTCCGTCAGCGTGCGCGTGTAAAAACTCTGCTTTGCATCGGCTGCCAGCGCCGGCTCCGCACCCCACACCTTCACCGCTGGCAGCATGTTCTTGGCAGCCGTCGCAACGCCGCCCAGCAGGCCGCCTCCGCTTACCGGTACCAGGATCAGCTCCACCTCCGGCATGTCCTGGGCAATCTCCAGGCCGCACGTTCCCTGGCCGGCAAGGATGTACGGATCGTCATACGGCGGCACAAGCACGCCACCCCGCTCGGCAAGAACCTCGTCTGCCATGCGGATGCGGTCGCTGCTTGTAGGTCCACATAGCAACACCTCGGCACCCAGCGCGATCGTCGCATCGTGCTTCACCCGCGGCGCAATCTCCGGCATCACAATGGTCGCGTGCACGCCCATCTCGCGCGCCGCATAGGCCACGCCCTGCGCGTGATTGCCACTGCTGTGGGCGACCACGCCATCCTGCAGCTCGTCGTAACTCATCGATGCGATTTTGTTGTACGCGCCACGCAGTTTAAAGCTGCCGATGGGCTGCTCATTCTCCGCCTTAAGCCAGATGCCCGGCAATTCGTCCGGAATGCTGAATCCCATGGCACGCAACAGGTCTACGTCCAGCCGGTACAGCCCGGTGCGCACGGTCACACCCTCCAGCCGTTTCGCTGCAGCTTCAATGTCGGCAAGTTCCACAAGTTGCATGGCTTATTGTCGCAGCAGGGGAGCGAACCTACCGCTCTGCCGCGTGCAGAACCAACGCCATAAAGTGCACCAGCTTCCATGTCTCCCATGCGCTCGGCGCTTTTTCCATGTCGATGTGCGACAGCACGGGGCTCACCAGCGCGGCCTGCAACGTGGTCGTGCGCAGTTCACTCGCCATCCACAGCGTTTCTGCCGCCGGGATGATGTTGTCTGCCTCGCCATGCAGCAGAAACACCGGCACCGTCAGCTCACCCAAATACGTCTCTGGCGACAGCCCCGCAAACTCTTTGCGATGCCTCAGCTCGCTTGTCTGCAGCATGGCACGTACTGTCCCGCTGCCGGCATCCATCAGCTCCGCTGCCTCTGCCTGCTGACGCGGCGAAAGCTGTTCCATCGCGGCCTCCTCGGCAGCCTTGTCCTCATACAGGTGGGCGCGAAGCACGCTGCGAATACCTGGGACGTCGGGTCCCGGCACAAACTCCTCCACGTGCTCATACTCCAACACCAGCGGGCCGTATTCATGCGCCGGCAGGAGCTCCGTCGTACCATCGGGCCTGGCGGCCTGCCCCGTGCGGTAGTACGTCGCGACCCGTTCCATCGCGTCCTGCGACCCCACGGCGAAGACCAGCTTCATGCTCGGCCGGTATGCCGGATTTGCCGCCGCTACCAAGCTCAGGCCGCCTGAAAAGCTCAGCCCCATCACACTCACTGGCCGCTTCTGCTGATGGGCGAACCACACGGAAGAGGCACCAATCACGTCGATGCTGTGCTCGCCGATGCGGTAGTCCTTAATGTCCGGCAGCTCGGGCGTCAACACCTGCAGACCGCATGCAGCCATTGCCCGCGCAAAGCTCATCAGCCTGGGCTCGTTAAGCCCCAGGTGGTGCACGCCATGGAAGACAACCAGCCCAGGTGCATGCGGATGGCGCACCGGCGTGTACATGCGCGCGTTCACGGCGCCGGCCGTCGTCTGTAGCATGATGTCGTGCGTCTCAATCGGTTCCGTCGCCAGGGCCTTCAGCGGTTGCGGAATCACATCCCCACTGACTGACTTGAGCACGGCCAGTGATTGCAAATGCACGTGTATCCACGGCCACAGCAGAACGCAGAGAAGCACGGCCAGCACGGTAGACACTGCCGCAGGCATGCGCCAGCCAGGCAGGGAAGTCCGTGCCTCCTCGTACCGCTGCCGCAGCATGCCGCGTCCAGCTGCGGCCACGCCCACGTGCCTGTGGCGGCGTGTTTCCAGTGATCTCGGCCGCGGTAAACGCCTGGCCATCAGGGTCGAACCTCTAGCAGGGTTTTAGGAAACAACGGCCAGCCAACAGCAATCAGATCTCCAGTATGACCGGCATGATCATGGGCCGTCGCGCCGTGCTCTTCTGGATGTATCGCTTCAAATCTGCGCGGACCTTCTCTTTGATCAGCATGTAATCGCGCTTTTCTTCGGCGGACGAGTTCTCCATGGTGCGGCCGATGATCTGGCGCGCCTCATTGATCATGCTCTGCTCGTTTACGGCAAATCCGCGTGTCACAATCTCTGGTGGTCCGGTCTGCTTGCCCGTCATCTTGTCGATCGTGATGATCGCCAGAACCAGCCCAGCTTCCGAAAGGTGTTTGCGGTCGCGAATGATCAGCTCCTCGACCACGTCCGACGTAGACCCTGAGTCGATCAGCACGCGTCCACTCGCAACCTTGCCCGTGATGCCCGCGCTGGTCGGGGTCACGCTCAGCACCTCGCCATCCTCAATCAACACGGCCTTCTCTGGAATGCCCGTTCCCATCGCCACTTCCACGTGCAGCGTCAGGTGGCGGTAGTCGCCGTGCACCGGCACAAAGAACTTGGGCCGCAGCAGGTTGATCATCAGCCGCAACTCTTCCTGTGATCCGTGACCGCTCACATGAATCATTCCGTTACGCCCGTCGTCCTGAATCACCTTGGCCTTGCGGCGGTACAGGTGGTCCACCACGTTGCCAATCGCCTTCTCATTGCCGGGAATAACACGCGACGAAAACAGCACAGTGTCGCCTGCCTCAATCCGCGCATGTTTGTGGTTGTCCACGGCTGCGCGGCTCAGCGCGCTCATCGGCTCGCCCTGGGTGCCGCTGATCAAAACGCATACCTTCTCCGGCGGCATGTCTTTGATCTGCCCGCTATGGATGATCAGTCCGGTCGGTGGATCGATATAGCCCAGGTCCTGCGCGATCTCGGTTGAGTTGTCCATCGATCTGCCGATCAGCGCGACCTTGCGTCCGTGCTTGTGCGCCAGGTCCATGGCCAGCTTGATGCGGTGGATCGATGAAGAAAAGCAGCTAAAGAAGAGGCGCCGCTCGGTGCGCGCAAAGATCTCGTCCAGCCGCGGCCGCACCGCAAGCTCGCCCGGCGTATATCCCGGCCGGTCGACGTTGGTCGAGTCCTGCAGCAGCAGCAGCACGCCTTCCTTGCCCAGTTCCGCGAAGCTCTGCAGGTCGAACGGCTTGCCGTCCGGGCTCGCCAGATCAATCTTGAAGTCACCCGTGTGTACGATCGTGCCCACCGGGGTCCGGATCGCCAGCGCCACGCAGTCCACCAGTGAGTGCGTCACTCGGATGGGCGAGACGCGAAACGGCCCCACCTCAAAGCTCTCACCCGGCAGCATCTCGATCAGGTCCGCATCGTCGAGCAGCTTGTGTTCTTCCAGCTTGCCTTCCACGTAGGTCAGCGTGAACTCCGTGCCATACACCGGCACCTTGAGCTCACTCAGAATCCACGGCAGGCCACCGATGTGGTCTTCGTGCCCATGCGTCAGCAGGATGGCGCGAACCTTCTCGCGATTCTCGATCAGGTAGGTGATGTCGGGAACGACGATGTCGATGCCGAGCAACTCATCTTCAGGAAACATCAGGCCGGCGTCGATGACGATGATGTCATCCTTCCACTGGACAGCCATGCAGTTCATGCCGAACTCGCCCAGGCCACCGAGCGGGATAATCTTCAACGATTCAGTATTCATTCATCCTTCATGCTAGCAGCGTTGGGTACGTTCGAACGAGGCGCATCGAGGTCATCCCGCGTTTGAATCGATTCGCCGCTCAGGAACGGTGCGAGTTGTGTGCGTAAGCGCAACACAAGTTCCGGGTCCATAAAGTCATACCGGTCTGGGATGCCCAGCACGATGACACGTTTCGCCTGGAGCTCTTTCGGAAACATCGCTTTCAGACGTGAGTGGTGCACCCGCTCCATCACGACGATCCGGTCGCACCACTCAATCAGGTCACAGGACACAGGTGTGACCGCGTCCGGTGCAGTGCCGGCGGACGTGGCTTCTACCCCGGGGAACTCAAAACAGACTGCCTCCGCTGTCGGACTGCGGAGGCGATTTCGACTGCAGACACAAAGGACGCGCACTAGCGCAACAGATCTTCAAGCACCGTCGACAACTCCGTTTTGCTATCGCGGTACTTCACGATGATGGGCGTGTAGACGCTGAGCCCTGTCATGCTCCCTTTGCTGATGGCGCGCGATCCCGGCACCACGACTGCACCAGCGGGAATGACCAGCGGCTGATCTGCCGTCGCGCGAATGACCGTGTCATGCACCACGTCGTACACCGGCGTGCCGCGCGTCAGGATCGTGCCCGCCGCCAGCACCGCACCTGCTCGCACGACTGTGCCCTCATAGACGCCGCTGTTGCCGCCCACCAATACATCGTCTTCCAGAATCACCGGCGTCGCGTTCACCGGCTCCAGCACGCCGCCAATCTGCGCTGCTGCGCTCAGGTGCACGCGCTTGCCCACCTGTGCGCAGCTGCCCACCAGAGCGTGCGAGTCAATCATCGTGCCTTCATCCACATACGCGCCCACGTTGACCCACATAGGTGGCACACACACAACGCCCTTCGCTAAATACGCACCACTCCGCACGGACGACCCGCCCGGGACCATGCGCACGCCGTCCTCCACGGTGAACACCCGCGCAGGATAGGTGTGCTTGTCGACGTACGCACCGCCGTCCATCGTCACCATGCTGCCCAGCCGAAATCCCAGCAGGATGCCGCGCTTGACCCACGCATTCACACGCCAGCCGAGCGCACTGGTGCTGTCCGGCTCGGCACTCCGCACTGCACCACTCTCCAGCATTCCGCGCAGCTCGTAGAAGGCATCCAGCGCCTCGCGTTCCTGCGTTGCCGCCGCGCCCTGCGCAAACCAGTGCTCAATCCGCTCTTCCAGCGACGCACCACGCTGTACCTGTTCCTCAACCATGTTCGCAGTCTACCAATGGCGTTTAGGCCTGTTCGCGGATAAAGCTTTGCGCCGTCCCATCCCGCTCATCCACAAAGTGCACATCCGCCGGATCCCGCCGCGGTGTATCCAGCGCAAGAAACACGATCGATTCCTCGAGGATATCCGGCATGGCGTGCACCGTGCCCCGCTTGAACACCAGCAGCATGCCGGGCCCGAACTCCACGCTCTGGTCAGCATCGCCCGCCCAGAACCTTCCGCGACCGCTCACCACCAGCAGGTGCTCGTCGCAGTGCTCATGGAAGTGCGCCGGGGTCGGCCTGTATACCCGGAACATTCGCGTGCTCGCTTCAGGAGTGTCCTGCAGATACCGGTCGACAAGCATGGTCTCCGCCGTCTCCGGAAACTCGAGCGCAATCGTGTGCGTGTCAAAGTATGCAAAACCGTCTGGGGGCAATTGGAACCTCATTTCGCCTTCACTCTCAGCGACAGCTCCAGTGTGCCGCATGCTGCGGCCCATCGTCGCCACAGCATCCAATGGCGATGCGCTATCCCACGACACCAGACGGCCGGTACTTCGTCGTACGAGGCCGGCTTTGGCGTTGCGCAAATCCCTCGCTTGACGCGGCAACCCGCGACCGCCTTGTTCACGAGCTCATGGCCGCACGATCCAGCAAGGGCCGCGCCATGCGCGCCGGCAACCCAGCAGCACGCGAGCAGGCCCGCCAGGCAGTGGATGCGGCCAAGCACGCCCTGGGCGAGCGTGGCGACGCGTGGTGGACGGATGGCGCACCCGACTACAACCGCCACATGGCACGGAACTCACCCTACCGCGAATGGTTTGCAAGCCTCTCACCCGAGCAGCCAGGAGGACCGATCGAAGACTAAGCTGCCTGCCTGAACACCGTCGCCGCTGCTACTGCAATGGCGCAACCAGCTCCTGCAGCTTCGCCGCCAACGCATCCTCCACTGGCACCATCGGCAACCGCAGCGTCGGCGTCGCTATCCTGCCCATGCTGTGCAGCAGGCTTTTCACCGGTGCCGGGTTCGGCTCAGCGAACAGTGCTGCCGTCAGGGGTGCCAGCGCGCCGGCAGCGGTTTGCGCTTCTGCCCACTGACCGTGCTGTGCCGCGCCGACCATTGAACCCACCCGCTGCGGTACAACGTTCGACACCACCGACACCAGCCCATGGCCGCCGGCCTCCATTACCGGTACTGCGAGATAATCATCCCCCGCCAGCACCGCAAAGCCCTCGGGGGCGCCGGCGATGACTTCGGCGATCTGCTCCATGTTTCCGCTGCTTTCTTTTACGCCCGCAACGTTCTCGATCTCCGCCAGCCGAAGCACCGTCTCCGGCAGCAGGTTGGCCGCTGTGCGGCCGGGAATGTTGTAGAGCAGCACCACTTTTCCAGAGTTTTGCCCGACAGCCTCCGCGACCGCTTTGAAGTGCAAGTACTGGCCGCGCTGGTTTGGCTTGGAGTAGTACGGATTCGCCGTCAGAATACCGTCCACACCATTGATCCGCGCCAGTCCGGCAGCCCGCCGCACCGCCTCTGCCGTGTTGTTGTGCGTGCTTCCTGCAAAAACAGCCACCCGCCCGGCAGCGGCCTCCGCCACGGTTTGCACCACACGTTCAGTTTCATCTTCTGAAAGTGTTGCCGCTTCTCCAGTCGACCCGCAGGCCACCAGCAAGGTCACGCCGCATGCAATCTGCCACTCCACCAGCGACCGCAGCGAAGAGAGGTCCAGCGAGCCATCGGCAAGCAGGGGAGTGACAAGTGCCGTACCTAAACCGTGGAGCGAAACTGAAGCATTCATGCCGCCCACGAGTGTACTGGAAATGCTGCCCGGGCTGCGATTGCGGTGGCTTTGCACGAAGCGTTCAGTCGGGTCATTCCGCTGGTGTGTGATGTCGCGTAGGTACGGTAACGAGTCTCCGGGTACCAACCTCTGGAATGATCCACAGAAGGGTGACGACCAGGTTTAACCCAAAGGAAAGCAGCGGATGCACAAAGGCGAGCGGAATCGCGACGACGTAAATTGCCAGCGAGACTACGTGCTTCTGCGCCTCCGCTTTGTGTTGCTGCCCAAGCTCGCCATGTGCCTTCTGCATGCGCATGACACTGTCGCGCAGCAGAAAGAAGGTGAGCCCCGCAACGATCATTGCGCCGTTGTACAACAGGGCTGAAAAGCTGTCGAAATGCTTTACGCCGACATAGTCCGCCGCAAACGGAACGAACGATAGCCCCAGCAGAAAAAGCAGGTTCGCCCAGAGCACTTTGTAGTCAATCTGCTCGCACCGCCGCATCAATTCGTGATGGTTGATCCAGTAGATACCCACCATCAGAAAGCTCAGCACATAGATCGCGACAGGTGGAAGCACATGCACAAACCCTGACCAGCCATCATCCCGCGGTACATGCAGTTCCAGCACCATGATGGTGACGATGACGGCGATTACGCCATCGCTGAATGCCTCCAGCCGACCTTTAGGCATGGTGTGCTGCGGGCGTGCGGAGACCTCGCTCTCCGCCATCGCTACACCCACTCGCCCTTGCGCATCAGCGGTTCCTCGCTGCCGTTCGCCAGCACGCCATTCACATCCACGTCACCCGATCCAATCATCCAGTCCACGTGAATTAACGAGCTGTTCGCGCCTTTGCCCGCAAGCGTTGTGTCGTCCATGTGTTCGCCGTCGCGGATGCATGTCGCATACGCCTGGCCCAGCGCAATGTGGCTGGCCGCGTTCTCATCGAACAGCGTGTTCCAGAACAGCAGGCCACTTTGAGCGATGGGCGATCCATGCGGAACCAGGGCAACCTCACCCAGGTGACTCGCACCCTCATCCACTGCAATCAATTTGCGCAACGCGTCCTGTCCGGCGGTTGCCGTAGCCTCAACGATGCGCCCATTTTCAAACCGGCACTGGATATTTTCAATCAGCGTGCCCTGGTGCGAAAGTGGCTTCGATGCACTGACAAAGCCATCGACCCGGTCCTTGTGCGGGGTCGTAAAGCACTCCTCCGTGGGAATGTTCGCGTTGCAGAAGATGCCATTCGAACCGGTTCCGCCGCCGCCAGCCCACAGGTGGTCGTCTGCCAGACCCACGGTAAGGTCCGTACCGGGTCCCTTAAAGTGCAGCGCCGAAAAGCGCTTCGCGTTCAGTACCTCCACGCGCTTCGCAATGTTGCGTCCGTGCGTCTTCCAGTCTGCCACGGGGTCATCGCCGGTAATACGTGAGGCCTTGAAGATCGCCTCCCACAGCGCTGCGAGGGCGGCGGTCTCTGGCAGCTCCGGAAACACCAGCTTCGCCCACGCCGGCGTGGCACCGGCCAGGATCGACCAGTTGATCGCATGTCGCGTAATCAATTCCATCGCCGGCTTCATCGCCTTGCTCACCGCAATGTTCGCCCTGCTTACCTTCGCAGGATCCTCATTCTTCAGCAGCGCCGGATCGATTCCCGCAATGCCCAGTCGTGCGCTGTTCGACGCGTAAGCGGTCGCGATTCCGTCCGCCAGCCACTTCGGCGAGCTATCGAAGCTGGCATCCGGCGCATGGTGGTATCGCGCCAGCACTGTTTGGTCGTCGCTGTACAGCGTCGTCACAGCCAGCGCGCCGGCCTTGTACGCGTGCTCCGTAATGCGCCTCACAAACGGCACGTGATCCAGCCCGGCGGTAATCACAAGCTCCTGACCCGGTTGCAGGTTCAACCCAACGCGGACCGCCACCAGCGCGAGCCGGTCAAGCTTCTCCTCAAAGGTCAGCGCGTCGAAGGTTCGCTGTGGCGTGGCCGTGGCGTGTACCGGGGTAGCTTCTGCGATTGGTGTCATAACGGTCTCCTGCATGTAGGTCTAACTACAAGCTGCTCTTACTGCTTTGGCCTTCCTGGGCCCTGGTTGCCGCTTACAGCTGCTCGTACACGTCCTGAAAATCAAACGTACCTGTCCGCGTGCTCAGCCATTCGGCGGCACGCACCGCACCCTCTGCAAAGCCGCGCCGGCTGAAGGATTCATGCGTCAGCACCAATCTGTCTGCGTCGCTGCGCGCCTCCAGCGTGTGCAGGCCGGGAGCTTCGCCCACGCGGTGTGACGCGATAGGAACAGTCCCAACCGCCTTCACCGCGCCCTGCAGCGTGATTGCCGTGCCGCTTGGCGCATCGAGCTTGCTGCTGTGGTGCGTCTCGTCAATGGAGAAGTCATATCCAGCACCACCCAGCGCCTGCGCCATCTGGCTTGCGAGCTTCAGCATCGCCTGCACACCCACGCTGAAGTTGGTGCCATACAGCAGCGCAGCTCCCTTGCGATCGGCCAGATCTTTCATATCTTTCAGGCTCCCGTACCATCCGGTCGTGCCCACCACCACCTTTGCACCAGTGGCCAGCAGTGCGCGCAGATTCGTCACCACCGCATCCGGAGTCGTAAAGTCGACCACCACATCAAAGCCCGTGACGAACGGTGCCGTCAGCGCCGCTCCACCCGGATTTTCCTTTGCGTCCAGCACGTGCACGCCATGGCCGTGTTCGTGTGCCACCTCCGCCACAAGTTTGCCGGTCTTTCCATGTCCCAGTACAAGAATGCGCATTGTTGTTGTGTCCTTCTGCTATGCGGTCGCGAGCGAGTTCGTCGCAGGCGTTACGGCTGCGGCACGGTTCGAGAGGTCAAAGATCGCCGGATCCGGTTCCTTGAAAAAGACTTCGTGCAGCGAGCGCACTGCCTCTGTCACATCCTCTTCCTCAATCATGAAGCTCATATTGATCTCGCTTGCGCCCTGGCTGATCATGCGTACGTTCACGTGCCCCACCGCGGTAAATACCTTGCCGGCGATGCCGCTGTGGCCGCGGATATCCTCGCCCACCATGCACACCAGCGCCTTGTTGCTCTCATACTTCACGTCTGCAATGCGCTGCAAATCCGCCGCGATTGCCGGCAGGCGATCGCTCGTGTCTACCGTCACGCTGATCGACACCTCGCTTGTGCTCACCATGTCGATCGCCACCCGGTGCTTGTCGAAGACATCGAACACCGCTTTCAGATAGCCATGCGTCATCAGCATGCGGCTCGCCACGATGTCCACAATCGTCAACCGTTTCTTTACCGCGATGCACTTGAACGGCGACTTGCACGGCGGCGCCACCGCTGTAATCCGCGTGCCTTCGCTCGAGCTGTTGTGGCTGTTCAGCACCAGTACCGGAATGTTCTGCTGCACGGCTGGCAGGATGGTCGCGGGGTGCAGCACCTTGGCACCAAAGTATGCAAGCTCGGCCGCCTCTTCAAAGCTGATCGTCTTCACCCGCAGAGCTTCCGGTACCACGCGCGGGTCGGTCGTCATAATTCCGTCCACATCCGTCCAGATTTCGATGGCGCCCGCACGCAGGCCGCCTCCTGCAAGCGCCGCGGAAAAGTCACTTCCGCCACGGCCCAGAGTTGTCGTAATGCCGTCGACCGTCGCGCCAATAAAGCCGCCCATCACCGGCACCTTTGCCGCTTCCAGCAGTGGCAAGGCGTTCGCGATCAAACGTCGCTCGATGTCCGCTTCCAACGGTATTGCCTTGCCAAAATCCGCATTTGTCACAATGCAGGTCCGTGCATCCAGGTGTGCGCTCGCGACACCACGCCGTGCCAGCGCTGCCGTAACAATTCTGCTGCTCAACCGCTCCCCAAAGCTCACGACCAGGTCCGTTGTGCGCGGCGTCAACTCGCCCACTGCGGCAATCCCACGCAACAGGTCGTCCAGCAGATCGAACTCCGCGTGCAGGTCATTGATGATCGTGCCTCCCTGCGCAGACCCCAGCAGGGCGCCCGCCGTCTCTGCATGCCGGGTTCGCAGCCGGGCACTGATGGCCAGCGCACCTGCACGTTGTCCCGTACCCGCCGCGTCTGCCGCCGCCAGCAGGTTATCCGTCACCTTTGCCATGGCACTTACTACCACCATGGGCCTTAAACCTTTTGCGATTCGGCCTTCCACGATGGCAGTCGTTCGCGTGATCGCCGCGGCATCCTGCACGGACGTTCCGCCAAACTTCATCACAACGATCTGGTCACGCTGAAGACTCATGCGGTTTCCTTCGGCAACTTGCCCATGCGTGCCAGCACCTCGGCGTTCAGCACCGCCGCACCCGCAGCACCGCGAATCGTGTTGTGACTCAGCAGGACAAATTTCCAATCGAGCAGCGTGCATGGTCGTAGCCGGCCCACCGTCGTGCTCATGCCCTTGCCGTTCGTCACATCCAGCCGCGGCTGCGGTCGGTCCGGCAGGTCGGTGTACAGCACCGGGTGATCCGGCGCGGACGGCAAATCCCTGCCATCGAGCGGCTGCCAGGTCTGCCATGCTTCCACAATCTGCTCATGCGTAGCGGGAGTTCGCAGCTTAATGCTCACGCACTCGGTGTGCCCATCCACCACCGCAACCCGGTTGCAGTGCGCGCTCACCTTCGCCGGCAGCATATCGATGGATGAGCCCGTGTAACGCCCAAGCATCTTGCCCAATTCTTCCTGCAGCTTTTCCTCTTCGTTCTTGATGAACGGTACGACATTTCCAAGAATGTCGAGCGACGGCACACCGGGATATCCAGCGCCGCTCACAGCCTGCATCGTGGTCACAAACAGGCTCTCGATGCCGAACCGCATCTCCAGCGGCTTCAGCGCCAACACCAGGCCGATGGCGCTGCAGTTGGCGTTCGTCACGATGTAGCCGCCACTGGTGCGGCGTGTCTCCTGCGACTCCAACAGCGGCAGATGCGCCTCATTCACCTCCGGCAGCACCAGCGGCACATCCGGTGCCATGCGAAAGGCACTTGAATTCGAAATCACCGCGCACCCTGCCGCAGCGAACTGCGGCTCCAACTCGCGCGCAATGTCCGCATCCAACGCGGCAAAGATGATTTTCGGCAGGGCAGCGCGATCGCCGGTCGGAACATTCGGCTGCAGCACCATCTCCGCCACACGTGGTGGCATCGGTGTGTCCAGCTTCCAGGCGCATGCGTCCGCGTAGCGTTTCCCCGTGGAGCGATCGCTCGCCGCCAGCCACGTCACCTCGAACCACGGGTGGCGTTCCAGCATCTGGATGAAGCGTTGACCCACGGTGCCGGTGGCACCCAAAACCCCTACTCGCCTGCGCTCCATCGTGCCGCTGTGCCCCTTGCCAATTTCCTGTTGGCTTCAAGGATACGCGACACACCCCGCGGCATGCAGAAACGATGCTCCGTTGGCACCCTGTTGCCGCCTACACGTCCGACGAACGCCGCCGCCGCACCTGCCCGCCGCCAATGCCGCCCCACGCAATCACCAGCGCCACCAAATGCAGCAGGAACCACCCGGTAACACCCAGGTCGTTATAGATGAGGTACAGAATGAGCAGCCGCGGCAACACCACGGCAAAGATCAGCGGCACGATACCCAGGGTGTGTACCGGTCCGGGCTGCCCCTGCCACCAAAGCACCAGCAGCGAGATACGAGGCAGGAACAAGCTCAAAACGAGGAACCAGAAAGGAAGCGCGTGGGTAATAAAGCTGAACGTGATTGTGTGCACTGCTTCTCCCTTAGTCCAGTGTGTGTGCGGCTCGTGCGGTCAAGGTGTGTTGAAGGTGGCAGTCACCGGTGTGCGTTGCTGGGGCTTTATTGTCATCTGCACGTCCCGCTCACCCATGGTCTCGTGCACAAACGCCACGGTCCATGTGCCCTGCGGCAGGTTGGGAATGGTAAAGGTGCCGTCCGTTCCGCTCACCGCATAGAAGCTGTTGGGGCTCACGTTCAAAAAAGCGTTCATCCACGGGTGATTATTGCAGCGCACCGGCACCATATTCTCGGCGACCGGCAGGTTCATAATCGCCGGTGGCGCACCCGGCGCCTGCGATATATCCACACTCTGGTTTCCTGCCTGCACGGCCATGCTGTGCACGTTGTGCATGGTCGGATCGCCGTTCGTAAACTCAACCGCGCCGCCCGCCTGCACTGCGACGACGTGCGGCACAAATCGGCATCCCTTCTGCGTCACCACAATAGGATCCCGTGCCGGGCGCAGTCTTGGGGCGTTCTTTACGTACACAAATACGTTTGCAAGTCTGCCGTGGTCCAGCACAACCTGCTCCGACAAATTGGTTCCACCGCTCAGGGCGCAGGCTGGATCCTGGCTCATGTCGATCGGAATCCGCGCCGGTGCCTGGCCGCTGAACAGCACCGTCCCCGTCAGCGTACCGGTGGATGCCGCGTTCGGCGCCGGATCAAACTTCACACCCTGGTCGTCCAGAACCTCGGCTCGGCGAACGGCAGCATCCGGCTTACAACCGGCCAACGACAATGCCAACACCATGGCAACGAAAGGAAGGGCGCGTACAGTAGCGTTCATCTCACGATTGTGATGCGAAGCGCTGAAACTTAGCTTTGCGATGGTGGCCCCTTTTTTCTCTGCGACAGCAACAGCGCCCGCAACTCTGACTCGAACTCGCCCACATCTTTGAAATCGCGATACACCGACGCAAAGCGGATATACGCCACCGTATCCAGCTCCCGTAGCTTCGCCATAATCAGCTGGCCGATGTCATTGGTGGACCGCTCCCGCTCCGGCGAATCCACGATATAGGCCTCGGTCGCGTCCACAATACCCTGCAGCTTTGTCATGCTGATGGGCCGCTTCTGGCAACTGTGCATCAGCCCCGTCAAGACCTTCTGCCGGTCGAACTTCTGCCGGCTGCCGTCCTTCTTGATCACCATGTACGGAATCTCGTCGATCCGCTCGTAGGTGGTGAACCGCTTGCCGCATCGCTCGCACTCACGCCGGCGGCGAATCGAATCTGCTTCCTTGCTTTCGCGCGAGTCGACAACCTTATCTTGTGCGTAAGCGCAGAACGGACATTTCATGGGCAACTGCAGTGTACCAAGCTGGGCGCGGCCACGTCCTTATGAGGCTGCCGTCGCCTCTTCACTGGCTTCGGTCACGCCGCGTAATGACACATGTTCCAGCTGTGCAAAGAGCAGCCCGATCGGCAGCACGCTCATGGAAGCAATTACCCACAGGATGAGTCCGGCACTCGACGCCAGCTCCTTGGGTATGTTGAACAGCAGCGTCAGCGCACCAATCGTCAGCGCCTGCGCACCGCCGCCGATCCCAGGCAGCTGCACCACCGACCCCACCACGCTGAAGCCCATCAGTAACAGCACGTACGGCACCGTCATGTCGTGCACCGGCGATGGAAACGCGCGCATCACCACAATGTACGCAGCTGCAATGGTCAGCCACAGCAACAGGCTGTACACGGCAGCCAGCACAAAATCACCGGTGTTGTTGATGGTCCTGAGACCATCACGAAACGCCAGGATCTTTTCCTCCACCGTCTCGCCGGCCTTTGCGGAGAACCGCCCCACCACAGATCGCACCATCGCCGCCACCTTCGGCCCAGCAAGCCGGACGGACACCACGAATGCAATCAGGATTGCGGTTAGCGCCGCCACCACAAAACCCATCTGCCGAAAACGTTCGTGGTACGGCAGGCTGTTCAGCTGCGGTGAAAGTAACAGGTTGAGCGAGAAGATCAGCGCAAATGCACCCAGGTCAAAAATGCGCTCCACGGCAACCACGGCGATCTGCGACGGAAAGCTCAGCCCTGTCCGCTTACCCACAAGGTACGGGCGCACCAGTTCACCGATGCGTCCTAGCGCCGCCAACGCCGCAAAGCCGATGTACTGCGACCCGATCAGCTGGTACCAGCGCACACTTGTATCTGCCGGCAGGGAAGGCCGCACAAACAGCATCCATCGCGCCGCCCGCAGCGGAAATCCCGCATAAATGATCCCGACCGCCAGCAACAGAAGTGGCGTGTTCACACTGCGGCACGCGTGCCAGAAGCCCGCCCAGTCAAAGTGGCTGGTATGGAGCTTCCACGCCAGCAGCGCGACCAGCACCACCACAACAGACCACGTTACGAGCTTGCGAACGTTCAAGGCAGTTTTGCTCCCACAGCCGCGGCGCTTCGAGCCATGGCAGCCTGTTTCTGCTCAAGCAGCGTCCGCCGGTTGAACTCGCGAATAATACGTGACACATACAGCACAGTCTCGCGATATGGTGGTACGCCGTGATACTTGTCCACAGCTCCTGGACCTGCGTTGTAGGCCGCCAGCGCTAACGCCACATCATTGTGATAGCGCGTCAGCAGGCTGTCCAGGTAGGTCGATCCACCACGCAGGTTCTCCTCCGGTTGAAAGCTGTTTTTCACACCCATGGAGCGTGCCGTCGCTGGCATCAACTGCATGAGTCCCCGCGCTCCCGCGTGCGATACGGCACCCGCATGCCCACCACTCTCCGCGCTCACCACGCTCTCAAGCAGCGCCACATTAATGTTGTGCGCAGTCCCCGCGGCAGCAATCATTTGCGCCACATCCCGACGCTCTGCCGCCCTGGCCTTGACGCTTGCCACAGGCTCCGCTGCTTGTGTCTGCGGAACGGCAGCTTCCACCTGTTCCACGCGTGCGATCGAAGCCGTCTCCACATCCATGTAGTCGGCGCCATCTGCATTCAGCAGCAGGCGGGTGTGCCCATCATCGGCAGCGACCTGCCGCTGGCACTCCATGGAGAACCCATTGCGAAACGTCACCCGCTCCGCCGCGTGCACGGCCTGCACGCACAGCACACCAACCAGGCAGAGTGTCATCCCACGCATCGTTTTAGCCGCAAAGTCCGCCACGTCCACTAGCCTACCCGCGCAGTACATCGCGGGCAACCTGTAACTATTTCGACCTAGGTCGAGTAGTCCGCATTAATGTGCACATACTGCGCCGTCAGATCGCACGTGACAAATCGGCACTGGCCAGGCCCGGATCCCAGCTCCACCTTGATCTCATAGTGCCGCTCCAGCATCCGCTGATGCACCGCGGCCTCATCCATTGCAGCGGACCGTGTGCCTCGCTCAAATACCGGCAGCCCCGCAATCCACACCGACACATCTGCCGTATGGAAGGGCACACCTGCTCGTCCCGCCGCCGCAACGATTCGCCCCCAGTTGGGGTCGCCGCTCGACCACGCCGTCTTGCACAGTGGCGAATGCGCAATCGTTCGCGCCACCTGCTTTGCGTCCGCGTCCGTCGCCGCGCCGCTCACCTGCAGCGTCACCACGTGCGTCACACCCTCGCCATCGTCAATAATGCTGTACGCAAGTTGGCGGCATACCCCCTGCAGCGCATGACGGACGCCGTCCTTTTCAGCTTCCGTTGCGCCCTTCCACACCGCGCCGCTGCCGCCGCTCGCCAGCAGCAGAACCGTGTCATTCGTCGACGTATCCCCATCTACTGAAATGCTGTTGAAGGTCGACTCGACCACGGGAGCCAGCAGTTCTCGCAACTCTTCCGGCTCAACCCGCAGGTCCGTAAACAGGTACACCAGCATCGTCGCGTGCGGAGGTCCAACGTCCGGCCCAATCATCCCAGCACCCTTGCAGCACCCGAAGAACCGAACCTCTCGCCCACCAACCAGCACCACCGCATGCGCCACCTTCATGCGCGTGTCGGTCGTAAGAATGGCCGTGCTGAACGCCTCCGCATCGTCGATGCGCGTGCCCAACTCTGACACCGCTCCAGGCAGAGCATCCAGCAGCTTGCCTATCGGCAGCGGTACACCAATTATTCCCGTGGAGGACGGCACCACCTCTGCTGGGTCACACCCCACCAGCTCCGCCAGCCGCGCACACGTCTGCCGCGCACTCTCCAGCCCCGCCTGGCCTGTCGCACAGTTGGCATTTCCCGCATTCACCACCACGGCGCGCACTCGACCGCCCGTCTCAAGCAGGTGCTCCTGCCCAACCGTCACCGGCGCCGCCACCATCCGGTTGCGCGTGAATAGCGCCGCTCCTGCCGTTCCGGCATGTGCCACGACAAGCGCCACATCCGGCCTTCCACTCGCCTTGATACCGGCCGTGACCGCAGACCACGCAAAGCCCCGTGGAAGAACCTGTATGTCCTGACTCACCGTCTCCGTCACCACTGTTTCCCGTCCACCCGCTGGGTCGCTCCGGTTCGGCTGCTCTCCCGCGCCATCTCCAGCACTGCCGCTACACGCACCGCATCACGCGGCGTCATGGGTGGTGGCCCTCCACCGCGAATCGCTTTCGCCACAGCCTGGTAGAACAACCGGTAATCTCCTCGCTCCGTCGGCACACGCCTTGTCTTCAGCTCACCCGGGTTCGCCGGGTCATCAGCGGTTGTCAGCGCTCCCCATCGGTCTTCCGTCTCTGTCAGCCAGTCCTCGCCGCTGTCCGTCCGGGGAACGACCGAGCCGGCTACAATCGCAGGCTCTTGCGGGTCCAGGCCGCTCTTCACATAGCTGCCCAGCGTTCCCTCCAGCCGAAAGCGTGGCTCCGCTGCGGCCGCCAGCATCGTCGCTCCCAGTTCCGCACGCACACTGCGCCCCTGATGGTCAAACTCCAGCACGATGTCGAACGCATCCTCAATCTGGCTTGCATCCCGGTCCCTGCGTACACTCCCCCACACGGTCAACGGGGTGCCGAACAACGCAAGCGCCTGGTCCACCACGTGCGGTCCCAGGTCCATCAACAGACCATTCTGTTCGCCTTCCGCTTCCTTCCACGTGTTCTGCCGCGGCACCGGTCGAAAGCGATCAAACCGCGACCGCAAGGTCACCGGCCGACCCACCGCACCGTCGCGCAGCAGCTTTTCCAGTGTCAGAAAGTCCCCATCAAATCGCCGGTTGTGGAACGGCACCACCAGCCGCCCAGACTCCTTCGCCAGCCCCTCCAACAGCTGGGCACCGGCAAGCGTCGGCGCAAACGGCTTGTCGATCACCACGTGCTTGCCGGCTTTTACCGCAGCCGTCGCAAACTCCACATGGGTTTCGTTTGGCGTGGCGATCACCACCAGTTCCACATCGCTCGCCAGCAGCTCGTCCAGGGATCGATACACCGTTGCCGCAGGGTAGGCACGCGCAGCATCGTCGCCGGTTCGTTGAACAATCCCTTCCAGCGACAGCGCCGGCACTGCAGCTATAAAGGCAGTGTGAAACACACGTCCAGCCAGGCCAAACCCCACCACACCGGCACGCACCACCCCTGGCGCATCTGCCACCCGACCCGTCCCCACACCCTGATCCGTCACAAGGAAAAGACTACATCGCCTCCGCGCCGCGCACACCAGCCACCGGCAGAGTGATCCCGTAACCACAGGCCCGGAAAGTTTCTGCATCGTTTCCGCGCCTCCTCTGCATCTCATACCCAACCGGTTCAGAACAGGCGAAATGACAATCTGCGGCACAAGCACTCACGCCTGTGTGCCGCTACGGTGAGGGAAGCGTAAGCGTGGTGAGAAAGATCGAAGTGGGAGCGCCGCACACCGCGGCAAAGTGCACGGTCCGCATGTCTCTGCGCCGTGCGGCTCTGGTAAGTGCGATAGGGTTGGCCCCGCACCTCCTGCTTGCGCAGGCAGCAACACCCAGTTCCACTTCCGGCCAGGGGTCATCTGGCGGCGGCCAGCAGGCATCCGGCCCAGCGACCGTTCAGGCGGCACAGCAAACTCTTAACGGCCTTAGCAGCGGCATCAGTGGTCAGGGCGGCAGTACCGGCGCACCAGGTGGCACCTCCGCAAACGACTACAAGGGTTCGGTTGTCGATGGCACCGCAACCGCCGGCATCATGGACCTGTCGCTCGACGACGCTATAGCGCGTGGCCTCCGGAACAACCTGGGCCTGATCCTGCAAAGCAGCACAGTCAAAAACGCCAGCGGAGCGCGCCTGCAGCAACTGCAAAACCTGCTGCCCACCGTCACCGCAAACGCCAACTACACCGTCCAGCAGATCAATCTCGCCGCCTACGGTCTCAACTTTCCCGGCATTAAGCCGATCATCGGCCCCTTCCAGGTCTTCGATTTCCGGGCCTATCTCACCTGGTCGTTGCTTAACCTCTCCTCGCTGGACAAGTACCTCGCGGCCAAGCACAACTTCACCGGCGCGCAGCTCACCGCGGAGGACGCGCGCAACATGGTCGTCCTCACGGTCGGCAATGCGTATCTGCTCGTCATCGCGGATCGCGCGCGCATCACGGCAGAAGAAGCCGAACTGGCCAACAGCAAGGTCTCGCTGGACCAGGCTACAGCCGCGCACGACGTCGGCACCAGCCCAAGGCTTGATGTGCTGCGCGCACAGGTGGATTACCAGAATGCCCAGCAGCAACTCATCCAGGCTCGCAACGGCTTTGAAAAAGACAAGCTCGCTCTTGCCCGCGTCATCGGCCTGCCCACCGAGCAGCAGTTCCGGTTGACCGACAGCGCCCCGTACGCCGAAGCCGACGCCATCACCCCGGAGCAGGCCTTCGAGCAGGCGCTCAAGAACCGCAAAGACCTGCAGGGCTACGGTGAGAACGTCGAAGCAGCACGGCAGCAACGTAAATCCGCCGTGGCTGAGCAGTATCCCACCATCACCTTCAACGGCGACTTTGGCACGCTGGGCAACACGCTTGGCCACAATCACGGAACGTACACTGCAACCGGCGAAGCCTCCGTCCCCGTGCTGCAAATCGCAAAGACTCGCGGAGACATCCGCGTCGCCGACTCCGCGCTTGAGCAGCAGCGCGCGCGCTACAGCGATCAGGTCCAGCAGGTCAATCAGGACGTGCGGGACGCCCTGCTCGACATCCAGACCGCGCAGCAGCTTGTTTCGACCGCCAAATCGAACGTCGACCTTTCCAACGAAGCTCTCTCGGAAGCGCAGCAGCGCTTTCGGGCCGGCGTTGCAGACAATCTCGCCGTCAGCCAGGCTCAGGCGCAGACCGAGCAGGCCAACGACCAATACATCAGCGCGCTCTACCAGCACAACGTGGCCAAGCTCACTTTGGCGCGCGCAACCGGCACCGCCGGCACCAAGTACAAGAATGCTTTAGCGGGAGGACATTGATCGTGCCAGATACCGATCAGCAACAAAAGAGCAGTGCCCAGGGTGAAGGCGGCGAAGCCGGCGGAGGCCAGAACGCCAGCCAGAACACCGGTGCCGACACCAAGCCCAAGCCATTCGAGCCTACACCTGCCGCCAAGGCTCGCCGCACCTTCCTCATCGTGCTCGTCCTCTTGTTCCTGGCAGGCGTCGCGTTCTTCTTCTATTACCGCTCCACGTTTACTGAGGGTACGGACGATGCGCAGGTCGATGGTGACCTCTACCCCGTTTCCGCGCGCATTGCGGGCAGCGTGATCCAGGTCAACGTTACGGAAAATCAGAAGGTTAACAAGGGCGATGTGATCGCGATCATCGACCCGGCGGACTACCAGACACAGCTTGCCCAGGCGCAGGCCCAGCTTGCCAACTCGCAGGCGGGTTTCGTGCAGGCCGACGCCAATGTCCCCATCACCGGCGTGCAGACCCGGACCCAGGTATCCACCTCTGGGTCTGACGTGCAGACCGCACTCGCCACCGTCTCGCAGGCCAACAAGGCCGTGGCCGCAGCACAGGCGCGAGTCGATCAGCAGAAGGCCAACGCGCTGAAGGCCCAACTTGACGTCGATCGCTACACACCTCTTGTCGCGAAGGACGTCATCAGCAAGCAGCAGTTCGACCAGGCCGTCGCGACCGCTGCTGCAGCCAACGCCGCCTTGCTTGAGGCTCAGCAGAATGTGATCGGCCAGCAGGCGCAGGTGCAGCAGGCACAGTCCCGTCTCGCCTCCGCACGCTCTGACGAGGAGCAGGCCAGGCGCAATGGTCCCAAGCAACTTGAAGTTCAGCAGGCACGCGCCGTCGCAGCACACGCGGACGTGCAGGATAATCGTGCCAAGCTGAAACAGGCTGAGCTTAACCTGGGCTACACCAGGATCGTCGCCCCTGTCACCGGCATTATCAATAAGAAGAATATCGCCGTGGGCGGCAACGTCAGCGTTGGTCAAAATCTGATGACCATCATCCCGCTCGATAATCTCTGGATTACCGCCAACTACAAGGAAACGCAGTTGCAGCACATGCGCCAGGGTCAAAAGGTAGGCATCAAGGTAGACGCTCTGGGCGGCCGCGAGTACGAGGGCAAGGTCACTCAAATCGGTGGTGCCACCGGCTCCAAGCTGTCACTGTTTCCACCTGAAAATGCCACCGGCAACTACGTCAAGGTCGTTCAGCGTATTCCTGTCCGCATTGACCTCGACCAGGACGCCAACAAGGACGAACTGCTTCGCCCCGGTTACTCCGTCGACCCCGAAGTCCACGTCAAATAGACCCGCCGCATTGTCCTCCAATGGAGAAGCCCCGCCCTCTGGCGGGGCTTTTCCCGTCCACGATCTCACGGCTGCGACGATGACTGTGAACGAAAGAAACCTGCTTTTCCCCAACTCAGGAATCTTTGCGCATCGCATACTGGTGTTGTCACATCTACCAACACAGGTCCCCTATGTCGCTTGGCATTGAATTCTTCGTTCACTACGCCTACGGCATCCTCTTTCTGTGGGTGCTCGTCGAGCAGCTTGGCATCCCCGTACCCTCGGTCCCCCTCCTCATCACTGCAGGAACACTGACTTCCGCGCACCGCCTGCATGCGCTCCCCGTCATGGGTGCGGTACTTGCCGCTTGTGCCATCGCCGACAGCATGTGGTACTTTGCCGGCGTCCGCTACGGCGGCAAGGTCGTCCGACTCATCTGCCGGCTGTCGCTTGAGGCAAGCACCTGCGTGCGCAAAACGGAAGGTCTCTTTGGCCGCCACGGCGGCGTCACGCTGCTCTTCGCAAAGTTCGTTCCCGGCCTGTCCGCCGTTGCGCCGCCCATCGCCGGCCAAAGCGGCATGCCCTACTCACGCTTTCTGCTGTATGACCTTGCCGGCTCCACCCTCTGGGCCTCTGCGTACGTCTTCGGCGGCCGCTTTTTTGGTGACTTCGCCAAGCGCTTCACGCCCCTGCTGCACTTCCTCATCCGCTTCTCCGTCCCTCTCTTCGCACTCATGGTCCTGGCCTTCGTTGGCCGTCGCATCTGGCGTCAGCGGGCCTTCCTTAAAACTTTGCGTGAGAACCGCGTCACAGCGGAAGAACTCCAGGAGATGGTCGCCGACGCCAAGGCCGCCGATCTCCACCAGCCCTTCATCGTCGACCTGCGCCACCCGCTCGACTTCCTGCCCGACCCACGCGTGATCCCCGGCGCCGTCCGTATTATGCCTGCGGAGCTGGAGGCTCAATGCGCCCTTCTCCCGCGCGACCGCGACGTGATCCTCTACTGCACCTGCCCCAGCGAAGAGACCAGCGCCGCCCTTGCCAAGCGCCTGCAGAAGCTCGGCGTCAGCCGGGTACGCCCCCTTAAAGGCGGCTTCGATGGCTGGCGCGACGCTGGGTATCCACTTGTCGCCTACGCGCCGGAGCTCCTGGAAGCACCCACTCCTGAGTTGCTCAAGGTCGCGGTCCACCAGCATGCGTGAGCATCGTCGAACTCCAGAAAACAAGCCCTCGCGCCACGGGTCTACACCTGCCTGACGCCGGCCGCATTCTCGTCATCGGCAGTGCCAATGTCGATCTCATCACCCGCATCCCGCACCTGCCGGCCCGCGGCGAAACCGTCACCGGTGGCACGTTTCAGCAGGCCATGGGCGGTAAAGGCGCCAATCAGGCCGTGGCCGCTCGCCGCGCCGGTGCTGCCGTTTCTCTGGTCACATCCGTCGGTACCGACGCGTACGGCACGGGCGTCCTCGATAGCATGCGCACAGAACGCATCGACACGTCCGGCACCCGCACCGACCCTGATCAGCCCACGGGTGTCGCTCTCATCCTCGTCGACGATGCCGGCAACAACAGTATCGCCGTTGCCTCCGGAGCAAACTTCTCCCTCCTGCCGGAACACCTCGCAGACGTCTTTGAGGATCTCTCCACCTTCGATATGCTGCTCCTCCAGAACGAGCTTGCACCGCAAACCCTTCTGGCCATTCTGGCCACCGCCGCACGCGCATCCACGCATGTTCTGCTCAACTACGCCCCCGCAGGCGACCTGACCATCGATCAGCTTAGCGGCGTCCAGACCACCCTCGTCGTCAACGAAGCAGAAGCGGCAAAACTAACGGGCCTCCCCACTACGACTTCTGCCGAAGCCACCTCCGCTGTAATCCGTCTCCATGACCAGGGCTTCCAGGCTGCCATTGTCACGCTCGGCGACCGCGGTTCCGTGTGCGCCCACGCCGGTGGCACTCTCATCACAGGTGCCATGCCCGTCAAAGCCGTGGATACCACCGCGGCAGGCGACACGTTCTGCGGCGCCTTCGCCGCCGCGATCGTTCGCAACGTCGCTTTACCGCAGGCACTCCGCTTTGCCGCCGCTGCCGCCGCTCTTGCCACCACCCGGCATGGTGCGCAGCCATCCATCCCTACCCACTGGCAAATCGCTTCCGCGCTGAACGAGTGGCCTGAGCCTTAGCGCCGCCGCTTACAGGTGCAGCAACAGCGCCGTCCGGTACGTCACAAACGCCGCCGCGTACGCCAGCACCGTCATGTACCCAAACTGGATTGCCGGCCACTTCCAGCTGCCCGTCTCCCGCCGAACGACCGCCAGCGTAGCCGTGCATTGCATCGCCAGCGCAAAGAACACCAGCAGCGCCAGCGCTCCCGCCAGTCCAATGTCCGCCCGCAGCAGGTCTCCCGGATGCACCGAGTGGTACAGCGTCGACAGCGTACTCACCACGCTCTCCCGCGCCACAAATGCAGTCAACAGGCTGATGCCTACGGCCCGGTTCAACCCCAGTGGATGCAGCACCGGCTGGATCCAGTCTCCGATCCGCGCCAGGTAACTCACGCCGATGTCCGCAGCCTGCCCATTGTGCAGCGGCAGGTGCGATAAAAACCAGATCACCAGGTTCAGCACCACGATGACGGTAGCAACCTGCTTCAGGAACACCTTCGTCCGGTCCACGATCGCCAGCCCAATCGTCCGCAGGCGCGGCATCCGGTAGTTCGGCAGTTCGATGGCAAACATCGCCGCCTGCCCCTTCATCACGCTCGACCGCATCACCCACGCCGTACCCAGCGCGGCCGCAAGACCGATCCCATACAGCGCCATCATTGTCACGGCCTGCAAACCCAGCACACCCCGAATGACCGGCCGCTCCGGTATAAACGCCGCAATCAGCAGCGCATACACCGGCAGCCGCGCGCTGCACGTCATAAACGGCGCGATCAGGATCGTCGCCAAACGGTCCCTCTTCGAAGGAATTGCGCGCGTCGCCATGATCGCCGGCACCGCGCACGCATACGCACTCAGCAGCGGCAGAAACGACCGTCCATTCAACCCCACGCGCCCCATTGTGCGGTCCGCAATCACCGCCGCCCGCGCCATGTACCCGCTGTCTTCCAGCACGGTAATCACCACAAACAGGCAGAGAATCTGCGGCAAAAACGCCACAATCGACGCCGCCCCGTTCCACAATCCATCGACCAGTACCGACCGTAAAATCGTGTCCGGCAGCACATTGCCTGCCTGCACGCCCACCGCGCCCAGCCAGTTGCTCAGCCACTGCCCAAACGGGTAAGCCACCCTAAAAATCACCTGGAAGGCCAGCAGTAACAATGCGATGCACAGCAACGGCCCTGCCACCGGCTGCAGAGCCCAGCGATCAATCGCCCGTGTTACCGCACTGTGTTCCGGCCGCCGATACGCACCAGCCGCCGTCAGGCTGTTGCAGTTTGGCGCGCACGCCGCCGCATTGCCGCCTGCCTGCAGCACCGGCAAAATCGCAGCCGCGCCGTGCTCGTTCGCCAGCCACTTATCGACGGCATCCATGCCCTCGCCACGCGCAGCAGAAATTAAAGCTGTGGGCGTCCGTAGTTCCCGCGCCACCGCCAGCGCATCAATAAACCCATTGCGCTGCTTCAGCTCGTCTGCCATGTTGATCAGCAGCATCGTCGGCAGATTGCACGCCAGCACCTCGCCAATCAGCAGGCTGTACTTATGGAACTGCGTGCCATCCACCACCAGCAGTACCGCATCCAGCTTGGGCAGGTGCTCGCCCTCGCCCCGCAGCACCTGCACCGCGATCCTCTGATCTTCTGAAGAGGGCGTCAGCGTCCAGACTCCCGGCAGATCAATCACCACCTGCTCGCTCTTGCGCAGGGTGCCGCTCCGGTGCTCCACCGTCACACCGCTGTAGTTCGACACCTTCTGGCGTAGCCCGGTAAGCCGGTTAAACAGCGTGCTTTTGCCCACGTTCGGCGGACCCACAAGGCCAATCGTCTTGAATTGCATCAGGGTCTACTCCGGCCGCACCTTTACTGTGCTCGCCGTGCCGTCCCTCAACGCCACGTCACTTCCATCCACACGCACAATCAGCATCGTCTTCGAGCTCAGTGCGCGCACAATCTCCACCTCGGCGCCCGCCACAACACCCAGCCCGCACAACTGACAAAATGCCTCACCGGCCGCTACACCGGTAATCACAGCCTTCTGTCCAGCACTCAATTCCGCAAGATGCAACAGCGCACTCCAGGGCAGGGAATCCCGCCTACTCCTCCAGACTACCGCATTCCGGACTAGACGGGTCGCACATCGCTCGCAAGAAGGCTTCGGACCGCTACATACGTTCCCGAGGCCCTCTCGTCGCATATGTACTATCAAGTCCACCGGTCGCCCCGCTATGCTCCGAAAGCTGGCCAACTAGCCTCAAGCCGTACGCGCCAAGGCACATAAGGAGCAACGATGCTTACCGTCCAAAGCGGCTCTCCATGTGCCGCGCTTCGGCCATTTATCCGCACCTACGTTCAGCGAGAGACGAAACTTGGTCAAACGGAGCTGGTCGAGCCAGTCGTCGCTCGTCTCGGTGTCATGCTTGAGTTCGAGTTCGCGGGCTCCTACGAAGAGTTCGCCGGCGAGGCACCTGTCTCCGCTTTGCATGACATTGCACCGGAGCACCTGATCCATTTCGCGTCCGACCGTTCGCCTGGCATCACGTAAACAGAGGGTTTCTGGAAAGTTTAAAGGAGCCAGTGCGCTGTAAAGTAGCGCCATGCAGGAGCGTGAGAAGCCACCACGGCAAAGGGTGGCATAGTAGCGATCAGCAGCGGCACACCCCATCGATAGGCGCGCTGCACCGATCCTCTGGTTAACCAGTCATACAGTGGACCGGCCAGATAAAAGCACAAGGCGAGGGCAAGCGTAATCAGATTCACGCCGTGCAGAATTCTTCCGAAAGCCGGGAATGAGATCTCGCATAGTAGCTTGGCGTAAAGCCCGCAAACACGCCCGCTGACAGTGCAAGCGCCATCACTAGATAAAAGCGGTGATCCAGCTGGCGCCTGCGGCCGGCTGATACACCCCCCTCACACTGCCTCTCACGATGCAATAACGCTACGCCACTTGCCATTGCTCCTCCACATGTTCTGTGTGAAGAGAGTAGAAAGTGCTGCATAAGTCGTGCTAGTAAGAACGCGACAGCACTGCAAGTGTTTTTAGACCAGATCAAGCACAGAGTGGACGACAGACTCACACGCGACGATAGGCATTCATCCGGAGCATCTACGGTTTACGTGGCTCTCGGGCTTTAACTTCCGTCTACCGTGACAGCCCACTCGCAAGATCAGGTGAAGCTATCACGGGCCGAAGCACAGTTTCTCCGGCCCGTGGTATGGCTCACAGTCCCGTCGCTTTCTGGAATCTACGGCGTGCAATACCGCAGATGCTCAACATGCCGGTACCAAGCAGAGCCAGGCTCGACGGTTCCGGGGTGACGCTGCTCGCGCTGGGGTTGAAGCCCGTAATTGCGGTTTCGACACCAAGGCCCACATTCGTCTGTGCAAAAAGCAGGTTGCTAACACCGGCAGTAGCAGAAGCCTGCAGGCTTACACCGACCAGAGCGTTGGCCTGCACAAGGCCGTTCAGGACGTTCGCATCCGTGACGGAGACGACCTGGCTCGCACAACCATTGATGTTCAAGGTGATGCAAGTCCGAGTGATCGAGAGGGCATTCAGCAGAGGGGCCGCAGCCACTTCGGCAAATGTATAGGTCTGAGTTCCGTCTGAGAACGTCAGAATGCCTTGCAGCGGGTTGAAGGAGGCGTTTGCGTTTGTGAGGACAGTGTTACCGACACTCACTGCGTAACCATCGGAGAGCGGGTTGATGGAGCTGGCGTGCATAGCGGTTGTTGTTGCGAAAAGGCAGAAGATCGAAAGGATCGCAAAGCGCTTCATGTGTGTGTTACCTCTACCCAAAGTTCTAGTCCTCGGTGACTAAAGGCGGAACTAAGCGAAGGTAGCACTTGTGAGAACGCAAGTGGGACCAGACAATCCCCCGTTTGAGCCATTCATTGCAACGGGCGAAAGCTACACATCCTATGGCATTTATCCCTCACAAACTCTCGCAGATCGGCGCACTCGGGCCAGCATCTCACCCCTTCAGTAGAGCTGGCATGAGGTCCAAGGGCGTGCATGCGCGAACATTTTCAGGCCAGATCTCGCACTATGTCGTTCGACATAAAGTCACTTTCCGGCGTCTGCGCTATAACTAAAGTTCTACTGAACATCTCTGCCGTACCTCCCAGGAGACACCATGCGCCGCCTCGCCGTTCTGTCCCTCATCGCAGCCCTCACACCCATCCTTGCCCAGCAGGCAACGACCACCGGTAACCTTCCTGGTTTCACTTTCGCCAGCTCTGCCACTGAGCGCGCGTGGGAATCCAAATTCCTCGCCATGCCCGATAGCAAGCACATCATCGACAACATGCATGTGCTCGCCGCGCATCCGCACCACGTTGGCTCCGCCGCACAAAAAGCCAATGCCGACTGGCTCGTCGGCCACTACAAATCCTGGGGTTGGGACGCAAAGATCGAGCAGTTCGACGTCCTGTATCCAACACCAAAGACCCGCTTGCTCGAGCTCACCGGCCCCCATCCTTACAAGGCGCGGCTTGAAGAACCGGTCGTCCCCGAAGACCCCTACACCGCCGACCCCAGCCCCCGCATCCCGCCTTACAACATCTACGCAGAAGATGGTGACGTCACCGCCCCACTCATCTATGTCAACTACGGCAACAAGGCAGACTACGAGGAGCTCGCGCGCAACGGCGTGTCGGTCAAGGGCGCGGTCGTCATCGCCCGCTACGGCGGCGGCTGGCGCGGCCTTAAACCCAAACTCGCAGCAGCTCACGGCGCGGTGGGCTGTCTCATCTATTCCGATCCCGCAGACGATGGCTACGGCCAGGGCGATACCATTCCACAGGGTCCCATGCGACCGAAATGGGGCGTTCAGCGCGGCTCTGTTGCAGACACCACTCTCTACGCAGGCGACCCGCTCACCCCTGGCATCGGCTCCGTCCCCGGTGCCAAACGCATCGATCGGGCAGAGAGCAAGGTCATCATGCCTATCCCCACGCTGCCCATCAGCTGGGGCGACGCCGAGCCCCTGCTCGCGAGCCTGAGCGGCCGCACGGTACCCGCGACCTGGCGCGGCGGCCTGCCCTTCACTTACAAATTTGGACCAGCCGCCGATGGCAGCAAGGTTCACCTGCAGGTCGTTTCCAACTGGGACACCAAGCCCGTCCTCGACGTCATCGCCACCATGAAGGGAAGCGAAGAGCCCGACACCTGGATCGTCCGCGGCAACCATTACGACGGCTGGGTCAACGGCGCAGACGACCCCGTCAGCGGCCAATCCGCCCTGCTTGAGGAGGCACGCGCCCTCGGCGAACTCGCCAAACAGGGCTGGAAGCCGAAGCGCACCCTGATCTACACCGCGTGGGACGGGGAAGAGCCAGGCCTGCTCGGGTCCACTGAATGGGCTGAAACCCATGCCGACGAACTCACAAAGCACGGCGCGCTCTACATCAACTCCGACGAAAACGGCCGTGGCTACTTCGGGGCAGAGGGCTCTCAGGCTGTCGAGGCCATGGTCAGCGACGTCACCCGCGAGATGACCGACCCCGAAACCGGGGCCACCGTCTTTCAACGCGAAAAGGCGCAACGTGCCTCCGGCCGCGGCCGCGGACCACGTTCTGAGCCTGACGCCCCCCGCGCCACCATTGAACTCGGACCCGCCGGCTCCGGCTCAGACTTCGCTGGCTTCATCGACCACCTCGGCGTCGCCAGCATCAACATCGGCTACGGCGGCGAAGATCGCGGTGGCACCTACCACTCCAGCTACGACACCCCGTGGCATTGGGACACCTTCTCCGACGGCAAGGAAGTCTACGGCAAGCTCTTCGCCCAGACAGCCGGTCTCATGGTCCTGCGCATGGCCGACGCCGACGTGATGCCCTACCGTTTCAACGAACTCGCCCTCACCGTCAAGGGCTATACCGACAACCTCAAGAGCGAAGTCAAGACCCTCACCTCCGAGGCCAACACGCGCAATAAGGCGCTCGCGGACGGCACCTACAAGCTCGCCAACGACCCCAAACTCCCTATGCAGCCGCCCGCTGCACTTCCCGTCCCGCCAACGTTCGACTTTGCTCCGCTCGACACGGCTATCACTAAACTCGCCACATCCGCCACACGCTACGACAGCACGATCGCCGCCGCAGCGAATCTCTCGCCGGCTAAACGCACTGCCATCAACAACGACCTCGCCGTCGCCGAACGTAAGCTCCTCGGCGCAGACGGCCTGCCCGGCCGCCCCTGGGTCAAGCACCTCCTCTATGCTCCCGGCATCTTCACTGGCTACGGCGCCAGCACCCTGCCCGGCGTGCGCGAGGCAATTGAAGATGGCCGCTATGACGAAGCCAGACAGCAGATCCTCGTGCTCTCGACAGCACTCACCGACGAAGCCGCATGGCTCGACAAACTTGCCGCCGAAACAGCAGGGAACTGAGCACTCGCGTGCACCTGAAACCCACTGGACCCGTCAACGCGCGGTCTGACAGCCTCAAAGCTTTGCACCATGTATACGGGGTGGGGGTACCATCACGGTGCACTCACCCTTGGAGGGACTCCATGTTCGATCGTCGTCACTTTCTGCGCAACGCGCTGCTCTCCACCGCAGCCGTCGCGCTTACCCCGTCCATGCGCCTCTGGGCTGTCACCGCCGCTGAAGCCACGGCCACCCATGCCCCCGGCGTTCTGCCGCCCCTTGGCTATGCCCCAGACGCGCTGGAGCCGTTCATCGACGCACAGACCATGTCGCTGCACCACGACAAGCACCACAAGGCGTACGTCGACAACCTTGTCAAAGCCATCGGCAGCGACCCCAAACTCATGGCTACACCGGTCGAAGTTCTCGTTGCCAATATCGACACACTCCCCGATAACCTGAAAACAGCTGTCCGCAATCAGGGTGGCGGCCACGCGAACCACTCGCTCTTCTGGCCCTCGCTCAAGGTCAACAACGGTGCCGTGCCAAAGGCCGAACTCGCTGCAGCCATCGATAAGTCTTTTGGCAGTTACAGTGCCTTCCAAACTGCCTTCACCAAGGCAGCCATGAGCGTCTTCGGCAGCGGCTGGGCATGGCTCGTCATGGGCCAGGACGGCGCTCTCAAGATCATTACGCTCCCCAACCAGGACTCACCCCTGTCACAAGGTGTGCAGCCGCTCTTCGGCATTGACGTCTGGGAACACGCCTACTACCTCAAGTATCAGAACCGTCGCCCTGAGTATGTTGCCGCTTTCTACAAGGTCATCAACTGGGATTTCGTCACTGAGCGCCACCTCGCCCTCCGCAAGGTCTAACTTCCCGCCACAGAAGACAAATGGCCTGCGACGTTTTCGCAGGCCATTCGCCGTGTATGTACCACTCTCTTAGAACACGTCATGCCGCTTGCCGTGAGCTCCAACAGAGATTGGATCGATCTTGTGGAGCAGGTCCGCAGCGCACGTCGAGTAACCGGAAGAGTGTCGGCGGCAGCGTAGAGCAAAAAAATACCCCCTCAGTTTCTGAGGGGGCTCTCCCAGGTCAATCAAATTTCTATTCGCAGTCTACGTGCTGCGGCGCCCGCTGCAAGAGCGTCTTACTACCACTTAGGTGTGATTGGGGTTAGTCACTTAGTTCCTGGTTTAAAGCAAAGGGCAAAAAAATACCCCCTCAGTTTCTGAGGGGGCTCTCCCAGGTCAATCAATTTCTATTCGCAGTCTACGTGCTACTCCGCGGAGCGCAAGAGTCTTCTGGTACCACTTACGTGTTAGTTGGGTTAGTACTTCGATTCCTGGGTCCAATCATCAGGCCGTAACACGCAATGTTGAGGTGGCTGCACCCATAAACGTGGTGCGCTCAACACATGTGTTCACCCGCGGTGCGACGAACTTCTGCACCACTTGCAGGCAAATACGCCACAACTCAACAAATGAGCCTGTTCGTGATGCTGGTAATGGCCTGTTCACCGCGCAAACTTGCTCCTACTTGCGCATCATGTGGATGGAGTGCTTTGCTAACCCAAGAGCGACGTATAAATGTTCGTGGAGCGCACATGCCGTTAAGTGAGAGAAGAATATTCAAGGACCGGTACCTGAGTGTTTGCCTGACGATGGCCCTGGCCGCTATTCCGGCGCTGACACGCGCGCAGCACTATGTCCCTGCCAGCAATGGCGTGACTGCCACCGGGAACGACGTCTCATTGCAGGTGACCGCCCTTCGTGACGATGTGTTGCGGGTGCGTATGTGGCGTGGCAACGCCGTGCCGGAGGACGCAAGTTGGGCCGTTTTGCCGCAAGCCCGTACCAGCAGCGTCGCGGTCGTGCCGGAGCCAACTGGCTTTGCCACCAAGGCACTCCGAGTCAAGATCGACGCCCAGTTGATGCTGACTGTCGCAGACCTGCAGGGCAACGTCCTTCAACAGGACGCTTCACCCGTACGGTGGGACGGCAACACGTTCGAGGTGGCAAAGTCCCGCACCTTCGACGACCACTTCTTCGGCCTCGGCGACAAGCCGGGACCGCTCGACCGTGGCGGCCAGGCATTCACCATGTGGAACACGGACGCTTTCGGCTGGCAGGAGTCCACCGACCCTATCTACAAGGACATACCGTTCTTTTTCGATGTCAACCACGGCCGCGCTTTGGGCGTCTTCCTGGACAACACTTGGCGCACGAACTTTGACTTCGGCCGCAAAGACGACAAACGCTACACCTTCGGCTCATTGAACGGACCCATCGATTACTACCTCATGTGTGGGCCTGAGCCGAAGTCTGTCGTCAGCACCTGGGCGTGGCTCACCGGCCCCACGCCACTGCCGCCCCTGTGGGCGCTCGGCTTCCAGCAGTCGCGCTACTCCTACTTTCCAGAGTCGCAGCTACGCGACATCGCAGCGCGGCTCCGGGCAGACAAGATTCCCAGCGATGTACTTTGGCTCGACATCGACTTCCAGCACGACAACTGGCCCTTCACCGTCGACGAAAAGAACTATCCCGACTTCAAGGGCATGGTGAAGGATTTAGCTGCGGACAAGTTCAAGCTGGTCGTGATTACCGATCTGCACGTGGCGCAACAACCCAACGTGGGGTACGCACCCTATGACACGGGTATGGCCGGCGACCACTTTGTGAAGAACCCAGATGGCAGTGTGTACCATGGCCATGTATGGCCCGGGCAGGCCGTCTTCCCCGACTTCACCCAGGCCCGTACCCGCACCTGGTGGGGTCAGCAGTTCAAGACCTTTGTGGACGATGGCGTCGCTGGCTTCTGGAACGATATGAACGAGCCCAGCGTCTTCGATGTGCCCGGCAAGACCATGCCCGACGACGTCCAGCACCGCATCGACGAACCGGGGTTCAAGAAGAGAACCGCGAACCACCTGGAAATCCACAACATTTTCGGCCTGCAGAACACCCGCGGCACATACGAAGGTGAAGTGACCCTGCGGCCAAACGAGCGCCCCTTCGTGATGACCCGCGCCAGTTATGCCGGCGGCCAGCGGTACAGCACCACCTGGACCGGCGACAACAGCGCGACGTGGAACCACCTTCGGCAGACGGTGCCGCAACTCGTCAACCTTGGCCTCAGCGGCTTCTCCCTCGCCGGTGCGGACGTGGGGGGCTTCGCCGGTTCGCCGCCGCCGGACCTGCTCACCAAATGGATCGAGGTCGCGGCGTTTCAACCCATCGATCGCGATCACAGCGCTAAAGGCACACGCATGCATGAGGTGTGGGTCGATGGCCCGCAGCAGGAGGCCACCCGACGCCGCTTTATCGAGGAGCGTTACCGCCTCATGCCCTACCTGTATACGGCGGCAGAAGAGACCAGCCGCGATGGCATCCCCATCAATCGCCCGCTCTTCCTCGATTTTCCCCATGCCACCGCCGACGGAGCACCCATCGACCTCACAACCGGCGGTGCGGAGTTCATGTTCGGCGGCAGCATTCTGGTCGCGCCCAACCCCTCGCCTGAAGAAATCGCTCCCTATGAAATCCACCTGCCACCCGGCACCTGGTATGACTACTGGAGTGGCGACAAGTACGTGCGCACCCAGCCGACTACGGCCATTGACCTGGAGCAGCGGGACAAGGTCATCGCGCAAAAGCCACTCCTGGTCACCCCAACGCTTCAGGATCTGCCGGTCTACGTCCGAGCCGGCTCCATCCTCCCTATTGCTCCGCTGGTCCAAAGCACGGCAGAGACTCCGCAGGGTCCACTGACGCTCCGTGTGTTTCCGCCAGCGCCAGGTGAGCCCTGCGCCGGCGAAGTCTACACCGACGACGGACACAGCTTCGACTTCAAGCAGGGTGCATACGCACGCGTGAAGTTCACCTGCACCGCCTCTCCCGACGGCTCCGTCCACGTCAACATCGCAGCGCAGGAAGGGAAGTGGACACCCTGGTGGTCGGCCTACCGCGTCGAGTTCGTGGGCTCGCTGAAATCCGCCGGACAAGCCGAAGTAAACGGCCACACCGTACCCATGTCGCAGACGAACGGCCGATGGGGCATGGATGTTCCACGAACCACCGCAGCGACATCCATCGACGCGCACATGCAGTAACCGCGTGACAAACCCGAAGCGCATGGATAAGACTTGGTCATGCCTGAAACACAGATGCGCCCCCGCACGCTGAATTCACCGGCGCAGGTGCTCTTCGCCTCGTTGATCGGCACTGCCGTCGAGTTTTTCGACTTCTACATTTACGCGACCGCCGCGGTGCTGGTCTTCCCCAAGCTCTTCTTCCCATCCAGCGATCCAAAGAGCGCGGCGCTGGCATCGCTCGCGACCTTTGGCATCGCCTTCCTAGCGCGCCCCATCGGCAGTGTTCTCTTCGGCCACTTCGGCGACCGCATCGGCCGCAAGACGACCCTTGTGCTTGCCCTAGGCACCATGGGCCTGTCCACCTTTATCATCGGCGTGCTGCCCACCTACGCCTCCATCGGCATCGCCGCTCCGTTCCTGCTCGGTCTGTGCCGCTTCGGCCAGGGCATCGGTCTCGGCGGAGAGTGGGGCGGTGCCGTCCTTCTTGCAGTCGAGAATGCACCACCCAACAAACGCGCGTGGTACGGCATGTTTCCGCAGCTCGGGGCGCCGCTCGGCTTCTTCCTGTCCTCGGCGGTCTTCCTCCTCCTGTCCAAATCGCTCTCCAACGCGCAGTTCTTCGCGTGGGGGTGGCGGCTGCCGTTCCTCGTGAGCGCAGCGCTGGTGCTGCTTGGCCTCTACGTCCGGCAGACCATCACGGAAACGCCGGTCTTCGCAGCGCAACTCAAGCAGCAACGCCCGGTCCAACTCCCAGTGAGCACAGTCTTCACCAGGTTTGCCAAGCCGCTTGTCGCCGGCATCCTCATCAGCCTTGCAACGTTTGTCTGCTTCTACCTCATGATCGTCTTCAGCCTCAGCTGGGGAACAACGGCGCTGGGATACAGCCGCGCCACCTTCCTGCAGATGCAGCTGGTTGGTGTCGTCTTCTTCGCAGCCGGCATTCCCATCGCCGCCAAGCTGGCAGAAGGTGGGCGGCGTCGCATCATGGCCATCATCACCGTCGCGATCGGCATCTTCGGCTTCGCCATGGCACCACTCTTCCAGTCCGGGCTGCACGGCGCATTGTGGATGCTCGTGATCGGCCTCAGCCTCATGGGCCTCACGTACGGCCCGTTGGGAACAATGATCAGCGAGCTCTTCCCGACATCCGTGCGCTACACCGGCTCGTCGCTCGCGTTCAGCTTTGCGGGCATCCTCGGTGCATCCCTGGCGCCCTACATCGGCAGCTGGCTGGCACAGCACTATGGCCTGCGCTTCGTGGGCTACTACCTCACGGCAAGCGCCGTGCTCACAATGGTCGGACTTGCCATGATTCCGGAAACAACAGGCTCCGACCTCACCACCGAGGTGATCTGACCATGCCGTCCCGCAGAACAGTTCTGCAGCAGGCGGTCGGTGTCGCCGCGCTGAATATGCTTGGCCGACCCGTTCTTGCGCAGACCACTCCAGCGCCAACTCCGCCGTCACCCGTAAGTACCGGTCAGCGGCCGGCAGTCGCGGACCGTCGATTTACATCCGCGGCGGTCGAGCAGTACATCGGGCGCACGCAAGCCAGCATCGGCGATCCGCAACTCGCCCACCTCTTCGTGAACTGCTTTCCCAACACCCTCGATACAACCGTCCAGCCCGGCACCTTTCAGGGCAAGCCGGACACCGCCGTTATCACCGGCGACATCGAGGCGATGTGGCTGCGCGACTCCTCCGCGCAGGTCTGGCCGTACCTCCCACTGGCGGCAAAGGACGAGCGGCTTCGAGCACTGCTAGAAGGCGTCATCCGCAGGCAGGCGCGGTGCCTTCTGATCGACACCTACGCCAACGCCTTCCAGGTGGACCTGAACGCCCCGCCGCCCATCGGCGACGACACGGAGATGCGCAGAGGCGTTTTTGAGCGCAAGTACGAGCTGGATTCGCTGTGCTATCCCATGCGGTTGGCACACGGCTACTGGAAAGCGACTGGCGACGTCCGGCCCTTCGACACGCAGTGGGCACAGGCCATGCGGCTCGTCGTCCGCACGATGCGCGTGCAGCAGCGAAGAGACGGCCTTGGACCCTACCGCTTTCAACGCAAGTCCGACCTGCCCACAGAGACGCTGGGCGAGAAGGGCTTCGGCCGGCCGGTCAATCCCGTCGGCCTCGTTTTCTCCGGCTTCCGCCCGTCTGACGACGCATGTGTGCTCCCCTTCCTGGTGCCATCCAACCTCTTCGCCGTGACCTCCCTTCGGCAGCTTGCCACAATGGCGGCCACGATCCTTCACGCGACTGATCTGGCGACTGAAGCGAATGCCCTGGCCGCGGAGATCGACTCAGCGCTCAGGCAACATGCCGTTGCGACCACCGCACAGGGAACCGTTTGGGCCTATGAAGTCGATGGCTTTGGCGGCCAGCTCCTCATGGACGACGCCAACGCCCCCAGCCTGCTCGCCCTGCCATACCTGGGTAGCTCGCCTGATGCAGCTCTGTACGCACGGACCCGCGCCCTTGTGTGGAGCGCCCGCAACCCGTGGTTCTTCCAGGGCCGCGCGGGAGAAGGCATCGGCGGCCCGCATATCGGCTACGGATACATCTGGCCCATGTCGCAGATCATGTATGCGCTCACGTCTACGTCGGACGCCGAGATCCGGCAGGCATTGGCCATGTTGAAGGCCTCCACTGCGGGTACCGGCTTCATGCATGAGAGCTACTGGAAAGACGACCCGGCGAAGTTTACCCGCAGTTGGTTCGCCTGGGCCAACACGCTTTTCGGTGAACTGGTGGGCAGGCTGGCGGCAACAAAGCCACACCTGCTGCGCAGCTGACCACTCTGGGTGCTTCCGCTACAGCGTCGATGCCATCTGCGCGAGCCGCATAGTGAAAGCGTCCGCATCTCGCACGCGCCACAGCGCCCCATCGATCGGGTCGACAACCCCGGGCAGCATCTCAGCGTTTGGAAACTCCACCTGTACTTCGGCCAACACAGCGTCACGCAGCTGCACTACGTGCTCCAGGATGCTTCCTGCGCACGCCAGCGTTGGTGTTGCCGGCTGCATGCGCCGAAGAACCAGGCGCGCAAGGTAGCCGAGCTGCTCACCCTGTGCGCGAAGAACACTCAGCGCCACGGCATCGTTCGCCTCCGCTGCCCGCACGACAAGCTCCACAAGCGTCGAGAAGTCCGGCGTCGGCCTGCTGTTCGCGTACGAGATCAGGTCTTCCACGGACTTGAGCTTCCATTGATCGAGGATGCTTTCCCGCAGCACACTCGGTCTACCCTCATCGAGCGAAAGGAACATGGCGCGCAACGCTTCAAGGCCTATCCAATGGCCCGACCCCTGGTCCGCAAGCACCGGACCGTATCCGCCACAGGTCGTAAGTCTTCCGTCGGCGGAACGACCGGCGACATTGGAACCGGTGCCGGCCAGAATCAGGACGCCGTCACCGCCATGGAACGCTGCATCCAGCGCAATCTCCACATCGCCCACCAGCAGCAGTGGGCCGGCAACGCGGCTTGAAAGTTCGGCCCGCAAAAAGTCTGCAACCAGCGGCACAGACTCACCGGCAGTACCGACGCATGTGCGGCAAACAGTCTGCAGCGGCATGCCGCTCTGCTGCTGCAGTGCGGCGAGCGCGGTTTCAAGATTCAGACGAGCCGCATCTGCACCGGTCCGTAGCCGCTTGATCGTCCCGGTCCTGACGCGCGCCAGAACGGCGGTGTCGCTGGCCAGCACGAAGTCTGTCTTGGTGCCGCCGGCGTCCACGGCTAAAAACAGCGGCACGTGCGTTGGCATGTTCAGCGGCATCTTCACTCAGCCAGCACAGCTTTGCTCAGATTGCGCGGGTTGTCGACATCGATGCCCCTGTGCACGGCCATAAAGTAGGCAAACAGCTGCAGCGGGATGACCTCGCTGATTGTCAGCAGGCCCTCGACCGTTTCGTCCACGGGAATTGTGTGCGTCGCGAGCCGGGGAACCGCGTCATCAGCGGTATTCGCGATGGCAAGGATGCTCGCACCCTGCTGGCGCATGTCACGCATTAGTGCCAGGACCTTGTCGTAGCGGCGCACGGAGTTCGGGTTGGCATGATCCACCGTCGCCAGCATCACAAGCGGCGTATTGTCGCTCAGCAGTGCATTCGGCCCGTGCTTCAGTTCGCCACTGGGCAGCCCTTCCGCACTCAGGTACGCCGACTCCTTCAGCTTCAGCGCGCCCTCGCGAGCGATGGGATAGTGCGCTCCCCGTCCCACAAACAGAAAGCTCGTTTTCTCTCCGTACAGCGCGGCTAGCTTGCGTGTCGCCTTCTCCCACACGGGTAGCTGCTTTGCGACCGCGGCAGGCAGGCGTTCGGTCTCGCGCAATAGCGCACGGATGGTTGTGGGTGGCCGCTTGCTGTGGAACTCTGCCGCCAACAGCGAAAGCAGGTACATGTTCAGCAGTTGCGCCGTGAAGCTCTTGGTCGCCGGTATGGCACGTTCCTTACCAGCTTCTGTCGGGAACGAGACTCGTGCGGCGCGCGCTGTGGACGAGTCTGCGACGTTTGTGATCGCCATCGTCTGGCTGCCCTGCAGGCTCGCCTTTGACATCGCAAGCAGTGTGTCGACGGTCTCTCCGGACTGAGAGATGACGAGGACGGATGCGGGCTTCAGCGCGGCTTTCTCGCGGTACAGATATTCGCTGCTGTACTCCACGTCGACGTCCATACCGCTGCTGTCTTCAACCAGGATTTCGCCAACTTGGCCCGCGTGGCGGCTACTGCCGCTGGCAGCGATCACGAATTTTCCGTTGGAATCACGCAGCCATTCGCGCAACGGGTCACAGGTTTCTGCCAGGAACGCACCCTTGTTCGCATAGCGAGCCAGCGTCGCACGCAACGTCTGTGGCTGCTCGTGGATTTCACGAAGCATCCAGTGGGGATAGGGTGACGGCGAGGGCTGCACGGCAGATTCTTTCTGTGGGTCGGAACGCGTTCACGCCTATTGAAACATAGGGCCGTACACACTCGACATGCTCACGCGTCATGCTCTGCGGCTAGAGCAGAAAAATGGCTCTCCCAAAGGGGAGAGCCGGTAGCGTTCAAGGCTACTGCATCTTTGGCGAGGCCGGAGGTGTGGACACTGCTCGGTCAAGAGCGGTCTCCCCCAAACCAAGCGACAGCTGTTGCTGCCGGGCGTGCGTATCGTATGCACGCACAATGCGCTGGACAAGGTTGTGCCGAACGACGTCGCCGTCCTCAAAGTGCGTGAAGCGGACACCCTCGACATCCTGTAGGACATTCAGCGCGTCCAGCAGACCGGAGCGCTTCGGGTTCGGCAGGTCAATTTGGGTAAGGTCGCCGGTAATGACAGCCTTGGATCCCATGCCAAGTCGCGTCGTAAACATCTTCATCTGTTCGATGGTGGTGTTCTGCGCCTCGTCCATGATGATGAAGGCGTCCGACAGGGTACGACCGCGCATAAAGGCGAGTGGCGCGATCTCGATGATGCCTTTTTCGAGCATCTTATCGACCTTCTCTTTATCCAGCAGGTCATAGAGCGCATCGTAAAGTGGTCTTAGATAAGGATCTACCTTCTCCTGCAGAGATCCCGGCAGGAATCCAAGACGCTCGCCAGCTTCAACGGCTGGACGCACCAGAATGATGCGGCTGACCTTCTTGGCCATCAACGCGCTTGCCGCCATGGCGACGGCGAGGTACGTCTTGCCGGTGCCGGCAGGACCGATGCCGAAGGTCATATCCGCGGCTTCAATGTTCTCGACGTACTTGCGCTGGTTGGTTGAGCGCGGGTTCACCATACGCTTCACACCGGTGGCGGTACGCTGGCGGCCGCTGTCGACAATCTGCTTCAGCGTGACGTTTGGGTCGGACAGAGCGAGTTTGACCAGCGCATTCAGCTCCGGGCCGGCCAGCTGGATACCGCTTCGCCTCAGGCTGTCGAAGTCGCTAAAGATGCGTTGAACGCGATCGACCGCTTCTGCTTCGCCGGCGATTTCGAGCCCATGGGATCGAAGATCGATGGTGACGTTGAGGGTCTGTTCCATCAGGTGCAGATTCTCGTCCCTGAGACCGAAGAGGGCTTCGGTGTTGGGCGAAATCTCGAGCGAGCTCTTGACGCGATTTGTGACCAAGTCGGGCTATGCCTCCGGTGTGTGCCGCGGTTGAGATACATGGATTGGATGAGTGGCGACAGGCTTTGATGCGGACTCTGGAGCGAACCGGGAACAGCAGCAGCAGCGGCTGACTGGCTTGCAGGTCGGACTGGCGAAGTGCACCAAGCGTCTCAAAGTTGGGCTGAGAATACTGCTCTGATGCGAACCAGTCAAGTAAACAAATGCGGAAATTGCAGCTATTTTGGTGCAGGCGATCGTAGTGAGTTTTTACGACCGGCTGGTAGATCCCGGCAGCCCCTCAAGACAGGAACATACAGTCCCCGTAGCTAAAAAAACGGTATCGGTGAGACACGGCATAGTGGTATGCGGCTAAAACATTCTCTGTGCCGGCAAAGGCGCACACCAGCATCAGGAGCGTGGACTGGGGCAGGTGGAAGTTGGTGAGCAGAGCGTCCACAAGTCGAAAGCGACAACCGGGGCTGAGGAAAATGCTGGTCTGGCCGGAGTGGGCTTCCAGCGGGGTATCGCCGGCTGCCTGGGCGCAATGCTCCAGCGTGCGCACAGTGGTTGTGCCAGCGGCCACGATGCGGCGACCGTCGCGCCTTGCGGAGTTCAGAGCAGCCGCGGTGCTGTGCGGAAGGGTATAGGTCTCAGCGTGCAGGTGAATGTCTTCCAGAGCATCTACGCGAACTGGTTGGAACGTCCCCAGGCCGACGTGCAGGGTAACGTAGCAGACCTGCACGCCGCGGTTCTCGATGTCACGCAGAATCTGCGGTGTGAAGTGCAGACCGGCTGTGGGAGCGGCGGCTGAGCCATGCGTGTCTGCACCCGCATAGACGGTCTGGTAGCGTTGCCTGTCGGAGGGAGTGTCCAGACGGTGCAGATAGGGTGGGAGCGGTATGTGGCCCAGGCGTTCGAGCGTATGGAAGAAGTCAGGCGACGGGGAAAAGCGAAGTGTGCGCTCGCCAAAGTCGCCGGCTGCAAGAACCTGACAGGTCAGCAGCGGTTGCGGATTGGGAACCTCGTCAGTTGGCTCATCGCTGAAGACCAGGACCTCACCGGCCTGTACCTTTCGGCCGGGTTTTACCAGAGCGAGCCAGTCCGTTGCGTTGAGCTGGCGCGTGAGCAGCACCTCAATGCGGCCGCTGGGTGCGGGAGAGGTGGTCTGTGTGCGCAGGCCGGCACGCCGTGCGAAGAGGCGTGCTGGAATGACGCGGGAGTTGTTCAGCACGAGCAGATCGCCAGGGCCGAGTAGCGAGGGGAGATCCCGGAAGGTGCGGTCGGCCAGGGCTCCGGCGGTGCGGTCGACCGTGAGCATGCGCGCACCGTCGCGCTCTGTGGGTGGATGTTGCGCGATCAGTTCAGCAGGAAGCGGGAAGTCGAAATCGGAGACGCGCACATTTCTCAGTGTAGAGAAGCCAGGGAGCCGGGCGGAGAGTTCTCCTGGGAGACCCGGTCGAGGGTGTGCTGGAGGGCGGCCGTGATGGACAGGGTGGTGCCCTGAACCGGGATCGGCGCAGGCCAGTGGCAGGTGACGCGCGCAAAGGGTTTGGGGATGAGGAAGCGGTCCCACGAGCCGAGACGCCAGGCGCGGGTGGGGTGCAGATGGAACGGGCTGAGGGATGTAGCGCCGGCGTGTATTGCAGCGGCTGCCGCACCAGGTTTGACTATCTGACGCGGCCCTCTGGGACCGTCGACGGTGATGGCGCATTTGCTCCCACGCTGGAGAGCTCGGGTGAGGGCAAGCAGGCCGGCGGCACCACCCCGGCTGCTGGAGCCGCGCACGGGCACAAAGCCGAGGCGCTGAACGATGCGCGCGATTAATTCGCCATCGAACGACTGGGAGATGAGGATGTGAATGCCCAGGTTGCGATAGCGATAAGCGGCCAGCAGAAGGGTGTCGTGCCAGAAGGGATAGAGGTCTGCACTGGTTGCAAGATCGGCCGGCGTTGCCGTTGGAGCGGCGACTGTTTGGAAGCGCAGCGTAGCGCAGAGCAGGCGTATGCAGGCCGTGGCCAGCGGTGGCAGCAGGGCAAGCGTGATGCGCTGTGAGCGTGTGAGCGTCGGGATGGATGTGTGCAACACGCGGGTTTGCTGATGATTGTAGGGCGCAAGTATTGACTTGCGCTGTGAGGGCGGGCGGGTAGACTGTGGGGACGCGAGTGCAGTTGTGAAAGGTAGCGCAGCAACAGGTATGCATGGCTGAGGTCAACGAGGTTGGGGCAGAGCGCCGGAGTGCAGTCAACGCTGCCCCAGGCGGTGCGCGGGATGTCCTGGACGCCCTATCGCGTATGCCGGAAGGCCTGCTGCTGATGGACTATGACTGGCACATCACCTACGCCAACACGGTAGGCCGCCTGATCAGCCGGGTCAAGGACGAGCACATCAACGGACCTACCCACTGGGAAGTGTTTCCCGCTACGGTCGGGACGGAGGTAGAACGCTTTTATCGGCGTGTGATGAAGGAACGTGTCGCCGAAGAGTTGGAGTTCTATTACGCTCCGTTCGAAGCGTGGCTGAAGGTTCGTGCGTTCCCCACCGAAGCTGGCATTGCACTGCAATACAGCGATACTACAAGCCTGCATGTGGCCGAAGAGGCGCGCGACAAAGCGTTGCGGCACATGGAGCAGGTGCTGGCGGTCACGCAGGATGCCGTGTTCGGATTGAACCGCGAGTGGACGATCACCTTTATGAACGACGCTGCCCGGCAGATGAGTGCCCCCATGGGTGACGTGCTAGGAAAGAACAATTGGCATACCTACCCGGAGCAGGTGTACGAGGGTTCACCGTACGTAGAGAACTATTACCGCGCCATGGTGCAGCGCATTCCGGGATCGTTTGAGGCCTATTACGGCGGACCGTTGGATGGATGGTTCCACCTGGATGTACGCCCGGCCGATGACGGCATTGTGGTGTTTGTGCGGGACATCACACAGGACCGCAGAGATGCTGAGACGCTGCGCGAAAGTGAGGCCAAGTACCGTGTGCTGACGGAACTGGGCCCGACGGCAATCTGGATGGGCGATGCTGACGGCCGGATCACCTATGCCAACACGCGTTTTCTGGCGTACATCGGCGAGCAGTTTACGCCCGGCAGCGGTGCAGCCGACGGCGGCTGGCTGCACGCCTTCTACGCGGCGGACCGCGACAGGGTAATGGAGCGCTGGATGCACAGCGTGCAGACGGGCGAAGACTACGACTGCGAAGCGCGCCTTGTGCGGGCAAGGGATGGTGCCGTGCGCTGGTGGCATCTGCGCGCGTCACCCTTGCGTGGCGGCGACGGCGAGATTACGTCGTGGCTGGGCGTTGCGGAAGAGATCCACGAGCAGAGGCGATCGAAAGAAAAGCTGCAGCGGGAGCGGGAAGAGGTCGAGCGGCAGCGCCTGGAGCTGGAAGCAATTTACGACGGCGCACCCGTGGGGCTTGCGTTGTTTGAACCACGGGAATTCCGCTACCTGCGCTTGAACCAGCGGCAGGCAGAGACACTCGGCCGGTCAGTGGAAGACATTCTGGGTAAGCGGATCGACGAGGTCGTGACGCAGCGCGAAGTTCTGGACCTACTCCGCGTGGTGGCAGCCGGCGGCACAGTGCGGGATGTGACGTATGAGACGGAGATGGTGGACAGAGCCGGCGAGGCGCGCACCTTTAACGTAAATTACTCCCCGGTGCGCGGCAGTGACGGTGAGGTGCGTGCGATCAGTGCAGCCGTGCTGGATGTGACGCAGCAGACGAAGGCGGAGGCGGCGCTGCGGCAGAGTGAGAAGCTTGCGGCTGTGGGCAGGCTGGCATCGTCCATCTCTCACGAGATCAACAATCCGTTAGAGGCAGTGACAAACCTGCTGTATCTGGCGGCGGCAGAACCAGGGTTGAGCGAGGCAGGCAAAGAGTATGTCCGCATGGCGGAGGATGAGGTGCGGCGCGTGTCGCAGATTGCCACGCAGACACTGCGCTTTCACCGGCAGCAGAACAGCCCGACGAATGTGACGCCGGCGCAGTTGGTAGATCCGGTGCTGAATCTGTTTCAGGGACGCCTGGTGAACAGCCGTATCCACGTGGAGGCGTCCTACAGCACCGTCCGGACGGTGCTGTGCTTCGAGAACGACATCCGGCAGATCTTAAATAACCTGATTGCCAACGCGATTGATGCGATGCGTAGTGGTGGCCGGCTGATGGTGCGGGCGCATGACGCCTGCGACCTGCGGAGTGGCAGCGAGGGTGTGCGGATTGCGGTGGCAGATACCGGGCCGGGCATGGACGACGCGACGATGAAGCGAGTGTTCGAGCCGTTTTATACGACCAAGGGTTTGAATGGCAATGGCCTGGGGCTTTGGATCTCGCAGGGCATTGTAGAACGCCACCAGGGCCAGTTGCGGGTGCGGTCGACGCGGCATGACCTGATGCACGGCACGATTTTTTCAATGTTTCTGCCGAGCGGCGCGGAGCCGCAGCCCTCCGAGTAGGACGGGAGCGCTCTGGCTGGACGTTGTGCCACGCACAACGCTTGAAGTATGACGGGTGGCGTTCCGATGCATTCGGTGGGTCGATCTGCACGCATCCGCCCAAGGGTGCTGTTTGCCCATGTTCAGTGGGTTACCAAAGTGGAACCTGATGAGCTTGTCTATACACCTTAAGGTTGTTGCGAGTGGTTCGCGGGTGCGCCTATACTTCGCGTCGGTTTGAGCTTTGTGCGGGTCCCGTTGGCCGAGGTTTTATGCGTCGCGTGGGATCGAACGGCGTCCAAATTAGAGAGCGCTCCAAGGTGGGCGTTGAAAGGCAAGGCGAGTGGTATGGCAGTAGCAGAGATAAAAGATGTGGATGTGCAGGCAGGATTTGCAGCGGAGATGAACCCGTGGGAGGCGCAGGCGGCACGGTTCGACTACGCGGCGAAGAAGCTGGACCTGGACCAGGGGATCTGGAAGATTCTGCGGCAGCCGGCGCGCGAGATCATCGTGCATTTTCCGGTAGTGATGGACGATGGCAAGATCGAGGTGTTTACCGGATACCGGGTGCAGCACTCCATTGCGCGGGGGCCGGCAAAGGGTGGAATTCGGTACTCGCCGGACGTCTCGCTGGATGAGGTGCGCGCACTGGCGAGCTGGATGACGTGGAAGTGCGCGGTCGTGAACATTCCGTTTGGCGGAGCAAAGGGTGGCGTGATCTGCGACCCGAAGAAGATGAGCAACGGTGAACTGGAGCGGATGACCAGGCGGTTTACCAGCGAGCTGGTGGAGTTCATCGGGCCCGAGAAAGATATTCCTGCGCCGGACATGAATACCAATGAGCAGACGATGGCGTGGATTATGGACACGTACAGCATGCACATGCGGCAGACGGTGACGAGTGTGGTGACCGGAAAACCCGTGAACATTGGCGGTTCGCGTGGGCGCAGCGCGGCCACTGGACGTGGTGTGAGCGTTGCGTGCGACCAGAGCCTGCGTTACCTGGGAATGACGCCAGGGGAGTGCCGGGTGGTGGTGCAGGGGTTCGGGAATGTGGGGTCAAACGCGGCGCTGCTGCTGCAGGAGAAGGGCTACCGCGTGGTTGCGATCGCCGAGTGGGATGGCGGTTTGTTTAACTCGGTAGGCATCAACATTCCAGCGCTGATCGAGCATCGCAAACGGACGGGGAGCATACGCGGGTTTGCAGGAGCGGAGGAGGCGAATTCCGACGAATTGCTGACGAGCGAGTGCGAGATCCTGATTCCTGCGGCGACGGAGAATGTGATCACCAGCCGGAACGCTGGGGGGGTGCGTGCGCGCATTCTCTGCGAGGGTGCGAACGGGCCGACAACGCCGGCTGCGGATGAGATTCTGCAGAGCAACGGGGTGTTTGTGGTGCCGGACATTCTTGCGAACGCCGGTGGCGTGACGGCCAGCTACTTTGAGTGGGTGCAGGATCGCATGGGGTACTTCTGGACGGAAGAGGAAGTAAACGAGCGCCTGGACCGCATTATGGCGGCGAGCTTTACGGACGTGATCCGCTATGCGGAAGAGCATGGTGTGAACAACCGCATTGCGAGCTATATGCTGGCGATCGACCGAGTGGCGTATACGACGAAGCAGCGTGGTATCTACGCGTAATCGTGCTGAGGTGCTGGTTTCCGGCGGTGCTTCGGCATCGCCGGACTCTGTATGGGGTCGCTTATGGTCTGTCGGGTTTTGAAAGTGTTGCTGTTGGCAATGTTCGTGGGGCTTGTGGGCTGCGGCCATCGTATATGGGCTCAGGAGGCTCTGCCAGGGGCCAGCTCCATGCGGGATGGGGCGGCACTCGCGCAGGTGGAGAGGGAGATCACGCCCAAAGTGGTCCCGGGCGCGGTGTGGCGGGATATGAACGGCAAGGTCATAGAGGCGCACGGCGGTGGTGTGACCAAGTTGGGCGAGTACTGGTACTGGTTTGGCGAAGACCGGTCGCCGTCGCTGCCGAAGGGAACGAAGGCCGTCCACGTGTACCGGTCGAGTGACCTGGTGCAGTGGGAAGACCGGGGGCGAGCCCTGACAGCCACCGAGCCGAAAGAATGGATCGAGAAATACGGGACAGACTGGCAGTTGGAGAGGCCCAAAGTGTTCGTGACTCAGACGTCGGGAGCGAGGTTCCAGTATGTGATGTATGTGCATCTGGATGCTGCGTACAAGGCGGCGGAGGTGGGTGTGGCCGGAAGTAACTCAATTGAGGGGCCTTATACGTTGATTTCACATTTTCGGCCGCTCGGGCAGGAGAGCCGGGACATTGGGCAGTTTGTGGACGACGACGGGACGAACTACCTGATGTTTGAGAGCCGGCCGACGGGTGGGTTCTTTATCGCGAAGCTCAGTCCGGATGCCCTGAGTGTGGTCGACCAGACAGCGTTTGTGCATTCACCACTGGAGGGGAATGCGATGGCGCATGTGGGTGACACGTACTACTGCGTGGGATCGCATATGACGGGATGGGCTGCGAATCCGGACGTGTATGCGACGTCGAAGGCGCTGGCTGGTCCGTGGAGCTCGTTTGAGAACCTGGCGCCGCCCGAGACCAATACCTATGGCGGGCAGAGTGCAGCGTTGCTGAAGGTGACGGGCAGCGACGGGCGGGAGCAGGTGATCTTTATCGGCGACGTGTGGAAGCCCAAAGACCTGGCAGATTCGCGCTATCTGTGGATCCCAATGGAGATCGATGATGGCAAGATGACGCTACCTGCGCCTGCACCCTGGCGCATTGACGTGAAGACGGCTATAGTTTCGCCGGCAAGGTAAGCGCTTAAAACGGTGAGGTGGGGAATGAAGATTCGCAAGACATCGCAGGTGCTGGTGGTTGCCGTTGCGGGGGTTGTGGCGGGCACCTGCCAGGTTGGTCTGGCCCAGGTACCGCCGGCATCGAGCGCGTCAAAGACGTTTAGCAATCCGTTGCTGACAGTGGGACCTGACCCATGGGTGGTGTATTGGAAGGGCTTCTACTACTACAGCAACACCACAGGCAAGAATGTGACCCTGCTGAAGACGCGCGATCTGAGCGACCTGCGGAATGCACAGAAGGTCGTGGTTTGGACGCCTGAGCCCGGTCAACCATGGTCGAAGGAGCTCTGGGCGCCGGAACTGCACCGGTGGGGCAACAAGTGGTACATCTACGTGGCCGCAGACGCGGGGAGCAACGAGGGCCACCGCATTTACGTGTTGGAGAACTCAAACGAGGACCCGACGGAAGGAACCTACGCTTTGAAGGGCAAGATCACCGACGCAACAGATAAGTGGGCGATCGACGCGACCGTGTTTGAGGTGAACGGGCAGCACTACATGGTGTGGAGCGGATGGGAGGGGGACAAGGACGGGGAGCAGGATCTGTTCATAGCGCACATGAGCAATGCCTGGACGATCGATTCGCCGCGCACCAAGATCTCGACGCCGACGTACGCGTTTGAGACGCATGGCGACCTGCCGGGCAGGCATGTGAATGTGAACGAGGGCCCGGAGTTTTTGCGACATGGCGACAAGATGTTCGTGGTGTACTCCGCGAGCGCCTGCTGGACGGACAACTACTCGCTGGGTGTGCTGGAGGCGAAGGTGTCGGCGAACCCGCTGGATGCGGCGAGCTGGACGAAGCTGGACCACCCCTTTTTAAGCACGGACGCGGCTGCGGAGGCGTTCAGCCCGGGCCACAATGGATTTTTCAAGTCGCCGGACGGCAAAGAGGACTGGGTGATTTACCACGCGAATCCGGCTGCGGGGGAGGGCTGTGGCAGCATGCGATCGCCGCGAATGCAGCGGTTTACCTGGAACAAAGATGGCACACCGAACTTTGGGGAACCGGTGCCGCTGGGGAAATTGCTGGCGAAGCCGGGGCAGTAAGGCGGCGTCGCTGCGGGTGTGGGAGAATGTTGGCATCCGCCGCGGCTGCCAAGCTGAGGCGTGTGGGTGAGTGGCGTGAATCTTCCCAACTCCATGACGTTGAGCCGCATCGCGTGCGTGCCGCTGCTGATCTGGCTGCTGAGCGCGAGTTCGCCGCTGCACGGCCATGCGCAGGAGTGGGCGGTGTCGCTCCTGTTCATCGCGGCGTCCGTGACGGACGGCCTGGACGGCTACCTGGCGCGCAAGCGTGGGCAGATTACGACGATGGGCATGCTGCTGGATCCGCTGGCCGACAAGCTGCTGGTGTGTTCCGCATATGTGGCGCTGGTAGCGTTTGATCCGGCGGTGGTCAAGCCGTGGATTGCGGTGGTGGTGATCGGTCGGGAGTTCCTGGTGAGCGGGCTGCGGTCGATTGCGGCGAATGAAGGATTCACGATCGACGCAAGTGACATTGGCAAGCTAAAGACCGTGCTGCAGATTGTGAGCGTGGTGGCGTGCGTCTTCGATCGCGGATACCGCGAATGGGTCTTCGGGCCTGGGTCAAACCTGCTTGGTGGAACTGGGTTCGGCTGGTTTGTGCTCCCTGTGCATGTCATCGCGATTGTGGCGATTTACTGGATGACGCTCATCTCGATTTTGAGCGCGGTGGATTACTTTGCGGCGTTCTGGAGCAAGGTGAGCCGGGCCGGTGATGCTCGTCGGGTGCAGACCAGCGCGCTGCTGAGCCGGAAGAAGACGGCCTGAGGCGGTTCTAAAGAACGTGGTCTTTGTCGTGCAGTGTTTCTGCCAGATTGCCGGATGAGATGGTCGGCAGGGTGGGCGAATTGCTGAGGGCGGCGATAGTCTTCCAGGGGTCGCGTTTGTTGGGGTCCGGCAGGAACGTGGGCAGATCGATGCGCATGTAGTGTGCGATGAGTTCTGCCGAGGGCTCGTACAGTTCGCGGATTTCATGCAGGCGAGCGCGTGAGTCCCGGCCGTCACAGAGCTTGAGGTGCAGACCGTCGAGCGACGTGCAGAGCTGCCGGTAGGTTGCATCAGGCAGCCTGTCGGGGCCGCGCTCAAGGATAAGATCCTGGTGAATTTGAAAGACGTGGCCAATGTCGATGAGCACGTGGCGACCCATGGCAAAGGTGAGCTGGGCCTGGCGCACCGGCTCACCTTCAAGAACGGTGATAAGCAAGGCGCAGGTGTCCAGGATGCAGACCAGAGCTGCGAGCCAGTTCTGATTGTCGTGCTGCGAGCGGTAGTAGCAAAGAATGGGGTAGGAGATGTGGGACTCGAGGACCTCGGCAGACCATTTTTCCCATTCTTCCAGCAGAGAGGCGATGGCTGCGTCGCCGCCCGGGTAGGCATGGCGGCGGATGAGCTCTCCTGCTGTGGGTGGTGAGCCGGCGCGTCCGTCAAGCAGAGCGACTGAAATTTCACGTTTGCTGAACGCGGTGTAAATAACCGGCACGTACCCGATGACAAGGGCGACAAAGCCGAGACCGACGCCCGACTCAAGCACGATGAGAGCGCGCTCAGCCTGGCTGAACGGAGTGACGTCGCCCGGGCCGAGGGTGAACAGACTGGTGCCGCTGACGTAGAAGTCTGTGAGCAGGTGCGGCATGATGGCGAAGCGCGGCTCCAGAGGATCGTGGAAGTGGGAGCCCAGCGCAAAGAAGAGAAAGCCAAAGCCGCCCACGAGGAGGGTGGCCCAGAGCACGAGTAGCAGCAGCAGGGAGATCGGTCCGAAGATGCTATAGGCCTGATCACGGACACGCGGATTGTTGGACAAGCCGGCTACCGCAGCCCACGGCCGCCAGGTCGCCACAAAAAACAGACGGGTGATGCGAAAGCGGCCTTTGGGGCGGCGTGGCAGGATGACTGTCTGGAAGGCGTCCAGCATGACGCTAAGACAGAAGAACAAGCCGAGGAGGAGGGCGATAAAGTGCATTCGGAAGCTTTGGATTCCTGAGGTGTGTGATGGATGCTTTTGCTGCAAAGCGCAGAAAGACCCGCCGGTGAGAGCGGGTCTTGCTGTTTGTTCGGTGGTGTTAAGGAGCCAAGTTTAGTTGGCTGAGGTGTGCGCCGGCTGATTTCGGTGCACGAAGTGATATGGGGGCCACGGGCCGGAGAGTTGCATGCGGCAATCCTTCATGGATGTTGTGGCGGTGCTGTACTTGTTTTGGTAGCGCTCGACACACTTGTTGTCGATGAGGTGCGCGATGTCGAGGAGCATCTTGCCTTCACCGGCGCGCTTGCAGGTGATTTCTTCGGCGATGGGGAGGAACATGCGGTGCATCTGGAGCGACAGGGCACGTGCCTTGGACTGGCGTTCACGCTGAGCGCTGGCGTTCTCGCGCAGGCTGCTGAGGTACTCCTTGCCGACGGAGCCTGTAAGGACTTTGCCGCAGGGCAGGCCGCAGTTGTCATCGACGAGCACCTTGAGGTGCATCTCTGCTTTTCCGCGGAGACGTTCGACGTTGGCGGAAAAGTGGCGGTGATTGCTGCGGACGGAGCGCCGCAGGGCGTCATCATCCTCAAACGTGGTGCCGAAGCGAAAGGGAAGCACGGTGGAGTTGCGGAAGCAGTCGGCGATGACGCGTGCGTGATCGCGCTGGCACTGCGGGTCCATACGGGCGGCGTCTTCGGGGGTGTGTTCGGAGACGACGATGGCAAGATCACTGGCCGGGAAGAGGAACGTCTGGTTGCCGAAGAGGCCGGTTACGCCTTCAAACGGCATGGGACGGCGGTGGCGGAGCAGATCCGGAAAGGCGCTGCGCTCCGTGATGCAATACGCGTACCAGGACATGACGGTGGAACTCCGTTCGATGCGCAGCCGGTCAGTTGCCGGGTGCTGCGAGATGAGTACTTGGTGCTGTGTTGCAGGGCTCTTCGAGCGGCCTGGCCTGTCCCATAGCGGACTTATCCGATCGCGAAGCGAATACTATGCCGCTGTTTAAACCTTTGGCAAGCACTGTTTTTGGGGCGATGTGAAATGTCGACTTTTGTCGAATTAGCCGGCGTTTCCGGTCCTATGCGCGGCGGGATCTTCAACTGCGAGAACGGTTGGAACCAAAACAGGATCGGACAGGTGGCCGACCCGTTGCGTGCGCCAGCCATACCGCACAGCGAGCATGCGAATGCCAAAGCCGGCGACGGTTCCGACGATGGCGGCGCGATCCACCGGTACGCCCAGCCGCTGCACACCTAAAAACAGCAGGGCAGAAAGAGCGGATACGAGCGCGTACAGTTCGCCTTCCTGGAAGACGCGGGGCGAGTGACCGGAAAAGAGATCGCGCAGGGACCCGCCACCAACTGCGGTTACGATGCCGAGCAGGAGGCACGGAAGAAAACCGAGGCCGGCGTTCATGGCGCGCGTGCTGCCGGCGACGGTGAAGAAGCCGAGGGAGAGGGCGTCCACCACATTCATCAGGTACAGGCTTCGCGGGCCGAGGGACCGGCCGACAAGCAGGGAAAGCGCCGCGCCGACAATGGCATACGCAAGGTACGAGGGGTGCAGCAGCGAGAGGGGTGGGCCGTCGCCGAGCATGACGTCGCGGGTGATGCCGCCGCCCACGCCACTGATAAGGCCCAGACCGAGGATGCCGGTGAAGTCGAAGTGCGAGCGGCGGTCACGACGGGCGGCCAGACCGCCACCAAGGGCACCGAGCACGATCGCTGTGATCTCAAAGAAGTGGAAGGCGGTGCTGGAGAGCCGCGCGGCCTTGGGTAGTGGGATCGCAAGGATGTGCAGAGCGGCGATGATGGAGTGACTGACGTGCATAACGGCTACAACGGTGAGTTTACGCTTGCCGGTTTACTGGTCCTTTGCAACGCCGGAAAATTTAATGGAGGACAGCACATTTCTGTATCGGGACGGCGGGCGGATGTGCTGTGATGGTGCTATGCAAAGGATTGTGTGTGTTGTGGCAATTACCGCGGCAATAGCGCCGGTAGTTGCATGGGCGCAAGCGGCAAGCACTGCGCCCGAGAGTGCACCCGATAAGGACGTGCTGGTGTTTGCGAATGGCGACCGGCTGACCGGTAAGCTGCTGCGCGGCGTCAAGGGATCGCTGACGTTCCACAGTGATCTGCTGGGTGACGTGACGGTGCCGCTGGACAAGGTCAAAGAGATGCAGACCTCCGGTGCCTTTGCCGTGCTGCAGAAGAATGTGCCGGTGAGTGTGTCGCAGAAGGTGCAGCCGGAAAAGATCGCCGTGTCGCCCGAGGGTGTGGTGCTGCAGCCTGTGAGCGGGGGGCCGTCTGCGCCCATACCGCTGAAGCAGGTGGTGTACATCATCGACGGCGCCACATTTGAGAAGGACCTTGCGCACAAGACCGGACCGCTGGAGGGGTGGAACGGCACGGTGACCGCAGGCACGACGTTTGTGCAGAGTACGCAGCATGGCGGGACGTTTAACGGGAGCGTGGCACTGGTGCGGCAGGTACCCGTGCTGACGTATCTGCGGCCGCGAAACAAGACCCTGGTGGGTGTGCAGGAAACCTATGGAACGTTGACCACGCCGACGATCCCTCAGACAACGCCGGCCACCGCGGACGCAACGGTAAAGACAAACATCTTCCATGCTGAGGTGGAGCGAGACGAGTACGTCTCAAAGCGGGCGTACCTGCTGGCGTCCGCGATGTTCGACCATAACTTCTCGCAGGGGTTGCAGTTGCAGCAGTCGTATGGCATCGGATTTGGATACTCGCTGCTGGCAACGACGGTGCAGACGCTGGATGTGAAGGCGGACGTGCATTACGAGAAGCAGGAGTTTTTTGCGTCGTCGCAAAACCTGAACCTGGTGGGGTCAGTGTTTGCAGAGGCATACACCGCGCAACTGCCACGCAAGCTGGTTGTGACGGAGGGCGCTTCCTTTACACCGGCGTGGAACGATTCCAACGCCTATGCCGCGGCCGGGAATATTGGACTCACAATGCCGGTGCTGAAACGGCTGAGTGTCTCGCTGGGTGCAACGGATAACTTCATCAATAATCCGTCGCCGGGGTACCAGAAGAACAGCCTGCAGTTTGTGACCGGTCTGGCCTATTCGCTGCACTAGAGCGATGCCATGCTCATCGTGCTGGTTGCGATTGAGTCGGCAGAGTGGCGGGGATGGTGGGGGCAAGCAGCGCGCGGACGGGGTCGGGCAACTCGCCGTCTGCGGCATGCAGCAGCAGGGCAAGGTTCCACAGGTCGGTGTTGCTCAAGGTCCGCGCATAGGCGGGCATACCGGAGCGACGGACGCCGTTGGTTGTTACCCAGAAGAGTTCACCCACAGGGCGGGCTGCGGTGGATCTGCTGTCGCGGCCAAAGAACTGTTGCGCATGTGGCAGCATGGCGCGGCCCATCGCTGCTTCGCGGCCGGGATTGCCGTGGCACTGAGCGCACTGCGTCCGGTAGATTTTGGCAGCGGCTTCAAAGCCATCTTCGCCGGCGGGAAAGGGCGGCTGTTTGCTTTCTGCCTTCTGGCGGTGATGCAGCGGGACGGCCGTGGTGAGATGCTCCCACAGGGCCGGCTTGTCTGATACGGCAACGGGTGGATGGCCAAGGTAGAAGTAGGCGATGGCGGCCGCGAGGGTGAACACGGATCCGAAGAGCACACCAAGCATGAGCCTGCCGATTCCGCTGCGGGATCTGGCGGTTGCTTTGCCGCTGGGACGCCTGCCCTGGGTGCTTTTGCGGCCTGAGGAGCTGCCCCCGCTGTAGTTAGAAGGCCTCGGCATGGTGGTGCTCCTTTGGCCAGCTCGGTGTGGCGTGCGGTTCTGGTGTGGCGCGGGTGTTCTAATGGAAGCAGCGGGCTGATGCAGCTTTGACCGTAGCAGCGCCGCAACCGTTTTTGGGAGTATTGGTTGATGTTCCGTTCTGTTATGCCGGCCAGGTGCCGTGTGGGCGCTGCAGCAGGCGCCGTGTCCGTGTCATTGATGTTGTCTGCGGGACTTTTTGGGCAGACGGGAAGTTCCACATCCACACCGCCCCCTACGCCCTCGACCGATGCGGCGCCGGCACAGGCGCCGACCGCAGCGGTGGCCCCGGTGGGTTCGCCGCAGTCACCCGTTGCGGTGAGCCGTAGTCGTCGACGCAACTCGAACCGTCAGGCAAGGATTGCGCGCAACATTCAAGACAGCTATTCGCACCGGTACGAGGTAGCGGGCGGCGGCGGATACCTGCGCTTTCGCACGGGAGAGTACCTGCAGAAGAGCAACGAGATCAACTTCTTTGTGAGTGGGACGCGCCAGTGGAGTCCGCGCTGGGGCCTGGTCGCGGACGTTCGCGGAAACTATGGCACGGCCAAAATTCCTAACCTGTTTTCGAGGAACAACGTCTTCCGGCCCAACATCAGCGAGTACAACTTTACGGCTGGCGCGCAGTATCGCTTGATCGGTACGGAGAAGTACTCCGTGGCTGTGGCCGCCACCGGCGGTGTGTCGCTAAGCAAGTTCGGTGGCGATGCGAAGGGCCTGCGGTCGCAGGACCTGGGCATGTGGCAGGACTCGAATGCGAACCCTACGTTTACGCTTGGCGTGAACTTTGATTACAACGTGTACAACAACGTGGCGCTGCGGGTGCAGCCGACGTACGTGGGCACGACGTTCGGCTCGACGCTGGAGAACAACCTGGGCGTGAATGGCGGGATTGTGTACCGCTTTGGAAGGCAGTAAGACGAAGAAGCTGACAGCAATCTAGAACGCTAAAAAGAGCGGCCAGAGAAGCGAAGTATGCTTCCGTGGCTGCTCTTTTCTTGTTGCTTCTTACGCATAGGTTGGCCATGCCTGCTCCCCGATGGCGATTGGGTTGCGGCTGAGGTGGCCTGCAGGAAGCTCGAGGACACTGCGGGTTCTCAGCGGGACGCGAGCGATGCGCCAGGGGCGAAGGTTGTGGATGGTTTTGACGACGGTGCCGTGGCGGTCGAAGGCGACCACGTCAATGGGAAAACGCAGGAACATGGTGTGGACGCCGTTGGACGGCCGAAGCCACAGGCCCTGACCATGGAGCAACTCCTGCCGGCCAAGCAGGCCGATGAGGCGGCTGACGAATGTTTTTGCGACGCGAACCTCTTCGCACACGGGCCGTGCCGTGCGTGGGTTCACCAGGGTGCATTGGTAGGTCACGGAGTGCACGGGGATCCTTTCTAAAGGCGACTTCAGAAATTGCGCAGGATGGTGAGTACGGCTGGACCAAGCAGGACGATGAAGATGCTGGGGAAGATAAACAGCGCCAGGGGGAAGATAATTTTGATGGTGGTCTTGGCAGCTTTCTCCTCGGCAAGCTGGATGCGTGTGAGCCGCACGTTGTTGGCATAGTCGCTCAAGGCGCGGGCGATGGGCGTGCCGAATCGCTCTGCCTGCATGGCCATGGTGCTGAAGGCGGTCATCTCCGGTACGTCCATCCGGGCGATGGCATCGGCCCAGGCGTGTGCGCGTGATTTGCCGGCACGCTGCTCGCGGTTGAGTTGCAGAAGTTCTTCGTGGATTGCCGGATGGGAGAGCACGAGCTCTTCGGCGACGCGCAGCACAGCCTGGTCCAATCCGAGACCGGCTTCGACGCAGATGACGAGCAGATCTAGCATGTCTCCGACGCCCCGAGTGATGGCACGTCGACGTGCGTTGATGCGCCGACGCAGGAGGAGATCGGGTGCAAGGAAGGCCGCTGCTGGAAGCACGGTGCCCGTGACGGTCAGAGGCCCGGGAAGCACGCAGGCGAGTGCGAAGGCGGCCACTGGACCAAGGAAGCGTGCAGCAAGATGGAGGTCTGCAGCATGGTCTGTGTGAATGCCGGCGCGGACTAAGCGAAGCTGCAGCAGGGAGTTGTCGTGGCGGCTGAAGCGGCTGTGCAGGCGGCTGCCGAGGGCGGCGACCCGATGAGACAGCAGGCGATAAGAAGATGAAGGTCGGCTGGTTGATCCCAGATCTACTGGAACGCGCGTGACCTGCTGCAACCGATCGTGCGGGACCATGGCTGTTTCTGAGCGCAAGAGCTGACTGCAGACGGCGATGCCGCTGATGACAGTAAGAGCGGCGAGAGCATAGAGGATGTAGAGCATGGTCGCTACACCTCCACCCGGACGACTCTGCGGAGGATGAGTGAGCCGATCACGATGAGGGCTGCTGCAGAGGCAAGCATCAGTTGACCCGTGCGGTCGTGAAACATGACTGCACTGTAGGACGGCGTGAGGATAGCTGTGAGCACGAGCAGGACGATCGGGAGAGCCGAAAGGATCCAGCCGGTAAGCCGGCCCTGCGCCGTATATGTCTTGACCTCGCGCTGCACGCGCAGGCGGTCACGGATGACGTGCGTGGTGCGGTCCAGGATTTCGATAAGGTCGCCGCCAGTTTCTTTCTGAACCACGATCGCGGTGACGAGGAACTGCAGATCGCGCGAAGGAAGGCGCGCGGCAAGGGCGCGCAGAGCATCGCGCAGGGGCACGCCAAACTTCTGCTCGTGGTGCAGGTGCCGGAACTCTTCCGCCAGCGGACCGTCTGTTTCGGTGCCGACAAGTTCAAGTGCCTGCTGCACGGAGTGACCGGCTCGCAGCGCGCGGCTCATCAGTTCGGCAGCGCCGGGTAACGCCTCTTCCACCTTGCGCAGGCGCTTGTCACGCCGTAGCCGTAGCCAAAGCCAGGGCAGCATGGCACCTGTGGCAAAAACTGCACACGTGGCAGGTAGGGCTGCTGGGGCAAATAGCACTGTGAGAAGCCCAAGTATCGCGCCCGGCACGATGGAGCGTGCAAGGAACGCCGGCAGTGACAACCTGGATTGCGAGTGCACGAGCAGAGTGCGCATGCCATTGAAGACGTTGTGGCGTAGGGCTTTCTCAAGGATGTTTGCGGCATCCGGGGCGTTCTCCGCCTCGGTCTTCGTAAAGACCGCGTCGTGATGGTCGGGGCGGTGAAGGTCCTGCAGGCGCGACTGCAGTGTTTCTTCGTCGCGCTTCGGCTGGGTGCAGAGCAGTGCAGCGCCGATGGAGACGGCGAGAAATGCGGCGAATAGGATGGCCGTGAACATGCTGGATTAGACCTCCACCCGTTGCTCAAACAGGTGCGCGGGTAGGGGAAATCCGCAGGCTTTGGCGTGCTCTGCGAAGTGGGGGATGACCCCGGTGGGAACGAAGCGTCCGCGAACCTTGCCATCCCGGTCGAGGCCGATTTTCTCGAAGAGGAAGATGTCCTGCATGCTGAGGGTGTCGCCCTGCACGCCGGTGACCTCAGAGATGTGGGTGATGCGGCGCGAGCCGTCGGACATGCGAGCGACCTGCAGCACGACGTGAACGGCCGAGGCAATCTGCGCCCGAATAGCGCGGTCAGGAAGTGCAACGTTGCCCATGAGGCACATGGTTTCAATGCGGCTGATGGCGTCGCGTGGTGTGTTGGCGTGGACGGTGGTGAGTGAGCCGTCGTGACCGGTGTTCATGGCCTGCAGCATGTCGAGTGCTTCGTCGCCGCGGACTTCGCCAAGAATAATGCGGTCCGGCCGCATGCGCAGCGCGTTAATAACGAGCTCGCGCTGGCGGATGGCACCCTTGCCCTCAAGGTTCGAGGGACGGCACTCGAGTCGGACGACGTGCTGCTGTGCGATGCGGAGCTCGGCGGAGTCTTCAATGGTGACGATGCGTTCGTCTGGCGAGATAAAGGTGGAGAGGACGTTGAGCAGGGTGGTTTTGCCGGCGCCGGTCCCACCGCTGACGACGATGTTGAGTCGGGAGCGGACGGCACATTCCAGCACCTGGACCATCTGTGGTGTGAGTGCGCTGTGGCGAAGCAGGCCATCGATACCCATGGGCGCTTTGCTGAAGCGGCGGATAGAGACGGACGGGCCGTCAATGGCCAGCGGTGGGATGATGATGTTGACGCGTGAGCCGTCGAGTAGGCGTGCATCGACGAGGGGAGTGGATTCATCGACGCGGCGACCGACGGTGGAGACAAGCTTGTCGATGATGTGCAGTAGGTGATCGTTGTCGCGGAAAGCGACGGAGGTCTTTTCCAGCTTTCCGCGGCGCTCCACATAGACGTCTTTGAAGCCGTTCACAAGGATGTCGTTGACGGAGTTGTCGTTGAGAAGGGGCTCAAGGGGGCCGAGGCCGAAGATCTCGTCAAGCACTTCATTGGCGACCCTATCCCTGTCGGCTGCGCTGAGCGGGATCGCCTGTTCACTGACAACGCTGAGCACGGTGGTGAGGAGGCGGTTGCGACTGGCTGCACCCTCAGCCTGCAGGCGGTTCAGGTCGAGCCGCTTGAGAAGGTCATTGTGGACGGCAGATTTGAGCTGGTTGCGCGCTGATTCCGAGAGGGTGGCGCTTGTGCTGCGAGCTTCAACGGCGGCAGGAAGAACGCCTGCGAGGGTGTTCATGTACAGCGACTGCTCGGCCATGTGTGCGCTCCCTTTGATCTGCGATGAACGCTGTGTAGACGACTTACGCAACGTGCGTGGCGGCTTGTGCTTTTATGCCGGTGATGGCACGAAGAGGTTGCGCGGCGGCCAGATGCCAAACCTGCGTTCCTTCTTCTTTTCGGCGAGTGTGCGGGGAACTTCAATGGAGGTTGGGCTGACGATCTCGCTTGTCCAGCGGGCGAGTGCCAGGTCAAAGGGTGTTTTAGTTCCTGGAGGGATGGGCTCGCCCAGGTTGATGGACTTGAGCAGCTCGAAGTAGTTGTTGGGGACGGTATGCGCGACAGGGAAGCGGACAATCCTGCCGATTTGTTCGGCCGTGATGGATTCGTTGCTGGTGGCGCGGTTCATGACGATCCGGAGCCTGCTGTCGGCGTTGGGCACCTGAACGATGTGATCGACGAGCCGGACAAGGTCCCGGAGGGAAGCGACGTCTGCCGTGGAGACGAGATAGAGATCGTCCGCCTGCTCGATCAGCGACATCTTGGTCTCCTGATAGGTGAGCGAGGAGTCGATGAGGATGCAGTCGTACTCGCGCCGCAGGAAGTCCATGACGCGCTCCAGCTCATCCTGCGTGCCTTCACGAACGTTTGCGGATCGGTCCGGGGAGGCCAGCACATCAAGGCCGCTGGCGTGGTGTAGAACGTAGCCGCTGAGCAGGTCTGTATCCAGGCGGTCGACGTTCTGCAGCAACTCTTCAAAGTGGTAACGGGTGTCTTTAAGGCCAAGGTAGAGTGCGACGTGGCCGAGCTGGTGCTTGTGGTCGATGAGCAGGGTCTTGCGGCCGTGAGCGGCGGCGAGATGTGCTGCGAGGTGCACGGCAAGAGTGGTGGTGCCCACACCGCCCTTGGCGCCGAAGAAGGCCATGACCCTGCCGGTGGAATTGCGTGCCGGCTGATCGCCTGCAAGATTGTCTGCAAAGCGACGCAGTGACCCGCGCAGATCCTGCAGGTTGACGGGCTTGGCCAGGTATTCCACACAGCCAAGGCGGATGGCCTGCAGCAACAAGGTCGGGTTCACGTCTGTGCCGACCGCAATGATGCTGATGCGCTTGAGAAAGATCTGCCGGAGACGCTCTACCGATTTGACGGCGAGCGCGGGATCCTTGTCGAAGTCAATGAGAGCGACGCAGCCGGCAGCGGCCTTCATGACTGGCGGAAAGTGCGGCCGCTTTTCTGCCGTGATGTAGTCCGCGAACGCACCGGCGAAAAAGAAGCCTCCGGTGTCGTTGCTGCAGTCGGCGGCCGCGCGCACCACGTCGTCTGAAGCGCAGACACAGAAGACGGCTTGCGTGCTGTCCGGCGAGTTGAATGAGTCTGGCATCGATACTCCTTTGCGCTGTGGCACGACGTGCGCTGCGAGTTCTACTGCAGTGTGGCGGAATAGCCTGCATGAACCAGTTCGGCGCGCAGCGATACGGCTTCAGCATGGGATTTAAACGGGCCCATGCGGACGTGGAACAGGTTGTCTTTACCGTCGAGGTCAAGCATGGCGTTGTACCCGCGGCGGCGGAGCGAACGCTGCAGGCCCTCTGCTGCGCGCTGGCGCGGAAATGCTGCGATGTGCAGCAACTCCGGCTCCTTGTCGGCGGGCACAGACTCGGACATCGGTGTGACGGGCGCCGTCGCCGGCACCGTACCGTCTTGCGCGGCGTGGCGGATGTCTGAGCCGACGAGCTTATGAATCTGCCGGTCGAAGTCGTTGGGATCCATGTTGGGGACAGCCATGGCCGGCTGGTTGACGGCCGGCATCTGCTCCAGCGGGTCGACGACGGTGGCGGTGACAATGACGACAAGTTCAAGCGTGCTGTGGCTGAGGTTTTTGGATTTGAAGAGCTGACCCAGTATCGGCACGCTGGCGATGCCGGGCGTCTTGCTGAAGTTGTCGGTGGTGCGTCGGTCGAGCAGGCCGCTTAGCACGAAGCTCTGACCGTCTTTGATCTCCACTTCAGTCTCTGCCCGGCGCGTGCTGAGCGCGGGGACGGTGGTGCCGGACACCGTGACGGCGTTGGTGTAGTCGAGCGCACTGACCTCTGGAGCGATCTTGAGGTGGATGGTGCCATCACTGTTGACCAGGGGCGTGAAGTCGACCTTGACGCCGTAGGGACGAAAGACGATGGTGACGGCGTTGCTGTTGCCAACGCCACCCTGCACGACCGGCACGGGGAACTCACCGCCAGAGAGGAAGCGTGCAGGCAGGCCGCTGAGTGTGGTGAGCGTGGGCTCCGCGAGTATCTGCAGCACCTGTTTGTCTTCAAGGTCTTTGACCGTGGCACCGATGCCGTGCGTGAAGTTGTAGAAGAAGAAGTTCAGCGGGTCGGAGACGGCAGCTGTTGCGGGTGCAGCGGCTGTTGCAGGTGTGGAGGTGACAACGGACGGGAAAAGCTGGGTCGATCCGGAGCCGATGTTGCTTGTGCCGCTGCCGAAGAGATTGATACCGAACTGTTCCGCGCGGGCACGATCGACCTCCACAATGCGCAGTTTCAGTTGGACCTGCTTACCGTGCTCCGCGACCACGCGTATGCCATTGACGATGTCTTTGCTGTAGCTCTGGGCAGTCTTGCCGATCGCGTCGAGCATGGCGTCGGTCGGGACAGATCCGGTGAGATAGATGCGGCCTTCGTGCGTTGCCAACCCAAAGTCCGCCGCCGGAAACGCGCTCTGCAACGCATGACGCAGGCTTGCAACGTCGGGCTCTGAGTTGATGGAGTACAGATAGGACTGGTCGGTCGTGTCCCAGAGGACGACGGTGCTGGTTCCGGGTGCTTTGGCCGTAAGCACAACCTCTGTCGGGCTGCTGGTAAAGCTCTGGAGCAGGTCAGGGTTGCCGATGTACACGCGCTTCATCGGTCGCGTCGTGTGGAGCACCAGGGAGTGGCCCGAGACGACGTGTAGGGTTGCTGCCGGGGCGTCGACGCTGGCAGAGGCAAAGCCGCTTTTTAGGGATGCCTCGCCCGGCACGGCGATGGGTGCTGCGGCGAGCATGGCAGACCGCTGTGGGTACGAGGCCACAGGAAGCGCAAGCAGCGGCAGAATGGTGCAGAGCGTAGTCCACTTCATTTAGCGTTCCCTTCTGTGGAGCGGCCGGCCAGAATTACCTCAGGCATGTGGGGAAGAGAAACAGCGGAGATGTGGGAGTGTTTCACCGGCAGGCTACGCAGGATCGCGGTGGGCTGCGGCACGCTCATACGGCTGTGAATTGTGGCTGTGCCCAGATCGGCCATGGTGACCGGGACACTGTGCGTGCTTGCACGATCGGTGCTGTTGCGCAGCACGAAGTTGACGCTGCCCTGGCTTCCGCTGAGCAAGGCCCGCTGCACCTGATCCGGCGTTAACAGGAGTGTGACGACGGTGGCTGTAACAGCTTTGCCGGACGGGTCCGGTTCGGTCTGCTGGCCCACGGCGACGACCTCCGCGTCCTGCAGGACGGTGGTAGTCTGGGCACCGTCGTCGGTGTGCAGGGTTACGAGCATGTCCACGTGCAGGCCCGGACTCAGGAAGCCGCCGACGCCAACGACCTCGTCAGACTTGATGGCGAGTGCACGCATGCCGTTGGGAATGCGGCCGGCAAGGCCCGGACCTGCACCGCGTGGTGTGAGGTCGTGGTCGAGCAGGGGCTGACCTGCGGCAACGGGATAGAGGGTGGTGCGACCCACTGCGTCCTCCACAGAGGCGAAGGCGTCCTGCACTGGTGTGCCCGCAGGCCAGGCGATAAGGTGCAGGTCAGCTGGCTGCAAAGGTTGGCCCGCTGCCACCAGGTGCACCGGTGCAACGTAGCTGCGCATCCGGGTACTTTCAGCAGCGGCAACGTGGGCCAGGCGCCAGCTGAGCGCCAGCGTGGCCGCGCCGGAGAACAAGAAGGCGCATGCACTGGCAGTGATGATGCGACGCCGGTTCATCGAGCACCCACCGTGATTTGCAGAAGCAACGTGCACATGCAGCCGGCGGCAATGGGCACAGCAAAGGGCATGCGCAGGCCGGTGCCGCTGCGTACATTGTGTTCTGCATGCGGCACCAGGCCGTTGCTGTGATGATGGTGGACGAGCCGTAGAGAACTGGCGAGCGTTTGGGAGAGCGACCCGTGACGCCAGGCAATGGCGAGAGCACAGGCCGCGCCGGCGAGCGCCGTGGTGAGAAGCAACGTTCCAAGCGGCGACAATCCCGTGAAGCAGGCCACCGCGGTCATTAACTTCACGTCTCCCGCGCCCATGCCGCCGGCCAAGAAGAAGAGCAGCATGACCGCACCGGCGGCCAGACCAGCGGCGGCAGCAGCGCCCAAGGACGCCCATCCGCCACATGCCAGGTGGACGAGCAGCGCAGTCAGGGCCGCGGGTCCGGTAAGCCAGTTCGGTATGCGCCGGGTGCGCACGTCATAGCTACACGCAACAGTGGCGCAGCCCAGTGCGACGGCAGAAAACGCGATGTCGGTGTGAGTCATTGGGCTGCTCCGGAGAGAGGGTTGGCCGCGACATGCGCTCGGCGGCCTGGCGAGTTGGCGGAAGACGTGAAGTGGTGTTCTTCCGGGAATGGAGGTTGAGCAGTGCGGGGAAAGTTACGCTGCGTTGGCGAGCTGATTGCTGATCGAGTTGAACGCGAGCACAATCTGGTTTTTCAAACCGGTCATGGCAACGATGGCGCCAAGCGCGATAATGCCGGCGATGAGGGCGTATTCAATCAAGTTCTGGCCGTCTTCCTCTGTGCCGAGGCGAACGAGCGTCTTGTGCATGAAGTTCATGGTGGACTCACTCCGTTGTTAAGGTTCGCTTCGCGATGACGACCGGTGCAGCCAGCCGCAGATCAGGAATGCGCTGAGGAGCTTATCGGGCAAAGAGCGGAGAACATGAGGCCGCCTATCGCTGATTGGGTTTTACGCCGATATGTGCAGAGAGCCGTTTGTACGGCAGTTCCGTTGGAGGTTCGCCGCACGATGCTGGTGTATATGGCCTTGCTCATGCCGATACTGCTGTTGTTCTGCGGCCTGGTGGTGGATGTTGGTCAGATGGAAGTGGTGCGCTTGCAGATGCAGGGCGCGAGTGATGCCGCAAGCCTGGGCGCAGCGCAGGAAGTGGAGCGCGGCATCGGCAACTATGTGACGTTTGGGCAGAGCGAGGCAGCGACAAACGGCTTCACAGACGGATCGTCAGGCACGACGGTAACGGTGACCAGGCAGCCGACGTATGGTGCCTACGCCGGCTTCTACGATGCTGTGCAAACCACCATCACGCAGCAGGTACAGCTGACATTCCTGCGCCTGCTGGGTAAGCGTGCCAGCACGGTGAGTACGCAGTCGACGGCACTGGTCGCGCCGTGTGCCTACATCAGCGGGGCTGCCGGACTGGCGAACCCGGTGATGCAAGTAAGCTCTTCCACTTTGAGTTCGAGCTGTCCCTGGTACATCAACAGTTCTGTGGGCATGGACGGCAGTTCAAGCTTCAGTGCTCTAGCCGAGAACGTAACTGGCAATGCGGGTGCATCAAACTGGGCCGTTGCTGCTGGTTCATCGCCGCGATATGCAGCGGAAACGCACGGCGATCCTTTGAGTTGGATTGCGCAGCCGACCGCAGGCACATGTTCCGCGACGACGTCGCTGACCGCAGGAACTACGCTGGCGCCGGGCACGTATTGCGGCTTAACGGTGAAGTGTGTGTCGACATGTATTGTGTATACCCAACCTGGCATGTATACGTTCGCCGGTGGACTGACCGCGCTAAACGCTGTCTTCTACGGCAGCAATGCGACCTTCTACTTTACAAAGTACGGTTCCAATTACGGCACAGTAAGCCTTCGTGCAAGCGGCAGTGGAAACTATTGCCTGTTCTATATGTCCGCGCCGGCCGACAGTTCTGCAGGAGCCATTCCCGGCGTGATGCTAATGAATGATCGGAACTGGGTGCATACCAGCGCGCAAGATTTCACCTTTACCAGCACGAATAATGCGAACTACGCAGGCATTTTGGGCGAAGGCATCGTGTACGTGACAGGAACCGGCATTTCTCTGAACAACGCTATCCTCTTTGCTGATACCCAGTACCTGGCCATTGATGTGGACAACCTTGCCGTGAGCGGCAATTCGACTGTGAGCCTGAAGTCCGACTTCTCCGCCGTTTCGGGTGGAAGTCCCTTTCTGCCGCAAGGAGGATTGGTGCAATGACCCTTCGCCGATTTCTTTCAGCTGAGGACGGGAGTGCGCTGGTGGAGGTGGCACTTGCGTTGCCACTGCTGGCGATGGTCTTGGGCGGTACGGTGGATTTTGGTTTGTACGAGGAATTCAAGATGCAGGTGATTGAGGCGGCAAATGCCGGTGCAGCTTTCGGCGCGCAAGGCGGCAACCAGATCAACATCGCCGGCATGCGGAACGCCGCGGCAACTGCATCGCCAAGCCTGTCGAACCTCGTGGTGACTGCTGCGTCGGTATGGACATGCTCCCCGGGCGGTGCCGCTGTGTCATCCGGTGCGAGCTGCACGAACGGCGAAACGCCGCTGCAATACGTGGTGGTTGGGACGACCGCAAACGTCAATGCGCCCTTGCCGCTTGCATCGCTCGGGACCAACATGACGGTGCGGGGCCAAGCAACCTATCGCGTGCGCTGGAAGCCATCATGACGACGCGTATGAGACTTGGCGAAGACGATGGCGGCGCTGTGCTGGAGGTAGCGCTTGTGATGCCAGTGTTCCTGCTGATGGTAGTGGGTGCGATGCAGTTGGCCATTGTGCTGTTTGGGTCCTGCAGTGCTTCCTTTGCCGTGCGCAACGCTGTGCGCTACGCCAGTATGCACAGCAGCACAAGCCTGAGCCCAGCGACGACTGCCACTGTGCAGCAGACGATTACACCCTGGTTGTGGATGGGTTCCATTCTTGGGACGCCAACCTTGGCTGTGAACTGGCCCAGCGGAAACTATGTCGGTGCTCCAGTCAGGGTAAGCCTGACACAGACGTACAGCACTGTGCTGCCTTATGCGTCAAAGCCACAACTCACGAGTAACTGTGCTGCTTCGCGCGTCATCGTGCGATGACGAGGCATGAGGAACTGCTGCGCTGCCGGTAGTCTGGATAGATGCACCAAAAGATCACAGCAGTTTTGGGCGCGGTGGCCATGCTCGCCACATCGCAGTGCCGTGCGCAGGCTGGCCTGTTCAAGGAATACCAACGCCGCGCACTGGCGACGCAGGTGAACCAGCCGATGTGGGCCACGCCGCTGAACACCACCAGCCCAAGGACCGAGCAGGGATTGCGGGCGGACTTTAGCCGGCAAACCGGCAGCGACGGGCAAAGTACGTGGAATTACGGCGGCACCAAGGGTCTGCAGATTTTGCCATTGCCACGAACAGAGTTTCAGATGAGCGCCCCCCCGTTTTTTAGCCATTCTGATCCAAAGGTGATGGACGGTTTTGGAGATATTTCAATGCGTGTGAAAGTGCGCTTTTACGGCAGCAACGAGCAGCACCACAACGCTATCGTTACGGGTGTGTTGCAGACCACCTTACCCACGGGTAAACAGAAGAATGGCAGTTGCTGTGCGGTGCTGTTGCCGACGCTGGAACTTGGCAAAGGTTACGGTCCGGTTGCGGTGACCATCACAGCAGGTGGTGTTTTACCCATGTCCAACAGCGCTGCACTTGGACGGTCGATCGCATTAAACCAGGCGCTGCAGTGGAAGGTGTCGCCGCTGGTGTGGCTGCAAACCGAGTTCAACACGACCGTGTACGCTGGCGGCAAGAACGATGGACAGCACCAGACATTTACAACGCCCGGCATCGTTGTAAGCCGCATTCGGCTTGGACATTATGCACGGGAGCGCTACCCATTGCTGCTGACGTTGGGCGCCGGCGAACAGATCGCGTTGACACACTTCCACACCTACGATCACGCACCGATCGTCTCGTGCCGGTTGAGATTCTAAGTCTGCCTAAGTTGCGACCGAGATCTCTTCTTCGAGTTGCTGCTTCTGCACTAACTCGGCATAGTACCCATTCCGGGCCACTAATTCGTCGTGTGTGCCATATTCACGCAAGCGCCCGTCCAGCAGGATGGCGATACGGTCAGCGGTGCGTGCCGTACTTACCCGATGGGCAATCAGGATGGTTGTTCGGCCTTGCATGGATGTACGGAGGCCCTGCAGAATTCGTTCTTCCGTCAGCGTGTCGACGGACGCAAGCGCGTCGTCGAGGATGAGAATGCGGGGGTTTCGAATGAGGGCGCGCGCGATGGAGGTGCGCTGCTTCTGGCCGCCGGAGAGAGTGATGCCACGCTCGCCAACAATCGTGGAGAACCCGTGCGGAAACTCCAGGATCTCGTTGGCGATCTGAGCGGTTTGAGTGGCCTTCATGACTTCATCGTCTGTGGCCCCCTCCACACCGAAGGCTACGTTGTCACGAATGGTGGAGGAAAAAAGGAAGGTCTCCTGGGGCACAAAGCCAATGCTGCGCCGCAACGATTCAAGCGGCCATTCGCGGATTGGGACGCCGTCAATCAGGACGGTGCCCGCGGGGGCGTCAAGAAGCCGTGGAATCAGTTCAACGAGTGTTGTTTTGCCGGAGCCGGTGGGCCCAAGAATCGCAAGAGAAGACCCGGCCGGGATCGTCAAGTTGACGTTCGACAGGACGTCGCCGCCTTGTCCGTAGGAGTAAGTCAGGTTGCGGAACTCGATTTCACCACGGGGTGTAAGCGTCGCTTCCGCTGAACCGTTGCTCTCGTCCTGGATGCTGGGTTGCTGCTTGAGTAACTCATCGATACGTATGACAGAGGCGGTACCACGCTGAACCAGGTTCACGACATATCCCAGGGCGAGCATGGGAAAAGTAAGCTGAACCATAAAGACCATATAGCTGGTGAACTGGCCTGGAGTAATGCGGTGAAGCACTGTCTCGCGTCCACCGACAAACAGCGTGACGGCGATGCTGATGCCAAGAATAAATTCAAGCGTAGGCCAAAGCATCGCCATAAGGCGGACAAGGTACAGCGATCGCTTAATGTACTCCTGATTCGCAACCTCGAAGCTCGCGATCTCCGGCTCTTCCTGTGCAAAGGCACGAATAAGTCGCGCGCCAGAAAAATTCTCCTGAGCCTTTGCGCTGATGTCGCTGAACATAGCCTGAATCCGCTCAAAGCGATTGTGAATGCGGCGACCCATGAGCTGGACAAGGACGGATGCGAAAGGTAGCGGAAGAAAGGCGAACAGGGTGAGCCGGGGGGAAATGTGGAGCATGAACGGCAGCGCGGCGAGCGTGAAAATGACCGTGTTTGCCGAGTACATGATGGCGGGGCCGAGTAACTGACGGACTGCATTTAGATCATTGGTCGTCCGCGCCATGATGTCGCCGGTGCGATGCGTGTGGAAGAACGCAAGGGACTGCCGTTCAAGGTTGCGGAACAGATCGTTTCGGAGGTCGAACTCGATTTCGCGGGACGCGCCGATGATGATCCATCGTGTGAGATACAGACAGACAGCCGCAAGGATGGAGACACCCAGCAGAATGCCGACGTTGCGATAGATGACCGCAGCGGCCCCATGATGCTGAATGTCGTCCACCGCGCGGCCGATCACCAGCGGCATCACAACTTTGGACAAGTTGTAGAGCACGACGGCGACCGCGCCCTGCATCAGCTGTTTCCTATAGCGCTTGAGGTACGGTGCGAGCGGTTGGAGTCGACCGAGTGTCATGGGTATCCTTGCGGGTTACGTGTGAGGGGGGGGGGTGGATCCGCAGCCTAACCACCAGGGAGCAGGCGCCGCGGATCTCACTTTGTTCCTCGTCGTCTACTGCTGTGGCTTCGTGCCGTTCGGCGCGTTGGTCGTGTTCTTCGGGTCGGTCTCCGGATTTGTGCCGGGCTTTATCACGGGCTTGGTCTCAGGCCGGGAGCTTTGCGGCACCGTTCCCGTTGGAGGACCAGAGGGGGGAGGTGGACCGGGAGGTGTGCTGCTCTGGGCAAGGAATTCCACGTCGAAGATCAGTGTCGCTTTTGGAGGAATCACCGGTGCCCGACCAAGCTCGCCATACGCCAGCTCATACGGCACGATGAGGCGACGCTTGCCGCCGATGCGCATGCCTTCAAAGCCGGTGTCCCACCCGGTGATCACACGCCGTGCACCTGCGGGGAAGGTGAACGGTGTGCCGCCATCGTGGTCGAACGAGCTGTCAAACTTCTTGCCGTCAGTCGTCCACCCCGTGTAGTTCACGGTGTAATACATCTGCGGTTGTGCCAGCTCGCCGGTGCCAAGCTGCAGGTCGATGTAGCGTAAGGCAAACAGCTCCTTGGACGGTCCGGTCGCAGCCGGCATAGTTCCGACGGCGGCGGTGCCCTCGCCACTTGTGGCTGCTGCTGCCGCTGCGGCCGCACGCCGACGTGCCGCGGCAGCGGTGGTGGTGTGATGCGTCGCAGACGTCTGAGCTGGAATGGTTGTGGCGAAGACAGCAAGCAACGCTGTAAGTGCTAACGGGCGCATGGATTCTCCTGCTTACGAGTTTAGATGGGCCACGCGAAGAGAGGTTTCGCGGATTGTGCGTCAGGTGGGCGTACGCAGCAGCAGGTAGCCGCCGGCCATGGCGAAGAGCAGATCCGGTGACCATGCTGCGAGCATGGGCGGCAACGCATTCACGTTCCCCATGGCTTCAAAGACACCGGCCACAAAGGTGTAGAGAATTGCCATGCCAATAGCAGTCGCGATGCCGGCGAGTCCGCCACGTTTCCCAACAGTCAGGGCAAACGGCACGGCGAGCAGCGCCATGACCAACGTGATGAGTGGATAGGCCAGCTTTCGGTTGAGCTGCACGCGAAGCCGCATGGTGTCGAAGCCGCTTTGCTTCAGGTCGCCGATGTAACTGGTGAGTTCGGCATAGTTCATCTCCTGCGACGTTCGTTCTTCCTTTTTGAAGTAACTCGGCTGCTCGCGAATTTCAGGAAATGCGTTCAGGGTGAATGGTTGGTAACTGCTGACGGACTCGGCTGCAAAGCTGCGCTGCCACCCGTTTTCGAAGATCCATCTCCCGGTGGGCTGGTCCCAGCGTGCGCTGGCTGCGAAGATACGCCGCTGCAAGCGGAAGGTTCCCGGCTGAAACTCAAACACGGTAAGGTTGGCGAACACGTCCTTGTCCGGATCGAAAAACTGGTAGTAGAAGATGCGTGCCGGCTGGCCGACCGAGTCCTGCTGGCCGCTGATCCACTTGCGGTCCGGTCGCTGAAACGTCTGCGCGGGCTTGCCCTTAATAACGGACCGAAGCGACTCCTGCCTGCGGTTGGCGGTGGGCAGGTAGAACTCGTCAAATGCAAACAGGGCCACCGCAACCACCGCGGCCAGCAGCATAACAGGCGCGATAAGTCGGTAGATAGAGACGCCGCTGGCCTTCATGGCCGTAAGCTCGCTCGACCGGCTCAGCGCGCCAAAGGTGATCAGCACTGCCAGCAAGGCGCACAGTGGTGTGAGGTTGTACACCATATACGGAATCAGGTTGAGCAGATAGTCGCCGACCGTTATGAGTGCTGTGCGGTTGCGAATGATGTCGCCCAGTAACTCAAAAAAGCTAAATAACAGTGAGAGCGTGATGAAGCTGAGCAAGACCAGGGCGAACGTGGACAGGAACTGTTGCAGCACGTAACTGTCGAAGATCAGCGGAAACCGCCAGGTGCGACCGCGCCCGGCGGTGCGCGATGCGGTCTCCTGCGAAGTGCGTTTGCCCTGGTCTTCTTTGGTCGATGTGGGTAAGGCACGGAGTCGAAGTGCGCGCAACCAGCCCAGCGCTTTCACGACGGGTGCACTTAGTCGTGAGAGATCACCGTGGCTGAGGCTGCGCATAAGAACAAGACCCAGAATGGCGAAAAGGATATTCGCCGTCCAGACACCCAGAAATGGAGAAAGTTTGCCCTGTTTGGCAAGGGCTACACCGGTGGAGGAAAAGAAGTAGTAGATGAAAACAAGACCAACGGTGACGACGAAGCCGGTACTCTTGCCACCGCGGCGGGAGGAGAGACCGAGCGGCACGCCAACCATCATGAGCACGATGCAGGCCGCCGGATAGCTGAACCGCTTATTTAGCTCAATCGTGTACTGCCGACCCTGTGGGCGGTGCCGGTTTTTCCATAACTGGCCCGCCGGGATCGCAAGTAACGGGGTGTCGTTGCGGGTAAGTCGAATGTCTTCGTTTTCGCCGGTCTGGATCGGTGTGTCCGTTTCAGAGAAGGTGGAGATGTCGTACTGGTTCGGGTCCTTGGGGGACATCTCGTGGCGGCTGCCGTCGCGAAGATGTAAACGCAAAAGACCGTGCGCCCCGTTCACAACCACCGCAGTTTCTGCGGTGGTGATGTACGGGGTTGCCGGCTGGGTAAGATCCGCCAGGAACACGTGCTGCCACAGCGTTGCACCCTGTGCCGGGTGCACTTCCTGCACATAGAGAACGTAGTTCTTGAAGTCCTCGTAGAAAACGCGCGGCTGCACCTCATAACTGGCCTGCGAGGTTTTCAGCTCGTTCTCAAGCCGCAGAAGTGCAGCAGCGCTGCGCGGTGCAACCACCAGCGAGTTGAACAGTCCGAGTACCAGCGCACACACCGCCGCGATGGAGCAGACGCGCAGAAACTGCAAAACGCCAAAACCGGAAGCGCGCATGGCGGTGACTTCGCTGTCGGCCGAGAGCCGGCTCAAGCCCAGCAGGATACCGACGAGGACCGCCATGGGAATGGTGAGAATGAGCGTGGACGGCAGCGTATACAGGATGACCCGCGTGACCTCGCCGACGGACGCGGAACCACGCACAACGAGCTCCAGGATGCGGGCCAGATCGCGGATGAAAAGAACAAAGGTGAAGACGACGCCACCCAGCAGGCCGTGGGAGAGGACTTCGCGCAGGATGTACCGGGTGAGAATGCGCACGAAGGTCAGCGTTGCCTCATGCGGTTAGTGTAGCGTCTGGGCGGTGCTGTGCGCGGTAGGGCCGTGCCGGCTCACCGCGCGATCTGGGTATGATCGCGGTATGACGGAACTGTCCCCACGCGTTCGGTTCGCGCGCCGAATGGCGCAAAGTACAGTCCCGGCGGACGGAGCATTGCGGCTTTATGCCATTCTGGATGCCGAGAGTTGCCTGAGCCGGGGCTTGGACATGCTGGATGCGGCGCGTGCATGGCGGCAGGCCGGGGTAGCGCTTGTGCAGTACCGCGACAAGGCCGCAGACCGCGCCTCCATTGTGTCGAACGCGCGTGCCATTCGGAGCATCTTCCCTGTAAACACGGCGTTTCTGCTGCTGAACGACTATCCCGACTTGGTTCGGGAGTGCGGTTTTGACGGAGCGCATGTGGGGCAGGGGGACGCATCCAGCGTTGAAGCGCGGCAACTCCTTGGTGAAGACCTTCTGCTTGGCGTATCCACCCATACCGCAGATCAGGCGCTTGCAGCTTCCGCCACGGATGTTGACTACGTGGCGATAGGGCCCGTGTTCGCAACGCAGACCAAGGCGGATGCTGAACCCGTTGTGGGCTTGTGCGGCGTGCAGGCAGCGGCTGCCGTCGTCCGCAGGCCACTGGTGGCGATCGGCGGTATCGGTCTGGCGCAGGGCAGGGCAGTGTTGCACGCGGGGGCCTCGTCGGTGGCTTTGGTCTCTGCCTTGTTGCCTCGCGAACAGGACGTGGAGGCTGTAACGCAACGTGCACGAGACATTCTTGCCGGTTTGAAGTAAAACCGACGTACACGTGCAACAGCGAACAGTGCAATCGGCGGTGTCGACCCAGAAGAACGCGCCAGGCAGCGGCGAGACAGTGTCCGCACCCGCTCCGCAGTTCGTAAAGGGCCTCGGCCTTTTCTCGGCAACAGCCATCGTCATGGGTTCCATGATCGGCAGCGGCATCTTCATTGTGTCGGCGGATATGTCGCGTGGTGTTGGATCACCAGCGCTGCTCATCCTTGCATGGGTGGTCACGGCGGTGATGACGATCATCGGCGCGCTGAGCTACGGCGAACTCGCCGCGATGATGCCGAAGGCCGGTGGGCAATACGTGTACCTACGCGAGGGCCTGGGTCCGCTGTGGGGTTTCCTCTACGGCTGGACGCTCTTTCTCGTCATCCAGTCCGGCACAATCGCTGCGGTGGGGGTGGGCTTCGGCAAGTTTCTGGGAGTCTTCTTTCCGTCTGTCTCGTCGAAGCACTGGCTGTGGCATGCTGGCCACGTGCCTGCCGTTCATCTGGGTCCCATGGTGCTGGGCAACATGGATATTGGGCTGCACACGGCCAATCTGGCAGCCATTGTGATTCTTACCCTGCTGACGGCGGTGAACAGCCTTGGCGTACGGCTGGGCGCCATTATCCAGAACATCTTCACGTCGGCCAAGGTAGTGGCGCTGTTGCTCATTGTCCTGTTCGGCCTTATTGCGAAGAACGCAACCGCGATTGCCGCAAACTTTTCCCATGGTGCCTTCTGGCAGGGTGCGTCCTTTTCTGCGATGCACCCGGTCACGGTTGGTGAGGGTGGACCAACGGTGCTGGTGGGCCTGCTGACCGTCGTGGCCGTTGTGCAGGTGGGGTCGCTGTTTTCTTCGGACGCATGGAATAACGTGACGTTTACGGCGGGGGAAATCCAGAATCCTCGTCGGAATCTGCCGCTATCCCTTGCCATCGGTACCGGCGTTGTTCTGCTGCTTTACATTGCGTGCAACTTCATCTACCTGGCCGTTCTGCCGCTGCATGGCGATCCTTCGGCAACGACCATTCTGGGTCGCGGCATTCAGTACGCGACGGATGATCGAGTAGCGACCGCGGTGATGGAGCAGGCATTTGCCGGGTATGGCGCGCGTATCATGGCGGCGGCGATTCTCATTTCAACCTTTGGTTGCGTAAACGGGATGCTGCTTGCCGGTGCGCGTGTGTACTACGCGATGAGCCAGGATGGGCTGTTCTTTAAAGCCGCCGGCCGGCTCTCACCCAAGTCCAAAACGCCGGTCGTGAGCCTGTGGGTGCAGTGGTTGTGGACGTGCCTGCTATGCCTTTCCGGCAGCTACGGCCAACTGCTGGACTACGTGATCTTTGCGGTCCTGCTGTTCTACATGCTCACGATCGGCGCGCTTTTTGTGCTGCGGCGCACGCGTCCGGACGCCGACCGGCCGTACCGCGCCTTTGGGTATCCTGTGTTGCCTGCGCTGTATATCGTGATGGCGGCGTTCATCAGTGTTGTACTCTTGCGGTACAAACCCCAGTACACTTGGCCGGGTCTGCTGATCGTTCTGCTTGGCCTGCCTGTTTACTTTGCCTGGCGCCGTGGTGCCAGTACCTCTCCCGCACTTGAAGGATAGCGATGACCCATTTGTTCGCGAAGAAGTCGATGGAATCCCTCATGAGCGAGGCCCACGAAGAGGGCTCTCACTCGCTTGAGCGTACGCTCGGTCCAGTCTCGCTGACCATGCTTGGCATCGGCGCCGTCATCGGTGCGGGTATCTTCGTATTGTCGGGTCTGGGTGCCAAATCCGCCGGACCGGCGCTGATGCTGGCCTTTGTACTCTCGGGCCTTGGGTGCGCTTTTGCCGGCCTTTGCTACGCGGAGTTTGCCGCGATGATTCCGCTCGCCGGCTCTGCCTACACGTATGCCTACGCGACGCTAGGCGAGCTGTTCGCTTGGATTATTGGCTGGGACTTGACGCTGGAATACGCCATGGGAGCAAGTACGGTGTCCTCTGGCTGGTCAAACAACTTCGTCGAGTTCCTGAATATCTTCGGCTTACATTTTCCGCTGTGGCTGTCGTACGATCACTGGACCGGACTCAGGACCTCGTTGGAGCGGGTGTCGCGTGCGTCGCTCGCGGTGACAAGCCCTAATCTGCACCCGGGTACCGAATCTTTCAGCACCGCACTTGCCGGCATGATGGCGCATCCGTCTGCCGCGATGCTTCAGCAGGCACATGCACTGCTGCATGCACCGACGATTTTTGGTGTGGAGATCGGCTTTAATCTACCGGCATTCATCATTGCATTGCTCATCACGGCAATCCTCGTGATCGGCATTCAGGAGTCGGCAAAATTCAACGCCGGCATCGTCATTATGAAGCTTGCTGTGGTGCTGTTCGTGATCGGGCTGGGCTCGCACTACGTGAACAGGGCTAACTGGGGAACCGACTGGCACAGCTTTGCGCCTTTCGGCGTCGGTGGCATAGGACTTGCTGCAGGCCTGGTGTTCTTCAGCTACATCGGCTTCGATGCTGTGTCCACGACGGCGCAGGAGGCGATCAATCCCCAGCGCGACATGCCCATCGGCATCATTGTTTCGCTATCTATCTGCACCCTGCTGTACATCGGTATTGCCGCTGTGCTGACGGGCATGGTGCCGTGGCAGAGCATCAATATCGAGGCTCCGCTGGTGCGCGCGTTTCTGGATTACAAGGTGGGCTGGGCTGCAGACATCGTCACGATCGGTTCCATCGCGGGCCTTACCTCCGTCATGCTGGTGATGCTTCTGGGGCAGTCGCGCGTGCTGTATGCCATGGCGAAAGACGGCCTGCTGCCGCGCAGGTTCTTTGGCGACATCCATCCCCGCTTTCGCACACCGTGGAAGGGAACAATTCTTGCAGGTTGTCTGGCCGCAATCGTTGGTTCGGTGACCCCCATCGATGACATCGGCAAAATGGTCAACATCGGCACGCTGCTCGCCTTTGTCATCGTGTGTGTTGCCGTAATGATGCTGCGCAAATCGGATCCATCGCGGCCACGGCCCTTCCGCGCACCTCTGGTTTGGCCGGTGCCGGTGGTTCCCGTTCTTGGCATCCTGTTTAACGGCTACATGATGTTCAAGCTGGGGCCGGCGAACTGGATCCGCCTGGTCGTCTGGCTCATCATCGGCCTGGTGGTTTACTTCGCCTACAGCCGCAAGCACAGTCGCGTGCAACGTCAGCTCGATCCGTCACTGGCCGCGAGCGTCGCAGCGGATTAAACCGGAGCAGCGAATGGTGAAGGCGCTCACGTGCAGGTTGTGAGCGCCTTTGCGTTTGGGCGGTGACCCTTAGCCGTGGGCTGAACGCTTACGGCTTCCCCTTTGCCACTTCTACCTGCACGGTCGCAACGTGCGAAGGATCATCGCGCAGGCGCAGGTACAGGGTGTGCCCATCGGCGGGTCGCGGCACCTGCACGCTGTCCTGCGCGAAGCCGGCAGGGATAGCGACGGCCTGCGCAAAGTTGGGCGTGGCCGACACGGCATCGAGCAGGTAAAGCCCCGAACCATTGAGTACGCACGGTGTTGGCGGCGGTATTGAAGCCGGATCCGCCGTAGCGGAAGGTGTCGCTGCGCCGGTTCCGTCCGATGGCGCACTTACCAAGGCGGTCCCCCTTTGTGAAGGCACGGCTTTTGGATTGCAACTAAACGTTTGCAATACCGGCGTACGAGTCAGCGTTCCAAGTGCGATCCAGTCGGACACGGTGCCGTCGTTTGCCAGCGCCCGCACCTGCAGCGGGCCGAACCCGGAAGGTCCGAAGGTGTCCAGAGGCTTAACGAAACCCAGCGCTGTCTTTGCATCTTGCAGCACCAGAGTTTTGTCCTGCAAGGAAAGGGTTGTGGAGGCGGACCCATCGACCGCAGCCACTTCCACTTTTTCAGAGCGAGCAAAACGCGCCGGCAACTCCGACCGCAGCGCCAAAGTCAGTTTGCCATCCAGCGGGATGGCATGGGGGTCGCCCAGCGTGATGGGCAAACCGACCTGTGCGAGTGGCTGGAACGAGGTACTCAGCAAGGTCACCATCGGACGCGCTGTCTCCACGTGAAACGGTGCGTGCAGCTGTCGACCGTCCTTCAAGCCGACCTGTGCCGAGGTCTCGTAACCCGCTTTGAACGGCGTGCCTTTGCCTGCTGTGCTGCTCGCCTCAAGCCGCAGAAGTCTGTCGTCGGGAACCGCGTCCTTTGCCGGCTCAAACGTCACACCGTTCACCATGGCATCCTTGACACCCGACAGGCCGGAACCCCGCACCAGGACATAGCTGTCACCCGCGTGCGAGGTCATCGCATCCACCCGCACTGCATCGGCATACGCGGTGACAGGCACTTTTTGCGGCTCTCGTTCGCCATACTGTTGAATAGCCAGCGTCAATCCGCCAGGCAAGGTCTTCTCCAACGGCAGCTTCACTGTGAGCCGGGCGTTCTTTTGACCTTCATCGGCATGCCATTCGAGAGGGCCGTTCCCCTTACCGTCTGCGAATTCAACTGTCTGGACGCACGCAGTGCCCGTACTGGATAGATCGACGGTACTGGAGCGGCCGGCAAACAGGTCGCCTTGGGTTGCCACGGTCCAGTTCTGGCCAGGCTTGCGTTGCAGCGCCAGCGTCGGACCTTCAAATTTGTCAAAACCCCAAAAGCCCCGAACCACTCCAGTGCCCTGCATCGGTCCAGCAAGGGAAGGCGCCTCCGCGGCCTCATCCGCCGCCTTCTGCGGCGCTGCAGTGGGTACCGTGGGTGATGTCGTTCCGCGCGCTTCCGGTGCGACCGCTGCCAGTGGCTTACGCGGCGCGGAAGCACTCACAAGCAAGCCCCCCTCGTACGCGTCGGGTACCAGCGGCAGGTCGGTGCGGCCGTCTGGCCCGGGCTCGTTCAGGTGCAGGGTAAGGTCATGTGCAAAGCCGGTCGCAAACACAAGCGGCGCGCCGACCAACGGGAGAACCAACCGCGGCTGCAGCAGACACGACACATGCCGCGTGTCCTGCAGCTGGAGCGGTGGCGGAACCGCCTTCTGGATCGCCGGCAACGCAATAACGATCACCGACTTTGGATTATTGAACGAGGGAGCGGTGTTAAGCCTAAGGTTCAGCGCATCCTCGTCGGGAAAGGCGATTGCCGGGATGTATTGGTACTTCGCCGTGTGCAGCCCCGTCAGCAGCCGCACCACGTCCAGTACCGTGCCCACATAGGCGGAATATGCGGCGACGCCCGCGGCCGTGGCGACCGGCGTTCCCGCTACGGCGCCGATCAGGTCGCTGGTGGGACCGGTCGACAACATCTGTGCCATGGTCTGGCCGTGGCCATCATCCAGCAGCAGCGCTGACCCGCTCTGGCTAAGGCAGTCCGCTTGCAGTTCCGCCGGACGCTTGAAGCATTCCTCGTTCGGCTTTAGCTGCAGCGTCGCAGCCAACTTGTGGCTGTGGTCCAGCAGCTCAGCCGGGGAGCCGGGTGGAACCTGGCGAATTGCCTGCGCGTAACGCTCGATCCGCGATTGCTCGAACGACGCCTCGTTCAAGTCCTGCGATGCGCGCACGAACGTTCCAGGCCGGCCACGTACGGCCGACTTCAAGGTGGAGAAGTCACCACCCGTCTCCGGCGCGATAAAGATGAGTGCCTGCTGCGCCTCGTCCGGGACTGTCACCGTCACACCTTCGTTGTGCGTCGGCTCCTTCCAGGTTTCTACGCGGGTAAACCACTTGTCGGGCGGGGGATTGGTTGTGCCCCGTAGAAACGCCACAACAAGCAGCAGGTGAACCGACTGCGTGGATGGCAAATCTGCGTGGATCTGCAACTTATCGCCGGCCTGCAAATTGGGTACGCTGCCGATAGGCAGCGACTGGTCACCACGGGTCACATGCACATCGACCTTTGGTCCGAGCAGATCGAAGCGTCCCGTCTCCGCGTGCGTGACAGCTGCAAGGGCAAGCGAAGCAGCCGCGATGGCGCGCAACGGGTGAACACTCAGCCTTGTGCTCGTGTGAGACATTGCCTGTTTAGACGACGCACGCCGCCGCTGCGTCGCATGCGCTTGGAAACCGAGGGCCATGCTCAGGAGATGGGTGTCTGCGACACTGCGTTCAGCAGGTCTAAATTGCTCATGCGCGACGAAAGGTGATCGCTTGCAATAACACCGTCGCGAATCGTGACAACACGGTTTGCATGCTCCGCGATGTCAGGCTCGTGCGTGACTAAGACGATGGTGTTTCCTCGCCGGTGCAGCTCTTCAAAGAGCGCCATGATCTCCACACCGGTCTTTGAATCAAGATTTCCGGTCGGTTCGTCCGCCAGGATGATAGATGGCGAGTTGACCAGAGCGCGTGCGATGGCGACCCGTTGTCGCTGACCTCCGCTCATCTCGTTCGGTTTGTGACTCATACGTGTGCCAAGGCCTACAGACTCCAAAACAGACTTGGCACGCGCAATGCGTGCGTCTGCACCTGTTCCGTTGTAGATCAGGGGTAACTCCACATTGTGCAGGGCAGTAGCGCGCGCCAGCAGGTTAAAGGTCTGAAAAACGAATCCGATTTCCTTGTTACGGATGCGCGCGAGCTGGTCGTCATTCAGGCTTGAGACGTCGTGGCCGTTCAGGCAATACGAGCCCTGGGACGGGGAGTCCAGGCAGCCGATCAGATTCATCAGCGTGCTTTTGCCGGAACCGGACGGACCCATGATGGCAACGTATTCGTTGTGTTTGATCTGGAGGTTCACGCCCCGCAGCGCATGTACCTCCTGATCACCCATGGAATAGGTCTTCCACAGGTTGTTGGCGACAATCACATTACGTGGTTCGTCGCACGGATTGAGGGCTACTGGTGCGGTTGCGGTGGCCATGTGTTCTCTGTGTCCGCCTTGGCGCGCGGCGCCGGTGCCGGGTTGGGGATCGTGCTGTCAGGAATGTGCGTCCGACCACACGTCAGTTTAAGAAGTGGCTTCTGGCGACCCACCCTCTGGGGTCGAGTCCAGTTTAATGGCGGCACCGCTGTGCAGCGTACGCAGGGTCTTGAACCTGCCGCTCACGACCTCGTCGCCCGCCTGCAAACCACTCAGCACCTGGATCTCTGTCGATCCTGTAACACCCGTGCTCACTGGTCTGAACTCGGCGTGCATTTTCTTGCCGTCGTGCACCACCACAAAGACCCCCTGTTGCTGCGCAGCGGAGTTTTTGGTTGCAGCCGACGCCGTGTCGGGATGCTCCGGTGCCTTGCCCTTGTTCTTCGCGAAGACAGCCTCCTGCGCGGGGTCGCGCGTGATAAGGGCTTGCAGCGGCAGCACGACCGCATTCTCTACAGACGCGGTTCGGATCTTTGCCGTGGTGGACAAGCCGGGACGCAAATCGTCGTTGTTTTGCGTGCTCACGTTATCCAGCGTCACGACGATTTTGAAGTCCTTTGCCTCTTCCGTACCGGTGGTGGACTGAGAGGTGGCGATGCCTGTGGTGCGCAGCAACGCCTGGTCTCCCACTTCGGTCACGTGACCCTTGTAGATCTTGCCGGGAAGCGCATCCACAGTCACGTCTGCCGGTTGCCCAAGCTTGACGCTGACAACATCGGTCTCATCCACCTTGACCTCTGCCGTGATCACGCTCATGTCGGCGACTGTCATCAGGGTCGAACCCTGGGCGTTCTGGATACCGGTGACCATGGTCTCGCCCTCGCGTACCGGCACGTTTGTCACCAGGCCGTCGTAGGGTGCGCGCGAAATGGTTTTGTCCAGGGCATCATAATTGGCGCGCTGCGAGGCGACTGCCTGGTCCACGTGGCCGCGTGCGGAAGCCGTCTGCGCCTTGGCCTGTGCCACTGCCGCGTCACGCTGCTGCACCGTGGCGACGTCCACGTCATAGGCCGCTTTGCGTTGGTCATAGTCCTGCTTTGACACCAGCTTGTCCTTGTAGAGCTGCTGATATCGGTCAAAGTCGAACTTCTTCTGTTCTAGGTCGGCCTTGCTCATCGCCAGGTTTGCAGACGCGGTATTTTCCGCCGCGACATAGCTGCTCACGTCGGTCTTTGACGCAGAAATCGAGGCGCTTTGGGCAGCCACAGTCGACGTTGGTTGAACGTTCTCAAGCGTCGCCAGCACCTGGCCGGCCTTCACGTGATCACCCTCCTTGGCGTACAGGTGAGTAATGCGTCCAAATGCGGTGGCGCCAATGTTGACGTAGGTCTTGGGCTTGATCTGACCCGTGCCGCTCACGACGGAAACCAGGTCCTCCCTCACAATCTTTGCGGTCGTCACGGCAGTCACTTCGCCGCGGTTGTGCAGGATAGTTCCTGCAGTAACGCCGGCCAGCACCAGCACAGCAGCCACACTCAGCACAATCTTCTTGGTTTTGGTCATACGCCTCATCAGGCCCGGTTCGCCAGGCCTGCCTGCCCACCTTTGTGTAAGCAAAGTGTAGTACGGTCGAGGCACATTGACGGTTCCGACTGGCCGCAATTTTATAAAGACACCCCGTGGGTGGCGTCTGTCGCGGGCGTGCACGCTGAGGTGTGCTCTCCTTCCGTTTCGCCATGCGTCCCACCCACACGCTCGTTACCCCCGGTGCAAATGCTGGACCTGCGGTGCATTCTTTTTGGTTCCGGGTGCCGCGGTACTTCGTCAACGCACTAGAATGGTTAGGAGCAGATTTCGCTCGGGAGTAGGCAGTTGAGTATGCAGGCATTCAGACCAAAGTGCGCCGCCATGATGCTTGTGGCTTTCTTCTTGACCGGGGCAACGGTCATGCAAGCCCAGACGGGCGCACAGCCAGCGAGCCCCCCGGCGGAAGACCCAAACGGCAAGGTCGTTAAGAGTCAGCCTGCCGACGAGAAGCCCGATCCCACCAAGCGTCGCCTCTCTGACCGGGAGCAGGTTCAGCAGCAGAAGTACCTGCGCAGTGAGTTAAAGGGCGACAGTCCGTGGAAGAAGTGGCTCGATCAGGACGTCGTCTGGATCATCTCCGACCAGGAGGTGCAGGCCTTTAAAAGCCTCAAGAATGATGAGGAGCGGGAGCAGTTCGTCGAGAACTTCTGGCTTCGCCGCAATCCCAATCCGGAGTCGCCGGACAACGAGTTCCGCGAGCAGCATTATGCCCGGATCGCCTATGCCAACGAGCACTACGCAGCCGGCAAGCCGGGCTGGCGGACGGACCGTGGCCACATCTACATCGCCTACGGCAAGCCGGATTCGATTGATTCCCACCCGAGTGGCGGCAACTACGAGCGTCCGATTGAAGAGGGTGGCGGCAGCACCAGCACCTTCCCGTTTGAGGTGTGGCACTACCGCTACCTCGAGGGTATTGGCGACAACATCGACCTGGAGTTTGTCGACAGCTGTCAGTGCGGGGATTACCACTACACCATCGACCGTTCAGAAAAGGATGCGTTGAAGCACACCCCTGGTGCCGGACAGACTCTTTATGAAGAGATGGGCCAGTCGTCCAAGAAGGATCGCTTCTCTGGTGGCGGCATTGAACAGCTTGGCAACGGCCCCATGGCATCCTCTCAGCAGAGTAAGCAGTTTGACCGCATCTCGCTGGCATCAAAGATCTTCGCTCCGCCTGTTATCAAGTTCAAGGATCTGGAGCAGTACATTGGTTCGGCCCAAATCCTGAAGGGACCGCCATTTCTCTTCGACGTACGCACGGACTATGTGAAGGTTACGAATGACACGGTGCTGATGCCGCTGACGCTGCAGATTCGAAACAAGGACGTTACGTTCAATACAAAGGACGGCGTTTCGACCGGAACTGTAAACATTCTTGGTCAGGTGTCGAACATCAATCACCGTATTGTGCAGACCTTTGAAGATACGGTGACAGTGCAGGTTCCCAGTGAGTTCCTGGCGCGTGAGCAGACGAATCGCAATCTCTATTGGAAAGCCCTGCCGCTTCGCTCGGGCATGTACAAGATCGATATCGTGATCAAGGACGTCAACAATCCGGATCACATCGGCACATGGCGCCGGTCTGTAAACGTGCCCAAGTACGACGATGAGCGTCTATCGGCCTCCTCTTTAATCCTTGCGTCGACAATGGTACGTGTTCCCACCAAGGAGATTGGTGCCGGCAACTTCGTCATTGGGAACACCAAGGTGGTCCCCAGCGTGTCAACTGGACCGACAGTCCCGGTTAGTTTCAAACGAAACCAGAACCTGAACTTCTGGATGCAGGTGTACAACCTGGGCATCGACGAGAAGAGCCGTCAGAACAACGCGCAGATCGTCTACCAGGTGATGGACATGTCGACGAGTAAACCGGTTCTGGAAGCCTCGGAGTCGACGGCAAAGGTTAACCCAAATGCGGACCAGGTGACGTTAGAGAAGAGCATGCCTCTCGCCTCGCTACAGCCTGGGAAGTACCAGGTGCTTATCAAGGTGGATGACGGTGTAGCGAGACAGCAGATTTCGCAGTCAGCGCCGTTCACTGTGGAGTAATGTAGTACACGGAAGTATGGGAAGACCCAGGTGCGGACACGATCGTGACCTTGGCTTTCACCCAAACGTATTCCAGGTTCGCACGGCAGAACTTCTGGGGAGACAAGTAAACGCACAGAGGGTTGCAGACGCAGTGAAGCGATTCACTCTTCAGCTCGTTACCCCGGCAACGCTGGCACTGCTGGCGATGCCACTTTGTGTTTCTGTGTTTCCGCGCATCGCTGTAGCACAGCGTGGTGTGGGCCTGTTCTCCACCGGCACGATCACGGGAACTATCGTGGATGCGGATGGCGTGCCGCAGATGGGTGCGCTCGTCCAATTGCTCTTGCCGGACACCTCTCTGGCGGCCACGGCCATGACGGATGTGCGCGGCAGGTACCGGCTCACGCAGGTGACCCCGGGTGCATACCGGGTTCGTGTGAGTGCAGCACTCTTTTTTCCCGTTGTGCGCCGGCAGCTGGTTGCAGCCAATGGCCGCGCCGTCGTAAACATGACGCTCTCAACCATGCTTTCAAGTACCGAGTGGCTGCCCGTGACCCGGCGCTCAGCCGGCGAGGGCGACGACGATTGGATGTGGACGATGCGGTCATCCACCATGCGTCCCATTTTGCGGCTGGCGACCGATGACGAGGGCAATGCAACCGGCGGCAGTGTAAGCAGCAGCGCGGAACAGCCGCGCGCCTTCAATACCGCGGGCCGTGTCACCGTGCAGGACAACGAAGGTGAATTCGCGCGCGGCGGTACACACAATGTGCTCTCAGTCGTGCGGCATAGTGGCGACACGGTTTCGTTGTTGCGTGCTGATTTCTCCGGGCCACGTACGCCGTTCCCCGTGAACCCGTCCGCCGATCTGACGGTGGGCTGGGAGCGCGCTCTGCCGCTTGCCGGTACCTCAAGAACGGTGCTGACTTACAGTTCACACCCTGAGGTGCAGGGTGACGCGCTTCAGCCCGCGTACAGGAATTCCGGTCTGCAGATGGCTGTGCTCCGCAATGCGCAGCGGATGAATATCGGTTCTGCCGTCCGTCTGGACGCGGGTACGGTGACCCGGGACGTGAACCTTGTCGGAAACAGCTTCACCGTCGAGCCTTTTCTCCGCCTCGCCGTGCACCCATCTGACGGGGTTGTTCTCGCGTACACGTTCACGCAGGCCCGCGGTAACGAGACACTTGAGGACTTGGATCGCGTGCGGCCCACGTCGGCAGCCGCGGTGATCAATAACGGACGTGTTCAGCTTGAACGAGGCAGTCATCACTCGCTTAGCGCGTCCGCTCGGCTACCGCACGAAGGTGTGGTCGAACTGGCTGTGTTCAGCGATCGTATCAACTCCCCGGCGCTCAGCGGCATCGGAACCCTGCCCGCTGCGGATGTGCTCGAGAGCGCAACCGCAACCGATCCCACGACGGCCAGCTTCCTGGTTGCGGCGCGCAACTACCAGGCAACAGGCGTCCGCATCGTGGTTCAGCAGCCCATCACCCACAGCGTTGCCGTGAATGCCTCGTTTGCCGACGGTCGGGCACTCCGATCCATTGCTCCCGCCGACGCCACACTGGAGCAGGTTGTCTCCGCACTGGCTGGTGAAAATACGGTCGCCGCCTCAGTTGGTCTAGACGGCCACTTTCAACGTTCCGGGACGGTTGTGCACGCTGGCTACAGGTGGCAGGATGAGTCGACGCTGACTGCAGTCGATCGGTTTCGCAGCCTGGACGACACGGCGTACCTGCACTGTCAGCTGAGGCAGTCACTTCACTCCTTGCCTCTGCTGCCGGCCAATCTCGAGGCGGTGCTTGAGGTGCAGAACCTGCTTGCCGAGGGGTACCAGCCCTTTGTTTCGCATGACGGCCACACGCTGTATCTGGCGCAGTCTCCACGGGTCCTGCAGGCCGGTTTGTCATTCTCGTTCTAGGGGTAGCGTAGACCGGGCTATCCGGACTGCTTGGTTGGTCCGCCGGGCTGTGGTATCGTACTCAAAGTGCACGGTGGACGAGTTTGAGAGCCAACAGCTTTCCTCGCCTGCAGGCATCACGGACGCGTAGCTCAACTGGCAGAGCATTCGACTCTTAATCGACAGGTTGTAGGTTCGATTCCTACCGCGTCCACCATTTATCCAGCGCCTTAAAAGTTAAAATTTTCCCTCCCTTGAGGCTCACTGCGCCTGCTTGAAAGCCGGGCACGGTCGTCCGTGCCTATCTTTGAATCTGACGAGGCGTAGATCGTGACGGTTCAGCCTTCTCGGTGAAGCGCGAAAACGATACGTTCAGTGCATGATTCGTAAAAGTTCAACGAATAGTGAGCAGGTTGTTGGGCGACTTCAAATAACGTGTGTGGTGGCAAAACTAATCTGACGTGCCTGGGTCAAAGAGCAAATGTTCAAAGCCCGCCTGCGTCACTTCATTGCTGCTGCTGCGCTCACGTCGCTGGTCGGGATGATGAGTTGCTCGAACGGATCGGTTCAACCACTTGCTACGCCTGGACCTGCTGCGGTCCCCTCGCAGTGGGTCGTCGCATGGGGTGCACCGCCGGAGAATGCTTTACCTTCGGCGACAAACGCGGGCGGCGCGGAGCAGAGTTTTCGCTTTGTCATACTGCCGACCATTGATGGCACGGAGGAACGTGTTCACCTCTCGAATGCGTATGGAACGTCACCGATAACGGTAGGTTCCGCGCGGATGGCGGTCCAGCTAACTGGGTCAGCCGTGATGGCCGCAACAGACAAGCCACTCACCTTTAACGGCAGCACCTCTGTGACGATCGCGCCCGGCCAGCAGGTGACGTCAGACCCGGTGAACGTGACGTATGCATATGGGCAGAAGCTTGAGGTCTCCCTCTACGTAAAGGGGGCGTTCCCTGCGCTGACGCAGCATCAGTCATCGATCATCGGGAACTACGCCACTGGTGTCGGCACCGGGGACAAGACAGAGGACACAACGGGCGAAAACTTCGGCGTGCCAGTCCCGGAGTGGTTTCTGCTTTCGGGGGTGGATGTGTACGGGCCCTACCAGGGTACAGTTGTCCTCTTCGGCAGCTCGTCTATCGACGGGCACGGTTCAAACTACGGCAGCACCAATGCGTATCCCATACCGAACGAAGCCATCGCCGGCCAGGATAATGAAAACCCAAGTGACTGGCTTGCACGCAGTCTGCTCGGCGCTGGATACCGTCTTGGTGTTCTGAACGCAGGGACGATCGCAGATGCTGCCGGTGAGGACTCGTACTCCGCGTCTGGTGCGTCCACCGCTGGAGTCGACCGTATCAATCGAGACGTTTTACAGCAAGCCGGCGTAAAAACGGTCGTCATTTACCTTGGGGGTATCGATTTACGCGCGGACTGCAAACCAGCGGAAGCCATTGAAGGTTCACTGGCCAACATGGTGGCGCAGGCGTACGCGGCAAATGTACGAGTGATCCTGGGAACGGTTCCGCCCGCAACCTATTGCATAACGGGCACCGATCCCACCGTCCTGCCGAGCGCTGAAAATCCGTGGCAGGGCGACGTAAACCCTGGACCGGAGAATCCTGAATCGACACAGCGTCGCCTCTTGAACACCTGGATCAAGTCAACCGGCAGTACGCTGCCTGGCGTTGTTGCGATCGCGGATTTCGATGCCGCGCTCGCATACCCAGCGCATCCCGACTTCCTGATGCCGAACTTCACCTCAAGCGACAACTTTCATCCAACCGGGCTTGGGTACCAGGCGCAAAACTCGGCTATTCCACTTACGGCCATTCTGGGAAAATAGAGGTCTTTACGCAAGTCAAGAGGCTTCTGGTGCTTTCGCCGGGCACCCCTGCCCACTCGATAGGGGTGCCGCCAGCCTGTACACTGCGTGTCACTGACTTGTTTCCAATGTCATCTGTATGAGGCAGCATGATCGCAACCACCCGGCGTAGCGCAACCGGTCCTGTTCTGGCAGCCATTGTCTTTGTCGTACTCCTCAATGCATTTCTCGCCTTCGGAGCCATTCGGGACCTGCTGCAAAGTGAGTTCTGGCTTAGCCACACCTGGCGAGTCATCAGCCAACTGGAAATCGTTATGGGTTCAGCCAAGGACGCCGAGACTGGCGTGCGAGGCTACGTGATTACCGGCGACGACAAATACCTGAAGCCGTTCCTCTACGCGCGATCGAACGTTCTTCTGCAAATTGACGAGTTTGCCGCTCTCACCGCAGACAATCCAAACCAGAAGAAGAACGTCGATGAATTCCGTGCCACAGCGACGGAGCGTCTTGCACAGCTGGACGGTGGTGTGGCCGTCAGGCGCGATCAGGGGTTTGAAGCCGCGCGGGACCGCGTTCTGAAGGGCGACGGCATCGCGCAGATGAATCAGCTGCGTGCCATTGCGAGTCGTGCCCAGGCGGAAGAACGGCGCATGCTCGTCATCCGTGAAGACGATGAGCGCAGAAGCGGCAGGCGTGCATATATCGCAACAGCGATCGCTGCCGCGCTTGATCTGCTGCTTATCCTGGCAGTGTTCCGTTACCTTACTCGCGAACGCAAGCTGCGGTTTGCGTCAGAGGACTATGCTTCGCAATTGACACTGGCCAACTCTGAAATTGAGCGCACGTCCGCGGAGTTGCAGACGCTGAACGCCGAGCTGGAGGAGCGGGTGCGCAAGCGAACCGCAGAGATCGAGACCGCCAATCGAGAGCTCGAGGCCTTTAGCTACTCGGTGTCTCATGACCTGCGCGCGCCCTTGCGCACGATAGACGGTTTTAGCCTTGCACTGGAGGAGGACTATGTCGACGCCGTCGATGCGACAGGTCGCGACTACATTAAGCGAGTGCGTGCCGGTGTACAGCGCATGGGCGGACTGATCGATGCGCTGCTTCAACTCAGCCGCATCACCCGGTCAGAGGTCAACCGCGCAGAAGTGGACGTGACTGCCCTGGTGGAGAGCGTAGCGGCCAACCTGCGCGACGAGAATCCGGAGCAGGTTCTGCACTTCACAATCGAGGAGGGCATGCATGCCGACGCAGACCCTGCGCTGCTGCGGGTCGCCTTTGAGAATCTGCTGGGCAACGCCGTAAAGTTCAGTTCGCGTAAGCCGGAAAGTCAGATCTCCGTGCGTTTTGACACACCGAAACAGGCGTTTCTGGTGGAAGACAATGGCGCGGGCTTCGACATGCACTACTCTGCAAAGTTGTTCAACGCGTTCAACCGATTGCACGGTGACAAGGATTTTAAAGGGTCTGGGATCGGTCTTGCCACCGTGGCCCGCGTGGTTCATCGTCACCACGGCACCATCTGGGCCGATAGCCATGTGGGTCATGGCGCATGCTTCTGGTTTACGCTAGGATGACCGCATGGCAGAGCCGGTGAAGAAGATGATTATGTTGGTGGAAGACGATCCGGACCATGAACTGCTCACGATCCGCGCGTTGAAGAAGTCGAATATTGGCAATGAAGTCACCATCGCGCGCGACGGGGAAGAAGCCATTAATCTGCTGTTCGGGGAAAATGCGGTCCGTCCGCAGGTGATTCTGCTCGACCTCAAGCTGCCCAAGGTCGACGGCCTGGAGGTTCTGCGTCGTATTCGTGAAAGCGACGAGACGAAGATGCTTCCGGTGGTGGTGCTCACCTCCTCAGACGAGGAGCGCGATGTTGTACGCAGCTACAGTCTTGGGGTGAACAGCTACATCCGTAAGCCAGTCAACTTCAACGACTTTGCTGAAGCGACACGCCAGCTCGGCATGTACTGGCTGGTGCTCAACGAATGCCCACCCAGGTAACAGACGCAAAACCGCTCAACGTCCTGTTAGTGGAGGACAACGCAGATGATGCCATGCTGCTGGAGCGGCATCTGCGGCGTAGCGGCTTTCTGCCTGCCATGCAGCGCGTTGAGACAGCCGCCGAGATGCAAGCCGTGCTTGCCACCCCACCGCTCCCGGACGTTGTTCTCGCGGACTACAACCTGCCAAACTTCAGCGGTCCCGAGGCTCTGAGCCTTGTGCGCTCTGGCGGCTACGACATTCCGTTCATCATGATGTCGGGTGCCATGTCTGAAGAGACTGCGGTCGCCAGCATGCGTGCAGGCGCGCAGGATTATGTCATCAAACAGAATCTGGCGCGGCTCGCGCCGGTGCTTGAACGGGAATTGCGAGAAGCTGCGGCGCGCCGCTCCCGTGTTGCCGCGGAACTCGCTCTCCAGGCCAGCGAAGCCCGCTTCCATCGGCTGGTCGACGCTATGCCGCTTGGCCTGTTGATCAGCGATGCGGAGGGTCGCATCACCTATGCGAATGCCGCGGTGGAGGTCATGCTGGGTGCGTCGAGCGAGCAGATGCAGAGCGGCGAAATCACACTACGAACGATCGGCGATTCGCTCGACCTTTCCAGTGAAAACCTGACTGCTATGGCCGGCAGGGAACCGGTAGAGGTAAGCCTGCTTCGGCAGGATGGCGGCGTGGTCGACGTGCTCTTCGGTACCGCATTTCTCAATCCGGATGAAGCTCCACGCAAGCGCCAGGTTGCCGCTTTTCTGGCGGACATCACCAGTCGCAAACAGGCCGAAGAGGTTCTTCGTCGAACGGAGAAGCTTGCCGTCGCGGGACGCCTTGCTGCCTCGATCGCGCATGAGATCAACAACCCGCTGGCTGCGGTGACCAACTGTCTTTACCTTGTGCAGAACACCGAGCTCTCTGTAGATGGCAGGACGTTTCTTGAGATGGCTCAGAAGGAGCTGGACCGTGTCGCGCAGATTACCGTGCAAACCCTGCGGTTTCACCGCCAAAGCAGCCGTGCCGTTGAGAGTGATGTCGCAGAGCTTGCCGGCACTGTTCTGGCGCTGTTTGAGCCGCGCATGCGAAGGCAGAATATTACCGTGCGCCGCGATTTCCGCACACGTCGTACCCTGCCGGCGTTTGAGGGTGAGCTGCGCCAGGTGATCGTTAATCTGCTCGGCAACGCCATTGACGCCTCTCCTGCAGGAGGCGAGATTGTGTTGCGAACAGCATGCACACACCACCCGCTTGTTGGTCGCGAAGGGATTGCTCTCACGATTGCTGACCACGGCACCGGCATGTCTGCCCAGACCTTGGCGCACCTGTTTGAGCCCTTCTATTCCACCAAGGGAATTACCGGAACCGGTCTAGGCCTGTGGGTCTCGCAGGAGATTGTTGACCGCCACGGCGGAACGTTCCAGGTGCGCAGTCGCATGGCCTTACCCGGCTGCCCGGGAGGCACGGTCTTCCGTATCTTCCTGCCGCTTGGAGGCGTTCCAACGCCTGCGCCAGACTCACACAAGCTGGAGACACTGTAAGAGCTGGCAGCACAGTTAATCGATGAAATCGACGTGAGATTCCATGGGGATCACACCGCGCTCGTAGCCCATGTGCAGCAGCTGTTTGATGGCTTCGCGGCCATCATCCCCGTAGTTCAGCGTCCGCTCATTCACATACATGCCGACAAATCGGTTCGCCAGTGATGTGTCCAGGTCGCGCGCAAACTGCATGGCGTATTCCAACGCTTCGGCCCTGTTGTCCAGGGCGTGTTGAATGGAATCCCGAAGCGCCTGCGTGGTGACACGCATGGCTTCCGCACCCAGGGAACGCCGAATCGCATTGCCGCCCAGCGGCAGAGGCAACCCCGTCTGGTCGCGCCACCACTGACCCATGTCCAGAATCTTGTGCAGTCCGTTGGTCTGGTAGGTGAGCTGCCCCTCATGGATGATCAGGCCTGCGTCGTATTGACCTGCGACCACTGCCGGGATGATCTGATCGAACGGCACAGTAACCGTCTCGACATCAGGCGCAAACAGCTTCAGCGACAGATAGGCGGTGGTCAGCGTACCGGGTACTGCGATGCGGAGCTTCTTGACATCGTCAAGGGAGTACTTCTTGGGAGCAACGATCATCGGGCCGTAACCGTCGCCCACAGAGCCACCGCATGCCATAATCGCGTACTCCTTCTGCAGGTACGGGTAGGCATGGAACGAGATGGCCGTCACGTCGTAATACGGATCGTGAATGGCTCGCTGATTCAACGTTTCGATGTCCGTCAAAACGTGCGTGAACTTGTATCCGGGCACACGCACCTTGTTGGTCGCCAGCCCGTAGAACATGAATGCATCGTCCGAATCTGGACTGTGCGCAATTTTGATCTCTTGTACATCGGTTGCGGTACTGCTCATGATGCTCTGGTACTCCAAATCACTCTCAAAACGGCGGAAGGGCACATGCCCGTAAAGGTCTAGCGGCCGGAACGGCTCTGCCAGGCAGAGGCGATGCCAGCTGCTGCCAGAACTTTGACGATTTCACCTGGAATGAACGGTACGACCGCTGCCAACAGCACTGCCTGAACACCTGGGTGCAACAGCATGGCCAGCCGCGTTGCACCGACGGCAAACAGCAGACCAGTGGCACACGTTCCGGCGACCGTACCGGACACAAAGCGCGACGTGCCGCGTATCGAGCGGAAGAGCCAACCTGCTGTTGCCGCAACGAACGGGTAAGCAAGCAAAAAGCCTCCCGTGGGCCCTGCGAGTTGTGCCATGCCGCCCAGGCCAAAAGGCTGGAAGACGGGCAAGCCAGCAGCACCTTCCACCAGGTAGAGGCACAGCGTGCTAAAGGCGAGTGCAGGCCCGAACAGCAAACCTACCAGCAAAACCGCCAGTGGTTGCAGGGTGAAGGGAACCGGCGTAAACGGCAACGGTATGGCCACGTGCGCCGCGCCTGCAATGGCGGCGCTGCCGGCAAGTGCGAGACCGCACAGGCGCAACCGCGTCCATCCCACGCTGTCACTCTGGATCCACTCAAGCCCAGGCCGGCCGGCTACACGGTCAAACATTGCACACTCCACATCGCACCCGGGCGATTCCTTTGATTGTAAGCGAACAGGGAACGAACAAGCGGCTTGCCCAGACAACAGCCACGGTCAGGCTACGCCGGCAGTGGTGCCATGCACACGCGCGGCACGTTCTCACCATAACGGGAACACGAAGTGACCATGCCACCGAGCTACCTGGTTCACTTCGACGATAAGGCGGTCTGCAGATCGGCGACCTTCCAAGGAGCAGCCGGACGTATGTCCGGATCGGACAGGTCGCCCATCCCCTCACGCGCATACACCAGATCAAGTCGCTGCCGGGCCCGCGGCAGCTTTCTACGCTCTGCGAACGGCTCGAATCCAGCCCTCTTCGATCGCCATGGAGTGGAAGCGTTGGCCATCTGTCTCGCCCGGCGCCGGTCCAGGTCGACTGCCTGGTTGGGCGGAATCTTGCCCGATGCAAGATCCATCCTGGGGTGAACCAACATCATTGGCGTTGCAGACGGCTTTCTACCAGTCGCCATGCCCGGCCTGAAGAGGAACATGGGCGGTACCTCTGCATCACTCCGCTCGCGAACCATGACCCATAAGAGCCCGGCAAGCAAAAGCAGCCCGGCGCAGCACAGTCCCAGTACCAGAACGAGGGCTCCCATCTGCTCAAAGTAGCATTCGGGGCATGGGCCGTCTATCACAAAGATTTGCACAGCGATACTGTCAAGACAGATGCCCGTACCGCAGGCGATACCCCGCTGCTGTGGAGCCTTGCACGCCCGACCGACCTGATTTCTTCTACAGCTGTGTCCGCGGCCGCAACATCACGTTTTTCGCGCAGGCGTCTAGTTGCCCATGCAACAAGGATGGCTGCACAGGTGTTTGGTATGCGGCGCAGAATTGCGACCGTCGCCGCCGGCGTCCTGGCGATGATGCTGGCGTACCACGTAATCTTTGGACGCAATGGCCTGACGGCTTTTGGCAACAAACGGCACGATCTGCACGATCTGCAAGCGCAGGTCACGACGCTGCAGCGGGAGAATGGCGAACTGCAGGGTCACGTGGACCGGCTGACCAGCGACCCCAACGCCATTGAGCATCAGGCGCGCGAAGATCTTCACTACACCCGGCCCGGGGAAGTGATCTATACGCTCCCACCCAGCCAGCCTGAAGAGAAGACGGTTCCGCCGAAACCCAGCAATTAGTCCACCCGGCGTACGCGGGAATGCTGTGTGGTGAGTTGATTGCGGAGCGAGTGTAGCTCAGTTGGAACGATTGCTCCACGAATTACCGGCGGCTTGGAGTCGCAGCGCCTGACTCCGGTGCGCCACTCGACACTTCAGACAATCCACCACCAGAGCCGCCGGGTGTAGCTGTCTCAGCACCCGGTCCAAGTCCTAGCTTGATCAGTGCACGGGAGTCCGGGATCAGCTTCGTTTGCCAGCCATTGTCTCCCTGGAGCTTACGCATGGCGTCAGCGCTGGCTCCATCCCACTTGCCGCTTGCGGTCTGCAGGTAGCCGGCTTTGACCAGCGCGGTCTGTATTTCAGACGCCCGTGCATCGTCGATTGCTCGCGGATGCGCTGCACTTGCATGCGAATGTAGCGCCCCGGATGCGTGCTTGGTCTTGTGCGACCGTGATGTAGGTCCGCGGTGAAAATGCGACGCCTGAGCAGGGTACGAAAGCAACATGCAGCCGGTGAAAATTGCGACCCTCAAACAACTCTGCATCAAGCTCCTTCTGGCGAAACGGCGCGTCCGGCGGCGCTTCGGGGTGTCGCGACAACAGTGAAATCGTACACATGTACCTGCAGTCGCCGCAAGCACATGTTCTTTGCAAATCTTCGGTGCAGATGGCGCGGAACTGACACGGTTCGCAAAGAACTCAGGGGAGCATGACGCAAAAAGAACAGGTGGCGAGACCAATGGTCTGCCACCTGCCCTCTGCTCAGTGCTTGCTACGGCAGCGTGCCGCCGACGAAGCTGTTTGTGCGGTCGCGCGCCTGGCCTGGCCGCACAACGAACACGACGTCATCGCCAGACTTCAGCGAGTTGATGATGGTCCGGAAGCTCTGCGCATCTGTAACGGCCTTGCGGTTTACCTCAAGGATGATGTCCCCTTTGTTCAGGCCGAAGGGGCTCAGATCCTCGGCAAACGAACCGGGCTTTACATCCGTGACCAGCACGCCGCCTGAGAGCTTTTTCTGCTGCAGCACATTGGCGGGGATAGCCTGAACGGTGATGCCGAGCTTGCCGAAGTTGGCAGGCTGATCCGGCTGATCAGCATTGCCATCCTGATCGTCGCCGCCCTGTTTGCCGTTCATGGCTTCAACAGTGTCTGCACGGTTTGCGATGCCCACCGTGGCGCTCTCTTCCTTGCCAGCGCGCAGGTAACCAAGGCGTACCGTGGATCCAGGACGCCGTGCCGAGATGTTCCCCACCAGGTCGTCTCCATCCTTCACCGGCTTGCCGTCGATGGACGTGATGACATCCTGTGGCTGCAGACCTGCCTTCGCTGCCGGCATGCCTGGCGTCACGGAGCTAATCAGCACACCGCCCTTGGCGAAGCCATAGATGCGGCCCACCGCAGAGGATTGGCCAGGCTGAAACGAGATGCCGATCGATCCGCGCACAACCTTGTGCTCCGGAGAAATCAACATGTTGTACACATCGATGACTGTGTTCGACGGGACAGCAAAGCCAACGCCCGCAGCGCCCCCGCTCTGGGTGAAAATCGCTGTGTTTACGCCGATCACTTCACCCTGCATGTTCAGCAGCGGACCACCCGAGTTGCCTGGGTTGATCGCTGCATCCGTCTGAATGAACCGCTGGAATTGCGTCGCCTGACCCTCGCCGATGCTGCGGTTCTTTGCAGACACGATGCCCGCAGTAACGGTCTGCGAGAGATCGAACGGGCTGCCAATTGCCAGCACCCAATCACCCAGTTGTTCGGCATCACTGTTGCCCATCTTTACTGTCGGCAGCGGTGTGGACGAGTCGATCTTCACCACGGCGATGTCCGTGTCCTTGTCCACGCCCACCACGTGACCAACGTGGCCCAAATCGGTCTCGGCGTCGCTCGCCAGCTTCACATAGATGCGATCGGCCTTATCGACCACGTGATTGTTGGTGATGATGTAGCCGCGCGGGTCAACGATAAAACCCGAGCCCAAAGCGCGCTTTTCTGCGCCTGCGGGACCGTCCTCATCGTCCCCACCACCCTGGCCGCCCTGACCGCCCTGACCACCAAAGAAGTGGTTGAAGAAGTCCTGCATGTCGCCTTGGTCTCCGCCCTCACCGTCGCCGCCGCTGCGGCGGCCGCGGCGCTGCGCCCTGGGTGCGGTGCTCTGCTTGGGCAGCTGCTCGATATTGATCTTGACGACCGCGGGTCCCACCTGTTTGGCGATGGTGGCAAACTGGCTGGTCTCCGTCACAGGGCTTGGTATGCGCAGCGGGGTCGCATCCCGGGTGTCTACCTGGCCCTGCTGTGCGCCATGCACGGTTCCCGTCAGCACTGAGCCGGCAACAACGCCCAAGGATAGAGTGCCCAGAAGGGCAAACGTGGAAAGCAGCCGATGATCGCGAACGCGTTCGGTAAAGGACTTGTGCTGGTCGTTCTTCTGGTCCATAAAAGTTCTATCTTCCTCGGGTGTTGCCGTGGGAGCGGCTTGCGCTCTTTGCAGATATAGACGCCAAACCTCTCGGTTTGTATGCGTCGGGACTACCGGCCTTTTTGCTCGGGGGAACGGATCAGCGCGCGATGTTCAGTCTACCGACGTGTCGCTGCCCACTGTGACCCTGCCCATGCCCGCTGCCGCTGCAAACTGCGTACTGGTCATGTCCAGCAGCACCAGCAGGATGCGGCGCAATGCCAGCTCACGGCCGGTGCTGTCGTACCACTCCCCGGTGGTGTGAATGCCGCCGGCCACGCCGCCCGCACCCAGTGCCACACCGTTCACCCCAAGTGCAATGGGGATGTTTGCGTCTGTTGATCCAATGCGCTCCTCTGTCCGCAGCCGCAGGTGCCGGTCAACCGCGCGCACGGTTTGAAGCACCGGCGCATGCTTCGGCAGCTCACCGGCGGGCCTGTCACCCACCACGTCAATGCGGAAACGCAAACCTTTGCTCCCGTCTGCGGGCGCGCCGATGCGGGCTGCATTGTGGGCCAGAACTGCGTCTTCTACCGCGCGGTAGATCGCGACCTCCCGACGCAGCAACTCGTCGCCATCCACGCTGCGCAAGTCCACAAGCGCCCACGCGCTCTGCGGAATACTTGTCAGCGACGTTCCACCTTCAATGCGACCGATGTTGATGACGGTACGCGGACGCAGGGGCAGCCGCTGACGCCCAAGTGTTGCGATGGCGTCCGCCAGAGCCACAATCGGGTTCGGCGTCCCTGCATCGGTCCATGCATGGCCGCCCGGTCCGGTCACCTCCACGCGAAATCGTCGTGAGCCCAGACCGCGTGTCACCACGGTCTCGGTTCCGGCACCCTCCAGTGCAAGGCTGCCCACAAAGCGCATGCTCGCTTGTTGAAACAGGTGACGCATGCCGCGAAGATTGCCCTCGGCCTCCTCGCCGGTATTTGCGGCAAACAGAATGTTGGTCTCTGTCTGCAGACCACCGTGGCGCAGGGCCGCAATCAGAGCCAACAGCGCCGTCAGGCCGGCACCGTTATCCGCTGCGCCCGGCGCACGCAGAACCAGGTCTTCCTCCACTGGATCGATCGGCGTCCCCGCCGGAAACACCGTATCAAGATGCGCTGAAAGTAACACCGCCGGCTCGCCCGGTGTGGGTGCGCGCAACCACCCCAGCGCATTGCCTGCGCCGTCGATCTCTACCGCATGCAGGTCCATCTCGCGAAAGCGATCTGTGAACCACGCGGCGCGAGCTCCCTCGCGAAACGGCGGTGCAGGAATGGCCACAAGTTCTCGCTGCCACTGACGCATCCTGAGCTCATGCAGGTGCAGCCACTGAAACGCCCGGTGCACGGCAGGCTGGGCCGCCAGGCCTACGACTCGTAGGTTTGCCCCCACTATGGGCGTCGATGGCATCAGGCCGTCACCGCCATTTTTGCGCTGTCTATTGCCACGCCGTTCCTACCTGCATGCTCGTTCCCGCCGTACACCACATCCATCAGGAAGAGACCCTGCGGTGGGGCGGTCGCTCCTGCCAGCGACCTGTCCTTCGCCGCGATTAATGCAGGTAGAGACGTAATCTCCCGGCGACCAGCACCGACCTCCACAAACGTTCCTACCAGGTTGCGCACCATGTGGTACAAAAACCCACTGCCGCTCACCCGGTAGAGCAGCATGCCATCCGCCTCGGTCCACGCCGACGAAAAGATCGTCCGCACGTTGTCTGGCCGGGCTGCCTCACCGCCGGCAAGTTTCAACCGGGTGAGTCGGTCTGGGTCAAAGGCGGCGAACGACGAAAAATCGAACGTGCCGACGACAGCACCCGCTGCCGCCTGCATGCGCTCCAGCGATAATTGGTACCGGTAATCCCACGCAAACCTCGCCCGCCACGGCAGCAGGATCTGTTCCGCTGCTACCGGATCTGCAGACGCGCGCTGCGGAAAGAGACGGTATTCATAAGTCTTTGATTGAACACGTGCGCGGGCGTGGAAGTCCGCGTGGACCCGCTCCGCGCGTAGCACCCGCACCGCGGGAGGCAGCCTGCGATTCAGCGCCAGCAGCAGCCGCCCCGGTGGAATCCCTGCCCTCAGTGCCAGCGACACGGCCTGACCTTCCGCGTGTACACCTGCATCTGTCCGGCCCGATCCCTGGGGCAGCACACGCTCTCCGGTTACGTCGAAGACGGCCTGTGCAAGCGCGCCCTGCACGGTACGCACACCGGGTTGCACCTGCCAGCCGCGGAAGTCCGTGCCGTCGTACGCGACCACCAGCTTCCAGGTCTGCGCCGCGCCCTTGGGCGGAGCGTCATCCTGTTCTGCCAGCTGCGTGCGAGCGTTCACCGGTTGGCCCCTCCTGGGCTGCGGTGCACCTGCGTGGTTGCAGCCTGCTTTCGACGGTAGCATGCATCGTTGTAGCGACCGGGATCGTCCGTCTGGCAAGCCCGCGCCCGCCGCTCCGCTATACTGGGGCCGCATCCAAACAGCGCAGATCCCCTGTGTCGTTTCACACGCGTACGCAAATTCCGCAGGCACATTTCCGCATCGAGGATGCACGTTTTCGCATCAGGACATCTACTCACCCGTGCACCACCCAATTGGCAGCACCGCAGGGGCAAGCCAGGGAACTGAGTCTCGCAACCATGCGTACACGTCTGTACCAGAGAATCCGCACCAAGAACCAGCAAGCCCACGGCAAAGGCTGTGCGAGCTGAAGAGAGGGAACGTGAAATCAGGCAGGTTGCAGGGGGTGACAAGTGTCGCTCTGCTGCTCACGACTTCGTTCGCATCCACCGCCGGTACGCTGGCCCAGGCTGCTGCAACACCCGCCGCTCAGGCGCCCCAGGCCGGATCGCAGCCCGCACCTTCGGCGGCTGCACAGACGAACCCGACCGCACCCGCACCAGCCGCCGCCGAGCAGCTCGACACGACCGGTCAGCCCGGTGTTCCCCAGGCCCCGGCACCGGTTGCCGTCGGACCCCTGTACATGCGTCAGACGGCGAAAGATTACACGCACCTGAAGGGGTACTTTCCCAAGGGCTTCATACCCCGTCCCTTCGCGCCGTACACCTCCACCGACTACCAGGCGCCACGGCTCGGCAACACGCCGCGCATCAATGACATTCTGCGCGATGGCAAGATTTACCTCAGCCTTTCCGACGCCATCCTGCTCGCGCTTGAGAACAACTACGACATCGAAATTGCACGCGTGAATCTTGACATTGCAGATACGGATATTCTGCGCGCCAGATCCGGCAACAGCCTGCGCGGCGTCAGCACCGGTCTTATCACCAACACACTCGGCGGCAGCAGCACGACCGTGTCCAGTGGCGGCGGTCCAGGTGGAACCAGCACCGGCTCCGGCAGCTCCGGCACGGGTGCCAGCGGCCTTGTGCTCAGCACCAATGGCGGCGGACCCCTTCCACTGAGCCGCGACGGCGTTCTGACCGGCACCGTGCAATACGAACAGCAAACCAGTCCTGGCGGAGCCGGCTTCGGCAGCAGCACATCCAGTGCCGGCACAGGGACGGGCACCGGTACGGGTACAGGCACGGGTACAGGTACAGGAACCGGCACAGGGACTGGCACCGGAACTGGCACAAGCACAGGGACGAACGGAAACCTGTTCAACTCGAACCCCACCCAGACCAACACCGGCAGCTACAACTTCCAGTACTTCCAGGGTTTCGTTACAGGCACACAGCTCAATGTGACCTTCAGCAATTCGCGTGTCACCTCCAACGCCACAACGACGTCGTACAGCCCGCAGTTATCGTCGTCGTTCAAAGTGACGGCCACGCAGCAGCTGCTCCAGGGCTTTGGCCCTAGCATTCAGAATCGCTTCGTAGTCCAGGCGAAAAACGACCGACGCATTGCCGACTCCGCCTTCCGTCAGCAGCTCATCTACACGATCACCCAGGTTGAAAGCATCTACTGGAACCTGGTCAGCGCGTATGAGGACACGCAATCCAAACAGCGCGCCCTGGTCCAGTCCACGCAGCTTGCAAACGACAACCGCAAACAGCTTCAAATCGGAACCCTCGCACCGCTGGATGTCGTCAACTCCGATCAGGCTGTCTCTACCGATCGCCAGTCCCTCACGACCTCTGAGTCCAACCTTGAGTATCAGCAACTCCTGATGAAGCAGGCCATCGTTCGCAATCTGAATGACCCGCAGCTTTCGGCCGCGCCCGTTGTGCCGACCGAACGTGTCTCGCTTGAGCGCCTGCCGGAAGAGGACATGCCCGTCGAGCAGCTGGTCAAGCTGGCGTATACCAACAATCCTTCCATCGAGCAGGCTGTGCTCAACATGGAAAATAATAAGATCACCATTCGCGCTGAGAAGAACGGCCTGCTGCCGCAGATTAACGCCTATGGTTTCTACGGCGGTTCGGGTATCGCGGGTGCACCCAACCCCTCCTCCATTATTTGCACAAGCAATCCGAACATCCCTAACTGCGGCCTGCAGACAGGCGGCTATGGCACCGCATACAGCAACAGCTTCAACAACTCCGCACCGGATAAAGGTGTGGGCGTCACGCTAAACGTGATTATTCGCAACCGCACAGCCCAGGCAGATCAGGCGCGCTCGCAGATGGAATACCGCCAGGCCCAGATGCGATTGCAGCAGCTCTACACCCAGACCCGCATCCAGGTGATCAACCAGCAGTATGCGTTGACCAACGATCGCGCGTCCTATGTCGCATCACAGGCAGCACGCGACTTCCAGGCACAGTCGCTTGAGGCCGAACGGAAGAAATATCGGCTGGGAGCATCCACAACCGCAAATGTACTTACCCAGGAGCGTTCGCTGGCCCTGGCGGAGAACACCCTGATCTCCGCCACCGCCGTTTACGCCAAGGATCGCAGTGCACTGTTGCAGCTGCTTTCTAACACGCTTGACCGGTACGGCGTCAACATTGAGCAGGCCGTCTCTGGAACCATTACGACCGCACCGAACATCCCTGGCCTCACCGCGCCGCAGGCACCCGCAGCGCCTCTGCCACTCACCAGCACACCACCGCCGCTGGCGCCGTTCAACGATCCTTTAGCACCGCCGGCAAACACCGGCAGCCAAACGACTCCCCAGTAGCTACAGTGTCACTCGTGTGGTTGAACAGGGTCGGGCTTTGTGCCCGGCCCTGTTTTGCATGGTGGCAAACCTGCCCTGCTCGCAACCACCTCTGCGGACCCGGCTAAACTAGTGGGATGGGTTCAACAGCAAACGGCCTCAACGAAAGCTCCTCTGCCTACCTCCGTTCTGCCATGTACCAGCCGGTGCAGTGGAACGAGTGGGGTGACGCCGCCTTTCAGCAGGCCCAGCGCGAGGACAAACCCATCCTGCTCGACATCGGTGCTGTCTGGTGCCACTGGTGCCACGTCATGGACCGCGAGTCCTACGAGAACCCCGAGACGGCCGCCCTCATCAACGCCCACTTTGTGGCCATCAAGGTTGACCGCGACGAGCGTCCCGACATCGACAGCCGCTACCAGGCCGCGGTTTCGGCCATCAGCGGCCAGGGCGGCTGGCCCCTCACGGCCTTCCTTACACCCACCGGCAAACCCTACTTCGGCGGCACCTACTTTCCGCCGGACGAACGTGCAGGCCGGCCCAGCTTTGCACGCGTGCTCCACACCATGGCGCACGCTTTTCACGACCAGCGCGCCGACGTCGATGAATCTTCCGCAGCGGTCGTTGAAGCTGTCGAGCACAACGAGGCTTTCAGCGGAGACCCGGCGGATCTTACCCAGTCCAGCGCCGGCATCGCGCTCATCGACAAACTCGTCGCGCACGCACTGCAGCAGTTTGACCCGCGCCACGGGGGCTTCGGCTCCCAGCCAAAGTTTCCGCATCCCGCGGCACTCAGCATGCTCACCGATGCTGCGGGCCGCGCAGGTCGCAACCGCGAGCAAGCCGCTGAAGCCGTCCTGAAGACCCTGCACAGCATGTTCCGCGGCGGCATCTTTGACCAGCTTGCCGGTGGCTTCCATCGCTACTCCGTCGACGAGCGCTGGGTCGTCCCACACTTCGAAAAAATGAGCTACGACAACTCCGAGCTCCTTCGCGCCTACACCCACGCCTTCCAGACCTTCGCCGATCCTGCCTGCGCCGAGGCCGCCAACCAGGTGATGCACTGGATGGACACAACCCTGACCGACCAGCCAAACGGCGGCTTCTATAGCTCGCAGGACGCCGATCTCAACCTCGACGACGACGGCGATTACTTCACCTGGACGCGCGACGAAGCCTCCGCCGTCCTCACGCCAGAAGAGCTCGCCATCGCCGAACTCTACTTCGACATCGGCTCCATCGGCGACATGCACCATGATCCCGCGCGCAATGTGCTGTTTACGCCATACACCCTGGAGCAAGTCGCCACGCGCACCGGCACCGAGCCGGAAGAGGCAGCGCTGCTACTCGCGGCAGCCCGAACAAAACTGACGACCGTACGCCTGGCGCGCAAACCGCCCTTCGTCGACAGGACGCTTTACACCGCCTGGAATGGCATGGCGATTTCTGCCTACCTCACTGCCGGCAAAGTCCTTCGTCTGCCGCTGGCGACAGCATTCGCCTTGAAGTCACTTGATCGTGCCCTGGCGACAGCATTTCAGCCGCCGGAAGCAGGCAAGTACGCTGCCGTTCATCACGTCATTGCGTGGGGCGACCCTGAGGCGCCCGCAACCAACGTCGCCGGCGTTCTGGATGACTACGTCCAACTGGCCACGGCCGCGGTGGACGGTTGGGAGGCCACCGCGAACCTGGGCTACCTGCACACCGCCCAAGCGATCGCCGCCACCCTCTTGGCTGACTTTCAGGACCACACCGGCGGTGGTTTCTTCGACACGCCTGCAGACCCAAACGCCCTGGGCGCTCTCACGGCCCGCCGCAAACCACTGCAGGACAGCCCAACTCCCGCTGGCAACCCGGCGGCAGCCTCACTGCTGCTGCGCCTCCACGCGCTCACAGAGCATGAGCCCTACCGCGTCGCCGCCCAGCGCACACTGGAGTGCTTCGCCACGGTTGTCGAACACCTGGGCCTCTACGCTGCCACCTTTGCGCTCGCCCTCGGCCGGCTTGTCCGCCCAGCCGTCCAGATTGTCGTTGTCGACACCGGAGCCGCTGCCGAAGAGCTCGAAAGTTGTGCCTTGATCAATTACGCCGTGAACAAGACGGTCCTGCGCTTGCGCCCCGATCAGTTGGCCGGCTTGCCTCCCGCGCTGCGGCAAACCTTGCCTCACCTGCCGCAGTCTGGCGCCGCTCTGGCCCTGGTCTGCGTCGGCACAAGCTGCCAACCGCCAGTCCACACCGCCCAGGAGCTGCGGTTGGCGTTGCAGCACGCCACGTAGCGTCACGAACCACGGTTCGTTAGTATTCACCGCACGTGTTACGTCTGCCGCAGAACGCGAAGGGTACAGCCAAGTCCATCTCAGCTCTCAGACCCTGGTACACCGCTTGCAGCCGGCGCTGCAGCAGCAGGATCCGCTGCCTTCTCCATCACTACCGCGCTTGTCGGCATGCCCAGTGCGATGCCTTCCTTTTCAAATGTCACCAGCAGGCGTTTGCGTAGCTCGCGCAGCAGGCCGTCCTTCTGGTTTGCGCGCACACGCACGTTCACCGGGTAGATCACCTGTCGACCGCTAATGCTGTCCACACCCAGCACATTCGGGTCCGCCAGGGCCACGTCCTTGAACGCCGAGTCCTGCCGAACCTCCGTCGCAACCTGCTGCAGCAGGGTCATCACACGGTCGGGCGAAGCTGACGCGTCCACGGCAAAATTCAGTGTCGCCACGCTGTATTCCCGAGATAGATTGCTCACCGTGGCAATCTGCGAATTCGGAATAAAGTATTGCGTGCCGTCGCCGTCCCGCAGTGTCGTCGACCGCAGCGTCAGGTTCTCTACCGTCCCCGTCAGCCCGGCCACCTTCACCACGTCGCCCACGTTGAACTGGTCTTCCACCAGGAAGAACAGACCATTCAGCATGTCCTTGAACATGGACTGTGCGCCAAACGAGATGCCCAGGCCTACCACGCCCGCACTCGCCAGCAGCGGCTTCAGATCGACGTTGAACAGGGGAAGCACCTGTAGCAGCATGATGAAGGCCACGACACCATAGGCCGTCGCACGCAGGATCGCCGCCAGCGTTCGCAGTTGTGACGCCCTCCGCGCATCGTTCACCGATAGCGCATCCGCCAGCCGCCGCATGCGCTTTACCGCAAAGCCCACCAGCCGCATCAGTGCAAAGCCGAGCAACAGGATCACCAGCAGTTTCGGCACATCGTGCCGCACAAACTCCACCACGTCGGTGTGCCACTCACTGCCGAGATTGTGGAAGGTATCGTCTGCCGGAACGGCCGCACCCAACAGCGGCATCTCTGCCAGTCGCATCAAAATCCAGGTCATTTGCACTCCAGCAGCTCCCGCCATCCCGTACTATTGGGGAACGGGAACAGTAGTGTAAGCATCGCCCAGCGCCACTTCCGGCGGCAAGGCCCCGCAGCCTGTCCCCGCAACTGGCTTCAACGACAGTACTTGGGTCTAACGTGCGCTACTTGGGTTAACATCCCGCAACCGGGTTCAAAGGAGGCTGTCCTGCGATCTCTTCTTTGCCGCATACCTCTTGTATGTGCCACCCTGTGCCTGCTTTGCGCCGGCGGCGTACACCTCCATGCTCAGCTTGGGTCCGTTCCGGCACAGCGCGGCGGCCGACCGAACGATGCAACCGACGGCGCTGCATTCGGCGGCGGTGTGAGCGAAATGGAAGCCAAGAAGCTGGAGGAAGCACACCGGCGCGCTCAGGCGACTGAGCGTCAGAAGCGCATGATTGATGACACCAATCGTCTGGTCGCCCTCGCCACCCAGTACAGCCAGCACATCCACGAGAACGGTAAGGTCACCACCGAAGATGCCCGGCTTCTGCAGGACATTCAGAAGCTCGCTCAGTCCGTCAAAGACCGCATGCGCGGCTTTTAGCTGACTCACCCTCTTGATTCAATGCAGGCCGACCCTCATGTTCCAGTCAACCTAGGAGGCATCCATGCGAGGTCGTTCCGTCTTTCGTAAGTCCGTTGGCCTCCCCAAGACCAGCCTGTTTGTCCTTCCGCTTCTTGCCGCAACGGCGTTGTCGGCCCAGCACGTTCATCCCACACCCGTCCGCCCCAGCCCCACGGTTGGGACGGGTATCAGTAACAATCCGAACCGTGGCTATGCGCCCTACGGTGCAGACATTTCAGAGGGTGACCAACAGGGCGAAATTTTACGTGCGCACGCTCGCGCGGAAGAGCGCCAAAGGCGTATGGTGGAGGACGCCAACAGGCTGGTCGTCCTTACTGCACAGTACCGCGCAAGCGTCACAGAACACCGCGGTGCAACGGCAGAGGACAGCAAGCTGCTCGTGAATATCGAGAAGCTTGCCCGGTCGGTGAAGGACCGCATGAGAGGTCAGTAGACAAGCAGTAACCCCTCACGGTTCGCGGCACGGATGGTACTCCCGATGGTAGTTAACCCTAAGATCAACCTGCGTTCTTCCTTGGTTCTGTCGACCCGTTGTGTCCGCACCGTGTGCATCGCGGCAACCGTCTTCGCCTGCTCGCTGGCTGCGTCCGCCCAGGCACCTGCACCTCCCCTGGTCCCCGGCAGCAGCCCGGTCGCGCAGCGTATGGAGGCAGAGCGGCTGAAGATGGCTGCGGATCAACGTCAGCAAAAGCTGCAGAGCGACGCCGACAGGCTGCTGCTGCTTGCACAACAGCTCAAGGTGAGTGTCGACCAGACCAACAAGAACACCTTGTCCCTTCAAGTGGTGCGCGAGGCGGAAACCATCGAAAAGCTCGCACGCCAGGTGAAGGACGGAATGCGGCAGTAGCCAACCTTCTGCTGCTTGGCTGCCACCGCTATTGCGTGAAGGCCACTGCCGCTCCCGCATCCACCAGTGGAGCGGCCATGCTGGGCAGTGACTGCGCTGACGACCGTATCGCGTTCACGATTGCCGCGGCGCTCCAGCCGGGATGCGACGCCTTGACCAACGCTGCAATGCCGCCAACCAGCGGTGCGGACGCGCTTGTTCCCATGGCCTGCACATACTGCTGGTGACCCTGGTTGAAGCAGCCAAAGGAACCACCGTCGGCAGGCAGACCATCCTTCGTACCCGGCTTACCGCTGCTGCAGGCACCGCGCACAAAGCCGTTTACACCTTCCTCGCTCACGTTCGGCAGGTCTCCACCCGGCGCGGCGACGGCGTTCAGGGGTGCACCGTAATTGCTGTAGTACGGCCGCGTCACAGGCCCGGCCGTACAGCTGCCAAGCAACCCTGTGGATTCCGCGCATGCGGGGTTGGTTGAAGCCACTACCGCGAGCACATCCCGCGACTGGGCCGGCAGTGACATGTAGCGCGGGTTCGATAGATCGAAGCCATCGTTGCCGGCCGCAGCCACCACCACAACCCCTGCGCTCATCGCAGCATGCGTTGCACGGTCAAAGCTCACCTTCAGCCCGGCGCCGTCGCCGGTGTACAGATCCACAACTGCTGCGAGCGACATCACAATCACATCCGCGTGTTGCGCCACCGCATCATCGATGCCTTTCAGTACAGACGACATCAGGCCTGAAGCCTCGCCTGCCGCGCACTTGGCAGTGGTGGTTGCACCAGCACCCGGCATCCGCTGCAGTACCTTGATGTTTAGCAGCGACGCTCCCGGCGCCATGCCCACCACCCGTCCGGTACCAGTCCCCATCGCACCCAGCGCCAGGGACGCCACCCATGTGCCATGCCCCTGCTGATCCTGCGGCGTGCCGTCGTCGCACGCATTCGGCTGCACTGTCGGGTCAATCTCTGTCATGTTCAGCACAAGGTTCGGCGCAATGTCCGGATGCAGCGCGTCCACACCGCTGTCCAGCACCGCAATCCGTACGCCCTGACCCAGTGTCGTGTTCCATGCGCCACGCACCGTCCCACCCAGCACACCGTAGCCAAAGCCACCCGCAGCCTTCACCGCCCAGCCCTGCGGCGTTGCCGCGTAGTAGCTGTCTGCCGTGGGTGCAGGCGCAACCGGTGCACTGCTCACCGGCGTCGTCGGGGTTGGTGCAGGGGTCGGTGCAGGAGCGGGAGTCGGCGTAGGTGCCGGCGCAGGCGTGGGATTGGGTGCGGTCGGAGTGGGCGCCGGGTTACTCACCACCGGCGCGATCCTCACGGGTGCGTTTACCGGTCCGGTAACCACCTTCAGCGGACCCGCGGCAACGACGCGTCGCGGCAGCACCTTCGCCTCGGCGACGTCATTCACCGCAAACGGTCGCACAAGCGCGCTGCCCGTCATCACGCGGTCTTCCACCACATACTCCACGGCGGCATCCTGTAGCAGCCGCCGCCGGCCTGCCGCATCGGTTGCCACGCTCAGCATGCCCATGCGCTCATGCCGGTGCACGACACGTGCACCCATCCGGCCCACCCGGACCTCCGCATCGGCCGGCATTCTTCCTTCCCTGTACACCACAATGTACCGGCCCGGCACCGTCGCGCTCACCACGCCTGAAACAGCTGCAGATGCTCGGTGCGCAATGCCCGACACAGAAAGAACACAGACCGCAAAAGGCTTTACGAACCGGACCAGAAAACGAAGGAAAGCACACATGCGAGGACCTCACGAAGTTGTCGTCCGTAGCGAACTCAGGAGGGGCTCAAGCCATACCCCTGTTGCGTTGTCGGACATTCGGTGTATCGGCAACGAGGAGCTTCGGCGTGAGTGTCGACCGGGCAAGGCGAACAGCCGGAATCGGGAGCGCGAGCCAGCAGGGGAGACCTGCATGGCGCAGCGGAACAGCCGCCCTGCACACCCACGGCACTTCGCTTTACAATCGGCAGGGAAGTGAACGGCAGCGGGCAGGACATGCTTCCCGCGACAGCCGCACAACGAGAGCGCAACGGCTACAGGCAAGGAGCGGCGATGGAGACGAAGGAAGCACAGGCACCGTCCGCAACCGCAACGGCCTCCGTGACCCAAGCAGCTTCACCCGCTGATGACCCTGCGCTGCAGTCGCACGGCCAGACCGAACCGCTTTCGCGTGCAGACCTCGTCCGCTTCTATCGCACCATGTACACCTCGCGCCGCACGGACGACCGCGAGCTCCTGCTAAAGAAGCAGCAGAAGATCTTTTTCCAGATCTCCTGCGCCGGCCACGAAGCCCTGCTCACCGCAGCCGGCATGGCGCTTCGCCCGGGCTACGACTGGTTCTTCCCTTACTATCGGGACCGCGCCCTGGCCCTGGCGCTCGGCCAGTCTGTTGAAGACCAGTTGCTGCAGGCCGTTGGCGCCGGCACCGACCCACAAAGCGGCGGGCGCCAGATGCCGTCCCATTGGACCAGTGTGCCGCTCAACCTCGTGTCGCCCTCGAGCAGCGTTGCGACTCAGTGCCTGCATGCGGTCGGCGCCGCAGAGGCCGGTGTCTTTTTCGCCAGATACCCCGATGCCGCGAAAGCACCTGCCGCCGCCCACGACTATCGCAGCTTCAAACATGTGAAGTTCCAGGCGGATGAAGTCGTGTACACCTCCATCGGCGAGGGCTCCACGTCACAGGGCGAGTTCTGGGAGGCCCTGAACACCGCCTCCAACAGCAAGCTCCCCGTCCTCTTCGTCGTCGAAGATAACGGCTACGCGATCTCTACCCCCGTTGAAACGAACACTCCTGGCGGCAGCATCAGCCACCTCGTCGCCAACTTTCCCAATTTCCACTTCGCTGAAGTCGACGGCACCGACGCCTTCGCCAGCTACGCCGCCATGTCTGAGGCGGTGGCCTACTGCCGCGCTCGCAAGGGTCCTGCTCTCGTCCACGGTCACGTCATCCGCCCGTACTCCCACTCGCAAAGCGACGATGAGCGCGCCTACCGCCACGCCTCCGAGCTCCAGGCGGACGCCCTGCGCGACCCAATCGGCAAGCTCCAGGCGTATCTCATCGGGCAAGGCATCCTCACCGAACACGAACTCCGCCAGATTGAGGCAGACGTCGACGCCACCATTATTCTCGCCACCGACCGCGCCCTGGCGGCGCCTCTGCCCCTCGTCGCTGACATCGAGAAGCACGTCTACTCCGAAGACCTGGCGCCCACCGCCAGCCTCTTCGATACCGCACCCGAACTCGACGCGACGGAGACCACCACCAATCCGGACCGCATCGACCGCACCATGGCCGACAGCATCAACTCGACGCTTCGCGACGAAATGCGACGCGACCCGCGCATCGTCATCTTCGGCGAAGACGTGGCCGACGCCAGCCGCGACCAGCACCTTGCCTCGGGCGCACTCAAGGGTAAGGGCGGCGTCTTCAAACTCACCGGCGGCCTGCAAGCGGAGTTCGGCTCCGACCGCGTCTTCAACTCCCCACTGGCCGAGGCAAACATCGCCGGTCGCGCCATCGGCATGGCCGTGCGCGGCCTTAAGCCCGTCGTTGAGATCCAGTTCTTCGACTACATCTGGCCAGCCGTCCACCAGATGCGTAATGAAATGTCCGTTATGCGCTGGCGCTCAAACGGCACCTTTACCTGCCCGCTCGTCATGCGCGTCCCTATCGGCGGCTATCTCACCGGCGGCTCCATCTACCACTCCCAATCCGGCGAATCCATCTTCACCCACACACCCGGCATTCGCGTCGTCATGCCGTCGAACGCGCTCGACGCTGCGGGCCTTCTGCGCACGGCCATCCGCTGCGACGACCCCGTCCTCTTCCTGGAGCACAAGCGCCTCTATCGCGAAGCCTTTGGTCGCGCACCCTATCCCGGCCCGGACTACACCATCCCCTTCGGGAAAGCGAAGACCCTCAAGCAGGGAACCGACCTGACCCTGGTGACCTATGGTGCGGTCGTCCCCCGCGCCCTCCAGGCAGCCCAGCGTCTCGAGCGCGAGCGCAATATCAGCGTCGAAGTGATCGACCTCCGCAGTCTGAGCCCCTACGACTGGGAAGCCATTGCCGAAAGCACCCGCCGCACCAATCGCCTCCTCATCGCTCATGAGGACATGCGGTCGTGGGGCTTCGGCGCAGAGCTCGCCGCCCGCGCCGCCGACGAACTCTTTCACGACCTCGATGCACCCGTCCGCCGCATCGGCGGCATGGACACCTTTGTCGCCTACCAGCCCATCCTTGAAGACGCCATCCTGCCCCAGACCGAAGACCTCTACCAAGCCTGCGCCGCGCTTGCCGCCTTCTAGTTCTTTGACCTGAGCCGCGAGATGGCACGTTCCGACACAGCCGGCCAGCACCATGCGTCGGTACACTCGGAAAAGATGAACCGCAGAGAAGCTGTACAGTCCATCGCCGCCGCTGGCGCTTTCGCCTGTGTGCTGCCTTCTAATGCATTCCCCCAGTCGCACACCGACCAATATGCTGGCCCCGCAAACCAGCCCACGCCACCGCCTTCGGGTTTGCGTGCGATCTGGACGAATCAGTGCGGCTACCTGCCCACGGCCAGCAAGAGTGCGAGCGTCGTCCTTCCACCTGACGTCCCAGGTGCTACAGACTTCACGGTCGTACGCTCAGGGAGCGCGGACATCGTCCTGCGCGGAACACTGTCAGCTGCCCGGCTCGACAGCGCCTCCGGGGACATCATCGCCCTCGCCGACTTTTCCGCCCTCCAAACGCCCGGCACCTACCAGCTGCACGCAGCCGGCGTCTCCAGCGATCTCATCCCGATCGGCCCCAACGTCTATGCCGAGCCCCTCCGCCTGGCCATGCGCTCCTTCTATGGCCAGCGCTGCGGCCACAGGGTAAACATGGGTGGAGGCTACAAGCATGGCAAATGCCACAAGCATGGTGAGTTCCACCCCAGCTCCGGCCGCAGCGGCAAGGTGAAACAGACTGGCGGCTGGCATGACGCAGGCGACTACGGCCGGTACGTCGTCAACAGCGGCATCAGCACCGGAACCCTGCTTTGGACGTGGGAGCTCTTCCCCGGCGTGACGCGCGACCTCAAGCTCGCCATTCCGGAGTCCGGCGGGGCGACACCCGACTTTCTCGCGGAAATTCGCTGGAATTTGAACTGGATGCTCAGCATGCAGGATGCCGCAGACGGCGGCGTCTGGCATAAGCAGACCAGCGAACACTTTTGCGGTTTCATCCTCCCGACCAAAGACAAGCTACCCAGCGAAGTCATTGGTACCGGCACCGCACCCTTCAAGAGCACTGGTGCCACGGCAGACCTCGCCGCCGTCCTGGCCATCGCGGCGCGCTGCTACCAGCCCTATGACACCGCTTTTGCCCAGCGCTGCCTCGCAGCGGCCCGCGCCGCGTACCGTTGGGCACAGTCGAACCCTGCCGTTCCGTTCAAAAATCCTTCCGGTATCGCCACCGGGGAGTACGGCAATGCGGATCTGAGCGATGAGCTGCTGTGGGCCGCCGCAGAGCTGTACCGCACGACTGGCGAGGCGGCGTTTGCAACTGACGTCCAGGCCGGGGTTCCTGCCGACCTTACGCTCGGCGCGCCCGGCTGGGGCGACGTGATGCCCATGGCACTCTGGACATACTGCCTGTCCCTGCACGACCTGGACCCGTCGCTAAAAGAGCGAATCCTGGGTGCAACCCGAGATGCCGCCGAACAGCGCATCCAACGCTCCGCCACAAGCGGCTATGGCAACACGCTGGCGCCCGCCAACTACACCTGGGGATCGAACGGCACCGCTGCCAACGACAGCCTGCTTCTCCTCCTTGCCAACCGCCTGCAGCCAAGCCCTGCTGCAAGGGAGGCGGCGCTCGCCAATCTTCACTATCTGCTTGGCCGCAACTGCTTCGGCGTCTCTTGGGTCACCCACGTCGGTCTTCGTCCGTTCCAGAATCCGCACCACAGGCCCAGCGTGGCCGACAAGATCGCAGCACCCTGGCCGGGGCTGCTGTCGGGCGGTCCAAACGCTCACGGCGGCGACGCCGTCGCGAACGCCCTTTCCCAACGACCGCCCATGCGCCACTGGGTCGACGACTGGCACGCCTACTCACTCAACGAAGTCGCCATCAACTGGAATGCACCTCTCGTCTTCGCGCTGGCTGCGGCGAATGACCCGTCACTCTTTGGTTGAACCTGAGACCTGTCGCCGGCGCGCAACCAACTCCGCCCATCCGGGTTAAAAGATGTGCTGTTGCACTCAGGAGCACCCATGCGCCTTCCAAGCCGTCGCGACGCCATAACCATCGCCCTCAGTGCCACCCTCATCTGGGGAACGCTGCCAGTGAACGCCGCTGCGAAGCCTAAGCCCCTGCCTGCAGCTCCGGTCGACCACGCCGATCTCCTCGTCGAACGCTTTACCTTCGGCCCACGTCCCGGTGAACTCGACGCCGTGCGTACCGTGGGGCCCGACAAGTGGTTTGAGCAGCAGCTCAACCCCGACCGCATTCCCGACACCGCTCTTGACGCCCGCCTCGCGCAGTACCCCGCCATGCACATGACGCAGGAGCAGCGCATTGAGCGGTATCCCACGCCCAACCAGATTCGGCAGTTCGCCAGGTCCGGCGCACTTCCGCAGGACCCTGCCATCCGCACCATCGTCGCGGACCAGGTGGAGTTCTACCAGGAGCGTCAGAAGGCGAAGTCCGGTGCTGCAGCCGCTACCGGTGCCCAGGCCGGCACGCCCGCCTCAAACGCCGCGAACGCAAAAGCGGCAAACATCCGCAAAGGCCAGGCGGCCCTGTTCGACGACACGGATCCTGCGAACGTCAACATGGCATCCGGTACAAAGCCTGCCCCCGCCAGCACCCCTCGAACCATTCAGGCACCCATCGTTCGCCAGGACCGGAATGGTGTGCAGACACCCGTCGTCGACGCCGCAGCCCAGGCCGACCCACCCAACTTCGAGCAGTCCATCCAACCCTTGCCCCAGGCCCAAATCGACGGCCTGCTCGCAACTTCGCCGGACCAGCGCTATGCCGAGATCCTTCGCATGCCGGTCGACCAGCTCATCGCCCTGCGCAAGGGCATGCGCGGCCAGGACGGCAAACTCGGCGACGGCATGACGCCCCTGCAAAAGGAAACCCTCGTCTCCCTCGCCGGAACCAACCGCATGATCTCCGCCGAAATCTTCGGCACCCGCCTGCTCACCGACATCTACAGCAACCGCGAGCTTGAAGCCGTGATGACCGACTTCTGGCTCAATCACTTCAACATCTACATCCGCAAAGACGGCCAGATGCCGTCGTTACTCCCCCACTTTCAGCAGACTGTTCAGGCCCACGCACTGGGCCACTTTGAAGATCTGCTCGTCGCCACTGCGCGCTCGCCTGCCATGCTTCTCTACCTCGATAACGCCCAGAGCATCGGTCCTGATTCCATCGCCGCCGGCAACACTCCCAGAAACCCCAACGCCAAAAAGAAGAAGGCCGTCGGCCTCAACGAAAACTACGCCCGCGAGCTGATGGAGCTGCACACCCTTGGGGTCAACGGCGGGTACACCCAGAACGACGTCACGGAAGTCGCAAAGGTGCTTACGGGCTGGACCACCGAGAGGCCTGGCGACGGCGGGGAGTTCACCTACAACGACCGCCGCCACGAGCCCGGCAACAAAACCGTACTCGGCAAGACGATCCACGATGGTGGCGAACGAGAAGGTGAGGAAGTGCTGCACATGCTCGCCACCAGCCCTGCCACAGCCCACTTCATCTCGCTCGAGCTCGCCGAGCGCTTTGTCGCCGACACGCCGCCAGCAGCGCTCGTCGACCGCATGGCCCAGACCTTCATTAAGACCAATGGCGACATCAGGGCCGTCCTGCGCACCATGGTCCACTCGCCGGAGTTCTTCTCCGCGACGACCGTTCACGCCAAGCTCAAGACTCCGCTGGAATACGTTGTGTCTGCCCTCCGTGTCACGGGTGCCGACGTCCAGAACCCGCAGCCCATCGTTCAGTCGCTCGAGCGCCTCGGCATGCCCATCTACGGCTGCCAGCCGCCCACCGGCTACAAGTGGGACGCGGAAACCTGGCTCAGTTCCTCTGCCCTGGTCAACCGAATGAACTTCTCGCTTCTGCTCAGCAGCAACCGCATCGGCGGCACCACCGTCGCGCTTCCCAGCCTGCTGCAGGACGGCAAACCAGCAGCCAGCGAAGCCTCCGACCCTGCGCAAAAGGAACAGGCACTCGAGACTGCGCTGCTTGCCACCCCCGCAAGCCCCCAGACGCGGACCGCCGTGCTCAGCCAGTCCACAGACGACACCGTCCAGCAGGCTGCACGCGACTTCGCCGCCGTTCCAGATCCCACGAAGCAGCGCGGCATGAAATCCGTTGTCAAAATCAGCGCAGGCAACACCCTGGTCTCGTCTGCGCCCAAAGCTGCCGCGCCGCCAACCGACAAGCAGGGCAGTGTCATGCTCGGCCTCCTTCTCGGCTCGCCAGAGTTCCAGCGGCGCTAGAGCACAACCTGGTGGCAGAGTTTCGTAGGGTTTCAAAGCACCGCTCACCACCCGCAAAAGCGCCACACGACCGCACTCAAGTTGTAGAGATGTTCACTTTCACCGGTGTTACCGTTCACTTCATGAGCAAGGTAATGCGTATGGCAGTTGTTTGTCGGAGGTGCTTTCGCGGCCTCCGCTTGAAGGATGCGGCGCGGAAGGAGAACCCTGACGGGTATTCCTCCAGGTATGCCTCTGTCACGGCCGACCGGGTGCCCCAATTCCATCTACAGCTTCATCGTCGGTCCGAGTGGCCCGCTACGTCCTACCAACCGCAACATCCGCGTGCAATCGGGTTCCGTACATAGGTAGGCATTCGAACAAGTTCAAGGACAAGAGCCATGCCAATCACACGCCGCGGTTTCATGAAGGGTTCAGCACTCGCGCTCGTCGGCACATCGACGATTCCGCAGTTTCTCGTCCGCTCCGTGATGGCCGAGACGGCAACAGCCCAGGCAAATGGCAAAAAGCTTGTCGTTATCTTTCAGCGTGGTGCCGCGGACGGACTCAACATCGTCGTCCCCTACACCGAGCCCAACTATTACGCGCTCCGTCCGACCATCGCCATCCCACAGAACCAGGTGCTCGACCTAGATGGTCGCTTCGGCCTGCACCCGGCGCTCAAGGCATTTCAACCGCTCTTCCAGCAGGGTCACCTCGCTATCGTTCACGCTGTAGGTTCGCCGGATAGCACGCGCTCCCACTTCGACGCACAGGACTACATGGAGTCCGGCACACCGGGGCTAAAATCCACGCAGGACGGCTGGCTCAATCGCGCCCTGCAGGATGAACGCCTTGCAAAGCAGGCAACCGCGTTCCGCGCCGTGTCCATGGGTTCCGACGTTGCACGCACACTTCAGGGCAAAGTACCCGCTGTCGCCATCACCAACGTTCAGGATTTCAACGTCGGTGGCCGCGGACCCGCTCCCTCTGCCACCTCGAACGCATTTCAGGCCATGTATGGCGGCTCGACCGACCGCGCTCTCAGCTCTGAAGGCAACGAGACCTTTGAAGCCATGCGCATGCTCAAGTCCACTGACCCGGCACACTACCAGCCTGCAAGCGGCGTCGTTTACCCCAACACCCCGTTCAGCAACAGCATGAAGCAGGTCGCACAGCTCATGAAGGCGAACCTCGGTGTCGAGGCTGCCTTTGCCGATATCGGCGACTGGGACACCCACGTGAACCAGGGTTCCACCCAGGGCCGCCTCAACAACCGCCTCAAGGAATTTTCTGAAGCAATCGCCGCCTTCTGGAACGACATGGGGCAGGACGCGGAGCACATCACCCTCGTCACCATGTCAGAATTTGGCCGCACCGCAAAGCAGAACGGCACCGGTGGCACCGACCACGGTCACGGTAACGTGATGTTTGTTCTCGGTGGCGGTGTCCGCGGCGGCAAGGTCTACGGCCGCTGGCCCGGACTGAATACCGAACAACTCAATGAGGGCCGAGATCTGGCCATCACAACCGATTACCGTCAGGTCCTGGGTGAACTCACCCAACGCAGCTTAGGCACCCGCGACCTTGACAAAGTCTTTCCTGGAGCAGCACTATCTTCAGGGCAATTTCTTCGCATGGTGTAGGTCGCCAGACTAACGCTCAACGAGGAATCCGCCGAAGTACCTGTCACGTTTGAAAGTTCACGCCACGCTCACACAGGAAGCGCAACCTTTTGTTCATGACCGCGTCTTAACGGATGTAGTCCAGCAGTAACGCCGGGGTTACCCTTCTTCGATCCCGGCATCACCTATCCGCACCACCACTTCCCACCTCTACGTAAGGCCTCCAGATCACCGGAGGCCTTCACTTCGTCCGCGCAGCTCCGTTCAGCTGTCTTCGCTGCTTGCACCGGTCTACCGTCGTTTGACACGCCTGACAGGCCGTCTCCGCACGCAGGTCCGGGCTACTTGCTCGAGGGAAGCTGCGGAGCCAGCATCGGTGCCGGCAGCAGCGTCGCTCTGGCGTCCAGGAAACGCTTCACCGCCTCCCGCTCCTTACCGGGATCAGTCGCTGGCATTTCCACCGTCACCTTTGGATCGGCTGCCGTACGGTAAGCCGCTGTGCGCGCCTTTTCCTCTGGCCCAAGGTCGGCAGGGCCAATGTCCAGCAGCAGCTTCGGCATCGTCAATCCATCCAACGCTGAAAGCTCGAAGCGGTTCTTGAATAACAGACGCACCGGAAAGAATCTGCTTCGCCGATCGCGCAACACCGTCCCAAGCACATCCGCATCGGCGTTCCGCACAATCAGCGCCGCCGCTTCTTTATGTCGCACAGCCAACTGCACTGCCAGCGATCCACCCACCCCCGCACCATAAATGACGATGTGTTGCGGAGAGACCCCGCGCAAACCACGCAAATACTCCCACGCACTCTCCGCGTCCTCCAACATGCGGGGTTCAGACGGGTGCGGCTTGGCCACGCTGCTCCCATAGCCGCGATAGTCAAACGCCAGTACGTTCATTCCAAGGTCGTGCAGCATCGCCAGCAGGGGCGCATCTGCAAAGCCCAGCTGCCCGTCACCGTCTCGCAGGTAAAGCACCGTTGTGTAGTCCCGTGCAGCAACACCTTCCGCCACGGTTGCCGCCGGCAGAAACTCCCCGGCAAGCTGCGGAACACCGCCCGCGTCCGGCCCAAACTTCACCTGTTCCGCGCCGGCCAGTCCCGTGCTCACGCCCGCCTTCTGAGTCGGATGCAAGACCAGTTGCCATGACCCCAGCCCAAACAGCGCACACATCGCCAGGTAAGCACAAAAGAACGCGCCAATAACCGCAGATCCAAGCGCCCAAGCCAGCCAGCGCGGATGCACTACCTGGAAGTTGGGGTCGTTGCGGTTATACGTGGGTCGTTGTGCGGGTGTCGGCTTTGCGCGTCTCGGTGTGGCCATCGCCCCACCCTAGCACGCAGCCCATCGTGCACACTAGACATGGCCGTCGCCAGAAGCAGGGGAGTGAAGGATGTCCGAGTGGGTCAAGCTATGCAGCCAGTCTGAGGCACCGTCCGCAGACAGCGTCGGTGAGTACGCTGCGGGTGGCGTCGACATCTGTCTTGCAAATACCGGTGGCAAGCTCTCGGCCGTCGACAACTGGTGTCCGCACCGTCGCGGCCCACTTGGCCAGGGCTGGCTTGAGGACGGCAAGATCGTCTGTCCCTGGCACGCCTGGGCCTTCGACCTCAGCACTGGCGAATGCCCCGAAGAGCAAAGCAAAGTTGCCGTCTATGCCCTCAAACTCGAAGGTGACGACATCTTGATCAACATCGCATAGTCCTTGCCTTCCCACCCTGCTAAAATCGATTGAATCCACTCCATTGGAGAGGCAATGCAAGCCATCCTGGCGCTCGAAGACGGGCGCATCTTTCGCGGCAAAGGCTTCGGCGCGCCTGCCGAAGCATCCGGCGAAGTCGTTTTCAACACCGCACTCACCGGATACCAGGAGATCTTTACCGACCCCTCCTATGCCGGACAGATCGTCGTTTTGACCAACCCCCAGATCGGTAATTACGGGACGACGCCCAGCGATGATGAAGGCAAACGCCCCTACATCGAAGGCCTCGTCACCCGTGAGTTCTCGCCCATCTCGTCCAACTGGCGATCCACCCAGGTCACTGACGAGTACCTCGAAAAGTACAACGTTCCCGTCCTCGCAGAGGTCGACACCCGCGCCATCGTCCGTCACCTCCGGAATAACGGCGTGATGCGTGGCGTCATCTCCACAAAGAGCACCGACGCTGACGCCCTGATCGCCAGGGCAAAGTCCATCCAAAAAATGGACGGCACCGACCTCGCACGCGTCGTCAGCACCAAGACCGCCTACCAGTTCACCGACGCAAGCCCCATCAACGAAACCGGTGACAAGCTCCTGCCGCAGCAGATTGCGAACCCCGACCAGATGCACGTTGTCGCCTATGACTTCGGCATCAAGTCCAACATCCTCCGCATGCTCACCCGCGAAAACTGCCGTGTCACCGTCGTACCCGCCGAGACTCCCGCGGCAGAAGTCCTGGCCATGAACCCTGACGGCGTCTTCTTCTCCAACGGCCCCGGCGACCCGGAACCACTCGACTACGCCCAGCAGAACGTCCGTGACCTGGCCGGCAAAGCCCCTTTGTTCGGCATCTGCCTCGGCCACCAGATCTTCGGCCTCGCGCTCGGCGGCAAAACGTACAAGCTCAAGTTCGGCCACCACGGCGCCAACCATCCCATCAAGAACCTCGACACCGGCAAGGTTGAGATCACCTCGCAGAACCACAACTACGCCGTGGACCCAACCACCCTCGACGCCTCGACCACCGAAGTCACCCACGTCAACCTCAACGACGACACCGTGGCTGGCCTCAAACACCGCGAACACCCCATGTTCAGCGTCCAGTACCACCCCGAAGCCAGTCCCGGCCCCCACGATTCCCACTACCTCTTCAAAGACTTCCGCAAGATGATGGAAGACTGGAAAAAATAGCGACAAAAGGGGCATCCGAGGATGCCTCTTTTTATGAGCCTTGGACTTTTGGCTTCGACACGTAAGGGAAGAAATGCCACGTAGAACAGACATCGCCAAAATCCTCGTCATCGGTTCCGGCCCCATCGTCATCGGCCAGTCCGCAGAGTTCGACTACAGCGGCACCCAGGCCTGCAAGGCGCTCAAGGCCGAAGGCTACGAGGTCGTCCTCGTCAACTCCAACCCCGCCAGCATCATGACCGATCCCGAGGTCGCCGACCGCACCTACGTCGAGCCCCTAACGGCAAAGTACGTTGAAGAAATCCTCCGTGTCGAAAGCGAGATGCTGACGCAATCCGGCAGCAAAGGCGTCTTCGCCGTGCTCCCCACCGTCGGCGGCCAGACAGCCCTCAACCTCGCCGTCGACATGGCCGACGCCGGTACACTGGACAAGTACGGCATCGAGCTCATCGGTGCAAAGCTCGGCCCCATCAAGAAGGCCGAAGACCGCCTCCTGTTCAAGGACGCCATGAACAAGATCGGTCTCGACATGCCCCGCTCCGCGCTTATCAACAACCTGCGCGACGGCCTGGACTTCGCCGCCAAGATTGGCTTTCCCTGCGTCATCCGCCCGTCGTTCACCCTCGGCGGCTCCGGCGGCGGCATCGCCTTTAACCGCGACGAACTCACCGAAATTCTCTCCCGCGGCCTCGACCTCTCGCCCGTTCACGAGTGCCTGCTCGAAGAATCCGTCCTCGGCTGGAAAGAATACGAGCTTGAAGTCGTCCGCGACCTCGCCGACAACGTCATCATCATCTGCGGCATCGAGAACTTCGACCCCATGGGCGTCCACACCGGCGACTCCATCACCGTCGCCCCCATCCAGACCCTGACCGACCGCGAGTACCAGCGCATGCGCGACGCCGCCATCCGCGTCATGCGCGAAATCGGCGTCGAGACCGGCGGCTCGAACGTCCAGTTCGCCGTCAACCCCGCCGACGGCCGCATGACCGTCATCGAAATGAATCCGCGTGTCTCCCGCTCGTCGGCGCTCGCGTCCAAGGCCACCGGTTTTCCGATCGCCAAGATTGCCGCGCGCCTCGCCGTCGGCTACACCCTCGACGAACTCAAGAACGACATCACCGAGGCCACCCCAGCCTGCTTCGAACCCACCATCGACTACGTCGTCGTCAAAATTCCCAAGTGGCAGTTCGAAAAGTTCAACGGCGCTGACGAGAACCTGGGCCCGCAGATGAAGTCCGTGGGCGAAGTGATGGCCATGGGCCGCACCTTCAAAGAAGCCCTCATGAAGGCTATCCGGTCGCTTGAAACCGGCAAGCGCGCCACCGCCGCAGACATCGAGCCCCGCCGCCTCACCCAGCGCCTCGTCACCGCCCACCCCGAGCGCCTGCGCTACGTCTTCTACGCCTTCGAGCGCGGCATGAGTGTCCGCGAAGTCCAGCACCTCACCACCATGGACCCGTGGTTTCTCTACCAGGTCAAGCAGATCGTCGACGAGCAGCAGTCAGCAGGGAAGCTAACCCTCGACACCGCCACCGAGGACGATCTCCGCACCGCCAAGCGCATGGGCATCTCTGACGACCTGCTCGCGACGGCGATGAGCATCGAAGGCAAGGGAACCGAAGCCCAGACCAAAATCCGCGAGGCCCGCGAGCAGCACGGCATCCGCCCCGTCTTCAAGCTTGTCGACACCTGCGCCGCAGAGTTCGAATCCTTCACCCCCTACTTCTACAGCTGCTATGACGAAGAAGACGAAGCCATCCCGACCACCAAAAAGAAGGTCATCATCCTCGGCTCGGGCCCCAACCGCATCGGCCAGGGCATCGAGTTCGATTACTGCTGCTGCCACGCGGCTTTCGCCCTGCGCGACGACGGCTACGAGACCATCATGGTCAACTGCAACCCGGAAACCGTCTCCACCGACTACGACACCTCGGACCGCCTCTACTTCGAACCCCTCACCTTCGAGGACGTCCTCGCCATCTACCACCACGAGGCCGCGTCCGGAGCCGACATCGGCATGATCGTCCAGTTCGGCGGCCAGACCCCGCTCAACCTCGCCCTTCCGCTCAAGGCCGCAGGCGTCCCCATCATCGGCACCTCGCCAGAATCCATCGATCTCGCCGAGGACCGCAAGCGGTTCGGCAAACTCATCACCGACCTCGGCATCCCCCAGCCCGAAGGCGCCATCGCCACCAACCTCGACGAAGCCCTGCAGGGCGCCAACCGCGTCACCTACCCCGTCCTCGTCCGCCCCAGCTACGTCCTCGGCGGCCGCGCCATGGTCATCGCCTACGACGACGCGGAAGTCCGCCAGTACATGTCCTCCGCCATCGAGTACTCGCAGGACCGACCCGTCCTCATTGATCACTTCCTCGAAGACGCCACCGAGGTCGACGTTGACGCCCTCTGCGACGGCACCGACGTCGTCATCGCTGGCATCATGCAGCACATTGAAGAAGCCGGCATCCATTCCGGCGACTCCAGCTGCGTGCTCCCCAGCGTCTCGCTTACCGACGACGTCCTTCGCCAGATCCGCGACTACACGCGCAAACTCGCTCACGCGCTCTCCGTGATCGGCCTTTGCAACATTCAGTTCGCCATCCAGCGCGGCATCGTCTACGTCATCGAGGTCAACCCCCGCGCCAGCCGCACCGTGCCTTACGTCAGCAAGGCCACCGGCATCCCCCTCGCCAAAATGGCCTCCCGCCTCATGGTCGGCCAAAAGCTCGCGGACCTGCTGCCGGCTTACACAAAATCCGGCAACGACCTCGACACCGGCGCCTACTTCTTCGTCAAATCCCCCGTCTTCCCCTGGGGCAAATTCCCCGGCGTCGACACCGTCCTCGGCCCGGAAATGCGCAGCACCGGTGAAGTCATGGGCGTCGCCAGCACCTTCGGCGAGGCCTTTGCGAAGGCCCAGGTCGCCGCCGGCCAGAACCTTCCCACCACTGGCACGGTCTTCGTCTCGGTCAACGATCACGACAAAGCCGCCCTTGTCCCCCTCGCCAGGCAGTACGTCGAAATGGGCTTCCGCCTCGTCGCCACCCACGGCACGGCAGACGTCCTCGCAGACGCCAGCCTCCAATGCGAGCGCGTCTTCAAGGTCAAGGAAGGCCGCCCCAACGTCGTCGACCTTATCAAGTCCGACCGCATCCAGCTCATCCTCAACACGCCCCGCGGCCAGGACACCTTTTTCGACGAGAAAGCCATCCGCCGCGCCGCCGTCCTCGCCCGCATCCCGACCATCACCACCATTGCCGCCGCCCAGGCCGCAGCGGAAGGCATCGCCGCCCTCCAACGCGGCACCGTCAACGTCTACGCGCTTCAAACCCTCCACGCCGAACGCGAAACTGCTACCGTCTGACCCGGCAACGGGCAAGCAGAAGGGCCGCCATTCGCGGCCCTTCTGCTTGCTCCAAATCTGCGCCTACTCCACCGTCTTGCCGACCTTTGCCCCCACCGCATACCCAATCATCGCCAGCGGCACCCACGTCCCGATCAGCACCCCATCCCCGCCCATCAAACCGCTGTTCCGGTCGATGGAAAAGAACGTCCGCCACAGCTTGTCCACTGCACCGCACCCGTCGCATAGGCCAGCCCCCGTCGGCAGGTCCAGCACATACACGCATACGATCGCAAACGTGATCAAACCGCTGATCCACACGTTGCTCGCCACCGTGTCAGACCGCATGCGCCCTGCAACAAAACCCGCCACCATCGGCGCCAGAAAAACCGCCAGCGTGCACAGCAGTTTCGGCAACGTCGTCTCCGGATCAGGCTTGGTCAGGCTGAAGCCAGCCACGACCAGCACCATCACCAGCACAGCGAAAAACGTGTGCAGCACGAACCATCCAGCCTCTTTCATAAGCTGGTTCGTCGTCTTATTTCCGCGTATCTCTACCGCTTCCATGCCCCTACCTTAGCCGCTCCTCGCAAAATCGCAAAGCTCCATTTACGCGATAATCAAAGCATGTTGTTTGACGGTATACACGTTCCGCTCACCACGCCCTTTTACCCCGATGGCCGTGTCTACCTGCGCAAGCTTGAGCACAACGTCCGCCGCCTCTCGCTTACGCCCGTCAGCGGCCTCATTGTGCTTGGCCCCAACAGCGAAAGCGCAGCTCTCTCCACCGAGGAAAGGCGCTCGGTTCTCACCACTGTCGCCGACACCGCCGCGCCAGAAAAAGTCCTTGTCGCTGGCATCGCCGAAGCCGGAGTTCACCCTGCGCTCGAACTCGCAGAGCACGCTGCTACAAGCCTCTATGACGCTATCCTTCTCACCGCCCCCGTCGCAGAAGGCATCCGCTTTTGGCACGATGGCGCGCGTGTCGGCGAGCCCACAGCTGAGCTTCTCACCTGGTTCCGCAGTATCGCGGACCGCAGCCCCCTGCCCATCGTCCTTGCCAGTCACGCCGCTGGCCACCCGCTGCCGGTCGACACCATTGCAGCACTCGCCGATCACCCCAACATCCTCGGCCTGCTGGAGCAATCCGCCCACGTCAGCCGCATCACCGCCGTGAAAGCGGCAACTGCCCACGTTCAGCGCACCAGCACCACGACGGTGACCTTCACGGCGGCAACCCGCCGCATGCTGCAGCCTCCACCGCAGCCGCAGCCCACCGGTACCCTCCTCAGCGCAGCCTCCCTTGCCTCGGGCGGCACCGCTCTTGCCATCGCTCCACTCGCACCCGCGCTCAAAACCCGCACCAAGCCAACTGGATTCCAGCTCATCTGGGTCCACGCCGCAGACAGCGCAGCAGCCCTCCACGCCGGCGCGTCGGCCATTGCACCTGCGGTTGCCGCGTCCATCCCCGGGGCAGTCTTTGAGATCTGGGCCGCGTACAAAGACGGCGACACCGGCCTGCTGCATGAAAAGCAGCGACGCGTCGCCTCTGCGGAGCCCTACCTGCTGCAGCAGGGAACTGCAGCAATCAAAACTGCCGCCGAACTTAGCGGCTACTTCGGTGGCCGCCCCCGCCTTCCGCAACTCCCGCCGACTGCCGATGTCGAGGCCCACATCGCCAACCTGCTCGACGGCATGCGCAGCTAGGCTCGCCCCTTACCGCCGCACATCCGCCAGCCGTGTGCGCGCCTGCGCAGCCTCCGGCGAGTTCGGATACCGCGCCACCAGCGACTTCAACTCCCGCATGCCGCCCGCCGTGTCCTTCAGCGCCAGCAGCGCCTGTCCCTTGCGCAACTGCGCCGCCGGAATCTTCGAGTTCCCCGGAAATCCCTCGATCACCTTGTCATACTGCTTCGTCGCCGGTCCATAGTCGCGCGACTTCATCAGCAGCTCACCCAGATAAAAGTGCGCGTTGCCCGCCAGGCTGTTATCCGGATAGAACCGCACCACATCCTGGAACTCCGCCTTCGCCAGATCGTACTTCGCTCCGCTGTAATCCCCGTACGCTGTTTGGTAAAGGTCGGTCACAGGTGGAGCACCACTCGCAGCCGCCGCAGCTCCTGCCCCCGTAGATCCAGCACCCGCCGCGTCAGTCCCCGGGTCCGCAGGAAATCCCGGCGGTGGTGCTGCTGCGCGGGCACTGCGTACAGGTGTTCTTGGCACAGCGACGGCCGTGTCTCCTGCAAATGCAGAAGGTGTCCCACTTCCAGCAGAAGCTCCGGTCGCAGGCGCTGTATCCATCCGCGCTCCCATGCTCTGCTGCGTGCTCTGCACATCCGCAAGTCCTTTTTCGATGCGTTGCAGCCGCGCCTTCAGCTCGTCCACGCTGTCGTTCAGGCTTTGTACCTGGCCGCTCACCTGGTCCAGCTTCGCCCCATTCGCTTCCGTGCCTGCGCCCAGCTTGCCCTGCAGCGCCTGCACCGTCACGCCCATCCGGTTCACGCTGTCCGCGGTCTGCTGCACCAGGTCTTTCATCACGCCCATGCGCTCGTCGTTACTCTGCTGCAGCCGCGCCACTGCATCCTGCAACTGCTGCACCTGGGTCTGCAGCTGCACCATCTCTTTGCTTACGGCAAACGCCCGTGACCCAGGCAAAAGCAATACCGCGCACACCGCAAGGCCGCGAACAAGTACGGGTGACGGTATGGAGCGAAGAAAGGATCGAGACATAAGCGAAAGCTCCTGGAGGCAGCACATACAGGTACAAAAGTCTAAGTGGGACCACACGCCGACAAAGTCCGTCTTGGCTGACTTACTCTTCAACCTTGCAGCAAGAGTAAGTCAGCCTTTTCTACGAACGCATCGACTTATCGGTCAAGGTTGAATTGCCCCCGCCGATTCTCCTGGTAGCACGCAGCTGTGGCCTCTGTGCAGAACTGCTTCTCCTTGCCATAGCTCACCACCCGCACGCGGTTCGGAGCTACGCCCGCGGCAACGAGTGCCTCTTTGACGGCATTCGCCCGGTTCTCGCCCAGCGCCAGGTTGTACTCCGCGCTGCCACGCTCATCGCAGTACCCGCCAATCGTCACCCGAACGGCCGGATGCGCCGACATGAAACTCGCCGCAGCGGCAGCCGCACTCTGCGCGCTGCTGTCCAGGTCATAGCTGTCGTAGCCGAAGTACACATCCTTCACGGCCGCATGAAATGCAGCATCCGTCCCCATGTCGCCCAGGTTGCTGCTCGCACCTGTGTCCCCGGTCGGCGCTACCGGCACGCGTACTGTGACGCGCACACTCGCGTCCATGGTGCCGCCATCCCCCTTCGCCACCAGGTGGAAGTTGGTTGAAGCCGACGGCGTCACTGTCTGCGTTCCGCTCGGATTCACGGGCCCAATCCCCTCGATCGACACATCCGTCGCATTCGTCGTGCGCCAGTTCAGCACCACGCTCTGCCCCAGGTCAATCGAGGCCGGTTCGGCGCTGATCGTCGCTGTCGGCGCCACAGAGTCGGTCGCCGGTGCCATGGGCGGTGGTGGCGCGACCTTCTTGTGCTTGCACCCTGCCAGCCCACTCACCAGCACAACTGCCAGCACAGCCAAACCACTTCGCCTCATACCCCAACCGCTTCGTTTCATTCGAACCCTCCGCTACTCTATCTTCCGTTCCATCCTACGACGCACCCCATGCACGTCGTCACTTACTTAAAGCTCCAGTTGGGCATGTCGCCGCCCACCAGCTTGTGCTTTCCCGTGCCATCCGCCAGCATCGTCCACACCTGCCCGCGTGCGCCACTGCCCACCGCAAACGCAATGTGCCGTCCATCCGGCGACCACGTGGGAAAGTCACACTGCCCAATCCCATTTGTCAGCTGGATCCATTTCTTCGTGGCCACTTCCATCGCATAGATGTCCTGCCCACCCGGCGCGCCCGGACCATACTTCCGGTTCCATGCAAATGCCAGGAACTGCCCGTTCGGCGACCACGACACACTCGTCGCATATCCGCCATCGGTCATGCGCTGCACGCTCGCGCCATCCGCATCCATCGTGTACAGCTGGGGCAAGCCGGTGCGCCCACTAATCCACGCAATCTGCGATCCGGTCTTGGGATTCCAGCTCGGCGACACATCCGGTCCTTTGTAACTCGTCACCCGATGCGCCCCATTGCCGCTCGCATCCGCCACGTAAATCTCCGGATCACCCGACTTACTGGAACTCCAAGCCAGCTGTCCACTCGGCGACCACGCCGGTGTTATGTTCGTTCCTGCCTGTGACGCAAACGTCACCATGCGCCCAAGTAACAGGGAGTACATCTTGATCTGAAAGCCATACTTATCTAGAAATGAAAACGCAATGCGCGAGTTATCCGGACTTACCCGCGGCGACAGTGCAATTCCGCCCAGGTGTGTCACCGCATGCGGATTCGCACCGTCATAATCCATCGCCCAGATTTCTTTCACACCGCCGCCGGCATGAATGTAATAGATCTTTGTCTCCGCGATGCCCGGTATGCCCCCACCCAGCCGCAGAATGATCTCATCCGCAAACCGGTGCGCCATCGTCCGCGCCGCCGCATCATCCGCCACGTCGGTGTATTGCTTCCCAATCACCTGGGGATATTGCGCATTATGCGTATCGAACACATACGCATTCACCGCGGACTTCCCACCCTGCGCCGTGAAGGAACCAAAGGCCACGTACGCCGCCGCGCTCGCGCCACCTCCCCACGCTGCCATATCCACCTGCTTTGGTCCAGCCGGTTCCGCCTGCGGCTGCATGCTCTTCGACACCACGTCGAATACACCCGCATTCTTCAAATCGCTCTCAAGCACCGCGTCGAACGTCTGCTTCAGCGGCAAAGCCTCACCGCCATCCGCATGGAAGCCGGCCGCCGCAATCCGCACCCGGTCCGCACCCTTGTTCGTTCCGGTAAACACCGTGTCCTGCGCGCCCGCCGCACCCGCGGCAAACACCGCCACAACAACGCCCCACCTCAGCCAAACCCAATCAATCCGCATTACTAGCATGGTAGACGCGCCAGCCCACCCCGTCGCAATCCAATGCGGCTATAGGCGTACCCAACCCGCCACCCGGCCCCCGCGTGGCCCGCTGCTTACCTAGCCCTGCGGCTCAAAATAGTACTGCACCGTGATGTAATTCCCGCTGTACGCATCCGGCAACGGTCCCAGGGTATCGATGCGTTCCAGCGCGCGCACTGCACTGCTGTCCAGCGTCCTATCACCGCTCGACTGCACAATCCGCACGTCCCCTGGCACACCATCGCGATTGATCCGGAACGTCAGGTACACCCGCCGCCCCTGCGCGTTCGCATCCAGCGTCTGCGTCAGCCACTGGCTTGAAATCTTTGCGTTCATCGCACGCACGTAGTACCCGAACCGGTCCCCAAAACTCTGGTCCGTCACGTTGATGGCGCTCGTACCTACGCTGTTCTTCACCGCCTGCATCGCGATCCGCACACCACCGGTCTGGCCACTTGCCACCCGGTTCGTAGGCTTCGGCGGCGGCTCATTGGTCACCTTCGGCGGCGTGTATATCGGCTGCGGCGCAACCTTCTTGGGCACGGCCCGCTTCTCCGGCACGGGGATGGCCTTCGGCTCCGGTGGCGGCTCCACGGCCTCCTTCTTCACTGGCGGAGCCACGCTCGGCGTCTCGCTTGCCAGCACGTTGTCTTCCTTCGGCTTTACGCGCGGCGGCAGCGGCAGGGAACTCACCATCGTCGCCTGCACTGCGCCCGCCTGCGCCTCCAGGTCACCCCAGTTTGCCTCATGCCGAGTGCTGATCCATCCCGCACCAAAGATCCCGCCCAGCACAATCGCATGCAGCACCACGGAGGCAGCCACATCGCGCGCTCCTCGTGTTGTTCGCACCCTCATGTGCTCACTCACCATGTGCGTTTACCTGCTGCCCGCAGAACCCTCGTACGGCCGCGTCACAATCGAGATGTTGGTCACACCGCCGCGCTTCACCGCATCCATCACATGCGCAATCGCCTCAAACGGGACCTTGCCGTCCGCCCGCAGGTAGATCACCTTCCGTGCCGCGTCCCCACCCTGCGCCCGCAAAATCGACGGCAGTTCGTCAAGGTTTACCGGCTTGTCCTGCAGAAACACGCGCTGCTCCGCGTCCACCGTCACCACCGTCCGCTCATCCGTAAGCTGGTTCACGCTCTTGGTCTGCGGCACCGCCACGTCAATCCCGCTCTGCAGCACCGGCGCCGTCAGCATAAAGATCAACAACAGCACCAGCACCACGTCCACCAGCGGCGTAATGTTGATCTCCGCCAGGCTCGACTGCGTACGGCCACCGCTGCTGAAGGCCATCGCTACTCCTCGTTCCTGTAGCGTTCGCTCGCTCGCTCCACCGGGCTTCCGGTCCTCGCCGCTACCGGCGCCGCCGCCGCATTCTCAATCGCATTCAGCAGCTCCCGCCCAAAGTCATCCATCCGCGCCCCGAACTGCCGAATCGTCGCCGACAGCTGGTTGTACCCAATCACCGCGGGAATCGCCACCACAAGCCCCGCAGCCGTTGTAATCAGTGCCTCGCTGATACCCGGTGCCACCGCCCGCAGCGTCGCCGCACCCTGCGTCCCCAAACCGTGGAACGCATCAATAATGCCCAGCACGGTCCCCAGCAGCCCCACAAACGGCGCCACCGCTGCGATCGTCGCCAGCCACGTCAGCTTGCTCTCCAACCCGCTCAACTCTTCGCTGCTCGCAATGTTCGCCGCACGCTCAATGGCGGCCGAACTCCGCGGCATCCCGCGCCCCGCCGTCTGTCGTCCGTACTCCTCTACCATTTCCGCAAACACCGCCACCAGTGGCGACGGCCGAAACTGGTCTGCCATGCTCGACATCTCGCTCAGCCGCGAACTCTTCCGAAACTGCCGCAGAAAGTTCACGTTCTGCGCCGCCGCTTGCCGGAACTGCACAAACTTCCCGATCATGATCGTCCAGCTGAACACGCTCATCACGGCCAAGACCAGCAGCACCACCAACGCCGTCGGTCCGCTGTTGTGCAGCATCTCGCCCAGCCCGCTCCTGCTGGCCGCGTGCACCGGCTCCGCCGCAGCCGCAGCACCATTCCCCAGATCGTCCTGCAAAAGCAGCAGGCACGTCGCAATCATCGCAGTCGCCATCACTAAGCAGTGTAGACGACCCACCACCCTCCCACGGAAGCATCGCCGCAACAACAGCACGCTACGTGCTCAGCCACACTCCGTCGTCCAACTCCACCACCGACAGACCGCTAATCGTCGTCGTCATCCTTCTTGCGGCGGCTCTTGGGCGGATGCGCCAGCTGTTCCGGCAGCGGCTTCGTACCCATCGCATCGTGCCACAAAACCACGTTCAGCTCGGCGCTTGGCGCCTGGTCCGGGTGTCGAAAGTTCATCTTCATCGATTGCTCGGCACCCGCGCTCTTCGCCGTATTCGCCGCATAGATCAGTCCATTGTCCCGGTTGGAGTAGTCGGCCACGTACGGCGGCTGGTCACCCGGCCCGCTGAACAGCGGCCCCATCATCGGCGCAAAGGCATCGTTGTTGTTCATCGGCGGCAGGTCCATCAGCCGCTCCATCGTCCGCACCGTGCTCACCGTCGTGTAGAACCGGTGATCCACAAACGGCTTGCCCGCCGCCCCATGCGGCGCATACTTGCTCACCACAAACGATATGCTGCGGTGCGCGTCCACATGATCCGCCCCATCCTGCGCGTCATCCTCCAGGATGAAGAACGCCGTGTCGTCCCAGAACGGCGAGTGCGATACCGCCTCCACCGCCCTGCCCACGGCCAGGTCGTTGTCTGCAATCGACGCAGCAGGCCGCGGCATCCCCGGCCTCGTGCCTGCCGTATGGTCATTGGCAAACCGCAGCTGCACAAAGTTCGGCATCGTGTCCCGCCCAGCCGCCTTGTCCGCCTCCCATCCCCGGAACTTCGTCATGAACTCCTCAAACCGCAACTGGTCTGGAAACGCCAACTCAAAGTCCGGGAACTGCGCGTCAAAGTGCCCCAGAAGCTCCGGCTTGGTCGCCACATTCTTCGCGATCATCGGGATCGCCCACGGATACTTGCTCACGCCACCGCCATAGTTCGCCGGAATCGGCTCGCCGGGGTGAATCGCAGGCCGTGCGCACCCGGTCTGCTGGCTTTCCGGCGTTCCCAGCGTCGGCGACTGCTGCTGCTTCGGCACGTTCTTCAACTCCGTACAAAACGTGGTCGAGATGTATTCGCCAAAGTGGTACAGCGTCTTGCCATGCGCCGCCAGGTTCGTCCAGATGTACCGGCTGGCCGGCTCATTCACATCCGGTATGCCCTCCAGCAGCGGGAACCCGCCAGACACTACACCCTCATAGTCATACGCCCGCTCGCGCCCACGATAACTCTGCTGCCATGTCTTCTCCGTGTAATCCGACGTGATCGCCGCGTTCGACCACACATGCCCGTCACCCGACACCTCGGCAGAATCGTAAAAGTTATCCAGGATCCCGAACTGCTCTGCCAGCCTGTGCTGGTTCGGTGTCACCGCCCGGCCATACATTGTCAGGCTCGGGTCGCCGTTTGCCGCCGCTTCGTCGCCCAGTATCTGGTCGTACGTCCGGTTCTCTTTGATGATGTAGATGATGTGCTTGATGGGGTTGCGGCCACCGGCAAACGCAATCTGCTCCGCCGCCGCCTTCATGCGGTTGTCCCGCACCACCTCCTCCGTATCGACGCCGAGCCGCGCCTTCATGCCCGCCAGCGGCACCTGCGCAAACGTGCCATACAGCAGCGTCCCGATATAGGTGCGGTCCTTCGGGCTGTTCACAGGTCCGCCTCTCTGCGGCATGTTGTTGGGTCCGGTCCCCATGCCCTTCGCCGTCGAGATCAGCAGCGCTGACCCGGTCGTCGCCAGCGCCGTCGGGTACCAGCCCGTCGGTACAAACCCTATCGGTCGCAACGCCTTGTTGCGCTCCCGCTCCCCGGCCTTCTGCACGCGCCGCACGTCGAACACCGCCACCGCGTCTGCGCTTGCGTTCGCAGCAAATACCTGCCGGCCATCCGTGCTCACCGCCACAGCATCCGGCACCGCACCAAAAAACGTCTGCCCCGGCAGCTTCGTATCCAGGTAGCGCTGCACCCGCATCTGCCCACGCACATCCACTGCCGCCACCATGTCCCGGTTCGCCAGCGCCACATACAGCGTGCGCTCATCCGGACTCAGCGCCAGCGACGCCGGATGCGACCCGGGCTCCGTCGCCACCCGCGGCCCAAGCAGCGTCACCCGTCCCGCAACGCCAGCCTTCCCGCCAGCTCCCGTCAGGTCCAACTCCACAACCTCTGAGCTGTTCCACAGTGCCACAAAGCCTCTGCGTCCGTCCCTCGTGGCCAAAACCGTCAGCGGGTACGCCGCAGGCACCGCAGCAGACGTCGACAGGTCCCATTGCCTCACCACCCGCCCATCCGCCGCATCCATCAGCAGCACATTGTCTGACAGGTCGTTCGCCACCAGCAGCCCATCTCCCGCTGCCGTGCGCACCACGCAGATTCCGGCAGGGTAGGGAATCGCCATCCCCTCCTGCACCGGCACCTCCAGCGTCTGGTGTTTGCCCGCTGCAAGCCTCTGCAGCCCCACAGGCAACAGCCGCTCCGGCGTGATCTGGCCGCCGTCGAACCGGTACACCGCAATGGCGTTTCCCGTGCTCCCCGCAACCTCACCGGTGGGCGAACTCAACGACGCCAGGCTCGCATACAGGTGGCGGCCATCGCTACCCCACGCCAGGCCCTCATAGAACGTCTCGCGGCTTCTATGGCTCGTCCGCTCATCCGGAAAATCCACCGGCTTGCCCGTCAGCAGGTCCACCACCAGGATCGACTGGTCGTAGTGCGACTCCGCCGTCCCATACCCCGCATTCAAACTCGCCGCGTACCGCCCATCCGGAGACACGGCAATCGTCATCGGCAGGCTGTTCGTCTTGAAGGGCGACCCAGGCAGCCCCGGCGTCACCTGTTTGCTGCTCGCCAGGTTAATCGGCTTGCCGGGCAGCGCTCCATCCTGCGCGCACATCGACGGAACAACCACCACTGCAAGGACCAGGGAAACTACAAGGCGCATCATTCCTCCAACCTACAGACAATGCGCAGTAGCCGAAGCGCGCATCGCGACATTTTCACGGCGCGCTCATACGTTCGTCAAAATCCGGCTGCACGCTCAGCCCCCAGGACCGCACTGCTGCCTGGCCCTGTTACCCGCAGAGGTTCAACCTGTCTTCGCCCTTCATTGCGGCTGTGTCGCGTGCTATCCTCCACGCGAACAGAAGGCAAAGAAAGGCGGCCGCGTGCTCCTCGAACTTCGCGCTGAAAACTACGCCATCCTTGACCATGCCGTCGCCACCTTCGGCCCGGGCCTCAACCTGCTGACCGGCGAAACCGGCGCAGGCAAATCCATCCTCGTCGATGCGCTTGCGCTGCTTCTCGGCGGCCGCGCCGCCAGCGACGTCGTCCGTCATGGCGCTGAAAAAGCCATCGTCTCCTGCGTGTTTGAAACGACCGCCGGTGCTGAAACCGTTCTCGAGGCCAACGGCATCGACGTCGAAGGCAACGAAATCCTCTTACGCCGCGAGGTCTCCTCCGCCGGCAAGGGCCGCGTCTTCATCAACAATCAGCCAGCCACCGTGGGCGTCCTCCGCCAGCTCGCGCCCGAACTTGCCTTGGTCCACGCCCAGTCTGAAACTCTCGGCGCCTTCGATCAGACCCAGCAGCGTGGCCTGCTCGACCGTTTCGCTGGCATCGGCCAGAACGCGCCGACACGCGAAGCCTCCCAACGCATCCGCGAGCGCCTTCTTAGCAAAAAGCAGCTTGAAAAAGAGAACATCGCCGAAACCGTCCACACCGCTTACGTCCTTTGGCGCGAGAGCAGGGAAGACCTCGACCGCCTTGCCGTCGACGAGCAGGAACGCCTCCGCCTCATCGACCTCTGGAGTTTTCAACGCACCGAGATCGGCGATGCTGCCATCACCTCCGACCACGAGGATGAAGACCTCGAGGCCGAAAAGCGCATTCTCGGCAACGCTGAGAAGCTCTACGCCGCTGCCATGGGCGCCAACGACCAGCTATACGAAAGCGAGCAGGCCGCCGCGACCACCCTCACAGCCGCTCAGCGCCACCTCGACGAACTCGCCCGCTTTGACCCCAGGTTCACTGAAGCCGCCTCGCAAATCGCCAACGCCCGCGCCGCCGTAGAAGACGTCTCGGCCACCGTCCGCGACTATGCAAACTCCATCAACGCCTCCCCCGAGCGCCTCGACAGCATTGAAGATCGCCTCGCCGCCCTCGACAAGCTCAAACGCAAATACGGCCGCACCCTCCTCGAGGTGCTCCAGTTCGGCGAAGCCGCCGAGCAGAAGCTCGCCGAAATTGCGAATCGTGATGCCGCCCTGGCCGCGGCCCGCCAGCGCGTAAGCGAAACCGAGTACATCTTCACCTGCGTCGCCCAGGACCTGACTGAAGCCCGCACCTCCGCCGCCCGCAAGCTTGAGAAACAGGCTGAGCAGCAGATCAACGACCTTGCCATGACAGTGAAGTTCCGCGTTGAAGTTGCACCGCAGAAGGAACAGCAGTTCTGGACCGCCCACGGCTGGGACCATGTGGAGTGCCTGATTGCAACCAACGCTGGCGAACCCATGAAACCGCTTGAGGAAATTGCAAGTGGCGGTGAGATGAGCAGGGTCATGCTCGCACTTAAAGTATCGGTTGAAGAAAGTTCGTCGAAGGCCAATCGGCGCATCGCCTTGCCTCGCACGCTCGTCTTCGACGAAATTGATATCGGTATCGGCGGCCGCGCTGCGGAAGCAGTCGGCGCAAAGCTCAAGGCTCTTGCCACCCACCAGCAGATTCTCTGCGTCACCCACCTGCCGCAAATCGCCGCATTTGGCAATCAGCACTTCCTCATCAGCAAAACAGAGAAGGGCGGACGCACCCGCACCGACATCCGCCAGCTTGAGGAGGCCGATCGCCCCACAGAAATTGCTCGCATGCTTTCCGGTGCCACCGTGACCGAAACCAGCCTTCGCCACGCCGAGCAGATGCTCAAAGCCAGCAGGTAACCCGGGGCCGACTGGCGCTTCCGTACGGCTGGACCGTAGGTACGCCGCACCGTCGGAAGTTCGCAGCTACGGCTGGCCGGGAAATCTTTGCTGCGCGTCCAACCGTGCATCCGTGCTTCCTCTCCTAGTAGTTGCGGCTTCCACGCCCACCCAGGAGATCTTCCCTATGTCAGACCCCAAGAAATGCGCCCACGACCGCTGTAGCTGTATCGTCCCGGATGACAAGAAGTATTGTTCCGAATCCTGCGAGACCTCTGACAAGGACGGCCTCGAGACCATCGGTTGCGACTGCCCCCACTCCTCCTGCAGCGGCCACCTCTAGGCCCCCGTTTCGAGTCTGACCTGCCCATTCCGCTCACCGGCGGTCTGGGCATTTCTTTTGCCAGAGCTCCCGCCAGCACAGCCGACGGGAGCTGCGTGTTGCACCAATCCCTGTTCAGGTTCAGCCAGGCAACCCCACATGTCGCGGTATACTGACGGTGTGAGCACACTGGCCCTGAATCCCGTGCAAGACCCCGTTCCAAGCCGTCCCAGAGCCGTATCCGACGCCTCCGGATCCAAGCAGGTTCTCCTGTTAAAGCCGCGTGGCTTCTGCGCCGGTGTGGTTCGTGCCGTCGACATCGTCAAAATTGCGTTGGACACCTTTGGTGCACCCATCTACGTGCGCAAAGAAATTGTGCACAACAGCTATGTTGTCGACGACTTACGAACAAAAGGCGCAATCTTCGTAAACGAACTCGATGAGGTGCCGGAGGGTAAGCGCGTGATTTACTCCGCGCATGGAGTGTCGCCGGCTGTACGGCAGCGTGCCAAGGAGCGTGGCCTGAAGGTGGTGGATGCAACGTGTCCTTTGGTGACGAAGGTTCACGTGGAAGCAATTAAGTTTGCCAAGCAGGGGTATTCCCTTGTGCTGGTAGGCCATCGCGACCATGAAGAGGTGGAGGGCACACAGGGCGAAGCACCCGATGTGACGCAGGTGGTGAGCACGCCCGAAGAAGTGGATGCACTCATCGTTCCCGACCCAAATAAGGTCGCCTACCTTACGCAGACTACCCTGTCGCTTGACGAAGCCAAGTACATGATCGAGGCGCTGAAGCGCAAGTTTCCCAATATTGTCGGGCCGCATGCGCAAGACATCTGTTATGCCACGGAGAATCGGCAAACCGCTGTGAAGAATGTCGCACACAATGCGGACGTCGTGCTCGTCGTTGGTTCGCGCAACAGCTCTAACAGCAACCGCCTGGTCGAGGTGTCGCAGAACCTGGGCACAAAGTCGTACCTGATTGATGGCGCGCAGGATATTAAGCCGGAGTGGCTCGAGGACACGGCATCCGTGGCCGTGACTGCGGGTGCATCCGCACCGGAAATCCTGGTGGAAGAGGTTGTCGCCTACCTTCAGGAGCGTGGCTACGGGTCTGTCAACGAGGTCGAGGTCATGCCCGAGAACGTACGGTTCGGCTTGCCGCCGGAGATTGTGCAGGCGATTGCGTCTGCACCGGGTGCGCAGACCCGTCCCACAGTTTAAACGCTGCAACAACTGGCGGTTCACGCATCGCAAGTTTCAGAGGATCATCCAATCGGCATGCAGGTAATCCACCCAGAAACGACAGGCACGAAGGTACCCCGCTTCGGCCGGATCGACATTGGTCTTGATGTCGTGCGGGAGGGCATCCGGAAGTCGACCGACTGGCTCTTCTCGCAGCAGCATGCCGACGGATACTGGTACGGCGAACTCGAAGCCGATGTGATGCTCGAGGCCGATTACATTTACATGCACACGCTTCTTGGCACTGGCGACCCGGGCAAGATGGGGCGCTGCGTGAACGAGATTCTCCGCCACCAGAATGAGGATGGCGGATGGAGCCTGTATCCCGGCGGGCCGTCGAACATCAACTACGGCGTAAAAAGCTATCACGCACTGAAGCTGATGGGTTGGGACCAGAATGATCCGGTGCTTGTGCGCGCGCGAACCTGGATTCTGGCCAACGGCGGCGTGGTGGAGTGCAACACCTTTACCAAGATTTATCTGTGTGCGTTTGGCCAGTACGACTACGATGCCGTGCCTGCGATTCCGCCCGAGATCATCCTGTTTCCAAACTGGTTTTACTTCAATATTTACGAGATCAGTGCATGGTCCCGCAGCATTCTGGTGCCGCTTTCCATCACGTATGCCAAGAAGCCGTTCAAGAAGCTGCCGCCGGAGCAGGGAATCGACGAGCTTTTTGTTGGCGGACGGGCCGGTGCAAACCTCCACCTGCGCTGGGGCACAAACAAGCTGATCTCGTGGCGCAACTTCTTTCTGTTCTGGAACCGCGTGGCGCAGTGGTACGAGCGCATCCATATTCGTCCCCTGCGCAAGCGCGCGATCAAGAAGGCAGAGAACTGGATGCTCGCGCGATTCGAGAAGTCGGACGGGCTTGGCGCCATCTATCCTGCCATCCTGAATTCGATTGTGGCGCTTCGTCACCTGGGCTACTCGCTGGACGATCCGCAGCTGATCCGAGCCATGGACGAGTTTGAGAAGCTCGGCATCGACAACCCACAGGGCGAGCCCGGCTACCCGACACCGACGTTCCGGATGCAGCCCTGCTATTCGCCCGTGTGGGATACAGCACAGGTGCTCAGCACGCTTGGGGATGTTGGTGTGGATCGCAATGACGCGCGCATGGTGAAGGCTGCGGACTGGCTGCTGTCCAAAGAGGTGCGCCAGAAGGGTGACTGGGCCGAGAAGGTAAAGAATGTGGAGCCGGGCGGGTGGTACTTCGAGCACAATAACGAGTTTTACCCGGATGTTGATGATACGGGGGAGGTTCTGCTTGCATTAAAGGCGGCGGACCACCCACGCCAGCGGCAGATGACGGATGCCTGCGATCGCGCCATTGCCTGGGTGTTTGCCATGCAGTGCAAGAACGGCGGATGGGCGGCGTTCGACAAAGACAATACGAAGACGATTTTTCAGTACATCCCGTTCGCCGACCACAACGCGATGCTGGACCCGCCGACGGTTGACATTACCGGCCGCATCCTGGAGATGCTAGCGGCGTACGGCTATACCCGCCGTGACGCGCGGGTGGAAAAGGCTGTGCAGTTCATCCTGAAAGAGCAGGAGTCGGACGGCAGCTGGTTTGGCCGATGGGGCGTGAACTATCTGTACGGCACGTTTCTGGTGCTGCGCGGTCTGGAATCCATGGGGTACTGGAACCATGAGCCTGCGGTGCAGCAGGCCACCGAGTGGGTGCGGATGATGCAGAACACGGACGGTGGGTGGGGGGAGACGTGTGGCACGTACGACGACCCGCTGACGCGCGGTGTCGGTCCATCGACGCCGTCGCAGACTGCCTGGGCGCTGCTCGCCCTGCTTGCCGGCGGTGACAACCGGTCAGACTCCGTTGCGAAGGGTGTGCGATGGCTGATTGATCGTCAGCATGAGGATGGATCGTGGGATGAACTGGTCCCCGGACGGAACGGCGAGAGCTACTACACCGGCACTGGATTTCCGCGTGTGTTTTACCTCGGGTACCACTTGTACAAGCAGTACTTCCCGCTGCTGGCGCTGAGCACCTATAAGCGCAGCATGGAAAAGGCCGCCGCCGAGGCCTGAGTTCGGCATGTTCCACGGAAGGCACCACCGTTGTATTCCCGTTGGCAAACTGCCGCGGTTGAAAGACACTAACGACGCAAGCGCAGTGGCGTAAGCGCACCAGGTAAAGGAGCACACCTCGGCATGGCAATTCCTCTCTCGCAAGTGTGGACGGTTGCAACTTACGTGATCACACAAAAGCTCAAGGGCCGCAAGCGCTACCCGCTTGTGATGATGCTGGAGCCGCTGTTTCGCTGCAACCTGGCGTGCGCCGGCTGTGGCAAGATTCAGTACCCGGCTCACATTCTGAAGGCGGAGTTGACGCCGGAAGAGTGCTTCAAGGCGGTGGACGAGTGCGGTACGCCCATGGTGTCCATTCCCGGTGGTGAGCCGTTGCTGCATCCCAGGATGCCGGAAATTGTTGCCGGCCTGGTGGCGCGCAAGAAGTACGTGTACATGTGCACCAACGCCTTGTTGCTGAAGGAAAAGCTGCACCTGTTCACTCCCAGCCAGTACCTCAGCTTTTCCGTCCACGTGGATGGCGAGCGCGAACACCACGACTTTGGTGTGTGCCGTGAGGGTGGCTACGACATTGCGATGGAGGGTGTCCGGGCAGCGATTGCGGCGGGATTCCGCGTGACGACGAACACCACGCTGTTCGATGGTGCGGACCCGAACAGCGTGCGGCGGCACTTTGACCAGTTGACCGAGGCCGGCGTGGAAGGGATCATGCTGTCGCCGGGGTACACCTATGACAAGGCCCCGGACCAGAAGCACTTCCTTGGACGTGCGCGCTCGCGGAAGCTGTTTCGGTCGATCCTGTCGAATCGCAAGAGCACCTGGCAGTTCAATGCGTCGCCCATGTTTCTTGAGTTCCTGATGGGTAAGCGGGAGTTGACCTGCACGCCGTGGGGCATGCCGACCTACTCCATCTTTGGCTGGCAGAAACCCTGCTATCTGCTACAGGACGGGTACGCCGATACCTTCGCCGAACTGATGGAATCTGTTGAGTGGTCGAACTACGGCACGGAGTCCGGTAATCCGCGCTGCGCCAACTGCATGGTTCATTCCGGTTACGAGGCGAGCGGTGTGAACTACACCTTTGGATCGTTGAAGGGAATGGCGCAGACGGTAAAGGCGATGCTGTTTAACAGCTACAAGGACGACCAGGCGATGAAGCTGCTGAATGATTGGCGGCCTGCCAGCAATCACCAGCACCTGGTGCAGATTGGGTCTGGCATTGCGAGCCATGAAGCTGAGGTCGTGAACCACGAGGCGTCGCTGGTGTCGGGAGACTGACGATGGCGACCGATCAACAGGAGCACTTGAAGACCGAACAGCTCGCCGGGCACAATCCGGACGAGCTGGACGTAATGGCGGGTCGTGAGCGGGAGAACCTGGAAGGCTGGATTCCGGCGCTGGCCAGTGACGCGGAGGTGCGTGAGGCGCTGGAAAAGGCTTTTGATTACCGCGGCGACGTGACGCTGACGCTGCGCAGTGGCGAAGAGGTGGAGGGGTACCTGTACGACCGCCGCACCGGCCGGACACTGGACGACTCCATCGTGCGTGTGATGCCGAGCAAGGGCGAAGACCGCAGCCGCCGGAGCATTCCGTATGCCGAGATTGCGGCATTGGCCTTTACCGGCCGCGATACCGCCGCGGGCCGCACCTTTGAGGCATGGGTCCGCAAGTATTGGGAGAAGAGGGCCGCCGGCGAGAAGAACATCCAGATTGAACCCGAAAAGCTGGACTGACGGTTTGAGCGGAGACCTGCAGATCGTTGGGAAGGCACTGCACGACGTGCTCCAGCCGTTCCGTGAGTGTCAACAGAAGATCCTGACTGCGGTGCTGCAGTATGACGACGAGCAGAGCGAAACGATCGTGCTCGTGTTTGGCACCGATGCGTTGTCGCTGACGAGTGATCCCGACCTGGATGTGTTGACCGTCAGCCTGGGCCCCCTTGGCGACGTTGAAGCGTATGACGATTTAACGGCAGATGCGCCGTGGAGCCGCTTCATCGGCAAACCGTTCTTCTGGGGCTGGCTGACGACAAATCAGCGGGGACACACCGATGGCGCGCTGATGAGCTTTGATGGCGTGGTGCCGGAGATTGGTGTCAATGTCGTCGCTTCGTCTCTCGAAACGCTCCTGGTCACCCGGGCGTCTCAGTGAATCTCTTCCTTACGGGCGCAACCGGCTTTGTCGGATCCCATGTGGCTCATGCGGCTGCGGCACAGGGTGCGCGGCTTCGCGTACTGACGCGCAGTACAAGTAATCTGGCGGCGATTGAGGATCTTGCCGGGGCCGAGTTTGTCACCGGTGATCTGCGCTCGCCTGAATCGCTCCGCGCAGCGCTGCAGGGGTGCGATGCCCTGATTCATGTTGCGGCCGACTACCGCCTTTGGGTGCCGGACCCGGAGGAGATGTACAAGTCCAACGTCGACGGGACGCGTGAGCTGCTGCGGATTGCGCGCGAGGCTGGCGTACCGAGAGTCGTGTATACCTCGTCCGTTGCGACCATGGGCTTTAAGCGGGACGGGACCATTGTGGACGAGCAGACACCGGTGACGGAAGCCGACATGATTGGCCACTACAAGCGGAGCAAATGGCTGGCCGAGCAGGCCGCGATGGAGGCCGCGCGGCAGGGACAGCAGGTGATCCTGCTGAATCCAACGACGCCGATTGGACCGGCAGACCGCAAGCCCACGCCCACCGGCCGCATTGTGGTGGATTTTCTGAAGGGGAAGTTTCCGGCGTATGTCGACTCCGGGTTGAACCTGGTGGATGTGGATGAGGTCGCTCGGATGCACCTTGTCGCGCTTGAGAGGGGAACGCCGGGGGAGCGTTACATTCTTGGTGGGGAAAACCTGACGTTGAAGCAGATTCTGGACAAGATGTCAGCCATCAGTGGGTTGCCAAGCCCGACGATGAAAGTGCCCCACGGCGTGGCGCTCGCCTTTGCATTTTTGGACGAGACGTTCACCGGCAAGCTACGCGGCAAGGAGCCGAGAGCGACGGTGGAAGCGGTGCAGATGGGGCGCAAGATGATGTGGGCGAGCTCTGCCAAGGCGGAGCGCGACCTGGGCCTGCGCGTTGTGCCGGTGTATCGAGCGCTGCGTGCTGCGATGGACTGGTTTGTCGACAAGGGCTACGCGCCCCCGTTTACCGCGCCTGCCGGCCGAGCGGGGAAGTAGCGGATGCCGCAGAAGGCGAACGCGCTGCTGCGCGGCTCCATCACGCTGGAAGGGCCGCCCACACAGACGCCGACCAATCCGGCTATCGTGCTGATCGCCGCGCTGGCGGGGGAGCTGAAGCCGCTCACGCGGTCGTGGGCTGCGCTGGAGACTGTCGAAGGGGTGCATGGTTTTCAGCATCCCAGCAACACGATTTTTGCGCTGTACGGCGGCATGGGCGCTGCCCCTGTGACGCGGGCGTTCCGGCGCGCATTCCAGGTGTGCATACCGACGGCTGTGTACTCCGTTGGCTGGGCCGGTTCACTGACGGGGCAAGCGAAGGCCGGGACGACACTTCGGCCGGAGGCGGTTGTGGACCTGGCAACGCACGAAACGTTTGTGTGCGCGCCATCGAACTGGGCCACTCGCGGCACGCTGCTGACCAGCCGGCGCGTGGCGGCCCGCGAGGAGAAATTCCGGCTGGCGGCGGGCTACCCCGCTGCACGTGCCGTGGACATGGAAGCAGCCACGCTGGGGCGGCTGGCATCCGCTCACGGTTTGCCCTTCCGCGCGGTGAAGGCCATCTCTGACTCGGTGGATGAGGCGCTGCCGGATCTGAACCCGTTCATTACCGCGGCCGGCCAGTTTGCGACCGCGCGCTTTGTTGCCCATGTGGCGCTGCGGCCACCGCTGTGGCCGGTGCTGAGCCGGTTCGGCAAGCAGTCTGCGCTGGCTGCACAGAATTTGGCGGACACGCTTGCGGCAGAGCTTGGCGTGGAGAAGCCGCGCTAAGCGGGCGAGGCTAAATGCCTGTTGTGTTGGGTTCGCCGATCCTGACCGTATACGCGATCAGGAACTGCATCGGCTCCGTGGCGCTGCCATTGCGGCTGACACGGTGAAAGCTGGCCTTATCCTGAAAGCCCTGACCAGCGTTGATGGTTTCTTCGGTGTCGTCATCGAACGCAGAAACCATTGTGCCTGCGATGACATAGCCGATCCCCGGAACGGGATGCGAATGCCCGCTGCCGTCCGCACCTGCGGGATAGTCGATGAGAAACAGACGCGTTTCCCAGCCGGGGGCGCCCTCCACGGGGGCGGATTGCAACAGTGTGCGGGTGATGCCAGAGCTCATGGCTTATCTTCGCATTCGTTGCTGTTGTAGTGACAGGGATGTAGATGCGGTCCAGTCCTGTGTTTGCCTGAAGCCGCCGTGTGCGTCTCCGGCGGTTGGCGGTGCGTGCCTGCAGGTACGCGCACAATCAAGCGCACGCCTTAACGACAAGCCAGTCGCAATACTGTAGCATCGTGCAAGGACAGCCAAAACACTTGCAGCCGCGCCTCCAATCCGTAGACCGGTCGTCCCTGTGGTCAAGGACGATTGCGCTGCTGTGTCTTCTGCTCTCTCTGCAGCTAGTCGTTGTGCAGAGCTGGCATACGCACGCTGCACCGTCGGCGGCGTCGTGGAAGAGCGGCGGTGCTGTTCTCTCTGCGCAGACCGATGGAGCGGATATCACCGATGCGGCATGCCCTGCCTGTGCGGCGATGCACTTTGCGCCGCTGGGCGTGACCGTGCTGCAGCAGACGCCAACGGCCTATTTCGTTGTGCCGGTGCGCCTGCTTGCCCAGCAACGACGTGATTCCAGGCTTGCGTTTGATCTCTATGGACGGCCACCACCGCGCTTCTGACGATGTGCCAACGATCTGAGCCGTTTGCTGCTTTGTGGCAGCCGCTCACTTTGATTTTGCGCGGCTTTGTCGCCGCCACACATGTCAGGAGTTCCCCCATGCACCGTCTCTTTCGCAGCCACGCGCTTGCAGCGATCGCCGTTCTTAGCTCCGCAGCTCTCCAGTCCCAAAGCTCTTCCGGCACGCTGAACGGCACGGTGAAGGATGCGAGTGGAGCGTTCGTTGCCAACGCGTCCGTGTCCATCTCTAACGCCGTTACCGGATACACCCGAACGATGATGAGTGACGGGGCAGGACACTTTACGTTCTTCAATGTTCCGTTTAATGTCTACCAGCTCACGGCCACCGCAACCGGCTTGCAAGCGAGCAGTACGAGTGTGCAGGTGCAGAGTTCCATTCCCGTGGTGCAGGCTGTAATGGTCGCGCCGGTTACGGGCACAACCGTGAATGTGGAGACCACGGCCGACCTGCCTGAGACGGATCCGAACTACCACACGGATATTGACCGCACGATGATTGCGCGGCTGCCGGTGGGCACATCCTCGTCCGAGCTAAGCGCCATTGTGACGCAGCTGTCGCCCGGTGTTGCCGCGGACTCGAACGGCCTGCTGCACGGCATGGGCGACCATAACGAGGTGAGCTTTTCAGTAGACGGCCAGAGCATTAGCGACCAGCAGAGCAAAGTGTTCTCAAATCAGCTGCCTGCGGACGCCGTGCAGTCGCTGCAGGTGATTGAGGGTGCGCCGCCAGCCGAGTTTGGGGACAAGACTTCGCTGGTGATCGTCGCGACGACACGGTCGGGCCAAGGAGTTAAGCATCCGACAGGGCTGGTCACAGCGTCGTACGGCAACTTTGGCACAAGTCGAATCCTGGCAGACATGGGGTACGGTGGCGACAAGTGGGGGAACTTTGTTTCCCTGAGTGCACAGCAGTCCGGCCGTTTTCTGGATACACCGGAGTTCGCCGTATACAACGATAAGGGCAACGAAGAGAATTTCTTTGACCGCGTGGACCGCCAGATTACCGACGTGAGTGCGCTGCACCTGAACCTGCAGTACACACGCTCCCTTTTCCAGACACCGAATAGTTACGACACGCAGTATGGCTATGCGAGCCAGGGGTTGACGTCTGCGCATACGGACCAGCGCAGCAAGATAGAAACCTACCTGGTTGCGCCGACGTACACGCGGACACTGGGTGCGACCGCCGTGTTTACCTTTGGGCCATACCTGCGTCGCGACACCTACCGCTACATTCCGTCTGCCGATTTGATGAATGATCTGGGGCCGATTCAGCAGGAGTCCGTTAGCCAGCAGCGGTCACTGACCAATGCCGGTGTCCACTCCGACGTGACGTTTCAGCGTGGTATCCACAGTGCCAAAATCGGTGGCCAGTACACGCAGACGTTTCTGCGTGAGAACGATACGCTCGGCATTGTGGACCCGAACCTGAACGACCCGACGAGCGCGAGTTATACACCCGTTCTTGCGCCGTACGACCTGACGCGGGGCGGCACGACGTATCTTTATCACGGCCAAACCGATGTGAAACAGCTGGCACTGTATGCGCAGGATTCCATCACGGCTGGCGGCTTCCAGGTGAACCTTGGTCTGCGTGGAGACTTTTACAACGGCCTTGTGCGCGATCGCCAGGCGGAGCCACGCGCGGCCGTAAGCTACAGCGTGAAGCGTACCGGCACGGTGCTGCGCGTTTCGTACGCACGCACACAGGAGACACCGTTTAACGAGAACCTGGTGCTGAGCCAGAACGGCTGTCTGAATCCTGTCCTGAATGCGATCTTATCGACGATCGGCCCTTGCAATCCGGCGCCGTTCAATCCGGGATTTCGCAACGAATTTCATGCCGGCTTCGCGCAGTCCGTTGGCAGCCATTTTCTGGTGAATGCAGAGTGGATCAGCAAGTACACGCACAATGGCTACGATTTTTCCGTGCTTGGTGCGACGCCGATCACATTCCCCATTGAGTGGCACAACAGCAAGATCCCCGGCTATGCCCTGACGGCGCAGCTGACCAACGTGCACAACGTGACGATTCGTACGACACTTTCGTCGGTAGCGGCGCGCTTCTTTAACCCGCAAATCGGTGGTGTAGGCGCGACGGTGAGCTCCCCTGGCGGCCTGCCGTTCCGCATCGATCACGACGAGCGGTTCAACCAAACGACCCACCTGGAATACAAGCTGCCCTTCCATCGGCGCAGTGCGTACTACTCCTTTAACTGGAAGTACGACTCAGGCCTGGTGGCCGGCAGCGTGCCCTGTTACAACGCTGTGGGGGCGAATACGTCGTGCGGCAGCTTTACCCTGAACGGGCAGCCGGCCATTGACCTGAGCGGTCTGACGGCCGATGAGCAGTTCCAGGCGGGCCTGTTTTGTAATGGCGTTGCTGCCACACAGACCAGCGGCTTTACGAACTGCCTTGCTTCTCAGTTGACCAGCAAGCTGGTGACGATCCCCGCTGCGAATACGGAAGACGACGACCGCAACCCGCAGCGGATTACACCGCGAAACCTCTTTGACATGGAGCTGGGCGACGACGATCTGTTCAAGGTTGGCCGGTCCGACCGGTATCACCTGGGAGCACGGATTACCGCTGTGAACGTGACGAACAAGTACGCGCTGTACAACTTTCTCTCTACCTTCTCCGGCACGCATTACGTGACTCCCCGCACCATTACTGCCGAAGTCGCCTTCCACTTCTAGGTGTCTTGCGGTGCCGCGCCCAGGCACCGCATTTTTCCGCAGCATTCACACAAGAGCGAGTTCTGCGGCGGTACGGTACAGCCATGGCTACTGATACCGCCCAGCTCGACACCTTTCAGCAAAAGTACAAGTCTGCCGTCGATGCGTGGGTTGCCACCATCCGTCACGAAGAGCAGCTCGCCTCCGTCAACCACAGCGAAGCCAAGATCGATCAGTGGGAACTTGCCGCAGACGCCGAGAAGGATGCGCGCGATCAAGCCAAGGACGCCAAGAAGGCCTACGAGTCGGCGCTACGCGAAGAGTTTTTCAACTTCTAGGCGAGCGCTTCCGTTGTCTTCGGCTGTTGCAGACTCGGGGCGCTGCCTGGGTCGGTGATCGGCGACAATAGAAGTGTTATGGCAATGGAAGTACCGTCTCAGCAGCAGGCAGCCGTTTACCGTGCGCCCAATGACGTCCGCATCGAAACCGTTCCTGTGCCGCACGTTGGACCTGGCGAGGTCCTGCTGCGGATTGATACCTGCGGCATCTGCGGGACCGATTTGAAGAAGATCCATACCGGCTCCCATGCTGCGCCGCGCATCTTCGGTCATGAGATGGCCGGTACCGTTGCCGCCGTGGGTGAGGGTGTAACGGCCTGGCAGGTGGGCGACCGCGCGATGGCCTTTCACCACATCCCGTGTGGCCATTGCTACTACTGTCGTAAACAGACGTTCGCGCAGTGCGAGACCTATAAGAAAGTGGGCACAACGGCAGCGTTCGAGCCGAGTGGCGGCGGGTTTGCGCAGTACATTCGCGTGATGGACTGGATTGTGGAGCGCGGCCTGATTCGGCTTCCGGATGATATCCCGTTTGAACAGGCGGCATGGATTGAACCGGTGAACACCTGCTACAAGGCCATCGATTTGCTGCATCTGCAACCGGATGAGACGGTGCTGGTGATTGGTCAGGGGCCCATCGGCATTCTGCTGGCAGTGCTGGCGCAGCGGACCGGCGCCACGGTGCTGACGTCTGATCTTTATCCCGAACGCCACAGTGTGGCTGCAAGCTATGGCCTACACAATCCGCTGGATGCGGCAGAGGATATTTCTGCTGTTTGCAAGGCACGGACGGAAGGCCGTGGAGCCGATGTGGCGCTGCTCGCTGTGGGCGCCAACCCGCTAATCACGGTGGCGATGAACAGCATTCGGCCGGGCGGCCGCGTGTGCCTGTTTGCGCAGACTCAGCATGAACAAGCGCCGTTCGACCCCGGCCAGGTGTGCATGGACGAGAAGACGCTGATGGGCAGCTACTCGAGTTCGGTCGCGATCCAGAACGAGGCCATCGGCCTGGTGTTTTCAGGCTATCGCGATGGGACGTTCGACCTGACACGGTTGATTTCTCACCGGTTTCCGCTGGAGCAGGCGGTGGCGGCTATCGATCTCGCGAGCCATCCTCAGCCGAGCAGCATGAAGATCGTTCTTCAGCCTTCGTGATGTGTGGCGGACGCTAATCCCGGGCGCGTTTTTTGACTTCGACGTTCAGGCGCTTCAATTTCTGGTTGAGCGTGGACAGGGGAATTTTGAAGAACTCGGCGGTCTCCGTCTGGTTCCAGTTACAGCGTTCCAGGCGGTCGGCCAGGATTCTGCGCTCAATCTCTTCCATGATGTCGAAGAGGGAGGCATCGGACTTCTGCTCGAGCAGCGCTGCACTGTACGGATTGCCGGTCAGCTGCGCGGGCAAGAGATCCAGACCGATGTTGGGTGAGGTGGAAAGCACGACGCCGCGCTCCATCGCGTTCTCCAATTCACGAACGTTGCCGGGCCACTCGTAATCCATCATGGCGCGCAAGGCGTCGGGGGAGAGTGACCTGGGCTCGACCTCGTTTTCTTCCGCGTACCGGACGAGGAAGTGGGAGGCGAGCAGCGGGATGTCTTCTTTGCGCGTGCGCAGCGGCGGCAGATCGAGGTTGATGACGGAGAGCCGGTAGTAGAGGTCCTCGCGGAAGCGGCCGTCCTTGACCGCCTGGCGCAGGTCAACGTTTGTTGCGGCCACGATCCGGACGTCGACAGCGATTTCGCTGGTTCCGCCCACCTGCATGAAGCGGCGCTCCTGCAGCGCACGGAGGATTTTTGCCTGGGTTTCGATGGGCATGGTGCCGATTTCGTCCAAGAAGAGGGTGCCGCCGGTAGCAACCTCAAAAAGGCCCTTTTTGGCGGCGATTGCGGATGTGAACGCGCCCTTAACGTGGCCGAACAGCGTTGACTCGAGCAGGTCGACCGGAACCGCGCCGGTATTGATGGCAACGAAGGGCTTGTCCCTGCGCGGCGAGTGCAGGTGAATGGCTTTTGCGATGAGCTCCTTGCCGGTGCCGCTCTCACCATGAATGAGCACGGTGGACCGGGACGGTGCGACCTGGGCAACGGTCTCAAGCAGCTTCGTCATGCTGTCGCTTTTGCCGATGATGTTTTCGAAGGAGTACCGCTGCTTCAGCGTCCGTTTGAGCTGGACGACTTCCTCTGCCGAGCGTGAACGGCCGATCGCCGAACGCATGTCCGCGAGGAGCTTCTCGTTGTCCCATGGCTTTTGGACGAAGTTGTCCGCACCCGCGTGCAGCGCGTCGACGACGTTGCCCACGGTGCCGTAGGCGGTAATCATGATGACCGGCAGCTGTGGCCGGATACGCTTGATACGCGGCAGAAGATCGATGCCGCTTTCCCCCGGCAGCGCCAGGTCAAGCAGCAACAGGTCATACTCGCCTGAGGCCAGCATGTCGAGGCCGGTGCTGCCCTCAGGCGCCATGTCCACGTCGAAGCCCTCGAGGGTGAGCAACACTTCGAGCGATTCACGGATGCCAGGTTCGTCGTCGATGATCAGGATGCGGCCGGTGGTGATTGTTGGCGAGACCGGGTCTGGTGCGAGTGTTGCGTTAGGCATTCACTGTCCTTGCTTCGATGGCGGCTCCCTGAGCCTGCACGTGCACGTCATCCGTTGCGGGCAGGGCGGGAAAGAGCAGGCGGAAGGTGGTGCCTTCCCCCACGGCGCTCTCAAGCTGGATGCGGCCAGAGTGTTCCTGCACGATACCGTATGAGACGGCGAGACCGAGGCCGGTGCCCTTGTGCTGGCCTTCTTTGGGTGTGTTCTTGGTGGTGAAAAACGGATCGTAGATGCGGTGAAGGTGCGCCGTGTCGATTCCGGAGCCGGTGTCGCGGAAGGTGATGATGATTTCGCCTTCGGTCTGGCCGGTGGAGAGGTAGAGCTCCGTGCCGCCGCTCTCAAGCATGGCGTCCTTGGCGTTGAGCAGCATGTTGAGGAACACCTGTTGCAGCTTGCCATGGCTGCCGTGGATGCGGGCCACGGGGTCGTACTGCGTGTTGACGTGGATGCGCGCCGTACGGAACTGGTGGTCGAGCAGCAAAACCGTTTCGCGCAGGACTGCGTTGACGTCGAGCGCCACGAACTCGCTGCCGGTGGCGCGTGAGAAGTTCAGCAGGCCGTTCACGATTTCAGAGGCACGGAAGGTTTGCTGCGTGATTTTCTCAAGCACCGGGCGAAGGCGGAGAGACGTGGGGTCGTCCCCGCGTGCCTGCTTTTGCAGCATCTGCGTGTAGCTGCTGATGACGGCCAGCGGGGTGTTGACCTCGTGCGCTACACCCGCGGCGAGCAGGCCGATGGAGGAGAGTTTTTCTGCCTGTGTGAGTTGTGATTCGAGCAGCGTGCGCTCTGTGATGTCTTCGACCAGGACGATGCTGCCGACAGAGACGAACTCGCGGGTAAGTAGGGGCGAGATGGCGACGTTGACCGTGCGGGATTCGCCGTTGCGCAGGGGCATCTTGACCTTAGGCAGGTGGTGGGTCCCGCTCTGGTCGTGGGTGCGCTCAAACTCGGTCACGAATTCGGGTGGGAAGATTTCCGAGATGTGCCGGCTCAGAGCCTCTGCGCGCGGCAGGGCGACCATGACCTCCATCTCGGCGTTCCAGCTTTCAACGCAATCGTCGAGATCGAGCGCGAAGATGCCGACCTTGATGGACTCTACGATGTTCTCGTTGAACTCTTTGAGGCGTTCGAACTCGGAGCGCTGCCGGTCAAGCGAGGCGAAGAGCTGAGCGTTCTGAATGGCGATGGCGATGTAGCCGGCGAGCGATTCGAGCAGCTCCATGTCCTCGGAGGAAAGGAAGTCGCCCTCGCGGGTGCGGCCGAGGCCGATGACGGCGATGGTGCGCGCGGGGTAGTTGGCCTCCGCGATGCGGCAGGGCAGGTAATAGTTCATGTCCAGCGCACGTGAGATTGCCTGTTCGTCGGCGGACAGGTGAGGGAGGGAGCTTGGCTTTTCGAAGAAAAGGTGACCCTGGGCGTCGGGTGCGTCGAACTGCAGAAAGGACGCGGCGGAGGTTTGCTGCGGCATGGAGCTGAGGACGTCGTCGCTGAGGCCGTGGGAGGCGGACAGTTGAAAGACTTTGCCAGTGCGCCGTATGCCGCCCGGAGAGACGAACAACACCACCCGCTCTACCAGCAGAACCTGGGCGAGGCGGTCGACGACGGAACGGGAGAGGGTCTCAAGGTCGGTCTGCGAGGAGAGACCGCGGCTGAATTCGATGAGCGTCTCGCGGTAGTCGTAGCGCTTCTGGTCGAAGACGCGGTCGACGCGGCTTTGGATGGCAGCCTTGATGGGGTCGAAGATGAGGGCGGTTGCCACGATGACAGCGAGGATGCCCCAGGTTTTGAGGCTGGGCAGGCGAGAGTGGGCGACCTCACCCGCGAAGGCCACGATCATGAAGTACACGCCGACCAGGGCGGCCGTGGCCAGGGTGTAGGTCACGCCGCGCTTGAAGATGAGGTCGGTATCCATGAGCCGGTAGCGGACGATGGCCCACGCAAAGGTAAGTGGCAGAAAGATGAGGCAGAAGCTGACGACCTTGGCGATCGTGAGGGAGACCGGCAGATCGAAAAGATATGGAACGGCGTAGAGGATCGTGAAGGGCAATACGGACAACAGGGTTCCGCGCGTAAGCCACTTAAGCTGCTGCCGTTCAAGTACCTCGCCGGTGCTGCGATAGCGGAGCCAGAAGACCACGGCCGCCACGACGTAGTAGAGCGCGGAATAGGCGACGTCGATCTGGTCGAGGCGGTGGCGCAGGCGCTCGGTGGCGACCCAGCGTGTGAGGGCCAACACCTGCAGCAGAACTGTGAGAGAACCGGGCAGATAAAGCAGGACGCTGAGCAGCCGCCTGCGCAAGGACTGACGAGCCTCGCCGAAGGTGATGGCAAAGTGGAGAAAGAGTGCGGGTTGGAGAGCAGTGGCGAGGACGTTTCCCCAGAAAATCGTCCAGTCCAAGGTGTCAAACTGGCCTGTGTACCGGAAGGAGTACAGCATGCCCGAGACCAGGCAGAAGAGATAGAAGTGGGTAGCCTTGGGCGCAGTCCAGCGGCGGAAGAGGACGTACAGGCCGATGGCGAGGTAGACCAGCGCGATCAGGCGTAGACCCTGGTTGCGGGTGTGGTCGGTGGGTTCAAGGATGACCTGGATGTCGAGGGCCGCCCCACTGCGCTGGAGGGCATAGTGGATGCGGTTCCAGGTGCCAGTGCGGGCCATTTCGCGTTGCAGGGGAGCCACCGTTGGGGTGGGCCGACCGTTCGCGGACTTTAGCGTGTCGCCGGTGCGGACACCTTCGCGGTGGGCAGGGCTGTCTGCGGGAACGCGTTCCGCTCGGAGGCCGCCCTGGCTTTCGAGCCACCACACGCCATCCGTGGGCTGCTCGTAGCTATTTTCCTGGATGAAGTTGAGCGCGCCGAGCACGCAGAGAAGCAGGGTCGCAAGGCCGAGGACGGTCGCAAGTACACGGGTTTGCGAGGTCTTCTCCATGGGCGTTGGACGTACTCCGTCCGGCAGAGAGGCCGGCTGTTACCTTCGTTCAACACGAGATGCACGTGGATGGCCAAAAGTGGGTGCAGAACTTCGACGATAAACGCAGTGTTTGTAGCTTCAGCCTACAACGGAGGGACGTCCACCTTCCAAAGGTGGAAGATGGGCTACCAGAATCGGGAGTGCGCACCGGACGGGACGACTCAAGCCGGGAACGCGAATGGCTGCGTCTGCCTTGACCGGACTGCCGAACTGGGTTGAACTAGAGGAAATGAGTCGATTTCATCAGGACGGCAGAGCGGCCGATTTACTGGCGCGCGACAGCGAATGGCTCTTGCCTGTGTATGCACGCTTTCCCGTCGCTATGGAGCGCGGTGAAGGTGTTTACCTTTTCGATACGTCCGGCAACCGCTACCTTGATTTGATGGGCGGCCTGGGCGTGAACGCACTGGGCCACGCGCACCCCCGCATGGTGAAGGCAACGGCAGAGCAGGCAGCGCAGATGGTGCACCTGTCGCCGCAGTATTGCACGCCGGCGGCTGGCGAACTTGCAGAGAGGTTGTGCCTGCTGTCGGGCATGGCGGGTGTGTTTTATTCGACGGGCGGATCGGAGTCGGTTGAGGGCGCGATCAAGCTGGCACGCGCGTTCGGAACGCAACATACCGGCTCGTCCAAGTTCCGGATCACGGCCCTTGCGGGGTCGTACCATGGCCGGACGTTTGGTTCGATGTCGGTGACCGGGCAGGCAAAGTACCGCGATGGATTTGGGCCGGTGTTGGATGGCGTAGACCTTGCGGAGAAGAACGACGTGGCGTCGCTGCGGGCGGCTGTAAGCCACGATACGTGCGCCATTCTGCTGGAGACCGTGCTGGGTGAGGGCGGCGTGTACAACCTGAGTGCGGAGTTTCTGCAGGAGGCGCGGCGGCTTGCGGATGAGTTTGATGCGCTGCTGATTCTGGATGAGATTCAATGCGGCCTGGGCCGTACCGGCCAGTGGTTCGCCTTTGAAGAGAGTGGTGTTCAGCCGGATGTGCTGATCCTGGGGAAACCGCTGGGTGGCGGCTTACCGCTGAGCGCGTTTTTAGTGTCTGGTGATCTGTTCCACGTGCTGGGCATTGGCAGGCACGGCAGTACGCTTGGCGGGTCGCCGCTGGCGTGTCGACTGGGTCTGGAGTTCCTGTCCGTGGTGGAGGATGAGAATCTGCTGGCGCAGGTGCTGGACACCGGCGATTATCTTGCACGTCAGCTGCAGGTGCTGGCGCGCGAAGGCGGTGTGGCCGTGGAGTCTCGCGGACGCGGGCTGATCCAAGGCCTGGAGCTGTCGGTGCCGGGGCGACCGATCGCCGAGGCGGCCCTGGAGCAGGGCATTATGCTGAACTTTGTGCAGGGCAACGTGATGCGGTTTCTTCCGTCGTTCCTGCTGGAGCGCAGGCACGTCGACAGCATGCTTGACGTGGTGCGGCCGCTGTTGAAGCGTGCGGCGGATGGACAGACAACACTGGAGACGACTCTGGTCGCCGTCGCCTAGAGTCTTGGCAGCGTGAAGGCTGTCACGACTTAGGTGGCTACTAGTGCCGTCAGGTGGAGTTGTGTTTGCAGCCAGGTGCGCATGGCGAGTTGCATCTCCGCGAGCTTGGGGCCAGCTGACCCCGGAACTCCCATGAAGAAGTGCTCCGCGCCTTCAATCCATTGCATTGACTTCGGCTCGGGCGCTTGCTGGAAGAGCTCTTCCATGGTGGCTCTTGGAGCGAACGGATCGTCTGACCCGGTGAGGAAGAGTTTCGGCTGAATGCAGCCGCTCAGGAACTCGTAGGTGTAGTGGCGGCCGCCCGCAGTGAGGGGCATACCAAGGCCTATGAGAGCTTTGACACGGGGATCGCCGCAGGCGGCGCGGAAGCCGATGTTTGCGCCGAACGAGAAGCCAGCGAGAAGAACGGGTAACTGCGTGTTGGTGGAGAGCCAGTCGATGGCCGCCTTGACGTCGTCGATCTCTCCGGGACCGTTGGTGTAGGCACCGGCGCTGAGGCCGACGCCCCGGAAATTAAAGCGAAGGACAGGCAGGCCGAAGTAGGCGAAGGCCTTCATTGCCTGAAAGACGACCTTGGTGTGCATGGTGCCGCCGGACGGCGGGTGCGGATGGCAGACCAGAGCGCAAAACGGGGCACTGGTGACACCTTCATTCAGCAGGGCTTCAAGGCGGCCTGCAGGTCCGCGCAGGTCGTCGATGGTGCGAATCACGTGTAGGGTTCTCCAGCCTTCAGCGTCGCACAAACAGGCGGCAGCGACTAGGCGGAGCGGATGTACTCCCGCGCCAGTTGAAGGTCGTCGCGCAGGTGGCGATAGAGGGTGTCGCGGGTGGCGTCATCTTTGCCGCGCAGAACGGCGCTGGGGTGAATGGTGGCGATGATTTGCTGTGCGAAGCTGCTGGGCATGAGCTTGCCTCGGTCACGCATGAGGGCGAAGGTGCCGCCGAGCAGGGACTTGGACGCGGATGCGCCGAGGCAGACGACGAGCTTTGGTTTGAGCGCATCGAGTTCTGCGAGTAGCCATGGGCGGCAGGCCATGATCTCGCTGACGCGGGGGTTCTGGTGAAGCCGTACCTTGCCGCGCAATGTAAATTTGAAGTGCTTGACGGCGTTGGTCATATAGACCGTTTCCGGTGGCAGGCCGATCTCGGCAAGTGCCTTGCGTAACACGCCGCCGGCAGGGCCGATGAAGGGCTCGCCGCGACGGTCCTCCTGGTCTCCTGGCTGCTCGCCCACGAGGACGATTTGTGCGGTGGTGGGTCCACGGCCGGGTACGACCTGGGTTGCGTGTTCGTACAGGTCGCAGCCGCGGCAGGCAGGCAGCGCCTGACCAAGGATGGGAAGTGTGTGCTCCGCCGGGACAAAGGGTGCGGCGGTGGGTTTATCGCCTTGCTTGCTGACCATATTTTGCACTCGACCTTCTGCCTTCTGGAGCAGAGAAGGCAGGAGCTCAACCTCCGGCAGATTGCTCCAGTACCTGACCGGCATGTGGCTCCGCATGACGTCAGGGTTGAGGCGCGCCGGGTTGAAAATGCTGCTGTAGTAGCTCTTCCACAGCGTCTCCAGTTCGTCCTCGGCGGGGGCGTGGCTGCGGTCGAGCGGTGGGCCAAACTGCAGGTTGCCGAGCGCAGGATCCCAGTAGACCGAGCCGTCCGGTGTGAGGATGGACCAGCGCATGATGGCGAAGCGCTCCTGGAAGAAGGGCGCGGCCAAGGGGAGAATGCGATGCGCTGGCTCGTACCAGGCGATGAACTGCTCACCGCTCTCGTCGGCGATCCTGCGGAAGCGCACGAAGGCATGCATCTTGTGCTCGTCGCGCTTGATCTGCTGGACCAGCCGAAGCAGGGCGCTTACGTCGGCATCCACTTCAACCCGCATGAGTTCGCGGTTGTTTTGCAGTCGCCAGAGCAGGCGGTAGAGCAGGTTCCAGCGCGATGGCTCGCGATGCAGCGCTGCTAAAAGGGCACGCTCCAGGAAGGCCTTGGACACGTATGGGACGGGCGCGTCGTTGCGGGGATGCACGTCGAGTAGAAGGTCTTTCGTGCTAACTGTGCCGAAGAGATCATCTGCGACGGGGACCGTCTCGTCTGCGAAGTCGATCGCGTCGGGCTCAAGTCGCTGTTGCAGGGCGAGGCGTGCCATCTGTCGCCACGCGCTGAAGTCCGGTGGGACCATGACGCGCGTAACGCCCTGGGCGGTGCCGCTGCTCAAAGCACACCTGTGACGGCTGACTGGGCTGCCTCTGCGAAGAGCGGCATCTGCAGTGCTTTCGTTGCGTGCCGTGGGAGTTCTTTTGACAGAGGCTCGAGACCTTCTACGGCGATCTCCAGTGTCGCCGGTACGGATGGTACGGTTTCAAAAAGCGCGTTCGCCTTCATGGGCAGGTGGTCGGCGGTGATGACGTACTCGATTGCATCCTTCAGGCGGACGTGCAGCTTTTTGAGGTTTTCCAGCGTGAGCTTGTGGTAGCGGCGGATTCGAAGAATGCGGTCGACGTTGGCGTAGCCGAGGCCAGGAACGCGCAGCATGGCTTCGCGCGGTGCGGCGTTGACGTCGATGGGGAAGAACTCCGGATGACGGCGCGCCCATGCGAGCTTTGGGTCGATGCTCAGGTCCAGCTCAGGCTGGTCTGCCGGTGCAATCTCATCGGCGGCGAAGCCGTAGTGGCGCATGAGCCAGTCCGCCTGGTAGAGGCGGTGCTCGCGCACCATGGGTGAGGCCTTGAGAGGCAGGCGGGTGTCGGCCTCAGGGTAGGGACTGAAGCCGGTGTAGTAGACGCGGCGCAGCTTGAAGTTCTGGTACAGGCCACTTGCCCGCTGGATGATATCGCGGTCGGTGGAGGGTGTGGCGCCGATGACCATCTGGGTACTTTGGCCGGCTGGTGCGAATTTGGGCGTGCTGTTGAAGCGTGCGCGATCCTCATCGAGCTCGTTCTTGCGGTCGTGGATCTGCGCCATCGTGCCTTCGATGACGGTGGCCTTTTTCTCCGGTGCGAGCTGCACCAGGTCCGCCTGCGTGGGCAATTCGATGTTTGCGCTGAGGCGGTCGGCGTAGGTGCCGGCTTCCTCCACCAGGCGTTGCGCACAGCCTGGAATGGCCTTGATGTGGATGTAGCCGCCGAAGTGGTGGACCAGCCGCAGCGTCTTTGCGACCTGCACCAACTGCTCCATGGTGTAGTCCGGTGACTGGATGATGCCGGACGAGAGGAACAGGCCTTCGATGTAGTTGCGCTTGTAGAAGTCGAGCGTGAGGGTGACGATTTCTTCTGGCGTAAAGCGTGCGCGACGGATGTCGCTGGAGACGCGGTTGACGCAGAAGACGCAGTCATAGGTGCAGAAGTTGGTGAGCAGCAGCTTGAGCAGGGAGATGCAGCGGCCATCCGGCGTGTAACTGTGACAGATACCGTTGCCATCGGAGTGGCCGATGCCCTTGCCGTTGCCGCTGCGCTTGGCACCAGAGCTTGCGCAGGACGCGTCGTACTTGGCTGCGTCGGCGAGTATCTCGAGCTTCTGCTGCACCGTCAACGAGGTCATGCATCTCCAGTGTAAGCGAAGAGGAGGCGAAGGGCTCCCGCCACACCTGGTTGGATGCGCGACTCGTTACTTGCCGCCGGCTGCGGACTCGGGAAAGAGACGAATGTCCACGACATTACGGTATTTCTCCGCAAAGTCCATGCCGTAGCCGATGACGAAGCGGTTGGGAATAGAGAAGCCGACGTAGTCTGCCTCAATGGGCACCAGGCGGCGCTCCGGCTTGTCGAGGCAGGTTGCAATTTTGAGGCTTGCCGGCCTGTGCTGCAGCATAAGTTTGCGCAGGTAGCTCAACGTGAGACCGGTATCCAAGATGTCTTCGACGATGATGGCGTGCTTGCCTTCAATGGGGACGTCGAGGTCTTTAATCAGCTTGACGGCACCGCTGCTGGTCTGGCCTTTGCCGTAGCTGGACACAGCCACAAAGTCGAAGGTGTTGTCGACGGAGATGGCTCGCACCAGGTCTGCAAGGAAGATCGCTGCGCCCTTAAGGACGCCGATCATGACAATGCTCTGGCCGGCGTAGTCTGCGGAGATTTGCGCACCGATGGCCCGCACACGGTCGTGGATCTGGGTCTCAGAGAAGAGAACCTCGCACTGCGAGGCGGGAACAAACGTGGGCTCGGCGACGGAAGCAGACATGCACCTAGCCTAAACGCAGATTGGCGCGATCTGTAGGCACGGGGGAGGTTTTGCTACGTGGGAGAAGCTGCCGCAGGTGGTGGATGGGCGACGCGTGCAACGTATACTCGGCAGAGCAATGTATCCGTATCTGCACCTCGGCAACTTTCCCCTCGGCACGTTCGGCATTTTCATGTGGCTGGCCGCAGTGGCAGCAACGTACCTGCTGCACCGTGCGTTTATGCGGGGCCAGGTGTCCGCAGATGCGGTAGTGGTAGTGGCCACTGCGATGATTGCCGGCGTGATCGGCGCCAAGCTATGGCATGAGTTACAGAACCCATTCCAGTTCGGTGCGCAGATGCGGCTTATCGCGGTTCCGGGATGGACGCATCCGCTGGATGTGCTGGGAAATCTGCTGCAGTGGTTTCGAGCCGGCTTTGCGTGGTTCGGGGGCCTGCTGTTCGGCGTGGCCGCACTGCTTTGGCAGGGACGTTCGCTGAAAATTGGAGCTTTGCGGATGCTTGACCTTGCGGCGCCTGCGGCTGCCGTGGGCTACGGTATCGGCCGCATCGGCTGCCTGACTTCGGGCGACGGGGACTACGGCGTGAACACGACCCATCCGTGGGGTGTGCACATGCGCGATGACGCGCTGGATCCGCCGCAGCCGAACCCTCCCGGTCTGCTTGTGGAGCCTACACCCGTGTATGAGTTGCTGTTCGCGCTGGCACTGGGGTACTACCTGTGGGTGCGCGGCAAGAAGCACCTATCCACCGGCCAGCTTACGGGAGAGTACCTGGTATTGAGCGGGGTTGGCCGGTTCCTGATCGAGTTCATTCGACGCAATCCACGGCTGTATTTCGGCATGACGAACGCCCAGGTTGCGGCACTGTTGACCATCGCTGTGGGCGGTCTCCTGATTGGCTACGCGCGCATGCACACCGACCCGCTGTACACCGAATCTGACGTGCCGGCGACGGCTGCCTAGAGTCGTCGCAACATCGCCTTTGCCTCTTCAAAGCTCGGGAATTGCCGCTCCTCCGCCTGGAACTCGCGGGAGTGTACGCAGCGGCGGCCGCCTGGCTTGACCTTGACCGGGTACTTCAGGTGCAGCATTTCGTGGTACATGAGGTATTCGATGGCGAGCCGTGGAACCTGCGGCCGGTCAAAAACACGGCTGACCATGATGGTGTTATGTGCGGCGTCGTAATGACCGAGCAGCCGGCGTGCCTGGTGGTTGCTCCAGGTAAGCACCGGACGACCAAGCAGGCCGTGGAAGAAGCGGGTGTTTACAGTTTCGAAGACTTCGTCCAAGTCATAGACATCGCCGACTGGTGTTGTGATCTGCTTACGCCCGCGTTGCTGACGGGTGCGTTCCGCCTGGCGGCTGACGGTGTCGCTGCTGGTGTAACGGCGATACCGGTCAGCATGGCCGCGCTCGATGGGCTTGCGGTACAGCTTGGCCATGAGGATGTGCGCGATTGCCTGGTGAACGCTTTCGGGCGCTGCCTGCAGCAGATCGGAGAGTCGGACGATCAGCTGACCGTCGCGCAGGCGAATTGTTGTGTTCAACGAGACAAAGCGGCGGAAACGCACGTCGAGAGCAGGCATGGGCGCGCGGGGACGCAGATCACGATAGGCACCGCTGAAGATGGCACAGAGCTCGGGGGAAGCAACCACCACTCCAGTTTAACCGGGCGCACGGGACCAGCCGCGGATAACGAAACTAGCGGGGTACCTCGTACTGCGTGGGCGGAGGTTCCTTCGACGGTGGGTGCTCCTTGAAGTAGGCGAGCTGCTCCGGCAACAGCTTTTCGGCGTCGTCTTTCAGATCGGCCACAGCCTCAAGCGCCAGCTGTCGCGTGACCTTGTACTTGTCCTGATCCGGAGGTTGCCGCAGGATGCTCGACCACCTGTCGGTGGAGGCGATGAGCTTGGGGAGGACCTTGCGCAGATCTTTGTGGCCGCTGCGGTAGTCGTCCAGGTTGTCTTCCAGCTCGTTCACAACGCCGGTGACCTCTTCCATGTTCTGGTGGATGTCCTCGGCACGGCCCTGGGCGCGAGCGTCCGCGATCACCCGCTGAATGCGGTCGATGCGGGTTTCCACGATTTTGCTGTAGGCCAGAACGCGCTCAGCAGGAAGCATCGCAGCTTCACGGATGGTCTCGACCTCTGCCTCAGACAGATCAGGACCTGCACGCTGGGCACGCAGGGGAGCGATGCGCGTGGGTACAGCACAGAGCACCACGAGCAGACAACATGCCCACGTGCGAGAACGACCGCAGCTGCGTGCAGAAATCACGGTCTACCTGTTTACTTTGCGAAGATGACGGCCAGCAACGACGTCTGTGCGGAGTTCAGCCGCTTCAGCGCTTCCTGGACTTGCGGCTTCATATCGTACGAGGCGGCACGTGTCATATCTGTCAGACGCCGGTTGGTCATGTGAAGCAGCATCTCGGTCTTCTTCAGACTTTTGCTCTGCTGGAAGTTACTTTCCATCTTGGCGGTGCAGTCTTCCAGGTGCTTCAGGGTCTCTTGCGCTTTCTCGATTTCACCGTCAGCCATTTGATGGCTGGCAAGCAGGGTCATCTTGTCCGCAAGATCGGCGTAAAGGAACGCCTGCTCTTTGGGGTTTGCGGCGCTCGCTCTGAGCTCAAGGTCGGCGACCATGTGCAGATCGAGTGTGCTGGGTGGGGGATCGCCCGCAGCCGCACGCATCGGCACGGCGGCAAACACGCCGCAGCAGATGGCTGCAACTGCATGTACACGGATCGTTCGCGGAACTGCTCTCCAAAATGCTGCAACGTGCATCGCACACCTCCCACAGTGGGGGCCTACTTTGCTCGACTGAGAGTGAGCAATCGCTGCTGCGCCTGCCATTCTTCGTCGGGTAACTTTCCGTTCGCCAGTTCCAGGAACTGACGATAATAACCAGCCGCTTCTCTGGAATGATGCAACGTATCATGCGCCGTGGCTAAAAGGAAAGCACTTGTCGCGTCGATAGACAAAATCGAGTTGCGGATTGAGATGGCACGCAAAACAGCTTCGGGATGGTGTGTCGTCGATGCGGCAAAGGCCAGCTCCTCGGCCGCGTGTGCCCGCTGCGCGGGAGAGCTGAAGGTGCCAGCGAGAGCGCGTTCCAGAAGCGGCTCAGCCTCCGCACTCCGCTTCGCGCGGATGAGGCTGTCTGCCCACTCGCTGAGCAAGTCGCCGTTGGACGGGTCGGCTGCTGCAAGCTGCTGAAACAGGGCGTCGGCCTTTGCAGGCTCACCCTGCGCAACGTAGGCGCGGGCGAGCAGACGGGCGGCGGGCGCGTCTGCAGGGTGGGTGCGGTGCAGGGTCTCCAGGAGGGGAATGGCCGCGGCGACGTCCTTCTCGTGCAGCAGCATGCCGGCTTCTTCGCTCAGCAGCTCCGCATTGTCCGGCTGCTTTTGGAGCGCCGACTGAAGAACGCTGTGCGCTTCTGCGGGCTTTCCCTCACGCTCAAGCACGTGCGCGTACTGAGCGGCCGCGGCAGGGTCGTCCGGGGATGCCAGGAGAACGCGCGCAAATGCCTTTTCGGCGGCCGTGTCGTCGTGCAGCGCCTCCGCGATCTCGCCTGAAAGCTGCACGTCGGCCGGCTGCTCCGGTGACAGGCGGAGACCCTCAAGCAGCTCATCACGGGACCGCTCCGGTGAGGTCGCCAGGTGGATGCGCGCAAGTGCGCGGTACGCCTGGGCCTGTGCGGTAGTGGCGGCGGTAGTGTCTGCCTTGAGCGATACCGCCCTTTGCAGCGCAGTTGCTGCCGCGTCCAGATTTCCCGAACGTGCGTAGAGCAAGCCGAGCGCCACTCGGGGAAGTACGGCTGTACCATCCGCCTCTGCTGCGTGTTGGTAGGCTTCGACCGCAGCAGCCGTGTTGTTCAGGCTCTCCTCGCAGAAGCCGAGGTCATAGAGCGCGTCTGCGGGCGGCTTTGCTTGCCTGGTCAGAGGCTGCAACAGGGCGACAGCCGCCGCCCAGTCCTGCGCTGCCATCCTGCTCTCCGCGGCCTGCAGTACGGTTGCTGTTGCAGTCTGTGCAGGTGCGGCGCGATCGTCAGCCGGGGCGCTGGTGCCCGGCGGCAACTGTTGAACCTGGGCAGGCGAAGACGTACCTGGGAGTAGGAAAAGCAGGGCGGACACCAGCTGGAGGCGGGACCCGGTCATGCCGGGGTAAGTGCCGGGAGCTTAAGCGCGGGTCGCAGCCACTGGCCGGTATAGGACGAGGGAACTGCCGCGATCTGTTCCGGCGTGCCAACGGCGACGACCTCCCCCCCAGCCGAGCCACCTTCCGGACCCATGTCGATGACCCAGTCCGCGCTCTTGATGACGTCCATGTTGTGCTCGATTACGAGGAGTGAACCTCCGCCGTCGATCAATTTGCGGAAGGCCTGCAGCAGAGTTGCGACGTCGTCGAAGTGCAGCCCGGTGGTGGGCTCATCGAGAATGTAGAGGACGCGGCTGCCGATCTTTCTCGCCTCAGGCTTGCCGCTGCCGATGCTGCGGATGCTGGCGAGATGTGCCGCCAGCTTGACGCGCTGCGCTTCGCCGCCGGACAGGGTTGTGGCGCTTTGGCCAAGCCGCACGTATCCGAGGCCGACCTCGTCGAGAACCTGGAGTCTGTCGACGATCTTGGGGTGACCGGCGAAGTAATGCAGCGCATCCTTTACCGTCATGTTCAACACGTCGTGTATGTTGCGGTTCTTATACTTCACGTCAAGGATTGACGCCTTGTACCGCGTCGCATTGCACTCTTCGCACGGTAGCTCGATGTCGGCCAAGAACTGCATCTCCACTGTGACAGTGCCGTCACCCTCGCAGACGTCACAGCGGCCACCCGGCACATTGAAGCTGAAGGAGCCTGCGGTGTAACTCTTGCGCCGAGCGTCCGGTTGGGCCGCGAATAACTCGCGGATGGCGTCGAACGCTTTGATGTAGGTGATGGGGTTGGAGCGCGGCGTTCGGCCGATGGGGGATTGGTCGACTAATACGACTTCTCGAAGGTTTTGTGTCCCGGTAAGTTCACGGTACAGCTTGGTGGCATCGCTGGATGCACCCTCTACACCGAGCGCGTACTGCAGTGCACGGTAGAGGACCTGGTGCACAATGGTCGACTTACCCGACCCACTTACACCGGTGACGACGGTAAGCATGCCAAGCGGTATCTCAAGATCGACCCCGCGAAGGTTGTGAATGCGTGCTCCTGTCAGGCGCAGCATTTCACGACCAGGCTCGCGACGGTGCTTGGGAATGGGGATCTGCACGCGCCCGGAGAGGTATTTGCCCGTGATGGAATTTGGGTCCGCTTTGACTTCGGCAACAGTACCGCTAGCGAGCAATCTGCCGCCAAGTTCACCCGCGCCGGGTCCCAGGTCTATTAGCCGATCCGCTGCAAGGATGACGTCCGGATCGTGCTCCACGACCAGGATGGTGTTCCCGAGATCACGCAGGTCATGCATGATGCGGACTAACTTCGCGGTGTCACGGGAGTGCAGGCCGATTGAAGGTTCGTCGAGCACATAGAGGGCGCCGACCAGGCGTGAGCCAAGGGATGTGGCTAACTGAATGCGTTGCGACTCGCCTCCACTTAGGGTGGAGCTTAGCCGGTCCAGCGTGAGGTATTCCAGACCAACCTGCTCCAGAAAGCCGATGCGCTGCCTTACTTCCTCAAGGATCTTGCCGGCAATCTCCATCTGCGTCGGTGAGAGTGTAAGTGCATCGAAGAATTCTTTGGCGCCGGTGATTGTCAGGGCTGCAGCTTCACAGATATTTTGTCCCTGCAGCAGCACGGCGCGCGCCTCTGCACGCAGGCGCTGGCCACGGCAATCAGGGCAGGGAGCATAGCCGCGGTACTTGGACAGAAATACTCTGACGTGCAGCTTGTACTTCTTGGTATCCAGCACGCGGAAGAAGCCACGGATGCCGGTGAAGGTACCGCTTCCATCCCACAGCAGGCTTTGCTGCTGCGGTGTCAGGTCGTAGTAGGGCTTGTCTGTGGGAATGCCGTTTGACTGCGCAAAGCGCTTCATCTCACCGTGGTGTGAGCGGTATTTTGGCGTTGTCCAGGGTGCGATTGCACCGGCGTCCAACGACTTGGATTCGTCCGGCACTATGAGCTTGGGATCGAAGTCGATGGTGTTGCCGAAGCCCTGGCAACGCGGGCAGGCGCCAAAGGGGTTGTTGAAGCTGAAGAGGCGCGGCTCCGGCTCGCGATAGGCCCGGTGACAGGCGGTGCATTCAAAGGCACTGGAGAAGCGAAGGCGAATTGGTGCGGCACCGTCGCGAGGTGCGGACTGGAAGATGATCTCGTTCGACTCGCGATACCCGGTCTCAATGGCGTCCACGATGCGGGTCCGCACGTCTGCGTTGACGGCAAGTCGGTCTGCAAGGACAAAGATGGACTGAGCAAAATCAAGCTCCAGCAACGACTCCGGCGTGGAGAACTCCACAATGTTGCCGCCCTGAAAGAGCCGGTTGTATCCCCTGTGGCGAAGCTCGGTGAGGCGCTCTTTCAGTCGATCTGAAATTTCAACAACTGGTGGGTCGCCGGCCTTTGACGTTTTCTTATTCGCCAGCTTCTTGGGTTTCGGCGGTGCTGCCTCTATGTCTGCAGCTGGCGGCAAAAATTCCTGCATGGGCTCCAGTGTTACGGGTCGGGGCTCAATCGGAAACAGCGCGTAGAGACGCGTTCCCTCGTCCATGGCAAGGACTGTTGCTGCAATCTCGTCCACGGTGTCGCGTTTCACGACACCGCCGCAATGCAGGCAGGTTACTGTGCCGCATCGCGCATACAGCAGGCGCATGTAGTCGTAGATTTCAGTCGCGGTGGCAACGGTCGAGCGTGGATTGCGCGTTTGATTTTTCTGCTTGATCGCGATGGCAGGAGCCAGGCCATCCATGAAGTCGACGTCAGGCTTCTCGATCCGTTCCAGGAACTGCCGCGCATAGGCCGAGAGTGACTCGACGTAACGACGCTGGCCTTCTGCGTACACGGTGTCAAAGGCGAGCGAGCTCTTGCCAGAGCCGGAGACGCCACTGACTACCGTCATGGCGTTGTGCGGGATTTCAACGTCGATGTTTTTCAGGTTATGGGTGCGCGCGCCGCGGATGAGGATGTATTCATTCGCGGACAGCTTGAGCCTGTCTGGCACGGCTGCTTCTATGCCCAGCTCGCTATGCACGACGCCATCTTCATCTTGCGACACCGCTACCGGCACGTGTTCGTCGGTCTCGCTATGCTCTGCGTCCAGATGTGCTTCAGCAAAAGCCACTCAGAGTGCTCCGTCGACTGCTGTTGTGTCGGTCGTTACGTCGTCAAGGTGGGTCTGCTTTGGCTTGGGCCAGAGTAACTCCAGCAGCAGCAGCACGGCACCGATGGAGATACAACTATCCGCCACATTAAAGTCGGGCCAGTGGTATCGCACGATGGTGACTTCCAGAAAGTCCACCACATAGTGGAAGTGAATGCGGTCGTAGAGGTTACCGATGGCGCCACCCAGGATGAGCGCGAGGCCGATGGAGGCTGGCGATGCCGCACGGCCCATGCGCCACAGCATGGTGAGTACGATGAGGCCGGCCACAATGGAGAACCCGATCAGAGAGTTACGGACAGCGACCGGTGATGCCGACTCTGCAAACATGGAGAATGCTGCGCCGAAGTTGAGCACGTGGCTTATGCGGAAGACGTGAGGGACGATCGTAATCGTCTGGCCCATCTGCACGTGGCGGTCGATCCAAAGCTTGGTGACTCGATCCAAGGCGATCACCATGGCGGACAAGACGAGCAGGTATGGCCGCGCATCACTGCGCGGTGTCGTGACGGAGTAGGGAGCGGAACTGGGAGAGGTGCTCATACCAGCGGCTCCGCCCGGGGATAGCCGATCTGGTCGAGTGCGTCGGCGCAACGTGCGCACACCTCGGGGAAGCCAGCTGCAGCACCCACGTCGTCGGTGTAGCGCCAGCAGCGCGCGCACTTGGTGCCAGATGCTTTGGTGACCTTCCATTCCGGCCCGCTGCCGTTTGCCTGGGCCAGGGTGACTCGCGACACGTTGAAGACCTCAGGCAAGCCGACTTGTGTCTCTCGCATTGCGGCGAAGGTTTCTGCTTTTTCCGAGACGAACAACTCAGCCTCAAGGCTTTTGCCGATCTCGCCATCCTTGCGCATCACTTCCAGCGCTGCCGTGCCAATGGGTCGCGCAGCCATCACGAGGGACCATGTCGCCAGAAGAGACTTTCTCTCCGAGGCGGGGCATAGCTCATCGGCAGTCGGGAAACTGGCGATATGGACGCTTTTCTCTCGGCCATTCACGTGCGGCAGATAGCCCCAGATCTCATCCGCAGTGAAGCTTAGTATTGGCGCCACCAGACGAACCAGTGCTTCCGCTATCTTCCAGACGGCTGTTTGCGCACTTAACCGGCGCGTGTCCTTTGGTGCCAGGGTGTAGAGGCGATCTTTTAGTACGTCCAGATAGAAGGCACTTAATTCCGAGTTACAGAATTCATTCAGCGCATGGTAGACGCGGTGAAATTCAAACTGCTCATAACTTGCGCGGCACTTATCGACCAGCTCGGCGCAGCGGGCAAGCATGAACTGGTCGAGGGGCTCCATCTGGTCCCACGTGACTTCGTCTGTAGCAGGGACGAAGCCGTCGAGGTTCGCCAGCAGGAAGCGAAAGGTGTTTCGGAGCTTGCGATAGATCTCTTCGGCAAGCCGGCGCATCAGCGGCACGGAGGCAATGACGTCTTCGCGGAAATCTACGGAGGCGACCCAGAGCCGGACGATGTCGGCACCGAGATCATTCATGACGAGGACGGGGTCAACGCCGTTGCCGAGCGATTTAGAGAAGGCGCGGCGCTGCTCGTCCAGTGTCCATCCGCTGGTGGCAACGTACTTGTACGGTGCGTAGCCGCGCACACCCACGCAGCTCAGCAGGGAACTGTGGAACCATCCGCGATGCTGGTCGCCGCCTTCGGTGTAGAGGTCGGCGGGAGTTTCGCCGATGGGCCGCTGCAGCTCTGGATCGACTTCGAGCACGGCGTGCCAGCTTGCACCGCTCTCAAACCAGACGTCCAGGATGTCCATCTCTTTGCGGAAGTCATCGGCCGTGCCGCACTGGGCGCAAATAGTTCCGTGCGGTAGCAGCTGCTCGGCAGAGCCTCTATACCAGGCGTCTGCGCTGTCGCGTGCAAACAGACCGACGATGCTGCGATTGATGGCCGGATCGTTGAGTGGGGTGTGGCACTTCTGGCACAGGAAGACTGCGATGGGTACGCCCCAGATGCGCTGCCGGCTGATGCACCAGTCCGGCCGCGTGCTGATCATGTTGCTGATGCGTTCCTGGCCCCAACCCGGGTCCCATGTGACGGTGGCAATCTCATCCAGGGCACGCTGACGGAAGGTGGTCGTGGTGCCGTCTGGTGCGGGAACCGGTGTTTCCATACCGATAAACCACTGCTCCGTGGCGCGATAGATGACCGGCCTGTGGCAACGCCAGCAATGTGGATAGCTGTGGTGGATATCAGCCTGGGCCATGAGCGCGCCGCGCTGCTTGAGCAGCTCGATGATGGGCGCATTCGCCTTGTGCACGTTCAGGTTGTCGTACTCGGGCAGGCCGTTGCGCAGGCGGCCGGCCTCATCCACGTCGCACACCTGACTCAGCGCGTATTTCTTGCCAGTGGCAAAGTCGTCCGGGCCGTGGGCCGGAGCGGTGTGCACGCTGCCAGTGCCGGCATCGGTGGTGACGTACTCGGCCATGACGCCGAGGACCTGCCGCGGCAGGAAAGGGTGCTGGAAGGTGGCGTGTTCCAAGACTGAGCCTTTGAAACGCGCGATTTCGACGGCGTCTTCCAGGTGGCAGGCGACTCGCACGCTCTCTACCAGGCCAAGCGCGACGATGTAGACTGCGCCATCCGTTTGCCGCAGAGCGACGTAATCGAACTCCGGGTGGAAAGCAATCGCGAGGGACGCCGGCAGGGTCCAAGGGGTTGTCGTCCAGATGAGGCCGAAGACCGGCAGACCGCTCAGCGCGGGATCGATGGCGGCCGCGTCTGACGTGAGCGCGTAGCGCACGTAAACCGAGGGCGAGGTGTGCATCTCGTACTCGACTTCCGCCTCGGCCAGCGCGGTTTTGTCGTGCATGCACCAGTAGACCGGCCGTAGGCCTTTGTAGACGAAGCCCTTCTCGTAGAAGTCGTAGAACAGCTCCAGGATGCGGGACTCGTACTCGAAGTTCATGGTCAGGTACGGGTCGTTCCAGCGACCGAGCACGCCCATGCGGACGAACTGGGAGCGCTGCAGGTCGACGTACTTCTGCGCGTATTCGCGGCAGGCTTTACGGACGGTGATGGCGTCCATCTCAAGCTTTTTGCGGCCAAGTTGCTCATCGACCTTGATCTCGATGGGCAGACCGTGGCAGTCCCATCCGGGGACAAAGGGGGCGTCGAAACCTGCCATGGTCTTCGATTTGACGATGAAGTCCTTGATGCATTTGTTGAGCGCATGTCCCAGGTGGATCGCGCCATTCGCGTACGGGGGACCGTCATGCAGGATGTATTTTGGCTGGCCGGCGCGCGAAGCGCGGATCTGCGCGTACAGGTCGTCTGCCTGCCATTGTGCCAAGCGTGCGGGCTCGTTTGCTGGCAGACCGGCCTTCATAGGAAAAGCCGTTCTGGGCAGGTTCAGGGTGTCCTTCAACGGTTTGTGGCCGGGTTGGCCGGCGCTGCCGTTTCTGGCATTGTGTGCGTCGCTCATCGTTCTCCCTGGGTGAGGTGGCCGCGGCAATCCACGCGGGGTCATCCAACGTTCTATTTTAGCTGGTCTGCGATCCGGTCAAGAGGATGGTCGCGGCGACCCGGCAGATGGGTGTAACAAACGGTCGAGTTGTTGCGTCAAATACTTTAGCCGTTTCGGGTGACGAACCTCTGTTGCCTCTCGGCACGCATCGCTCAATGTTTATAGAATGCCGTGTAGGCCTTGTTGGGTATGTTCCGACGCGCGGTATCCACAACGCAGCTATGCCATTGCGCCCCGTGAACCGGGATGCAGGGACCGAAGAGTCCGCAGGCGGCGTACACGCAAATTGGTAGTTGCAGTGCCGCACGCAGGTGCGACGCCGAGAGATCGAGGCTATGGCGAACACGCTTATTACACCGCCCGAAGTCGACAAAGACGCCCTTCAAAACGTCAGGCAGACCGTTCAGCCGCGTGGGAGCGCAGAGTCGCGGCAGGAGTATGTCCCCAATCTTGGGGAACCGGCTGCGCTGCAGTCCACAAATCCTTTCCAATCCATGATTCAGAACGTGCGGGACGCGTTCTTCCCGGAGAAGCTGCCGCCACTCGTGCTGGAGTCGACACCGATTGCCGTCGCCGACCCGATGGCGGTGAAGCGCGACCCGGTATCGACGGGAATTGCGGTTGGATTTCACGTCCTGGCGTTCCTGCTGATCTTCTGGATCAGTGCGCGGGCGATCAAGATCGCGATCGCGCAGCCGAAGCAGGAAGTGAAGACCGTCAGCTTCGACACGCCGCCTCCACCGCCGCTGATTAAGACCCCACCGGCACCGCAGGCGCATGGTGGTGGTGGCCAGCATGATATTGCGCCGGTATCGCACGGAGCGCCGCCGAAGTTCTCGCCGGTGCAGATTGTGCCGCCAAGTGCCCCACCGAAGATCCCACCAAAGCTTGCAGTCGCGCCCACAATCGATGTGGACAAGATCAACCAGATGAAGAGCAACCTGCCCAATATCGGCATGATCGCTGCGACCAACCCGGGTGTTTCCATGGGGAACGGCCATGGGAGCGGTTTAGGCAGCGGCGATGGGAATGGTATGGGGCCGGGCAGCGGCCACGGTACCGGCGGCGGCGATTATGCGCCGGGCGTCAATGGCGTGTCCTATCCGAAGCTGATCTACCAGGTTGACCCTGAGTTTTCAGAAGAGGCGCGCAAAGCCAAGTTCCAGGGCGAGGTCATCGTGCATCTTGTGGTGGATGCGTCCGGGCACCCGACGCGCGTGTCCGTGAGCCGGCCCATCGGTATGGGGCTGGATGAGAAGGCGAAGGAAGCCGTGAGTCAGTACCGTTTTAAACCGGCCATGAAGGATGGGCATCCGGTGCCCGTTCTGATGGACGTCGCCGTAAACTTCCAGATCTTCTAAGCGGCTGGCAGATCCTGACGAGACGTGAAGGCCTCCCTTGCAGGGGAGGCCTTTGTCTTGGGTGCGGTCAGTGTGCGGCAAGTTCAGCATGCGCAGGTGTGATTTCAGCAAAGGTCATGTTATTTGCTGGACTGCCTGTGCGCGACTTCCAGTCCAGAAACATGCGACCGTAGCTATCTGTGAAGCAGAGCTCCGGATCAACGCCCAGTCGGCGAAGAGCGCTGTCGATCCACTCGGGCGGCCCTTCCAACTCGGCAAAGTTGCCGATGGGGGTTTCATCCAGCACCAAGTGACCATCGCCCTCCGTGTCACTGAACTCCGTGCGGAATTTTTCATAGCGGAAGATGGGAGCGTACCCGATCTCCACAAAGACTGCGCCCATGGCCTCGCCGTCCTCCACGTGCGTTTCCGTTTCTAGCCGCTCCTTGTATGGGGATGAGTCATCGTTGTTCGCGGGTGGCCGCTTGTGCGTCACCACCCACTTCCCGCCGTACTCGCGCATGCGCAGGATTTGCCGTGTGGCCAGCAGATGCCGATCCGGTGTATCAAACAGCGCATTGCGTTCCAGGGTGCGCGGAGTTTCCAGCAGAAAGCCTTCGCGGAGCGCTGTCTGCTGAAGCCGCTGGAGGTTGGGAACGCAGAACTTGAGCTCGATTTCCGGCTTCGTCATGGGCAAGAGTATAGGCCAGCACGACGTGGAAGATGCAGCGTTAATACGTCAAAAGCGATCAATTTGGTCTGCACGCCGGATACGATGGGCATGTGAACGAAAGCATCCACACCCTTCGCCTGGACACGTCTGCAGGGGCCATTGAGCGGGCCGGAGGCATTCTACGCGCTGGCGGGCTGGTGGCCATACCGACGGAAACGGTGTACGGCCTTGCCGCGCTTGCGTGGAATACCGCTGCCGTCGAACGCATTTTCGTCGCGAAGGACCGGCCGCACTGGGACCCGTTAATCGTTCACGCCCTCGACTTGGCCATGGTGGATACCGTCGTGGGAAAGATCGATGGCGTGTCTGAAAAGCTGATGGAGGCGTTCTGGCCTGGGCCGCTCACGCTTCTGCTGCCTCGCAGGCTTGACCTGCCGCTGGCCGTTACTGCCGGCAGGGAACTGGTGGCCGTCCGCGTGCCTGCCCATGCCATTGCACGCGAGATCATCCGTGCTGCCGGTGCGCCGCTGGCTGCGCCATCTGCAAACCTGTTTGGCCATGTAAGTCCAACGACTGCAGAGCACGTGCTGGCAGACCTGGACGGCCGCATCGATGCTGTGGTGGACGCGGGACCCTGCGGGATCGGCGTGGAGTCGACCGTGGCCGAATGCCGGGCAGACGAAGTCATTCTGTACCGCGCGGGCGGCGTCACCGCCACGCAGGTCGAGCGCGCTGCAGGCATGCCGGTACGCATGTACTCAGCAGAGCCGATGCCTGGGCCACCGGAAAGCCTGCCGTCGCCCGGCGTAGGGATGCGGCATTACGCAACCCGGGCCACGGTGGTACTGGTGCGGTCAAAGGCCGAGATGGACCTGCTGCTTGCCCGACCGGCGCACCATGGCGCAGGCGTGCTTCTGCCTCTTGGCTGGGAGCTTGGGAGCCACACGGGGCCTGTCTGGCGATGGGCCGCGATGGAGGACGCACCGGCATTAGCAGAGGGCCTTTACCGTGGGCTTCGCGCGCTGGATGCAACCGGCGCAACGGAGATCGTCGTGCCTCTGCCGCGACAAACTACAGGCTTGTTTGCCGCCCTGCATGACCGGCTGGATAAGGCGGCTCGGCCTGCCTAAGAGAGCGAGGGTGTCTGCCGGTGAAGCGCGCTAACGGCGTCCTGACGCGAGTGTTTCCGCAAACGCATCCAGCGATAGAGACCGCAGCAGGTTCCGGCGCATGCCGCTGTACACACCGTCCATGCCGCGCACAGCGTTCTGAATCCAATCAAAGTTGATCGCTTCGCTCATTCGCTGAAGCTCAGCCTGCATGTCGATGTTCTGGATCAGATCAGGCGCGCCCTCATGCAGCAGCAGCAGGTCTTCAAGCAGTGTTGCCAGTGCACGCAGCATGGCGGTCGTCCTTGCCTGGCCTTCCGCACCGGCACGGTAGGTCTCGGTCGTCTTAAACAGGTCCGTGTGTTCGGTGTCGTCGACGGCTCGCCGCAGAAGTACAAGCGCATCCGCACGCGCCAATGCGTACTCCTCAAGGTTAAATCCCAGGGCTCGGCCAGCGGCACCCTGCGCCAAACGCGCGACCAACGCCCTTTGCTGCGGCCGCCACTCCGGCCTGCGTTCCGCCAGCAGGCGCGACAGCTCCTCTGCCGCGATTGCACCAAGGCGCACCGTCGCACAGCGGGAGCGAATGGTGGGCAGCAGCTCACCCACGTGCTCGGCCAGCAGAATCAGGTGCGCGTGTGCAGGCGGCTCTTCCAACACTTTCAGCAGGCTGTTTGCAGCCTCTTTCATAAAAGTGGCGGCTGTAAAGATGGCGACGGAGCGCGTTGCTTCGACAGGCGTTCGATAAATGCCGCCGATCAGCGATCGCACCTGGCCCAGCTTGACGAGCAGCTGTGGCGGGTCTGGCGGAATAACAAGCACAGCCGGGTGCGTTTGGATGAGGATGCGCGTGTCCTTCTTGTCTGCGTCGCGCATGTCTTCGCGCGCGGCAACCGCCTCGCCAACTCGTACCTCAAGATCAAAGGACTCCGCGATGCGGGTGCAGTTTCGACAGACATTGCAGAAGCTTGCGAGTTCACCTGCGGGGGAGCTGACGCGAGGCTGCACCTCGCAAAGCAGCGCCATCGTTAGCAGCAGAGACAGCGTGTACTTGCCGGATCCGCGTGGCCCCGCCAGGATGAGGGAGTGCGGCAGGCGGCCTGCGGCAATCGCCCGGCGCAGCTGGTCGACGTGTGCGGTGTTGCCCAGGAAGTGTTCGAATGTGATCGGCGCGCCCACGTGGTCAGGATATCTCCGCACGCGGAAGCGCGAATGCGATGATGGTCGTGCCGCTGCCCAGAGGTTCGGTCAAGGCTGCCTCAATGGCGGGTGGGGGCAGGAACATTTCGGCGTCGGCGACCTCCTGGTCTGTCGCTCCGTTGAAGCAAAGCTCGCACAGGCCGAGTCCCTCGTCCGTGCGCACAGGCGGCCCGAACACGCGGCAGGTCATGGGTCGAGAGGCATAGAGATCGCACGTGCCTGTGCGCGGATTCAGCACGGGGCAGACCTCATCGTTGCCGAAGTCTTCGAACGCTTCCTGGGACGCATCATCGTCGAAGAGCAGGCCGGTTGCAGGATCGCCGGGAAAGGCGGCGGCCAAACGTTGTTGAGAGATTGAGACACGTGCGTGGAGCTGCTGGAACCTGTCCCGGTCAAGCGCCGCTAGCTCCAAATATCCCTGTTGTAGTCTCTGCGCGTCCAGCATGGAGACCGAAAATGTGCCCGTGCAGCACTGATTGCATCCCGGTCGGCAGACGAGGTACGCCCCGCTCCTGCCGGCGGACGACGCGAACGCCTCGTCGACCGCAGCCAGGAATCCGCCGTCGGTCCATGTCAGCAGCGCGGTGTCGCTCATCGTCCAGGGCTCCCTCTGCTAGACCGACAGTGGCTCGCCAAGTACACGCTCAAAGATGGCCGGCACGTTCGAGAGCCGCCGGTGTACATCGAAGGCGCGCGCAAGCCGCTCCGGTGAGATGCGTGCTGTAATCTCTGGATCGGCAAGAACCAGGTCGCGAAAGACGAGGTCCTCAGTCCACGCCTTCATGGCCAGTGTCTGCACGGTGCGGTATGCGTCTTCGCGGCTCATTCCCGCCTCTGCCAGATCCAGCAGCACCTGTCCGCTGAAGACCAGGCCGCCGGTGAGGTCAAGGTTGCGCCGCATGCGTTCCGGGTACACCAGCAGACGGTCGATGAGGTCCGTCGTCTTGGTCAGCAGGTAGTCCGCCAGCGTGGTCTGGTCAGGGAGGATAACGCGCTCCGCCGAGCTGTGCGAGATGTCCCGTTCGTGCCACAACGCCACATCTTCGAACGCCACCTGTGCGTTGGCACGCATCACCCGAGCAAGGCCGCAGATATTCTCTGCCGTAATTGGGTTGCGCTTGTGCGGCATAGCGCTTGATCCCTTCTGCTTTGGGTTGAAGAACTCCTCGGCCTCCCGCACCTCGGTGCGTTGCAGGTGGCGAATCTCAGTCGCGATCTTATCCAGCGAAGAGGCGACCAGAGCAAGCGCGGATACGTACGCGGCGTGGCGGTCCCGCTGCAGCACCTGTGTGCTGATGGGTGCCACCTGCAAGCCCAGACGTTTGCAGATCTCCTCTTCCAGTGCGGGTGTGATGGTGCCGTAACTGCCCACCGCACCAGACAGCTTGCCGACGCGCATATCCTCAGCAGCGGCGTGGAAACGCGTAATGTTGCGCAAGCACTCGCTGTACCAGAGCAGCAGTTTCATGCCAAAGGTTGTGGGCTCGGCATGCACGCCGTGGGTCCTGCCGATAGTGGGTGTGCGCGCAAACTCGACGGCACGGCGCCGAAGCACAGCGGCCAAGGCCTCCAGTCCACTCATGATGTGGTCAGAGGCCTGCTTCAGTTGGAGAGCCTGCGCGGTGTCCACGATGTCGGTGGAGGTGAGGCCGAAGTGCAGCCAGCGCGCCTCGGGGCCGACATGTTCTGCCACATTCGTGGTGAAGGCAATCACGTCGTGTCGCGTTTGCTGTTCGATCTCGCGGATGCGCTCCACTGAAAACGCACCACGCTCGCGGATGGCCTTTGCAGCCTCCTGCGGCACGACTCCGGCATCCGCCAGTACCTCGCTCGCCGTCGCTTCCACGTCGAGCCAGCAGCGGAAGCGCGTTTCATCGGACCACAACAGGCGCATCTCAGGACGGGTGTATCGGTCGATCACGGTGGGTCTGCTCCTGAGCGCGGCTCTTACAACGGCGTAGACTTAAGTTTAAATGGATCGGCAAGAGACAGGCAGCACAGGCGTGAACGCCGTGCTGAAAGAGACACCCATAAGCCCCCAATTGGCAGAGTTGGCCAGTGGCTCCGCTGAGGCTTCCCCGCAAACCGCTGCTGACAGCGTGGACGCACCACTGGAAGCCAAGTCTGCGTTGCTTGGCGACTATTCCGCTGACAGCCGCATGCTGCTGGTGTCCGCTGTCGCCTGTCTGATCGGCGCGCTTTCCGCGGTGCTGGCGTGGATTCTGATCCGGCTCATCGGACTGTCGACCAACCTGTTTTATTTCCACCGCTGGAGCTTTCTTGAGGTGGAGCCTGGGGATCATCCGCATAGCTGGTTCGCCGTCTTTGCTCCTGCGGTGGGCGGCCTGCTGGTTGGCGTGATCGCACGGTACCTGTCACCGGCGATTCGCGGACACGGTATGCCGGAAGCTGTAGAGGCTGTGGTGTTTGGCGGGGCCAAGGTCAAGCCGCGCGTCGCGTTTTTAAAACCCATTGCCACGGCAATTTCCATCGGTTCCGGTGGCCCCTTCGGTTCAGAAGGCCCGGTCATCGCGTCGGGTGGCGCGACAGGATCGTTGATCGCACAATTTTTGCCGGTGACTGAGGCAGAGCGCAGCGTGCTGATGGTGTGCGGCGCCGCTGCGGGCATGGCTGCTGCCTTCGCGTGTCCGCTGTCTGCCGTGCTGCTGGCGGTGGAGCTGCTGCTCTTTGAATGGCGTCCGCGGTCGCTAGTTCCCGTGGCCTTTGCGTGTGCTACTGCTGGGGCGCTGCGACGCCTGCTGCTTGGTCCGGGACCGATTTTTCCCATGGCATACACCACGGTCACGATTCGCCATCAGAGCATGCTTGGCGCTCTTTTCCTGGGTCTGCTCTGTGCCTTTGTGGCCGTCGGGCTAAGCCAGGCGATTCACTGGGTGGAAAAGCTGTACGAAAAGCTACCCATCCACTGGATGTGGTATCCGGCCATCGGCGGCGTCTTCGTGGGTCTGGGCGGGCTTGTCTTTCCGCATGCGCTTGGCACCGGTTACGACGTCATAAGCCAATTCGTGAATGACGATTTCACCTGGAAGCTGATTGCTGGCGTGCTAGTGATTAAAGTGCTGATGTGGATCATTTCGCTCGCGTCGAATACCGCAGGCGGCATTCTCGCGCCATTGCTCATGATCGGTGGCGCCCTGGGCGCTGTATTCTCCCATCTGCTGCCGCAGCTGCCACCTGGTGGATGGGCTGTGGTCGGCATGACAGCACTGCTTGCTTCGGCGATTGGCGCGCCGCTTACCTCTGCAATGTTGGCGGTAGAACTTACCCACAACGGTGGTTTGCTGCTGCCGGTGCTGCTCGCCTGCACTACGGGGTATGCCGTTTCAGTACTGCTGCAAAAGCGATCGCTGTTGACCGCAGGTCTGGTCCGCCACGGTCGACACCTGTCCAGGGAGTATGGTGTTGACCCGCTGGAGATGATGTCTGTCCACGAGGCGATGCACACCTCGGTGTACGCCTTGCCGCCGGGTGCCGCGCGCCTGGACGCCTTGACGTGGCTACAGAAGATGAACGAGCGCGGTTCAGACGCCTGGAGTCACTGGCAGCGGATATTCCCCATCCTCGACGATAAGGGCCGGCTTACGGGACTGCTGACCCGCCGCCAGATGATTATGGCTGCTGAAGGCTTGAACATTGGTGAAGACGACGAGCAGCTTGCGCTCCCATTGCGCGACTACGGTGTTCCTCAGCCGGTCACAATCTCAACGGGGACCACGTTGCGCGCCGCTGCCGAACAGATGGGTAGTTCCGGGCACACGGCGTACCCGGTGGTGGACGAAGCAGGCAAGTTCGCCGGCATTCTGAACGTGTCAGACCTGCTGCAGGCCCGGGTGCATACGGTGGAGCGGGAAGAGAAGCGTGCCCGGGTGCTGCAGGTGCGGTGGCCTTTCGGCCAAGCCAGTGCGGCTGCCAGAGTGGCGCAGGGTAAGAAGATTTAGTCGTCGACGCCGAAGAGGGCAGCCATTTCCTCGTGGAGGAAGCCCTGCCCTGGCCGGTACGGCTGGATCCACTTTCCGTCCAGAACGAACTGGGGAATGGCTTTCTTCCCGACGTTCTCGAGGACCTGATCTGCCGCCCCGGGCGTACGCTCGATGTCGACTTCGTTGTACTCAATCTTGTGCTTGTCTAGAAAGCGTTTGGCTTCGCGGCAGTCGCGGCACCAGCTTGCGGTGTATACGGTCAGACTCATCCCGATAGTCTACGATGCCACGGTCTGCTACTGCTCGTGATAGCTCCGCATGAGACCGCCGTCGATCACGTACGTCGATCCAGTGACGTAGGCTGCATCGTCACTCGCTAGAAACGCCGCGAGGTTTGCAACATCATCAATCGTGCCCATGCGGCCCAGCGGGATGTTTGCCAGCAATCCTTTCAGCTCGGGACCGTCTGCCATCATCTTGGAGTTGATGGGGGTGTTGATCGCTCCGGGAGCGATGTTGTTGACGGTAATGTTCTTGGGCCCAAGTTCCACGGCAAGATCACGCATCAACATGCGGAGCCCACCCTTAGCGGCGCAATACGTGGAGAAATGCGGAAACACCATGTCTTCGTGAACGGAGCTCATGTTGATGACACGGCCTGGCATATTGGCAGCGAGCAGGCGTTTGACAAAGGCCTGGGTGGTAAAAAACGGACCTTTTAGATTCACGTTCAGCACGAAGTCGTAATCGGCTTCCGGAACGTCGGCGAAGTCTCCACCCTTCTCCACACCGGCGTTGTTGACCAGAATGTCCGCCTTGCCAAACGCACTCCAAGCCTGGTCTACCAGGGAGGTGACTTCTGCCGGTTTGCTCACGTCTGCCGCAACGATGATCGCCTTGCCGCCGGCGCTCTCAATCTGCTGTTTTGCGCTCACCGCACCTGCGTCGTTGCCGAAGTAATCAATCACGACCGACGCACCCTCGGCCGCGTACTTCAATGCAATACCTTGTCCGATACCGGACGACGCGCCAGTGATAATGGCTACCTTGCCTGACAGCTTTCCATTGCTCATACCGGCTTGTGATGCAACGCGAACACCTTACGTTTGCAGCAGCACCGTTAAAGTTGCGCCTGCGTTGCGGTCTGCTTGGCGGCGGCACGGCGCGTCTTGAAAAAGTTCTGCAGCACGTCACTGCAGGCCTCGGCCATCAGGCCGCGCTCCACCAGTACGCGGTGGTTCAGCCTGGGGTGGTGAATCACATCGAGCACCGAACCGCAGGCTCCGGCTTTCGGATCGGCGGCGGCAAACACCAGACGGTGAATGCGTGCGTGCAGAATGGCACCGGCACACATGGCGCATGGCTCCAGCGTGACGAAGAGCTCGCAACCTGTAAGCCTGTAGTTTGAGCGTGTTATGCCCGCCTGCCGCAGGGCCACGATCTCCGCATGCGCCGTTGGATCGTTGTCCCGGATGACGCGGTTCTGGCCGCGTCCTACAACGGCTCCATCCAGCAGCACAACAGCACCAACCGGCACCTCACCACAGGCGGCAGCGCCCTCCGCCTCGTCCACGGCCAACTGCATTGCTTCCAGGTCCGTCACATCTGCAAGTCTACTTGCCGGCGGTAGCTGCCTGATCTGCTACGTACTTGGCGCTGAGAACGTGATTTGCCTTCGCAATGGGCAACAGGGTTGGATAGAACTGGGTAAAGGTCGTGTCGACGGCAGCGTGCTCCTCGTGGCACGTGTAGCAGCTTGCCGGCCTGGGGATCAGGTGCTCGTTGCCGTCCTTTTCGCGTGCATAGAAAGCCCACTTGCCACCGAGCTTTGCATGAAGCTCAATACCCGTGATCTCCGCGCCCTGCGTGCGGCCGCCTTTGTTGATGGAGACGTTCCGCTCACCGCTGCGGTTCTCCAACACGAACACCGTGTTGTCGGGCCATGTTGCGGTGTGCACGAACGATCGGTACGCCTCGGGATTAACAAAGACGTTGTCGAACACCGACGCATGGTCTTGAGGCAGAGGTGCAGAGCCGGGCTGCGTGTAGATCATGTCGAGGCCACTGGTGAGATACACCCATTCCCGATAGTTTGCAGGGACCGGCATCGTTGCAGGGGCGACTGGCCTGTCGGCAGCCCTCACGGGATGTGGACGCGACAGAACAGTCGCGAGAAGCGAGGTAGAGGCAACTGCAAGCGACGCATAAAGCCATTTCGACACGGAGTGCTCCTTCGATCTGCGTTGGATGAAGTGTCCTCAGCTTTGATACGTCATTTGCGAAAGATAGTTCCCAGCGTCAGGCAGGCTCCTGCTGCGTCATGCAGTGCAGTGCACCCAACCCCCAGATGAAATCGCCGCAGTGGATGCCGATGACACGGCGGGAGGGGAAGTGGTCTGCGATGGTATTCAGCGCAATCCTGTCGTTTGCATCGTTAAACGTCGGCACCAGCACAAGATCGTTGGCGATGTAGAAGTTAGCGTAGCTGGCCGGCAGGCGCTGCCCTTCGAAGATCACGGGCGACGGCATGGGCAGCTCCACAACCTTCCAGGGTTCGCCGTTTGAACGCAATGCAGACCGCAAGCGGTCCAGGTTTTCGGCAGAGGGCAAGTGGTTTTCATCTGCGATGTTGTGCTCTACCGCCAGCAGAATGGTGTCTTCCGCCACAAACCGTGCAATGTCATCGACGTGCCCGTGCGTATCGTCACCGGCACAACCGCGGTTGAGCCATACCACCTGGTCGATGCCGAGGTAGTCGTGGAATACAGTCTCCAGTTGCTCGCGCGTCAAACCGGGATTTCTCTGCTGAACTTCAGAGAGGAGGCACTCCTCCGTCGTGAGCATGGCACCGGCACCGTTGACATCAATGGACCCACCCTCAAGCACGATGAGGCGCAGTTCGTCTTCCGCCATCACAGCGGGCTGGAACGACTGCATACCCTGCAGGTCTGCCACATGCCTGGGCAAGAGGTCATCGTTAAGCCAGTTCGGATACTTGGCCCAGGCGTTGAACTTCCAGTCGGTAATTGCCACCCCACCCTGCGCATTCCGCACAAAGATGGGCCCTGAGTCACGCAGCCAGATGCGGTCCGTACGCCAGTGGTGGAAGTGGAGCCGAGCCAGGTTGGCACCGCTGCGCAAGAGCATACCCCGTGCGCGCTTTTCTGCATCCGCGTTGTTCACGATGATGTTTACATCTTCAACCTGGGACAGGTTTCGCACGATTTCCGAGTACACCCATGGGATGGGCTGGAACTTGCCGGGCCAGTCCTCTGCGTTGTGGGGCCACGCGATCCACGTGGAGCTGTGCGGCTCCCACTCGGCCGGCATGCGGTATCCAAGACTGTGCGGTGTTGCCTGTATTTCCATCATCCGACCAGGAACCTCTTGCCTACGCCGTCGTATGCGTCTATGCGGCGGTCCCGCAGAAACGGCCAGTGCTGCCGCGTCGTCTCGACGAGTTTCGAATCCAGATCCGCGTAGAGGATCTCTTCCTTGTCGTGCGAGCCCTGTGCCACGATGCGGCCGAATGGATCGGCGATAAAGCTGCCGCCCCAGAACTCAAGCCCTGCGCCTTCCGGTCCCTTCAGCAACTCGCCATTCAGCAGAACGTCACCTTCCTCATGCCCCACACGGTTTACCGCACACACCCACACGCCGTTGCTGATGGCATGTGCCCTTTGCGTGATTTGCCATGCGTCGTACTGTGCCTGCCCGAACTCCGCCTTTTCGCTGGGATGCCAGCCGATCGCCGTCGGGAAAAATAGCGTCTCCGCGCCACGTAACGCTGTGATGCGCGCGCCTTCCGGGTACCACTGATCCCAGCACACCAGCGTGCCGATGTTGCCGGCGCTGGATTCCAGAGCTTTGAAGCCCAGGTCTCCCGGCGTGAAGTAGAACTTTTCGTAGTAGAGCGGATCGTCCGGGATGTGCATCTTGCGATACACGTCTGCAATGCTGCCGTCCTTTTCCAGCGTGACGGCCGTGTTGTGATACACCCCGGGTGCACGCCGTTCAAACAACGACACGATCACCACCACCTTGTGCTCCCGCGCAACCGCCGCCAGCCGCTCCGTCGTCGGGCCGGGGATTGATTCTGCCAGACCGAACAAGGCGTGATCCTCACGCTGGCAGAAGTACTGCGCGCGGAAAAGCTCCGGCAGGCAGATCAGCGTGGCGCCCGCCCGTGCAGCCTCTGCGACCCGCTCACAGGCCTTGTCGAGATTCCTGTTGATGTCCGGCTCGCAGCTCATCTGGATGAGAGCGACGCGTGTGTTGCTCATAACTCATGCTCCTTTACACAAACAACATTCTTGCTGCACCGCGTTACTGCATGATGTCTCGGATGTCGGAGGCAAGCTGATCGACGCGTGCGAAGTCGCTGTCCCAAGCAAACATGAAGCGCGCACCGCCGCCGATGAACGTGTAGAACCGCCAGCCGCGATCCCGGAGTGCGGCGAGCTTGTCCTCTGACGTCAACAGAAAGACGGCGTTCGCCTCAACGGGAAACATGAGTTTGGCTCCGGTCACGCCGTTGACCGCATCCCGCAGCCGCCGCGCGCATGCGTTGGCGTGCAGCGCATTGCGTTCCCATGCGCCTGTCTGGAGCAGACCTATCCACGGGGAACTTAAAAAGCGCATCTTCGACGCAAGCTGACCCGCCTGCTTGCAACGGTAATCAAAGTCCAGCGCCAGCTTGCGATCGAAGAAGACAACGGTCTCACCAATCGCCATGCCGTTCTTCGTGCCACCGCAGCAAAGCACATCCACGCCGCTCTTCCATGTGACCTCTGCCGGCGTGCAGCCAAGCGAAACGACCGCGTTGAAGAAACGTGCGCCGTCCATGTGCAGGTGCAGGCCGTGTTGACGACTTGCCTCCGCAAGCAGCGCGACCTCTGCCGGTGTGTACACCCGGCCTGTTTCAGTGGACTGGGTGATCGTTGCGACTTTTGGCCGGGGGAAATGGATGTCTGTGCGGCCGGTCGCCAGCGCACGGATCGCCTCGAACGTCAGCTTGCCGTCCGCGGATGGTGCCGTCAGAAGCTTGGAACCGTTGGAGAAAAACTCCGGAGCGCCGCATTCATCGGTCTCCACATGTGCGGACTGCGTACAGATCACAGAGTGGTAGCTCTGGCATAGTGAGGCGAGTGCGAGCGAGTTTGCTGCCGTGCCGTTGAACACAAAGAAGACGTCGCAATCCGTTTCAAACAGGTCGCGGAACGCATCGGCCGCCTTGGCTGTCCACGGGTCCTCGCCGTACGCGGTGGCGTGTCCGGCGTTGGCCTCGACCATCGCGGCCAGCGCCTCAGGACAGATGCCCGCGTAGTTGTCGCTGGCGAATTGCTGCTCGTTGCTGGTGGAACGGTGTGGCATGTGCTCTCTTTCCAAGGCTCTTGCGGCGTATGCTGCAACGCATACAAAAGGCGCTGACCGCAGCCAGCGCCTGTCCGGGCCTAGCTCTAGTTTACTGCTCTTTCATCCCGGTGCGTCAGGCATGCAGACACCCTGCGGAACAGCATTTCGGGTGGGGTTACACCTCTCTGGCTAAAATTCTTCTGCTATTTTTATTGCAGCGGACCACGCCGTCCGCGGACCTATCACTTCCCACACGCATCCACTACGACCGGCGCTTCGGCATCGCCGGGTCATATCCGAAAAGAGGAGTTCGAATGGCAGGCATGTTCCGCGATTTTCTTGAGATGTCCTACGATGAGCTGGAAGAGAAGAACCTTGCGCTGAAAGACGAGCGCAAGGCACGGACGGACATCGGCAAGCTGCAGGAAGCGCGCCTGAAGGATCTGACCGACACCAAGGGCGTGAAGGCCGTGACCGTGCTGTTCAGCGACCTTGAAGGCCGGCTGCACATGCTGGATTATGACCGCAAGTTCCTGGTCGGCAGCTATGACAACCTCACCTTCGACGGCTCCTCTATTCGTGGCTTCACGGCGCAGAAGGAGTCGGATCTGCGCCTGGGCATTGACTGGAGCGCGTTTTACTGGACACCTGCCGATGTCTTTGGCGCCGGCAAGGTCATCGTTTTCGGCGAAGTCATCGACAAGAACGGCAGTCCCTACGCCGCTGACCTGCGCGGCATCCTGAAGCAGTACGCCGGCGAGCAATTCAACACCAACGGCTACACATTGAACGCGGCAAACGAGATTGAAGGCTTCCTGTTCGACGGTGTGGATGCCGAGCAGAGCTTCATCAAGACTGGCGCGTTCGACTACGTGAATGGCGGCGGCTACTATCACTCGCTGCCCGGAGACCCCCTGCGTGAGTTCATCGATACCTCGGCGGAGATCCAGCGCGCCATGGGCTTCGAGAATGAGAAGGATCACCCGGAAGTTGCACCGTCGCAGTTTGAGATCAACTACACCTATGGGGAAGTTGTTGCCGCCGCCGACCAGATCCAGCTTTACAAGCTCATCTGCCGCCAGGTGGCCACGCAGATGGGCATGACCGCCACCTTTCTGCCCAAGCCAGTTACCGGCGTAAACGGCAGTGGCATGCACACCAACGTGTCCATTACCAAGGACAAGAAGAACCTGATGTTCGACGCTGCCGGCGAAGAGAAGATGTCCAAGTTCGGGTGGGACTTCATCGACCGCATCCTGACCCACGGCAACGACCTTTGCCTCCTGTTTAACGCTAGCGTCAACGCTTATCGCCGGCTTGACCCGCACTTTGAGGCGCCGAACCAGATCAAGGCATCTGCAACCGATCGCGGCTCCATGGTCCGCATCCCTCTGGGAAATGAGAAGTCGGCACGTGTCGAAGTTCGCTCGGTTGGCCCGGACGCAAATCCTTATGCTGTGCTCTATTCCGTTTTCAAAACCGGCCTGGACGGCCAGACGTCGACGATTGCAAATCTGCGCCAGGCGGACCGCTATCTGCCGGACAACATCTATACGGCGATCGAAGACTTTCGCAAAGCCGACTGGACCACCACGCTGCTGGGCGAGGATGTGAAGGGGCGGTATGCCGACCTGAAACAGGCCTCCGCAGACCGGTGCGCCCGGCTGCTCGGCACGGTCGTAAAAGCGCCGGAAATCCAGTTCCACCACGATGTCTATAACCAGCTGCTGTGGGGCCAGTTCTAACCCTGTCTTTTGCAGACCACGTATGCGACGGAGGTGAGGCGACCCAGCTCACCTCCGTCGCTGCTTACAGCAGGTGGTCGAAGACGATAGGCGGATGGTGGTGTCTGTGCGAACAGCGCCTTCATTGCCGCTAGTTTCTTTGTTGCACCCTCCAGATGTACTTTCAACGCATCCTCTCCCGTCCACTCCTCGTACGTGAAGAAAGTTCCCGGCGCGTGCCGGGCTTCGAGCAGGTGGTAGCCCCTGCAACCATCTTCCTTGCGCGCGGCTGCTGCAAGCTCAAGTAGCTTCTCTCGCAACTCCTGCTCTCTGCCGGCATGTGCATACATCTGGGCGACGACACTGATGTGTCCGGATTGAGCCGTTGTCTCGTCTGAACCGAAGAGTGACATGTTGTTTCTCCTGATTACAGTGTGACGGCACATCACGGCTGTTCTCTGCATCCTTCAGTAGCTGCCGTACGGCCGTATCCACTTCCGCTTTTCCTTCGCCAGCGATAAGCTGGTGGGATGGACTTTCAGCTTGCCACCGACTACACCCCGCAGGGGGACCAGCCCCGCGCCATCGCCGAACTCACGGATGGCTTGCAGCAGGGGGAGCAGCACCAGGTTCTGCTCGGCGTGACAGGCAGCGGCAAGACGTTCACCATGGCCAAGGTGATCCAGGCCAGCAACCGGCCGGCGCTGGTGTTGGCCCACAACAAGACTCTCGCAGCGCAGCTCTACCACGAGTTCAAGCAGTTCTTTCCGAACAACGCTGTCGAGTACTTCGTCAGCTACTACGACTACTACCAGCCTGAGGCCTACATCCCCTCCGGCGACCTCTACATCGAGAAGGAAGCGACCATTAACGAGGAGCTCGACAAGCTCCGCCTTTCTGCTACCCGCTCCCTCTTTGAGCGTCGCGATTGCATCATCGTCTCCTCCGTCTCTTGCATCTACGGCCTTGGTTCGCCAGAGGCGTACTACGGCATGCTCATGCTGCTTGAAAAAGGCCAGAAGATTCGCCGCGAAGATATCACCAAGCGGCTGGTGGAAATCCTCTACGAGCGCAATGATGCGGATTTTCGTCGCGGCACCTTCCGCGTGCGCGGTGACGTCATTGAGGTGTATCCCACGTACGACGAAACCGCCTACCGCATCGAGCTTTTTGGCGATGAGATTGATTCGCTGTCACAGATTGATCCGCTCTTCGGCACGGTCAAGCAGAAGTATGCGCGGCTGCCGATCTATCCGAAGAGCCATTACGTGGTGCAGCCCGAGCGCAAGAGTAGCGCCATTGATTCCATTGTTCACGAGCTGACGGAGTGGGAGGCGCAGCTTGAGAAAGAGGGCCGCATGGTGGAGGCACAGCGCATCCATCAGCGCACCCGCTTCGACCTGGAAATGATCAAGTCGGTGGGCTACTGCCATGGCATTGAGAACTATTCCCGCCATTTCAGCGGACGTCTTCCCGGCGAAGCCCCACCGACTCTGTTTGACTACTTTCCGCGCGACTTCCTGATCTTTATCGATGAATCGCACGTCACTGTCCCGCAGCTGCACGGCATGTGGCATGGCGATCGCTCCCGCAAGGGGAACCTTGTGGACTATGGCTTTCGTCTGCCCTCGGCCATGGATAATCGTCCGCTTAAGTTCGACGAATTTGAAGCGCGCGCTCAACAGATCGTTTACGTGAGCGCCACACCGGGACCGTACGAGCTCACCAAGTCCGCTGGTGTTGTGGTCGAGCAGATTATTCGACCCACCGGCCTCATCGACCCACCGGTTGAGATTCGTCCCATCAAGGGCCAGATCGACGACCTGCTCGCCGAAATCCGCGAACGCACTGCACGCAACGAGCGGGTGCTCGTCACTACCCTGACCAAGCGCATGGCAGAGGATCTTTCCGGCTACTACACGGAGGTCGGTGTGAAGTGCCGCTATATGCACTCTGAGATTGAAACCCTGGAGCGGGTCAAGCTGCTGCGTGACCTGCGCCGTGGCGAGTACGACGTGCTGATTGGTATCAACCTTTTGCGCGAGGGGCTCGATCTGCCGGAGGTCTCGCTGGTGGCCATCCTTGACGCCGACAAGGAAGGTTTCCTCCGCTCGCAGGGTTCACTTATCCAGACTATCGGCCGCGCGGCTCGCCACCTTGACGGCCGCGCCATCCTGTATGCCGACAACATGACCGACAGCATGCAGCGCGCGCTGGACGAAACATCGCGCCGCCGCGAAATTCAGCAGGCCTATAACGAGGAACACGGCATTGTTCCACGGTCGGTGGTACGGGCTATCGGAGAGGGTCTCATCGGCATCGCGGAGGCCGACTACGTTGACGTGACCACAGACGAAAACGTGCCGGAGTTTACCACCCAGCAGGAGCTGGACAAGCACATCGCCGGCATGGAAGCAGATATGCGCGAGGCTGCGAAGAAATTCGAGTTTGAGCGTGCCGCCAAGCTGCGCGACTCGATCAAAGAGATGCGCACCAAGGAGTTCTTTTTCGCGTAAACCTGAGCTGCAGACAGCGTGTAGCGGAGCACATCGCTATACTGGGTGCGAGTCACCGCAAGAGCCGTAGAGCTCCAACCGCACGGTCTATCTTCTCTCAAACGTCGTGTTGCGCGCACCCGCATGGACGCGCATACACACCCGATTCACCGCCGCGCTGCAGCCAGCCAGACGTACGCACCCCCACGTTTTTCGCATGTGGCTTGGAGTGCCACGTTGCATGCGGTTCGAGACGCGCGGCTTCGGCTCACTGCAGGTGTTCTGCTCGCGGCATTCTATTTTTTGACCCTGTGCATGCACGCTCAGGACGCCGTCCTTGTGCTGTCGCCGGCTCCTGTGCTCTCCACGATCACCGGAGCGGGTCGAGGTGACACCACTGAAGCATCTGCACTAAAGCTCGCATCGCCTTCCGCCACCGCGTACGACAGCGCGGGGAATCTCTACATTTCTGATACACGCAATCATCGTGTGCTCCGCGTTTCCGCTGCGGGCGAGGTGACGTCCGTGGCGGGAACCGGCATTCAGGGCTTTGGCGGCGATAACGGCCCAGCAACCGCCGCGAGCCTCGACAGCCCCATGGGTCTTGCAATGTCTGCGGATGGAACGCTGTACATCGCAGACACCCACAACCACCGCCTCCGCCGCGTCACGCCGTCCGGCATTATCCAGACGGTCGCCGGGGGTGGCGTACCGGGGTTCAGCGGCGATCTTGGTCCGGCTCTGACCGCACAATTGCGTGCTCCGGCGGCGGTCGCGCTGGGTTCCCTCGGCGAGGTGTACGTCGCTGATACGGGCAACCATCGTATTCGCCGCATCGCCCTCGATGGATCCATCGTGACAGTCGCAGGCAACGGCACCGAGCAGGCCACAGGCGACGGTGGTTTGGCGACGGCTGCCGGCCTCGATGCGCCATCCGGTGTGGCTTTCAGGGCCAGCGACGGCTCGCTCTTCATCGCAGACAGATTGAATAGCCGCATCCGTATTGTCTCGCCGGCCGGGACGATCTCCTCCCTGCCGACAGGATTGGCGCCCGTCCGTCGTGCCGCTGCCGTCGCGATGGATGGAGACGGCAATCTGCTCATCGCGGACACAGCAATTACAAGCTGCGTGCCGTGATGAGCAAGGGAAGCGGCGTCCTGCTGGGATCCGGCGAGCAGGGCACGCCAGACCCGCTGCTCGGCTACGGCAACACACCGCTCGGCGCACCGTCCGCTGTCGTTCCGGATGCCAACGGCGGCCTCGCCTTCACGGACGCGGACCATAACCAGGTAAACCACCTCGCTCTACCGCAGATCGCCTTCTCTGCAACGAATGTCGGTCAGATAAGCCCATCCAAAACGGTGGCGCTCGCAAACAGCGGAAGCGAGGGGCTGACCATCGTTTCGATCGACGTGCCGGCAGGGTTTCAGCGAGTGCCGGACCAAGGCTGCGGCGCTCCTCCGTTCACCCTCGCAGGAGGTCAGCAGTGCATGCTCGTGCTGGCGTTCGCACCCAGCACGGTCGGCGGACAAAGTGGTCTACTGGCCGTCAACTCTGCAGACCTGCCCAGGCGTGTGCTTCTCTCCGGGACCGCGCTGCGGACCGGTACGCTGCTAGCCTCAAATACGCTGCTCGCCAGCTCTGGTGGTCTGAGCTACGTGGGCACCCCGGTCCAGGTCGCAGCTCATGTGCTGGGTACCGGCACCTTCACCCCCGCTGGGCTTGTGCACCTGTCCGATGCCGGCACGGAGCTCGCGTCAGCAACCCTCGGTCAGAACGGTTCTGCGACCTTTACCACCGCCGCACTTACTGCGGGCCAGCACAGCCTTTCCGCCACCTACGACGGCGATACGCATTACGCCGGAAGTACCTCAGCTGTGGTGCAGCAAACTGTAGCGCTGGCACCGGACTTCACCGTTACGCCTGCGGCAACTCAAATGGCTGTATCGGCGGGAGCGACGGCCTCCATGGATTTCGTTCTGCAACCTATCAACGGAACGCTGAACCAGACTGTCACGCTGGCGTTTGATGGTCTGCCCGCGGGAGCCACCGCGGTAAACAGTGCGCCTAACCCACTCGTCCTGGGAAGCAACGCGGTCACAGTTCGGCTCACCATCACCACACCTGCTGCGACCGCGGTCAGAGGCCATGGACTGTTTTTCCTGCCGATGTCTGCGCTGCTGGCGCTCGTTGGCCGACGTCGTCATCGTCTGCCGTATCGCGGCTCCGGGTCTATCCTTTTAACCACCTTGGTAGGCGCGTCGGCAATGCTCGTGCTCGTAACGTTCGCCGGCTGCGGAGGGGGCTTCCTCAGCGGGTCTACGGTCAATGGTCAATCTGCCGCGCACACGTATCCCGTTACACTCACCGCTACAACCACCAGCGTCACTGGCAGCGCACTCGTGCATACCGCCAGCGTTACGCTGGTCGTCAACTGAACGGAGCGTCGTGCGTCCTTGTTGCGTTTTCCTGCTGCTCCTCATCTGTGCAGGCCTGGTGTCGGCTCAGGCACGATCCGCCGTGTCCGCCCCGATCCTTCCGCTGGGTCTGCGCGTATCCGCGACTCAGGCGAATTCGCCTCCTGGCTCATGCGGTTGCTTTCTCTTGCTTGGAGGAAGCATGGACGTCGGCCTGCCCCTTCATCGCAGCCTGACGGCGGACGTGGAAGTAGCGGGGCAGCACGCGAGCAACGTTCCCGGTACCACGCGCGGCCTCAGCACAATTACGCTACTTGCAGGCCCGCGATACCGGCTTGCCCTTGCCAAGCGGCATAGCGTTTTTACTCAGGCGCTGTTTGGTGCGGCGCGCGGGTTTGACGCCGACTTTCGCCGAGGCACCAACGCTGTGGACACCGCAACGGCATTTGCATTCGCCGCGGGAGGGGGGTACGAGTTCTCCCTCACCAACCTGATTACGCTTAGGCCGGTGCAGGTGGACTACCTGCAAACCAACCTGCCCAATGGCAGCGACAACCGCCAGCAGAATGTACGCTTTGGCGCGGGTGTAGTGCTGAATCTTTCTGTTGCTGCTCTGAGCAGGCGATAGCTTCGTACAATCCATACGAGTAAGGCTTGCTGCCATCGCCTTGTCTCTGGTAGTTCGCTGCCGTACTCGATGCACCGCGCCAGATTAGTGGCGGGGTGCGACCACCCAAAGCACTCCCCGTTCTACCAAGCTTTCCAGCAGAGGATTCCGGTAATCAGCTGGATTGTGTCCAAGTGCCAGGTAGAACTCACGGCTGTTATCGAACGTCTGCCACCAGGCAAGCGGGAGCGGGTTTGGAAACGTCTCCGCGTGCCGTGCCGGGTCCACTAGCAGCAGCTGTGTACGATCTGCTGTCAACACGACGTGCAAACCAGGGTTCAAACGGTCCAGAAAATAGCACTCATCCGTCCACAGGAAATCCCTCGGCAGGCCCTGCACGACCGCGAAGTTTGGATCCGCAACATGCACCCGAAATGTCTGTTCCTGCGGATGAAACGCAAAGTGCCCGCCCAACACCTGCTGGAAGTATGGCCAGTTCCGTTCCGAGCCGGATGCGGAGTGCAGACCCAGAAAGCCATGGCCGGCGTGGATGTAGTGCTGAAACGCGTGTCGCTGATCTTCTGTCGCAAACGCTTCGTTGTTGCTATTGCTGAAGACGAGCGCGGCATACTTAGCAAGGTTCGCTTCGGTAAACACAGCCGGGTCATCACTGACGTCGATGCCTATGCCGTCATGCTGCCCGATGCGCTGCAGCAACGCCACGCTATCGGCAATGTTCTGGTGTACATATCCTTTGCCGACGGGCGTGTAGTTGCGCGTGTAGACAAGGATTCGAAGCGCACTCTGCTGGGCAGAGCAGCTGTAGCCTGCAACTGCCCAGAACACACAACTTAAGGCAAAAAAATATGGATAAAAAAAGCTTAACGCCCGCATGGAAGTCGGGCAGCGGCGGTCGCTTGAGCTTTGTCGGCTACGCATACTTCCGTAGCATGCCAAGTACCTTGCCCTGGATCATCACCCGTTCCGCCGGCGCATAGATGGGTGCCATTTCGCTGTTGGATGGTTGCAGGCGAATCACTGCTCCTTCTTTATAGAAACGCTTTAGCGTGGCATCTGAACCATCTACCAGAGCGACGACAATCTCGCCTTCGCGCGCTGAACTTGTCCGTTCCACCAGCACGTAGTCGCCATTCACGATGTGTTCGTCCCGCATGGAATCGCCGCGAACTTCCAGCGCAAACACCTCGCGCGACCCAATGATCTCCGATAACGAGATCGTTTCGGAGGTCTCGATGGCTTCCACCGGCTTGCCTGCGGCAATGCGGCCCAACAACGGCAATCTGTCAGTGTACTTTTTGGGCGCACGCTGTGACACCACGTCGATCGACCTGGACCGGTTGTGGGATCGCTGCAGCATGCCCTTGTTGTGCAGGTTGGTGATGTGCTTGTGCACCGTTGCCAGCGAGTTCAGGCCAAGCCCCGCGGCAATCTCCTCGTACGACGGCGAGTACCCCTTCCGCTGTGTAAACCCTGAGAGGAAGTCAAGAACTTCTTTTTGACGACGCGTAATGGCCATGGCTGGAATTGTAGCGAATAAAAGGCGAACTGCAAACGATCTTCGTCCGTTCCGGGAGGACCAGGTACCAAATTGGCCAACGGACGCCCAGGGAGCACCTCCGTTCCGTTTTGAATAGATTCGACCTCGCGCTTTGCCTGCCTACCTTGATCGTCCCCGCTGCTTCACTCAAAGTAAGGCTCTAGACCAAACACGTTGCGACACATACGCAGCCTGTGAAACACCCTGTATCGCTGCTGTGCTCATCTGCCTACTTCTCTCCCCAGGCCTCTATACGCTCCCAAGAGGAAGGGTCCCATGCGGGTTTTAATTGTTGAGGATGACGCTGCTTTACAACTGTTCTTGCGCAAAGGTCTCGAGTTTGAGGGTCACACCGTTCGCGTTGTCAGCGACGGTGAGGAGGCTCTCCATGCGGTAGAGTCCAACCCGCCAGATCTGGTCGTGCTCGACCTCAATCTGCCTCGACGCGACGGCATGGATGTGCTGCGAGCGTTGCATGGCCAGCTCGGTGCAACCTCCATCCTGGTGCTTACCGGCCGTGCCTCCGTCGAAGACCGAGTGTCGTGCCTTGATCTTGGCGCCGATGATTATCTGGTCAAGCCCTTTTCCTTGTTCGAGCTGCTGGCGCGTTGCAGGGCCATCGCTCGACGCAGGAGCGGTGCCGCGGCAAGCGTGGTGCGGCATGGTGATCTCGAGGTAGATCGGGTCAGCCGCGTCGTCATCCGTGCTGGCCAGCCCATCGACCTGACCACCAAAGAGTTCGCCTTGCTCGACTACTTGCTGCAACACCGCGGCCGCGCCGTTGGCAGGCCAGAGCTGCTGTCCAACGTGTGGAAGATGTCGCCGGAGGCGGGAACCAACGTCGTCGATGTGTACGTCAACTATCTCCGCCGTAAGCTGCAACATGCTGCAGGCGAGCCGGAGATTGTAGAGACGGTTCGCGGCTCGGGTTACACCATACGTCCTGTCGCAATGGCGCTGGCCATGCCGAAGCGTCCGGCTGCGTCTGTGCCCCTGGCAGACATGGCCCGGCAGCAGACGGCGCTGATCGCGGGTGCGGCATGATGGCCGGCGCGAGCAAGCTGCAGAGCTGCGACATCCGGGCCGGCAACTCTCTCCGTGGTGCGATCCAGTCAATGGAGCGAGCACTGCACGACATCGGTCAGCCGCTCACGTCCATTGCCCTCGCCATGGAACTGTTGATTCTGGAGCCGGACGCCGAAGTTCGCCAGAGCATGCTGCGGGCCGCACGCAACGAATGCTCCCGCGCCATTGACGATGTTTCTGAGCTTCGTCTTCAAACCAGCAACCTGCTGCGTCTGGCAGAAACCACCGAGGAGTTTGAGAGATGATGACATCGGTCACAGCACACGCAGCCAGCGCAGTTGTGCGCGGGACAGCGTTCAGCACCAACAGCGTTCTACTGGTCTCCCCGGACACAGTCCTGCGAGAGCGGCTCCGTCATCAACTGGGTTCCATGCGGTGGACGGTTCTGGAGTCTGGCGGCGGCGCCGAAGCCATGTTGCTTCTCGACACGCATGCGCCGGCAGCCGTGCTGCTGGACGGCTGGCTCCCGGATCTTGAGGCGACCGAGTTTGCGCGTATTCTCCGCATGCAATTTCCATCCATGGACCTGCTGCATCTGGACGGAACGATAGCGCCCGGCACGGTGAAAGCCGCGCGACGCCATGAGCTACTGCACGCTTTGCGAGAGGTGCAGGACGCTGCTGCGGGAGATGGTCCAGCGTGGACGTCTGCACCGGACCGCGTTCCTTCGGTGGTGCCGCGTGCTGCGGCATCTGAGATGACGGATCGCGAAACCCGTCAGACCGACTGTGACGCTCGCCGACGTGAAGGTCTTTCCACCGTTGCTCCAGCAGTTGCGGGGCTTGCGGACCTTGCGCGCTGCGTCCAGGCTGAGCCGATCTTTGCGCTGCCTGAACTCATTGGCGATGCGCCGGCCATCCGGGAACTGGCACGTATGATCCGGCTGGTCGCTCCACGTTCGGCAACCGTGCTGATTGAAGGTGAGACCGGCACCGGCAAGGAACTTGTTGCCAAGGCGGTTCACCGCCTGAGCGAACGCGCCGGCAAACCTTTCGTCGTCCTAAATTGTGCCGCCATTCCGGAGCACCTGCTGGAAGCGGAGCTCTTCGGCCACACGCGCGGCGCATTTACCGGTGCCGTGACCTCGCGCACAGGACGCATTGAAGCAGCCCACGGTGGCACCCTGTTTCTGGATGAGATCGGGGAAATGCCACTCGCATTGCAGGCCAAGATGCTCCGCTTTCTTGAGACCGGAGAGATTCAGAAAATCGGTGAAAATGAGATGTCGCGCGTGGACGTCCGCATCGTTGCTGCCACGCACCAGCCGCTCGAGCAGCGCTCCTCCGAGGGGCTCTTCCGGCTCGACCTGTACCACCGGCTCGCTGTCTTTCCGGTGGAGATTCCGGCTCTTCGGGACCGTGCGGCCGATCTGCCGATGCTTATCGCCTTTCTTCTCCGCCGGATTGGGGAGCGCATGCCGACCCGGCGCATCTCCACAGACGCAATCGCCCTGTTGCAGGACTATGCGTGGCCGGGCAATGTGCGTGAATTGCAGCACGTTCTGGAACGCGCCGCGATTCTTACCGGGGACGCAGCCGAGATTGCTGCGCAGCATATCCGGCTTCGGTCCTCCAGGCGCTAGCTCTGCTAGAAGCGTTGCCGATGAATGCAGGTTAGGCCGCTCACATGAGCGGCTTTTCCTTTGGCACTGTGCGTGCACTTCTTTCGGCAGAACACCGCAATGCTTGAACGGAGATCGCTGTGCTGAACCTGCCTGTTGCCGACGCTCTTACGCGCTATTTGGACCTGCAAACGCAAACCATGCGTGCCACTGCAGCGAACATGGCAAACGTGGACACGCCGGACTACAAGACCGTTGGCATGGACTTTGCCGGGGAGTTTGCGCATGCGCTGGACAGCCGCAGCGGCACGGCCCAGGCACCCGCAACGCTGAACGAGGTGGAAGGCCTGGTTTCGCGTCCGGATGGCAACAACGTCTCAATGGATCGCGAGGCGATGAACATGGCGCAGACGCAGCTGCAGTTCCGCACAGGTATTGAGCTGCTCAAGCATGAGTTCAGCCGCATGTCAGACGCCATCAAGTCGGAAGGCAGGTAAGCCATGAACCTGTTTGGCGTGATGAGCCTTAGTAGTTCTGGCCTGGCCGTGCAGCGCCAGCGCGCAGAGGTAAGCGCGGCCAACATGGCCAACGCAGAAACGACCCGCACGGAGGATGGCACACCGTATCAACGCCGCCAGGTGGTGGTGGAGGCGGATACAAGCTTTGCCGGTGCCTTTCAGCAGAGCGGCGTGCCGCATGGTTCACAGGCTCCCGGAGCTTCCGTCACGGCCGTCACCAACAGCACGGCACCACCCATTCTGCGTTTTGATCCATCACATCCCGACGCTGACGCGAACGGCTACGTCGCCTACCCGGACATCAACCCCATTACAGAAATGGTGGACCTGGTGGGTGCAAGCCGCGCCTATAGCCTGAACGCCGGTGCGCTGCAGGCCGAAAAAGGCATGCTGACCGCGTCGCTTGAACTGCTGAAATAACCTGGAGGATCTGATGACACCCATCACCGCCATTGCACAGGGACTCCACACGGGTGCTGGTCAAAATGTACATGCCGCGAAGCCATCTGCAGGAGCCGATCTTTTTGGCGACACCTTTCGCTCTGCCACGCAGCAGATCGGCAAGCTTGACGCGGACGCACAAAGCGCCGTGACCGGTCTACTGAGCGGGCAGGGTGTGGAAGTGCACGACGCGATGATCGCCACACAGAAATCTGAGCTCGCCTTTGAGCTGGCCTTGCAGGTGCGGAACAAGGCTGTCAGCGCGTACCAGCAAATGATGCAGATGCAGTTCTAATGCAGGCAGCTGCCGTTTGGTGCACCACGTGCACTTCCTTTGTGCAACAAGACACTGAATGGATGACGGGGCACGATGGCGGAACAGGCACAGCTGAGCAAGGGCGATCCATCCGGTAAGCTGCAGGCCGGTCTCGTCGCTTTGCGGCAACGCTGGTCCGCCCTGCAAATCGCGCAGCGTCGTCTGTTTGTGCTGTCAGTGCTTGGTTTTGCCGGGCTTGTCGCCATCGCGTCCTGGTGGAGCAGCAGAACCGACTGGCGCACGCTGTTTAACGGCCTGGAGGCGCGCGACGCATCGCAGGTGCAGCAGCAGCTATCCGCTGCGGGCATCACCTACCAGACCACGCCGGATGGAACTGCCGTCCAGGTTCCCGCGGAAGAGCTTGATAAAGCCCGTGTGGCGATCGCGGCAAAAGGTATGCCGCAGTCGGGCCGGCTCGGCTTTGAGTTGTTCGACAAACCAAACTGGGTTGGCTCAGAATTTGACGAGCGCGTCAACTTTCAGCGTGCGCTCGAAGGCGAGCTCGAACACACCATTGAGACTATGGGCGCGATCCGATCCGCGCGGGTCCACGTCGTTCTGCCAAAGCAGGGAGCCTTTAGCAGCGAAGACCAGCCGGCGAAGGCGTCGGTCGTTCTCAAGCTGCGCAGGTCCAGTCTGTCGCGTGAAGAAACCGAATCGATCCGCACCATGATCGCAAGTGCCGTGGAGGGCCTGCAGGCAGGTGCCGTCACACTCATCGACGCGGATGGGCGCGCAGACTTCTCGCAGCACGACGGCCATGGTGCGCAGAGAGAGGACGAGGCAACGCTGGAAGCCAAATTGATTCAGGTTCTCGAACCCCTCGCTGGGGCAGGCAACGTGCATGCCACCGTAAATCTCAGCTATTTCACCGGCTCTGAAGAACACACGGACGAGGTCTACGATCCAGCGCAGAGTGTGCCTGTCACTACGCAGAAAACCGAGGGCAGCGCCCTTACCACGACCAGAGCTTCCGGCATCGCCGGCACTGCCAGCAACACGCCGGCAGCAGTGCCCGTAAGCAACACGCAGGGTGCAGCGCCGGTCACTGCCGGGTCGCCGACCCAGCCACCGGCGCAGCAGCAGACAAGTCGCGAAGAATCGACCAGCTATGCGGTGACACGCCGCGTCAGCCATACCGAAGAGGGCCCTGGTCGCATCCGGCGGATCGCTGCCGCCATCGTCATCAACGACCGCTTGATTGCGCAAGCAGGCGCAAAGCCAGCGTCTGCCTGGAAGCCGCGTTCGGCGGATGAGATGAAGCGAATGGAACAGCTGGCCGAGGCAGCCGTTGGCTTCGAACCAAAGCGCGGCGACAGCGTCGTTCTGCAAAACATCAGCTTCTCCGCCAACGGAGAGGAGAAGGCACCGGCGCTGATTGACCGCGTATCGTCGCAGGCAAAGGATCTGCTTCGTTCCCAACCATCGCTTCTGCGCACCGCCGGCATGGGTGTGTGCCTCCTTCTGCTCGGCTTCATGGTCCTACGTCCCCTTGGCAAACAGGCGGTTCGGCTGCTTGAGTCACCCTTGCTGCCCGCCGTAGCCGGTGCTGGGGTCACCGACCCGGCGATGCAGTCGAATGGCGCGGCTGGCGCGTACAACGAGCAGGCAGCCGCACGGCAGACACCGCTGCTCCCATCGACCGCACCGCCCGACGCGCAGAACGTGTTTGACCGGGTTACAGAGCACATCCGCACCGAGCCCGTTGCCAGCGCACGCCTGGTGCAGGCATGGATCGGCGGATCGGAGGACAACGACTGATGGGTGCTCTTGCAACCGTTCCTCAGCAGGGCCGCGGCGGTGCGGCGGTAACACCTTCGGCGAGTGCCGCGGCTGTGTCCACCATGCCTGGTGTGCGCAAGGCGGCAATCCTCGTCATGACTCTGGGTGACGACGCCAAGAAGGCGTTGCTGCGCAACCTGGGTGAGACCGACATCCAGCGCCTGACAGAAGAGGTCTCACGCGTTGCACGCGTCTCGCCGGAAGAACAGACAGAAGTGCTGATGGCCTTCTACGGACTGCAGGCCACGCAGCAATACGTGCTGCACGGCGGCCCGGACTACGCCACCAAGTTGCTCACCGACACCTTTGGCCGCCAGCGCGCGGAGGAGTTGCTGCGCGAGGTGACCCAGTTGCAACATCGCAACAACGGGGACCTGGCGGCGCTGCAGAAGATGGACACCTCGCAGCTTGCCAAGTTTCTTGAAGGCGAGCACCCGCAGACCGTCGCGCTTGTCCTTGCCCACCTTAACCCCAAACGTGGGTCTACCGTGCTTATGCTGCTGCGTGAGGACCTTCGGGTCGAAGCGGTTCGCCGCCTCGCGGAGATGCGCCAGTTTTCCCCGGAGATGGCACAAAAAGTCGCCATGATCCTGTACAAACGCATCCACGCCCTGGGTGTGAACGGTCGTCAGAGCTACGCCGGCTTCAAGGCCGTGGCAGACCTGCTGAACCGACTGGATCAGACCGCCAGCAAAAGCATTCTGGAGCAGATTGAAACGCGGGAGCCGGTGCTCGCCGTCGGCATCCGCAACCTCATGTTCACCTTTGACGACCTGCTCACCGTGCCGCCCACAAGCATCCGCGAGCTGGTCAGCGCGGCGGACAAGCGCACGCTCGCGATGTCGCTCAAGAATGCCGATGAAAACCTGAGAGCGCATCTCTTCCGCGCCATGAGCTCGCGTGCCGTGGAGATGATGCAGGAAGACATGGAGAGTATGGGACCGGTGAAGGGAAGCGACGTCGCCAAGGCGCAGCAGGAGCTGTTGGCAACCGCACGCCGGCTGGAGTCAGAAGGGAAAATGATGCTGAAAGTAGATGTGGAAGAGTTGGCCCGTTAGGCCCTCCTCTTTAAATTGCTAAGCAAGCCGATGGAAGAATGGAACCGGGATTGCAAAGATGAAGGGCAGTACATCTGCTTATCTGCAAGAGGAAACAACGATGAATCTGCCGCATGAAGACGCCGTTTCGCAACGCCCTGCAGAAGCCGCGCCGCTGCTCTTCCGCAGCATGGACCAGGCTCGCGCATCTCGAGAGATCCCCGACCCTCCAGCCCATCAGCCAATTGACCCAACGGCCATCGTAGTAGCCGCGCGCCAGGAGGGGATGCTTCAAGGCATCGCGCAGACCGAAGCCGAGTTGCAGCAGGTTGTTCAAACCGAGCGCCTGGGTGTCACCCGCGCCCTGGAAGAGTTTGTTCGCGAGAAGCAGCGCTATTTCGCCGGCCTGGAAAAGGAGGTCGTCCGTCTCTCGCTCGCCATTGCAGAGCGCGTGCTGCATCGCGAAGCCGGCATGGATCCACTTCTGCTTGCAGGCGCGGCACGCGTGGCTCTGGAAGATATTCGTGATGACCGGGATGCTGTCCTCCGCGTCTGCCCGGGCGATGTGAACGCCTGGGTCGACATCATGCGGCGCGAGGGCCGGGAGGTGGACGTCAAGGCCGACCCTGCACTCAATCGTGGCGAATGTCTGCTGGAGACTGCGAACGGCACGGCAGAGCTCGGCGTCCGCGCGCAGCTCCAGGAGATCGAGCACGGCTTCTTCGAGCTCCTCGGCCGCAATCCCGCCATGGCGGCGTAGGCCATGCTCCAACACTTCCACGACCAGCTGCACGCGACGCGTCCGCTGCGCACCTTCGGCTCCATTGTGGAGGCGAACGGCAACGCGGTTGAGGCCGACGGTCTCGCCTGCGGACTGGGTGAGTGTTGCGACATCATCTGCAGCGATGGTCTTCGCCATCCGGCGGAGGTGATCGGCTTTCGCGGCAGCCGTGTCCTCGCAATGCCGCTGGTCACCTCGGCAGGCATCCGCTTTGGTGACCGCCTGCAACGCGCCGGCAACTCGGCCAGCATGCCCGTCGGCAACGGTATGCTCGGGCGCGTGCTGAACCCGGCCGGCAAGCCCCTCGACGGCCGCAGCGACATCCGTCTCGACGCACGGCTTCCGCTTGATCGCACCAGCCCTCCTCCCTTCGCGCGCAGCATCATTCGTGACCCGCTTTCCGTCGGCATCCGCGCCATCGACACGATGCTCACCGTCGGCCGCGGCCAGCGCATCGGCATCTTCGGCGGCTCTGGAGTTGGCAAGAGCACGCTGATCGGCATGATGACCCGCAACACAACGGCGGATGTAACGGTGGTCGGTCTGGTCGGTGAGCGTGGCAGGGAAGTACGTGAGTTCCTGGAGGATTCACTTGGCGAAGAAGGCCGCCGACGCTCGGTGGTTGTTGTTTCCACGTCGGACGAGTCGCCCCTCATGCGCATGCGTGCGGCGATGGCGGCAACGGCCACTGCAGAGTTCTATGCGTCGCAGGGCAAGCATGTTCTGCTGGTTCTTGATTCGCTGACCCGCTTTGCCATGGCCGCGCGTGAGGTGGGCCTTGCCGCCGGAGAACCTCCCGCCACCAAGGGATATCCACCGTCCTGCTTCGCCAAGCTCGCCCGGCTGCTGGAACGTGCCGGTAACTTCCACACTGGCAGCATCACGGGCTTCTACACCGTGCTGATGGAGGGTGACGACGAGCAGGACCCGGTCGTCGACGGTGCACGCTCCATTCTCGATGGCCACATCGTTCTCTCTCGCGATCTCGCCAGCGAAGGTGTTTACCCGCCCATCGACGTCCTGCGATCGCTGAGCCGCCTTATGCCGGCTGTGACGACTCCGCTCCACCAGCAGCGGGCACGTACCGTCCGCCGCCTGCTTGCCGCCTACGCGCGGTCTGAGGATCTGCTGCGCGTTGGCGCCTACAAGGCAGGGTCTGATCTTGAGCTGGACACGGCCGTGCAACATCGCCCGCGGCTCCGGTTGTTTCTGCAACAGAGCTCGAGCGAGCGTTTCACCGCCGCTGAAAGTCTTGAGGCTTTGGCATGGCTCGATCCGCTGACATGACCAGGACAGTCGCCGTGACGGAATACCTTAAATGACCGAACGAGAGCGCCGACAGCGCCGCCTGCTGCACGTGCGCACCCTGCAGGCCGACCTTGCCGCGGCCGGGCTTCGTCTGCTGCGTTCGGAACACGATGAGGACACGCAGCAACTGCAATCGCTTGAGCAGCGCATGCACACCGTGGTGCCAGCCAACGGGGACAGCTGGCTCGTCGCCTGCGCGGAGCGGGAGCTCGCCGCTTTGCACGCAGGCCGGCTCCTGCACCAGATCGAAGAACGCCTGCCGCGCATGCAGGCCGAGGCCGCTGAGGAGCAACGCCGCCGGCAGGAGCGAGAGCAGGTGCAACGTCTCTGCGATCGCACCGCAATCCTGACACAGCAGCTGCGGGAGCGTGCAGACCAGGCAACGCTCGACGATCTGTATAGCGCCGTCCGCTCGCGTCTCGCTGCCGCCCCTCTCTCTGGTTCCCGTTCTGGCAATGCCGAGTCCTAGCGAATCCTAATCCGCACCGGCGACGGGGTGGCCCGGCTCCTGCATAGAGACTCAGCATGGTCGATTCGCTCGCTGGTACCTCTATTGCACCTCCGGTTACGACCGCGCAGGCGACGCGCGCAGCGGCTCCGTCCGGTGATGGAGGGGACAGCAACTTTGCGCAGGTGCTGCACGACGCTCGCGGAAGGAGCGCCGGTAGGGCGCAAACTCCGGCCCCAAGCAACACACCCGCCAACGCATTGGCCAAGACGCCGACCGCCAGCGCAGGCGAGACCCAGCCGGTAGTGGAGCAAGGTGGCGCCACACCTGCGGAGAATTGGGAATCCAGTGTGTCGCTGGGCACGTCGCCCGCCGCATCCGCAAGCACGACCCTAAGTACAACCCCGGCTTCAGACGAAGCTGTACCTTCAGCTGCCGCAATAGCCAACGTCAACCCGGTAGATGTCCCCGTCCAGAACGTAGACCGCACGGACGCCCGGTCGGCGGTCCCGCAACCTGCGGCAGCAGCGGCTATAACCCCAGAGAGCAAAGACAGTTCCTCTGCCTTGGCTGGCCGTGCAGAGAAGTCAGAGGCAGCCAAGCCCCAGGAAAAGAAGCGCGGTCCCGCTGCAGGCGATGCTGGAAACCTGCCGCAGCCCGCTCAGGTGTCACCCCAAACGAGCAGCACGGCTGCGGTCGATGCGGCCTCGGCAGCTCCGTCCGCAGGGCGAACAAACGACAGATCCGCCGGTCCGCGCGCAATCACGGCGATCAGGAAAAGTGCATCCGTGAGCGCGGCAGAGCAGGCCGGCTTCAGCGGGCAGTCGGTGGAGGTCCCGACCGAGTCCGCACAAGCTGGTTCGCCGCAGTTGAACCAGCAGACCGGCGTTGGCATCCAGCCCCTGAATACGGCGGCTCCCCTGAAGGAAAGCGCTGCAACTGTGACGCCGGCCAATACCGCTGCCGCACTCCGGCAGCCATCTTCACCGATTGCGCCTGGCACCTCGAAGGCATCTCAGCCCACCCACGCAGGGAAGGTTGCTTTACCTTCTGATGGTATCGGTGCAACCTACGAGGCCGCCGCGTCCGCCGCCCCCTCGCTCTCCGACAACGCTGTAAGCGCCGCGGCAGCACCGGTAGCCCTGGCCACGCCGTTCGCTGCTGCGTTGTCACGGCATGTTGCGGCAGAACCCGCTGCCCTTCCAGGTGCACAGCCGCTGACCAACCACGCGACGTTCCGTTCGTCGCAGCTTTCGTCTGGGATCGGCAGCGATCTGCAAGCGAACGGTTCCGTGCCTCAGCCTGCCGGCGAAGTAGCAGCACGCTCGTCCGCGCTTGAGGTCGGCTTTCACGATGCCAACCTTGGCTGGCTCAGCGTCCGCGCCAGCACCGACGTGACCGGCAGCCTGCACGCCGCCGTTGGTGCAAAGACTCCCTCTGCGCTTGCTGCTGTCGACACCATGCTCCCCGCGTTGGGGCGCTTTCTCCAACAGGAAAACGTCGCGGTGCACAGCGTTTCCGCTTCCGGCGCGGCAATTGCCACGGCGGCTCCAGGCTTCACCTCATCCTCCCTCGCAAATGACTCATCCGGTGGCGCTGGTTCCTCCGCCCAACAGCAGGGAGCCGGTCGTGACGGGTCGCAGCGGAATCACGAGGGCAACGCCGGAACCAATGCTGTGCAAACCAGCAGAGCAGCGACACGGCTCACGTCGGCTAGCCCAACAGCTCGATACGGCCAGGGCGAACGCCTGTCCACAGTCAGTGTTCGCATCTAGGGGACAACATTCGGTCGTACCACACGCTTCACGCCGTCGCGCCATTCGGGCGGCACCACATCACAGGAGAACAAAGGCATGAGCATCGCGATTGATCGAGGTCTGTCGGCTGCCACATCGGCATTGCAAACTGCACAGAGCAACGCCGCCACGTCCACCGGCACATCCACCACGGCTTCGTCCTCGTCCGGCAGCACCATCAGCGCCAGCGACTTTATGACCCTGCTGGTCACTGAGATGAAGAATCAGGACCCAACACAACCAACTGATCCCACCCAATACGTGCAGCAACTTGTCGGCGTCAACAGCCTGGAACAGCTTATCGACATCAACAAGGGCGTCAACGGCACCGCCGCCACCACGGCCGTCGGCTAGGGGCACCGTCCACTCTCAGTCGCACTCCGTAGCCCCACACACGTTCGCTTCGTACGTTTAACCCCAAACCTGTCAGGAGAAGTCCCCATGCCGAATTTTTCCATCGCGCTTACCGGCCTCAAAGCCAATTCCGTCGCCCTCAATACCATCGGCAACAATCTCGCAAACCTGAACACAACGGCATACAAGGAGCAGACGACCAACTTCGCCGACCTGTACTACCAGACCATCGGCACCACTGGCGGCAACGTTGCGGAACAGGTGGGCACCGGCACCCGCGTCTCCTCAATTGACACCAACTTTACCCAAGGAACACCGAACACCACTGGCACAAGCACCAACATGGCGATTAATGGCAACGGCTACTTTGTTGTACAGAATGATGGTGAGCAGCAACTTACCCGCGATGGTGATTTTGCGCTTGACTCCAGCGGTAACCTCAAAACCACGGACGGCCTGAGCGTCATGGGCTATGGCGTCACAAACGGAGCTGCCGATACCAGTTCGCCACTCGTTGCCCTGTCTGTGCCGACGGGGAAGACGCAGCTGCCGAAGGCAACAACGCAGGTGTCCTTTACCGAAAACTTAAATTCCACTGCCTCGGTCGGTACACAAGTCCCTGCAACGCAGCTCGTCTACGACTCCTTGGGTACCAGCCATGAAGCGACGGTGACGTTCACCAAGACTGCGGCGAATACCTGGGGGTACGCCTTTGCCCTGCCGTCCGGCGACAGTACCGCGTCCAGCAACACCACCGGCACGCTCACCTTCAACTCTGACGGAACGCTGGCATCCCCGGCCGCCAACATCACTGGCATCAGCTTTACCGGCCTCAGCGACAGCGCCGCGGACCTGAACTTTTCCTGGAACCTCTACGGCACCGGCAACTCTTCCTCGCTGACCCAGACAAACGCCGCATCCGCCTCCAACGCAACGTTCCAGGACGGCTATAGCAGCGGCACGTACAAGAGCTTCTCCGTCGATGCCAGCGGCGTCATCACCGCCTCTTACAGCAACGGCAAGACCGACGTTCTGGGCCAGGTCGCCATTGCCAGCGTCGCGAACGAGAACGGCCTCGACCGCGAGGGCGCCAACACCTATCGGGTCAGCGAAGCTTCCGGCCAGGTCGCGATCGGCGCCGCCGGTACGGGTGGCCGTGGCACCATCGACGGCAGCTCGCTCGAGGGATCCAACGTCGATATCTCCACCGAGTTCGCAAACCTCATCGTCGCTCAGCGCGCCTTTGAGGCGAACTCAAAAACCGTCACCACCTTCGACACGGTCACCCAGGACACCATCGCCATGATCCGGTAGGTGCAGCACCCGCCGTTGCATCCCACTTCTGCAGGGGCTCACTTAGTGGGCCCTAATGCAGCACCGGAAGACATGGCAGTCCACATGCTCCACTATCTGGCATGTCGACCGCATCCACCGAAACCACTGCACCCGCTCCGCCGGCAGCCAAGGTCGGCCTCGTCCCTATTCTTCTGGCCGTCGTCGTTTCGACCACGGTGGCACTTGGCGCAGTCGGCGGCGTTGCCTTCTACCTGGTAAAGTCCGGCAAGCTCGCTCCGGTTTCTGCTGCCGGTGTTCCAACCGACAAGAAGAAAGAAGCAGCGTCCACCGAGCAGATGCCCGGCGAGTTGCCACCCTCCCACGTCCTCGCACTCGATCCCATGGTCGTCAACCTTTCCGACCCCGGCGGTCGCGGTTATCTGCGTGCCAGCATCAGCCTGCGCATCGCGGATGAAGCGTTGGCCAAGGGCGAAAAGAAGAAGGAAGAGGGCAAGAAGGAGGACAAGCCCGATCCCGGCGTCTCCGCCGCACTTCGAGATACCACCCTTGCCGTGCTTGGAGAGCAGACCTCGGACGTGCTCCTGCAGACAGGTGGACTCGACACGCTGAAGAAGAAGATGCGCGAAACCTACGCCATCCAGAATCGCGAGACCCACGTCCTCGACGTGTACGTCACCGACTTCCTGGTGCAGCGCGGATGAGCGCCGCCGACCAACTACTCGCGCCCGTGCCAGTATCTGCTGTCGTTGCGGCCGCCTCGCCATGGAACGCCTTTGCAGCCGTGCCGGTTCGCCTTTCCGTCGACATCCCTCTGCCCAGCATGTCGCTGCGTGCGCTAGCGGCGCTTCGCCCCGGCCACATCCTCGCGAGCGCCGTGCCGACGTCTGACGATCTCCTTGTGACCGTTGGTGGGGCGCCCGTCTGCCAGGCACGCTTTGAGTTCATGGACGGGGTCATGGCCCTGCGCATGACCCGGTTGGTAGGCGCAGCCCGGGCGGCCGCATGAGTACGATCGCCCCATCCCGCGCCGTGCCGTCAACTGCTGCCAGCCGAGGGCTTGCCGGCGTGCTGCTCGCCTGGTGGCACTCACGGGCAGCGGCCACACCCCGCCGGTTGCGGCTGTTGGAGACCTTACCGATCGGCCCCAAACGCTCGGTTGCCCTGCTTGAGTTGGACGGCCAACGATTCCTCGCTGGCATGGGCGCGGATGGCGTTCACACCCTGCTCGAGGTCGGCTCGTCAGCATTGAACCGCGAGGAGCACCCGTGACGCGCCAGCTGAGCACGGCAAAGCCTCGAGCGCACGCGCACTGCCATGTCATACGCAGCAGCCCGCGCCGCGTCGTGCGCCGTCTCCTGTGGCGCACGCTCACGGGCTGCTTCCTGCTGATGCTTTCTCTGTGTGCAGTTCCGCACCTGCGTGCCGCGTCGACGGAGTCCGTCTGGGTGCACCGTCAGCCGGCACAGGTGCGCACAGCCACATCGCAACAACGGACCTCCACGCGAAAGACGCTGCCGGCCACCCGACCCACTCCACCCACCAACGCATCGCAGGCGAACGCGCAGAGCACGGACGGCAGCGGACCTGGCCACAATCGCGGCACCTCCGCACCCACCGACCAGCGCAGCATCTCCGAAGCGCTCGCCATCGGCAACAGCTCCCCCTGGGCCGTCGTCACCGGCCTCACCCTGCTCACCATTCTGCCGGCCATCGTTCTCGCCATGACGCCGCTTGTCCGACTGCTTGTGGTGTTCCACTTCCTTCGTCAGGCCTTGGGCACCCAGACCGCACCCTCCAACCAGATCCTCATGGGCCTTGCTCTCATGATGACCTGGTTCCTCATGCAACCCGTCATCGTGCAGGTCAACGACCAGGCCATCGCACCGTACCGTGCCGGCATGCTCGACGGTGAGACCGCGCTGAACAAAGGTGCCGAACCCATCCGGCACTTCATGCTGCGCTACGCCCGCGACAAGGATCTGGAACTCTTCAGCGCCGCCAGCGGCTCCGAGCGCATGCAGCGTCGCGACGATGCACCCATGCGCGTCGTCGTCCCGGCCTACATGCTCTCCGAGCTCAAGAGTGGCTTCCAGATTGGCGCCATCCTCTTCCTGCCGTTCCTGCTCATCGACCTCGTCGTCGCCAGCGTCACCACCTCTGTCGGCATGGTGCAGCTGCCGCCTGTGGTCATTTCGACGCCGGTCAAAATACTTCTCTTCGTTATGGTGGACGGCTGGCACCTGCTGGTCAGCTCACTACTGAAAAGCTTTTGAAAGACACGGACGCCATGGGACCCGATCAAGCCGCTGAACTCGCCCGCCACCTGCTCATTGAGGCCATGTTGCTGAGCGCACCCATGCTCATCGCTGGTCTGCTCGTCTCGGTCGCGCTCAGCCTACTGCAGACCCTGACCGGCGTGCAGGAACAGACCATCACAGCAGTTCCGCGTCTCGTCGTGGTCTTCGTGGCCGGCATCGCCACCATGCCGTGGTTCCTCCACCGAGCCCTCAACTACACCATTCACCTCTGGTCCGACTTCCACCGCTACCTCGGTTAAAGGGCTTCGCGACCACCAGCGAAGCACCGGCCCTAGACGCACGGATCCCTCTTTGTTCCGTGAGAACGGCCAAAGAAACGCGTGCACTCTTCGGTGCCTGGCGTGCAACAACCTGGTCGTCGACCCGCGACCGATGACCGGCCTCCCTTCCATCCCGCCGCTTCCAAACACACCAGCGCTCGAGCGCCTGCTCAACGCCGGTGTCCTTGTTGCCTTGCGCGTCGGCGGTGTTGTCGTTGCCGCACCCGTGTTCAGCTCGCCGGCCTTTCCTGTCAAAGCCAAGGTTGTCTTCACCGCTGCCGTCGCAATTCTCGTTGCGCCCGTCGCCGCTGCACTTCCTTACACGCACCTTGACCTTGACCCCGCCGCGCTCATCGGCGAAGCCACGGTTGGCCTGCTCATCGGCCTCACCCTCATGCTCATGAACGAGGCACTGCTCTTCGCCGCCAGCCTCATGAGCGTCTCCTTCTCCTTCTCGCTTGCCAACCTGCTCGACCCCAACTCGCAGGTTGAAACCGAAGTCCTCGGCACCGTCCTCAGCTGGATGGGAATTCTGGTCCTTCTCGGCGCCGGTCTGCACCGCACGGTGCTCGCGGCGGTCTTCCGCACCTTCACCACCGTGCCTCTTGGCACTGCAGCGATCTCCGCGGTCGCCGGCAAGAACCTCGCCTTTGCCGCCTCCGGCATCTTTCTGGCGGGCCTTCAACTTGCCGCGCCTGTCGTCGCCTCGGCAATGCTGGTGGAGGTCGCAATCGGTCTTGTCAGTCGCATGGCACCCGCGCTCCCGGCCCAGGTCGCCAGCGTTCCGCTCAAGTCGCTGGTCTCCTACGTCACCCTAATCGCATCGCTCGCCGTATGGCCCGGCTGGATCGACCACCACTTCTCCGCGCTGCTCGATACCGCGCAGAAGGCGGTAAGGCCATGAGTGCGGACCGCAGTGAGAAAGCGACAGACCAGCGCAAGAAAAAGGCGCGCGACAAAGGGGATGTGGTGCACAGCCGCGAGCTCATCAGTGGCGTCGCCATGCTTGGCGGCCTCATGCTCCTGGGCGTCGCTGGCCAGCGATTCCTCTTCCTCTGGCGCGGTAGCTTTGACGGCATTCTCTCCGCCTCGCTGCGTACCTTCGACTCACCCGAGCAGATGCTCGACACGGTTGGCAGGCTGCTCGTTCCCAGCCTCGCTCCCGTGGCGCTCGTCATGGCCGCGGCCCTGGCCGGTGCGCTCGCCAGTGGCCTTATGCAGAGCGGCGGTCTCCAGCTCCGCATGGAGGCTCTCGCCTTCAAGCCCAACCGGCTCAGCCCGCTCTCGAACCTCAAGAACATCTTCAGTGCCAAGTCCGCCGTCCGCCTCGCCAAGTCTCTGCTACCGGCCGCCGCTGTCGTCTTTCTTGCCTGGCGTCTGCTCGCGCACATGCTCACCTCCATGCCCGTGCTCAGCGGCGCACGCCTGCCCCAAACCCTCACCGGCAGCTACTCGCTCGCCGTGAACGCCGCCTGGATCACGGTCGGCTGGTCCGCGCTCGACTACGCTGTCGAGTGGCGCTCCTGGTCGCAGCGACTCAAGATGACCAAGCAGGAGATCAAGGACGAGAGCAAGGAAAGCAACGGCAACCCGCAGACCAAGGGCCGCATGCGCCAGATTCAGCGTGCTATGCGCAAGCGCCGCGTCAAGGCCGACATGACCAAGGCCACCGTCGTCATCACCAACCCCACCCACTATGCCGTTGCGCTCGAGTTCTCCTACGAATCCATGGCCGCGCCAAAAGTCCTCTGCAAGGGTCGCGACCTGCATGCGGCAGAGATTCGCGAAGCCGCTCGCTGGGCCGGCGTGCCACTGATTGAAAACCCGCCACTCGCCCGCTCCCTCTATCGCTCCGTAGACGAAGGCCAGCCCATCCCCTTCGATCTTTATGCCGCCGTCGCCGCCATCCTCGCCTTCCTCTTCCGCCAGGAGGCTGCCCGTACGGCACAGCAGGGAACGAGCTATGGGGCGGCAGGCTACCGCACACCACGCTTCGACCTCCCCAACCGCATCGTCATGGAACCCGAAATTCTTGAGGCTCAATCGTGAGTACACTCGCCACCATCGCGGACACATCCAGGGCCAAGCCCACCAGTCTCCTCCGCCAGCTCGCGCTGCCTCTTGGTGCCATCAGCACTGTCTTTGTCATGCTTGTGCCGCTGCCCGCCGCAGTCATGGACATGCTTCTGGCTCTCTCCATCGCCGCGTCCGTCGTCGTTTTCCTCACTGCCATCCAGGTGCGCAAAGCCACCGAACTCAGCGTCTTTCCCACCCTGCTGTTGCTGCTCACCCTCTTTCGTCTCTCACTTAACCTGGCCAGCAGCCGGCGCATCCTGCTGCACGGCAGCGAAGGCACTCACGCCGCGGGATCGGTTATCGAGGCCTTCGGTCAGTTCGTCGTTGGCGGCAATTACGTCGTCGGCTTTGTGCTCTTTCTCGCCCTCATCGCCATCCAGTTCCTCGTTGTCTCGCATGGCGCAGTGCGCACGGCAGAGGTCACGGCGCGCTTCACCCTTGACGCTCTTCCCGGCAAGCAGATGGCCATCGACGCCGACATGAACGCTGGCCTGATCGACGAGCAGGGCGCACGCAAGCGCCGCGAAGCCATCGCCCGTGAAGCCGAGTTCTACGGCGCCATGGATGGTGCGGCCCGCTTCAACCAACGCGACTCCCTCGCCACCATCCTCATCACGGCGATCAACATCGTCGCCGGCCTGCTCATCGGCGTCCTGCAGCAGGGCGTTGACCTTATGACGGCCGTCAAGACCTACACCATCCTCACCGTGGGTGACGGTCTGGTCACCATGATTCCCAGCCTGCTGGTCTCCATCGCCGGTGGCCTTGTCCTCACCCGCGCATCGTCGGCAGGCACGCTCGACGAAGAACTCGGCCAGCAGCTCTTTGCCCGCCGCAACACGCTCTATATGGCTGCAGGTGTCCTCGCCGCGCTCGCGCTCGTTCCCGGCCTGCCCAAGCTCGCCTTCTGGGGTCTTGCCCTGGGCGTTGTCTTCGTCGCGCGTCAGCTGCCGGCGCAAACCTCCGGGGACGCCGACGTCGACATCGCCGGCAAGTCCATCGCGGCCGCCGGCAGCGACGCACCCGGTGCGGAGAACCTCGCAGGCCTGCTCAAGGTCGACGACCTTACGCTCGAAATCGGCTTCCAGCTCATCCCCATGGTCGACGAGAAACAGGGCGGCCAGATGCTCAACCGCGTGCGCGCCCTCCGCCGTCATCTCGCCACGGAGCTCGGCTTCATCGTCCCCTCCGTCCACATCACGGACAATCTCCGCCTCCGTCCGCGCGAGTATGTGGTCTCGTTGCGCGGCATCGAGATTGGCCGTTGGCAGACCGAGGGCGACTGCCTGCTTGCTGTCAACTCCGACCCGCGCGCGCGGTCGCTTCCCGGCGTCGACACGCGCGAACCGGCCTTCAACGTCGCCGCCAAGTGGATCCAGCCCGGCCTTGAGGACCAGGCGTTGGCATCGGGATATTCGGTGGTCGATCAGACCGCAGTCATCGGCACCCATCTCGCCGAACTCATCCGCCGCCACGCCCATGAACTGCTGGGCCGCGCAGAGACTAAGCGCCTGCTGGACAGCATGAACGAGTCCCATCCCAAGCTGGTGGAGGAACTCGTCCCCAAGCTCATGAGCCTGGGCGAGGTCCAGAAGGTGTTGCAGCAGCTGCTGCGCGAACAGGTCTCCATCCGCGACCTCGGCACCGTGCTCGAAACCCTGGTCGAGTGCGCGGCAGTAAACAAAAATGTCGTCTACCTTGTCGAGCAGACGCGGCAGGCAATGGGCCGCGGCCTTGTTCGCTCGCTGCTCGATCATGACGGCGGCCTGCCCGTTCTGACGCTCGACCGTGCCCTTGAAGAGGAAATCCTCTTCACCTTCGACCCGGAAGGCGCACGCCGCCTGCTGGGGGAGGGAACCCGCCGCCCCGCCAATGCCCAGACCTTCCTTCGCCAACTGCTGGAGTCTGTGAAGCGGCTAACCGGTGATGGCGAGGCTTCGGCCCTTCCCGTGCTCCTTTGCCCATCACCGGCGCGCTACCACCTGCGCCGGTGGCTGGAACCGTTCCTGCCGAAGGTCACAGTACTTGCGCCGTCGGAGATCCCACCTGAGATTCGCGTTCGCAGCCTGGGAACCGTCGGCAACTAGGCACGGGCAGAGCGCACGGCAACGTAGAACCGCACCAGACTTACGGCACGGACACGGCCCGCAAAACAGTGGACCGCGCAGGAGCAGAACATGAGCAACGAGCAGCAGGGAAGCAACGCCTACCGCAGCCTCAACGAACTTCCACCCACCATGCTCGGCATGGCCGAGATTCCATCGCAGCAGGCTGACTACGGCGCCATGGCCGGTCTCTCCCTCGCTGTTCCGGTGTCAGCCGCGGAGCGCGATCGCCTTCTCGTCGAGCACCTGCCGACGGTTCGCTTCGTGGCCCGCCGTATCCACGAGCGCCTGCCGCAGCACGTGGAGATCGACGACCTCGTCTCCGCAGGTATCGTCGGCCTGATTGACGCCTTTTCAAAGTTCGACCGCAACAAGCAGGTGCAGTTCAAGAGCTACGCGCAGTTCCGCATACGGGGTGCCATCCTTGACTCGCTCCGCACCCTCGACTGGAGTCCACGCGAACTTCGCCGCAAGGGCCGGGCCATTGAAGAGACGATTCGTACGCTCACCCAGCAGCTTGGCCGCGCACCGTCAGAGGCGGAGGTCGCCGGCGGCATGGAGCTTTCGCTCAACAGCTTCCAGCAACTGCTTGGCGAGCTCAAGGGTCTTGAGATCGGCTCGCTGAACCTGGAGCGCAACGAGGACTCCGGCGACGACGAGCTCGCCTACATTCCCGGTGCGCCGGAAGACGACCCTCTCTTCCGCTGCCTGAAGGGTGAGCTCAAGCAGCACCTGGTCGACGCCATTGAAGCCCTGCCGGACAAGGAACGCATGGTCCTTACCCTGTACTACTACGAAGAGCTCACCATGAAGGAGATTGGTCTTGCGTTGGGTGTCGTCGAGTCACGCGTCTCGCAGATTCACTCGGCGGCCGTCGTCCGCCTGCGCGTGGCACTCGCCGACCTGCGCAGCCGCAATCTGCCGCCCATTGAGAAAAAGGTGAGGAAGACGCGTGGCCAGTAACCCCTCTCCGCTTACCCCCGGTGCACTCGAGCGCTTTGACTTTGGCCAGGCCGGCCACATCTCCGCCGACCAGCTTCGCACCCTGCGCTCGCTCGATGAGCAGTTCGCGCGTTCCATGACCCATACGCTTTCCGCATGGCTGCGCACCAACCTCACCGTGATGCCCACGCCCAACGAGCAAAAGCCCTTCCAGGTATTTGCAGAGGGTATGGGTTCGGACTACGTTGTGCCGCTACAGCTCGTGGAGCACCACGTTCGCGGTGCCCTGCAGTGGAGCATGCGCCTGGTGCCAGAAGTTGTCGACCTCCTGCTTGGCGGCAGCGGCGGCGTGCCGGAACTCAACCGCGATCTCACCGAGATTGAAGAGACGGTCCTGCTCTCGGTGCTCGAGCTCGTCGTCCGCGAACTCAACAATGCGTGGAACCATATCGGTCTCACGTTTGCCATGGAGGAGCGGGACCGCGACGGCCAGCAGGGCCGACTTATGGCCGCTGGCGAAAAAACCTTCTGCATGCGGTACGAGATTGTGATTCCCGGTGCCATCGGCGAACTCAACTTCTGCTTCCCGGTCTCCGCCATCAACACCTCCCTGCGTGCCTTTGCGGCCGTGCGCGACGTCAAGCGTCCCCGTCCACCGGAAGAGCGTGAGCGCATGGAAGCTGCGCTCGGTAACGCACGCGTCCAGGCAGGCCTCTGCTTTCCGCCGGTGCGCATCGCGGCGTCCACGTTGCAGCAACTGCGCCCTGGATCGCTGCTTCGCCTGCCCCTGTCGCAGCATGCCGCGGCGGAGTTCCGGTTCTCTGATACGGTTGTCTGCCCCGCCACTGCCGTCCGCACCGCCGACCGTCGCGCCGCCCGTGTCTCGTTCATGCCGAGCGACTCTCACCCCACCACTGCCGCACCAGGAGACCCCCACCATGGCTGACATCACAGCAAGCCACGCAGAGACGGACGTCGTGACCCACACCGTCTCCGACTCCGCATCCTCGTCGCACACACCCGCCGCCCAGCCCTGGCTCGACGTGGAGATGGAGGTCCGCCTCCACTTTGGCGGCCGCGAGATGCTGCTCTCCGAGGCTCTTGAAATCGGGCCAGGTTCCGTGCTCGAACTGGATCGTCACATCTCCGATCCCGTGGACCTTCTCGTCGGCGATCGGATCGTCGCACGGGGTGAGGTCGTTGTCCTTGGCGGAAACTTCGCCCTGCAGATCGCCGAGGTTCTTCCACCGCAGCCTCGCCTTGAAAGCGTCCGATGCCTTCTCTAAATCCGTTCGCCGCCCGCTCTCCGCTGCCGCCCCGCTCCGCCCTTGCGCTCGATCGGGAGCTGCTCGCCCACTTGCACTCTCCTTTGTCCCGCCCTGCAGCCGATCCGGAGGGTGGTCGCTGCACCTGCGGCACCAGGCCGCTTGCCGTTCGCCTACGCATGCGCAGCGGTCAGCGGCCGCAGTTTGAGGGGGCATGGCGCTGCGGCAAGGCATGCCTTGTCGAAGCCGTCAAAGCTGCCGTGCGCCGCGAGTTCCGCAACGGCCACAGCTCAGAATCCCGCGTCCGTCACCGTATTCCGCTTGGCCTTATCCTGCAAACCCGCGGCATCATCACCGCAGAGCAGCTGCGCCACGCCCTGCACCTGCAGGAGCAGACCGGAGGCAGGCTTGGGGATGTACTCCTGCGCACGTCCGGTGTCGACGAGCGGCAGATCGCGGCAGCTCTCGCCGCCCAGTGGAATGCGCCGCTCTGGAACCTCTCCTCCGTTCCGTCCCAGGAACTCCTGCGCCTCGCGCCTCTCACACTCTTGCGCGTCAGCGGTACACTCCCGGTTCGCCTCATCGGCACAAAGCTCTTCATCGCCTCCGCGGATAGCTTGGATGCGCCCATCGCCCTTGCGTTGGAGCGCATGCACGGCGTGACCGTCGAGAGCGGGATCTCCGTCTCGTCGTCGCTTGACGCTGTGTGGAAGACGGTCTCAGCCGCCACGGAGCGCACCACGGAAGAGGTCCAGTGCGACGATGCCGATGAGATCAGCCGGCGTCTCGCCAAGACCATTGAGAGTGCCCAGCCGGTAGAGTCCCGCGCGGTTCGCGTGGGTCGCCGCATGTGGCTCCGGCTCTGGCTGGAACCCGCGGCGGTCACCGGCGGACCCTGCCACGCGCATGACATCCTGGACTACCTCTTCACCCTGCCCACCCGATAAGCATCTGCGCGATGCGAGGGTCCGCAACTCGCGTCGGAAAGTCGCACAGCGTACGCAGTCGCACACCCGCGCCGCAGTACTCCCGATAGCTCCGCACGACACGCACAGAGACGAAAGGTTCGCCGTCCGGAGACTCGTCTGACGCCCAATTTGCAGCCTTAGTCCGTTCTTATCAAGGCCGGCTTCGTGTGGCCTATAGCCTGCACTCTTTCTCAATATGGACAGCGGCCTATACGCGGCGTACACGGGAGTGCTGGCGAGAACCCAGGCGCTGGATACTGCCGCAAACAACCTCGCCAACGCCAACACCAACGGCTTTCGCGCGCAGCGCGACTACTTTCGCGGTGTTATGGCCGCAGCGCAAGAGGACTCCAGCGGCAACGGCATGCAGACCGCCGTCAACAGCTTCGGCCTGCTTGGCGGCACACAGCTCGACCTCAGCCAGGGCCTGCTGCAGAGCACCGGCAACCCGCTCGACCTGGGGCTACAGGGTCAGGGCTTCTTTCAAATCAAGACCGCGCAGGGACTCCGCCTTACCCGTGACGGCAGCTTTCAGCGCTCGGGCGACGGCACCCTCACAACGGCGCACGGCGACCCCGTGCTGAACGCGCAGGGTGGCACCCTCACTGTTCCCACCGGCAGCGTCCATGTCAGCGGAGACGGCACGATCTCCGTCACCACGGGAGACGGTAGCGCGATCGCCGGCACTGTCGGCATCGTCAACTACGCCGCCCAGGACATATCGTCCGAGGGTAACAACCGCTTCACGGTTCATAGCAGTGCAAAGCCCATTGCCGCTGCGGCCACCGTGCAGGAAGGTGCTCTCGAAGGCGCAAACCAGGACGCCGTTCACGGCACGGTGCAGCTCTTGCTCGTGCAGCGCCAGGCAGAAATGATGCAAAAGGCGCTCAGCGTCTTTTCCAACGACCTCGACAAAACCGCGGCAGAAGAACTTGGCCGCGTTTAACCCTTCAACAGAAGAGCAGGCACAGGCATGATCCGAGCGATGTACACGGCCGCCAGCGGCATGAGCGCGCAGCAGGCAAACCTGGATACGGTGGCGAACAACCTTGCCAACTCCTCCACCGCCGGCTTTCGGCGCCGCCACCTCCAGTTTGAAGACATGATGTACCAGAACCTGGTCACACCCGGTTCTGCCGCAAGCACATCCACCAGCTCCGCCGGCCTGCAGATCGGTCTTGGAACGCGCGCCGTTGCGACGGAGGTCGTCAACACCCAGGGTGACTTTAACCAGACCGGCAATCAGCTCGACCTGGCCATCAGCGGCACCGGCTTCTTTCAGGTCACCAAAGCCGACGGAACTATTGCCTACACGCGGTCCGGCAACTTCCACCTGAATAACCAGGGCCAGATGATGACGGCCAACGGCGAGCTTCTCACACCCACAGTCACCATCCCCAGCAACGCCACGGCGGTCACCATCTCGCAGTACGGCATCGTCTCAGCCACGTTGCCGGGTGCTAACGCGTCCACCCAGCTCGGTCAGATCCAGCTCGCGACCTTCCCCAATCCCGGCGGACTCTCCTCTGTCGGCAGCAACCTCCTGCAGCAGACCAGTGGCTCCGGCAACGCCATCGTCGACGCGCCTGGAGGCAACAGCGGCATGGGCACCCTGCAGCAGGGTGCGCTCGAGGGCTCGAACGTCGACGTGGTCGAGGAGTTCGTGCAGATGGTCATGGCCCAGCGCGCCTACGAAAGCAACAGCAAGGTCATCCACGTGGCGGACGACATGTATCAGCAGGTGAACGGCCTGGTGCGCGCATGATCCGGCCGACTTTCCCTCTCCTCCTCGCCGGCCTGTGTGTGGCTGCTGTGTTTCCTGCAACGGTAGTCGCCGCTCCACCACCAGCCGGCTCCGCGGTCGTCTTCAACGCCGCACCCCGTTGTGCCGCCACGGCAGAGGCTGCGGCCCGCGGCATCGTTGGAGGCGCCGGTGGCAGTGCCGCCACCGCAGATGCAGCTGTTGGGTATCGTGTGCAGGACCTCGTGCTCGACCCTGTTCTCCGCCGGGCCTACGTGCGCGTTGCGGACTGCCAGGATTCGCGCAAACCACTCACCCTTGTGGCGCTCGACGCCAGCCTTGCGGTTGCACCTGCCGCCGTAATTCACTCCGTTGAATCTTCCGGACCGACTTCCGCTGCATCCGGCCCTGATGGCACCGGCATTCTCCCCGCCGCGAGTCATGCAGCGGCACCCACGCTCATCGCCCGCGGAGACGCCGTCGAGATCGACGTGCGTGCCAGCAACGTGCGTATGACGCTTCACGGCCGCGCGTCCGAGCCGGCATCCTCAGGTGCGGCACTGGACGTGATCCTGGACGCAGAGCCCGGCACCTCCGACCCTCCACGTCACATGCACGGCATCGCCATCGCGGCTCACCGGGTAAAGGTGCAGCGATGAGCATTCCAGCGTTCCTCCAGCGCTCCACTCTCACTGATGCAAGCAGCCACGCCGACCTCGGCAATTGGTCCGTGGAGCGGTCCCTCGCCTATCGCAGTTTGCTTGCCCGCTTTGTACTCGGCAGCGCGGCCGCTCTGCTCCTGCTTGGCTCCCTGGCTGTTCTGCCGGCGCAGACAGGTAGCGTCGCCCCGCCATCCACAGGCAAGGCGCACACAAGGTCGACGAACACACTTGGCAAGGGCCCGGCGGCTACCTCCACCAACGACTACCTGGCCAGCGTTCGCGCAGCCAGCGCTGGCTCGCAGCCCCAGCCCGGCGCCATCTGGACGGAGGACGGCCGACTTGATCGCTTTACGGCCGACGTGCGCGCGATGCAGCCCCACGACCTTATCTCCGTCATCGTGGCGGAGGGCCTCGCCTCCTCCACCGACGGCACGGTGAAGGGAAGCCGCGCTTCCAGCGCCAGCTCCGCCATCACAGCCCTCTTTCAAAAACTCTCCGCTGCCAGCGCCGCGCAAAATCTCGTCAATCTCAACGCCCAGTCAGCGCTCAACGCGCAGGGCTCCAGCGCCAACAACTCCTCGCTCAGCACCATTCTTGGCGGCGAGGTGGTGGAGGTCCTGCCCAACGGCGTCCTTGTCATCGAGGCAGCGCGCCAGGTCGAGTTCTCGCAGGAGACCAAGACCATCGTTCTGCGCGGCCTGGTGCGGCCCGAAGATATCTCTCAGCAGAACCAGGTACGCTCCACTGCCATCAGCTCTCTGGAACTGCAGGTACGCGGCAACGGCGTCGTCACCGACTACACCCACCGGCCAAACCTTCTTGTTCGCCTGCTTGAGAAAGCGCTCATCTTCTAACCCCCGGCAATGGCACAGCAGGTGCACTCACACAGGGCGTACACCAGGACTTCCAAACATGCCGCCCACCGCCAAACCCGCTCTTGTCCGCTTGCTTCTAGGCTGCACCCTGCTGCTTGCCGGCTACGCCCTCGCGGCGGACCAGCACCTGGCGCGCATCAAGGACATCTCCACCATCGAAGGCATCCGCGACAACCAGCTGGTCGGCTATGGCATCGTGGTGGGTCTCAACGGCACCGGCGATTCACAGCAGGCAGGCTTTCCCGTGCAGACACTCGCCGCCACCCTGCTCCGCCTCGGTGTCAGTGTCCCGGCGTCGTCCATCAAGGTCCAGAACCTCGCTGCCGTCTTCGTCTCGGCATCCCTGCCACCCTTCGCGCGTTCTGGCACCCGTATCGACCTCACCGTCTCTTCTGCCGGCGATGCCCGCTCGCTGGAGGGTGGCATTCTGCTGCTCACACCGCTCTACGGAACCGACGGCAAAATCTACGTGCAGGGACAGGGACCTCTCATTCTTGGTGGCTACTCCGTCTCTGCCAACGGCAGCTCGAAGTCGGTAAATCATCCAACCACCGCACGGCTCCCACTGGGTGGCACCGTCGAACGCGGCGTGCCGCTCGACCTCAGCAATCGCACCAGCTTTACCGTCCTGCTGCAGGACGCGGATTTCAAATCAGCCCGCGCCATCGCCGACGGCATCAACTCTAGTCTTGGCCGCTCCATCGCGCACGCTACCAACAGCCGTATGGTCGAGGTTCGGTGTACACCCGGCGAAGATGTTCCCGAACTCCTTTCCCGCGTCGAAGCCGTCGAAGTTCCTGTCTTTCCCAAGGCGAAGGTGGTCGTCAACGAACGCACCGGCACCGTCGTCATTGGCGGCAACGTCGTCCTCCAGCCTGTCTCCATCCTGCATGGCGGCTTGGCGGTGAACATCGTTTCGGAGTTCAGCGTCTCGCAGCCCGGACAATTTTCCGGCGGTACGACCCAGCCCGTCCAGAACACCACCGTCGACGTGAAGGACAAGCCAGTCAACCGCATCGAGCTGAAATCCGGCTCCACGGTTGAAGATCTGGTTCGCTCTCTGCAGACCATTGGTGCCACTGCCCGCGACGTGATCTCCATCCTGCAGGCGATGAAGTCCGCCGGCGCGATCGAAGCCGAACTGGAGGTCCTGTGACGCCTATCACCACCATGCCGGCAGCACAGTCGGGGGCTGACACGATCCGCGCAGAGCGCCTGCACAAGGCCGCCCACCAGTTTGAAGCCATGATGCTGGGCGAAATGCTGAAGCCCCTAGGGCAGGCCAGTGAAGACGCAGGCAATAGCGACGAAAAAGCCGCCAGCGGCCCGCTCCAGAGCTTCGGCATGGAGGCTGTGGCGGGCGCACTGTCCAACTCCAATGCCCTCGGTTTTGCCAGGCAGATTGAGCGTGCTCTTGCGGGACATCGGGATGCCGCCAAAGCGGTAGCCCTCGCCCCGGCCGGGTCAGAAAAGTAGTGCACAAAAGTGTCAAAAATACCCTAACGTTTTCTCAACTACCGCCGATACACAGGGAGAGGTGAAGAATATGTCCCACGCAAACGCAATCGGTCAGTCCCAGGTTCTGCAATCGCTGCTCGGCCAGTCCGACCGTGTGCAGTCCACCAGGAAAGACGCCATCCAGCCACAGGCATCCACCACGGAAGCCACTACGACCCAGTTCAGCACCGTTGGCAGCGCCCTCGCGCAGGTATCCTCCGCGACAGATGATGTGCGCGCCGACAAGGTCGCAGCCATCCAGCAGGCCATTGCCGCCGGTACCTACTCCGTGCCCGCCTCGGCCGTCGCCGACAAACTCATTCAGCACCTGCTGGGATAGCTACAAGCGATGACGTCCATTCTGCAGCAGGCCTCGCTTGCACTAAGCCACAACGACGCGGAAACGCTCGAACATCTGTGCGCCGAGGCCGGCAAATGCACGGCCGACGCAACGAATCTGGCGGAGTACACCGCCTTACTCACCATCCTGCGCCGACAGCTTCTGGCAGCCCGCGCCAACATCGTTCTGCGTCACCGCCTGCTCGCTCAACACCCGCTTGCCCAACGTCTGGAGATGCCATGGGCACCCTGACCAGTCTTTTTAATGCCACCCGCCAGTCCTTACTCGCTGACCAGGCCGCTGTCAACACCACCGCCACCAACATCGGCAACCAGAACACCGTCGGCTACACCAGGCGCACCGTCACCTGGACGGAAGGCGACACCGTCCAGATCTCCGGCCTTGCTGTCGACAGTGGTCCTACCGTCACCGTCACCTCTCAGCGCGACCGCGTGCTGGATCGCAGCCTGCAGCAGGCCACGGACGTCGCTGCGTCCAGCAGCACTCGTCTTGCCGCACTCACCGGTCTCCAGGGTCTCTTCACCCTCAACTCTTCCGGCACCGACAGCTCCGGCATTCAGGCCGCCATCACCGGGGTCTTCAGCGGCATCAGCGCCGTGGCTGCAGACCCGACCGGCACGTCCGCCCGCCAGACCACCCTCTCTGCTGCCCAGACTTTCGCGACCTCCCTGAACCGTACGACGGCGCAGCTCTCGGCCCAGACCAGCGCCCTCAACACGCAGGTCTCCGATGGCGTAAGCCAGGTCAACCGTCTGCTCGCCTCCATTGCTGCAGACAACGGAGCGATTGGCAGCAGCGCAGACGCCACCGCCACAAGTTCGCTTGAAGACGATCGCACGAATCTCATCACACAGCTCTCAAGCCTTATCGGCCTGCAGCAAACCACGACGGAGAGCGGTGGAGTCTCCCTTTCCACGACGGGCGGCACCCTGCTCGTCGACGGCACGAACAGCTTCGCCCTGCACACCGCAACTATCTCCGGCGCTGCCCGCGTGCTCACCAGTGCCAACGCGGACATCACCTCTGCCGTGCAGGGTGGCTCGGTTGGTGGCAGTATCCAGGCACGGGACTTCGACCTCCCCACTGTGAGCGCCCAGCTGGACACGCTTGCCTACACCTTTGCCACCGCGCTCAACATGCAGAACCAGGCTGGCCTCACCGCTACAGGTACCGCAGGCGGCCCCATCTTCGCCATCGGCACCAGCGCTGCCGGCGCGGCCGCCAGCATCGCCGTCACACTCTCTGACCCAGCGGGGATCGCCGCCGCCTCCACTACCGAGGGCGCAGGCGGCAACACCAATGCCAACGCCTTGCTTGCGCTCCAGACCTCCGCTACCGTCGGCACCCAGACCTTCGACGCAGCCTTTGGTAGCCTTCTTTCCGGCATCGGCACCACCGTTTCCGCCGCCACAACAGACAGCACCGCCGATGCTGCCATTCAATCGCAGCTCTCCACCCAGCGTGACACCGTCTCCGGCGTCTCTCTCGACGAGGAAGCGTCGAACCTGACCCAGTACCAGCGCTCCTACCAGGCCGCCGCCAAGGTCCTCAGCATCCTCGACCAGATCCTCGCCGCCGCGATCAATCTCGGCACAGACACGCCAGTCTCATAATCGCCAAAGGAGCGCCAGCATGCGCGTCGACGCAACCATCCTTGCGAACCTGGTCCAAAGTTCGCAATCCTTGTCCTCCCGCGAAACCACCATCACACAGCAGCTCAGCAGCGGCCTGCGGCTCACCGCGCTTTCAGACGACCCCATCACCGCCGGTCGTAGCTCCACCCTCGCCTCGACCCTGTCGCAACAGGACACTTTCCTTGCGTCGGCCGCCACACTCACCAGCCGAACGCAGGTCGCTGACACCGCCCTGGCTTCCGTCGTCACAGAGCTCACCTCGGCCGTCTCGCTCGCCGTCCAGGGCGCTAACGACACAGAGTCCGTCGAGAACCGGCAAGCGGTGGCACAGCAGATCTCCGGCATCCGCGACAGCATACTGAACCTGGCGAACAGCAGCTACAGTGGCAGCTACCTCTTTGCGGGCTCCAAAAGCACAGCGGCGCCCTTTACCCTCGCTGCAGACGGCACCGCCACGTACAACGGCGACAGCATCGGCTCATCCATCCGCACCACCGCCGGCAGCACCATTGCCACATCCATTGCAGGAGACAGCGTCTTCACCAGTTCCGCGTCGTCCGTCTTTGCTGCATTGCAGACTGCCATCACAGAGCTGCAGGCCGGAACTGCCACCAGCACATCTACCGTCTCCGCCATCCGCGACTCGCTCGATTCCGTCGTTACCCAGCGTTCCTCGCTCGACAGCGGCCTAAGCCGGCTCTCCGCAGAAGTCACCTACGTCACCACGCAGCAGACAGACTCCAAAGCCGAGCAAACCACCCTTCTAGCCGCAGACACCACCGCTCTCGCCACTGAGCTTTCTGCAGTGAAGAGTCAGCAGACCGCTCTCTACAGCACCCTCGGCCAAATCAACAGCAAGAGCCTGTTCGACTACCTCTAATTCCAGCGCGCACTCTAGCCCAGCGCAAACTCCACAGCCGCGTCCACGTGCAAGCTTGCCGTGTCGAATACCGGGAAGCCCGGCAAGTCGTCCGGCCCGATCAACAGGAAGATCTCTGTGCACCCCAGCACAACACCCTCTGCGCCACGCTCCCGCAATCGCTGCACCACCTGTAGGTATCCTGCCTTCGACTCAGGCCGCAGCTCCCGCCGCACAAGCTCATCAAAGATGATGCGATCCACCATCACCGCATCAGCTTCGTCCGGCACCAGCAACTCAACGCCAAACCTGTCCCTGTACCGTGCCGCGTAAGACTCCGATCGCATGGTGCCCATCGTCCCAAGCAGCCCAACCGTCGTCAGCCCTGCGTTTCTGATTGCTGCTCCCGCCGCATCGACGATGTGCAGAAACGGTGTGGCGCGACCTTCCATCAGCGGCGCGACCACCCGGTGCATGGTGTTGCTCACGCACACGATCACGTCGGCACCCGCAGCCTCCAGCGCATCCAGCTTGCCGCTCAGGTACGTACTAGCTTCGTCCCACTTTGCCTCGCGTACAAAGCTCTCAATGTTGCCGAAGTTCGCTGACACGGTCACAATCTCGGCATTGTCCCAGCCGCCAAGCCTGGCATTTACCCGCTTGTTCAGCATCCGGTAATACTCGGCCGTTGCCTCGTTGCTCATTCCCCCCAGCACACCCACTGTCTTCTGCCGCAACGGCCTCCGCATCTGTCTTCCTCTCTGCCGCCCACTCTACCAGTCACATGCGCAGCAGCACGTACTGCAATCCGGTACACTCGCACTCGAATGCTCGGCGCGCTCATGTTCCTCTGGACCTCCACTCGCGGGCACCGCCTTGCGCCTTGGCGCAGCCCTTATCTGCGATGGCGGCTTGAGACCTACTCCGGTGTTCACGCGAACGACGTGACCGCAGGTCTCATGCTCCGTTTTCTTTGGACCGAAAAACGCCAGTTCGTCCGCTTTTTGCGCTGGACCGGCCAGCTTCGCCGCGAGGCGTTACGGGAGACACATGCTCAGTAGTGCTTCAAAGCTTTCCCGGCGCGAAGCGCTCGTTGGAGCGGCAGCGACATTCCTCACGTTGCAGGGTTGCGCCGCAAAGCACCCTCGCCTCCTGGGCTCCGCGCTACCGCCGCTCGACGTAAGCGGCAGCCGCTCTCTCCATGCCCAGGCCGCGGCCCACGGCCTTCTCGCCGGCTTCGCCCTTTCCGCACCGCTCCTGCGCGAGTCGGAGACCTATCGCCGTGTGGCCAGCGAGCAGTGCAGCATTGCTGTCGCCGAAAATGCTATGAAGTGGGGTGCCATTCGACCAACCCGCACGGACTTCAACTTCGACGGTGCGGATGCTTTCGTGCAGTTCTGTGAAACGCACCACATCAAGATGCGCGGCCACAATCTGTGCTGGCACGAGTCGTTGCCTAAATGGTTTCTCGACACGGCAACAACTGAAAATGCGCGTGACCTGCTTGTAGAGCACATTCGCGTTGTCGCCGGTCGCTACCGCGGCCGCATGCACTCGTGGGACGTGGTCAACGAAGCCGTCTGGATACCCGATGGCCGGCCGGATGGCCTGCGAACGTCACCGTGGCTCAAACTCATCGGCGACGATTATGTCGAGGTCGCCTTCCGCACCGCGCGTCAGGCTGATCCCGCTGCTTTGCTTACGTACAACGAATACGGCATTGAAGGCGAAACGGAGCAGGATCAGCAGAAACGCGTTGCCACCCTGCTGCTGCTACGGCGCCTTCGCCAGCGCAACGTACCCATCGACGCCGTCGGCATTCAGTCGCATATCAAAGCGCAGTCTCTCCACGGTTATGGTCCGTCCCTCCGCGGCTTCATCCAGAGCTGCCGGTCTATGGACCTGGAAGTCTTCATCACGGAGATGGATGTCGACGACAGGGAACTACCGTCGGATATTGAGCGTCGTGATGCTGGCGTCGCTGAAGCCTACTCCAGCTATTTGGAGGCGGCGTTGGCCGAACCCAACGTCAAAGCCGTGCTCACCTGGGGGATCGATGACCCACAGAGCTGGCTGAATTACCGCGACCCACGTGCAGATCACGAGCCGCAGCGCCCCCTGCTCTTTGACCGCGACTTTCACCCTAAGCCGGCTTTTGCCGCTGCCACGCGGGCCTTCTCCAGCCGCGGCAAGGCCGCTCGACCCTAGAGGTGCGATCGCATCATGGATCCGCACAGGACCCATTACTCGTGCGGCTTTTCGCCCGGCACACAGGCTTAAAGCGGGCAATCTATCATTGCCGCCCATCCGGCGCAATGCTATTCTTGCGGGTAGACAATACCCGACTGAAACAGGAAGCAGGAGTTCCGCAAGACCGTGTTGGCAATCCAGAAAAAATCCGAAATCATCGATAAATTCAAGACGCACGATTCTGATACCGGCAGCCCAGAGGTTCAGATCGCCATACTTTCCGAGCGCATCACGCAGCTCACAGAGCATTTCAAGACCCACAAGAAAGATCACGGCTCCCGCCGGGGACTGCTCATGCTCGTCTCCAAGCGCCGCAGCCTGCTTGATTACCTCAAGAAGAATGATTCCGATCGCTACCGCGACGTTATCGGCAAGCTCGGCATCCGCAAGTAGCCCGTACTTCCCAAGTAACAGCACGCAGCCAGACCGTTCGGGTTAGTGTCATCAACTCCCGGCGGCCAAAGCGCGAAGGGCAAACGCCGCATTGACGTTTTACATCCGTTCCCGCATCACCGCAGACCGCCCAATGCCTGTACAGCTTCAATGCTGCAGGTGTTTGGCGGTTTGTTCGCGTTCTGAGCCGGCATTCATGCCACAGGCCTCGCGCGCCCACCACTTCCCAATCAAACAGAAGAGAGAACAGCCGCTATGAAGCAGCAGACCACCGTGGAGCTTGCCGGGGGCAAGCAGATCACCTTTGAAACAGGACGCATCGCCAAGCAGGCATCCGGCTCAGCGTTCGTCACGTCCGGCGACACCGTCGTCCTCGCCACCGCAGTTGGCGCACCCGAACCCAAGGAAGGCATCGACTTTTTTCCTCTGACAGTGGAGTACCGCGAGACAGCCTACGGCGGCGGTCGCATTCCCGGCGGTTTCATCAAGCGTGAAGGTCGTCCCAGCGAAAAGGAAATCCTCACCTCGCGCCAGATCGACCGTCCTATTCGTCCTCTTTTTCCAGAGACCTACCGAAACGAGACGCAGGTCGTTGCCTTCGTCTACTCGGCGGACAAGGAAAACGATCCGGACATCATTGCCATCAACGGCGCGTCCTGCGCTCTTGCGCTGTCGGATGTGCCCTTCAACGGTCCCATTGGTGCGGTGCGTGTTGGCCTCATCGACGATCAGTTTGTCGTGAACCCCACCTACACCGAGCGCAAGAGCAGCCTGATCAACATCACCGTCGCCGGCACCACGGATGGCATCGTGATGGTCGAGTCCGGTGCGAAGGAAGTTTCTGAAGAAAAGGTGGTCGAGGCCATTGAATTCGGCCACGAGCAGATCAAGAAGATCTGCTCCGCCATCATCGAGTTCGCCAAGGTCGCCGGCAAGCCCAAGCGCACCCTTTCCCCTGCGGAAGACACCTCCGCCTACTACAACGAGCTCAGCGGTCAGGTAAAAGACCAGCTCACCGATGCGGTCGATACCCAGAAGTACGACAAAACCGCCTCCTACGCGAAGATCAAAGAGATCAAGGACGCTGCAAAGAAGTCGCTTCCCGCCGATGACGCCTCCGCCCCCAAGCGCTTCAGCAAGACCTTCGAACTGATCCGCGAGAACATCTTCCGTGACCAGGTGCTCAACGACCGCATCCGTCCGGACCGTCGCGCCTTCGACCAGATCCGCCAGATCGACATCGAGATCGGCGTTCTGCCACGCACCCACGGCTCCGCCCTGTTTACCCGCGGCGAAACCCAGGCGCTCGTCACGGCAACCCTCGGTACGGGCGACGACGCGCAGCGCCTCGAGTCCTATGAGGGCGAGCAGAAGCGCCGATTCATGCTCCACTACAACTTTCCTCCCTACAGCGTAGGCGAAGTTGGGCGTATGACCGGCACAGGCCGCCGCGAGATCGGCCATGGTGCCCTCGCACAGCGTGCGGTTGAAGCCGTTCTGCCCGACGAAAAGGACAGCCCGTACACGATCCGCATCGTCTCGGACATCACAGAGTCAAACGGCTCGTCGTCCATGGCTTCGGTCTGCGGCGCCTCCCTCGCGCTCATGCAGGCTGGCATTCCCCTCAAGGGCTCTGTGGCGGGCATCGCTATGGGCCTGGTGAAGGAAGGCGATAAATACGCCATCCTGACCGACATCGCAGGCGCGGAAGACCATTACGGCGATATGGACTTCAAGGTCGCTGGCACCCGTAACGGCATTACCGCCATGCAGATGGACATCAAGATCTCAGGCATTACCTCAGAGATCATGCGTGAAGCCATGGAGCAGGCACGCAGGGCACGTCTGTTCCTTCTGGACAAGATGGACGCCGTGATCAATGGCGCGAGCGAGGAGAAGAGTCGCTTCGCACCCCAGATCAAGACGCTGCAGATCCCCACCGACAAGATCCGTGACCTGATCGGACCCGGTGGCAAGGTTATCCGCGGCATCATCGAAGCAACGCAGGTCAAGATCGACGTGGACGACACCGGCAAGGTGGATGTGTCCTCGTCCGATCCGGATGGGCTCGCCCGCGCGCTGCAGATGATCAACGACATCACAGCCGTACCCGAGGTGGGTAAGACCTACCTGGGCAAGGTTGTCCGCCTGGCGGAGTTCGGCGCCTTTGTCGAGATCTTCCCTGGTACCGACGGCCTGCTGCACGTCTCTGAAATCGCGGAGCATCGCGTGAAGGAAGTGAAGGACGAGTTGCGCGAGGGTGATCAGATTTTGGTCAAGGTTCTGACCATCGAAGGCAATCGGGTCAAGCTTTCCCGCAAGGCCGTGCTGCGTGAGCAGCGCGCGAAGATGGGCCTGCCTGAAGTCGACCCGAATGCAGCGGCAGGCGGCGGCAGCGAAGCGCCGCGTGACCGTGGCAGCCGCGGCGGCCGTGAACGCGGCGAGTACGTGGAGCAGCCCAGGACCGAGCGCGCACCGCGTCCGGAGCGTACGGCGCCTGCGCCGTCGGCAGAGACCATCACGCTGGAGGGCGGTGAGGACTTTGACGAGGACGACGACCTGGACGGGGATGAGGGTGACGAGGACGAGACCGAGGGCGCAGTTGCAACCCCGGCAAACGGCGCGGCGGCAGCACCGGGCGACCGTCCGGCTGGCGCGGGTCGTCGTCGTCGTCGTCGCGGTGGCAAGCGCCCTGGATCTGGCGGTGTTGGTGGCGCTGCAGCCGGTGGAAACGGTACCGGCGGCAACGGTGGCGCACCCCGGTCGTAAAGAACTACATGCACGGCACAGCTGATCTGCTGTGTGACTGGATGGAGCGGAGTGCCGGACAACGGTACCCGCTCCATCACTGCGTGTGGTAGTGTTTTGGCGCGCTCCCTTACTGTTTTCCTGCGGTCCGCGACAGAGCGCATGTCACGCGGAGATGAGGGTGCATTCACAGTCCCGTCATCGTCCTGAGACATCACTGCAACATTCGAGTGCGACGGTAGAGGCATTGCCCAGGAGATCTGTATGCGTTTGTACCAACCTCTGAAGCACCTCCGTGTGCTCGCTGTTCCCACCTTGCTCGCCATGTCTGCAGTAACGTTTGCTCAGTTCGATGCAGCAGCAGTGCTCGGCTACGTGCGCGACTCCTCAGGCGCGTCAGTAGCGAATGCCACCGTGACGCTGACCAACGTGGAAACGGGCGTGGCGCTGACTGCCCACACGGACGGCCAGGGCCGTTACGAATTCGACAGCGTGAAGATCGGCGAGTACAAGGTGGCCGCACAATCCACTGGCTTTTCCATCGCGGACACACCGCAGTTTGCGCTGAGCGTAAACGCACGTCAGCGCGTGGACGTCGCATTGCAGACCGGCGCCGTCTCGCAGACGGTCGAGGTGTCCTCAGCACCGACGGAGCTTGAGACCGAGACCAGCTCGCGGGGGCAGGTGGTGGGTTCGCGTGAGGTAGAGAACCTGCCGCTGAATGGCCGTTCCTATGCCGATCTGGTTTTGCTGGCGCCTGGCGTGCGCAAATCTGTGCTTGAAGATGGTTCCGTGACGCAGCGTGAAGCGGCGTTCAACGTAAACGGGCAGCGTTCGGCGTTCAACAACTTTCTTTTGGATGGTTTAGACAACAACAACTACGGCACCAGCAACCAGGGTTTCGCCAACGAGAACATCCCGCCATCACCTGATGCAGTGGACGAGTTTCGCGTGGAGACGGATAACTACTCTGCGGAGTACGGGCGCAACCCGGGTGCAGTCATCAACGTTTCTGTTCGTCGTGGCACGAACAACTTCCACGGCAAGGCATATGACTACGATCGCAATACGGTCTTCAACGCCTCCGGCCCCTTCCTTGCCACGGGCGCGAGCAAGCCCAAGTTCATCCGCAACCAGTTTGGCGGAACCTTTGGTGGGCCGATCTTTCATGACCGCACCTTCTTTTTTGCCGATTACGAGGGGCTGCGCCAGATTGCGAACAGCGCCGCCACATCCTCCACGCTGCCAACAGCCAATCAGCGGGCAGGCCTCTTCTACCTAAATGACGACCCCAGCAATCCGGCCAACGCCATCCCACTTAAAAATCCGATCACCGGCGCCACGTACCTTGGCCAAATTCCCGTTGGTGCGCAGACGACCTTCGCAAAGAACGTATTGGCTGTATTGCCGGCCAACACTGCCCCGGGCCTTGCGACAAACTACACCATTACGCCGCGCAGCACCTACAACGACGACAAGGCTGACGGCCGCATCGACCACACCTTCTCGCAGCGCCTCAGCATCTTTGGCCGATACAGCGAGCACCGCGGCTCCATCTTTGCGCCCGGTGCCATCTCGGGCCTGGCTGGCGGCAACAACAACGGTAACGTGAACATTCAGAATCGTGACATCGCCGGCGGCATTACCTATGCCATTACGCCGACCAAGCTGATCGACGGCCGCTTTGGCTACAGTCGCAACATCGGCGGCAAGTCGCCGATCAATGTGGGTTTGCCCTCCATCCTGGTACAAAGCGGCATAACGGACGGACTACCCACCGACCCCACCATCGTGCGTTCGCTGAACGGCCAGTCCGTGACGGGCTTTACACAGTTCGGTTCACAGACGTCCAACCCGCAGTTCCAGAACCCTACCATCTACAACCCCAAGGTGAACTTCACCACGATCCAGGGTCGCCACAGCGTCAAGCTGGGCTATGAATATCAGGCGGTCAACACCCAGATCAACGACTTCAACCCCAGTTATGGGCAGGATAATTACGGCGGCGTCTACGCGTCGAACGGCAATCCTGCCAACACAACTGTCGCCACCGGCGCTCCCACGCTGAGCTCGCAATTGCAGCAGGCGCGCAACCTTGCCGACTTCATGTTCGGCAACCGGTCCTCTTACTCACTGACTAATTTCACGATTGTGAACCTCCGCCAGCGGTACAACTTCGCCTATGTGCAGGATGACATTAAGGTGTCGCCCAACCTGACCATCAATGCCGGCCTGCGCTACGAACTGGTGACACCGCAGTATGAGCGTGATAACAAGCTGGCCAACTTCAATCCCACGACCAACAGCCTTGTGCAGGCGTCCAACGGCAGTATCTACAACCGCGCGCTGGTACACGTGCCCGGTAAGAATGTTGCTCCACGCTTCGGTTTCGCCTACTCGGCATCGCCCAAAACCGCTCTGCGCGGCGGCTACGGTATTGTGTTCACGCAGTTCAACCGTGCCGGCGGCGAGAACAACCTGACCTACAACGGTCCTAACGTGGTGAATGCCAGCATCAACCAGGTTGCGCCCACCGCCACCTCGTTGTGCACGTCTGACACTCAGCTACAATCCACGTGCTTCCGCCAAACCCAGCAGGGATACTCCAGCATTCTCACCTCGCCAGGGAACTTCAACCCTGCCAATGTCACCAGTCGCTATATCCCGGCTAACTTCAAGACCGGCTATGTCCAAAGCTACTTCGTTGGTATCCAGCAGGACCTTGGCCACGGGCTTCTGGTGGATATCGCCTATGTGGGCAACAAGAGTACCCACCTGCAGGTACTGGCGGACTACAACCAGGGTGTACCCTGCCTGCTCGCAACGGGCTGCCCCAACCTGGCGTCGCGGCGTCCTGTGAAAGGTTTCGGCGACATCGAGATTGCATATGGTGGGGGCACCGGGTCGTATAACTCGATCCAAACGCGCGTGGAGAAGCGGACCGGAAGTGGTTTGTTCCTGCTGAATGCTTTCACTTATAGCCGCACCTTTGATCTATCCAGCGGCCATCTTGAGACCAATAACGGCGACAACAGCCGCGTGAACTATGCAAATCCATCGCAGGACTATGGTCCTTCCGGCTATGACCAGCCGCTCAACGACACCCTCTCGGTGGTCTATGACCTGCCGTACGGCCATGGCCGGCGCTACGGTGCCGATAGCAATGCACTGGTAAACGAAGTGCTAGGTGGTTGGCAGCTTACGTTGATCAACACCGTGACAAGCGGCTTGCCGTTTAACATCAACTACTCGCTGGCGTCGTCTTCGCCGCTGTACGGTACCGATCTTGTGACGTACAGGCCCAGCCGTGTCGCAGGGCAGTCGCTGTTCAACCCAGCAGCGTCTCGCACTCGCACCCTGTCCGGCGGTCCCATCTCTGGCTACCTGAACAACGCCGCCTTCGCTCTTCCGACGACTTATCCCTACGGCAATCTGTCGCGGAACGCGCTGCGCTCAACGCCGTACTACGAAACCGATCTTGGCATTCACAAGGTATTCGCTCTGCCGGTGGAGCGCTTCACGTTGGACTTCCGTGCGGAAGCCTTTAACCTGCTGAACAAGGTGAACCTGCAGACGCCTGGTACCACCTTCGGTTCCAGTACCTTCGGCCAGGTCACAACGGCTTACCCTGCTCGTCAGCTACAGCTTGCCGCGAAGCTGATTTTCTAAGTACCGTTACCTGCGACACAAATAAGTACTCGCACGCATAACGATGCGTGCGAGTACCTTAGTAAGGTGTGACTTATGCCAATTGATCGTCGTACTCTGCTCACCGGCGGTGCAGCTCTCGCGGGATATCGAGCGCTGCAGGCGCAGGTACCCGCAAACTTGTCAGCTCAAAGTGCGGCATCAGGCCAAGGACCGTTCCTGTTCGCCGTTGTCTCTGATACGCACGTCATTGACAAGTTCTACAAGCCGGGTAGCGAGAACGGAACAGAGGACAATAGCAGCATCCTGCATGCGAACGAGCGGTTTCGGTCGGCACAGGAGACGATCAATGGCATCCGTCTGGCTGACGGGCGGAAGGTGGAACGAATCTTCATCCCGGGAGATTGTTTCCACAACTATCCCTCGACAGACTACGGGTTCTACCAGCAAAACGAAACGCGGATCGACATCTTCAAGCAGATTGCAGATGGGTTCCATGTGCCGGTGCACCTGGGCTGGGGAAATCACGACTACGGCGTGCCGGCGGTGTCGCGGGAGATGTCCCACCGATTGTTCCGCGAGAAGCTGAAAACAGAACCGTACTATGCCGTCGATGACCGGGGCTTTCGGTTTGTCCACCTGAATAACTTTCTTGGCAGCACGTGGGATACGGCGTCGAAGGACTACAACCGTGGCGTGGGGTCGCTGGGCGAAACGCAGCTGCAGTGGGCGGAGGCGCAGTTGGCTGCGCGCAAGCCAACAGTGGTGTTTGTGCACTATCCATTGAAGATCGTGCAGCCGATGGAGGTGAGGGACTTTGGTCTGCTGCCGCTGTTGCGAAAATACCAGGACAACATACAGATCGTGATCAGTGGGCACTGGCACAAATGGATGGACTTTGAGCATACCTATGGGCCGCAGCATACCGTGACGGCGGCAACCCGGTATGACCCGCACAGCTGGATGCTGTGGGAGGCGGATCCTCGCAGCGGCCAGATCCGGTGGCTTGATCGCGCGCGCGCAGAGTGGACGACGCACTATGCGCTTCCATATACCGGTGTTTGAAACGCCTGCGGCGGCGGGTGGGTTGCGGATACACTTTGGAGACATGGCTGCTTCGCTGTATATCGTCGTTGAGGGAGAAGACCCCGGGTACGACACGTTTGTAAACGGCCGGGCGTTGGCACGGAACGAAGATGCGTTGGAACGGCTTGCGGTGAACCTGGGTTCGCGACCGCTGATCGAATTCTTCAGCGCGGATGAGAACTCGATGGCGCTGCTGATCGAGGAGGGTGCGGGCGATCCGTCGCTACTCAACAAGCTGCCGCCGCCGCAATGGTTTCCAGCGCGGACCGGTCTGGAAACGGTGCTGGCCCTGCTCGGACACCTGGAACTTGAGCCGACAGCGCTGGGCAGCGAGAGCGAGATGGTGCGGGACGAACTGGAGGAATATGCCACGGTTCTGCGCAAGGCAGTCGAGCGCAACCTGCGTTGGCATTTGAGTGTGAGTTGGAGGTAGATCGTGATTGTTGCTGAGCCGAGTTTTGAAACTCTGCAAACGCCGTACGGGCCGATGCGGACACACATCCTGCGGCCGGTTGCGCCGGGCAAGTACCCAGCGGTGATGTTCTACTCAGAGATCTTTCAGATCACAGGACCCATTCGACGAACGGGTGCGATGCTGGCGGGGCATGGATACATCGTGGCAATGCCGGAGGTGTACCACGAGTTTGAAGAGGCCGGAACGATTCTGGCCTATGACCAGGCGGGCAGCGACCGCGGCAACAAATGGAAATATGAGAAGGAGCTCCCGAGCTACGACGCCGACACGCGTGCCATGATCGACCACCTGAAGTCGCGGGAGGACTGCACAGGGAGTATCGGTGCACTTGGCATCTGCCTGGGTGGGCACCTAAGCTTTCGCGCGGCGATGGAGCAGGAGGTACACGGGACAGTGTGTTTCTATGGCACCGACATTGCGCAGGGCTCACTGGGCAAGGGCAAGGCCGACGACTCACTGAAACGCGCCGAGGAGATCAAGGGCGAACTGCTGATGATCTGGGGAAGGCAGGATCCGCATATCTCCCTGGAACAACGGCGCAAAATCCTGGCGCGCTTCGATGAACTCAATCTCAAGTACAGCTGGCACGAGGTGAACGGGGCACACGCGTTCATGCGCGATGAAGGCCTGCGCTATGACCCGGAACTGGCGCTACACCTAAACCGGGAGATGCTGGACTTTTTCCATCGGACGCTGGGCGAAGGCAACCGATAGTCGCGCGGTGCTAGTGCAGGATACGCCAGCGGCGTACAAGGTTTTGGGCGGCGCGCGGCCACTCCGGAAAGATGAATTCGAATCCTGCATCGAGCAGCACGCCCGGGAGCACGCGGCGACTCTTGAGGATGAGTTCGGTTTCCGTGCGAAGAAACACTGCACCTATACCCAGCATCCACTCCGCGGCCGGCACACCGAAGGATGTGCCGTAAGCCCCGCGCAGGGCACGCATGAAGTCGGCGTTTGGCAGTGGAACGGGCGCTGTCATGTTCACGGGACCGGCGATGGAGTCATGCTCAAGCAAAAAGCGAACCGCACGGATGTAGTCCTGGTCATGCATCCACGAGACGTATTGCCGACCTTTACCCTGGGTGCCGCCCAGACCCTTTCGCACGAGACCGAGCAGAACATCGAAGACGCCGTTGCGGTCGGGGCTCATCACCATTGACGTGCGCAGCGCCACCTTGCGGGTGTTCGGGGTTGGCGCTTCGTCCAGCGCCTTCTCCCACGCTAGACCCACACCGACAGAGAAGTTGTACGTCTCCGGCTTGCCAGGATCGACGACGAGGATCTCTCCGGTGGCCTCGTCCATGCCACGGTCGGTGCTGTCGCGATAGATTGTGGACGTGCTTGCATTGAGCCAAGTGCGCGGTGGATTTCTGCATCGCGCGATAGCTTGTCCAAGCAGGGCAGTCGTGAGCGTGCGCGACTCGAGTATCTGCTTCCGGTTTTCGGGCGAGTAGCGACAGTTCACGGTGCGGCCGCTCAGGTGAATCACGGCGTCTGCACCATTCAGGAACTCGGTCCATGCGCCAAGGGTACGTCCATCCCAGAGGACTGTTTTCCAGGGCTGCGTGCGAGATGGGTCGAGTGGCGTGGGTGATCGCGAGAGCACGGTGATGTCGTGACCAGCGCGGACGAGATCGCGCGCCACGAGACTGCCAATCTGTCCGCTGCCACCGGGGATCACTATGCGCATAGAAGGATGCTAAACCCTTGTAGGCAAGACGGTTGCAGTCAGTTGCGATGCGGCGGAGTAGCAGTTGCCGCGGCGGAGTAGAGCCGCTACCTGCCGTGACGATTCAGGCAGACCAGAGTCTTGGCAGGAGGGCAGCGGTGCCAGGCTTTCGTTAGAGCCTTTACAGGCGTTGACCGCTCGCGCACGACTAGGGCAATGGCATTGAACGAATCCACGGTGGTGCTGAAGTTCTTGGATTCCGAGAGCGGCTCGCAATCGACAATGACCCAGGTGTAGCGGAGCAGTGCGGCCTGCAGGACGGTGGCGGCGGAGTTCGACGCGACGGAGCTCTTGATCGGCGATTTGAGCGGAGCAAGGTGCAGCGAAATATCGGTGCGGGAGCAGATGGCGGAGCTCAGCCGGTCTGCACGCTGCAACGCATCGGAAACGTCGTAGGTCAGCGGGGAACTGCCCATGATCGCCTGCAGCGCCGGGCGGCGAAAGGCGAAATCGATGAGCAGGACAGAGCGATGCTGGGCAGCGATAGCCAGAGCAAGATTGGCGGCGATGGTGGACTTACCCTCGCCACGGCCAGGACTGGTCACTGCGATGCAGCCGCTGCCTCCGCAAATGGTCTGCAATTCCGAGAAGACGGCCGCATAGTCGTCACCAGCGGGGGAGCCTTGCAGGTCGCCCTGCAGTGGCACGATGGAACTGGGTGCTTCCGCAATCCGAATCATGCGCGCATGCTCCGGAGGGAGATCTGGCGAGCTTCAGCGGGCAGCGCCTGTCGGAGTGACTCTGGTCCCTTAATGGTGTGGTCCAGGCTTTCAAGCACCATGAGGAGGATGCAGGATGCAAAGAATCCGAGCAGTATGCTTTGCGGCAGAAATATGAAGGAGTGCGCGGACAGCAGGCGGGTAGACGACACCGGCTGCGGCAGCCCGATGATGGCGGGCGTTGGTGTGGCAGGAGCGACTGGGAGCGCTTCCGCCACCGTCGGCTGCGGCAGTACAAGCGGCCAGTAACCACCGTCGTGCGTCGCGGGAACAGCGGTGGGCGCATGACGCGGCAGAGCGGAAGCAGCATCAAGCTGGGCCTTGAGGTCAGGGATTGTAGGCGAGAGCTCAGCGAGTTCGGCTCGCAGTGCTGTGCGCTCCGCTTCAACCTGAGCAGACGGTGGAGACGGCGTAACCACGCGCGCTTTTACGGGGACAGAGGATGTGAGGTGGCGAGCCGAATACAACGCTTGTTCTGCTTCGGCGAGTTCATCCTTTGCCTGTAAGACGTCCGGGTATGCGTCGGTGTAGCGGGTTTGCAGCTCTGTCAGGGTGGCGTGTGCGGTAGCAACGCGGGCAACAGCCGCGCGAACTTCGGGGCTTACCGATGCTATGGCGGCAGGTTGCCGCACGATCGGAGCAGCCGGCATATTGAGCTCTGCCAAACGGCTCTCAACGGCGTTCCGTCGATCCATGGCGGACCATAGCGCTGTCTGCAGCTGTTTGATTTGGGCATCGTTCCGTGTCGCGACAGGTGCATGGGGGCGGGTGGGGCGGATATCCGGACCAGCAGACGCTGTCAGCAGACCTGATGCCGGAGCTGGCGGAGACAAGGCGGAACTCTGCGGCAGCGCCGGTGCGGAAGGCTGCTGCATCGGCTGGCTCACGGATGGGACTGGGCCGGGCGTGCTTCCCTGGACTGCATGGCTCGCGAACAGCCACCAGCAGGCGAAGGTGACCAGCAAGAACACTGTGGCCACGCTCTTGTATCGATAGCGAAGTGCGCTGCCGAGTTGGGACGCGTGCATCATCGTGCGTTGAGGGCTCGTGACTTGGGCGTGAACCAAAGGGTGGTGATCAGAACGGTCCGATTATCTCCCTGTGGAACCGGTGTCACCTCAAGGTGGCGCACGGAGGTCTCACCCATCAGGTGCGTGCCGACCGGGTAAGTGACGCCGGCCGTGACGAAGGTGCCGGTATAGGTCTGATGAGTGACGACGTCGTTGCCCATAATGCCGGCAGCGCTGAACTTGATGTCGATAAGGGAGGCGAAGCTGTGGCGGATGCCGACGACGGCGGTATTCAGCAAGGCCACACGCTCAATCACGCCGTCTGAAAGGCCGCGGTTTGCCGTAAAGGCGAAGGACGTGCGGCTGGTAGCGCTGAGTGAGAACGCCGCATCGCCGGTGAAGGTGACGTCGCGGCCACAGGCTGTGTCGGATGCGCTGACTGCAGCGGACACGTTCAACGATGCCCGCTGGTTCCAGGTGCTGATGGAGCGAAGTCCACCTCCGGTAAGGGAGCAGCCGGCCGGACCGTTCTGGCGTTCGGTGTGACCAAAGAAGCCAAGCGCGGTGTGATCATTCCAGGCGTGCAGATACTCCGCGCGTCCGCGGAGAGACTGCACGGTAACGCCATCATCTGAATAGTGGAGGAGTGTATGGCCGGCGGCGAACTCCCAGTTGGAGCGGCGGGTCTCCTCATAGCGCAGGTGCAAATCCTCCTGCTCGTCGGTGACATTGCCGGTATGCAGGCCGTAGCTGACGGAGTCTGCGACCGGAAGCTGCGAGGAAGAGTCCTGGCTGCCGATGCGGCGTTCGTCCAGCGGTGCGAAGACGCGCAGGCCATCGGTGCCGAACGTGTTCGTCGCGCTTGCTTGCCACGTCAGGCGTTGGCTGGGTTGGGACCCGAAGCGGATGGCGGCACGGTTAAGCCCGGCAAAGTCGCGGCCACCCACCTGACCGTTGGAGGCGAGGGCTCCGATGTCTTCCACGGCAAACTGCCAGCGGTTGCGGTCGAGGAAGCCCGCAACGCCCACGTTGCCGCTGTAGACGGGGAAGGTGTGACCCTGGAAGAAGTCGGTAGCGGCCAGGCCGCCGGCAGCGACGTTGAAGCGCGAGGTCTGAGCCAGAGGAAGGCGCGGCGAGTTCGCACCGTGCAGGCCACCGCCATCGGGTATGTCCGCCACGTTCCAGCGCTCGGTGGCGCGGATGTTGGCCCAGCAGGGCATGTCCTCATACGTATCGACATGCAGCGCGGCGGAAAGCACATCGCCGCAGTCGGAGACAGTGGCCGGGGCTTCAGCCGCCGCCGCGCCGACAGGTGCCACGGAACGCCCCGATGCGGGCGCGGGTGGAGCGTCAGCAAGGCTGGCAATCTGTTGAGGCTGGGGTGCCGAGGGTGCCTGGGCAAGGGCCAGGAAAGGTGTGACGGACGCGCCAATCGCGAGCAGTGCAAGGTGAGACTTCATGGGATGACCACCGTATCGCCTGACGAGAGGGCGATGTTTTCCTGCGTGTTGCCCTGTAAGAGGGCTTTGTAGTTGACCTTGATGCGTGGTCCGGAGGAAGAGTGCAGCACGTACACCTGCTTGCTTTTCGCAAACGGTGTAACACCTCCGGCGCGGGCAATCAGCTGGACAATGGTGATGGGCGCAAGCATGGGATACGCACCCGGCCGCTGCACCTCGCCGGTAACGTAGACGAACTTACTGTGTACTTCAGCAACTAGGACGTTGACCTGTGGATGCTTGAGAAAAGCGGCGTAGCTGTGGGTAAGCGTCTGTTCAAGTTCGCCCGCGGTGACGTTGTCGACGGAAAGGTCAGAAAGCAGCGGGAGCGAGATCTTGCCATCGGGCCGAACGATGACGCGCTGCGAGAGCTGAGGCTCACCCCAGACCGAAATCTGCAGGATGTCTCCTTTGCCCACGCGGTAGTCCTGCGGCGTCTGGGCGTCCTGCGCCGGTTGCGCGTCCTGCCCCATCGACGGGACGGTCAGCAGGAGCAGCAACGTGAGGATGGAGAGAATCTGCTTCATTGGCGCACCGCCTCCGCTGCCAACGCCGCAGTCTCACGGATGCTGCCGGAGAGCCGCCTGCAGTAGACTTCGTCGGTGAAGTGCTCCTGGTAGCGTGCGCGGTTTTCTGCGCCCATGCGACGACGCAGGTCGGGCGCACGCAGCAGTAACAGGATTGCCTGGAACAGAGCCTCTGGATCTTTGACGAGGACCAACAATGCGCCGCGTTGCCCCGTGACCTCTGGTATGCCCTGCCACAGGGTGCTCACAATGGGCAGCTCATAGCTCATGGCTTCGATCAGAACGACGCCAAAGCTTTCGCAGCTGTAGTGACTGGGGAAGCAAAAGGCGTCTGCGTTGGCAAAGGCCTGCGCCTTGGCTGCGCCGGTAAGCACACCCGGAAAGGTGACGGAGGTCTGCAGGCCGTGGTCCGCAACGAAGGTTTCGACCTCGGTTTGGAACGCCGTGCTTCGGAAGGCACCCATGCACACGAGTCGGAAGGGCTCGCCGTGTTCGTGGAGCAGGCGGCACGCCTCCAGGAGCACCATGACTCCTTTGCCTTCACAAAGTATGCCGGCATAGAGCAGCGTGGGTGTGGCGGTTGGCGCGTCGTACGAGCGCCGCGCGAGACCGTGGTCGGGGATGCCGCATGGAACGATCACCTGCTTCTTCGACTGCAGTATCTCCGTGTCCAACGCGGTGGCCTGCGTTGTGAAGATGGACAAATCCGGTGAGCCGTAGGCCTTGCGGAACAGCCACTGCAGGGTAGGGGACAGACGTGGGTAGAGGCCACACAGACCGGCTGCGTGAAAGTGGAACACCGTCTGCCGAAACAGCCATCGGGTGGGTAGCAGAAGTGCAACGTCCCGCAGGAACGGGTTGAGGTCCGGACCGGCGGGCGGGTAATAGAGCACAGTGGCACCGGTCCTGAACCGGGCGATGAGGATGTTGAGCAGCGTGTTGATCAGCAGGGCGAGCTTGCGCACGCCGAACGCACCAATCTCTGCTGTTGTACGGGAGAACTCCAGGGGCACGTGAACAAGCCGGAGCCCAGCGTAGTCGCGGCCAAGAAACTGCTGGATCATCAGGGCCTGGCCGGTGACGGGTGGGGGTATCTGTCCGATGACAAGAACGACCGTGTCGTCCGCTTGCGTGATGGATGCGGTATTACTCATGCGCGCCCCCGTAGTAGTGCTGGCGCATGCCGACTAATGCCGAGAAGGTACCGGCCGAGCGCGCCATCAATCGCAGGGCCTGGACGCTGTAGCGTTTGCCGAACGGTGCCCGCACAAGCAGGGCCATGCCGGCGACGGCACCGCCAAGTGCGCGCACCACGCGGCCTGCGCGTGTGCCGACAGAACCGCTGGACAGCAGCATGCGTGCGTGGGTGTAACGGCTCGCATCACTGTAGGCGCGGGTGATCAGCCAGCGTGCATTCGCGCGATCCTTGGGCACCCATGTCGCAACGCGAGCCTCCGCCGCCCATACCATGTGCAGGCCGGCTGCGTGCACGCGCAGAAAGAAGTCTGTGTCTTCGCCGCCGCTCTGGTTGAAGCGCGGGTCAAAGCGGAAATTCCGGAAGACTGAGCTGTGCAGAAGGACATTATCGGTGGCGACGTGTTGGAGCGGAGCGCCGGTAGAACGTTCCGCCGCATTCAGGAAACCGCCTTCAACGATCCAGCTTGGCAGCTCATGCTCGATCGGCATCACAGGACCGCTGACGACATTGGCGTTGAAACGGTCGCGCACGGTGACAAGGTTGCTGAGCCACTCCGGTGCGGCGACTTCATCGTCGTCCAGAAAGGCGAGCAGGTCCATATCTTCAGACTCAACCAGTGCTCGGTTGCGCGCATGGGCCAGGCCGCGGGAGCTTTCGTGCACATAGCGGCACGTAAAGCCGGAAACCGAGCTGGCGAAATTGGCAAAGGTGGCGTTGCCGCTGCCATGTGGGTCGTTGTCGACGACGAGCAGGTGCAGCTTGATGTCAAGTTGGTCCAGGCCTGTCTGCGCGTGAACCGATGCGAGGGCGTCTGCGAGCATGCCGGGGCGCTTGTAGGTCAGAATGCAGACCTGCAGCTTGCGCGGCATGTGGAGTAAACCAGGATTGGGAGAGCTCATAGCAACACCTCTTCACCGGTGGAGAAGCTGGAGCGGAGCGACTTGCGATCCGCCATGTGGGCACACAGCAGGAAGATGACCAGGCGTACAAAGGCGGTCAGCAGCATCGCCATAACAGCACCCATCACGCCATAGAAGCGTATAAGCAGCAAGCCTGCCGTGGCGAGCACGCCGATGCTTGCCACCTGCACCCAAAGGTAGGTGCGCGGCCGGGACATGCCACCCTCATACGCACCGACGACGGTCGCGATGTACTGCACAGTAAAAGCAAGCGCAAAAGGTCGCAGCAGGCCCGCAAGGCCCAGGTACGGGGAAGACGCGCCATATGCAAGGCGCATGGCAAGGTGGGGCACCAGGAACAGTGCTGCGATGCCGGGCAGCAGCAGCGCGCCATAGCGCAGGCCATGGTGGATCACGGTGCGGCGAGCGTGTGCAATGCCCTTCGACGCCTCTCGCGCAACCGCGGGGATCAGAAGGTTATTGGCGCTGAAGATGATGGGATTGGCGAATCCGGCAAGGTTGAGCAGCGATTGGTAGCCCGCCACCACCGAAGCGCCACCGCCGAAGCTGAGCAATGCCCATCCAGGAACCTGCAGCGACAGCATATTGAGCAGGTTGCCGCCCAGCACGAAGCGGCCAAGCTGCCACGACGTGATGGTGTGCTCGCGCAGGTAGTCGCGCGAAAGCTCCACGCCGATCAGTGAAATCTGCCATGCGAACGCCACGGCAGACGTGACCACAAGCACGTAGAAGACGGTGGACAGCGTTGACGGGCGAAGTGCGAACAGAACGGCTGCCTGGCCCAGGTAGCACAAGGCGTCCGGCAGGATAGACGCAGAGGTTCGGCGGCAGGCGAGCAGGATGCGGCGCGCGGCCTCCTGCAGCTGCCAGGCGACCATGGCAAGCGTGAGCGAAAGGCAGAGCTCCGCGTGGTGCAGAACGATGGCCACGCCGCACAGCATGCACGCGAGTGGCACGCTGAGAGCAACCGTGTGCAGCACGGCCGCAGCGCACAGGCGTCGCAGCTCCACTGGTGTGGCAACGGCGCCGCGCAGCGTCAGTGGATAGACCACAAGCGAAGAGTGGCAGGTGTTGATGCCGAAAAGGGCAAGGAACAGAAGGCTGAACAGGCCATAGTGCGCCGGCGACAAGACGCGGGCGAGCACAAGCGCGGTCAGGAAGTTGCCGCCGCTCACAACTGCCTGGTCAACCAGCATCAGGTTGGTCTCACTGCGCAGGAGTCTGGCTAGCATGGGACCACCGTGCGAGGTGACGTCGGCCCTTGGTGCGTGCAACGGGAATGTAGGCAAAACTGAAGCATGAGAAAAGAGCTCCGAACGTGATGCAGCGGTGCAACGTTAGCGTGCGAACGTAAGAACTGGGCTCGTGGCATAGCTTCGTCGTGGATTGAACGAGGCAGCGGAGCGGGATGGTGCTGTTGCGACGTTGAAGCAGACGAACAGCAGGTACGGGATGGCGCTACGCGTGATTAGCGCGCTTTCGTTCAGGTTGTAGACAAGCCAGAAAGCCAGGAAGCAGCCTGGGAGGTAGCGTGCCGAATCGTGCTCCGTGGCGACGGCATGCAGCGCACGGTAGATGCTTTGAACAAGCAGCGGCACGCAGAAAAATGCGCCTACAAAGCCCATGTTTAAGAGCAGGTCCAGGTAGCCGTTGTGGGCCGTAGGTACAAGCCAGCCGACGGCGCGGATGATGCCGAGCGACTCGCCCTGCAGGCCCATCCAGAAGCTGTCAAAGCCATAGCCAAGCCAAGGCCGCTGCAGGATAGAGTTCCAGACCAGCGACCACAGTTCCGTGCGGCCGGTCAGCGTCGGATCTTTGGAGAGCAGCTGCGGAATGAGTTCCAGGTTGGTCGTCAGCAAGTAAATCGCCGCGGACGCCACCGTCACCGTGATCAACGCCAATGCAACGCGTTGCGCCCCGTGGAAGCGCATGGGCAGAAAGAGCGGCAAGCAGGCGAAGCCCGCGACCGTGGCGACCAGTGAGCCGGCCGAGTGCGACAGCACGAGCATGCCCATAGCCAGCGCCACCAGCGGCCAACGCAACATCCTGAGGCGCTGAAAGGGTACCAGCGCGAAGACGATCGCCGCCAGACCTGCCTCAAAGCCGAAGATGTTCTTATGCGAGGTCAGACCCTTGATGGCGTGACCGTCTGAGTAGGAGGTCACCCATGCCGGGTCGACCACCAGCAGCACCGCAACACACAGCAGGTGAATTGCGCTTGCGGTGGCGAGCATGCGGCCGAGTTCCCGCAGGCTGTACTTGGTGCCGAGCACAACACCTGTCAGTGTTGTGAGCGCCAGGAACAGAGAACGACGAAGTGTGATGGACGGCGTGTGGCTCCATCCTGCAGAGACCATGCTGTAGACGACCAGCGGCGCAAACCACGCCAGCGAACGAACGCCGCGCAGCATGGCCTTGGGCTGCATCAGGAGAGGGGATAGCACCAGCACATAGAGCACAGCGGTCGTCAGAACAACCGGCAGGTGCACTGCCGTGCCGACGACGCCGAGATCGGTGTCTGCAAGGCCCGGTGTTGTGATGCCCACGATCACACCCATCATGGCGAGCATGAGTGCAACCGTGGCCACGCGATGCACCTGGGCTGCGGCGCTTGGTCCGCTGAGAACAGGGAGCTTCATTAGCGCACCGTGTAGAGCGAGGCACCGGCGACGGATGATGTAATCCCGGCTGTATTCTGGGCGAATGTCTTCATGCCGCTAGCCGGCACAAACAGGATGTCGCCGTTTTCAAGAGGGACATCCGGCCGCTTGCCGCGCAGAATGTCATCAAGGCGCAGTTCCGTGCGAACGATCCCCGTGGAGGCATTATGCAGGAGCACGACGTGCTTCATCGAGGCGAGCTTGGTAGTGCCCTGTGCTTCTGAAATTGCCTGAATCACGCTCATGCGACCGTCGTCGTGCATGATGTATCCGCCGGGTCGTTGCACATCGCCAAGAACGTAGGCCAGGCCGGCACGGGGCACGATCACCACGTCACCGGGATACACGCGAACGCTGCGCTGCGACAGATCGGGGTCGTTCTGGCTGACGAGCACTTTGTCGACAGCACCCGTGCCATGTCGGCGGATGCTGATGTGCGTGTCGGCACTCGGCGTCAGACCGTCCGCCATGGCAAGCATGTCGAGCAGGCTGCGCTCGGCATAGATCGGATAGACGCCTGGTTTCTTCACCTCGCCTTCAATGGTGACACCCTGCGTGGTGAACTCTTTGATGGCGACCGAGACGTGCGGCTGCTGGATGAGCTTGCGTTCGCGGAGCTGCACCTCGATGGTCTCGGCGAGTGCGTCAGGCTGAAGGCCGGTCGCATGGACATCGCCAAGGATGGTGAGATGAACGTTGCCGTTCGAACTCACACGCACGTCCTGAGCAAGTTCCGGCGCGTCATAGACGGAGATGGACAGCAGATCGCCGGCGCCGATCAGCACCTTCTGTGATTCGGTGTCAGCTGTTGCGACGGTGCTGCCAGCTGCAGCGCTGTCCGTGGCTGACATACCGGCGGTACGCGTGCCGGCAGCAGGGGCAACTGGCACAACCGGATGAGCTTCGCTGATTTGCGCCTGGCTGCGAGGTGCGCAGGAAAGGCCAAGCGCAATCGCGAGGGCAACGATGATGCCGACCGGCTTGCGTGTGGAACGCGAAGGCAGGACCGGTGTGAGGATCTGTGCAGACGGCGCGTCGTAGCCACTGCTGGTCTTGCCCCAGTAGTAGTAGAAGTCCGCAGAGCGGAAGTCGATGCCGTTCAACACCACACCAAGTACACGTGCACCGGCGCGCTGCAGCATATCCAGCGTGCGCGCAAGCGAGTGCTGTGCAGTGACACCACACTGTGCAAGCACCACAAAGGCATCTACGGAGGTGGTGAGTGACAGCGTGTCAGAGACAGCGAGCATGGATGGTGTATCCACCAGCACCAGGTCAAAGCTGTTGCGCAAATTGCTGGTAAGCTCCGCCATTGCGATGGATCCGAGCAGGTCCGCCGGGTACTCACCGACGCGACCGGCAGGCATCACAAACAAGCCGGGCATCTCCGGATAGCTCACAACAGCCTGGTGCCAGTCATCCCCCGACAGCGCCTGGTCCAGACCATCTCGCTCCTGCATATCGAGCGCGACGCTCAGCGTGCGCTTGCGCAGGTCGGCATCGATGACCAGAACGGTTCTGCCGGACTGTGCAAACGCAGCGGCAAGGTTGAAGGTGGTGAAGCTCTTGCCCTCGCCCTCGGACGTGCTTGTGATGGCGAGAACGCGCGCCGGCCGCCTCTGCAGGCTGAACAGGATCGAGGTCCGCAACACACGAAAGGCTTCTGCCACGCGGGACCGCGGTGCCTTTGCCGTGACCTGGTACTGCCATGAGGGACCGATGCCGTGCTTGCGTAGCGCTTGGATGGCAACCCGCGGCAGCACGGTCTCCACCGGGGGCAGCAGGCCCAGAACCGGCACGCCGAGCGTCTCTTCGATCTTTTGTGGATCGCGCACGGCAGTGTCGAACGCTTCAGACCCGAACGCGCCAATCAGACCAAGCACGATGCCGGCTGCGAGGGCGATGAGCAGGCTCAGGACAATGGACTGCGCGTACTTGGACGGAGCAATGGCGCGGTCCAGGATATTCAGGTTGGTGGAGTGCAGGCTGGAAAGAATGCCGGCTTCCTTCAGCCGCTGCTGCAGCTTCTCATACAGGTCGCGGCTGGTATCCGCATCGTGCTTTGCCGAGGTGTACAGGACGGCATCGCGGTTCATCTGCGTGGCGTCCGCCTTCTGCGCGGCGAGTGCACGTGACGCCGCAGCTTCTGTGTCAGCCGCTACCTTGTACTCTGCTGTCGCCTGTCCAACAAGGCGGTTCATTTCCTTGTCGATTGAGGCCTGGATGGACTGCAGCCGCTGATTTGCCTGAATCACCTTGGGGTACTGCGAGCCGTAGTGCGAGCTGAGGTCAGCGTAATTCGCCTGGGCATCCGCCTGCTGCTGCCGAAGCAGTTGCAAGGGTGCATTGGCCGTCGTGGTACCGTTCGCCTGGGTGCCGATCATACCGGCGAGTACCTCAGGGCTGCGCGTGAGAGCAAGCTTATAAATCGACTCCTTCACGGCGCGATTCGATTCCGCAAGGGTCAGCTGCGAGTTCAACTGCTGCAGCTTGGCATTCACGGCATTGTTGGTTTCGTCGACACCGTAGATACCGGAGGCCTGCTGGAGCTTGGTGACGTTCGCTTGTGCGGCGTCCACCTGGGCCTTCATGGCCTGCAGCTGGTTGCCAAGGTAGCCCGTGGCCTGGGTGCTCGCAACAAAGCGTAGCTGGTAGTTGTAATCGATAAAGTCCGACAGCAGTTGGTTCACGACGGCTGCGGCGCGCTTGGCATCACGATCCATGAAGCTGACTGCGAGCAGGCGTGTGCCGGAGACGGAGTCGACGGAGAGACGCTTGTTAAAGCGCTCCACCACGTATGCCAGCCGCTTGGGCGAGTCTTCCAGCGAGCGGCCGTTCTCTTCGGCGTCACCCCGCAGCTGGTAGTCCGCATCGTGGTCCAGGTTCAGCTCATGGACGACACGGAGGGCCATGTTGCGCGAACGCAGAACGTTCACGTCTGTTTGCACGGCAAGGTTGAAATCGAGCGCATCCGCTGCGGCGGTGCCGGCTGCCTGTGCGGGGTCCGACAGATCCGTCGCCGCATCCTGCTTCAGGATTTGCAGCTGGGCCGTTGCTCGGTAGAGACGCGGAACTACAAGGTTGTAGATCACGCCAAGCGCCAGCGCCACGGCGACAGAGGTTAGAATCCAGAGCCTCCGTCGACTAACAACCTTCCATAAATCCAGAAGGTTGTAGTCGCGGGACCGCAGGGGCATGTGCACCAGATCAGCGGACGGTTCAGATGCAGGTACTAATGCAGAATCGTTCGTCATATTCATCTCCAAGGACAGACAGCCAGAGGCAGTAGTGAAACAAGAAGTTCAGGCAGCGCTGGTTTGCAACGCCGCAGATGGAGCCGCGGTGCGCTGCGCGGAAGTGACAGGCAGGGGAGCAGGGCTTGCGCCGCAACCTACGCCAAAGTAGTGCATGCCCGCAGCTTGAACCTTGTTGGGATCGAGCAGGTTCTTGCCGTCGAGCACAATGGGCAGCTTCAGCAGTGTGCGCACTCGTGCCAGGTCCAGATCGGCAAACTCGGGCCATTCCGTCAAAACCAGGACCGCATCCGCATTCAGGCATGCGGCGTAAGCATCCGTCGCGTACGTGATGGATCCTTCGGGCAGCATGGCCTGGGCGCGCGGCATCGCGGCAGGATCATAGGCGGTAATTTGAGCACCCTCCTCCACAAAGCGGCGCACAAGCTCAAGCGCCGGGGAATCGCGCACATCGTCCGTCCCACCCTTGAACGCGAGGCCGAGGACCGCCAGCTTTTTGCCACGAATGGTCCACAGCGCTTCGCGCACCTTGGAAACAAAGCGGGACTTCTGATCCTCGTTCACTTCCATCACTTCCGTCAGCAGGGTAAAGTCGTACCCCACATGCTTGGCGACCGAACGGAATGCGAGGACGTCCTTGGGAAAGCAGGAGCCACCGTAACCGATGCCAGGCGTCAGGAACTTGGGACCAATGCGTGAGTCCGTGCCCATGCCAAGCGCCACCTCGCGAACATCCGCACCCACACGCTCGCACACATTGGCGACTGAGTTAATGAAGGAGATCTTGAGTGCCAAGAAGGCGTTCGACGCGTGCTTGATCAGCTCTGCGCTCTTGACACTGGTCACGATCAGCTGTGCCGCCTTGGTCGTATCACCGGGGATGGCACCCGCCTGCTTGTAGTAGCTGCCGTCCAGAATGGGCTGGTACAGCTCTGTCAGCAGCTTGCCCGTGCGCTCGTTCGGCACACCAAGCAAAATGCGGTCAGGAAAGAGGAAATCCGAAACTGCCGTGCCCTCACGCAGGAACTCCGGGTTGGAGGCAACGCTGAAGTGGTCCGGCGACGCGCCGTGCAGCAACATGGTGCGCTGGACGGCTTCGGCTGTACCGACCGGCACAGTGCTTTTTTCCACAACGACTTTGTCGCCGTGGAGCGATACTGCCAGCTCACGCGCCACACCTTCCACGTACGACATGTCTGCCTCGCCATTGACGGCTGGAGGTGTACCGACGCAGATGAAGATCACATCCGCGTCGCTTGCCGCCTCGCTGATATTGCTCGAAAAGCGAAGCCGTTCTCCATGATGGCGCTTGACCAGTTCCGGGAGCAGGTCCTCATGGATGGGCATGTGGCCTGCATCCAGCATGGCGACCTTGGCCGGATCGTTATCTACTGCAACAACGGTATGACCAAGCTCTGCGAAACAGGCGGCAGAGACAAGACCGACGTAACCAACACCAATGACAGCAACATTCATCATGAACTCCTTCAAAGGGACGCAGCGGTGCGTTATCACGGATGGGACCGTGAGGGCTATAGGCGAAGTCGCGAGAATAAATTACAGGTCGCGCAGCAGATCAGAAAGGGAGACCTGTAGGCCAAGGGCGACAATCTCCAGCATGGGGAGGGACATGGACTTCCGTCCACGCTCTACATCGCTGATAAAGCTGCGATCAATGCCGAAGGTAACGGCCATATCCAGCTGGGTGAGATTGCGCTCTCGGCGCAGTTGGCGCAGGCGAAGACCAAAGCGGCTTGCCACCGTGCGTGACTGGGCTTGAGGTACAGCCCGTGTCGAGTCATACGCCATTGCGACTGGTAGGGAGGGGAACTGTTTCGGCTGATAAAGATGCATTGAGTGAAGCTCCTGGGAGAGGAATCACAATCTGGAAGTTAGGCCTTGGGACGTTGCCGGCACTTAAGGGTGCTCTTGATTCGTCCGTTGGCGGTACGCTACGATCCGCAAACTTTCAGAGAGACTTGTGTCTATTTGAAAGTTAGCGGGTGGGCTTCATTCCCGACACTAGGGAAATACCTAGGGTCCGGAAGAAAATACCTGTCACACAGGAACATATGTTGGCAGTTCGGAAAAATTCTTCGTAGCTGCAGGCGAAGATTTGGCGAAATGAGCGATAGTGCGAGTCAATCCTTCGCGCAAATCCACAGTGGGTGACCAGTTCAGAACGGTGCGCGCACGTGTAAGGTCGGGCCGTCGTTGCCGTGGGTCATCCTGAGGCAGCGGTTGAAACACGAGGCGGCTATCGGCGCCTGTGAGCTCCAGCACTAGCTGCGCGCACTCCAGCATGGTGAACTCGCCATCATTGCCAATGTTGACCGGCATATGCTCGCCGCTTGCGGCCAGTTTCAGAATGCCGTTCACCTGATCGCTCACGTAGCAGAAGCTCCGCGTCTGGGAGCCATCGCCAAAGATGGTCAGGGGCTCGCCGGCAAGTGCCTGGCGCACAAAGGTGGAGATCACACGGCCGTCGTCGGGCTTCAAGCGTGGACCGTAGGTGTTAAAGATGCGAACGATGTGCGTATCTACGCCACGGTAGCGGTGGTAGGCCATGGTGAGCGCCTCCGTAAAGCGCTTGGACTCGTCGTACACCGAACGCGGACCGATTGGATTTACATTGCCCCAATAGCTTTCAGGCTGCGGGTGCACCGATGGATCGCCATAGCACTCCGACGTGGAGGTCACCAGGTAGCCAGCACCGTACTTCTGCGCCAGCTCCAGCACGTTGCGCGTGCCGATGGATCCCACATCCAGAGTCTCCACGCCAAGCCGCAGATAGTCGAATGGGCTGGCCGGCGAAGCAAGATGAAAGATGAAGTCGACTTTGCCTGGCGAAAATGGCTGGCAGATATCGCGCTCCAGGAACTCGAACCGCGAATGACCCAGCAGGTGCTGAATATTTGCCGTTGACCCGGTGCACAGGTTGTCGACACAGACGACCGAATCTCCACGGTGGAGCAGGGCGTGGCACAAGTGAGATCCTAAAAATCCGGCACCGCCGGTTACCAAGACATGCATGGAGCCTCCTTTGAGGGGGACAGCGTGTGAGTACAGTTTCAGTTCAACCGTGACGCAAAGATGTAACGGGCGGCACACCCTGGGTCTTGAATGGGTAGCCCATAAATTGACCGGCCAGGAGCACCATGTAGTAAGGGTTCAGGTAAACGTACCGGCGCCAGAGCCGCTTGGGTTCCTCACGCAGGCGAAAGAGCCACTCCAAACCCAGGCGCTGCAACCGCGGGGGCGCCTGTGCCAACTGTCCGGAGAGAAACGCGAATGCCGCGCCCACAGCGATCACCGGCATGGACACAAGGTTCTGCATCTCGTAAGCAAACACTTCCTGCCTGGGGCAGCCGAGACCAACGAACAGAATCTGAGCGCCGGAAGCGGTAATGCGGCTGCCCAGATCCGTGCACTCTTCTGCCGTCAAAGACCTGAACTTTGACGATTCGACGCCGGCGATCTTCAGGGTTGGATAGGTCTTCCTGAGACGACCGATCATTCCCTCCAGGATCTCGGGCGTGGAGCCGTAAAAGTAGACCGGCAAACCCTCACGTTCGGCCATGGCGATCGTCCGCTGCGTCAGCTCGGGGCCATACACACGCGAAGTCAGTCGGGTGCGGTGAAGCACGTTCAGAGCCCAGCGAACCGGCTGACCATCTGGTACGACAAGGTGAAAGGCGTTCAAGCGGTGCTTGTGCTGCGCACTCTGCACGCCTGTCATCACACCATGCACGGCAAGTGCCGACACACAGTACTCACGCCGTTCATGGGCCGCCGTGCTGATGCGGGACAGGGCCGCCTCGTAGTCCACCGCGTCCACCTTAATGCCAAGAACACTCTTCTTGCCAAGGTCGATCATGCCGCCACCTGCATTCCGTCGCGCTCTTTCATCCATCGGTCCGCATTCAGGGTGTAGCTCTCCTGCAGGATCGCCTTCACGTCGTAGCTCAGCTTCCACTCAGGGTAGTGAGTGCTGAACTTGGTCAAATCGCTGATCCACCACTGGTGATCGCCGATGCGGTTCGTGTCAAGGTAGCTCTGCTGCAAGTGCTCGGAGGCAATCTCCTCACACAGCGCAATGGCTTCCACCATGGAGCAGTTGCTGAAGCGGCCGCCGCCGATGTTGTAGACCTCACCGACGCGCGGTGCCTTGAAGAAGGAATCAAACGCCTGAATCAGGTCATAGCTGTGGATGTTGTCGCGTACCTGCTTGCCGCCGTAACCGATCACCTGGTAGGGTGTGCGATTCACCGTGCACTTCATCAGGTAAGCCAGAAAGCCATGCAGTTTGGTGCCCGAGTGGGCAGGCCCGGTCAGGCAGCCGCCGCGGAAGCATGCAGTCTGCATCCCAAAGTAACGGCCGTACTCCTGGACCATGACGTCTGCCGAAACCTTGCTCGCACCGAAGACGCTGTGGGTGGAGTGGTCGATGCTCATGTGCTCATCGATGCCGCCGATGTAGGCGTGGTCGGGTGCAATCTCCCAGCGGGTTGGCATCTCCACCAGCGGTAGCCGGTTCGGTGTGTCGCCATACACCTTGTTCGTCGAGGTGAAGATGAACACCGCGTTCGGGCTGTGCAGGCGCGTTGCCTCAAGCATGGTCAGGGTGCCAAGCGCGTTCACGCCAAAGTCTGTCAGCGGTTCGCGGGCGGCCCAGTCATGCGATGGCTGTGCGGCAGTATGCACAACAAGCTTGATCTCGTCCCCATAGCGACGGAACAGGTCGAACACTGCCTCGCGATCGCGAATGTCGATGCTGTGTTGGCGATAGTTCATCACCGATTTACGCAGGTGATTGCCCATCCAGAGGGTCGATGCTTCTTCGCCGAAGAAGACTGACCGCATGTTGTTGTCGATGCCGATGACGTCCATACCCTGTTCGGCAAAGTGCTTCACGGCTTCTGAGCCAATAAGTCCAGCAGATCCTGTAACGATGGCGATTGCCATTGATATTCTCCTTGTTCTTTTCGAGTGGTATGGATGTGTTTAAGCCAACCGGCAGCCTAAACACCGCGCATTGCAAAAAAGATGGTGTGAAGCAAAATGGCCATGTCAAAGAAAGGTGAGCGATGGCGTAGGTAGTACAGGTCGTAGTGCACGTTCTCGTGGATAGGCCGGCAGCGATCGGCACTTAACTGCCACACACCTGTAACTCCCGGCAACGCATCCAGCCGGGCGCGCTGTGTAGGCGTGTACTTCTCCACGATGAAGGGCATCTCCGGCCTGGGACCGACCAGCGCCATGTCCCCTCGCAAGACATTCCACAACTGTGGCAACTCATCGATGCTTGTCTTGCGCAGCCAGCGTCCCACACGGGTGATCCTTGGGTCTGAAGACTCTGACGGGCTGACACCGCTGCCGCAGTGCTGCACACCCATGGTGCGGAACTTGAAGATGGTGAACGCGCCGCCGTGCAGTCCAATCCGCTTTTGGCGAAAGAAGACCGGTCCAGGGGAGTCAAGCCGCACAAGCATCGCGGTGATCAGGAGCAGGGGAGCCAAAAGCAACAACATGGCGGCCGCGACGACCAAGTCGATGACGCGCGATAGCGTCGGCCGTGCATGCTGGGGCGAAACCTGGTGCAGGCCGTACACAATGTGCCCGTCCAAGTCCAGATAGTCGATGTTGGTGGAGGCATCCTGCATTGGGCCGAAGGCTCGGAAGGCGACCTGGGCACCGGCAAGGCTGCTCTGGTGAAGAATGTGCTCAAACTCCTCAGAGGATTGCGGCGTCTCGGTCACCAGCACCACATCGGCACGGTGCTTGCGCAGCATCTGCTCAGTGATGCCCGTCGTGTTCTGCTTTGGCAGCGAGGAGTCGACAGCTTCACCAGCAGCAGCGTTCAGAGCGAAAGATTCAGAGGTAACGACGGCGACGGGCCGCATGCGGGACTTGGTGGAACGCTGCAGAGTGGAAAATACGAGGCGGGCGGAGTCGGCGGATCCATAGATCACCACACGCTTGCGAGGGAACAGAAGGCTGGGCAGTCGGTCGTGCGCCCGGTGCAGAAATTGCTTCTGCAGCACAAGCAGTATCGCCAGCGTTGGCGCCTCGATAAAGGCGGCAAGCATCGACTTCCGCGAACTGAACAGCAGAGCGCACGGAATGACAAGTGCGAACAGTGACGCGACCGCGCGCAGCACACACTCCGTCTCTCGTAGCCCCAGCAGTCCACCGGTAAGGCGGTAAGTGCCCGACTGATTCAGAAAAAGTATGAGGAGGCAAAGGAAGAGCAGGCAAGCCGCGAGTGCGTGACGCATGCTGCCGGGAAGAACGTCGCCATGCGCGAGAAGGCTCATGGCAACTGCGGTAAAGCAAAGTGATAGGCAGCCGGTAATGGCGTCCATCAAAAGCTCGGCTCGCTGCAGCAGCACAGCGGGACGAAAAATGTTGGTGCGCTCCGGGGAAAGGACAGAAGACGGATGTTGCAGCAGATGATCAGCAAAGGCGGATGGCACGTGTCACACCTCGTAAGCCCCTTCACGCGGAAGGTGAGCAAAGTACAAGCCAGGCAGAGTAAGAAAGCAGATCCCGCTTGTGAAGCGGGGGAAGTTAGCAAACCACCAAAAATCTCTTTTGGCGCTTTTACTAACCTGAGTATGTGTGGGTTTCGAGGACTGGAAAGCGTCTCCTGCCTACATTCCGGCAATCGACGGCAGTGCTGTGTATCGCCTACATCCGCCGCGTTCCCGCGCACACCGCCCGCCGGCGGCTGTACACTTCTGGGTCGCGCTATACCCCTGTCTTAGCGGCCCTGAGATGCAGGCAGGCGGGAAGGGCGAGCGGAGAACAAAGTCAACGGCGGAGCGCAGTGTTCCGTGAGCGTTTTAGCTATCGCGGTTCAACAAGAGGCCACGCGACAGTGCATAGCGGGTCAGCTCCGCAGTGGTTCGCAGACCCAACTCGTTCATCAGTGCGCTCTTGTGGTACTCCACAGTCTTTGGTGAGATCGAAAGAATGCTCGAGATCTCCTTCACTGTGCGCCCCTCCGCGACCAGCTGAAGCACCTCTCTCTGGCGGGCGGTGAGGACCTCTTTGCCGGTCTGCTGGCCTGTTGTGGCACGCTCGAGCTCGACCGCCGACATGGTATCGGCAAGCAACGGCGTCACGAACGGACGTCCGTAGTACACGCTTTTTACGGCAGTGATGAGCTCTGTGGAGGCCGACTGCTTGGCGACATACCCAAGGCCGCCAGCCTGAAAGGCCGCTCGCAGGTACTCCAGGTCAAGTTGCTGCGTCACAAACACAAGTCGCACTCGCGGCGACCATTGCTTCAGCTGCCGAGCCGCTTCGATTCCATTCAGCTCCGGCATGCCGATATCCAGCACAATGATGTCGGGGTTCTTCAGGCGCGCATCTTCCACCAGCTTCCGGCCGTTCGAGCAGATGCCGATGACATCGTAGTGGGCGGCAAGCAGCCGCTGAATCCCCTCCGCCATCAACGCGTGGTCATCGGCAATGATGACCCGCGGTCTAGCCATCTACGCCAGCCGGGACTTCCGCCACGATGACGGTGCCCTCACCGAGCGTGGAAACGACAGAGAACGTTCCTCCGGCAATGCGGGTCCGCTCCCGCATACTCGTAAGCCCAAGGCCGGCTTGAGGAAAGTGCGAGTCCTGGTCGAAGCCGTTGCCGAAGTCACGGATCTGCAGCCGGAGTCGACCCTCAACGGCATCCAGGCTTACCTTCACGTGCGTCCTTCCGGCATGTTTCGCAACGTTGCGGAGCGCTTCCTGGACCACGCGGTAGCACGTGGTGGATGCGAGATCCGACGGGTGCAAGGCACCGATCGTCGACGTCAACGTCGCTGGCAGATTCTCCTTTTCGCGGAAGTCGTCGACCAGAGATTTCAACGCCACAACCAGCCCCAGTTGCTTCAGCAAAGCCGGGTGCAGATTGTGAGACATCACGCGTACGTCGCTGGCAAGCGACTGCACCTGCTGCAGAATGCTGTTGATCTCAAGCGTCTCCGGGGGGGAGTGGTCCAACTGTGACAGTCTGTTGCACGCCATCTGCAACAGGCTTAACCGTTGGCTCACGTCATCGTGCAACTCGCTTGCGATCCGTTCCCGCTCCTGTTCCTGAACGGTGAACAGATGCTGCGCAAGGTCATGGAGCTCCTTCTGGGTCACTTTCAGCAGCGTGTCCCGGTTCTCAAGCTGGTCCGCCAGTGCCGTCTGCTGGCGTGCAAGAACTCGGTCCGTCTCTCGCCGCAGCGTCACATCCTCGACCACCAGCAGCAGCACACGGGCGCTACCGTTGAGCAGTGCCTGTCCTTTCAGCAGCAAAGTCTGTCCAGGTGCTGAACGCGTGCTGAATTCGGTTTCGATCAAGCCGCCGATTGGCAGTAGCTCCAGCTTGTTTAGTTCAATCGCATCGGCGGACACACCCCAGAACCGCTGGGTGAAGTTTTGTAGCGACCAGCCGGGCAGCGTCTGGTCTGCCGTACCAGTCAGGCTTTGAAACGCAGCATTTGCCGATCGAAAGGTTAGATCAGCATGCAGGACTGCCAGCGGCAGCGGAATCTGCTGCAGAACGCACGTGGCAAAGTCACGAGCCTGAATCAGCTGGTGCCGAAGCGTGCGTTCTGTGTCGATATCCACAAACATAACGATGAGTCCAACAGCCTCGGTCGCAACTTGGTGCGGTCGTACAACGATTCTGTACCAGTGTTGATGCCGATCCTGAACCTCCCGCACGTACGGGCGCAACGTATGCAGAACATCAACAAGAAGAGGCTCCACCTGACCCAAATCATTCAGGTGCAAGTCCAGACTTGTCAACATTTTCCCGACATCTTCGGCACTCAGGCCCATAATAGCCGCCGCCGATGGTGAAAGCAGGCGAATGATGAACTCCCGGCTCAACAGAATCAGGGGTACGTCGATGCTCGCGACCAGCCCCTCCACCTGTGCGTCGCTCCCATAAACGACGTTCTTTGCCTCCTTCTGCCTAAGGTCCTGCTGTGCTGGTCTCTTCCCAAGTGCCTCAGCATGTGCGTCATGCGGCCATCGCTTGTGCTGAGGCTCTGGTGAGTCACCGAAACCCGTCAGACTCGGTGCGCGGCTGCCTTCTACCGTGTGTCGCTGCGGCTGGCCTTGCCTGCGGTATGGAAGGTCTGTAATCGGTGAGACGTCTGTGACTGAGGAATCGTGGCGTGTGACCGACTCAAAGCCCGCGTCGGTCGCTGTCCTCGACGCGGCTGACGGAGCTGCATCGTCACCAGGCCGCTCGTGGGACCCGGGGTTTAGCTGTAACAACACAAGGAAAAAGGGATTCCATGGACTATCCATGGGTAACGGAAGCACCTCAATCGTGACACTTTGCCCTGACGGAGGGAGGACGCAGTTGGCCATAAACGGTCTGCTGCCGGAGGAGGCTGCCTGGACAAGTTCAACGATTTTCCCCGCCAGCGCGGGCTTAATCAGCTGCTGCAATTTGCTGCTGGCGAGTCCCGCCGAGATTTGGACGAAGGGTCCGAGGTCACCCCTGATCTCAACCACCGTAAGCGCGCTGTCAACAATCAGGCCGGGCGGCCCGAAGCGGGCTGAGACCAGACTGTCCGCAAAGCGCTGCAGTGCTACCGGGCCGTTCAATACACTCAGCGCGCCCCAGGAGGTTGTCGCCTGCACTATGGGTTCAGGTGATATCTGCTGCTGCATCCGCGGCTTGGTGTTGTTCATTGTCGGGTGACCCTTGGAGTACAGATGGTGGCCTGCATCCAACGGCGTCAAGCGGTCTTCCAAGCTCCCCGTTACGTCTGCCTCGTCAAGCATACAGATGCCTTCCGGTGTAACGGCATGCAGAATGTTGGCTATCGCCTGCTCGCGAAGGGTCCGGTCAAAGTATCTGAGCGTGTGACGGCACAACAGCAGATCAATGTCTGAAATCGGCGTGTCGAAGCACAGGTTGTGATCGGAGAAAACGCACAGATCCCGCACTTCCTTGATGACCCTGTATCCACCTTCTTCTCTGCAAAAGAAGCGCTTCAGGCGTTCAGGCGATAGCTCCTGATCGATCGTATGGCTGTACAGGCCGGCCCTTGCACGCAGCAGACAGCTGGTGTTTATGTCGGTCCCAAAGATCACAAAGGACAAGGGGAGGTTTGTGCGCTCCTGGTACTCGATCAGCAGCATCGCCAGCGAGTACGCCTCCTCACCCGTGGAGCAGCCGGCGCTCCAGATCCGCGTGATTCTGTCGGCACCTTCTTCAAACATGCGCGGCAGAGCGACCTCGCTGAGTCGAGCCCAGGAGCTGGCATCTCGAAAAAAGCGGGTAAACGGCATTAAGATATCGGCGCCGAGTTTCTGCAACTCTGTCGAGGAAGACTGGAGTAGGGCGTAGTAGGTCGAGATATCTTTCATCCGCAGCAGCATGCGTCTACCTATGCGCCGGGAGATCGTGTCAAGGCTATACCCTTGTAAGTCGTACCCTAAGTGGGTGCGCAGCAACGTAAGTATCGGCTGAACCGCCAAGTAGCTTGCTTCAGACACTGGACTGCGTTGCAGAGGGTCTATACCGTCAATTAATCGCCGCAACTCTGCCGGTAAAGCCTCTGCGGGTAACACAGAATCGTAGACCACTGTCTGACCTACAGCATCGGGCTCCTCGAAGCGGTCTGCGGCAATGGCATGCAGGGCAAAGCCACCTGCCTCACGAATGCGGCTCACGGCGGCGAATGCCATGGGCTTACTGTTGCCCAGGGACACCATTATGGTGGTGCAGATGTCAAGGCATGCGATAGATGAGAGCAGGGCATTCGTCGCCTGTACGTAATCGTCATCGTCGCTCAGCGGTTTCAACACGATGTTACCGTCGTGTACCCGAGCCGATGACCGATGCGGAATGACGGATACCTGGCCCACACGCAATCTGTCGCCGTCGTGGACGATGTCACAGAGTAGCGGCGAAGTCGGCAAAGCCGCCGCGAGCTCTGATGTGGTGCCTGGTTCGTCAGGCGCGGACACAACAATGTAAGCGACTGGCGCGGTTGTCGGCACTAAGCGGGCAAATAAAGCAGCAAGCTCCGCCTGCGCTCCTTGGGCAACGATTAAGACGACGAGCACGAAGGGGAGAACAGGCTCACCTGATGCGAGTCGTTCAGTACGACTCTCGTCGGGGCTCAGCAAAAAACGCGGTTCCATTTGATCAACTCCGCAGAGTAAAAGCCCAGATAATCACGTGAACAGTGGGTTACACAAGGCCACCTTCGAGGGTGCGGGCACCGCAGTTCGGGGGAGTGCTAACGCTGGTAACACCCAGTTATTTGCCACCCTCGTCACAGAGTTGTGGCGTGGAAGCAGCAGGGCCACCTGTAGTAGATCAACGTGGAAGTTTGTTTTCGGGACGCTCCATTGAAGCTGCAACAAACAAGTTTTCCACGTCACTGCACGGTCGATTTGCAGCGTGAGGCAGCCTCCAGAGTTATGGAAGTAACCCCGTATTCATAGAAGCTGCTCGATCGCCTTCACAAGGAAGTTCTTACCCGATTTTGGAAAAAAATAATGAGGCAACCCGGCGTTCAGTCTCGGTACACTTCGTCCAAAGGCAACATAACAATCCGCTCCCTTCGGAGTGAGACAGTACATCCCGAAGTGTCGCTTGCGTCTTAATTTCTCTCCTTCCGCTTGCCTTTAACCAATTCAATCGTGGCTCACCGCCTGTGAGTCCGTAGCCATCCCGTTTTCCGGGATACAAGGAAACGCATGCGATTTTTACTAAACTGCTTGTATACGATGTGTCTTCTCGCGGTGGGCACTGAGGCAAAAGCGCAGGTCATGTCCGTGAGCCCTACAACGGCCACCGGCTTAAATGTCGCACTCTACAGCAGCGCCAGTAATTACACGTTCTATCCAGGCAGCACCGCCGTTTGGGGGAATTTGCAAGCAAATGGATATGTGGAATACACGCTGTTCGCTCCGTCCGCCGGAACATACTCCCTTCAGCTGTACTACTCCAATGGCACTTGGACTGGCGGGACTGCGACGATCACGGTATCCGGCGCAGGCCAGTCTCCCGCGTCGCTGCCGAGTACCGGAAGCTGGGGCAGCTTCAAGCTCGGGACAGGCAGCACGATCACTCTGCCCGCCGGCCGTTCCACCCTCCGCATAGCTGCAGGCTATCCGGTTCAGGCCTTCAATCTCGCCGGCATCCTTGTAACTCCGGTCGCTGCGGCACAGGCACCCACCGCCCAGAATCCTCTGTTTGGTATGAAGTTCTTCGTCAATCCGTATAGCGAGGCTGCCCAAAACACTTGGCAGGGCTGTAACAATGGCCAATCAATCGGCAAGATCGCGGCCCAGCCACAGTCAACGTGGTTCGGCAACTGGAACTACAATCCTGCGGGTGACGTGGCAACAGTTCTGCAGAGTGCGGCGGCAACGGGCAGCGTTCCAATCCTGACTGTGTATGACATTGTGAACCGCGATTGCGGCGGCTATTCCAGCGGCGGTGCTGCAAATGCCGGTGCATACCAGGGCTGGATTCAGGCGTTCGCGAGCGGCATCGGGAACAACCGTGCAGTGATTCTGTTGGAACCGGACTCGTTGACCCAGTACAACACCCAGGGCTGCTTGAACCAGCCCCAGCAGGCGGAACGCATCAGCCTTTTGCAGTATGCGATTTCAACGCTAAAGCAGAAGGCACCGAATGCAGTCGTTTACCTGGATGGCGGACCGCCGAACGGCATAGATCCGACACTTATGGCGCAAGCTCTGGTAAGCGCTGGTGTAAGTCAGATAGCTGGCTTCGCGGTCAACATCAGTAACTACGAAAGTACACAGAACGACATCGCCTACGGCAACCAGATCTCACAACTAACGGGCGGTAAGCACTATGTGATCGACACCAGTCGCAACGGTGTTGGCGCCACACCCGATCACCAGTGGTGCAACCCGCAAAACCGCGGTCTGGGACTTCCCTCGCAGGGTATGGCCTCCGGCCTGCTGGATGGTTACCTGTGGGTTCAGAACCCGGGTACCTCCGACGGTACATGCAACGGCGGACCGCCTGCCGGTCAGTTCTCAGAGCCGATTGCGTGCACGCTGCTGCAGAACAGCGCCTTCTAGCTGGGCACGCCTCGGCAGCAGCAATGCCGAAGGTTGTAGCTCTGTAGAGAAGGTGGTGTATCACCGGTTGACGTTCACCTCTTCAAGCCGCTACTGTCCCGATCAGGAACCTGGGTCGGGAGGTAGCGGCTCGCACAGAGGCGGATGGCGACAATGGATCGACGGACACTGTTGAAAGCCGCGGGTGCGCTCGGCGTACTCGGTACCGCACCCGCCACGCTTGCCCAAATGGTTACGCAATCCGCGTTGCCAGCGCCTGCTTTCGCTCAAGTTCATACCGTGCTGCTGGTCACCAAGTGTCATCTGGATGTCGGCTTCACCATGACCCAGCAGCGCGTGCTGCAGCGGTACTTCGACGTCTACTTCCCGCAGGCAATCGAACGCGCTGCGGCACAGCGAACCAGCGGCACGGAGCACTATACCTGGACCACAGGGTCATGGCTGCTGTACGAGTACCTCGAACAAGCCGGCGCAGCACAGCGCAAAGCTGTGGAGCAGGCGATCGCCGCTCGCGACCTCGCATGGCACGCGCTCCCCTTTAACTGGCAAACGGAGATGATTGATCGCTCCATGATGGACGGAGCGATGGCCTTCTCGCGCGTTCTCGACGAACGCTTCGGCGTGACAACCACCGGCGCGAAGATGACGGATGTCCCCGGCCATTCCCGCGGTCTGGTCGCTCCGCTGGCGCAGGCAGGTGTCCGGCTGCTGGACATTGGAGTCAACGCGGCGAGCACACCGCCTGACGTTCCAGACCTCTTCCTGTGGCGTGAGCCGGGCGGCCAGTCCGTCGCGGTTATCTATCATCGTCACGATTACGGCAGCGTCCTCGAGATTCCGGGCACCGGTGTCGCGGTGGACGTGGAAGTGCGCAATGACAACAGCGGGCCCCATACCGTGGATGAGATTTCTGCGATGTATGCCAGGCTCCGCACGCTCTATCCCCATGCCACAATCAGGGCTGCGACTCTGAATGACGTTGCTGCCGCGGTGGACACCGTCCGCTCGATGTTGCCTGTGGTCACCAGCGAAATAGGGGACACCTGGATTTACGGCTGCGCCAGCGACCCTGACAAGGTGGCGCAGTATCGCAGCACAGCCCGCTTGCGGCAGCAGTGGATTGCACAGGGCCGCTTCGCCACTGGTGACAGCACAGACCGCAACCTGCTGCGGCGGTGCTTGCTAGCCGCTGAACACACGTGGGGAACCGACACCAAAACCTACCTAGACGATGCACACTACCGCCCGGTCGACCTCGCCACCGTGCTGGACCAGCCTGGATATGCCGTGATGCGCACCAGCTGGCAGGAAAAGCGGCAGAACACACTGGACGCGATTGCCCGTCTGCCGGACGATCTAAGGCTGCAGGCCCAAGCCGCCCTGCGTGCGACCGAGGCGTCGACCCCGGATACAAAGGGCATGCATGCGCACGATCCCGCACAGCCGCTAGAGACCGCGCACTTCACGCTGCGGTTCGACCCTGCCACCGGCGCCATCACCGGTCTGCGGAACAAGCGCACAGGCGTGGAGTGGGCCGGCGGCAGCAATCCACTGGCGCTGTTCACCTACCAGACGCTCTCACCCGAGCAGTACGCCGCCTATCTCAAACGTTATCTGGTGATCGAGACCGACTGGGGTCCCAAGGACTTTGGCAAGCCTGGCATGGAGAGATCCGGCCCTGTGGCACGCGACTGGCATCCGCGCATAGAGCGCTGCTTGACGTCATCGGATAAGACAGGCACACGCGCCGTGCTGGAGTTGGCTATTGTGGACGCAGACGCGGAGCGTGCTGGGAATGTCGCATGGCCGGCGCGTCTGTATCTGGAGCTTTCATTGCCTGCCGACGCACCGCGCATCAACGTGCGGTTCACGTCACTTGGAAAAGCCAGCAACCGCCTGCCCGAAGCCATGTGGCTCACCTTTGCGCCGCGTGGGGTAACTCCCAACTCCTGGGAGATGGACAAGGTCGATCAACCAATCCGTGCCACGGACGTGGTGCGTAACGGTGGACGCGCCATGCACGCGGTCAGCGGCGCCATCCGCTGTACCCAACCGGGTGGCAAGGTGTTCCAAGTGCAAACGCTCGACGCACCCGTCATTGCATTCGGGGAACGTTCGCCCCTGAACTTTTCACCGAACCAGCCAGACCTGTCTCATGGCATGCACGTTTGCCTCTTCAACAACGGCTGGGGAACCAACTACCTTCAGTGGAACAGCGGCGACTGGCTCTACCGCTTGTCAATCAAGGCCTGAGAACGCCCACACTATTCCTGTGGCCGGTCTCCCGATGCCCCAAAGCCACCAAACTCATCACAGGGCACATGGGCCCGTTATCAGTTGGACCGTCCATCTTCCTCGATGATGGCGACGTCCCACGCGGCAAGGTCGATCAGTCCGCCTCGCTTCACCTTGCGCTCATGCAACAGTTCAGTGCCTGCGGCGGGGGCCGCCATGTGCTGTGGCACAGCCGAATAGTTGAGCACGTAACGGACCGTATGGCCGTTCTTCAACGTGCCGCCGCGCACAATGAGCGGGAACTGCACGCCCGCAACTGATGGCTTGACACCTGCACGCGTCACCTCGGCGGCGACGATCTTTTCGGCGAGCGCTTCGCTTGGCATGAAACCGACGTAGCTGACCTCCCCTTTGCCCCAGTGGTTGCGGGTCATAGCGGCGGCAGCTGGCCATGACGGATGCTGATAGCGCGCCACAACCTCGGCCGTGGTGGGCTTCAACATCTCCATCCACCAGCGCGGCGCGTTGTCGGCATCCGAAACCCCGAACGGATTACCCGCCAGTGTGACCCCGACAGGGATAGTGAACTCCTGATAGGTGACGCCCGCCGCTTCGGCGATCGCACCTGGCTGTGCGGCATAGCGGACCTTTGTATTCTCGTCCGAAAATCCGCTTTTGAACGTGTAGAGCAGATGGCCGCCGCGCTTGGCGTAGTCGTTCAGCCGCGCAATGTCGGCGTCGCTCGCCGCGTACAGCGCAGGCACAACGATAAGCTTGTAATCATCGAGCTTCTCCGTGCTGTCGGGGGACAGGATGTCGGCCTCGACATTCATCCGATAAAGGGCATCGTAGAAGGGGCGCAGCACCTGGTTGTACTCTATGCCTGCCGGCTTGAACGAATTGAAGGCAGTCAGTGCGACGTTGCTGACGTAGACCGCCACCTGGTTGTGCTTCGTCATTCCTGCCAGCTTCGGGCCCAGGCGAGCGATCTCGGCACCAATCACCTTTGCGTCCGCATACTCCGCATTGGGCTTGTAGTCCTGCGACAGCAGTCCGCGCCAGTAGGTCTCCGCCGCGTTGGCGGTGGTCGCCCAGTGCCAGTATTCGACCATCTGCGCGCCCGAGGCGATATGGCTGAACGCCTGCAGACGAAGTTGGCCCGGATAGGGCGTCCATTGCGGGAAGCCCTGCGCCTCGGTTTCTATCAAAAGATAGTTCTGTCCATTGCGGATCGAGCGGGCCTCGTCGCCACCAAAGGCGATCTCCGCGCCGGTCAGCTTGTCCTGGGTTGGATGATAAATGTCGATGCCGGCGATATCGAGCGGCCGTGCCGCTTTCCAGTGGTTCACTTCCGGCTGGATGCCGTAGGAACCATTACGCCAGCCCAGGTCAAAGTTCTGCGTCATGAACTGGCCGGGCCGTGCATGGGCGCGAACCAGCTTGGCCTGCCACGCCAGGAAGTCTGTGACGAGGCTGCGCTGGTAGGCACTGAAGGCGTTGGACATGCTGGCGTTAATTGAACCGTTGGTCGACGGGAAGTCCTCCCACCGGTTGATCCGGTTCGACCAGTAATTTAGTCCCCACGCCTGGTTCAATGCATCGAGGCTCGGCCATTTCGCCTGTATCGACCGGACAAATGCCGCCTGCACCGCAGGGCCACTGGTGTCATAGGCCTTGGTCTCGTTGTCGAGCTGGTAGCCAATCACCGCAGGATTGTCCTTCACATGGTCCACCAGCGCGACAATGACCCGCTCTGCCGCGGCACGGTAGTCAGGGTCGGTGATGTCCATGTTCTGCCGGGCGCCATATTGCGCACGTACTCCGTCGGGGCGAACAACGAGCACATTGGGATGCCGGCGCGCGAGCCATGTCGGCACCGCATAGGTAGGCGTTCCGACGATGACCTTGATGCCTTGCCTATTCATCGCGGCGAGCGTGCGATCGACATGGCTGAAGTCGAAGACCCCGGGCTGCGTTTCCAGCGTGCCCCATGTCGACTCCGCAATGCGGACGACGGTGATGCCTGCCGCTTTCATCATCCGCGCGTCCTCTTCGACGCGGTCGACCGGCGTGTATTCGTCATAATAGGCGACGCCGTAAAGGATAGTATCCGGCACCTGCGCCTGCGTCGCTACCGGCAGCGCCACAATCGCCACCATGGCCAATGCGAGTGCTTTCAATAACCGCTGTATAGTCCTGTCTTCCATTGCCAAGTCTTTCCCTCTCCGTATCGTTGTCAGAACGAGTATCAGGCAGTTAAGCACGTTCAATGTAGAGCGGGCCCGAGTGAAAGGCCGCAAACTTCGCGAGATAGCGTCGCAGAGAAGCTTGCCCGATCCACAAAGCGGACAACAGGAACTCCGGATGGTACTTCTGAACTGTCTCGAGCGAACGCGCGAGCCAGTCCTGCGCGAAGGCCGGGGTCGAGATAGGTCCACTCCTGCACAAGGTTACTGCCCATAGCCTGTAAATTTCTTCACCGCATCCTCTAAGCTTCGTGACATCAGCTAAAAATGTAGATCGATCTTGCGGCCCGTGTAGGTCACTACTTGTTCTGAGTGTTTTTGAGGATCCATATACTTCACATTGAACGTCCGGCTATCTGGCATCCCGGCAAATTGACCTTCTCGAGCCGCAATGTGCAGCGTCTTCGCTCGATCGTCCCAGCTCAAGCCAATGCGACTGCTCTTGCCATGCTCATATTCATATGTCTGACCATCATCGTCATACAGGGTAAAATGTCCGCCAGCACCTGGGTAAATCCGGATCTCTTCCGGCGGGTTGGTGTCTTCGCCGACATATTGCTGCACAGGCCCCAGCGGCACAATGCTTCCTGCTCGAACCAGAACCGGTATCGCTTCGATCGGTGCAGCTATCGTTGCTTCCGCCCCAGAAGGAACTGGCTTGCCCGTTGTCCACTCATACCAGCCGCCCTTCGTTCGCGGCGCATAAACCTGGGCCGAATGAACTCCCGCATCCAGAACAGGAGAGACCAGGAACGCCGGCCCGAACATGTATTCATACTTCTGCTGCAGCGCCTTCTCATCCGTGGAGAAATCCATTACCAGAGGCCTCATGACGGTTCCTCCGTGAAAAGTAACATCAGCAGCTTGCGAGTAAATATAAGGGAGAAGTTGGCTACGAAGGTCGAGGATTGTTCTCTCTTGCTCTACCATCTCCGGCCCGTAGTTCCATGGCTCGGTATTTGTCTGATAGCCATGGACGCGAAGCAGAGGAGTGAATACGGAATATTCCATCCACCGAAGGAATCGCTCATGGTACGCGGGATCGTTGAACTGGTCCTTGCCGGGACGGAAGAAGCCGCCGGTATCTGTCGTCCAGTAGGGAAGACCCGAGGCCATATAATCAAGTCCCGCGGTTACCTGACGTTTCAAAGTATCCCAGCCGTTGCCGATATCGCCTGACCATGTCGAGATGCCATAGCGCTGTTCGCCCAGAAATGCGCTCCGAGTAAGGATCATCACACGTTTGTCAGGAGCGTCTTTCCTCGATCCCTCGTAGACCGTCTTCGTGACAAAGAGTGGATAGGACAACCGGTAGTCATTGCCCGCGCCTAAAAACGTCTTACGTTCATGCAGATCATCGTTTTCGGGCTCCGTGGCATCCAGCCACCACGCATCGATGCCAAGCGACAGCATACGCGTGGAGAACTTTTTCCAGTAGAGATCAGCCGCCGCTGGATTGAGGAAGTCCACCCATGTAGTTCCAGGAATGAAGAGCTTCTTTGCCTCAAATTGTTGTCCAACGTCCGACTTCGGATCGAACCGCGACCATACCGAAACCATCAGATGCGCGTGGTCCTTATGAAGATCGTCGACCATCTGCTTGGGATTGGGATAGTACTGTTCGTCGAAACGCATCGCGTTCCAGCCATACTTACCCCAGTACTGCCAATCCTGAACGATGGTGTCGAGCGGCAGCTTGTCTGCGCGAAATTGTTTAACTGTGTCAATCAACTCTTCCGTTGAGTGATAGCGTTCCCGACACTGGATGAAGCCAAAGGCCCACTTCGGCATAAGGGGAGCTTCTCCGCTCAATGCACGATAACTGCCTATCACCTGATCAGCATTTCCGGCGAAGATTGTGTAATCGATCTCCCTTGCATTCGGCGACTGCAAGCTGGTCTCGTCCTTCACTGGGCCCCATTCCAGCGAAGGATGATCGAGAGCATTTGCCTGGACTGTCACCTTATGCCGCCCTGCTGTGAAATGCGTAATCATACTTGTGCTTCCCGGCAGCCAAGAATTCTGAAAGTTGAGCACCTCTACGCCATCGAAGGAGACATTGTATCTATCAGTCATCGTGCGACCGCTGTCCAGCACCAGGGCGTAGTCTCCTTCTTTAGCAATCTCAAGCGAACCCGTAAACTGTTTAGCCTGCCGCTTCTGACGTTCGCTCCCTGAGCTTGTCGTTACGTCGACAGAAGTCGCTTCTCCGGTCGCTGCTTCGTCAAGTGCCAGATGGTTGTCCGGTTTATTCAGCTCCGTCATGCCGTAGTTATGCCACAGCAAGCCATATCCCTTGCTCGATAGCACGAACGGAATTGCAATCTGCGTATTCAGCTGCACGAGCTTGCGAGGCAGCCTTGCAATATCGAGGTAGCCGTCCTGAAATTGTCCTGAGCCATAGAGATGTTCGCCAGGCTGCAGCGTATATCGAACCTCAGCCAAAAGCTCGTCGTGTCCATCCTCGTTTGTTTTTCTGAGTTGTCTCCCGTCGACCCATTCCTCCGTCAGGAGCGTGCCTCCCGGCGTAAGAAAGCGAACTCTCCCTGAATTTCTATCCACAACTGCGCGAATCTCGGAGGTTTGCAACCAGGAGGACTGAGCGTCAGAACCAGTGGAGGCCTGGACTTGAAGAGAATTCGTGTACACAAGTTCCGGCAGGGCGGTCGTTTTAGGATCGCCGCATCGCACCCGGATCGCATTCGAGGCCAGAGCCGTAAGCTTCAGCTCCCCGCATGTTGCTGGGAGAGTGAGCTGTTGCGAAGAGGCGTGACTGTTCCGCTGACCGAGACAATGCCCCTGCACCACGCAAGCCGTAATACTGAGAAAAGCGAAGATGCGTGCTTTCATTTGTCGTCACTTTCTGAAGCGCAGAGAGGGCAGACCGCAAGCCGACAAAGTACGGCTGATACGTAGCGCGGATGCAAAAGGGAAGCTTCATTCGGCAGCTTTGGCATCGCGCAAGCCTCGACCCCGGTCCTAAGCTTAAGAGAAGTGCCCTTGTGCGAAGAGCGACGGGCCACTGCGACAGCTCGGCGAGAGGTCACGCGATCTACAAAAACGAAGGCAGGCCCGAGCGGCGACGCGTCCACACCGACCACCGATGTTTCGAGGCCAACTGATCCTAGTTTGCGGTAGCGCATAGCCCCACTTGTTTGACTTGAGTCAATGTAAAGACGAGGCAAGCATACCATTAAGTTTCGCTACAGTTAACGAAGAAACTGCGGCTTTAACATCGTGCGCTCTCAGCATTTGTCATGGCGAGCCGCCGCCGCTATGACCCGCAACTGTCCCACTGTTGCGCGGTCGTTTGGTTTGGTGGGAACGTCTGAGCTTGGTGCGTTCTCTCCGCGGTTCGACAGGGAGGCACGGACGATGAAGGCAGGCTGAGTGCCAGGGCCAGATCAATCTTCTGCTCTATGACGTTCAGTCAGATGACAACGGCGTGACGGGATTCGAAGTAGAGATGTCATGAGTAACAGATGTGGGCGTGTACAAGATCAAGCTGCTGAGCTTCTCGCGTGTATGGAGGATTGCTCTTCAGGTATGAGATCTCAGAGATAGAAGTTTGGCATGGCGCCGTGAGCCGTCATCGCTTGCCTTTACTGCGCCGGGTCTTGGCTTCCGCAGCTGGGGTGGCTTTAGATCTGGACCGGGGCGTCACGCGATTAGGATCTCCGCTGTGCAATTGGTTCGCTACTCCACGTTGCGAGGAGGCCCTGACTACCAAAGCTGGACTCAAGACGTAGCTCTTGGGTGCTGGTCGCTGCTTTGACTCAATGAGGGAGAGTACGAGCTTTCCGGCCCGTTGGCCGATCTGCTGGCTATGCTGGTCGATGCTTGACAGTGGGACCCGTAGGGAGCTGTTGTAATGCAGGTTGCCGCAACCTACGACAGCAATGTCGCCAGGAATGCTGAGGCCTGCGTCGAAGATTGTATTCATCGCGCCAAGCGCCAGCGGATCGTTGTAGCAGAAGACGCCGTCAGGACGTGGATTGCGTTGCAGAAGCAGGCGCATGGCTTCAGCGCCTTCTTCTGTGCTCTGCGTGTCCACATGCATGCGGCTGATCACGTAGTCGGGGTCTACTGGGAGATTGTGTGCCTTCAGTGCGCGGAGGTAGCCCTCAAAGCGCTGGACGCCGGTGCTGTTGTCCCGTCCGCGGATGTGCGCGATGCGCTTGCACCCGATGTTGATGAGGTGCTCTGTGGCGATTTTTCCTGCGGCGATGTCGTCTGTGCCGACGTAGTTGGCGGCTGGTCCCGAAAGTTGGCGGTCAATGAAGACAACGATCTCGTCTTTTTCAAAGAGCGGATCAGAGGAAGCGACTTCGCTGCGGGTTGAAGCAATGATGAGAGCATCCAACCGGCGTGCGCGCAGGTGACGAATCTCGCGCTGTTCCATGTCGGGGTCTTCTTCGGACGAGGAGACGATAAGGGAGTAGCCCTTGCTGCGGATGGTACTGGACAGCCCTTTGGCTATCTCAGCAAAGAACGGGTGAAGCAGATCGGGAACGATTAAGCCGACGAGGAAACTGCGGCCTGTAACAAGACTGCGCGCGAGGATACTTGGCTCGTAATTTACCTCTTTGACACGTTGCAGCACGCGCTCGCGAGTTTTCTCGCCAATGTCCGGATGATCCCGTAGAACTTTGGAGACCGTCACCACAGAAAGCCCAAGGTAATCCGCTATGTCTTTCATTCGCGTTGCCATGTTGGGACTATACATCCCGTCCACGGCAGTCTTACAGACGCCTCACTTACGGAGCTTCATCGTAGGGGCCTGGTCGAGCTTTGGCTGCATGTGCATGCAGGAACGATCAGAAGGAGTTAGGACGGCTTACGGCTTTCGCTGGTAGGGGACTGCGCTAGCGGTCCAGGAACAGGGGGCGAATATGCCGTTCAAAAAGATTCTCCGTCACGTTACGGGCAATGTTGACGCGGTGCGTCTCGAGCGCCAGCAGAAACATATCCCCCTTCTTCGCGGCGATCTTGAAGCCCACATGGAGTAGTTGTCGCAGATCGGGGTTATACGCCTCGTCCATCTCGTTGTGACGAAGAGCTCGAACGAACTGATCGCTGGTCCAGCCGTTGACTTGTTGCGGCGATGGAAGCTGCTCGTTGCGGATGGCGATCACGGTAGCGTAAGGAGAACAGAGTTCCTCAGCATGCGCATGGGCCTCAGCATAGATGGTCTTTGCGAGATCCAGGCCGCTCCCACCTGCTTCCGCCAGACCAATGAGCTCCTCCAGCCAAGTTGTACCTGCCGTTTTGAGGTGAACGCCCGCATCGAACTCGGCCATCCCCTTCCGAATAGCGGGATAGATGGAAAACTTATCTGAACCGGAATGAACGCTAAGCTTAAGGTTGTGGGGTAGACCGTAGGTCTGCACCGCGTACGCGAGCGTGGCAAGATCTTCGCGAAACTCCTTCTGGAACTGATCGACGTTCCCCACGTAATCAACACCCTTGTTGAAACGCCCCGTGAACTTGGGCGCGATGGTCTGGACCGGGACTCCCTCGTCTGCAAGGGCGGTAAGAATAATCAGAAGTTCCGGAGGCGTTTGCGGGCGATCTGTCTCATCCATGGAGACCTCAGTGACGAAGTTGCCCTCGCCTTTGGCGTCTCGCACGGCGCGGTAGATCTTGCCTGCGTGCTGGACGGCAGCCAGAAACTGCATAGCCGTTTGTTCTGCAAACGCGCGATCAATCCTGAACGGTTCGGCTATGTGCGGGATGCGAACGTCTCCTAAGAGCTCGGGATGCCGGCCAAGGAACGCCGCGATTTGAGCGTTGTCAATGGGCTCTCCAATCTGTTCCGCGACATCAATGGTGAAGAAATCGCAGGGAGTCACAAAGCGGTCATAGGTCTTCAGGTTGATGTGATCGGCATCGACAAAGAAGGGCCTAGTCCAACTCAGTTTTTGCACGGCGCGATCTACGGCCTGACGCGTAGCCTGTGGTTCGGAACCTATGATCAAGTGCTCGCGATTGGATTTGTTCCAAACCGGAATGACCTCGACTCCAAGCTCTGTGGCTTGCATGCAGGCTTGTAACTGCGCCTCCGCTTCGTGCGCGAAGCGGTCACCAACACCGATCGAATACTTGGGAAGCTGCTTCGTTCCACTCATCCGTTCTTCCTCCGATCCACTTGTCGTGAACCAAATTTCTTTTGTTCATGTCGTTCTGCTCCCGGCCACTTTGAGGAGCATGTAAATCAGAGTGCGGGCTCTGAAGAGCTGACACGACGCCGCGTGTAGCCGCTCATATACATCGAATAAACACCCACGACGATGTATCCGAGCAGGGGTAGACAGTAAGACAAAGCGGTGCTGTGCGTTCGTTCTGCGAGCAGCCCCATCAAAGGGGTGCCGACGGCGCCCCCGATGATCGTCATCACGATGAGCGAGCCGCCCAGGTTGGTGTTGGGCCCGAGATCTTTGAGCCCAAGGGCAAAGATGGTTGGAAACATGGCCGACATAAAGAAGCTGGTGACAAAGATTGCCGATAAGCCAATCCAACCGGAGAGCGAGATGCCAACGACCAGCAGGATCACGTTCAGCGCGGCGTACCAGGTGATGAGGAGGCTGGGTAAGAGGCGGCGCATCAGGTAGGCCGAAACAAAACGCCCCACGCCGAAGGCGCCGAGCGTGCCGGTCAGCAGTAGCCCCGCTGTGCGCTCGTGTACATGCCCGTATTGCTGAGCGTATTGGATGAAGTAGCTCCAGGTTCCAACCTGCGCGATCTCGTACATAAACTGTGCGCCGAGCGCAAAGAGAAAATGTCTTTGTCGAAGGAGGTCTCGCCAGTTGGAAGAGCTCTCTGCCTGATGCTCACGTGCCTGGATAAGAGGAGGGAAACGGGTGACGCTGATGAGCACAGCCCAGATCAGCGCCAGAACTCCGAGCGCAAGGTAGGGAGTTACCACGCGCAACGTCTCCTGGTGGAGATAGTGCGCGTAGGTTCCCGCGGCCTGCATGCGGGCGATCTGCGCGGGCACCAGTTCGACCCCGGAGAAGATGAAGCGGGTACCGACCAGAACACCGAAGATAGCGCCCACCGGATTGAACGCCTGAGAGAGGTTGAGACGGGCCTCGGAGGAGGAGGTCGAACCGAGTTGCGCCACGAAGGGATTGGCCGCGGTCTCAAGAAAGGCGAGGCCGCTTGCGACGACAAACAACGCGAAGAGAAAGGCTCCATAACGGCCCGACTGTGCGGCTGGCCAGAACAGAAAGCAGCCACTGCTGAACAGGAGCAACCCGGTGATGAAGCCGCTCTTGTAGCCTCTGCGACGCATCAGGAGTCCAGCAGGCAGAGCGAGTAGAAAGTACCCGAGATAGAAAGCCGATTGCACCAGCCCAGCCTGGAAGCGGGAGAGTTCAAACGATTTCATGAACTGCCGGATCAGGACATCGTTGAGATTGTTCGGGATGCCCCACAAAAAGAATAGACCGGTGACAAGAACAAAGGCGCGCAAAGCACGTGGCGGCAGCAGCGAGGTTTGATCGTGAGAGGCGGGGCTTGATGAGGAAGTGATCATGATTCTCTGGTGTGGCTTTGCTGTTGGCTAGATGGAAATCATGATCTTAGTGAAAGCCGCGGGATTCTCTGACCACTGCGCAAGCGCGGCGGGGGCTTCCTGGATCGGAACAATCGCGGAGACCGCACTGTCCACGGGAAATCTACCGGTCTTCAGCAGCGTCATGACCTCGAGAAAGTCCTCCGGCAGGGCGTTCCTGGAGCCGAGTATGTTGAGCTCTTTTTGGACGAAGAGTCGAGTTTCATAGCTGACAGGCTCCTTGGCATAGCCAATGTAGACGACCCGCCCGGTAAAGGCGACTTCTTCGATTGCACCGCGAAATGTTTCAGGAAGACCGATGGCCTCGATGATGACGTCAGGACCGCAGCCATCTGTAATCTCCTGCAGACGAGCATGAACCGAGTCGCGCCGTGAGTGGATCAGGTGAGTCGCGCCTGCAGCCTTCGCGGTCTCCAGCTTGTCATCATCCAGATCAATGGCGATGGTCCGCGCTCCACGAAAAGCGGAGCCGGCGATGGCTCCCAGGCCGACACCGCCGCAGCCATAGACGGCGACCACATCCTGTGCGGTGACGTTTGCACGTGAAACAGCATGCATGCCCACGGTCAAAGGCTCTACAAGGCAGAGTTCCTTGAGGGAGAGAGATGAGGGATAGACTTTTGCTTCCGGAACAGTCAAGAGTTCCGTCATGGCTCCATCGCGCTGAACGCCGAAGGTCTGGTTAAACTTACAGGCGTTGACCCGGCCGCGGAGGCAGGCGGCACACTGGCCGCAGCTGGTATAGGGTGAGACCGTGACGCGCGTGCCCGCCGGAATCGATGCAGTGCCTTCCAGGACAGTCGCGGCGATCTCGTGACCGATGACTCGCGGATAGGTGACCAGCGGATTCTTGCCGCGATAGCTGTTAAGGTCCGTACCGCAGAGGCCTACAAGCTCTACGTGCAGCAGGAGGTCCCCGTTGTGACGTTCGGGCTGAGCTATATCTGTGAGATGAACCTGACCGGGTCCGGTCAACGTAACTGCTTTCATGTGGAGGCTCCCATCATCGGGACTTGCAGGTTGGGTGTGAGGACCTCAGGGCAGTAGGTCCGAGCGGCAGTGCCGCCTAGTATGTCGGATTGCTCGTCTGAGGAATAGGGGGAAGCAAAGTCTTCGAGCAGGGCCCACCATTGCAGGTAGGTGCAACCCGCGCAGAGCACAGGCCAATCAGATCCGGCCATGACGCGAGCGGCGCCGAAGGCTTCGAGCACCGTGTCGAAGTAGGGCCGGAGCTGCGTCGGGGTCCACTGCGCGGGATCGGCCTCGGTCACCATGCCGGAAATTTTGCAGGATACGTTCTCGCGTTTGGCGATCTCGCGCATGTGCTCGGCCCAGGGATGCATCTCGCCCGCAGCGATGCGAGGCTTAGCCATGTGATCGAGAACGAAAACTTGATTGGGATGCCGATCGATGAAGCAGGTCGCTTCTCGCAACTGTCGTTCGAAGATCAGGATGTCGTACACAAGGCCAGTGCCTTGCAACGCTCGGACTCCGGCGTTGAATGCCTCGTCATCCAGAAAGCCTGGAGCCTCGGCTTGCACAACGTGACGCAGACCCTTCAGCAGTGGCTGCTCTCCATAACCTGCGAGCAGGGCGGGGAAGGCTGGATCGCGTAGCGGCAGCCAACCCACAACGCCCAAAATGTCGGGAGTCGCGGCTGCTAGCTCCAGCAGCCATGCGGTTTCCTGTACGGTTTGGCGGGCCTGCACCGCCACGGTGCCGCTCACGCCGGCTTGCTGTGTTGCGTGTAGCAGATCCTCAGGCATGAAATCGCGGCGCAGTATTGCGAGTTCACCGTCAAGCCACTCGTACTCGGAGGTGTTGTAGCGCCAAAGGTGATGGTGAGCGTCAACGCGATACATCGGACGTCCCCTCTATGGCTGCTGACGCGTTCTGATTTTCTTCAAGCCCAGACGGCCAGACCAGATTGTGTACTGGCGCAACAATGTCGCGTACCGTGTCCAGCAGTTCTTGCGGCGGAGTCCAATCCAAGGCGGTGCACGCCGCGGCGATCTCCGGCTCATTGCTGATGCCGACCAGGGTCGACGCGACGACATCATGCTCCAGGCAGAGGTAAACGGCCAAGGTGCCGGGATCCACACCAAAGGAGCGGCAGGCAAGCCGCACCGCTGACGCGGCCTTGCGCACAGAAGTCGGCGCTGGATGCCAGGCCGGAATGGGTCTGTCCGTAAGCAGTCCCATGTGCAGGGGAGACGCGTTCAGCAAACCGATGCCTGACGCCTGGGCGAAAGGAATCAGCTCTCGATCCATGTCGTCCACGAACAGATTCGCATGGCAATAATTCAGGACACAATCGACGTCACCCTGGGAAGCCACGCTTGCCAGATGCGCCGGCCAGTAGCCTGTCAGCCCGATGAAGCGAACTTTGCCTTGCTGTTTGAGCTTTTGCATTGCCGGGATCGTTTCATGGACAATCTGCTGCGCGTGTCCGAACTCAATGTCGTGGGCTTGCAGGATGTCGAGATAGTCCGTACGAAGGCGGCGCAATGAATTCTCCACTTCGCGGGTGATGCTCTTCGCAGAGAAGTCAAAGTCGTCTAAGCCGTAGCGTCCACATTTGCTGCCGAGAAAAATTCCTTCGCGACGTCCCTCTAGCGCTTCGCCAAGCCGCTCCTCGGCCAATGTAAGTCCATAAAAGGGGGAAACATCGAAGAGGTTCACGCCCAAATTGATCGCAGCGGCGACGGCTCTGGTGGCGGCCTGAAAGTCCACGTTACGAAAGACATTGCCGAGCGAGGAAGCGCCAAACCCGATCACCGAGACGCTAAGACCAGTCTTCCCCAGCGTGCGGTAACGCATAGCACCTCCTCGTCCCTTAAAGTATTTGCCGACTACGTTAAAGTAAAGGCAAAAGGAACCCTGACGTGGCGTTGTCGCCTGTCAAAGCAAAGAAGCCTCGTAATACCCCGGACCGACACTCTAAAGAGCTTCTCGACCTTAAGCCTACTGGCACTGTCAGGGTTAGCCCTCGCTGTAGTCGAAGCTGAAAGACAATGCGAGGCGCGAGAAGAACAGACCTATCGAACCGCGATGGAAACCTCCTAACCTTGGCGAAACTCGCGATTTCAGCCAGCTTGGGATACATCATCTCGCAGCGCTAGTGGTCCTGCCTGTGAATTGCTTTGAGCGAACTATCCAGGAGAACTGGCCTGTTGGCCTGGGCTGTGACCTCTGCCGTCTTGCCGTTGTACACCACACGGTAATGGGCATCATGGTCGGCTTGAAGGCGGAACTCTGTCAATCTGCCCTCTTTCCACGTGATGTCCGCCTTACCTCCTCCGCGGACGCGCACGCCCTGTAAACTGCCATTCGGCCAGCGCGAGGGTAAGGCCGGCAGCAGGGTGATCTCGTTTGGCGTGCTTTGCACGAGCATCTCCATGATCACGGCGGGTCCGCCCAGGTTGCCGTCAATTTGGAACGGTGGGCAGAGATCAAACATGTTCGGCAGCGTCATCTGCGTGAGCAGGAGCTTGAGATTTCTGTAGGCTCCGTCGCCATCATGCAGGCGCGCATACAGCCCGACTCGCCATACATCGGACCAACCTGTGCTGCCATCTCCGCGCAGCTCCATCGATTTCCGTGCGGCGGCGGCCAGGGTGGGCGTCTGCTCCAGATTGATGTCATGCCCCGGGTACAACGAGTACAGATGAGACATGTGCCGGTGGTGCGGCTCAGTCTCGGCGAAGTTTTGAATCCACTCCTGCAACTGTCCTTGGGGCCCCGTTTGCAACGGCGGCAGGCGTCTCTGTGTTGTTTCGAGCTTTGCGCTAAAGTCCGCATCCTTCCCGAGAACGCGCGCCGCGGCCCGCGTGTTCTCAAACAGCTCGTTGATCAGCTCGATGTCCATGGTGGGAGCGTAAGTCAGGTGTGCCGGCTTGCCATCAAGCAGGTACGCGTTCTCCGGAGACGTGGAAGGGTTTGTCGCCAGACGTCCAGAGAAGGGAAGCCCATCAGGAATTGTGACAAGGTAACCAAGTGAAAATTCGGCCGCTTCCTTCATGGCAGGGTAGGCCTGTTCTGCCAGGAACTTGCGTTCACCGGCAAACAGGTAGTGATCCCACATCTGGTTGGCGAGCCACGCCTGACCCATTGGCCATATGCCCCACGGGCCATCCACCGGGGCCGTACCGCGCCACAGATCGGTGTTGTGGTGCAGCACCCAACCCTGGCTGTGGTAGTGCTCCCTGGCCGTAATAGCTCCGCTTTGTTGCAGATCGTGAATCAAGTCCCAGAGCGGACGCTCAGTTTCCCACAGATCACCAGCATCGGCCTGCCAGTAATTCATCTGCAGGTTGATGTTGGTGGTCCACTTGCTGGCCCAGGGTGGGCGAAGCTGATCGTTCCAGATGCCCTGCAAGTTGGCGGCCTGGCCTCCTGGCCGCGACGATGAGATGAGGAGATAGCGGCCAAATTCAAAGTACAGCGCAAGCAGCGTCGGGTCTTCGGTGCTGGCGAAATCGCGAATGCGATCATCGGTCGGCGCATCGGAGTGGTCGGAACCCAACTGCAGGTGGACGCGGGAGAACAGACCACTGAAGTCAGTGACATGATCCTGCCGTAGTTGCGTATACGATTTTGTAAGTGCCCTCGTAAGTGTGTCTCGCGCAACGCCTACAGCGTCGCCGGAGATGTCACGGTAGTTTCGAAAGCTGGTCGCGTTGCTGAACACAAGCGTGACGGCGTCTGCGCCGGTGACGACAAGATGATCCCCTTCACTCCGAACGGAGCCCCCGACCGGAAGGACCTTGAGCTTGGCCGCGAAGCGCAGGCCGGGCTTATCCCACGAGCCGGTCCATGAGGATGAAGGATTCTGGCGAGGTTGTATCGTCCCGTCGAGCTCCATCGTAGCGTCCTGAGCGCTGCTAACTCGGGTGCCCGGTTGGGGAGAATCCATCCCAAGATCAAAGGTAAGCTGCCCGGGTTTGCTGGCGGTCATATGCACCACGAGCACCTGGTCCGGAAACGAGACGAAGCTTTCACGCCGGAAACTTACGCCGTTTACGGTGTACTCGGTATCCGCAACGGCTGTGGTCAGGTCCAGGCCACGATGATAGGCCGACGGCGCGTTCTGTCCCTTGAAGCGTAGGTGCAGATCACAGAAAGATTGATAAGGCATGAGCAGGTTTGGCTTGCCCATCATTGTTTCGGCTAGCTTTTCTGCTTCTGCAACTTTGCCCTGAAAGATCAAGCTGCGAACCTGATTAAGATTTTGAGAGGCGTCGGGGTTGGCGTAGTCATGAGGTACCCCGCCCCACAGTGTGTCCTCGTTGATCTGGTAGCGTTCGTCGTCCACACCACCGAAGTCCATGGCACCAAGTCGTCCGTTTCCTAACGGAATTGCCTCGGTCCACTTGGAGGCGGGGCGGCTAAAACTGAGGTGCGGCGCGGGACCCGCTGCTCGGGCAGGGACGCAAAGGAATCCTACAGCGATGAGGGCCAGCGACAAGGTCTTTAGAGATGCCGTTGCTTGAACCATTGTTCTCCAATCAGCGCTCCAGACAGCGGAGCTGTTCATTACACAAGTCGTCTTGGCGGAAGTAAGCCTGACCATCGCATCTGTATCCGGAAAGGCAAGGCTGCGCGAGCTACTCGCACTGCGTCGTACAGCGCTGGATACGCGCCACAAAACCGCCGCGTGGGGAGAGATCGAGCTGAATGTGGTCCTGACTGGTTACGCCCGTATCTTTTCTGTCCCAGGCGTCAGGATGATCCTTGGTATCGAAGAGTTCTGTTGCCTTCCAGGAGCCCTTGCCGAGAAAGCCCAGGGATAGCTGCAGGGCGGCAGCGTCTTCTCCGTTGATGACGGCAATAAACCATTGGTCGTGGGACCGCCGCGCCTCCACGACGATCTTGCCCGGCGCGCTTCCTGGGAGCACGCGTGTCTCGTCCCACACGGACGGAATGGCTTCCAGCACATCCTTTGCAGGGTTCGCCAGATAATCTTTCGGGTTTCCTCCGAAACATAGGAAAGGCGAGGTGAAGAGGATCGATTGGGCGAGCTCATGTCCCCAGGTGTTGCCCTGCAGTTCTTTGGGTTCGAAGACGGTTGGCGTGTAGTCGCCAGGCCCGGCAATATAGCGCGTAAAGGGAAGGACGGTGTCGTGTACTGCGTCGAGTTGGCGCTTGTAGCGCGTGATCTGGTACTCGTGGCCTCGTATGCCTTCGCGCGTCAGAGCATTCGGCCATGTCCGTTCCATGCCGGTGGGCTTGGTCGCTCCATGAAAATCCACCATCAGGTGTACCGCTGCGGCATCACGTGCGGTGTCCCAATACCAGTTCGATAACGAGCGATTCGTGGGCGGTGGAAAGTCGATCTTGACGCCCACCACTCCGGCTGCGCGCGCGCGTGCGAAGTAGGCTTTGCGGGCACTGGAATCCTGCACCTCTTTGCTATGTACCCAGATCCAGATCTTCACATTTTGTTTCCGGGCATAGCTCACAACATCGGTCAGGTTGGGCCAAGGGTCTTGCCAGTGAGACCAGCCTTCATCGATAAGGTAGTACTCAAACCCGAGCTGCTTGGTCCAATCGACCCACTGGGTCTGGTCCTCCTGCTTCGGATCGCCAATCGCCAACCACTGCCAGCTGGATCTCCCAGGCTTTACCCACTCCGCGCGAGCCATCTCAGCTGCGGGAGGAGGGTTCAGGTTCTGCACCAGCGTGGTATTCACCAGGGTCGTCAGATCGCGCGCGACGACCGTCACCCGCCACGGCTGCACAACTGCCTGGTCCGTGCTCCAGCCTTGAGGATCATTGAACAGCTCCCCTTGTAGCACGCCACCTGGGCCGGGCTTGATGCCGAGGTCACCGTAATCCTTCAGCGCTGCTTCGGTCAACGTAAGGTAAATACTTCCTACGCGCGCGGTGAGCGGCAGGCCTAAAGCACCCTCGCCCAGCTTGCTCAACGACGTAGTTCCGTAAGGCTTCTCGTATCCCGGATCCCAGGCCGTCACCCACACGGTAGGATCGCCGTCGAGCTTCCAAACGGAGTGGTCTGCCTGGACCTGCCTTCCCGGTTTGGCGGGCAACTGTAACCGCAAAGCCACACCGTCGTTCGCGACGTGAACGTCGATCTGAAAGGGCATGCCGTGTGACTTGGCGAGGATCACCGCCTCCGCAGCATGATTGAGCGCCACGCCGTGCGCCCCCAAAAAGGCATAGTGCTCGTTGACTGTGTGTCTGCGTGTGGACCCCAGCGTAACGTCCTGCCCCCATTCGACATCATCGCTGCGAATGGCCAGCGTTGAGGGAGCGAGTACTTGTTTGCCGTCCACAAGAACGCGGTAGCGCAGGTTTCCTGCAGCGCTCGTAACTTCGGCCTGTACGGTGCCATCGGGGCTTTGAACCAGGACGCTCCCTGCGGCCTTCGAGGGATCAGCCGCGTACAACGAGGTTGTCGCTGCAAGAACCGAACCCAGCGTGACCGCTGCTAGAACCACAAACCGCCGAACATCCATACGCTCACTCCCTGATTGCTGCATCAAGCTACTTACCGGTAAAGAATGAAAATGTCCTCTAAGGGATCACTGGAGAGGTGAGCCGATAATCTGAACCTCAAGCACCTGTGGTGGGCTGCTGGCCTTGAGGAACACCAACCGTGCGTAACGTGCTTGCATGCCTGAGGGGAAGTCCAGTTGGGACGATCGGGACACGGTACCGGACTCGACGACAGTACGCCATCCGCCATGGCCATTCGTTAACTGAACCTGAAACGGAACAGCTTTCCCCGCGAACGACAGATGCACATGTTTGAGACTGCACTGACCTTCGAAGTCGACCTGCCACCAGGGTTCAGTGGTGTCTTCGGCTGCAGGCTGCCAGTAGGTGCTCCCATCCCCATCATCGCCCAGGCGGCTCGAGTGATCCGGCAAGAACGAGCTCGCCTGGGTCGGCCGGTTCAAGGCGAGATCCGTCGTCTGTCCTGCTGAGACCATCGTTGTGGGAACGTGGTACGGCCGTTGCGCCACGAGTGGTTTGCTTCCCGCGAGGAATGGCGGTCCACCTTCAGCCTGCAGGGATAGCTTCGCCGTTTGAAGGCCGGGAGAGCTTGCTTCCAGCTTGATTGTGCCGCTTTGATAAGAGCGCATCTCTATGGCGGCTTGGCCGTCGCGGATTGCAATGTCGCCTTGCGGGGTGAACTCGATCGAGCGGCCTGTCGGCAGTTCTCCGGGACCCGACACGATACGCAACATCACCGGAGGCGTATTCGACAGCAGCTTGCCTGTGCGATCCACGACCCACACGATCAGTTGCGTGTCATCTGTACCGTCGGCCCGCAGCGGTCCCGGTGCGTGGTGGCTGGTGAGCGTCAGGGCGACAGCTGTCCCTGCAACCGGCCACTCTGGAGGCGCAATGCCGCGATACGCGTTCCGGTACCAGTACCACTGGCGTTTGGGCAGTCGGAAGTAGTCCACCATGCCCATCTGACCCATGGAGGAGAAGATGCTTCCGTGATCAAAGGCCGCCCAGAGCGCTTGGCCGCCTCGCCATGCGAACTCCGGCTGGCCCTTCATGTCACCGAATCCTGGGGCATATTCGCCGGGGCGTACGGCCACCGTGGTTCCGTACTCCGTAACGGCGTTCGGTACTCCGGGATCGAGAAATAATGTCGCACCATCGCCGTTGTACCCAGCCACATCGCCTATGTGATCGATCTTGCCTCGCTGCACGCCGCCGATGGCGGCCGGGCGCGTTGGATCCAGTTGGTGTGTATCAGAGACGAGCTTCTCCAGAAACGTACGGACCTGCGGCATGAGGTCTGGGTCGGAGAAGAAGACTTCGTTGCCCATGCTCCAGGCGATAATCGAAGGGTGATTGCGATGGATGCGGATCATCTCGGCCAGACTGCGTTCTACATTGGCTTCAAAAGGCGCCTGATCGGCGACGTTGGGCGGGTAAGCACTTGCCGTCCAGCCACCTTCCAATTTCGCCCCGCCGGTACCCCAGAAGGAGTTCTCCTCCCAGAGTAGAACTCCTGTCCGGTCACACGCCTCGGAAAACGCCGGCGAGTGCGGGTAATGCGATCCGCGAATAAAGTCCATACCCGCATCTTTGATCTGTTGCACATCGCGTTGTGCGCCGGCATCGGTCACTGCATCGCCCCAACCCGCATGATCCTGGTGCGCGTCCGCTCCGTGAAAGAAGTGGTGTTTGCCGTTCAGGAAAAAGCCTTCTTCGGCAGTCCAGCGCATCCACCGGAATCCGAACACGGTATGGAAGGTGTCCACTTCGCGCCAGGCTTCGCTGACGTGGGTGACCGCTGTATAGAGAGTTGGGCTCTCTGGACTCCAGAGGGCTGGATGCAAGATCGTATCGGTCTGCTGCTGCACTGTGAGCGCAGCATGTGGACTCGCACTTGCCTGCGAACTGACCTCGGCCACCATACGGTGGCTCGCATCTTCGATCACCGTGCGTAATGTGAACTGGTGTGCCGTCGCGGTGTCATTCCGCACGTCCGTGGCGATTTGAACGGGACCTCCGGCAGCGGAAAGGCCGGGTGTAGTCACGAACGTACCGTACCAGTCGACGTGCAGGGGATCCGTATGAACGAGGGTCACATCGCGGTAGATCCCTCCGTTGAAGTTGTGCTCGCCCGCACGTGGGTTCAGCTGAGCGTTCCAGAGATTATTCACGCGCACCGCGATGAGGTTGTCGCCACGATGGAGAGTCTTCGTGATGTCGTACTCGAAGCCCGTGTAGCCGCCCAGGTGATGACCTACTCGCTGTCCATTGGTAAAGACTTCAGCATCCTGGAAAGCACCCTGAAAGTTAAGAGCGTAGCGGTCGTGTGCTCCCAAAGAATGGATGGACAGATGCCTTCGGTACCACCCGTATCCGACGTAGAAGCGAGGTGCTCCGAAGTATGGAATTCCAAAGGAATGCGGCAGTCCCACCTGTTGCCATGCCGCATCGATGTACGCGGGAGCTTCTGCACCAGCATGGTCGCCGATCGCGAATCGCCAAGCCGAAGTGAGGAGCGTTTCCTGTCGGCCCTGACCCGAGATTGCCTTCGGGAGAAGTACAAGGCCGAGCAGCACAAAGACACACTTTACGAAAGACCTCCAAGCAGCCTGCCTGTTTGATTGAGCCCGCAGGCAGCAGCTCTGCATCGAGAGGGTGTACATCGTTGCCTCTGCCGTTTCGGCGCGCGTCTTAATTTGTGCTCCCGTTCAAGAGCGGTCGAGTGCCTGGCTCTACTGCGGCCCCCGCCAGAAAGTCTGAGGACCAGAAGACAATATGCTAAGTGGCGACGAAACGTCAAGAGGATAAAGTAAACCTTAACTGCTGGGTTTTTCGACCATTCGATCCAGTGTCATTGCCTTACGATCGCAGTCGCCGAGGAGGCAGGGCGGTGCACTCGCACCAGATTCTCGTCAGCACGCAGAACCTTCAGATGGTCTCCACTTTCGAGACGGGGCACATCAGCGGCGGTGATTACTTCCCCGTACTGCAGAGCAGCGACAAGCCGACCGAAGACATCCACACCCATCGCTCCCCTCAACCACGTCTGCGTTCGATGAGCTGCTGTGGTGGGCGCGCGCCACGATGACCGCAAGGGTTAAGGTCGCCAAGTAGATCCGCAGAACTACAGGGAGCTTTGCATCTTTCATGATGCACAGAAACGCCATCCCCTTACACGTCAAGCACCTCAGTAGGCGCCTTTTCCAGGCATTCCATTCGAGGAAATCGGCTCAGCAAAAGGTGCTGCCCATACTGTAAGGCTGAACCCGATGCACGAACCTTCGTCTTGATCCGGCAAACGCGAGCAACATGCGCTGTCTAGACCGCTGTTGTCGACGTTCCTTCGCGTGGAGAACGCAAAGTAAAGGCATTCTCTGGCCGCGGCAGCGTGCCTCAAGCGTCTTGCGGGAAGGTCCATCTGCACCGTCTGGCGCAGGAGTCTTTGCTTGGGCGCATCCCAGACTTCTCTGAAGACTCGCTCGCTCCTAACGAGCGTCGACCCTCGACCCAAAGGTGAGTATCAACGTGGCGAAGAGCGCCTGTCTACCGCCGGGTAAACCAGGTTCGGCTGCGGCGTAGCGCGATACCTGCCAGGCGGTCGCCATCAGGATTAGGGAGCCCGGCTCCGGTGTGGTCGCGGTCGAAGAGATGTCGCCGATGGCAAAGCGTTGCTGCTAGTCAACGTGAAGGAGCGGATTGGAGCGTTCAGTTTGAAGTTGGCGAGACCCTCAGGCCGAGCGGAAGTCCGTCCGATGTGGAGCCGAACATCAATGCCTGGCCCGAGCTCAGAGTCAGGAGCAGCATGTCCCAGCTCCATACGAATCGAGAATAGCGAAGGGAATTTACAGGTTTCCATTGACAGGCGATGAAAACGAGACGGTCAGGGCATCGGTGCCGAAAGAAGTTGTCTGACCCTTCGCTGGGATCTCTGTTTCTTTATGGACTGTATCGGATGGCTCAGAACGTGGCTCCGACAACGTACCAGCCGATCATCCGGGAGAGCCGGGATTCAGGAGAGAGGGAACTGGTCCTGGCGCGATGGGTACTGGTGCCGTTCTTCACGCAAGAGCTCAAAGACATCAAGTCTCTGTCGACGATCAACGCGCCGTGCCGAGACCATCACGAAGTCGCCGACTTGGCGTGAGCCGTTCAGGAAGCGACGCTGTCTGATTCCGGCGTCGAGCTTTTACGAATGGCCGAAAGAGGGCAAGCCGCCGAAGCAGCCGTACCTGTTCGAGCTGGCGAACGGGAGCCCACTGGCGTTTGCAGGGCTGTGGGACGCCTGGAAAGACAGGGAAGGTCATTGGCTGCAGTCGTTCGCCATCGTGACAACGGAAGCCAACGAACTGCTTGCCTGGATGCACCCGCGCATGCCGGTCATCCTTCACCCACGCGATGACGACCGCTGGCTGGACCGAGGCGAGACGGAGCAACTTCCGCTCGACCTACTGCGGCCGTTCGACGCGGAGGAGATGGACATGCGTGAGGCCGATCCGAAGATCGGCAACGTCCGCAACAATGGGCCGGGGCTCCTACGGAAAGCGGAACGAGCCGCCGAAGATGGAGAGTTACCGCTTTAATCGTGCAATGACTCATCGAAGCTCGCCGTGACGCTCACTATCGGCTAACGGTGTAGCGTGAGTATCTTTCTGTCGTAGATTTGTGCCGATAGCTGTCGTAGCGCTGGTGCCTGAGAGCTTCTTAGATTGAACCTCAGCGAACGCTCAAGCGTCTGGAAGACAACAGCTTAGTGGGTCTGCGCGCGGCTCCGAGGACATGTGAGAGCGGAGTTCGTACGACAGATAGCACCTCAAAAGCTTCGACAAAGAATTTCTCAAACTACACGTCAAAGCAGCCCTACGCCTTTGAACTGAGTAGTGGAGGCACCTTCGCGTTTGCAGGTCTGCGGGACGCTTGGAAGGACCGGGAAGGGCACTGGCTTCAATCCTTTGCCATCGTGACGACCGAAGCGAACGAGCTGATGGCCCCGATAAACCCGCGTATGCCGGTTATCCCTCCACGCGAGAGATCATGACCGCTGGCTGGACAGGGAAGAGACGGAACGGTTGCCGGTCGATCTGCTACGTCCCTACGAATCAGACGAGATGGAGATCTAAGAAGCGAATCCGAAGGCTCCGCCTGGCAGGGCCCAATGCACTGCTGCAGTTTGCCCTCCGTGAGCGCGAGTCGCTGCGCAAGCTCGCCAAATAACGTCGTGTACAACCTTTGTTTCGGGCGCATGACGATTTCGTGTACCCCTACTCTATCTTGCTCGCCGAAGTCTCCATAGACTCGCGTTACCAAAGGTCATGCCGGATCACCTCGCTCCCGCGAAGGTTGTACAAGGCTTGACCGCGCCATCCTACGTTTCCTTTTTCCACTTATTCCCAGCAGAAGATCCCATGCGCCCCTACTCTCTCGTTGCTGCCGCCGCCCTGCTCTCGGCCAGCCTCGCCGCTCACGCTGACTCTATCAGCGAGATGTTCACCGCGAATACAAGCAATGCCTCGCAAAATATCGCATCAAGCTTGATCAAACAGTTCGACCCTTCATTGGGAGTACTGAATAGTATTTCGCTCACGCTTTCTGGCCGTGCGGCATTCACCGCGGGTTTCGCCGGGGATCAAGATGCATTCCAGGGCGTCTCTCCCGCTGTGGGCGATCCCGTTGTGTTCGCAGGCTCTGGAGGTGATGCTGCAGGCGGTAAAGGCTCCGATTCGTTCAATATATCGGCAAACGGAACCGCTCAAGACAGCGCTTACATCAATCAGTACCTCGAAGGAAAAGGGCAGACGCAACTCGTTCTTCAATTTCAGAACCTCTCGACCACCTCCGGTGTAAACGGTACGCTGACCTACAATTACACAGCAGCAGTTCCCATTGCGGCCACCCCTGAGCCTTCCAGCTTGGCTCTGCTCGGCACCGGTCTCCTTGGCGCAGTTGGCGTCGCCCGCAAGCGGTTCGCTTGCTAGCGGATGCGCGACGTGAACAGGCCTCGGCTGCGGTCGGGGCTTTTACTCCCGCTGGCGCAGCCACTCTGAGTCGGTGATTTGCGCCTCAGTCACGAGTGTAGCTTTGCTCCGGAAGTGGCGCAGATCTTCTCGGATTAGTTGGCGTACTGAGTCCAGCTTCAGCTCTGGCCCACCACCAAACTGTCCCGGGCTGCCTCAGCGATCTCGAGCGTGACGGTGGATGTGTCGTTAACTTGCATGACTCTCTCGATCTGAGTGAGCAACCTGTTCAATAGGCGAAAGTTGCCGCCGGTCATGCGGACAATCGCGCCCAGCACGTCGGCAGCCATGTAGTGATGTTGTCGCACCCGAAGGAAGTTGCGGAAGTTATCGAAAGCGCAGCGACGGGCAAGAAGTAGCTCAGCTAAGCATCCGCCAGCGAGCGTGGACCAACACGTTCACGCTCGCTGGCATTGCCGGAAACGTAGTTTAGGCCTGCTCTAAGCTATGTTTCTAAGGTCATTGGCTTGCTGGACTGTGTGCGATTGAATCGTAATGAAAATATGGATCAATGAAGTTTCGCTGGAAGTGGAAGAGCGGGGAGCGGGGGATATCGCGCTCGTCTTTCTGCATTACTGGGGTGGAACCCATCGCACCTGGAACAAGGTGACGGCGGAACTCCGATCATGCTGCAGGACCATAACCTACGACATGCGTGGCTGGGGTGAATCGGGCGCTGCTAGCGACGGTTATTCGATCTCCGTCCTGGCGGATGAGGCCACAGCTCTCATAGAGCATCTGTGTCTTAGCCGCTACGTCCTGGTTGGTCATTCCATGGGCGGCAAAGTAGCCCAACTTATCGCGTCTCGGAATCTGCCGGGGCTTCTGGGCTTGATCCTTGTCGCACCTGCCACACCGACGGCCTCCTTGCTGCCGGAAGAAGCGAAACAGAAGCAGATCCACGCATATGACACCCGCGAGACAGTTATTCAGACTATCTCGTTCCTCAGCGCAGGCGCACTCGATCCGGACACCATTGAACAGATCGTTCAGGACAGTCTGAGCGGGACACCAGAAGCAAAGCGAGCATGGCCCGTCTTCGCCATGATTGAGGACATTTCTTCTGAGGTATCCAAGATCACGGTGCCAACCCTTGTTCTCGCGGGGGAGCAAGACCGTCTCGTTTCTATAGAGCAGCACCGGCACGAAGTGGTGGCGAGAATTGCTGGAGCAACCCTCGAAGTGATTCCACAGAGCGGGCACCTTCTACCACTCGATGAACCCATGCGAACGGCCCATGCAATACATCAATTCGTCGATCGCATCAGGCGTGGCTCGACCTCCAGCGGAGAATGATGTGGATCGAAGGAGAGTGCCAAGGTGAGTCGAATCGTACGAGTGTCAATTCTGCCACTCAGGATAGTCAACGCTCACCTGCTGATCGGCGCGAGCGGCTGTGTTTTGATTGATGCGGGACTCCCAGGGTCCGCTGCAAAGTTCGAAAAGGCTTTGTCAAAGCAAGGAATGTCTTTCAAGGACGTTCAGGCAATCGTGGTCACTCACGCACATGTCGATCATGCTGGCGCGGCTGCGGAGCTCCGCGAACTAACGCGAGCACCCATCATCGCGCACGAGGATGACCTTCGCTATTACAAGCGTGAAGAGCCGATGAGGTTTTGTCCCACAGGTTGGGTAGGGCGCTTGTTTATGAAGACGCCTGCGTTCAAGGCTTTTGAGCCTGACGTGCTTCTCTCCGGCCACCAATCTTTGGACCTCTCGCGATATGGGGTTAGCGGCACCGTCAAGCATACGCCCGGACATACGAAAGGATCGATCTCGGTTGAATTAGGAAGCAAGGAGGCCTTGGTGGGAGATCTAGTTGCTTCGGGGATTCTGATCGGCGGCGTAGTCCGCTTGAGCCGTGCCATTCGTCCTCCTTTCGAAGACGACCCTCAAGCTGTACGTAAAGAATTGTTTTGCTTGGTAGAAGCGGGAGTCGAGCGATTCTATATAGGACATGGGGGACCGCTCGATGCGAGTGAGGTTCGTCACCATGCTGAATCTCTCCTGCGCCATCAGTGTTTCTGATAGTGGCCCCGCAAGCGACTGTACACAAGCCAGCTTATCGGCAGTACGGCACGCTGTCACAATGAACGTTTGTAGAAGCGTTTGCAGCTCAGACGATTGGTTAGTGGGAAACCTTCACGGAGACTTCGCAAGACATGCCAGGCAACAATAAACCAGGTGCATCTTGGGAACGAATGCGAAGTCGAACTGGAATCCGCTGCACTACTTTCACAAAGTTCCCGGTTGCGTTATCTGGCGCGATCACACTGTACTTTGAGCCGGTCGCGCCGCCTATGCTCTCCACCACGCCTTGGAGATCGCGTCCAAAGGTATCGACATGGATCGTGGCTGACTGCCCGACCTGCATGTGCCTCAACTGGGTTTCGCGGAAGTTTGCGATGACCCATACGTCGTTCGGTGGCACCAGTGTGAGCATGAGCTGACCTGGCGAGATACGCTGGCCGATTTCGATCGATTTGCGGCCGACCACGCCGTCTACCGGAGCTTTCACCTGGGTGTAGCTCAGATTCAGTTCCGCATCAGTGAGCGTTGCCTTCGATCTCTGCAAGTCGCCGGCAGCACGTTTAACATTCGCCCGCGCAGTTGCGATTATATCTGGGGCCAGTTCGGCGGACCTGAGATCAGCGAGCTTCTGGGCAACGCGAGCGCGGGCAGACTCCACTCGCTGCTTTGCGGTTTCTCGATTGAAGGTCGCGGAGGAGAGAAGGGCTTGAGTAGTCTTGGCGTCCGTGAGTCGTTGGTCGTATTCAGATCGAGATATCTCGTGCGTTGAGACCAACACTTCATAGCGCTTTCGGTCAGCCTCGGCCCGACTGTAATTTGCCTCGGCTTGTGCGATTGCCGCCTCAGCAGCCTTCTCTGTCTGGACGAGCGAGGCTAGCTCGGCTTCTGCTTCGGAGACCGCAGACTGTGCTGCGGCGAGCTTGCTAATCGCCGAAGCCGACTGAATCGGCACGTTGAGCTGCGCGGCGTTCTCAAGTGCAGCGGAAGCCTGCACGTCTCCGGCTAGGCGATCAACGGTGGGCTGATAGTCGTTACTGTCTAAGCGAAGGAGCAGCGTTCCAGCGGGAATGAGACGTGTGTCCTCTACCTCGGGGTTCACCCATGTAATCGTCCCTGCGACGCGGCTGTTCACTGGAAGGATGTGGCCATCGATTTGTGCGTCGCTTGTTCGAACTTCACCGGGATGAATTAGAAAGAAGAGTCCAATGGCAAACGCGGCCACTGCTACAGCGATCACGGCACCAGTCGCGAGCCAGTTTACCGGTCGAACCGGCTTCTCTGTATCCGTCATTATTTTGCTCCCATATAGGTGAGGTAGTCCTGTTCTGCCGTGCCGGTCGCCCGGATCAAGATGAGTTTGGAGAGCTGATGCGCGTAGAAGCTTGCTAGTCGATTGTCGTCTGCCTCGGCGACAGCTTGTTGCGCCTGAATGAGGTCGACGATTGTGGATAGGCCCACGTTGAAGCGATCCGTTGCTTGCCGTAATCCTTCCTTGGCAAGTGCCTGGTTCTGCAGCGAAACTTCCACACTGGTCTGAGCCGCCGACAGATCGAGCAATGCGGTTCGAACGTCAAACTGGACCCGTGCGCCCGTGTCAGCCAGTTCGGCGATGCGCCGTGCAAGCAAGGCTTGCGCCCCCAGAACGTCAGCTTCGATCCGTCGACCGGTGAACACCGGTATGGAGATTCTGCCCTCCACCTCATAGTCGCGATAAGGGCGTCCAAACGTTGTTCCTGTCTCGCCTGCATTCGCCCGTACGTCAATCGTAGGCAATCGCTCACTTTTGCGTGCTTTGACCGCCTCCGCTGCGGATTCCATGCGTGCTTTGGCCGCCTGCAAGTCTCGTCTCTTGACGGTCGCTTTAGCTAAGGCAGAGTCAAGCGTAATGTCTGGAACAACCTGATATTGCAGCCCGTCTGTCAGGGTGAACTGTTGCTCAATGGGTAGGCCGATAATGCGGGTAAGCGACAGCTTATCTTTCTCTAGGTTTGTTTCAGCCAACTTCACCCGCAACTCGGCTGAATGCATGGCTACATTCGCGCGAAGCTCATCGATCGCTGGTGAGAGTTCGCTCTTTACCCGACTACTCAACTGGCTATCGGCGGTTTTAGCGGTGGCAAGCTGGGCTTTTACCGTTTCCAGCCGGATCTGGCTAGCTGCCGCCAACAGATACGAGCTGACCGCAGCAAGAGTCACGATGTTCCGTGCGTCCTCCGTACTTGCCTGGCTGCCCGCAACTTCTTTGCTTGTGGAATGCACTTGGTAGATGCTGGGGAGGTCGAGCACCTGTTGCTGGAGAACGGCATGCGCTGTCTGGTAATTGAAGGCAGAAATCGTGTGCGGCAGACCTAGCTTCGGCACTCCCAGGGTGTCCGCTACGAGATTTCTGTACTCCTCTGTCGACTGCACTTGAACCTGGGGCAACAATACAGAAAGTGCACGGAGCCTTTCCGCGCGCGATTGTCGATGGTCCTGCTCTGCATCCACGTAGCCGAGGTTGGCTCGCAATGCGAGATCGACAGCAGCCTTCATGGATAGCGGCAAAATGCCAGGCACCAACTTGCCAGTCGAAACGCTGCCCAAAAATGGGTTTTGCGTCTGGGTGGCGAATGCACTCGGGTTGGTTGTATTTTGTCCCGGGTCAAAGGGACGGGGCGTGTTTAGGCTGTTGCTGGTCGAGCTCGTGCTTTGAGCAGAAGCAGCAAACGGCGGTAGCATACCAAGACCCACCGCCAGTCCGAGCCTCCACACTCGCTTGTAATTTCGATGTTGTGTCATATCAAGGCTCCACTTGCGCCTGCGGATAAGCGCGAGTCCTCCGCAGGCGGAGGTGTTCTTTCGTCCGCGTCCGAGCCGGGAGCGGAAGGTTGTGGGAGCAGGGGTATAAAGGCCAAAGTGCAGACAGCCACCAAAGTCATCGTGATGAAGACGTCGGAGTAGCTCAGGGTGGAGCTCTGTCGACGCACCAACATCGATAAGGTGCGGCTGCTTACATTCGCAGCCGTGCCAAGCACCGTCACATCCCGCGCGGCAAATGAGTCTAAGAGGCGTGATGAATGGAAAGACATCCGACGATCAATCAAAACGCTTGCCAGGGTAACCCCGACGGATGCACCAAGCTGCCGAAAGCCATAGTAGGTAGCACGAGCGCTGGAAGCCGCTGCTGCGCTTACCTTCACAAACGCGACAATGCCCAGAGTTGGTACTGAGAGCGCTATAAAGACGCCGTTCAGAGCCAACGGCAGCCACAGGTATCGGTCTGGCGTGTCCGGAGTTATGACGCGTGCGAAAAGCAATTGCGAGATGATTTCTGCGACAAGTGCGAGCGTCAAGACAGGAGCGCTGCCGAATTTTTGTATGATGTTGGACACGAAGCTGAAGCTGCACAACACTGTAAGCGCACCGAGTCCGACAATACTCAGCAATTGTCCCGTCTGAAGAGCGGAATGGCTCTCGATTCCGCGCAAGAACAGCGGCACAACGTAAAGACTACCGGCCAACAGAATGCCCAGGCAGAAACCTAATACTGCGGCCGCAGCCTCAGCGCGGTCTTTTAGGCGATCAAGTTGCAGCAGTGGCCATCGATTGATTGGGGTTAGTTGCCATGCGACAAAGGCGACATTGGCTGTAAAACCGCACAGCAACAATGAGGCAAGCAACGGCGATTCCAACCAACCATCCGTTTCGCCACGGCTGAATACGATCTGTAGGAAAGCGGCCGAAGCCGTCAGGAGCAGCACCCCAACAACGTCGATGGGTCTGTGCTGTTCCTCTTCGGTCCAATGCTCCTTCGCAAAGCGAAAGAAGAGGAAGCCAGCGGCTGATATAAGGAGAATCACGGGGACGAAAAGAAGCCGCCATGACTCTACGTCGGTGAGCCACCCGGAAGCTAGAGGGGCAATGACTCGGCCGATAAGGAAATACGTAATGGCAAAGATGATGGAAGGCTTGCCTCGGTCCTGAGCTGGATAGCTTTGGCTGAAGAACACAAAGGCTCGCACCAAAAAGATTCCTCCGCTCAAGCCAGCCAGCAGTCGCATCACCAGAAACATTCCAAGCGTGGGACTCAGCGCACAACCTACCGCAGCAACGGTATAGAGCACCGCTGCACTCCCAAGCAGACGGCGATTGCCTAGGCGAAGAGAAAGTTGATTTGAGAGAGCAATGGCGATGGCAAACGCTGTTGTGTAAACAGTCAAGGCCCAGCTCGTTTCGTCAGTTGAAGAGCTCAGACTTCCTGAGAGATCCGGAAGTATGAGGCTGACGCCTGTTGTTGTCCAGTTTTCTGCCGACGCTGCAAGCGTAAGCGCGCCTAGGGTCGCCCAACGGCGCAACTCCTCAGAGTTCTCTGGGCGCGCGGATACGGAAGCGGTTTGCTGGTATTTGGACATTGTGTATAGCGAGACTTCTTATTTAGAGTTTACATGTACTCTAATTACAAGAAGCACCTTGACCCAATGCTGGAATGAGGAGTTGCGAATCATATGGACAGATTGATAGGGAAAAAGGCTGTCATCACGGGCGGCACTAGCGGAATCGGACTTGCAACAGCCAAGCTGTTTCGTGCCGAGGGAGCCCACGTCGTCATCATGGGACGACGCAAAGATGAGTTGGAGAAGGCGGTAAAGGAAATCGGCGAGCATGTCATCCCGGTGCAAGGTGACGTCTCTAAACTTGAAGACCTGGATCGGCTCTTCAGCACCATTCAGCCCTACAGCCCTATCGACATCGTGTTTGCGAATGCCGGATTCACAGAAGCAAGTACCTTGGCACACTGTTCGCCCGAACAGTTCAAGAAGCTATTCGCAACGAACGTGATGGGAACGTTGTTCACGATTCAAAAAGCTCTTCCAATGCTCAAAGATGGGGGCTCGATCATCCTTACTGGTTCTGTTGCAAGTGTGAAAGGAAGTCCCGGCTTTGGTCTCTATGCAGCAACCAAAGCGGCAGTCAGAAGCTTCGCCAGAACGTTTGCTGCTGAACTTAAAGATCGCGGGATTCGCACGAACGTCATTAGCCCTGGACCCATTGACACGCCTTTGGTGGGGGATGTGCCGCCCGAGACCGTCAAGCAATTGCTTGCCTCAATTCCTCTCGGCCGGATGGGCAAGGCTGAAGAGGTGGCACAAGCCGCTCTTTTTCTTGCATCAGCTGAGTCGAGTTTTATCAACGGCATCGAGTTGTTTTGCGACGGTGGCCGTGCACAAATCTAACAAGCTGCTATATTCAGCTGTTCAATCCCGATTCCACCATCTGACGGTGACGACATGAACGCAACTCGGCGAACATTTGTCGCCAGCATTGTCGCCGCCTGTACGACAGGCGGACTCACGTCAGTCTCGGCAGAGGAGAGCATGGAGGATGGTCCTGCAATGGCTGCATCTTATGAAGATCCTCGAATCACACGCGCAAGACAAGCGGGTCCATCGTCTGTCACGAAGGACGCTACAGTAGGCATCATGCATGCCTCCGGTGCAATGGAGGTGCTCGCCCGGGGTTATGACGAATGGGTCTGTACACCAGGCGATCTTGACAAAGTCGGTGAGCCGCCCATGTGCATGAACCCCATGGGGATGCAGTGGATGATGGATGCGAAGGCACAAAAACCTAAGCCTACCAACGTGACGCCAGGGATCATCTACATGCTTTCTGGTGCTACTCAGCACAGTACAACCAATCCTCTGGACCACACTAGTCCTGCAATTCCGATTGGTCCGCACTGGATGATCACCTGGCCTTTTGATGCTACGGGCTGCGGGCTTCCGACAACTGCCCGTGATGCAGGTGCTTGGGTTATGTTTGCTGGATCACCCTACGCGTATCTGCACGTGTGCGGTGACCCTTGGGTCGGCCATGTATACGACCGAGGCGACAAAGCAGTATGGACCATGCAGTACGAAAAGAAGTAGGTAAGGCACTAGTTTGCATGCAATGTTCCGAGGAGAATCCTCGCTACTTCATCTGGACTCTCCAGGGAGGCGAAGTGGCCTGTTCTGGGCAGCGTTATCGTATCTGCCTTCCGTAGCAGAGCGACTGCACCATCACGGTCTCCAGGTCGGGACCAGTCGTGGTCGCCGTAAATCATCGTCACTGGAACAGTCACATTGCCATAGAGTTGACGAGCGGCGACGTAGCTTGGAAGGCTCCTGTAGACGGCACGCGCAACTGTGGAATAGCCGTGACGCTTTCCAACCCGATTAAGTTCATCCAAGAAGTCATCCGGCATCGTCCGTGGATTGAACACACCGCCGCGCATAACGCCCTTTAGGATCGGCCTGTTCTCAAGTGCGGCGAAGATAGGTCCTACCAAGGGAGCGCGGACACTCTTGATAATGATCGAAGCAAAAAGATTAGCGCGCTCCACGCCTGGTATGTAGTCATAGGTATTGAAGGCGACGACCCGCCGCACCCTCTCGCGTAGTTCCGTGGATGCGGTCAAGGCCAGTGTCGCACCCATAGATTCACCCGCCAGAGTGAGATCTTGCAGGTCTAGCTGCTTCACCAGCTGAACGACATGCTTGCGAAGGGATGATTCTTGGTAATTCGCTCCAGGAACAATCTCTGACCAGCCGAAGCCCGGGTAATCAAATGCGTAAACCGTAAAACTCTTCAACAGCTTCGGGATCACACGCTGAAAGATGTCCAGTTGCGTGCGCACAGTATGCATCAGTAGGAGGGGTGGCCCCTCGCCCGCGCGGATGAAGCGGATCTTGGGGCCGTTGTCATTCAGGTGCAAATATTCCACTGGTACGCCAGGTAACCAGCGATTTGTGTACTCGACGGTCTGCGAATCGTTCACCAAGGATGCTCCTTGCTCGTTGCGTTGCATGCGTTGTTGTTGAAGCGACTTACTGTCCACCGAGCATGAGACTGGCGACCTCATCAGCTGCGTCGATCTGTGGCCAGTGTCCAGCGCGAACGGAGAAGAGTTTGGCTGACCTGACGTTTACCCGCAGATACTCGGCAGCTGACAGGTGAAGGTATGGATCGCGATCGCCCCAGATCAGGAGAAACGGAACGTCCGAACGGCGGAGTTCCACAATACGGCCGGTATCAATCGCAATCTGCTCATGCAATTGTGCGGTCATTTGTGCGAACGCGGGAGCGGCACTTGGCTGCTGGCGAAAGTTGTCATCAATGATCGCACCCAAGAACACTCGGTTGTGGCTTTCCTGCGAGTCTGAGAGTCCGTCCATAAGGATGTCGCGTTGGAAGTTCAGAAGCCAAGCGAACTCTTGGGGGCTCTTGAGGAGGTGCAGGGCCAGAGCGGAGAGTTCTTTCCTGGAAAATAGCTCGATCAACTCGGGCACACGGAGACCAGGTGCCTGACCGTAAAATGCGTTCATGAGCACGACGGATTCTGTCTGTTGCGGGTGCCGTAGCGCAAAGTTCACGGCAGCTGGCCCACCGGCATCATGGGCGACGGGGATGATGAGCCCGAGCTTCAGAACAGAGACGACAGCCTCCAGGTCTGCCAACTGCTGCTCGAAGCCGTAGTGCACGTGCTGTGGTTTATCGGACGCTCCAAAGCCTAAGAAATCGAGCGTCACCACTCTGCGCCCCGCTGAGACCAAATGGGGGATGAGGTTGTCGTATATTTTGGCGTTGTCAGGGAAACCGTGTAGCAGGACATAAGGGGTACCGGCTCCTGCGAAATCGCGGACGTACAGGTTTCCCCCTTCTCTAGCCACGTGATGTTCGGTGAAGTGGGGGAGTGGTGCTTGCGATGAGGTGTTCACGATCGGTTCCTTTCAAGCGGTAGTTTGTGGTGGGTGACAGACGGCAATCTCCACGGACTCGTAGTTAGCTTGCCGTCAGCTCGTTGATGTGGGCATGGAGAAACTCTTGAAGACTCGCCGGTGGCTGACCGGTTATCCGCTGCACGGTATCGTCAGTCCCGGCAAAAACCCCGTTCTGGTGATCCTTGGCTATTTCTTCGAAGTGCTGCCACAAGGTGTCGTCCGCACGCTTCTCATTGCTACTCTTCGTTGCAATGCCCTTTGAGCGATCTTTCAAATCCCAAGCAGTGATCTGCTGATACTTAAGCGGTTTCCCTATGGCTTTTCCGATCTCCTCGGCGATTTCTGCGAAGGAGTACTCTTTCAACCCGAAAAGGGGATAAGCCTTTCCAATATGCCCCTCGGGTGAAAGAAGAATGCTTGCGATCACACGGCCCTGGTCCTCCGCTGCGATCGGCGCATGCTTACCTGTGCCGAAAGGAAGCGCCAATGTTCCTGTCTTGATCTGTGCCACCCAGTACAGCGCCCACTCCGCGAAGAGCGTGGGCCGCAGGTGAACTACGGGTACTCCAGACCAGTTCAGGACCTGCTCGGCAATCCAGTGATCCTGGGCAGCCCGACTTGCTGCTTCTCTCCTAGCCGAGATCTGGGACATATTGACAACCGACGTTAGGTGCGTCTCCTTCGCAGCCTGGGCGAAATAGGCAGTCGCCTGAAGAATGCCCGGCATAATGGGATAGACCAAGTACGCACCCTCCACACCATTCATTGCCGTTCGCAGACTTTCAAAGTCAAGCAGGTCGCCTTTCACGATTTCAGCCCCGTGCTGGCGAAGCGCTTCGGAACGGCCGTCCTCTCTATGTACCAGCGCTCTTACCTCGACGCCGGCGTTTAGCAGATCCAAGGCAGCTGCTCGTCCCGTTGCTCCTGTTGCTCCTGTAATCAAAAACTTGCGTGGCATTTCAGAGACCTCATTCTGTTCCATCACAATTCAATGGAACACCCTTTGGAGTATCTTCATACTCTAAACGATGCGCTTGACTTTGTCGTGGTGAGAAATTCTTGAGGGATGAAGTGACTAAATCGATGCCTATGCGAAAGAAGGCTTGCAGCGATGACCAGAGAAACCGCACATTCTTAGAAACCTCGGTTGAGGTTTGCACGTTAACGCTTCTTTGCCACGTCATTTCCAAGGCTAGGGTTGCCTGACAGCGCCGAAACCTGCTCGCGAAGGACGTCTAGGATTTCCTCTGCAAGTTTGGGGTCGTTTACGGCCCTCGCGAGTGCTATCCCACCGCTTGCGGCGGAGAACAATAAGATCGCTCGCGCGCGACGTGCTGCGTCGTCTGAATCGTCGATGCGCTGTGTGAAAAAGCTGAATGTCTGCTTCAGTCGCTGCGTATACACGGTGCGCACAGAGCTACTCGCTCGACTCATGTCGCTCATCAATGCGGTGAGAGCACAACCCGCACCAGGGTCGTCACGGTGGCCATCCGACAAGTACGTTTCTAGGTAATCCGATAAATTTTTGCTTCGAGACTCTTTAAGGTCAAGGAACTTGAATGCTTCTGCGAGTGCTTCTATGACCAACTCCTCGCGAGAATTGAAGTGCTTGTAGAAGCCGCCAACGCTGCTGCCCGATTCCTTCATGACCTCAGCAATTCCAATTCCGTCAAGACCGCGCTCGCGGAAGCGCTTTGCTGCCACGGCCACAATTTTGGCGTGTGTTGCTGCTTTTCCTGCTCTTGATCGGCGCATCCCGTTATAGTGTGCGCCAAAGTATCTCGAGTGCGTTGCACTATTTGTGCACCCGGGTGGAATTGAGGGCGGCATTCCGGTTGAAAGTGTGCCCGATCGGTAGAGAGCGAAGAACTCTATATTCCCGAAGAAGACCCTATGTTTCTGTTTGGAGTATTGATATACTCCATGTGCAGTATGCCTCATTATTGCCACTGAATCAACGTGTGCGCCAGCAAAGGAGTGATGCATGAGCTTTGTGACCACCACAGATGGCGTCGAGATCTTTTACAAGGACTGGGGGAGCGGACAACCCATTGTCTTCCATCATGGCTGGCCGCTCAGTTCCGACGATTGGGATGCCCAGATGCTGTTCTTCCTTGGTCAGGGATACCGCGTAGTTGCATTTGACCGTAGAGGCCACGGCCGGTCGAGCCAGGTTTCAGCGGGACACGACATGAACCACTATGCCGCAGATGCGGACACTGTGGTAAAGCACCTCGATCTGCAGGACGCAATTCACATAGGTCATTCAACGGGAGGCGGTGAAGCCGCCCGATATGTCGCCCGACATGGTCAAGGGCGCGTGGCGAAGCTTGTCCTCGTTGCTTCGGTCCCTCCACTCATGGTGAAGACACCCCAGAACCCGGGCGGCTTGGACATCTCCGTTTTTGATGGCTTACGACAGGCGCTTGCGGCAAATCGTGCACAGTTCTTTCGTGATCTGCCGTCCGGCCCATTTTACGGCTTCAATCGAAGCTGGAATGCACCGATCCCGGGAGTCATCGACAACTGGTGGCGGCAGGGCATGATGGGAAGCGCGAAAGCTCACTATGAGGGCATCAAGGCCTTTTCCGAGACAGACCAGACAGAAGACTTGGAAGCAATCGACATCCCCACACTTGTGCTCGCCGGCGACGATGACCAGATTGTGCCCCATAAGCACGGAGCACTGGTGCAGGCCCAGCTTTTGAAGAACTCTTCGCTGAAGATTTATCCGGGCTACGCGCACGGCATGCTGACCACTCACGCCGATGTTTTGAATTTGGACGTCCTCGACTTTCTACGCGGCTAACTAATGACGTCGGCTAATTGGCCGGCTATGGAGCCAGTATGCGAAAGCATTTTCGTCTCGTCCTAGCGCCGCCTGCTGACCGGACCTCAACGTCGAAGGCGAAAGGAAGGACGTCGGTTCATACCCTCGAAGGTAGGGCCGAATCACACGGGCGCCTCGGTCTACAAGCATGGGGAGGAGGTCATCAAAGGCACGCACGTCGTATGGAAACCCGTGAGACAGTACAAGCGGCCAGGCGTCGCTTTTCCCGTCCTCGAGGTAGGCAACCATCAAGTCGCTCACTTTTACATGGCGTAGTGCTGATCTCATTTGACGCCTATCGCTTCTTCGGTGAGGCAGACGAAACACGCGGACGCAGACCTGGGGTTCGTTCCAACGTGGCAGAAAGCTGGAGAGAAGTTCCCCCAACTACTATCAATGTACGGTCAGAAAGCACCGCAAAAGCGGGCATGTGGAAGAGGGCTTTCGAGCGACACAGATGCCTAGTTACTCCCAGCTCCTTCTTTGAGTGGAAGAGAATCAGGCCGAAGAACAATCCCCACGATGAAATTTTGCTTGGCGACCATTCGCTTCCACTGGTTTGTGGGGTGCATGGAAGGATTCGGAGACGGATCAGTGTATATAGAGTTACACGATCACTACGACGGATTCAAACGAGCTCATGGAGTTCATACGAGGATGCCCCTGATCCTGCATGCCAAGGACTATGACCGGTGGCTGTCCAGAGAAGTAACGTAGCAGCCTCGTGTTGATTTGCTGAGGCCCTTTTAGGCGGACGTGATTTTCGCGCGGCTGACGGAGAACACGCAGGAATAGATATTCGGGGAGCAGAATAGCCGCTATGGTCTCTGTATGACGTTTACGTCTTTGCCAGAAGCTCTCGATGCTGCTAGCCCTTGGTCTCGCTTGACGCTGACTTGATCAATGCCGTTTTCTTCGGTCCAGCAGCCCACAACCGTCGGTCTGGAGCACTCATTAGTGCTCGCCTTAGGTCATCTGGGGACACCAACGAATTCCTATGTGCAAATCCTAACCGAAGCTAAGGTCCGTAGTCAGAAGAAATGCCCTTAGTCAGGTTTTACCCTTCCAAGAACGAAACAGACGGCACCGACAGCACATTCGGCACACGACAAAGCCATGCTAAGTAGTTGAATCTTGGCTAAATAGCTTATACTTAATGCTTTAGCGGATGTGGTGGCGGGAGTGAGGGATTCACATCTTGCGGTAAAAAGTGTCTAATGAATATGTTAAGCATCAAGGCTTAAAGTTATACCGCCAAATATACCCAAATCTAGCACGCCAAAGGCTTCACAGTAGGTTTTTCGGCGCGCCCTTGTTGCTTTCGCAGAACGGCTCAATCTTCGCCACGGCCCGAACCGGGCCGACTGTCGCCGGTGGCGTAAGAGGCATCTTGAGAAATGAACTGCTCCATCGCGAAACTTGTAGTTCCGCTTAGATCGTGGGGAACTCAGATTGCTGAGCACGAGAAATCGCCAACGCGCTCATCACAACCCGATTGGTAACGCTAATTCGGCATATCGGAAGTAATCGGCTCGCAGAGTGTCCTCAGTGTTGAGAACAGACCAATGCGCGCTTCCACCTAATCCCGCTCACTGAGTGCATTGGCGATTTCGCATCAACTGACGACATCGGCGTTTCTGAAGACCTATCTCTAGCGATAAAGAGGCCCTTTGAATCCGTGGAAAGACCTCTTATCGGCCAAGCTTGTGACTGAAGCCGAGAGGTTTCGACCTAGGGGCTTTTGATGGGAAACATGCACTCAAGGCGTAGCTCCTGCGCTGTGATGGTCTGTGGGGTGCCTATGGTGGTGACCAGGGAGAAGTAGGATATGCGTTCGGCGCCTCTGCGAAATGTGATTGGCAGAATGGGACTGTTCTGGCTTGCAGGTATGGGCAGCTTCTCCGCTCCTGGATAACGCTTCAGTTTGTCCAGCAGGGCTTGCAATTTGTCATCGATGACCATACCGAGGGCTTCGCGACGCACACGTTGTAGCAGCCCGGATGCTACTGTTTCCCAATTCTCAACATGTGGGCGCAGACCCTTCTCCGCGAAGATGAGTTCCAAGAGGTTGCGCGGCTTTGGAAACGCCGCGAGGTCGATGAAGGAGCCGAAAAACGCAGGAGCTGCAGCATTGGTGCGCACCACATCCCAGTAGCGGTCGAGTAGAAGCGCGGGATGCGGCTCGTGGTTGGACAGCATCTGGTCGAGGGCGGCGGAGACAACCTGCATAGTCGTATCGTCCAGCGGTTCCTCTGCATAAAGAGGGGCATAACCGGCGGCCAAGAGAAGTGTGTTGCGCTCGCGTAGTGGGATGTTCAGCGCGTCTGAGAGCGCCAAAAGCATGTTGCGAGACGGGGCACTTCGACCGCTCTCCACAAAGCTGAGGTGCCGCTGAGAGGATCCCCCTTCGAGCGCCAGGTCAAGTTGACTGAAGCCGCGTTTTCCTCGCCAGTACCGCAGCTGATCTCCGACCGATGCACGTCGTGCATTGACGTTCTGCTTCGCACCCTCTGCCGTCACCGTTCCTCCAGATACCCAAGACCACAGAGTTTCAGCGCTCACTACTTTACGCAACTACCTGGGAGGTAATTGTTGCGACGTTGCGTTCGGGGGAGAGTAGAGGAGTCGGCTTTGGCAAAACTGCCCACAAGCCGCATAGATGTCCCGCTGAAAAGACGACATCTTCACAGCTGGGCAATTCAATCTTCTCAAGGAGCAGAACATGAAGGCAGTAAACACGTTAGTTGAGCGCAACAGGAAGATTGCAGCGAAGCAATCTGCTGTAGGCAAGCTGCAACCCTCCCTGCCCGAGGCTCTTCCGCTTGTGAAAGCAATCATCATTGGCTGCGCCGACATGCGTGTAGACCCTGCGCATGTTCTTGGCCTTGAACCCGGGGAGGCAGTCGTGATGCGGAACATTGGCGGCCGCGTGACGCCAGGACTTCTGGCGCAGTTGGGAATGCTTGGGCAAATCGGGCAGGTCGCCGGACAGATTCCGGGCGGTGGTGGTGAGTTCAACATCGTAGTGCTTCAGCACACGGATTGTGGCATCACGCGCCTCGCTGAGGAGCCAGCCATGTTGACGCAGTATTTTCAGATTCGGGAAGCGGAGCTGCAGTCAAAGGCCGTTCACGACCCTCGCGCTGCTGTGGCGGTTGATGTTGCCGCTTTGCGAGAGGTTCCAAGTCTGCCGGGCGGCTGGCTTCTCTCTGGCCTCGTGTATGACGTTGCCACGGGTCTGGTTGAGGTAGTTGTGCCCCCAAGCCCCATTCAGAACTGATCTCCCAAGCGATGATCATACGGACACGGGTTCCGCGATCCTGGTGAGGGGACAGCATCCACAGGATCACGCGAGCCGTTCGGAACGACAAGTCGCACAGGCGGAAGTTGCCAACCAAAGACTCCGTTCTGAGCTGGCCCGGCCCGGTGACTGGTGTGAGCGGCGTTTCTCGGTACCTATGTTTTCAATGGTCTGGGGATAGGTCGTTCATCGAATGCAGCACGCGCTTTTTCGACCTGCTCCAGGTGCTGCTCTGCCCACATCCATACGCCGCAGAAGGCAGCTCCAAGGCTCAACCCCAGAGAAGTCAGTTTGTACTCGACTTTCGGCGGCACGACCGGATGCACGGTGCGTTCGATCAGTCCCTCGCGTTCCATCGAACGCAACGTCTGTGTCAGCATCTTGTAGCTGATTCCCGGCACAAACTCGCTCAGTCGAGTGAAGCGTGTCTCTCCTCGTTCCGTAAGGACCTCCAGGATGAGCATGGTCCACTTGTCGGCAACTCGGCCAATCAGTTCCGTCACCAGTGCCTCAACGCGCGGGTCGGCAACCTGCTCCGAGCCGCAGTTTTCATAGGCCTGGAGCGAGGCTATCTGGTCGGGCGTGAGCTGTAGCTTTTTTGTCATCCTTACACTCTCCTGTTGGTACGTATTGCACTTGCAGGTGCCTACTTCCTGAAAGAGAGTAGTAGTCCTATAGTGCCATATAGAGGTCGCTTCCCCGTGGAGTTCCTTCCTCTTCGAGGCAAAGGCATGCACATCCTGAACCACTCCAACCGGCTGCATCACACGCTTCTCTATGCCGCCTATGGCTGGCTTCTTCTAAGCGGGCTGCTGCAGATCGGTATCGACGTGGTTTCCCAGTATCTGCGCGGCAAGCGTGCGCCCAGTACCTCCACCACCCTGTACTACGGCCTGAACAGCGCTTACGGCATCAGCCAGATATTGTTTGCGCTGCTGGCGTTCTTCGCCATTCGGCAGGGCGTAGTCGCCCTGGGGCAGTGGCCCGGAGTTTCGCTGGGCCTTCTGGCGGCCACCGCATGGTTTGCGCTCAGCGTGCTCTTTCTTGAATATCCGCAGCCAAGGATGACGGTAGCCCTGTTCGCGGCACTTCTGCTTGCGACGGCCTTTACCTCCTGAAGCTCTATAAAATCCACTTTTTGCGGCATGGAGAAATCATGAAACTCGAAAATAGAACGATTTTGATCACCGGCGGTACCAGCGGCATCGGCTTTGAACTGGCACGCCAACTCATCGCACGCGGCAATACCGTTATCGTCACGGGACGCGATCCGCGCAACCTACAGGAGGCGAAGTCCAGCCTGCCCGCCGTTCATACGATTCAGAGCGATGCCAGCAAAGCGGAAGAGATCGAGGCCCTGTCCCGACAGGTCACGGCGCAGTTCCCCGCATGCGACACCCTGTTCAACAACGCAGGTATCATGCGCAATCTGAACCTGAATGACCAGCGCCCATTGACCGATGTCACGCGCGAGCTCGACCTGAATCTGAATGGACCGGTGCAGATGGTGCAGGCGTTTCTTCCGCACCTCAAGAGCAGACCCAACGCACTGATTGTCAACGTGTCATCGGGTCTCGCCTTCATCCCATTCCCTCTATCACCGATCTACAGTGCGGCCAAGGCAGGGATGCACGCATTCTCCCGCTGCCTGCGAGTCCAGCTCAGAGGCTCCAAGGTCACCGTAGTGGAGCTGGCTCCTCCGGGCGTGGAAACAAAGCTCTTTCGCGGAGAGTTCGCAAGAGAGATGAAAGACCAGAAAGGCATGCCGGTCGATGTTCTGGTGTCCAAAGCTATCGCCAGTATAGAAGCGGGCAAGACGGAGATTCGCCCCGGCCTCAGCAACGTACTTTACCTGCTGAGCCGTTTGGCTCCATCGCTACCATTTGGACAAATGGTAGCGATGGTACGTACTAGGGAGTAGTGGGCCGAAGATGAGTACCGGGATGTCGCAATAGCGGAAGCTGACCGCTTCCAACGCCGCTTGAGCTGGCCCGGCTCGCTGACTGGAGTGAGCGGCGTTTCACAGGATCTATTCGCGGGGAAGACGGCGGTTTAAACCAAGCTCGATGAGTGCATTGGCCTGATATCGCCCATCGAAAGTCATCTTGTATAGCGGTCACGCGAGAGCGTCCCGGATTACTTCCGAAGAGCACTCATCAGGACTGATCGCAGATGTAATCGGCATCCAGATCACAAATTTGCACGCAAGATTCCCGCATTGCAGGAACCGAGCCATTTTCGAATGAGATAAATCTCTAGCCGGCGCTGCGGACGCCCTGACGCAAGCTCAGATGAGCTTGTCGAGTGTAATGGGCAGCTCGCGGATGCGTTTGCCGGTCGCGTTGTAGATTGCATTTCCAATGGCAGCAGCTACGCCGACAAGGCCGATCTCTCCCAGACCTTTCGCACCGATCGGATTGACGATGTCGTCCTCCTCTTTGACGAAAATGACCTCGATGTCATGCACGTCGGCGTTTACCGGAACGTGGTATTCGGCAAGGTTGTGGTTCATGATGCGACCGAACTGATGATCAGTTTCGGCCTGCTCCTGAAGCGCCATGCCGATCCCCCAAACGACTCCGCCAAGGATCTGGCTGCGGGCCGCTTCGTGATTAATGATGCGACCACCTGCGATGGCACTCACGATGCGGCAGACGGATACGGTCCCGAAATCCTCGTCCACCTCCACTTCGGCAAACACTGCAGAGTGGGTGTAGCTCTTGTAGCCGTGCTGCTTTAGAAAGTTCGGCCCCGTCTTGGTTTTCTCCGCGATCGGTTCGCCATCGCCCGACGCAAGCGCGGCAGCCAGGGTCACGAACTTCGCGGCGTCGCTGCGCAATGAGATACGCTCATTGACGAATTCCACATCTTTGAACGATGCGTGCTTCAAGGGCGAATCGTCCAGTCCGGAGGCGAGCTTGAAGACCTTCTCCGCAACAGCCTTGCACGCTTCCGTGACGGCTGTTCCGACAGAAGAAACGGTCCAGGAGCCTCCTTCCAGCGGGGCGACGGGTAGCTCCGAGTCGCCCAGCTTCACGACCACCTTTGCAAGCGGCAGACCGAGTGCTTCGCCGGCAAGAATCGCCATGACGGTGTAGGTACCGGTGCCGATATCGGCCGTGCCGCTGGCAATCGTCAACGTACCGTCCGGCGCAAGCGTTGCTTTCGCGGAGGCCGGCATTTGGGGTGATTCCCAAACGCCGCCGGCCATGCCGCGCCCGACCAAGGCTGTGCCACGGCGTTCCGTGCGCGGCGTCGGCTTACGTTCGTTCCAGCGGAACATCGCCGCTCCCTGCGCGTAACAGGCTTTCAGCTCCTTGCTGGAATACTTCTTACCGTGGTTCTGGTCTTTCTCGGCATAGTTCTGCAGTCTCAGATCGACGGGATCGCGCCCCGTCGCGACGGCCAGTTCGTCCATTGCCGTTTCTATCGCCCAAACGCCCTGTACAGCGCCAGGTGCACGCATATCGCCCGGAGTGGATATATCCATGGACACCGTTTTCTCTTCCATGGTGGCGTTTTCGCAGAGGTAGCTCAGGCCGCTCCAGTTCGCGATGACCTCAAAGTAGTTCTCGTAACGCGAGGTAGCCTGCAACGATTCGTTGTGCATCGCGAGCAAAGTGCCGTTGGTGTCGGCACCGAGACGAATCTCCTGCAGCGTTTCCGGCCGATGGCTGAGAGTGAACATCTGGTCTCTCGTAAGCGTTAACCGGACCGAACGCTTTAGCGCCTTCGCCGCCATCGTAGCAAGTATGAGCTGGTATTGCGGCCGCAATGCCGATCCGAACGCGCCTCCGACGAACGGACTTTCTACACGGACGTCGTCCTTGGAAAGGCCGAGCGCATTGCATACCAGGAGTTGGCTGTTGCTGACGCTTTGCGTTTTATCGTAGATCGTCATCGTCTCGTCTTCGTTCACGATGACGGTGGTGGCGAACAGCTCAATCGGATTGTGAATCTCCGTGGGCGACAGGTATGCTTTGGCGAGCTTTACAGGCGCATCAGCATACGCCTGAGCCGAATTCCCGCGGTTCTTGGGTGGCGGCTCGATGCCTGCGCGATTCGACTTGTCAACCTTCTTTGCCTCCTGCACGGCGAACGTCATATCCGTCTGGTGCGTCAGTGCCTTGTAGGACACGTCGACCAGCCTAGACATGGCCCGTGCGGCCTCAAACGTTTCCGCAACACACAGCGCAACCGGCTGGCCGCTGTGATGTATATGTTCGTCGTACAGGGGACGCAGTGGCTTGCCATCGGTCGGGGCGTCTTCGTCAAGGTACGACTTGTTGAACCAGGCCATGTGCGGTCGGTTCTTGTGGCTGAATACCTCAATCGCGCCGGTTACCGCCATGGCCGCAGCGGTGTCGATGCTGTCGATTTCGCCATGTGCAATCACACCTGAAACAACAACTGCATACACCATGTCCGGTGCAAAGAACTCTGCAGCGTACTTTGCCGCGCCCGACACCTTGGCGGGTCCGTCAATCCGATTCACGTCTGTACCAATCAGTTGGGTGTTCATGCCTGTTCTCCTTCGTGGGCTGCCTGCTCTAACGCACGCACTACGGTGACCGGTGCCAACTTCAATTTGAAGTCGTTTTCGCCGAAACCCTGCGCGCCCGCCAAAAGCGCGCGCTGGAACTCATGGTAGGTATCGCGGTTGGCAGGCTTGCCGATCAACAACTCCTGCTCCAGCTGCGAGTTTCTCCAGGGCTTGTGTGCCACGCCCCCGAGCGCGACGCCCGCCTTGGCAATTAGTCCGTCCGCGACTTCAAGTCCTGCCGCTACAGAAACCAGAGCGAAAGCGTACGACTGCCGATCTCTCACCTTGATATACGCGGAGTGGCCGGCAAAGCCGGTTTTGGGCAGATCGACGGAAGTGATGATCTCGTTCGCCGCCAGCGTGGTGTCTGTTTCAGGATGATTCCCCGGCAAACGATGAAACTCTTCCAAGGGAATGCTGCGACTGCCGCCCGGGCCCGTCACCTGTACCACGGCTCCCAGCGCGGCGAGCGCCACACACATATCAGAAGGGTGCGTCGCGATGCACGACACGCTTGTGCCGAGGATCGCCAGGGTGCGATTAATACCCTCTTTTGCCGGACATCCGGTTCCGGGCTCACGCTTGTTGCAGGGCGTCGCCGTGTCGTAGAAGTAGACGCAGCGCGTGCGCTGCAGCAGGTTGCCGCCGGTGGTCGCCTTATTCCGGAGTTGCGCGCTTGCACCGGCCAAGATTGCTCGTGACAGCAATGGGTAACGCGTCGACACAGTCGGATGGTAGGCAACATCACTGTTGGTCACCAACGCACCGATCCGCAGACCGCCATCCGGCAGCTCCGAAGCGTCGCGCATGGAAAGCCGATTCAGATCCACCAGCGCCGAGGGTTTCTCGACGTTGTACTTCATCAGGTCGACGAGGTTCGTTCCACCCCCGATGAACTTCGCCCCGACGTGCCCTGCGACAAACCGGGCAGCACCGTCCAGACCTTCGGCACGTACATACCGGAAATTATTCATCGCCCACCACCCGTCTGGCCCATGGCCATGACGTGCTTCACCGCGGCGACAATGTTCGGGTACGCTCCGCAGCGGCACACGTTGCCGCTCAGCTGCTCACGAATATCCGCTTCTGTCTTCGCATGACCTTCATTCACCATGCCCACAGCGGAGCAAATCTGACCCGGTGTGCAGTATCCGCATTGATACCCATCGTGGTCCACAAAGGACTGCTGCATTGGGGAAAGGTTTCCTTCACTTCCAAGACCTTCAATCGTCGTGACTTCATCCCCATCGTGCATCACAGCGAGGCAAAGACAGCTATTCACGCGTACACCATTCACCAGCACGGTACACGCGCCGCACTGGCCGTGATCGCAGCCCTTTTTGCTCCCAGTCAGTTGCAGTCCCTCCCGAAGCAGGTCAAGCAAAGAAGTCCAGGGCTCAACCTGCAACGTGTGAGAACGGCCATTAACCATCATTTGCGTTGTGACGGCCAAATCCGCCCTTTCTCCCGATGCCTGCTGTTCGATCATCATGCTTCCTCCAGAAGGTGCCTGCGTATGCTCTCGTGCGTGTTGATTCAGATGCAAAGCGTTGCAGAAGGGTCAGGTTCCGCTGAGTCATGACCTTGAAGGTGCGTGTACCTCAATTACAGCGCAGCAATCGACTGAGTATTCGCTGCCTCTCCTGCTAGGCAGAAAAGATTCGTGGAGGTTCCAGGAGCGCATCACAACGACATCCGAGATGGACACCCTCCAGCAGGGGATGCGGTGGCGACGTTTCTGCAGCAGATAGCAGCCAATGACGTCACTAAAGCTCAAACTCGCTAAGTAACGAGAAACGCCGTTGTAGGAAGCTGACGCGGTTCCGCGCGACCCCGACGGGATCACTGGCGAGTATGTGACTTCCCGCTACGCGTCAACCAGCTCCTCAGGAGACCGATGCGAGTTCAGCCTTGCCAATCTTCAGGACGAGCTTACCAAAGCCTGACACGTTGTTGTTTCCCGAGTAGACCCTTGGCGCTTCCTCAAAAGGCAGAACGGCTTTCACGAACGGCTGCAACTTGCCTTGCTCGAGGAGTCTGGTCACGCGGACAAGCTGTGAGACAGACGCCTCGACTATGAAAAACGCAGCTTTGATCGCCGGATCGTTGTTGCCCTCTGCATCCGCCGCAATGGTGATCCTGCGGCCGTGAGGTGCAAGAATCTGCTCCGCGTGGGCCAGAGTGTCGCCGCCAACCGTATCAAACACGACGTCAATATCCCGCAGATATTCCTTGAGTGGCTGCGTTCGATAATCAAGAGTCTCTTCGCAACCGAGTAACTTGAGTTGGGGTGCCGCACTGGCTGCAGCCGATCCGAAGACGGTGCAACCGTTCAGTCTGGCGATCTGCACGGCCATCAGCCCGACGCTCCCCGATGCGCCGACGATCAGAACTCGATCTCCCGACTTTACCTTTGCTCGCTCCACAAGTCCCTGCCAGGCCGTAAGCGCGGAGATTGGAACTGCTGCAGCGTAGACATGCGAAAGCGTTGATGGCTTGAGGATGATGCTCTTCTCATCTGCAAGACAGAACTCGGCGGTGGCCCCGTTTTCGAACCAGTCGCTCATGCCCATAATTTCGTCGCCAACCCGAAATTCAGAGACACGAACTCCGATGGCACTGACTACGCCGCTAAACTCGTGACCAGGAACAGCGCCCGCCCGAGGGCTACCGTCCTTGTTGTGCGTTGTCGGGTACCACAGAAGCTCTGTCGGAGTCACTCCTGCAGCTTTTACCGAGACGACGACCTCATTAGGCTTCGGGAGAGGTGTCGACAGAACGACTTCAACCAGTACGGAGCCGCCATCGTGTTCCTCAAGAGCAAAAGCCTTCATCGTCTATCTCCTCATATGCTGGTCCGGGGCGCACACCGAAAGCAGCGTATGACAGATCAGGGCGAGTTGTCATCCGTCGCTTGGCGACGCGAGTTGTAAGTAGCGATAAAAGCCGTTGTGGTCAGTTGATGCCAAATCGCCTTTGCGCTCGTCCATCATTCAGACTCCGCTCTCCTCGGTGACGCGTTGCGCATAGAGTGTTGGGCATATCTGCGGCAGAGGAGGCCGCCTTTATGCCCAAGAGAGTGAAGAAACCGGCTCCCCGGAAGTCCTTCGTCTGCCGGATCTTGATCATGCAAAGTCTTCCGTGCTCAGCAGCCTGAGTTCCCCACGATCTAGGCGGAACTACAAGTTTGCGATGGAGCAGTTCATCACGTGGTATTGCTCGGAACCAAGACTAGCTCTGAATCGAACCGTTGTGCTCCGGTTCCGACAACACCTAGAATCACTCGGCCTTGCCGCCGGGACGATCAATCAAAGGCTTGCTGCAGTCAGGCGCCTTACTTACGAGGCGGCAGACTCAGGTCTGCTGAGTCCCGAACTTGCTGCTGGAATTCGACGGGTCAAAGGCGTAAAGCAACTAGGTTTTCGCACCGGAAACTGGCTCAACCGCGAACAAGCTAGATTGCTACTTGAAGCAGCCGAGGGGGAGGGCCTACGCAACATCCGAGACGTCGCCATGATCTCCATCTTGCTCGGATGCGGTCTTCGCCGAGCCGAATTATCTGCGCTCAGACGGGAGAACATTCAAGTCCGACAGGGGCATTGGGCGATTGTGGATCTTGTCGGTAAATGCAAGCACGTTCGAACAGTTCCCATGCCGACCTGGGTGAAAGAGGCAGTGGACAGATGGATGACAGCTGCGTCGGTCACCACTGGGCGTGTCTTCAGAGCGGTGAGTCGACACGGAACACCGTGGGGCACAGGCATATCTGAAAATGTTGTCTGGTATGTAATCCGAAACTGTGCCAAACGCTTGGAGTTTGAACACCTCGCCCCCATGACCTGAGAAGAACTTGCGCAAAGCTATGCCACGTCAACGGAGGAGAGTTGGAGCAGATCCAATTTCTGTTAGGCCACGCCTCAGTACTGACGACCGAGCGATATCTCGGCTGCAAGCAGAACCGTGAGGAGCCCGTGAACGACCGCTTCGGCTGCCTATTTTCAAAATCCCTCGATTCGCGATAAGGCCTGAAATCGTCAATTGAGACTGATCAAGCGAGATTCCCGGCCTGCTTATCGCGGCGCCAAGTTAGACGGGTCTCAACCGTTGTTCCATCAGACTCCGTTCGAACCGTTCGAAGATTCAGCTTATCGTCGTCGAAGATGAAGGTGCGGTACTGGCGTTGTTCAATCAGGTTTGGCACCAGCGCGAGCACAGGGAGATGAACCATTTGTCCCAACTGCTCGTCTATGAAGTATCGTCCACAGTATGCAATGTAGCCCTTAGCGAGTTCGGCAAGCGCCTCCTGGTCGTTGGACTGCCAAGCGCTGTCCGCCAGTCGTTTGCGGTGTGGTCTCATCAGTTGTGCCGACACGATTCCATCCTCTGTATAGATCAGAAAGCCCACCGGATTTGAACCAAACGGATGCAAAGGTGCTTCTGTACCTGAGTGCTCGGTGTAACTCTCCAGCTCCCATGCACCAATGAAGTTCTTTGCTGTGACTGTCTTGAAAGGAATCGACATAAAGGGTGCCCTCCGCCCATTTGGTGCGTTCGGTTGCGTGGCGCTGGAGTTCATCATGAACTTGCGTTGGTTTTAACGTCTGTGCTCTGAAAGTGAAGCAGATGAATCGCCGCGCCATTCTGTACGTAGACGGCAGTCAGACAGAAGTGGGACTGTGATTCGACCCCGCCGCGCTCTACCACCGCTGTACTCTCCCCGGTGAGGAGGCCAACCGAATCGATCAACCGAATCTGTTCGTTTCTCAACTGGATCGACTTGAAACGCAAAGTTCCTAGCTTCAGCTCGGCGAGCACTTCGGCCTTGCCCAGGGTCGTACCGTCAGATCGCATAAGTGTGTAATCGTCTGCGTAGAGCGCCGACAGGGCATCCCAGTCCCTGTCGATGAGCGCGGGATAAAAGACTCCACGTTGCGTGGAGAGAATCTCCTGCTGTGTCATGCTGCCTCCCTTGATGCACGAAACTTAGCCGATCCACTACGCTCTGACCGTGACCTGGTAGTCGATGTAGCCAACTTCGCCGCCCCCGTAAAACGTTGACCGGTCGTAGGGAGTGAGCGGCGTCCCGCTTGCTATTCGATCAGCCAAGTCTGGATTTGAGATGTAGTGCCTACCGAAGGCAACCGCATCTGCGTCTCCCTCTTCCAGTACCCTGGCGGCGGAGAACGGGGTGTAGGCTCCGGCAGAGATCAGACATCCGTCGAAGTGAGGCCGGAAGACCTTCGCATTGTTTAGGGCGTCTTCGTGCAGACGATCTCCCAAGCCTATTTCAGACCCACGACCCTCAATCAAGTGAAGATAGGCCAAGCTACAGCCACTTAACTCTTGAATCGTCGATGTAAATAGTCCCGTGGAATCACTATCGTGAATCCCCCCGTACTGGCCAAAGGGAGATAGGCGCACACCGAGTCGGTCACTACCGATGGAGGCTGAAACGCCGTCGACGATCTCCAGCAAGAACCGCATCCGCTTCTTGACGGAACCTCCATATTCGTCGGTCCGGATATTTGTGCCGTCCTCAAGAAACTGGTCGATGAGGTGGCTGTTCGATGCCTGCAGCCCGACTCCATCGATGCCGCTTCGATGGCGTTGGCGGCGGCGGCTACGAAGCTCTCTACGATGGCATGTATTTCGGCGACTTGAAGAGCTCGCGGCACTTCAATAGGAACCTGTTGGAAGTTCCGTGTGAAGCCAAGGAGGTTCGAAGCGATTGCCGAGGGCGCGACTGGTGGACCACCATCCGGCATAAGCGAAGAGTGAGAGTTTCGTCCATTGTGAGCGATCTGCAGGAAGATGCGGCCCCCAGCGGAATGGACGGCTGACGTGACTGCCTTCCAGCCGTCAATCTGCTCCGGGGTGTAGATCCCAGGAGCGTTTGGATAACCTTGCCCTTGTTCACTTACGGCGGTTTCCTCCGCAATGATGAGCCCAGCACTAGCTCGCTGAGCGTAATAGGCAGCATTCAGTGCGGTGGGAGCATTCCGCTCTCCCGCCCGCATGCGAGTGAGGGGGGCCATGATGATGCGGTTGGGGAGTGTAAGACTCGCCAACTGAAGCTGTTCAAAGAGTGAAGGGTGCTTCATAGAACCTCTCTGCTTTCCTGGTTGAATATGTAGGCTCGCAACCGCTGGATCAGCTGACAGTGATCTCGCCCATATCGATGCTCACCAGAAGTGGTTCCGGAACGAGCTGGTAGTCGCCTTCGTAGGCGTAGATACGGCGTTTCGTCGGGAAGATAATGCCGCCTACCTCGCGATACTCGGATGCATAATTTAGCCCGGTTGCCCCGCCCAGTATGTCCACGGTGTAGTCGTGACGACGCAACAAACCATCAGGCCCGAAACAGGAGATCTGCTCCCGGCTGTGGCTCTTGATGGAATCGGGAAAGGTGATTTTGAGACGGCGCCACATCTCTCCGTCCACAGTGATCCCCGCTATCTCTTCGGTCTCAAAACCTCTTTGCGTATAGAGGAAGGGCGTGTTCAGGTAGGTCCAAAGTGCTTCCCCTTGAAAGTAGGCGACATGAAGGTCATCCCAGGGCGTCTCTCTGCCCTGCCCCTCGAACGACTTCTCGGGGTCATCCCGCGTCTGAATGACGGTTCCGTCTCGCTTCTCCATCACCAGGCGATTGGGCTCAAAGATGAAGCGCTTATCCTGGCCAGGAAAATCGGTGACCATCCGCTCCTTACGGGTATCGACCGTCATCACCACGTCTTTGAGGTAGTCCCCCTGGCTTTTAACAAACCAGATCGCACCGGTCAGCGAAGCTGCAACCTTGACTGTGTTGATCTCGTTCCACCGGTTAAGACCGCCATGCGCGTCGACTGCCTTCTGCAATAGATCATTCATTGTGCTCTCCAGAATTTGGGCGATCGTCAGCCGTAGATGAATAGCAAGCGAGCCATATAGACGGCTGTTTGTGGAGCGTCAGGCTTGTGGCGTTTCGAGTTGCTCGTTGAAGCTGCTCACAAACGCTCCTTCATTTGGACCGGCCTGGTCTCGAAGGAACTTGGCGCGGGGAACCAGAATCTCGGTGGCATCGGTGCCGAGTGCCTGCATGGTTCCGGCGATGAACTCCTCTAGCGGCATAGCTCGAGGCTCCTCGCTGCTGTTCAGCAGTTCGGTGCGCACCCACGGTGGAATCACTTCGAGGACGCGGACAGGGGTGTGCCTTAGCTTGAAGCGCAGCGATAAGGCATAGGAGTGGAGAGCGGCCTTCGTAGCGGAGTACACTGCCGTCATTGCCATGGGTGTGAAACCGAGTACCGATGAGACAAGAAGGACGTAAGCGGAATCCTGCTTCTTGAGGTGCTCGATCAACGCGCTCGTGAGGCGAATTGGGCCAACGAGGTTGGTGGTGATCGTAGACGTGATCAGATCGTCATCGACCGTGTTGGCCACGTCGTCGATCTGCATGATGCCCGCGTTGTTTATCAGAACATTCAGATCGGGATAAGTCTTGACGAGTTTTGCCGCCGCCGCCGCGATGCTTTCTGGGCTTGTGATATCGAGTTCAATCGCCTCCATGCCCGGATTTGCTTCGAGGGTCTTTGCAAGGTGTCCGGCCCGGCGGCCCGAGATGATGACCTTGTTGCCGAGTTTGTGCAACGCTTCAGCGAGAGCGCGTCCAATCCCTGAGCCGCCGCCTGTGATGAAGATCGTATTGCCTGTCAGTTTCATTTCTGCTCCTTTTGAGATGGTTAGGTTTGGGGCTATGAGTGCAACCAACGGTGAGCTGCGTGACATCAAGCCCGCAGCTCTGCTGACAGCGGGTCAGCTCTCATCTGCCGGAGCAAATGCGTTGCCGAACATAGGCAGACCGCTCTTGGATTCCGCCTTGGTGGCTTCATCCTGAATCACATCCCAGTGCTCGACCAGAACGCCGTACTCGACGCGCACAATGTCGGCAACAACCCAGTTTCTCGGTAGACCATGGCCGGAAAAGCGGCCATGCAGGATCACCAGGTCCCCTTCCGCTACCGCGCGCGCATTCTCGTAGCGTAATGTTGCCGGCAGAGATCTGGTCAGTTCAAACAAGCCATCCCGACCTGCTTCGATGTGGGCGCTGTGCTGAATGTAATCAGGCGACCAGAAACGTGCGGCCCCTTCATAATCGCGCTGGTTGAAAAGAGTATCGAAAGCTTTCAGAACGATGAGCTTGTTGTCTTCGATGGAAGGGGTACTCATGCGTGCTCCTTGAGGATGATGGTCTCGTTCGAAGAGGAGGACTCAATAAACGCATCGATCAGTCGATGCATGGCCACAGCATCCTTGAAATCGCGCGTTGATTTGCCTCCAGTAACGCGGTCTCGCGCGAACGCTGCGTAGAGCTGGGCGAGATCCTGTACGCTCACGTCCAGATCGGAAAAAGGGATCGTTAGATATCGAACCGGGATCTCTATCTCTTCCCATCGGTCGCCCGCTCCTTGCGCTCCCCTGATCACGTCGTGATGTTTGGTCACAAAGGCTCGTTCGTTTGAGACTTCAAGGTCGCCGGTAGTTCCAGTCATCTCAATTTGAAGACCTTTCGGACTTACCTTCCCGCCTTCGATCTGAATCTGAAAAACAGCCCCGTTTTGAAGCGTTCCCATCACCATGACCACGTCGGGAGTTTCATTTCGAATCTTCGGCCCTGCCTCTACCGATACCTCCCGGAACTGCGTCTTCACCATTGCATTCAACGAAGCCGGCTGTCCGACAGCGTGGAACAACATATCAATGAAGTGACCACCGTAGATCGACAGCACATGCGAAAAGTTGGCTGCAGGCAGCGTCCAATCGAGCGACTTCGATCGAACCGGCCCGAAGCCGGACATACTCACATGCATTCGTACGGAACGGAGTTCGCCAACGTATTGAGTAGCCATCAGGTTGCTCAGCAAGAGAGAGCTGGCACCGACAGTCCGTTGGAGGCCGACGAAGTGCCGAACTCCGGCTTCTTCTGCGAGCCGTACGAGTTCCTCTGAGTCTTCGGTCTTGGTTGTAAGAGGCCACTCACAATAGACATCTTTGCCGGCTGCTATCGCCGTTTTGACGATCGTCCTGTGGTGCGGCGCCGGAGGAAGGACAACAACGAGATCGACGTCGGGATGCTCCACCAACTCTCTGTAGTCACCGAAGGCATGCGGAATGCCGAACTGCGTGGCGAGCTCGGAGGCCGTCCCCATCCCTCTACTGGCGACGGCGACAATCTCGTACTCCGGGAGAAGGCGAAGAGCTTGGATATGGCCGTAACGACCCCAGCTGCCGACGCCCACCAGACCAACGCGGATTCTCTCATTGCTCGACATGGATTCCTCATCTCTCGCGCGGTCCTAATACTTGAATTGCTTGGCGTGTCGCCGGGCGAAGTCAGCAAGTGTGTGTGGCTGGCGGCCTGTCAGTTGGGGAAAGTTATCGAAGATTCCGTCGGAGCGAATGTCTACTCCGTTGGTGAGGTCGGTATAGCTATCGAAGACGCACTTCATATAGGCCGGCTCCGCTCCTGCTGCGAGCACATTGCGGAGGAATTCGGATGGGGGTTGTGGCTCATAGGAGAAGGTCTGGCCGAGCGTCTCCGAGAAGATCTCGGCGAGTTCGTAGTATGTCTTCGCTTCATATCCGAGACGGTAGGTCTTACCGGCATGCTGAGCAGGATGCGCAAGGCACGTTGCGGCTACGGCTGCAACATCGTCGCAGTCCACCCAACTGAGCCTTGCGCCACCAACGTAGTGTTTGATCACGCCGTGGTCTACGTAGCTCTCTCCTCCATATCCCAGGAGGTTCTGCATGAAGATCTCTGGGCGAAGATGAGTGAAGTCGATTCCGGACGACTCGATGTAGCGCTCGATGAACTGATGCCATCCATAATGCGCAACGCGAGTGTCATTATCACCGCACGCGCCGAGATGAACGATATGCTCAACACCTGCTCGCTTTGCGGTGTTTACAAGGTCCTTGCTCTGTCGCAGCATATCGATGGTGTAGCCGGTAGCCATGAAGATGCGGTCGATGCCCACGAGAGCTGGAGCGAAGCTCGCAAAGTCATCCAGATCGAGATGAACAGTCGGGACATCGAGGTTCGCCGCCTTGGCACGATTACGAACCGCGGCAACAACATCAAGGTCCGCTGCATTTATGAGGAGCGGGATCAACGCTCCTCCAACCTGACCTGTCGCGCCCATCACAAGAACTCGCGCTTTTGCAGTCATCGTTATCCTCCTTACTTCACTATCCAAAGACGCGACTCCGCTGCTCCGCTATGAGACGGAGTCGCTTGCCTCGGTATTAGGCAGTTAGTTGTTGAGCGATTCAGCCGCGAGCGCAATGATGTCCGCGACTGCGTCCGGATGCGACATGAAAGGACAATGACTTGAGGCGACGGAGCGGACCGTCGCGTTCATACGCTTCGCTAGGAACTCCTGCGCGGGTGGGGGGATCATCTTGTCCTCGGTGCACACCAGATACCAGGATGGAAGTGTCTTCCACGCTGGCGAAGTTTCCTTGCCGCCGAAAGCCGCAAAGGAAAGAGGCTTTTGTACGGCCGCCATAACGGCAGCTTCGTCGGCCGTAGCGCCACCAGCGAAGGAATCATGAAATTTATCGCGATTGATCCAGAGGAAGCCATTCGCATCTGGCTCGATAGCAGTCGAACCTGGAGACGGGGGTCCCTGCTTCGACAGAGATTCGAGGCTCTCGCCTTCATCCAGGCCGAACGCCGTGATGTATACAAGTGCTTTGACCTGCGGCGCGGCGGTGGCTGCTCCTGTGATGACCGCGCCACCATACGAGTGACCGACCAGGACGGTAGGCGTTGGCAGATTCGACAAAAGGCGGCGAGTCACTTCGATATCATTCTCAAGCGAGAAGAGCGGGATCTGGACTGCGGTGACCTTGTACCCCTTGGCTTCGAGCAGGAGGATGACTTTGCTCCAGCATGACCCATCCGCCCAGGCACCGTGCACCAACATGATGTTTACGTCGTTGCTCATAGATCCTCCGTGTTGTTGTAGTGCGCTGTTATTTACCGCTCCGCTACTGCAAGACCAGAGCGCCTTCGTACGCTGGATAGTCTGTATATCCGAGGGCATCGAACGTGTAGAAGGTGTCGCGGTTGTACGCGGTCAATGGAAGCTTCTCGCGAATGCGACGGGGAAGGTCGGGGTTGGAGACGAAGTGGCGACCGAAAGCCACTGCGTCCACCGTTCCTGAAGAGACAGCGGCTTCGGCGGTGTCCGGCTCAAAACCTCCCGCGGCGATGAGCCTGCCCTTGAAGATCGGTCTCAGCCATTCGGCGGCGATCGGGCCTTGCTTCGGATCGACGAGATCGCTGCCGGCGATGCGAGGCTCAATCAGGCTCAGATAAGCGAGCGGAAACTGGTTCAGGTGACCAGCCACATGAGAGAACAGGGCGCACGGATCGCTGTCCGAGACGCCATTCCATGTTCCATTCGGGCCGATTCGAACGGCCACGCGGCCTGCCCCCCAAAGTGAAGTTAGTGCGGTAACGACCTCCGAGAGGAAGCGCGTCCGGTTCTCGATCGAGCCTCCGTATTCGTCCGTCCGCTGGTTGCTCCCATTCTGCAGAAACTGGTCAACGAGGTACCCGTTCGCGCCATGCAGCTCTACACCATCGAAGCCCGCGTCCATTGCCCGCTGAGCCGCGCGACGATAATCTTCAACAATTCCAGCTATTTCATGCACTGTAAGAGCGCGATGCGGTGAAGGCTGTGTCCAGCCGCCGGGAATCGAGACAAGGTGGTTGGGATTGAGCCAGTATCCCGGATTGACCGACGCCGAGACCGGCATCTCCCCTCCCGTCATCGCAGTGTGCGACGAACGGCCGCTATGCCAGAGCTGTGCGAAGACGCGCCCACCCTTGCCGTGAACGGACGCGACGATCTTCTTCCATCCCGCGACTTGATCCTCGGAGTACAAGCCAGGCGCTCCCAGCCATCCCCGACTGGTTATCGAGATGTTGGTCGCCTCTGTGATGATGAGGCCTCCGTCCGACGCTCTCTGCTCGTAATACTTCTTCATCAAGTCGCCTGGAACAGAGTCTGGTTGTACGGATCTTGATCGCGTAAGAGGTGCCATGACGACTCGGTGCTTAAGAGTGATTGCACCGATCTGAAGGGGGGAGAAAAGCGTTGGCTCTTTGATTGTCACAATCGGACCTCTTCCGCGTCGCCTGTCTCGCACGAGCACCTATGAAGCATGACGCAGCGCTCGCGATAAGACATCCCGCGATGGAATCGAATTCAGGCAACAAGGACGAGGGCATTAGAAACACCACTATCAAGGGTTGTTCGTCCGGCGCTTGGCCAGGATCACGAGTTCGCATCTCTTGTATTGCGTTCGATTCTTCAGCGGCGGGGACGTTCGGCTTCAGGGATCACGATTTCGCGGCGACCAAACACGCGTGCGTCCATCGATAGCGATCCCGGACCAAGCAGCACTAACGAAAGGGAGATCACAGACAGATCCAGAGCCGTGACCGCGCTGAGATGCTTGTTTGGATCGGGGCCGCAAGCAAGCGAGAGAGCATAGAGGAGATAACTTAGCGCTGCGAGAGCTCCGGCAACAGGAGTAAGGAAGCCAACCAGAAGTGACAAGCCAAGGAGCACCGCAAACAGTCCCAGCGACCGAACGCCCCATGACATTCCATTCGATCCTGCGATCGCACACAAACCATCGTTGATCCCGCTGATCGCGACGGCAAGCCGCAGAATGACAAGCCCGATGCCTGGCCACCCATTAGGAAAGGCAGAAAAGAGTTTTTGCAGCCTGTGCCTCCTGAGGAGTAAACACAACACCCGTCAGGCTAGCGGAAGTGAATCGAGATAGAACCCCTGGATAGAGTGCTTTTGTGGCCACTCGCCGATTGCGGGCCCAAACATGAAGCAGAGGAAGCTACAGCTGGATCATCCCTCTCCGCACTCCGATGGCGACGGCGTCGGTGCGATCGCTTGCACCTAGCTTTTCCATGATGTGCTTAACGTGACCCTTCACGGTCTCCTCAGAGATGAAGAGGAGCGTCGCGATATCTATGTTCCGATTTCCTCCTGCAATCTTTTGCAGCACCTCGAGCTCACGTTTGCTCAACGCTTCGTCACCCAGATGTTCAGCAAGGGTTGCCACCACTTCGGGAGGGATGTGCTTCTTTCCAGCATGCACCTTCCGAATCGTTTCTACGAGCTGCTTTCGAGGCATGTTCTTGAGCATGTAGCCCCGCGCTCCAGCCTCGAGAGCACGTGCGATCTCTGTATCTCCCTCGAAGGTCGTCAGCATAATCACCTTCGCATCTGGGAACTCGGTTCGAATCGCAATGATTGCATCGATGCCACTGATATCAGGCATCCTCAGATCCATCAGTGTGATATCTGGCTGATGTTCTCGAAATCCTTGAATTGCTTCACGGCCATTCGAAGCCTCTGCGACGAGCAGCATGTCTGCTTCGTTCCTGATCACGGCAGAGATCCCTTCCCGCATCAGGGGATGATCGTCAACACAGAAGATACGAATGGGGGGCCGTGTGTTCATCTCTATTCTCGTTTCCTGATGGGCCTTGGGTGGGTATCGAATCGTTCTCGAGCGGGCCAGTAACGCCACTTCGACCATGGCGTCCGAGTGTCGCCGTCGAACGCAATCGCACCTGGGATTGTGAGTTCCACCTCAGTGCCCGCGCCCATGCGACTTCGAAGCTTTAGAGTAGCGCCAATTTTCTGGGAGCGCTCGTGCATGCCTGGTAGACCCCAGTGTCCTTCGCGACCTGCGTCAAGTATTTGAGGATTGATCCCGCAGCCATCGTCGCTCACAAGGACTCTGAAGAATGCGTTTGCATACTCTACTTGGACCTCGATGTCGTTGGCCCTGGCATGCAGGAAAGCATTCATCACCGCTTCGCGACCAATGCGATAGACCTCATCTCGAATCATCGGGCGCAAGGATCTGCTTTCGCCTCGCGAGAGGATCTTGTACGTGGCTCTGCCATCAAGCGAGAACTCCTCGTGAATGCGCGAGAGTGCAACCTCGATGCTTAAGGTGTTGTCCGCGGAAGTTCTCAATCCGCGAAGAGCGCTTCTTCCTTCCTCTGTGACCTGTCCCATCAACTGCAGAATGCGTTTGATTGTGGGCTTTGTCGGAGAGTCATCTGGCGTCTGATCTTCCACCACATCGAGTTGCATAGAGGCGCTGAGAACACCTTGTAGAAGGGTATCGTGCAACTCTTGCGCGATCAGGGTACGCTCTGCCAAACGGTCCTGAAAGCGGGCGTTTAGATGATTTGTCATCTGCGCCATTCGCAGCCGCACGATCAGATAGACAGCCATCAAGAGAAGGGCAACACAGATGAATCGAAACCACCAGGTTTGCCAGAACGCTGGCTCAACCAGAAAACTGATTGTGGTTTCGGGGCCACTCCATGAGCCAACTGCATCGGATGCGACAATGCGAAATCTGTAGGAGCCTGGGCCCAGATTCGTGTAGATCACCTGACGTAAGGCAACATCATCGCTCCAATCCTTGTCGGAACCGTCCAGTCTGTAACGGAACCTGACTCTTTGAGGTGAGTCCAGGTTGGAACTTCCATAGTTGAATGTGACACTTTGAGTGCCGGCGGGGAGTTTGGGCGAGTCAGCAAATCCAATCGGTTCTCCCGCAGCGATGAGAGACTCAATCCTGGCTGTGACAACTGCGGCAGCTTTGGCGGATGTTCCCGTGTCTGCCGTTCCCAGGCCCCGGGCTAAAGAGATCCAGATTCGGCCGTCCTTGTCAGTCGCAACGGAGTGATCGCGCCGCACACCTTCAATTCCAGGAAGGCCATCTTCAATTCCGTAGCTTTGGACGTCTGACTCACGGAGCGAGCCATCCAGCAAGCGATCGCGAACAACCCGTAGCACGTGGTCGGAGGTCACGATCCACAGTGAGCCTTGCCCGTCTTCTGTCATGCCCAGTATTTCGTCCCTCAACGAATTTGGGAGAGAGCTTGGCACAGTGGCGTGGCGAGAGACCATCGACGCAAGACCGCCCGTAGTGGCGATCCACAGCACGTGTTTCGAATCCTCGAAGATCAATCTCACATTGGAAGAGGGCAGACCGTCTTGAGTGCCGTAGCTCTTCCATTGCCCTGCTGCGAATGATTGGAGGCCGTTGGGCGTCGCAACCCACATCGTCCCGTCTGCTGCTTCAGTGATCGAGAACACGGCATTCGATATCAATCCGTTTGTCACGGAGTAGTTGGTAAAACTGCCGTTCTTCAGTCTGCTCATGCCATTGCTCACGGTAGCAGCCCAAACCGTTCCATCGCGATTGCGATGCACGGAGTAGATGCTGTTCTGAGCCAGCCCATCTACCTCAGTGTATGTTTGCGCAACGAAGGAGCCGCCTTTTATCGAAAGCTTCGTTAGCCCGCCATGCTGCCTGCCGATCCATAGTTCGCCGCCTCCGCCGCTTATGGAGTAGATGACATCCTTGTCCAGCCCGGCGGTGGACACTTTGCTCACCTGCCCATCCTTCAGCCAGTAGAGACCTCCCGCTGAAGGCGCGAACCATATTCTCCCGATCTCATCGACGTAGACAGGCCCATTGTTCACCACCGGAAGACCCTGCGCTGCTGCATAGCCGGTAAACATTCCATCTCGCAGTCTCTCGATTCCTCGTGTTCCACCGAACCAGATCTCTCCTTCATGATCCTCATAGACCGCCGAAACTGTCTCCGCATGCTGACTTGTTACTTCAGTCGATACGGCGAAGTCAGGCGAGATCCTTTCCAGACCGTTATTGGTGCCTGCCCAGACGTTTCCGTGTTGATCCTGGATGAGAGCTAGAATCTGGAGCCGGTCGAGCGGCGACAACGAGGCAGGTCTTGCCAGTTGATGCCCGTTCCAGAAGTCCAACCCTGAGTCCGTGCCAATCCACATCCCGCCATCCGCAGGCAGCAAGTTATTTACGCTCGTAAACGCTAACTCGGTTGATGTGTTGACCAGGTGCTCTTTGTCAGCACGATAAAGTCCTGCTCCCCGTGTACCCATCCAAATCCGGCGGTCTCGCGTCTCTGCCACTGACGTGACTATATTGCGGATATCTTTGGCGATATCAGTGTGCGTGAACTCACCACGTTCGAAACGGATCAGCTTGTTTTGTGGCCCCCAGAGAAGCAACTTGCCTTCTTGATCGACGGACATCGAAGTGAAGGCGAACTCCTGCAGATCAAAGCGAACGATTGCATCCTCGAAGTTGCCATCGCGATAGCGGAGAAGATGGGGACCGTCCAGCCGAATCCAAAGGTTCCCTTCGAAGTCGGCAACCAGCCCGCGTACAGCGCCTACAGGCGGCGACCCCGCGATGGGACGCTGAATCAGCGTGAAGTCGAAGCCGTCGAAACGGACGAGACCCCTCTCCGTTCCTATCCAGAGATAACCATCCTTTGATTGACATATTGAGAAGACTGCGCCGCCTGGAAAGCCGCGCTCCGGTCCCCACGCATCGTGAACATATTGCGAGCTTGCTTTGGTTGAACTCAGAGCCAGAGCCGGGCTAGTGAAGCACAGTCCTGCGATCCCGGCGATGAGCCATCCGCACAGGCGTAACCGCATCGTTGCATCACGGAAGAAAGTCGAATTTTGCAATCACAACCTCAGAAGGTCGTTGCAACTTGTTTCTCGAATGCAGGAAGTCGTACAGATTGATGTGGACAGACTCGCCTGCTGCAATGGGAATCCCTGAATCAAACACATGCTCGCTCATGCTTTTGAACTTTGGACCAGCATTTATTCCTTGGACAGTCTTGAACGATGCGGACTTTGTCTCCCAGTGGAGCGTATGCGTCAGTGTTCCTGCAGGTACCGAGAAACGAGCAACGTTACCCGGTACGTAGTACGGCTGAACAACGTACATTGCATTGTGGCCTTGGGGCTTTCCCCACTGACTGAGCTCAATGTCCAGCTCTGCCCGGGGCTCCTCGCCGTGTTGCTCATCCACGGTGAACATTCCGAGTACTGCGGACGGGCTTAGGTGAGCACTATCCTGCACGGTAAATCTGTAGGTCCCATAACCGAGGCTACGGGTAAGTTTCACCTCAGCGCACAGCCAGCGACCGCTGGTCTCGCCCATACGAAGATGCAAATAACCCTTTTCGTCAACCCAAGCATTCTGGGGATCAAAGGTGCTCACCTCTCCTCCCCTATCTTCCAGCCCGTCGCGAACCGCCCAGTCGTACCCGCTGAAGTGAATCGTCTTCATCGCGGCGACATGGGTGGCGCTACCCTTTACGGTCGCCACGGCAAGGACACCATTGCCGACGATCGGAAGCGATGCGACTGTCTTTTGTGGATGATAGCCAGGCTCTACAAGCAGAGCCGCGTAGTCGGAACCGAGATGAGTTCCGCTCTTCCAGGTCGAGTCGCTTTCTATTGTGGTAACCGGTCGACTCCAGAAGGGCTGTACCCACCAGGTATCCTCCTTTGTGTATAGAACGATCTTCTGGCCCGGTTTGGCCCCGATAACGAGTCCCTCTATCGAGTCTGTCCGGTCGGGGCCGCCCTTAGCGGCGGGAGGTACGCGACTGATCTCGATCGATGGCTTCGGGTCGAGCGTGTGCGAGCGACATCCAGCGATCACAAGGCAGGCGACGATCAAGACAACCGCCTGCTGTCTTAGCCTGGGTAACCAATGACTCGCGGAGAGGCCGCGAGGTTTGCTCTTCAATCGCATGTTGGAATGCCGGTCCCTTTGGAGTCATCCGGTCTCTGCCACCTGAAAGTGTTGGTGAATTAGGCCACGTTCTGGGCTTTTGGATGAATCTCATCCAGACTACCGTGAACAGCAGTGATGCTCGCCTTTATGACAGCGCATTGGCGCAAAACTAGTTCATGACAGCTCTTAGATCGCAAGAGGGCTGTTCCGAATGCCGCCGGGAGGCTGGAAATGAGCACTGAAGACAATGATCGGAGTTTTCCAATCCGCACTTCTCCAAATAAGGTCCAGGAGGCCACTCCCGAAGATTTGCAGACAAGAGTGGACAGGCTTCAAGAGTTGGTGTGCCTTCTTCTTGCCAAGAATGAGAAGATACGGATGGCATTGATGGTCGCGAATACGGGTGAGTCCCTAAATGACTGGCTGTGCGGTGCTTCGCACCTCAATTATTTGTGTAGTGGCGGATGGGATGTTCCAGATCGAACGGATTCGTTGCCAAAGGCTTAGTCGCCCGTGCAAGGTACGAGCGAGCAAGTCACGTAAAGCTGTTTGGGGGCACTGGAAGGCCGTTCTCGTCGTTTTGCGCACGATCTACCAAAACCGGCGGTCTTCGCGAAGCTGAGATCGTTGGACTAAGGCTTCCACCTGTCCGACGGATTCCACAGCCGATCGACACATAGCCCACCCACTTTCGACATTCAGATTCTGGAACACTGCTGAGGTGGGATTCAGAGATCCGTTGTCAGAAGCTTAGTCGACGCGTGGAATGCTCTGGATTGGCGACAAATCGCCTTTGCGCTCTTCGAGGCGATCACGTTCTCGATGATGATCTCAAGGCATAGAGTGTTGGGCATATTGCGGCAGAGGAGGCCGTTTGTATGCCCAAAAGAATGAAGAAGTCGGCACCCCGCAAGGTCGTCCTTTGGTTGCCAGATCTCGATCATGCGAAGTCCGCCGTTTTAAACAGCTTGAGCTCCCCGCGATCCAGGCGGAATTAAAAGTTTGCAATGGAGCAGTTCATCACGTGGTACTGTTCGGAACCGAGACTGGCCCTGAACCGAACCGTCGTTCTTCGATTCCGACTTTACATGGAATCGCTGGGGCTAGCTGCTGGCACGATCAATCAAAGGCTCGCTGCGGTTAGACGACTTGCCTACGAGGCTGCAGACTCAGGGCTGCTGAGTCCGGAACTTGCTGCTGGAATCAGGCGGGTCAAAGGTGTGAAGCAACTCGGCCTCCGTACTGGCAACTGGCTCAACCGTGAGCAAGCTCGGTTGCTCCTTGAGAAATCTGATGGGGACAGTTTACGCAGCATCCGGGACGTCGCGATGATCTCGATTCTGCTCGGCTGCGGTCTTCGTCGAGCCGAGTTGTCTGGCCTCCGAAAGGAAGACATCCAAGTCCGGCAGGGTCATTGGGCAATCGTGGACCCTGTCGGTAAAGGCAAACACGTACGGACAGTGCCTATGCCGATCTGGGTGAAAGACGCGGTCGACAGATGGCTAACAGCTGCTTCGGTCGCCACGGGCCGAGTGTTCAGGGCCGTGAGTCGGCACGGAACACCTTGGGGAACAGGCATTTCCGAGAACGTGGTCTGGTATGTGTTCCGCAACTGTGCCCAGCGCCTAGAGCTTGATCACCTCGCGCCGCATGACCTGAGGAGAACTTGTGCGAAGCTCTGCCACGTGAATGGAGGTGAGCTTGAGCAGATCCAGTTTCTCCTGGGCCACGCCTCGGTCTTGACGACCGAGCGATACCTCGGCTGCAAGCAAAATCTGGAAGAACCTGTGAACGATCGCTTCGGATCGCTGTTCTCAAGGGTTCTGCATTCGCGATAAGGCCTGCTATCGTCAGTTGAGATTCCGAGTGGATTACTTCCGAGAATGCGACTTCACGATACCTGAGAAGTTCCCTAGGGAACAAAGGCTCACAAGTCGGTGTCTAGGTGCATAGCCGTTTCCCATGCCGGAAAGCCAGGAGCGCTGATGAACTCGGAACGCAGCCCCGATGCATCGCTCATCGCTTCGTTGGCTCGGCTCTGGCCGAACAGAGAGCACGAGTCGAGTGCGGTAGCCGCATTGCTGTGCCGTATTGGTGTCCACTACTGGAGGCGGCTGGACACCAGCCAGCTAGCGCCGGGAAGAAACGTCCGCTTTTGTTTCTGGTGCTCGAAGATCGAGCTCGATGGTGTGATCCACAATCCCTGATTTGGAGCGAAGCTCTGCGAGCATCAGCCGCACACCCCGGCGGTTAGCCCAAAGAGGCGCTTGGCGTCGGTTGAGACCCACTCAGGCTAGGATTGCTTCCCATAATGCGACTTCCCGGTACCGGAACCTAAAACGAAGCGTACCCGACCCGGTACTACAAACTGCCGATCATCTGGTCGACCAACCGGGAACACTGATATTTGCGGAGTAAAGAAGCCTAACCACTCTGAATCGATAGGGACGCAACGGTTCCAACAACTCGAGCATACGTTCGTCCGTTCCCCTGCGCTCACCTGCCAAGGCAAAGCTAACGAGATGAGGAAGATACAAATCTCCGACCGGGACCGCGTCCGTATCAGCAGCTCCGAACCCTAGGATCATATCGACGGTCCAAGGCCCTACCCCCGAAATACGGCCGAGCCGAAGGCGAAGCTGTTCATGCGTCATTTCAGGGCGGAGTGGATACGAACGGATCTCCTTCGCCAAGGCGAGCAACGTGCGCGCCCGGCGAGGATCAATCCCGATAGCCTGTAGATCGTGAAGTGGCACAGCCGAAAGCATGGCTGGCGACGGAAAAGTGGTCTGCCCGGTTGGAGCTTTCTGTCCAAAGCGGGAGCAGATGCTGCCCCATTCGCGCATAGCGTCCGTTGATCTCACTCGCTGCTGAAGAACCGCTGAGCAAGCGATATCGAAAAGCCAGGGAACGCGGATAAGCCGGAGGCCCGGGAGCTGACGATGATGAGCAGCCAGTGCCTGATGTTCCGGCGCAAAGCTAGCGTAACCGTCGTCAATTGCCAATGCCGTAACTAATTGGGATACGGCTGCTTCCGCCCCCTCGCCTTCTGCCTCAACCAGCAAGCCGTCGTCAGCACGCGAGATCGTCACTGCACAGACGCCTCCCTGTGTAGAGAACACTTTCTTGAAGGTGTCCTCTCCATGCCAGTTCGCACTCGGATCGTACTTCCCAAAAGCCTGCAGCGCGAGGGTACGTCGAAGATGAACCGGATGAAGGTGGACAATGCTTGAAGCCATGATCACATCCCTCATTTCCCCAAGCGCGTCACACGGCACACTACTGTCGCAGGGCGAAACGACCCGAAGGATACAGCACCAGAAAACAGGTCGCTCCACCTGGACGTAATCACCACACGCACGTCCGTCAGGCCAAGGCGCCTGAACTCGGCCTCGTACTCATCTCGGTTCACGATGTCATTTAGCAAGATCCATCCCCCCAGCTTGAGAACACGCACCATTTCCACAAGTGCCTTCTCTCGGTCTTGCTTCAGCTCTAAATTGTGCACGGCCCAGCTCGACATCACCACGTCGAACGAGCCATCGGAGAAAGGAAGTTGACGCATATCACCAGTTTCCACACGAACGCGATCTTCGACGCGCTCAAGCTTCGCGTTTTCTAAAGTCGCTGTCTGCTGATTCGAGTTTTGGTCCTTTTGAACCCAGAGATCCACACCGACAGCTTCGCCTGTCGTTAGCCGATGTGCTGCTCCTATGAGTAACAGGCCTCTGCCGCAGCCAACGTCCAGCACTCGCTCGGTTCCTGTCCAAGGAACGAGATCAAGAATGGCGTTGCGGCCATGAACCTTGCTGACGAGACTGCCCCAGAGCATGTAGGCGAACATGAACAGGGCATAGCTTGCGATCACGAGGAGCACCCCAGCTACCCACTGTGCCCACGTTCTGCTTCCAGCCCAGTGCAGCAACATCAAGCCAGCGACGGCTATTGCCAAACTAGCGTAAAAAAACCCACGAACCAGCCCCGGTGCATCCACGCCATATCGACTCTGCGACATCAGATGGCCCCCTGCGACCCAGAGGTGCCGGCAAGTATGCCGGGTAATTTAGGGGTAAATCCTCCCAGCATTTGGAATTCACGGGTCATATGTGCCTGGTCTGTGTATCCAGCCTGCAAGGCCATCACGCCCAGAGACAAGCCTTTGCGTTCGTTGATCGCATCGAGTGTCCGTCGAAACCGGAAAATGCGTGTCAGGGCTTTGGGCGAGAGTCCTACAAGCTCCTTCACTTCACGGCGAAAACTGCGAGGGCTGATACCTAGATGCTGCGCGGCTTGCTCAACACGAATTTTTCCACCGCAAATGCGAAGCATCCGCACGGCATTGAGCATGCCCAGCTTGGCCGTGGTCTCATTTGTCCAGCCTTCCACCGTATCCCGCAGAAGAGAGGTTGCTTGACGCTGTGTTTTGCAAGCGAACAAGCATTCTTCCAGCATTGCAAGCCGTGGCGTTAGTGAACCGGCACCTGTAAACGTTCCTAACAATTCGATGGGTGAAACATTGAGAGCCAGACCGCCCCAGCCAGGCGCAAACCGCACTCCTATGAACTCTTCCCCAGCCGTCGGGAAGAACGTAGCCGAACGATCCGTTGGACCCGCGATAAGCAGCGCCGCAGAATCGATGTTTCCTGCCACGTCCCTTTTCAGGCGATATATCAAGTCAACACAGCCGTCAGGAAGCGTGAGGTAGGGTAAGCTCCCGACAAGATCATGCCTGACGTTGAGGGTCCACACTGCATCAAGAGCAGCGACGGATGGCAAATCTTCTCGATAGATCAAGGATGTTTTTAGCATTTATGTTTGTCCTCTTGCTAGGACAACATAGACACGGGTTGAAGTTCTTGTATAAACCGGCCAAACTTTTCTCTTGGTCCACCGCTTCGAGTTGGTGCGACAGGGGAACGCGATGTTGATGACATTTCAAGACAAGCGCCTTGAGAGCTACGGCACTGATACATCAGGATTGCCACGCAATAAACAATGCGAAGCCCGAGCTTATCTCAGCGTTAATCCTGATAAACGCCGTTGTGGGAAATTGGGCAGCAGGAGCCCCAGATGACTACCCGGGCCACGTTGCTGACGCTGATGCGACTTGTCATACCCAACGAAGCGCTTAGCGAGCCCCGGAAGTGCTCGGTCCCACGTTGCTGAATCAATCACGCCACGCGAGACATCTTTTCTGACGGACGTGCGAAAGTCACAGCCCGGTCGGAAGTCCGGGTGGCGTTTTGCGTTCGTACAGCCACCCGTCCATTAAGGATGCGGGGCAACCTGTACGTCCTTTCTCCATCCTGGAGAGAGGAGCGTCTATGCAGATCGCAAAATGGATTATTGCCTTTATCGCCATTGCTAACTTCGGCGGCTTCGTGGCCGACGCGCTGGTGCCCGCCACTGCCAAACAGCACCTTTGGAATCCTCTCTGGCCCCCACATGCCAAATCCCATAACGGTCAAACGATGCTGATGGGCATCTTTGGCGGCTCGATCTCCCTGACTCTGCTGTTCGGATCTCGTGTCCTGAGCCTGCCCGATCTTCTAATCGCGGCAGTCACCGCTGCAAACTACTTCGCTGCCATGGTCCTTGCCCCCCTGTTTCCCGGCACGGGGTGGACCGACCCGGAGTTCGTAGCTGCGACGCGCCGGCCCCTGGGACTCGCTCCGCAACAACTAATCTCCTACGTTCTTTGCAGCCTTGTACTACTGGCTGTCGGCTTTGCACTTTTGCAGCACTGATTCGATCGCGATGGGCGCAGGTCATCGTGCCCATCGCAGTCCAAGTCAGAGGTTTTGTGAAACGCGCTTGTGGGAAGTTGCGGTCTACAAGCAGCCAGAGCGCCACTCGGGGCCAGATCACTTCCCATAATGCGACTCAGCGGGACCTATCCAAGGTGAACTGCCCCGGCACATGCCGGGGCAGCCAAACGTTTTCTCTAAGCCGCTGCTTGGCGTCTCGAATTGAGCCACCAGTACAGCGGAAGACTAAAGGCCATGCCTCCGATCAGCGACAAAACGATGAACCAATACCACCTAACGGGCCCGATCGGACGGACGGCAAAGAAGTAGGCGAGAAGACCCATTGCAACAAAGGCGTCCAGCATGAAGGAGGAAGCAAGCAAGTTGTGGGCGACTCCGCCGCACCCGTTTGGGTCGTGAAACGATGCGTAAAGGAACATACTGTTCGGCACCACCAGCCCGAAGAAAGCCGCTGCAAGTAGGATCCACCGTTGTTTCATCTGGACTGTACTCCCTCCTGTCGAATGCCCTACGCTTTCTTCATAACAGGTTGGATATCAAGCTTCTTGCCATCGAACAGCGACTTGGTCTGAACCCTTTCAGGAAGTAGCACGCAGTTGCTGACGAGAAGGTGACATATGAGGACCGACGGGCGCAACTACCGCCCTGCTCGTTTCCAGATACCCTGAAAACGGGCGTTTAGCCCACCACAGGCTTGGTTATCCTCGGCAAGCATGTAGCGGTCGAGCAGAATAAGATCGATGCTGCAACTTCCTGGGCCTCCTTCCAGAAAGTGAAGGTGGTTATCGATTGGTGTGGCCACGCCCTTCGTGTCTCCCAGGTGCGACGTATAGCTACCTTGCCAGACCGCACTTCCGGCTAGGTGTAATGCTCCCGGCGTGTCAGCGTGACTAATTGTCACGTGATCCTCCCCACCTGCCCATGTTCCTGTCCATGCAGAGAGCGATGGATGGTCGCTGTAGCGGACGAGGGAGAGTGCGCCAGTACGAATCCAGGCCGGTCCAGCTCCGTCGTGTCCGGAAACATAGCCACAGGTCCATACCCCCTCTTGCCGGTAAATCTGAACAGGTGTTCCCTGAGCAACGGGAGCCTCGACACACCCCTTCGGTGAACCGCAACCTTCAAGCTGAGTGTGAATCGGCCTTTAACCTCTGCAATCTGCACCTTCTGGCCGGGAGAAGTCGCAAAACCGTCATAGGCAAACTTGCAGTCTTCTGCTGGTCCGCCTTGTGCATTACAGACTGGAACTACTGACAGAACGCACGCGAGCCAAAGAGATGCATAGATTGCTGAGAACTGAGCGGATCTTGTCCACATACGTTTCGCCTCATCGCAAGAGCTTGCGTTCCATCCAGCTTGTCACCACAGAACGGAAGTCTCAAGTCCCTACAAACGCTGTGTGGGAAGTTGAGGCTCATTGTGGTCCGGGACGCCCTCAGCCCGGATTGCTGATGACAATGCGACCTCTGGGTACCAAACTGCGGTTTTTTTGAGCGGGATACTCCAAGATGTGCAACTAAAGCCGTCGCGAGGTCACGTACCGGAGAGTCATCTTCATTGGAGAGAACAAGGCCACTTGATCAGGAGTTCTCTTGAACCAAAGGCGACAGGGATGCGCTGACCGTCGCGGCAAACCGGTTCCAGCGGGAGGTCTCGGGCAACAGCTGCCGTTTGCCCTTGGCCGTGAGCCGGTAGAAGCGCGCCTTGCGCTTGTTTTCAGCAATCCCGTCTCCGCGGCGATCAGGCCGTCCTTGAGCAATCGCTGCAGCGACGGATAGAGCGACCCGTACCCCACTTGCAGCACCTCGACCGAGCGGCTCTCGATCGCTTGGGCGATCGCATGCCCATGCGCCCGGTCGGTTCGCAGTGTCTGTGCCGGACCGGCGCTATTCAGATGGAGCGACGGCGACCCCATTCAGGGTAACCACATGCTGCGAGCCATCCACGTTGAGGTTGTTGTCCGTGAACACCAATTGCGCGGCCTTCACTCCGGGTGTGTCAGGAATGAAATACACGGGGATCAGGCAACTTGTGCCCGCCGGCACCAAGTTGGGCGCTGACGCGCCATCGCTGAGTTGTGGACAGACCTCGCTGACGTCTCTGAAGTTCGTGGAGGACAGGCTCGGATTGTCTCCAGAGTGGAGTATGGGCAGCACCAGAGTGGCATTGCCACTGTTGGTAAGCACGAAGGTCTTGAGAGAATCTGCGTTAACGGAACCCACCGTTGCTGGCGCGAAGTTCAGAGTTGGTGCAACCGCAAGGCTCAACCTTCGGGTGCGGTTGGCCACGTTCGAAGACTGGTCGGTAATGTACAGATTGCCGCTCGGGTCTGCGGCAACGCCCAGTGGGTACAGCAGACCGCTGCCCAGAGTCATAGCAGAAGCATAGCCACTTGCGGTCTTTGGAAACTTCCGGATCTCTGAACGGCCCGTTTCAGCCACATACAGGTTCGCACCGCCGTCGATCGCAAGCAGGCCCGGCATGACGAATCCGTTGTAGATAGTTGCGGGAGCCTGGTAAATCCCGTAGAGGAACGGAATCTCCTGAAGCGAGCCATTCCCGGCGTCCGTAACGAAGACGTTTCCATCAACATCGAGCGCGATTCCGACCGGATCCAGGAAGTTGCCCGGCAGCGTCTGTCGCGCGGTGTAAGCGCCGTCGGTGTAGAAAAACTTCTCGACCGCTCTGTTGCCCGAGTTGGTCACATACAGGTTGCCCAAGCCGTCTACCGCAATGCCCTTTGGCATCGCTAAACCGCTTACCGCAATCGCGGGATTCCTGTACTTGCCCTGGCTGAACGGAATCTTTCGCACCAAACCGCTTGCGGTTTCCACAACGAAAACATTGCCGTAGTTGTCCAGTGCGATACCGCCCGGAGTGGACAGCCCGCTGGCAATGGTCAGGGGAAGCCTTAAGCCACCGTTACCTGATACGGCAAACTTTTTTAGAACGCCGCTCTTGTAATCCACCACAAAAAAGTCGCCGACCGCTGAAACGGCAACGCCCGCCGGATTGTCCAACCCGGTTGGAAGCAACGGCTGTACTCCGGTGCCAAAGGTCAGTTGCGGCGCTATGCCTTTCCCCCGTAGGTTTGTGGCTGCAAACACTGTGCCCCCGCCATTGTGCAGCTCCAGGCCGCCGTAGCGAGCTCCCGGCTCCTGCGGCAAAAACTTCATGTCGACTGTGCAGGAATCACCTTTCTGGTACAAATACGACGCGCCTTGCGTGGTGCAAGTGCCGGTGCCCGCGTCGGCATAGTCCAGCCCTGCCGCGCCCTGCGTACCCACGGTAGCGCTACCCAGGTTTCCGGTTTTATCAAAGCGAACGACCAGCGACTTGCGGACGGGTGCACCGGTGGTCACGGCCACTGCTCCGAAGTCCGGTGACGGATCGATTTTGACGATCCTGCTGTCGTAGATGTAGCTGTACCCCTGGGTCTGTACAAGGTAGTACAACGCACCGGTCGCGTCGATGTTGATCGACACAGGCTGGGTTTCTCGAGCGGTGTACTCCGGTGTGATCTCCTCAAAGACAAAGGGAGTGGCATAATCTCCGTTAACGGTTGGCCTCAGCTTCCAAATGATCGCATCAGAACCGCCGGGTGCTTCCTTGTCGAGAACGAACACATCTCCGGCCTGGTCCACTGCTACCGTCTGCGGATCGATAAACAGCCCGTCCCCAAGCAACATGGGTTGGCTGTAGCCGGTGCTTGTGACTGCCAGCTTTACAACAGTGCTCTTGGCCAGCGGCGAGGGATAACCATAGATCAAACTCGCCAAAAATATGTTGCCCTCCATGTCCATAGCAAAGCCGCTCACAGTACCGATCGCAGAACTCCTGTAAACAATTGTCTGTCGCCCTCCGTACACACCGTCGTGGAAGGGGATCTTCCAAATGCTGTCAGAAGTGCTGTTGACCGCCCGCGCCGCCACGAACACGTTTTGCTTCGCATCTACGATGAAGCGATCCACAACCGTCGAGTAGTTACTGACCGATCGAATGAAAAACACGGTCGTCGGTGCCCCGTAGCCGTTTTCCACCTTGGGATACTTAAGGATCGCTAACGATCCTTTCACGTATAAGTTTCCCGCGGTGTCGACCTCCACATGAGTGACCGGCTCCAGATTCGGAATCGGCTGAAATGGGACTCCATAGCCGGCACCGGTCTTCGGCAGTTCGTAAAGCTTATAGTCGTCCAAAAGAAAAACATTGCCCATGCCGTCAGCGATGGCGGTGGAGATCAAGGGAAACGTTGTTGTCGGCAAATCACTCCCTAGGATCAGAGTGCTCTCGTCGCCCACCACGTGCCCGGCGACCTGCGCTTCGGCACAAGCAGGCCCAATAAGAAGCAGGATTGCCGCCAAGCCTGCGAAAGAAAACGGGGATCTCTTCTTCGTTTGCTCTGCGGCGCTTGTTGTGCGCCGTAGTGCCTTTGCTGGCACATGAAGAAAGCTCAATTCAAAATCTTGCAGAGTACTGGACATGTCGGCACCTCGAGGGGGAACGAGCCGCGCGCAAAATAGATGCGGGAATTGCGCTGGGGCGGAAGCAAAGCCCATTATCCACGTTGCTCAACAGGAGAGAGGACATAGACTTTCCCGAAATCTTTTCCGGGCGAGTCGTCCCTCCGAAGAAGCGCTCCGCGTGGAAGGCAATCGTTGCTTCAAGAGCGCTTCGACACAGCAGTATGAGGGAATTGACCTGAGCCCGAAACTGCCGGGATCCGGCACCCACCCTCATCCTGACCGGACGCTATGACTTGGCTCGCTTCACAGCCCAGGTGAGCGGGCGGCTTGGCTGGGCATGCTTTGACACCAGTCCTGATTGGTACCGATAAACGCCGTTGGCAGAAGTTGAGGGCTCTACACTACCAAAAACTTCGTTTGTGCTAGCGGTCGGGCCAGCCGGGTTACTTCCGACAGTGCTACGTGTAGGGACCAATCGATACGCCAGACTGCTGCCGGACGGGACTGCAAGGCTTCACGCTACTGCAGCGACGTTGATTAAGGACTTCGAGATTGCACTGCATCTTGGAAAGCTCTGCCTATATGAGCACCTGTTCGGACAACCCAGTTCCGTCTCCGCCAGATCGGCTACTGCTAAAGCTGGAAGCCAATCACTACTTGGTAAAGAGTCCTAGATCGATTGCGTCTCCCATGGCCGTATATCCGGTGTCATTTGGATGCAGGTGGTCTCCGTGATCGTAGGCCGGAAGGAAGGAATCGGGGCGGCTCGGGTCTTTTGTTGTTTTGTCGAAGTCGATGACGCCATCGGAGTCATTCTGCGTGCGAATCCACTGGTTCACGGCCGTGCGCACGGCTTCGCCTGACGGTGAAGAGTAGCCCGCGCCCCCGTAGGGCGTTAAGGTCGCCATGAAGACCTTGATGCCATGGGTGTGAGCACGCTCGATCAGTTGTTTGTAGCCCACGATCAGATCTTCAGCTGTGGGCGGTGCGGCAGGAGCTACCGTTGGTGGCGGTGCATTCGGGTTCTTCGGACCATAAGCGCCTATGTCGTTGATCGCCTCCATCACAACTAAGTACTTGACGCCTGCTTGTCCGAGTACATCGCGGTCGAAGCGGCTGAGGGCGCTTGGCCCGACGATGCGTCGCAGCACGCCATTTCCACCGATGCCCTCGTTCAGCACTGCTACATCAGCAGTTCGCTTGTCAGCCTGAAGGCGGCGCGCCAGTACATCCGGCCAGCGGGTGTTGGCGTTATTGGAGGCAAACGCACCGTCGGTAATGCTGTCCCCAAAGGCCACGATCGCACTTGTGTGAGCCGGGGCTTCCACCTCAACACCCTTAAGGAAGACCCACGAGCGGATCTCCTTCGCTCCCTCGATTGAGGGGGCGCTGACTACATTTCCGTCGGACACATAGTTCGTCTGGTCCGCGGCCTGATGCTGCGAAAGCGTTGTAATCGTCTGCTGGGGGACGAAGAAGGTCACTGCCAGATCAGCTTGCGCGGGCAGCTTGAGCGTCACGGGATCGCTGACAAGCAGACCACCTGCCGGAATGGTTGCATAGCCCCTGTCGCCGAAGGTTAGTCGTGCCGAAGACGCCGGCGACGCATCGACGGCGTTACCGCCTTTGCTTAGTGCAGTCTGGGCCGGGCCGATGCGCAGCGCTTCTGTCCCGAACTCATTCGTAAAGACCACTCGAATCCGAGACCCTCCCAAGGAGACGTGCACAATTTCACGCAGTGTCATGTCACTGGAGCCGTATGTAGGGGGCGGGGTAAAACGAGATCCGACTGATGCACCTGCGGACGGTGCAGTTGCACTTGAGGAGCCCGGCGACAGCGAAGAAGCCGGAGCCAGCACCGCTGGAGCGGCCGGACCTGCAGGAACTCCAGATGGAGTAACCGAAGCCATCACTTCGGTTATGGTCCCAGCCCCGCCTGGCAAAGATGCAGGGCCTCTCGTTCCAGAAGCCACTGTCCCTGCAGGTGCGGGAGGCTGGCGCAGTGCGTTAGCCTGCTCAAAAGGCGCGGCGGCCCATGTACCTACCCAGTGCGTTGCGGGCGTTGCCGCCGCAAATCCCATAGTGGATGAAGCGCCCATCAAAGCTGCAACAGCAATCCAAGAACGAACCGATCTGGTATTCATGGCGAAGACTCCCCAGGCAAGTTGAAATGCGCGGCCACACCATCCTACCCGCGCCTATGTCTAGGTGCCCGTGTCCAAGCTCGTCAGCCTGACAAGGCACACCTCGTGGTTCTCCAAAAACAACACGAAAGCTAATGTCTCTACTTGTCGCAACAGTCGGTCACCCGAAATTTGCCCCACCATCAGCTATTCGGTAATGTTCGTAGAATTGGGCTGAGTGCGAGGAGATCAGATGGCAATGAAGAAGGCAACAGAGAAGCCGGCACCTGTCCCGGTAGCGAAAATGGCCAAGACCCAAATCATCATGGGGATGTCCGAGAAGTTAGGTACCGAGCCGAAGTAGATTCAGTCGTTCTTCGAAGCGCTAATAGAGATGGCAACGGAGCAGACGCGCGAAGCGGGTGAGTTCACGATCCCGGGTCTCGGCAAGCTGGTCAAAGCGGAACGCAAAGAGCGGATGGGACGTAATCCTCAGACCGGCGCGGAGATCAGGATCGTTGCCAAGACCACTGTGAAGTTCCGCGTTGCGAAGATAGCTACGGACGCGATCGCTCCGCCGAAAGCTTAGTGGTAGCAGCAGACGTGACTCGTTAGCAATGAACAGATTATGGCCGATAATAGAATTATCTACAGTGGTTGACTCCGCGAGGTTACATCGCCCATTCCATGACCAACAGTAGTTCTCAAGGTATCCTTCAGATCGCTTGTTTCCGAGCATGCCGTTTTGCGGGAATCCGATCTTTGCTTCAGTTTTCTTAGCTTTCCTGTGTGTTTGTGGTCTCAACCCTGGGTAGATCGGCCGTAACCACCAGGTGAGCCATTGGGCGCTTCGGGTACGACTTCGTGAACGGTGTGGCGCCTGACTATGCTAAGAGTTCCATCTGAACTCGCGGTTCAAGTCAGACGGCAGCGGCTTCCACATTCGTGCGTTCCGCTATTGTATTCAGCAGATAATCCGCATGTTTCTCTTCATCCAGCGTTTTCTGCAGAAGTTCCACGTGCGTCTTGAGTTTGAGTAGGCCGGCCCAGTTCCGTGCCGCACCATAGGAAGCTATTTCATAGTGCTCGATTTTCTGCGCTGTCGCGAGCAGACCCGCGTCGCGAAGTGGACCGGCCTCGGATTCGCTCACAATGTTGTCTGCAGAGCCGATAAGAGCTGTGATAATGACGTCCTTCTTGTCGTCGGCATCGCCATCGTTCACCTCGGCGATAAGCCCCTTCAGCCGCGTGACCTGCACCTCGGTCTCCTGCATGTGAGATTGAAAGGCCTGCCTGAGCTGTTCGTCACTTGCGTGAGTGATCATGCTTTCGAGACCCTTCACAATCTGCGTTTCGACAGAAAGAAGGTAGCGCAGTTGGAGCGTGTAAAGCGAATGGAAACTCTTGATGTCGTCCGGCGTAAGAAAACCCATAGTCACCTCATCCTTGTACAGTTGGAAGTTTTCAACGGCATACCGGTTGTTCATAGCTCTAGGGCCGAGGGTTAAATCAGTGGAGGCTTTCAATCGCTCCTGTGAACCAACCAGAGGTTCACTGGCAGCAAGGCCGTTCGTCCGGTCCACTGGCATGTTCTTATGCTGAGGGAGCGCTTACCAGACGCAACCGCAAAGTCTGCGAGCAAGTGTCACTTTCGTCACATAGGACAAATGGGACACGCCCTGAGGCGAGAAGGGCAGTGAATTAGAGGACAGGGCGAGGAGGGCTGAACTCCTCCTCGCGCTTTTCCTAACTGTTCGGATGCATCAGCTTGGAAGCGATGTCTTTGCCCTTCTCGATAGTGCCAGCGACCGTTCCCGCAGACTGCTCTTTCTGACCAAATGTATCCGCTCGACCAAAGCCCAGGTCGGGGACATAGCCCATTGGCTCAGCAAGTTTTACGTTGAATTCGCCTTTGCCATCCGGTGCCGCGCCCGTAGTCCAGGCCTGATCTGCTTGTGTGCCCGGTTCTCTGTCAGTCGTCGTGATGAGGAAGCTGTAGTTAAAGTCAGGATTTTCCTTGCTTTGGGGGAAGCTGTTCGGGACGGGCAAATGTGACGGTCCGAGCTCCTCCAGCACGGCCAGCCATTGTTCCTGGTGCATAGTGTCTCGAGCGATATTGAAGGCAAGCATCTCCTTCATGCCTGGGTCATCCGTCGCGTGATAGAGCCGGCAGGCTAGGGTGCGTCCTGTAGCCTCTGCCGCTACGTTGCAGTACATATCTCCAGCAAGATTGCCACTCGCATAGATGTGACTCATATCAAAAGGAACACCATTGGAATTGCCGGGGTAAGCGGCCAGACCAGTCGACAGTATGTGACGCATGTCCATACCATTCAACACGGAACCTGCGATCGGATCGGCGGCGATCTCCTCCTGCAGGCTTACTGGAGCCTTCTCCAGATTGAGCGCCACTGCCGTTGCCAGGAACTCGATATGCGCGATTTCCTCTGTTGCGGTGTTGAGCAGCATATCCCGATACTTAGCCGGGCCTCGCGAACCCCAGGCCTGAAAGAAGTACTGCATACAGACGCGGATTTCACCTTCAACACCGCCGATGGCCTGCTGGAGCATGCGGGCGAAGATGGGGTTTGGCTTCTCGACGCGAACAGGAAATTGCAGCTTTTTGTCGGTGTAGTACATGATTTACCTTTCGAGGCCGAAGCCTGTTGGAAGAGAATGTTTAGCAGCTGGAGGTAAGCTTTATAGATGTACTGGACGTGCGAACCTTACTGACTTTCGATGCGTGTCATACCTCAGAACGGGCGGTAGATCTAGGCGGTGGCGAAATGACGTATGAGATCGTCCGTCTTTCGTCGCTTCTTGGCGTTGCAGTCAGCGAACCTGCCTGCTGAAGGAGTTTCACGTCAGCCTCTGCCGGCTGAAAATGGGTATAAGCTGTGGAGCTGAGTTCGCTTGCAAGGTCAGCGAGGCACCACTAGCGTCCCTTGGCTGGCTCTCACCTCTGTAAGAAGCTGTTGAGCACCGTTGAGCAGCAAAGCAGGAGAAGACCCTGTTGTGTATACGCGATTCTCCTTGCGAAACGACAACTCAGGATCCGCACATAAGACCAGGGAGACACGAGCAGGACAGTGTTGCTCGACCAACCTTGCAGCTCGACGGCATTCATCACAGCTAAGCGTTTGACACAACAGCACAACATCAGGACAGAGCTGCGTGAGCCTTGTCTCTAGCTCCTGCTCACTCATAACACTGATTACAGCTGTTCGATCGTTTTGCAGAAGCCATTGCCGCATGAGAAGCAGCGTCCAATCGTGGCTGAAGCAAAGTACGACCTGTCTTCCTGCGAAGTGCTTCATGGCATTCACTTCTGATCTCTCAATCTAGGTCGCGCAGTCAGAGGCACGGAACCCGATTCCGGACTGGTCAACCTTGCTCATCGTCATGCTGTTCTTCTGGTTCGTTACTTAGCGTGATGTTGCCGTCGTGTTCCCGCACGTCACTCAGGAAATGAGCTTGAAACAAGACAGAGGTTTCGTCAGAAAAGTGGACCAACAGATTTCCTTGGCTTACATCGGCTTGCAGCACTCTTATTGTTTCGGCTTTCTTCGGCATGTGTTACATGCGCTCCTCTTAGGGTTAGGTTTACGGATTACGAGCGTTGCGCTAGAGCATTGCGATTGACCGCAACCGTACCCACGGTGTCAGCCCAAGCGACAACACGGTTGTTTGGCAGGGCTTTGATTTGATCCGGGTCGGGCAGGTAAACGGTTCGGCCGACGCCGATGGGAATCGTTCGAGGAACCCCAGCACGTCACCGTCAGGCTTGACGATGGTGCAAGCGGTATCTTGCATGACCCTGTAGGTGCTGTTGTATTCGAGGGGTTTTCATGGGCTGTTTCCTTTCTAAACCTATGCAGCAGGCTTCGGCGCTCCGCCCGCGCCAGTGATTGTTGACACAGGATCTCTTCGGCGAAGCCACCTTGTGTCCAACGCAATCAAACCGATACCCTTCACGTAAGCTCGACCGGAGGGAACGATGGCAGCAATGGCGTTGCGGCCGTCCAACCACAGCTCTAGCCCTGCGGGCAAGACTCCGCCAGAAGAAGTTGCCTCATTGTGTGTTCCAAGTATTTGGTAGGGTAGGGCCCGTGCGGTGATCCTTTCCACATCGAAGTGAGCCGGCCGGGGCGCGTTTGATGGACTTTCCTTCAGCAACTCCAAGAGAGGGACGACCCGCAATGCTGCTGCCTGCGCCTTAGTGAAGGGAGTCATCGTACGGCCAGATTGCTGCAACGCTTTGCGAAGACGCGTTAACTCAAGGCCCGTGACGCCGGCTTGGTACAGCGCCGAGGCAAACTCCTCTTCCGACGAAAAGCGCCGAACCTCCAGTCCAGCATCACGCAGGGGAAGACGGGCCCAGATAGCCAATGCGTAGAACTGATCTGAACTTGGCATTCTGCGGAAGAAGAGGCAGCAACTGTCCATACCTGGACCTTAGAAGGGTAAATTCTCATTCGTCTGTACGCTGATGGACACCCAAATCTCCATGACGCAAATTGGCATAGAGGTCAGGTCGTTGTGCCCGCCACCCGACAGATTCGGCCTGTCCTGCTTTGTAGCCTATGAAGCAAATTAGCCAATCTAAGAGTTCATGAATGCGCCCTCTTCTCCTATGTCTCGGTAGAGACGCCACTCTCCTATGGGCACGGTCTGAAGTGCTGGCGACTCCTACGACGTAGTTTCTGTTGAAGACCTTGCAGGCATGAAGGCGCTGTCGGACAGCAGCGCCTTCTGTGTTCTGGTGGTCTGCCACACACTCTCGAACAAGGAACGCGCGGAAGCGGTGAAGTGTGCGCGTTTGTGCTGGGCTGGCATCAGGGTCTTGTTTGTCGCTAAGCCAACATCGCTGGATTTCGGCCCGGCCTTCGATCAGGTCATTCACCCGCTTGCTGGGCCGACCCGTTTGCTGCAGGTGGTGAGTGAACTTCTTGGTTTCGCCGGGACCGATACAGATCCCGGTATAACTTTCCAATGATGCCGTAGCAGTCACACGCGGCTTGTTCGAGACGTAAGCGGTTCTGGATGTGCACGCGTCCCCGGCTGTAGGTGAGCACACCCAGCTTCTGTAGGTTGTTTGCAGCCATGTTGACGCTGGACCGCTGCACGCCGAGCATGTTGCCAAGAAACTCTTGCGTGACGAGGAGGTCCGTCGTTTCGACGCGATCGTGCACCATGAGCAGCCAACGGGCTAACCGGGCCTCCACCTCATGCATACGGTTGCAGGCACAAAGTTGGGCCAGCACCAGCGCATCGTGCTGGATGTACTCATGAACGCCTTGGAGCAGAGCCGGAGAATGTAGGAACACGTCCTGAAAGCGCCCGAAATCCATGCGCAGCCCCGTTCCTGCTACCTGCATGAAGCACTCCGTTGAACCCCGGTGGGGCCCTAACGCGTGGGTCTTTTCAGCAACGCCCTCCCGGCCGACTAGCCCGACTTCGATCACATCCCCACTCTTCAACGTCGTCACCAGAGACGCCATGCCGGACAGGATGAAATGGGCCTACCGGGGTGTGGCCTCGGCGCTGAACAGACTTGTGCGGAGAGGCAAATCGATGGGCTGGAGATATTCTGAAAGGAAAGCCTGATCTGCATGGGGCAAAGAATGAAGCAGTCTATTTCGGTTGAGCAAGCTCACGACACGTACTCCCAAAAGCTGTCGCAGGTTCCCCTTGAGCCCAGGTAGAACTTTTTGCGTACTCAGAACCCTAAAATATTCGGGGGCATGTTGTCTGTCGGCTGTGTAACGCAGAACTGCTTCAGAGTGTATCGTTTGCGCTGTGAAGAGACAGGGAAGCCCGTCCAAGAATATCTAGGTTGAAGAGACGTTCTCCCCTCAGACAACTGGTCCTTCACTGGTAGGTGGCTTTGGCGCAAAGGTTGCGATATTTTGCAGTTCCTGCGCAATCCGGACCAGCACTCCAAGCTGATCTTCAGCAAGAGCCATGTGAGAGGAAGTAGTTTCTGCCTGGATCAAGAAATGCAGGTATCTGAGGATCTCCAACGGGGTTTGCATCTCTTGCAAAACAACACCGGCGAGCCTGCCGGCAATGATGCGCTCCTCCGGCAAGAGTGCAATGAAGGCCCAAAGTGCCAGACGTTTAAAATTGTCCTTCGTGGCTTCTTCGCTCACATTTCACCCGCAGTCAATCAGACAGTAAGATGCGCTTTTCAGGCGCTTCCTTCGACTGCTCGCTCTAGCCGGTTGCCTGGCGCTTCATACGCTTTTAGCATTGTCCACTCGCTGCATGTCGACATGCCTACATTTAATCGCGCCTCGATCCTGGCCAAAAGCGCCAAATGCTGCCGTCCGCATCATGAGATTGTTCTTCAGAGAGCTACGACCAGGTATTTACGGTCTACTTCAACCCACAAGCCTTCGTAGAAAGTACGACGGGTGCTTTTGGTGAGCAAGCGACAATAGGTTTCATATCAGACAGTCAAACAAGTCTAGAGGGGATAAAGTTACAACCTAAGCCAATGCTTGCTCTGTTCAGAGACATGCAGGGATGCCGTGTCTATAGCGGCGGATAACGTGAACTGTAGGAGGAGCATGGCAGACCAAACCGGTAACCGTTTCCTCGACGCCCTTTCGCCAGAGAGTCGAAGCCTTCTGGTCAGTCATTCGACAGCAGTGGCTCTGCCGATTCGTACTTCTCTTTCCAAAGCAAACCTGCGTCCCCACTTCGCTTATTTCCTGACCTCCGGCATCGCTTCCACCGTGGTGATTACTCCAGAGGGCGAAGCCGCAGAAGTCGGCATTCAGGGACGCGAAGGTGTCGTTGGCAGTCTTCAACTTCTTGGGCCGGCAATGTACTCGACCGAATGCATGATGCAGCTCGACGGCGCTGGCTTGCGCATCGAGATGGAGGTTCTGCAACGCACCTTCGACAGCTCGGCTGAGATTAGGTTGTAAATACTCGCTCTGGCTCAGATGAATGCGCTTACAACAAGTCAAATGGCTGGGTGCCACGCCTTGCATGACTCCACCGCCCGCCTCTCGCGCTGGCTGCTGATGGTGCAGGATCGGACAGGGCTCACCGTACTCAGCTTCACTCAGGAATTTCTGGCGCAAATGTTGGGCGCACGCCGTACGACCGTCACTATGATCGCCGGCAGCATGCAGCAGAGCGGGTTGATTGAATATCGCAGGGGCCGCATCACTATCCTCGACCGAGAGCTGCTTCAGAATGCCGCCTGCACTTGCTACGGCGTAAGCAAAACCTTGCTCGATGGACTTTATACTCCGGTTCTAACCCCCGGTCATCCCTCGTCGTCTTGATAGCGCTAAAGGGCATTTCATCGTCCAGCGGAACTTTGGCGGTTGGGGAGACAACACTTAGAACACGGAGCCAGCGCGTTCTTCTCTCAGCGTTGCCAGGTGTCCCCACTCAGCTCGGTCATGCACACATTTCCTAAGTGCGATCAGCATGAAATCCGCTTGACTTCACCAAGCGCAAAGTCATCGCTTCGCCGGTCATAGAGGCCGCTAGTGCGGGCTGAGTCATGACCGGCTATATGCTGGGCGATCTTCACGCGGGGCGGACGTTTCAGCGACCTGCTTAGAACGGGGGCATGTGAAAGTTCGGTTAGGCTGGCACCTTGAAGCTTAAGGAGAATCAAAGCTCAGTTCCGCGACGCCGTCAGCGCCCTGAAGGCGTTCTCCAGAACATGGTGCTTTTTCGATTTGGCGTTGATCCGACCGATCCAGTGCATACGCTCACCCTTGCGGTCCAGCAGGGGGTCTACATGGAAGTCGCGTTTAATTGAGAGGGCCCAACTCAATCGTTGCGGTTTGGCTCGTGCCGTTTGCCCAAGCAGTGCGAACACCCCAGCGAACAACCGGCCCTTTGACCTTGGCGCGAGCAGTCCGAAATAACGCACTGAGTGTGCATAATGATCATGGATATGTTCAGTCACATCGCCACGGCCCGAACCGGGCCGACTGTCGCGGCGGCGTTAAGAGGCATCCTGAGCGGCGAGAGAAAGCGAGTCGTCTACGCGGGAAACTCCTGCGACGGCTTTTCGGCTTCTTTCTGGTTATCTGCTAGTCGCCTGTTCGCGAGAGCCTTGAAGGCGACAAGACGAGCACGGGTGATCCCACCCAAGGGACAATGGGCGCTAGCCGGTGTGCCGAAGAAATGTTAGATCCTCAAAGCACACCCTTCATTGTCTAGTGGGTTCTCGATTGCCGATTCTGCTTAGGTTCCGTTTTCGCGCGTCGACCATCAACTCTGCAATCGTGCTAGCAAGGAGCAAAGATGGGCAACGTGCACTGTCTGCATGGGCAATCTGACGTCGGCTAACAGCGGGCACGTGGAACGACTATATTGCTGAGCTCTTCTTGTGAAGGCCTTTCCAGTGTGTAAGCACCTGTCGATACTAGCCTCAACATCCTTCAGGTTCGCCCTACAGTGGACATCCGAATGCAGGGGAGGCTCAAAAATGTGATCCAGTCCAGGGAAGTGCTTGATTTGATCGGAACGTGCCCGCGCATACAGCTGTTTCGGGTCACGTTCCTCACAAGCTTTCAAGGGTGCGTCGACGTACACCTCGAGCATTGCGCGAAAGCTATGCCGTAAAGTGTCTCGCTGCGCTCGATAAGGTGCGATGACCGCGACGATTACGGTCACTTCGTGCTTCTCCAGCAAGTTAGCGATCCAGCTAATGCGACGAACATTCTTTTCGCGATCCGCCTGAGTAAAAGCAAGCCCACGGCAAACTGTCTACCGCAATTCGTCCCCGTCCAGCACCTCGAAGCGACAGTGTGCTGCCAGCATCGACCTCTGCAGCCCACTTGCGAATCGGGTACAGGCATCTTCTACGAGCGATCCGGCGGCGGCTTCCCGGGCACGTACAAGCCTCATAACGGCGTGGTGTTGCGGCGCGACCATTGCTGAACCCAGCGTGCCTAGTGCCTGCGCCATTCCTCAACGCACCAACACACTTTGCACCTTCGGCCTTCAAGTCGGGAAATGGGTATGAACATACAGGGCGGGTCGTCGCGCCACTATCGCACATTCCAAAGCCGGAGACCAGCTACTCAACTCAAGAGTAGGTGAGGAACCCAACTTAATCTTCTCTTAAGGCTTGTAGTAGAGACTCAGACGCGAAAGGAAGTAGCCAATTCGAGAGCACAGGCCCGCCAGCAATTTTGTTCATCTCCCAATTGTCAGTAGCGCATCCTTGCCCGTCCGGATAGTCGACTCGCTCTGTTCCGATGACTTGCGTTCATAGTAGGTGGTAGGGTGGTCCGTCTGTTGGGTAAGGTAACCCATAGTGAGGCCTGCACATGTTTCCAGTCGCGATGGTGACCAAGGTGGCAGGCGTGCATCGCTTTCGTTCAGGTGTTGACCAATCTTTGAGCAATGAGAATAGGCATATGGAAGACGACCAAACAGCTTTGACCATAAAGATGCACGAGATAAATCTTTGTCTCCTTTATGGCGATCACGATGAGTGTCCCTACAAAGAGATCGACCGGGACGGGGATGTCCTGTTCTGCAATTGCTCCTGTCATCTTTTTCCGGGAGCTGCACCGGAGTAGTCTCTGATGTAGACCCAAGTGGGTCCGGTAATCAGGTACATAGGCAACAACCCAAACTGTTTAGTCACATGTTCGACCCGAACAAGTCTCTAAGCTTCTGGTTGAGCCATCTGACCTTCAAATGACACTTGGACCAGATCTCTGGTGCAAGGCAACTCTTGTCCATAACACTAAGGGTAGTGCTCATCGGCAGGATATTAGTCACGAGTACTGCACCGCTGCTGTCACAATCGACGACTGCGTCAAGCTTCTTACCCTTACATGCGAAACAGGCGATTTACAAACGTTACGGTCTGGGACGGGTGATAGCACCGACGTTTGGGGAGAGCGCTTCCTCGAGCACACGGCCAGTATTTCCGGAGGGTGTCTGAAGTTGGAGCAGGTTGGAGAGGGTCGGAGCGACGTCGCTGACACCCACTCGGCTATTGTAGGCACCCTGGCGAATGCCTGGACCCATCAAGATGAGTGGGACATGCGTGTCGTACTCCCATGGTGAACCATGCGAAGTGCCTTCTGTGCCGAAGATCCAGTTTGGCTTCAGCACAACGAAGAGGTCAGGGCTGCGTTCAGGAAAGAAGGACCGTGCCACGTAGTCGTCGACGCGGTTCGCCATCGCGGTGCGTTGTAGAAGTTGGCTGCGTGTGTACGTACGTGCCACGTACGGCAAGGTAGCTGCAGCGCGCGCTGCTTCATCTTCGACGTCCTCCTCCTTCAGGTGCTTGGACTGTATTAGATCGGGGTCGAAGTAGAAGCCACTCTCCCATGTGCCAACGATCCAGTGTCCTTCACCGAAGCGAGTAGTCAAGGCGGTCTGGATTGTTCGCGAGTAGTCTGCTTTACTGGCCCGGCCTGCTGGCAGGTGATGGGCGAGGCTAAATTCGGGGGTTGACGCAACGCCATGATCTGCGGTCATCACGATCAGGAGATTGCCTTTACCGACCTGTCGCTCCGCGGCAGTTATAAGACGGCCGATTGCGAAATCTGTCTCAACGGACAGCTCCTCAACAGCCGGTGCGTCCGGTCCGACGGCATGGCCTAGGTGATCGTTTGCGGAGAAGCTCACGGTAAGCATGTCGGTGGCCTCATGACGCCCAAGATGCTCTTCTGTAAGTGCCTTCTCGGCGAAGCTCTCCAGCATGTCGTTTGACCACGGCGTCATTTCCCAAGCGGAGATGTAGCGTTTGCCGGGTTCCGTCGGCAGCACTACGAAGGGCTGCGATGAGCCGGGGACCGACCAGCTACGGCCCAAGTCGCGCTCTGCGGGTTTTGCCGCATTGAACTGCTTCACCCAGGCTGGCTCCTCAGCCTGATACCAGGTACTGCTGACCACCTGGCCGGTTGCATCATCAAACCAGTAGGCGGAATTGGCCGAGCGGCCGGCGGGCAAGATCGCTGCGCGATCTTTCATCGAGATGCCGATCACATGGCTCTTCCCGCGGCTTGCAATCTTCATCTCGTCGCCGACCGTGGTCACCACCAGGTTATGGGGAGACGAGCCGATGGCTCCGGCTGCACCACCCAGCAACCGCGTTGCGGGGTCTTCGACCGAAGTGATTGAGCGGCCCTGCGCGCGGTCGTACCACTCATTGCCGATGATGCCGCTAGTGGCCGGTGTTGAGCCAGTCATAAACGTGGCATGTCCGGTCGCGGTAACGGTCGGATAGTGGTCCTGATGTGCGTCGGTGAAGACTGCGCCCTCGGTCAACAGACGGTGCAGACCTTGCGTGTAGCGGCCGGCAAAGCGGGTGGTGTAGTCATAACGGAACTGGTCCACTACGATTCCCAGCACGAGCTTGACGGTCATTGTCTTTGCGGATTTGGTTGCGGCGGGTTTCGATTGGCAGACTGCTGACAGCGATACGGCAGCTGCCAGCAGCAGTGGAAAAGAAAAGTGACGCAACATCATAGGAACTCCAGTGGGAAGCGCGTGAATGGCAGTTTTCGCAGCGCGACAAGCCTGGAGTACTACCCTATACCCGTAGGGAGGCGCGACAAACGGGCAGACGCACCCATGGTGAATTGCTAGCGACTGCTGTGTGGTGACCAGCGAAGGCCGCCTCCGAAGGTGGGACGGTAGAACTCACGCTGAACGGGGTAGATGGTACTGCCGTTGTAGAAGCCGAAGACTTCGTTGTTGAGGTTCAGGCCGTATGCAACGGCCTGCAGTCCCTTCGGCAGATTGTAAGTGCCTTGTAAGTCGACTTGTAAGTGCGAATAGAAGAAGTTATCGCCGTTGGGTCCCTTCGGTCCACCGCCGCCACCACCCTGGGTGATGGGGCCGTTGTTGTCGGTGGTGTACTGGTAGGCCGCGATGTTTGCCTGGTTGTACGTCATGCCGAGGCGAACGGAAAGGTTCTTTTTGTCATAGGTGGGTGAAAAGTTATAGCTGTTCGGGGCCTGTCCGATGAGGGCGGGGTTAGCGCCTTCGGATCCGCGGTTGGGACCGCTGATCGTGCCGACGGGGACGGCGGAATCGGTGAGATCAACGTAAGGCGGAAGCTTCGCCTGTGAGTTGGTGTAAGCGTAGTTGGCGGAGACGCCAAGGCCGTTAAGAAGGCCAGGCAAATAGGTAAAGTGCTGCTGGAAGGAGACTTCAAGGCCGTAGACCCACGCGGATCCGGCGTTGATGGTCTGGTTCAGGTAGTAGGGCAGATCGTTGCCGGTGACCGAGGGGTTGGGCGGTGTGAGGGTTTGGGTGGGAAGGATGGGATTGGTGAAGTGCTTGTAGAAGAAGCCAGCCTGCAAAAGCCCCTGATGGGTGAGATTGTTTTCGTAGAGCACGTCGATGTTGTCGGCGTATTCGGATTTCAGGAAGGGATTGCCCTGGCTGACGGTGTCGCGGGCGTTGCCGCCGGACGGCGCGCTCTGGAAGGGGATGAGATCGCTGAAGTTGGGGCGGGAGAGGCCGCGACCGTAGACGAATCGAACGCCGGAGCGGGGGTCCAGCTCGTAGCGCAGGGAAGCGCTTGGAAGCACGTCGAGGTAGGAGGTTTGAACACGGATGGGCGTCGTGCCCGCAGTGGTGGAGCGTGTCTGGCCGAGGAAGCCAAGGTTGTTTTCGCCGGTGTTCTCAAACCGTACGCCCAGGATGAGGCGGAAGCGATTGAGGCTGGTTGTGTTCATCAGGTAGCCGGCGGAAACCTTTTCAATCTGGTTGAAGGAGTTACCGACGTTGTCACCCATGCCAAGGTCGGCCTGGCCGGGGAAGGTGCGGAGCTGCTCGACGTTAGCGGCGGGGCCAAAGGTGTAGGCGTTGCCGTAGTAGTTGGGATCGGAGAAGTCGCTCGGGAAGTTGGACAGCGCTCCGGCGGCGTTTTCGCCATAGACAGCGTGTCCTTTGGAATCGAAGGTGGTTCCAGTGGCGTAGAAGAGCCGGGTGTCCTGATTGATGAACTTGTGTTCGTTGCGGAAGCGGCCGCCGAGCTCAAAGATGCTGCTGTGTCCGGCGATGGAGTAGGTAGTGGCGAGGGATGCGCCGAAGCCGAGATCGACCTCTGGGCTGTAGGTGTTCTGCTGTTGGCGGCGCTGGAAGAACAGGTGGGTGGGGTCAAAGATATTCACGCCGTTCGCCACGTTGAGATGGGGCTTGAGCGGGTTCGATACGTCGAGGTTGTACTGGATGTTGTTGTCGGGGTTGGTACTCGCATTCGTGCCGGGGCCGAAGCTGGAGTTGTCGTAGCCGTCGTCGCGGGTACGGGCGACGGAGCTGTCGAGGTCCCAGCTGAAGATGGAGCGGCTGAGGACATGGTGGCCGCCGAGCTGCAGGCCACCGATGTCTTGAACTGGACGACGCCGCAGCGCGGAAAAGCTGACGGTACCGTCGGTGCCGCCCTCTGTGAGGGTGGTGTCATCGGCGAAGCTGTTGATGGTCGGGCTGTAGATCCAATCGTCGCCGAAATTATCGAAGTGGGAGTAGAGGTACTTGAAGTACAGGTTGGAGGTTTCCGTGATCCGGTAGTCTAAGGTGCCGCCAACGCCCCAACGGCTGCGGAAGTAGCGATAGTCGCGGAGGTCGTAGGTACCGGCGTAGGCGGGTCCGGGCTCGATGTCGTTGATACCTTCGCCGTTGAAGTCGTAGGAGGCTCCGGCGAGAAGGCCAAGTCTCTCGCCCTCAAGGAAGCGTTTGCCGACGGTGCCGTCGAACTGGTACTTGGGGCGTCCCGTAAGGATGGGGGTGTACCCGCCGGTAGACTCGACGTACACCGTCGGGCGGTCTTCGGCGCTCTTGGTGCGCAGGTCGACGGAGCCGCCGATGCCGTCGCCTTCCATGTTTGCCTGCAGGGTCTTATTGATCTGAACTGACTCGACGAGGTTGGCGGGGATGAGGTCGAGCTTAATCTGGCGGACGGTTTCGGGCGAGGCGATGTTGACGCCGTCGAGGGTGGTGTGGGTAAGGCGCGGCTCGGTGCCGCGGACCTTCACGTATTTGCCTTCGCCCTCGTCGCGTTCAAGGGTGACACCGGGCAGGCGGCCGATCGCGTCGGCGACGTTGGCGTTGGGAAGGCTGATGATCACGTCCGCGGGAAGGACGTTGATGATGTTGTCGGCGTTGACGGTGCGGTTGATGGCCTCGAGTTCGCCGCCCTGGCGGTCGGCATAGACACTGACATCCTGCGTGGCGGAGGCGATGGTGAGAGCGGCATCGAGGCGGGTGGGACCGGTGCCGATGGTGACCTGCTGGCTGGAGCTGGTGAAGCCGGCGTAGGTGACGGTCGCTGTATAGGTGCCGGCCGGCAGCGAGGCGATGGTGAACTGCCCCTGTGCGTTGGAGGTGGCGATGATCTTCCCCGGGTCGAGAGAGATTCGGGCTCCCTGAAGCGAGCCGCCCTGCGCATCGGTAACGGAGCCGACAAGGGTGCCGTGGCCTGCCTGGCTGTATGCCACGGGCAGGGCGAGGGCGGAAAGAAGAGGAAGAACATAGGTTGCGGTTCTCCGGTGCATGAAGCCTCCAATGGAAATTACAAACAACTTAGAATCGGACGTCTTTGTATAGGTCACAAAAGGCGCTCTTCGCACGGGCGAAGTGATAGGAATGGGGTGAGTCTTTCGGAGGCAGCAACCAACCTAGGAATAGGTAATTGGGCCTGCTAAGCAGCTGATGGGCCTTTAGGTGCCCACACCAAGCAGATTAGAAGGACGATGTGAACGATTGGTGACTGTAGGATGAATGCAACGTTGCGAGAAGGGTTATTAACTTCATTCGCGAGCTCAACCTTAAGCGGAGCTTAAGATGTGTGTTGTGAGAGCGTTAGGAGGAGATTAAGGGGCCTTCGAGCAGAGGACCCTGCGGGGATAAGTGGTCAAGCGTTTGCGATGCCGACTGGCTAATTAAAGGGAACTATCGGAGTAGATCACCCGCCGAATAAGTGGCTGACAGCCAAGCTCGGAGGTGGTAAACCTCCAGGAACGTCCTTGTATGCGACAACTTCGCCCCGAAGCTTGCAAAGGATACTATTCTGAGACGTAACTCCGTCGATTTGAGAATGGTCTTAGGGCGCAACGTCTTCAGAGACTCTCCTGCGAGACCATAGATATCAAGACCGAACTTTGGGCCGTAGCGAACTGGCCTTGCTCCAAACCGCAAGGCGAACTCTGGACTTGAGCTTAAGGAAAAACAAAACACAGTTCTTTGGCTTAGCGATTCCGGCAGCCCAGTAGTGGATTCGGAGGCCAGCGGTCTGCAGAAGGAAGACTATACGGCTTTCCTATGCATACGCGCGGGCCGGATCGCGGCCACCGCTTGCATCCGCTGGCCTTTACTGTCCACAAGAGGATTGGTACCGAACGATCTTTCTATTGATAATGCCCATGACAGCCGCTGCGGTTTAGGGCGCTTCGTTTGACGGAAAAGCGCAAACAGAGCGGATAACGATCCTGATTTTGTTCGCGGTGCCAGAAGCCCGTAGTAGCGAATTGCGTTCCGGTATCGGTCCGGCACCTGCTCACCTAATGCCTTAACGAAATCGCAGGTGTCGTAGCGCGTCACTACTCGCGTTTTAGTCTTCAGATCGTTCGTCCAGAAGGTTACCTCTTTGGTGCTGACCGAGAGAAAGCGGTACTGAGCTACAGGGGGCCTGCGAACATAACGACCGGCGTACCGCAGAAAGTGGTTCTTAGAAGCGAAGGAGTCGACATGGGTGGACCACCAACGCCCTTCCAATATCTGGAGGAGAACTTCGAAATCCCTCTCAGAACCGGCGGCGTTTATTAGTCCTGATCGCAGTGCTGCTTGGAGGTAAGTGATGATCGCGAAGCGCCACCGCCACATCACGTCATAACGTCTGATCTGAAGGTCGGGTATCCAGTGGTCATCGCTTCGCCGTAGGCCACCGGCTGACACCAACATGTGTAGATGAGGGTTGAATCCCAAGTTCCTTGAGAACGTGTGGCGAATGACCATCGTGAACACCGTAGCGCCATGCTGTACCTTCGCCCACTGCTTTACGACCTCTGCCCCAAGCGAGGGGAGGTCATGCAGCAGATGACGGTTGCGCTGGAAGATTACCCAAAGATCTCTTGGCATGGTTAGGGTCAGGCCAACATATGGAATGTCAGGCAAGGACGCCCATTGCTCACGCTGCCAGAGGGCTGTGGCCCTGTGCCCGCAACTTGGGCACATCTTCGATTTGCAAGTGTGGGGAACGACCTTGGTCTCAGTGGCCGATGCGTAGACGGTGCTCCCCAAAGCGGCGGTGCGGCATTCAATGACTCTCGTAAAGTTACGCCGAACGTCGGCACGCACTCCTTCTTGATCCCAGTCGGTCCGAGTCAACAAGAGTGCCTGCTTGATGGGATCACGCAGCAACATCTTGCACCGGCCTATCTGCGATCTCGGAGTCAAATGCTTGGAGGACGCCTTCTATGGACCGGACTAATTCCTTGAACTTGGGTTTGCTGCTCAGTGTGGAGAGCGCTTTGCGAAGTTCGTTGAGGTCATCGGGGGCCGGGGGGCGACGCCCTACCTGTCGTGCAATGAGGGTCTTGATTGTGCGACGGATGCCTGTTTCATTGCGAAAGTTCTTATAGTCTTGTAGTCCCCCATCTCTCGAGGATTCGAGCCAGGTCCATGCGCGGTGTATACGGATTTCTCCGCCTCGCAAGGCTGTCAGAACCTTCACATCGGCTGCGTCGATGAGACGCTTCGACTTCGTGACATTGGCGACACAGACGCCAGCCGCCTGAGCGATCAGTGCGCGCACGTCGATGCGTTGAGCTCCCGTCAAATTTGACGAACCCTTCTTCTCGCCACCGAGTCGTTGACGTTCTCGGGCTTGCGCGCGAAAGGTGGACTCAAGCTCTAGGGCCAATGACACTCGAGTGAAATCATTGAGGCCTGCAGATTGACGTTGTTTCTGGAGTATGTAGACCAAGGCTTCCGCCTCATCCAAATGCCTGATAATGCAAGGAAGCGTCGTGCGGCCTTTGTGACGAGCGAGGGTCCAGCGGGCAAAGCCATCGAGGATGACCCCTTCCGCAGTCACCGTCAGAGGATCCTGGAAGGCGAGGTCACCGCGATTCGCAAGAGCTGACATTTTCGCGGTTGCAGGCGACAGGCGGTGCTGAAGGATACGAGGGTGAGGACAGATCTCAGACACAAGCCGCGTTGCCCATCCAGCCGGGTACGACGTCATCTCGTTTTTCTGAGCTTGTAGCAGAGTCTCTTGCTCGTTGGGGCTGCACGGCTGGGAACTCACAGTAGATCTCTGCGGTTCTGGATCTGCTGCTGGACCCATGCTTCAACTTCCGCTTCCAGCCACCCAACTGCACGACCGCCAAGCGAGAACGGCTTGGGAAAGGTGCCCTCTGCGACACGCAGGTAGATGGTGCTGCGAGAAAGACCCACTCGGGCTCTCACCTGGGGCAGACGCAGGATGTAGTCGGACATAATCAACTCCTCTTGGCCCATGTGGACCAGTGTTGGAGCTAACCTATCGAAGCGATGTGGGAATTTAGACGGACCTAAGTGGGAATTTTGCCGGTCTTTGCGCGCGGAGATGTCTTTTCCGGGGCTGCAGGGCCAACAGGGCGCAAATTCAGACGGTACGTGCCCCGCCGTTCGCTGTAAACGACGGTCTTCCAAAGCGGTGTCTTGCGGAAAAAATCTCGAACATCGCTCGTCTCGGCTTCTATCGCTTCGAGCAATCTTGCCTTTGAGACGTTAGGGTGACCTGACTCGTGGGCTTCATAAAGGATCGAGATCAGCTTGGCCTGTCGCGGCGTGAGAATAATTTGCTCACCGAATAGTTGAACCGAATGAAAGTCGGGCGAGAAGCTTACTGGCGGAGCTGACGCGACGGTCCCAGATCGATGGACGACTTCCTGATTGATCGCGGTCTTAATTCCTTGTTTCGCGATTTCGAGCCGTAGCGTTCCCGATATCTCATCTAGCCGGTTCGTGATTGCAAGGTGGACCTCGTTCTGAAAAGCGCGAAGCCAACCTGCTGTCTCGTCTTTGTCCGCTCTTGTCCAAGCCTCATTCGGGTCATAGGGCATAGATCTTGAAGGCTTCATCACCATGAGCTTGGGTGCGCGCCATGAACGCCAATAGATCTCTTCATCGTCACTGTCGGATGTGTTGTGGCCTCGGACATCGCAGGATCCTTTGATCCAGTAAGGTGTCCTGAACTGATCGCTTTCGATGAGTCCATTGATATGCCCTCGCGCCCATGCGATAAAATCCTCGCTCAGCAACGCAGCCTGTGCACGACCGACCGAAAAAAACTCGAGAAAAATCCCTTCAGCTTCGCGTACCAGCAGACTCTTGCGGAGCCCATAGTAAGCATGAAAGAGAGCGGGCTCCGTACCGGTCCTTAGCAGAAGGTCGAAGACCTGAACCTGTTGCAATCCTGCGATCTGTTTGAGATGGCCTAGGGCCAGGCGATACTCTCCGAGGTCGTCTACGGTTGCAGAAGGATGGAGGGCAGAGAACAAGAGTGTTCGTGTGACCTGGCTGACTTTCCATTCGCCGTCGTCCCAGCGTTTCCGCAAATGGGAGACCACCTCGATCAGGGACGACGGCGTGTGGTCTTTCCATTGGAAGTCTTTGGACATGGATGGATAGCTGATTGTAAGGATCAGAACTAGGGAAGTCACCTGACGGCTCTGACAAACTCCTGTCCGCAGAACGGCGCGGTACGATTGCCCATGCAGCTTTCTTCGTTTCTATGGTCCGTGGCGGATCTGCTCCGCGGCAAGTTCAGACCTCATGAATATGGCAAGGTGATCCTGCCCTTCACCGTTCTCCGCCGCATGGACTGCGTGCTTGAGCCGACCAAGGCAGCTGTGCTGGCCGAATTGAAAAAGCACCAGACGTCCGGATTCAACCCTGATCCTTTTCTCCGGCGGGCGGCCAAGGCCAGCTTCTACAACACCTCGCCCATGGACCTGAAGGCTATCGCGGGCGACCCTGCCAACGTCGCCGGAAACCTGCTCAGCTACATCCATGCCTTCTCAGCTGACGTGGCGGACATCTTCGAGCGCTTCGAACTGCCCGCGCAGATCGACCGGCTGCAGAAGGCCGAGCTGCTCTACCTCATCACAGAAAAGTTTGCTTCCATTGACTTGCACCCTGATAAGGTGTCGAACGCTGACATGGGCAGCGTCTTCGAAGAACTGATCCGCAAGTTCGCCGAACTCTCGAACGAAACCGCCGGCGAGCACTTCACGCCGCGTGACGTCATTCGGCTGATGGCCGATCTGCTCTTCATCGAAGACGACGACGTGCTGTCGAAGCCGGGTGTCGTGCGTACCGTGTATGACCCGACTGCCGGCACCGGGGGCATGCTCTCGGTCGCGGGCGAGTACCTGGAGTCGCACGGCGCGCGCGTTGTCATGGTCGGCCAGGAGCTCAATGACGAGTCCTACGCCATCTGCAAGGCCGATATGCTCATCAAGGGCCAGGACGTCCGCCAGATCAAGCCCGGCGACACCCTCGCCAACGACGGCCACGCGGGCGAAACCTACGACTACATGCTTAGCAATCCGCCGTTTGGCGTGGAGTGGAAGCAGTCCGAAAAGGCCGTGCGGAAGGAATTTGAGCAGCAGGGCTATAACGGCCGCTTCGGCCCGGGCCTGCCGCGCATCTCGGACGGCTCACTGCTCTTCATGCTGCACTTGGTCAAGAAGATGCGGCCCGTCAAGGATGGCGGCGCGCGCTTCATCATCGTTCAGAACGGGTCACCGCTGTTTACCGGCGGCGCGGGCTCAGGCGAAAGCGAAATTCGCCGCTACCTGCTGGAGAATGATCTGGTCGAAGCCATCGTCGCGCTGCCCACGGAGATGTTCTACAACACCGGCATCGCCACCTACCTGTGGATCGTCACCAACCACAAGCTGCCCGCGCGCCAGGGCAAGCTGCAGCTGATTGACGCGTCCAGCTTCTTCGGCAAGATGCGCAAAAGCCTCGGCTCCAAGCGCCGCGAGCTGACAGAGGACGGCATCCGGCAGATCACGCGCCTGTTCGGTGACTTCCAGGAGGTGCGCCTCCCCAATCCCGCAGGCAAGGGGCCGGACGTGCCCATTTCGCTCATCTTCTCCAACGAAACCTTTGGCTACCGCACCATCACGGTCGAGCGGCCGCTCCGCGATGCAAAGGGGAAGGCCGTCACCAGCACCAAGGGCAAGCTGAAGGGAAAGCCCATGCCCGACGCCGACCTGCGCGACACGGAGAATGTACCGCTGCATGAGGACGCGAACAGCTATTTCCAGCGAGAGGTGCTGCCGCATGCGCCCGACGCCTGGATCGACCATGAGAAGACGAAGGTGGGCTACGAGATTCCATTCAACCGTTTCTTCTACGTCTTCCAGCCACCGCGCGAACTCGCCGAAATCGACGCCGACCTGAAGGTGGTCACCGCCAACATCCAGCGCATGCTGCAGGAGCTGAGCGCATGAGCTTCCCGCGGTATCCGAAGTACAAGGAGAGTAGGGTGGAGTGGCTGGGTCTGGTGCCGGGTGGATGGGATGTACTGCGCATGCGATTTGCGGCAAAGATCAATCCTTCAAAAGCCGAGATCGGTTCTCTACCATCCGACACCTCTGTTTCTTTTTTCCCGATGGAAGCCATCAACACGCTCGGTCCACCAGTACGCGATGCGGAACGACTGTATGGCGATGTCGAAAGTGGTTATACCTACGTGCGAGATGGTGATGTTGCATTCGCGAAGATCACTCCCTGTTTTGAAAATGGGAAACGAGCGCTTTTCTCCGGCCTTGTGAACAGTATAGGTTTTGGCACTACAGAACTGACTGTTCTGAGATCAAACGGACTGAGCGATGCGACATTCTTGTATTGGTTTTGTGCTTCGCCCGATTTTATGTTGCCTGCGGAAGGTTCGATGTATGGGACGGGTGGGCAGAAGCGCGTGTCCGATGCCTTCGTTCGCGATTTGGTGCTCGCGCTCCCGTCTCTAGAGGAGCAGAAGCTGATTGCCGATTTCCTCGAAATACAGACGGCGATGATTGATGCGCTGATTGAGGAGCAACGGCGGCTGATCGAATTGGTGAAGGAGAAGCGTCAGGCGGTCATCTCGCACGCAATCACCAAAGGCCTCGATACTTCTGCACCAATGCAAGATACTGGACTTGGTTGGCTTGACCGCGTTCCTGCGAGTTGGGAATTAGTTCCCCTCGGCTACTTGGTGAAGTTCCACAGCGGGGGTACTCCAGACAAGTCTAATGCAAGCTATTGGGATGGAGCGTTCCCATGGGTTTCCCCGAAAGACATGAAGGTCAAAGTAATTGCAGACAGTCAGGACCACGTGACAGAATTAGCGGTCACAAGCGGCCGACTACGTCGCTATGAGCAAGGCCATGTACTCATCGTTGTGCGAGGCATGATCCTCGCCCACACCTTGCCGGTAGCCATCAACTCTGTAGCAGTCACAATCAACCAAGACATGAAAGCCATTGCTTGTGCTGAACGGATAAGCCCTACCTTCTTGCAAGCCATGATCGTTGGTCTGAATGCTCCATTAGTTTCGCTCGCTTCAGAGTCCGCCCATGGAACTCTTAAGCTGGAATCAGCGATCCTCAACAATCTCCTGGTCGCACTTCCACCATTGTTAGAGCAGTGCTTAATCGTGGATAGCATCAGAGCACGGGAGACAGAACTAGAAGTGCTTTCGAACGAAGCTGAGCGCGTCATACGACTCCTCCAAGAACGCCGCGCCGCCCTAATCTCCGCTGCCGTGACCGGCAAGATCGACGTCCGCAACTACAAGCCCCAACCATCCGCAGTTCCTGAGGAGACGCATGAGCCTGCATAAGGAGATTCGTTTCGAGGACGAGATCTGCGAGGACATGGCGGCGCGTGGGTGGACCTTTGAGACGGGTGTTTCCGCGCAGTACGATCGGCGGCACGCGCTATTTCCAGAGGACACGCTGGCCTGGGTGCAGGAGACGCAGCCCGCCGCGTGGCAGGCGCTGGAGAAGAGCTTTGGCGGTAAGGCGTTCGACGTGCTGCTGGACCGGCTGCGTGACCAGTTGAATACGCGCGGCACGCTGGACGTGCTGCGTAACGGCATCGAGCTGCACCCGGTGCGCGGCGTGCTGCAACTGGCGCAATTCCGGCCCGCCAGTGGCATGAATCCAGCGCTCACGGCGAAGTACAACGCGAACCGGCTGCGCGTTGTGCGGCAGGTGCGCTACTCCCTGGCGAACGAGAACTCGCTGGACCTGGTGCTGTTCCTGAACGGCCTGCCCGTGGCCACGGCAGAGCTGAAGAGCGACTTCACACAGTCTGTGCAGGACGCGGTGGACCAGTACCGATTCGACCGCAACCCGAACCCGAAGGGTGGCCAGCCAGAGCCGCTGCTCAGCTTTCCCGGCGGCGCGCTGGTGCACTTTGCCGTGAGCAACAGCGAGGTGCGCATGACCACGCTGCTGCGCGGCGCGGCCACGAACTTTCTGCCGTTCAACCGCGGCAATCACGGCGCGGCGGGTAATCCACCCAGCGGCGGCCACCCCACCGCGTACCTGTGGGAGCAAGTATGGGAGCGCGAGGGCTTTCTCGACATCCTGGGCCGGTACATGGTGGGGCGCAAGGATGCGAAGGGCAAGCTGACCAGCTACCTGTTTCCCCGCTATCACCAGCTGGACGCCACGCGAAAGCTGCTGACGGCCGTAGGTGCGGAGGGTGCGGGCGGCAAGTACCTGATCCAGCATTCGGCCGGGTCGGGCAAGACGAATTCCATTGCGTGGACGGCACACCTGCTGTCAGAACTGCATGACGCCGCGCACCGCAAGGTCTTCGACACGGTGCTAGTGGTGAGCGACCGCAAGGTGATCGACGGGCAGTTGCAGGAGGCGGTCTACGACCTGCAGCGTACCAAAGGCGTCGTCACCACCATCAAGAGCGAGGGGGGCAGCAAGAGCGGTCAGCTTGCGGACGCTCTGGACGGCGACAAGAAAATTGTTGTCTGCACGATCCAGACCTTCCCCTTCGCACTGGACAAGGTACGGGAGCTGGCGGCGACGAAGGGCAAGCACTTCGCCGTGATTGCCGACGAGGCACACAGCTCCCAGACGGGTGAAGCCGCCAGCAAGCTGAAGCAGGTGCTGAGCGCGGACGAGATCCGGGACATGGAAGAGGGCGGTGAGGTGAGCACGGAAGACCTGCTGACCGCGCGCATGACCGGCCGCGCAGCAGCCGACGCCGGCATCACCTATGTCGCGTTTACGGCCACACCCAAGGCGAAGACGCTGGAACTGTTTGGGCGCCGCCCGCGTCCGGACGAGCCTGCGGGCATTGGCAACCTGCCCGAAGCGTTTCACGTGTACAGCATGCGCCAGGCGATTGAAGAAGGCTTCATCCTGGATGTCCTCCAGAACTTTACGACCTACAAACTGGCGTTCCGCCTGGCCAACAATGGCAAAGAGTACGACGAGACCGAGGTCGAGCGCTCCGCTGCGGTGAAGGGCATCATGCGCTGGGTTCGCCTGCACCCGTACAACATCGCGCAGAAGGTACAGATTGTGGTGGAGCACTTTCTTGAAAACGTGCAGCCGCTGCTAGGCGGCCACGCCAAGGCGATGGTCGTGACGGGCAGCCGTCTGGAGGCGGTGCGCTGGCAGCTTGCGGTGCAGAAGTACATTCGCGAGCAGCGCTACGACTTGAGCGCGCTGGTTGCGTTTTCAGGAGAGGTGCCAGACAAAGAATCCAGCGATGAGCCGCTATCAGAGACCAGCACGCTGCTGAACCCAGGGCTGAAGGGCCGGGACATCCGCGATGCGTTTGACACGGACGAGTACGGGATTCTTCTGGTGGCGAACAAGTTCCAGACCGGCTTCGACCAGCCATTGTTGTGCGGGATGTATGTGGATCGAAGGCTGGGCGGCGTGCAGGCGGTGCAGACACTTTCTCGCTTGAACCGCGAGTATGCCGGCCCGTTTGGCGTGAAGGACACAACCTTCGTTCTGGATTTCGTAAACGACTCGGCTGAGATTCTCGAAGCGTTCCAGGTGTACTACGAGACATCCAGCCTTGAGGACGTCACCGACCCAAACCTTGTTTACAACCTGCGTGCCAAGCTGGATGCGACCGCTTACTACGACGAGTTCGAAGTGGATCGCGTTGCGGCAGCGGAAATGAATCCCAGAGCCAGGCCGAGTGAACTGCAGGCTGCCATTCACCCGGTAGCAGACCGCCTCGTACGTCGATTCAAAGAAGCTCGGCAGAGATGGAAGGACGCGGTCGAGCGTGGTGACGAAGCGTCGAAAGAGGACGCGCATGCGGAGATAGAGGCACTGCAGCTGTTCAAAGGCGACCTGGGAAGTTTCGGTCACGCCTACACGTTTCTTTCGCAGATCTTCGACTATGGGAACACCGCTGTCGAGAAACGGGCGATGTTTTACAAGCGCTTGATTCCTCTGCTGGAGTTTGAACGCGAGCGGGACGGCGTGGATCTATCGAAGGTGATGCTGACGCACCACAACTTGCGCAACGTCGGCAAACGCGACTTAAAACTGGACTCTGGTGATGGTCTGGGTCTCAAGCCTCTTACAGACGCAGGTAGCGGGTCGGTGCAGGAAAAGCAGAAAGCGCTGCTGCAGGAGATCATCTCCAAGGTGAATGACCTGTTTGGCGCGGACACCACGGACGGCGACAAACTCGTGTACGTGAACAACGTCATCAAGGGCAAGCTGCTCGAATCCGAGACATTGATTCAGCAGGCGACGAACAACACCAAGGAGCAGTTCGGCAATTCGCCGGACCTGTCACAGGAGATCGTCCACGCGATCATGGATGCCCTAGTCGCTCACTCGTCCATGAGCAGGCAGGCTCTCGGTTCGGAGAAACTGCGCCGGGACTTGAAGGACGTCCTGCTTGGCCCCGGACAGCTCTACGAAGCACTCCGGGATCTAGGCACCCACACGTCCATGTAGCGTGATCGATTACGCCTGGCGAGCTTGCATATGCAGGATCTTCGCACCGCGCTGCTCCGCGTCGAGAAAGTCGGCCCAATCCTGCATCATCTTTGCACGCGGCTTCAGGTACTGCGCGTGGTTGTAAGCGGCACTCACGGCGTTCCGCTGGGTGTGGGCTAGCTGGAGTTCGATGTGGTCGTGCGGGTAGTCCTGCTCATGCAAAATCGTTGATGCAAGTCCGCGAAAGCCGTGCCCGGTCATCGTCCCCTTGTAGCCCATTCGCTCAAGGCCCTTCAGGATCGTGTTGTTGCTCATGTGGGCGGTGCTTCGGCCCTCCCCCGGGAACAGCCACTCACTGGTGCCGGTTAGGATGTGCAGTTCAGCAAGGTACTCGAGTGTTTGCTTGGAAAGGGGAACGACGTGCGAGTTCCTCATCTTCATACGTTCTGCGGGGATGTCCCACCGAGCGCCTTCGAAGTCGAACTCTGACCATTTTGCCGCGATGAGTTCTCCCGTTCGAACGAAAGTAAGTGCAAGAAGCTTGATCGCGATTCGAGTCACATGCCGTCCGGGATAGACCTGGATCTGACGCAGCAGATGCGGCAGTTCCTTGGCATCGATTCGCGCATAGTTGGTCTTGAATGCTTTTTGAAGGACGTCCGAAGGACGAATATCTGCAGCAGGATTACGCTCTACAAAGCCGTGCGCAACAGCGAAGCGGAAGATCTGCCCCGTCGTTTCAAGCGTTCGCTTGGCGATGTCGCGAGCGCCACGATCCTGGATCTGTTTGACCATACCCACAAGGTGGGGAGCGTTGATCTCCGTGACGAGTTTGTTTCCCAAGGAGGGCAAGATGTTCGTATCGATGCGACGCCTTGTGGAATCTACATAGCGAGCACTCTTGCCGTGCTTCCAGTGTTCGAGCCACTTGGCAGCGATGTTGGAGAACGCGCTCTCTTGCGAGATCTTCTCCTCAATTTTCGCTTCCTTGCGCTTCTCCATCGGGTCAGCACCCGTCGCGAGAAGCCCTCGGCCCTTCGCGTGGCGTTCCCGGGCTAGGAGCAAGGGAACATCCGGATAGCTCCCCAGCGCCATGGTCTTGCGTTTTCCATCGTGGCGGTAATTCCACCGCCAGAGCTTTCCCCCGGACGGAGTGACCTGAAGATAGAGCCCACCACCGTCGCTAAGCTTGTACGGGCTCTCCTTCGCCTTGACATTGCGGATCGTCACATCTTTAAGCTTCACCTATCCCCCAATCCGGATACCGCCAAGATTTTAAGGGGTATACCGCCACGCGTACCGCCAAAGCAGCTGGATGCTGTCGGTACGCGTTGGACGATGATAGACGAAAACGCCAACATTTGCTGGCATTTTGCTAAGTTTATGAGCTTCATGGGATGGCTTAGAACAGGTAGGTGGCGGAGAGTGAGGGATTCGAACCCCCGATCGCCTTACGACGATGTCTGATTTCGAGTCAGGTGCATTCAACCGGGCTCTGCCAACTCTCCGTCCTCCAAGAGTTTACTCGATGGGAAGCAGAATAGGGAAAGGGACAACAGGGACTCCACCTTCCCTCATTTGCGTTTAGCCATTCCCAGCAGACTGCGCTCCGGACCATCCGCTGCAGCGGTTCTTCGGAAGTAGCATGGGCATAAACCCAAGCTCCCGTTGTGCCTTGGCGACAAGGCTCACGCCTTCATCCGCTTTCACGCTCTTTGGCCGGAACCGGAATGGTGGTGCGCTCCATTGCAGCAACGCCGCTCCCGCAGATAATGTCGCTTTACCCGCGCATCAAGCTCCGGGATTTGTGCTTGCCTGACGGGCTTCCTGCTACTTGTACTAACCCCTTTTGGCCTGCCGATCGGAATGCCACTTCTCACCCAGGTGCAACGTTCAGCACGTTCTCCATGCCCCTGCACGCAACGCCGAGTTAAGCTTACCGACCAGCAGGACGAGCAAAATAGGGTGGATGATCCAGCGCATCCTTTGGAATCATCTCGTCTTCCATCAGTGGGATCGGGATCATGCCCTCGCCATTAAACCGGTCAAGAAACGTGCGCAGTACAAACGGCTGCGACGCCTGCTGCTGACTTTTCGCCCACTCTGTCATCAGTTCATCCAGCTCCACCTTGCCCACAATGTACGACGTCCCATAGCCAGGTTGACGCAGGTACAGCAGCTGCTCGAATGCCGTCAGCTGATCCTTGGCATGGGAGTACGTGCGCGGCGTCCACTTGGCATGGAACGCCCCTGCCTGCTGCAGGTCCATCTCGTTCGCCTGCACATACAACGAAGCCAGACCACGCGCCGCACGGTTCGCAACCATGATCCACACCAGCTCCTTCGCGCGCGGATTGTCATCGTACAGTCCGGCGTGCATCACCAGCTCTTCAAAGGCGGTGGCAAAGCCCTCCGCACGCGTGTCCCAGATGTTCGACGACAACGCCACCCTGCGGATCGGGCTTCTGTTCGGCTCGTCGCGCATGCGGCCCAGGTCAATCCAGTGATAGTCATGCGACAACAGCAGCATGGGCTCACGATGGATCACCTCGGTGAAGAACGCACGCTGTCCCGCAGGCGCAAAGTCGCCAAGCAGTTCCTTGCGCACAACCTCTTTCAGGTACGGCTTGTCAGGAATGATCTGCTGGTCCACCAGGAACGCCAGAAACTTGGCAACACGCTGCTGCACAAGCTGGTCGAAGGCCGCCTTGTTCGCAGCCGGCTCCAGCGGTGGCAGGTTCCGGTTGCGATGCTCCTCCAGCAGCAGCGACGCCTGCGCCCGGTCCAGCTCACGGCGCAGCAACACAACCTGCTCGTCCCATGTGTACGGCACCATGTGCACGTTCTGCTGGTACCAGGTGTAGTTCTCCTTGCCCACGCCGGAAGGCCCCGTCTTGCTGGCTGCCTGCTCGTCGAGCCACCCGGCAAACGATTCCGTTGCCTTGCGCGCATCCTCAACAGCCGCACGCAGTTCCGTCGGAGCTCCCGTCAGGCTTGCCGTCTGCGTGCGACCCACCGTGCTTGCCACCAACGTTCCCGCCTGCAACTGGGCCAGCGCCGCCGCCTGCTCGCGCAGCCCTTGCGCTCCGTACACCCACAGGTCCCGCGCATTGCTGCCTTGCAAGTTACTTTTCGCCTGCGTCAGCAACGCCGGCACAATCTTCAGCTCTGCGAGCAACTTCTGGCTGTCTGAGGCAGACAGAGGATAGCTGAAGCGGTACAGCGCAATCTCGTCCGTGGCCAAGGGGCCTTCGCGCAGCGGAACGTCCGTACGCTGACCCCACACCACGGCATAAAACCCGGGGTCGCGTGCCCACGGTCGAAGCACGCGCAGGTCGAAGTCCATGCCATTCATCTCTCCCTGCACCAACCGGTAGTCGGTGAGTTGCTGCACGGTCAACGACGTGGTGTCGATCGCATGCAGGCGTGCCTGCCATCCCGTAAGTGCTGCCGTGCGTGATGCAATCGCTGCCGGCGTGTACAGCGGCACCACCGTGTTCTTTGCAGTTGAGAACGCTCGCCACTGTTCAAACAGCGAGAGCAGTTGCGAGTATGCGTCGGCGCTGGAACGAGTGGGCGTCGCAGACGAGGCTGCCGCCTGTGCAAGCAGCGGGGACGACAACCCGCAAGGCCCGGCGACAGCAACGGCTACGGCCAGCAGAACGTGTGGCACCTTCATGCAATTCACCTGCTTGGAAGAAATGTCTGGGTTAGATCTTCAGTATGCACCAGCATCTCGCGCGCCGGCGCCTCGTGTACCAGCGCCTCCACCTGCGGGACTCCAGCGTGCCGCCACGTGGTCGCGTATAGCGCTCGCAACATCCTCAATGCCACCATCCCCGTCAATGGTCACCACGCGTTGCGGCTCGCGTTGTGCAATGGCCGCATAGCCCGCGTGCACGCGACGGAAGAAGTCGTCCCCCGCACGCTCAAAGCGACTCTCATCGTCGCCTCCACGCTGGGCGGTACGCTCGTTGCGGTGTCGCGCACGCAGCAGCGCCTTTTCCACGTCCGGTAGAAGCAGCACCGTCAGGTCCGGCTGCAGGCCGCGGCAAAGCTCAGCATGCAGCGTCAGTACCCGCGCGCTGCCCAGGCCGCGGCCGGCACCTTGGTACGCCTCGCTGCTGTCGGTGTAGCGGTCGCACAGCACCACACGGTCGTTCTGCAGGGCCGGCAGAATCACCTCCGCAATAGACTGCGCACGATCCGCAAACATCAAGGCTAGTTCCGCCATCGGGTCCAGCGTGCCAAGCGTCTCATCCGTGCGGCTGTCCAGCACAATCGAGCGAATCCGCTCGCCCAGCGCCGTTCCTCCCGGCTGTCGGAGCAGCACAGGCTCCACACCCTTCGACAGGAACCACTCCGTCAGCAACCGCAACTGGGTCGTCTTGCCAGATCCGTCCGGACCTTCAAAGGTGAGGAAGAACCCCGCCACTACCGGTGCACGCTCGCTTTGAAATCAGCATGGTCTGGTGCCGTCACGGTAATCGTCAGCGCCCCCTCGTCACCCTCGCTCAGCGTCGGTCCGGTGCTGTGATGCTCCTGCTGCTTCAAATCAAAATAGCTCAGCTTGACCGGTCCTGATCCGTACACCTTGAAGCGATAGCGAAACACCTGCCCCGGCGCTAGCGTCTGCACGCCAAAGCTTGCGCTCGGGTACTCCACCTGCACCACGGTAACGATCGTTCCGCTTGCGTTCGTCACCAGTGTCTCCACGTATTTGGAGTGGCAGCCACTCAGCATCACAACTGCAACACTCCCGCAAACCGCCCAACAACGATGCATCCAGAAAGAGTAGCAGCACCGCTCTGCCGCATCAGTTTTACGGAAGGGTTTCCATGCTCGAGAGGCTTCAGGCAGCAACACTGCGCACGCACGTTGCACACGTGCCGATACTCAGGAGAGAATGCGTGCGCTCAGCACAACGCCGCTGCCGCCGTCGTGCAGCATGATGGGGAAAGCAAGCACGCTCCACGTCGCATCCCGCTCCCCGGCACGCGGCTGCAGCAGCATCCCCCGCCGGGTGCGGTCAATATAGGTCTCTCTCGTACTCGCCACGGTCGCAATCACGTCGCGCCAGTCGCGTACCGTGGTGCCCATGTCCTCATAAAGATTGCGGCCGGCGAACCACTCCCTCGGCTTTGCCAGGTACTCGGCAGCGCACTCGTTCACGTACACCCAGTTCGCGTCTGCATCCACAATCTGCACCTGCACGTCCACCCCTATGGCCATGGCAATCCGCGAGTAGTAAAACTCCCGCGCATCCACCAGCACAGGTACACCACGACGCTTGGCGTTCAGGCTGCGAAGCGCAGAGAGCAGGTCGTCCACAGAACTGTACCCCTTCAGCAGGTGCATGTCCTCTGGGCCGCCAAAGCGGTGCTCTAGCGTGGCCGACAGGATGACGATGGGAACGGCGGGCCGGCGCGCTCGAAGCCGCTCGGCGACTTCCGTACCAAACTTTCCCTCGCCCAAGTGGTAATCCAGAACCGCGATATCCGCCGAGTCAAGCATCTCGTCCGCTTCCTCAATGGAGGATGCGGACATGCACTCGTATCCGTTCTGCCGAAGGATTGCGCCACGCAGCAACAAATTCGCTGGGTCATCGTCCAGCAGCAGGACCCGCGCGACGACGTCAGGTCCTGCGGCGCCGTTCTGCATGTCGTTGCTCATCGACAATTGTGATGCATCGCGCCTGCAAGGTGTCACCCAGTGTCCTTGACGCGTGACTCACAGCCTTCCTACTCCGCCGTCTCTCCCGCAGCGCGGCGCAGCGCTCTCACCTCGCGCACCAGGTCCGGCAGGCGCGCAAACGCTGCCACCGCACGCAGCCATTGCCGGTTGTTCATCGCTGGATAGCCAGACACAACGGACTTCGCTTCGACGTTATTTGGAACGCCGGACTGCGCCGTGGCTACCGCGTCGTCGCCTACCGTACAGTGCCCGGCCACACCCACCTGGCCGGCCAGGATTACACGGTTGCCTATCATGCTTGAACCGGCAAGACCCACCTGCGCGCACAGCAGCGTGTCTTCGCCCACCTTCGATCCGTGACCCACCTGCACCAGGTTGTCGATCTTTGTTCCGCGGGCAATCAAGGTTTCGCCAATGCTGGCGCGGTCAATGCAGGCATTGCTCTGCACCTCCACGGCATCGCCCAGCACCGTCACACCACTCTGGACAATTTTCGACCAGCGCCCTTCTTCCTTTGCAAATCCAAAGCCATCGCCGCCAATGACGACACCGTTGCCCAGAACCACGTCGTCGCCCAGGCGGCAATGCTCCCGGATGACTGCATGGGCATGCGCCAGCAGGCGATGACCGATGACGACCCCTTCGTACACCACCACGTGGGGCAGCAACACGGCGTCGTCGCCAATAACTGCACGGGGGCCGACCACGACGTACGCACCGATGTGCGCACCCGATCCAATTGTTGCCGACGGATCGATCACTGCCGTCGAATGCACGCCGGCAGGATAGGATGGCGCGGCGTAAAAGAGCGCCACAGCCCGTGAAAAGGCCAGGTAGGGATTGGAGATACGCAGCGTCGCAACACCCTCGAGAGCGGGGAAGTCAGGCTCGACCAGCACCGCGGCCGCAGCGGTCGTTCGCGCCAGTGCAGCATACTTGGGGTTTGCAACAAAGGTGACCTGGTCTCTGCCGGCGTGCTCAATGCCTGCGACGCCACGCACCATCCGTGTGGCTTCGCCCTGCAACTTCGCCCCTAGCAGCTCCGCCAGCTGGCCAAGGCTGCACTCTGCCAACGCACTCATTGGGTCCTTTGTCCTTCCGCAGCCTCGGCCACGTCTTCTTGCAGACCCAACGAAAACTGGGCGTCTTCGACAGGAGGCTGGGACAACGCTTCCAGAAGCTTTCGCCGGGTTGGCGTCGTCACAACAGCGACTACCTGCAGGGACAGCATCGCACTGCGTGGAACATACATGCGCAGGGTATTTCCACGAATGTCCGGCGGCGTGAACTGGATACCACGATCACCCGTCAGCCCGTCGGCCAGAGTTAGATCCAGCGGTGCCAGACCTTCGATTTGATCCTCATCCCGCAGCACCATGCGAATCCACAAGCCCTCGGTGCGTGGACGTGCAAGGAAGCTGCGTCGCGGCAGCCTTTCCGGATTTGCCTCGTCGTTCAGGTTGAACTCGCGCACAAAGCTGACACTCTTCACATCGTCCAGAGCCACGCTCTGAACGCGCCCGGCAAGGTCCAGCAGCTCAAGAGAGCACGAAATGCTGTGTTGTTCCACAAAGCCGGCCGCCGGCAGATAGCCCCGCAGCAGACCGGGCGAAAAGCGGCGCACGATCACCTTTTTGCGCGATCCGGTCATGGGGTACCAGCTTTACCCGAAAATGCGGTTGAACGCGGGCAGGGCCTCGGGGATCCTCGCCGCCCTCTCAGTGCTGAAAAAAGGGTGGTCCGGTGTAGGTCGCCCATGGTACACTCAGACGTTCGGCTACGTTCGCAATAGGTCATAACTCGTTCTCCTACAGCGACTTAGCGCATCTGGTACGCCGGCACTAGCCGGTCTGGAGAGCTTGCACGACGTCATGGCTGATTATATCTACCTGCTCGAAAATCGTCTCTCGCCTGCGCAGCAACGCGCTCTCAGCCTTGTCCGCGACGCTGTCCGTGCCCGCGATCTTACCCTGTTCCTGACAGGTGGTGCCGTTCGTGATTTAACCGGAGGGGCCGCCGTCCGCGACCTGGATGTGACGGTGCAGGGCGAAACGACCGGACTTCGCCAAGATTTGGAAGCTGCTGGCGCCATCTTCACCGGCGAGTTCGCGCCGTCGCAATCCCTCTTCTTTCTGTTTCCAGGGGGCACGCGCGTCGAGGTTGGGGCCGCTGTCAGCGTGAGCTATGCAAAGGTCGGAAAGCCCCAGTACGAGCTGACCAGCATCAGCGAAGACCTTCGCCGTCGGGACTTTACGGCCAATGCCATGGCGCTGAGCTTGAACGAAGGCTCGTATGGTCTTCTTATGGATCCACTTAACGGTGTCGCCGACATTGAAAACCGGGAATTACGGCTGGTGAGCAACTACGGTTTTATCGAGGATCCGGCTCGCCTGATGCGCGCCGTCCGCCTGTCGTCGCGCCTGGGCTGGCAGATGGAGGAGCGGACCCAGCAACGGTATGAGAACAGCAAGGAGAGCGTGGATCTCGACGTGTTGTCGAAGTTCGCTCGTGGATATGAGCTAGAGGAGATCTTCCACGAGGAAGACCCGCAGCGGATTATGCGCGCGCTGGATGCAGAAGGTTGGTTGAAGCAGTTGGCGCCGGAGTTGCAGCTTGGGAAAGCCAACGACGCGGCGCTGGCTGAAGTTCGAGAGAAGCAGGGCCAACTGCAGACGCAGGGAATCGTTGCGGATAGTGCTGCACTGATTTTTCCTCTGCTAACGGCCAAGCTGCCCGCGGGGAACGCCGCCGCACTCAAGAGTTCGTTTGCACGTGAGGGGTTTGCGCACGAGATTGACGGGCTGGAGGAGCGGACGCGCGAGTTGCAGGCGCGGTTCAGCGCCAAAGAAGCGGCCACGCCGTCGAGTGCATGGCGGATGCTGTACGAAGCTGAACCCGGCCTGGTGCTTTCGATGTTCTATTCGGCGAAAAATGCGACCGTGCAGAATCGTCTGAAGACGTTCCTGACGGAGTCACCGACAGCGCGCCAGAGACTGCCCTACCAGTTGATGCAGGAAATGCGCATTGTTCCGGACATGCCGGTCTACCACGAGCTGCTGGACAAGGTCTTCTTCGAGCTGATGGACGGCAAGCTGGGCACGCCGGAGGAAATGAAAGCGTACCTGGAGCCGTTCTCGCCGCCGGCACCACCGCCGCCGCTGAACCTGCGGCGTGCGCGAGTCAAGAAGGAAGCACGTCCAAGCCGCGCCAAGGCCAAGAAGCTTGCCGCGACGATCGCCGCAGAAGAAGAGGCGGTCGGAGTGGCGCAGGGGCTGATGGAACCGGGAACGCTGACCGGACCCGACCGTGGGGACGTGCCGACGACCCATGAGCCGCTTGCGGGGAATGTGGCACCGCTCGCACCTGGCGAGACAGAGCCCGAGGCCGGCGCACCGGCACCAATGGAAAAGAGAACGTCGGCGAAGACTTCGGCAAAGGCCGCAGCCGTAGTAGGTGCCGTGCTAGTGGAGACGGGATCTGCGGCCGCCAAGAAGCTTACGGCGACGCCGGCGGCTGCTGCCGAAGCCGAAGCGCTACTGCCGCATCCGGTCGCGACCAAGGAGATTGCCCAGTCCAAGTCTGCGAAGGTGTTAATCGCTCCTCCGGCTGCAGAAGTAAAGTCCGCAGCGGCCAAAGTGAAAGCTTCCGATGTACCGCCGAATAAGGTGCAGAGCCCGGCGGCAGGCGCAAAAGCCAAGCCTGAGGCAGCACCTGCAAAGGCTGCCGTGAAGCTTGCGGCCAAGGCGGTTTCGAAGCCAGCGAAAAAGATGCCCCCACCCACACGCGGTGCGGCGTCAAAGAATGCGGCGATGAAAGTGACAGCGGCAAAGCCGGCCAAGAGAAATACGGCAGCAGCCAAGGACTCGGGAAAGCCGACGGCAAAGACCGCTGCTGTGAAGGGAAAGACGGCCGTCAAAGCTGCAGCCAAGCAGGTCGCGAAGAAGGCAGTGGCGAAGCCAACCGACTCAAAAAAGGCTGCACCGGTGAAGGGCAGTGGAGCAAAGGCGGCTTCAAGCCCGGGAAAGAAAGTAGCCGTGAAAGCACCATCCAAGCCGGTAAAAAAGGCCGTGAAGAAGGCGACCGGGCGACGCTAGGCGGGCGTGTAGTCCACGCTGCATGCGAATGGGCCGGGGCAAGAGGCAGCCGCATTGAGCGGTACGCGGCAACAAGTCAGCGGAGTCTGCGAAGCACGACTACTGTTGCGGAGCAGACGCCGACTGCGCCCGCGATCATGAGCAGGATGGCATCCCGGTAACTCTTTTGAACGACAGGGTTTGTCTGGGAAACGTTATCCCGGCACTGGCTACATCCCTGTGCCTGCGCGACGTGCCCCATACCAGCTGGTCCACACAGCGCGAGAGCTACCGCAAGAATGGCTGAACGCACACTGAGCCCATGCAGTGGGTTCTTGCGTTGCTCACAGCACGGCGTTCTCTGTCGAGCTCCCGGCAGGTTGCGCACCCTACTGCCCGTAGACAAGCAGGGCAAAAAGAAAGACCCAGAAGACGCCCATGCTGTGCCAGTACCAGGCGGAGCAGTCAACAAGGATCTGTCGGGACTCGACCGAGCGAATCGTCCGCATGCCAATAAAAGCAGCAATCAGAAACACGATGCCGAGCACCAGGTGAACGCCGTGCACGCCGGTGATGAGATAGAAGAAGTGGGTGGAGGGATTGTCGGCGAACGAGGCGCGCTGCATCTTGAGCTGCGACCAGGCAAGGAGCTGTCCCCACACGAAGAGGCCGCCAAGCAGGATGGATGCGCCGAGCCACGGCAGGACTCGCTTTCGCGTGGGATGACCCAGGCCGAGCCACTCTTCAAGGACGTCGATGTCGTGGAACATCGCGCGGCGCGCCAGCTCTACCGTGAGCGATGAGAAGAGCAGAAAGGCGCTGTTCAGCCAGAGGATGGCGGGAATTTCGATAGGCAGCCACGGGTTGATCCAGCGGGCCGATGCGTCGAAGTGACCGGAATGCTTTGAAACGAAGAAGGCGCTGACCAGGGCAATAAAAAACATGAGGTCGCCGCCGAGCGCGAAGAACACGCCCAGGCGGTAGCGCAGGAGTCGTTCGCGGGGACCGCGGCTGCCCTGGGGTTGGTTGTTCCAGTTGTCGTTATCGCCACCGCCGCCGGTGTGCTTGGGATCAACGGGTGGCAGACGCCCGCCACCGGTGTCGCCCTCGTCGTAACGATGCTTGGGGCGTTGCTCAACCTCGCCGGGGTGGAGGATTGCTGGCATTGGGGTGAACCTAACGCGATACTACTCCGACGACGAGTGGAATGCCCACTGGGGTCGGGAGATGGCAGCGGTAATCGGAGACGCGGCAGACAGGTCATAGTGGCAAGGCTCGTGATCGCAGGTTAGGGTGTGCCCGGCGGGAGTGTCGGGTGCCCACTCCATGGTGGTTGCGTCCCACGGATTGCCGGCAGCTAGTCGGCCACGATTCCAGCTGTGCACGACATTGACGATCCACAGGAACTGGCCGAGACCGAGCAGGAGCGCACTGGCGGTGATGTGACGTTCCAGCGGCAGGGTGGAGCGCACGAGTGCACCGGCGGTCCCGGCGATCCCATCGAGCTGGGCATAGTGACGTGGTTCGCCGGCCAAACCCGTGAGATGCATGGGCAGAAAGGTGCTGTAGGCGAAAAAGAGTGTCCACCAGAAATGCACTTTGCCGAGAGTCTCGTTTAGGGCGCGTCCAGTAATGAGTGGAAACCAGTAGGCGATGCCGGCAAAGATGCCGAAGATAGCCGCCATGGCCATAATGAGGTGAAAGTGGGCGACGACGAAAAAGGTGTTATGAAGGTAAGCGTCTAGCGCCGGCTGCGCGAGGATGGGTCCCGTGACGCCGCCGCAGACGAAGACGGAGACGAAGCCGAGGGCCCACAGCATGGGTGTGTCCAGCCGCGGCTTCGAACGCCACAGGATGACGAGCCAGTTGAGCACCTTTGCCGTGGACGGGATGGCGATGGCCATGGTGGTGAGTTCGAATGCCGTGCCTGCGAAGGGATTGAGGCCGGCGACAAACATGTGGTGACCCCAGACGAGGATGCCAAGGCCGCCGATGAGCAGGGTGGTCGCAATCATCATGCGGTATCCGGGGATGCGCCGGCGGGTGAAGTTGCCGAGCAGCATGGACACGAGCCCCATGCCGGGCAGGACGGCGATGTAGACCTCCGGATGGCCAAAGAACCAGAAGAGATGGAGCCACAGCAGCGGTGAGCCGTCGCCGGAGCGGTGGGTAACGATGCCACTGACCCATTGCGTGGACGGAACAAAGAAGGCGGTGCCGAGATGGCGGTCACACAGCAGCAGGACAATGGCGGCGAAGAGGACGGAGAAGACGAGGATGGTGAGGAGTGCTGCGGTGAGCCAGGACCAGACGGTAAGCGGGAGCCGTCCGTAGGTGAGGCCCGGGCATCGGCAGCGCGCGATTGTGACGACCGTATTCACTGCGCCCAGGGTGGAGCCGATGCAGAAGATAGCTAGAGAGATGAGCCAGAGATCCATGCCGAGGCCCTGACCCGGACCTGCCGCGGGCATGACCGAAAGCGGCGGGTAGGCGGCCCAGCCGCCAATTGGTGCACCTGCAGGAACAAAGAAGGCGGCGAGCATGACGACGAGTGAAAGAGCCGTGATCCAGAAGCCGGTGGCGTTCACCAGGGGAAGGGCCATGTCGCGGCTGCCAAGCTGACCGGGAAGGACCAGGTTGGCGAAGCCAGACTGCGGCGCCACGGTGAGGACGAAGAAGACCATCAGCGTGCCGTGCATGGTGACGAGCGCGAGGTACTGCTCCGGGCTAACCGAGGTCCCAAGGATGCTGCCGGCAGGCCAAACGCGGTGAATGCGCATGGCGAGTGAAAGCAGGGTACCGATGAGGACTGCAACGAGCGAAAGTGCAAGGTAGCCGAGCGCCAGCGCGTGGTGGTCGGTCCATGTGAAGGCGCGGTGCCGGCTCCCGTTGAAGTGTTCGCCTGGTTGCGCACGTTCTGGCGCCCAAGCCGGGCTTTGGGAGGGCGCATTCGGCGGTGTCATGGTTGGCCTGCCTGGCGAGCTTCCTGCGCATGAAGCCACTCGCTGAAGTCTGCAGGCGCGAGAACGCGCACGACTGCCTGCATGCGTGCATGGCCGAGGCCGCAGACCTGCGTGCAGAGCAGGCTGTATTCGCCGGGCACCAGAGGGGTGAAATGGATGTGAAATGTCTGGCCGGGAATAGCGTTTTGCTTTACGCGCATGACTGGAATGGAGAGGCCGTGAATGACGTCGAGGGCTCGGAGGCGGAGGTCAACCTCGCGACCGGCTGGCAGGACCAGTTGCGAGCGGACGAAGTCGTCGTGGCCGCGCTCGTCCGCGGGATCGATCCCGAGCGGATTGCCTGTGGCCGCACTGATGAGCTCGGGCCGCGTGTTGCCAAAGGCGGCGTCGGTGCCGGGATAGCGAAAGTACCAGGCGAACTGCATGCCCACGGCCTCAATCTGCATGGCAGAAGGATCGGCACCGGTGTAGCGTTGCGATGCCCAAAGCCGCTCAGACCAGAGTGCGACGGAAAAGAAGAGAACAGAGAGGGCGACGAGGGGGAGCAGCTCAAAACGCCAGCGGCGGTGAGCGAGAGGCTGGGGATTTCGTGGAGCGGACCTGGTTTTTAGAAGCAAGCCGGTGAGAAGAATGAGATGGGCAAGGACGAGGAGACCGAAAAAGATCCAGAGGTTGAGCAGGAGTTGACGGTCGGCCGCACCGTGGAGGGAGGCGTTCGGTGGCAACCACCAGGCACCGTGCGGCGCGTCAGGCGTTGTGAGCATCGTGCACCATGCTAAGGAAGAGTCGGTGGACGCGGGTGTCTGGAGAGAGTTCGGGATGGAAGGTCGCGGCGAGAAGATGGCCCTGCTGAACGAGAGTGGGGTCGTTGTCGCGGGTTGCGAGTACGTTCACCGCGGAACCGGTGCTGGAGATGCGGGGTGCGCGGATGTAGACGGTTTCGAGTGGGCCACCGGGGAGCGTAGTCGGCGTCTCGAGGATGCGAGAGTCGTTCTGACGGCCGTAGAAGTTGCGCTCAATGGTGATGTCCAGAACGGCGAGGGAGTGTTGATCCGGGTTGTGGACGTGGGTAGCGAGGAGGATGGCCCCAGCGCAGGTGCCGAAGGTGGGTTTGTGCTGGACAAACTCTTTGAGGAGCTCGAAAAAGCCGCCGCGCTCAAGGTGTTTCAGGAACGTTGTGGATTCGCCGCCGGGGATGACAAGGGCGTCGACCAAGCCAAGTTGTTCCGGCTTGCGCACCAGGAGGGTGCGGGCACCGAGATCGCGAAGGCGCTCCGCGTGTGCCTCGAACGCCCCCTGCAAGGCAAGGACGCCGATGAGGGGCGTAGAGCCTGACAGGGGTGCCGTAATAGCCATACAACAATCTTACGTGTCGTGGTGTGGGACGCGTTCGAAAAGCGTGGGCGGCAGAGACTTTACACAAAGGAAAAGGCCGCGACTGCTCGCGGCCTTTGCTGTGCCGAATTGCCGTGGCTTACCAGCCGCGTGTTTGCATGCGCTGCGACTCTTCGATCGCCGCGGCGGCGAGGCCCTTCATGCTGCCGAGCATACCTTCTGAGGCTTCCGCAACGATTTTGGGATCGTTGAAGTGGAGTGTGGCGAGCACGATGGCGCGAGCACGGGAGACGCCTTCGGCACGTTCTTCCGGATTGCGGTGCTCGCCGATGTCTCCGGTGGTGCAGAGGCCGATGTCGGCGTCCATCTTGGTCCACACATCGACGTCCAAGGGCTGGGCGCCATCCTTCATAAAGATGCCGGAGCCAACAAACACTGTCTCTGCACCGAGCTGCATCATGAGAGCCGCGTCTGCCGGTGTGGCGATGCCGCCCGCGGAGAAGTTGGGTACGGGGAGCTTGCCTGCCTTGGCGACCATGCGTACGAGTTCGTAGGGGGCCTGGAGGTTCTTGGCGGCCGTGTAGAGTTCCTCTTCACCAAGCACGGTGAGGGCCTTGATCTCGGACGTAATGGTGCGCATGTGCTGCACGGCGTGAACGACGTCGCCTGTGCCGGGCTCACCCTTGGTGCGGATCATGGCTGCGCCTTCAGCAATGCGGCGGAGGGCTTCACCCAGGTTCTTGGCTCCGCAGACAAACGGCGTGGTGAACGTGTGCTTGTCGATGTGGTACTTCTCATCGGCCGGTGTCAGGACTTCGGACTCGTCAATGAAGTCGACGCCGAGCGATTCAAGCACCTGTGCTTCAGCGAAGTGGCCGATGCGCGCCTTGGCCATTACCGGGATGGTGGACACAGCCATGATGTCCTTGATGAGCTTGGGATTGCACATGCGTGCGACGCCGCCTGTGGCACGGATCATGGCGGGAACGCGCTCGAGCGCCATAACGGCGACGGCACCGGCTTCTTCTGCGATGCGTGCCTGCTCGACGCTCATGACGTCCATAATGACGCCGCCCTTGAGCATTTCAGCGAGGCCGGTTTTAAGGCGAAGGCCCGAGGTGGGGTTGGTGTCTGCCATGCTGTGCATCTCCCTTGTTGTGCGTGGGGCGCGGGTTGGGCGCGCGGAGGAATAACTCACTCGAGATCAACAGTCTATCGCGGATTGGCCGCAGTTCTCCAGGAGTTTGGCGCCTACTGCAAGACTAGCGGTTCCGTTGCGGCAGGCTGCACATGCTGGGCGATGACGGCACAGATGGCCGGACCAAATTCAGCATTGACTTCAGTGGTCATGCCGCGCACCTTGCCCAGGGCTGCCGGGGTGGTGGGGGCGGCTTCCACGATGTTGCGGATGGTGGCGTCCAGAAGGAGAACGAAGGGAGCGACCTTGAGCCTGGCGGCTTCGCGCATGCGCCAGACCTTGAGTGCGTGTTCGAGGGTTTGCGGTGGCGCTGCTATGGCGGCCTTTGGGGCGAATGCCGTCTGAGTGACCAGTGGTGAGGGCGTGAAGGTTTCACGTGCGCGGGAGGCCGCGTTGCGAGAGCTGGCTGACTCCGGCGTGAAAGCTCCGCTTTCGGCAAGCTGAGCTGGTGGGATTGAAGTCCCACGTTCTCTCCCTTTCGGCGGCTCCGAACTGTGCTGTTGGCCAGAGGCGTCATTCAGGGTGGCAAGGATCGCGTCTCCCCACTTTTCAAGCTTTGCTTTGCCCAGGCCGGAGATGGCGAGGAGGTCGGCGTTCGTGGTGGGTTCGTCGAGGACGATGGCGCGGAGGACGCGGTCCGAAAAGACGCAGAAAGCCGGTTGCTTCAGGTCCGTGGCAATCTGCTTGCGCCACGCTTTGAGGGCGGCTTCCATTTGCTTCTGGTGAGCCGAGAGGGGCCGCATGTCCTCTTCTGCCTGCTTCTTCGCGGAGCCTTTCGACTTCTCAGCGGAGCGATCGCGGGTGGGGCGACCGCTGTTGGCCTGTTCGATGTCGCGCAGTTGCACGTGCAGAAGCGGCGCACCTTCTTCGACTTCGCGTCCCTCCGCGGTGATGCTGGCCTTGCGGTAGGCAATCTCGCGACTGTCCTCTTTGCTGGTGAATGTTGCGGATTCGATAGTGATGTAACCGGCGCGGGAGAGTGCGTCGAGTAGGCCGTCGAGCTCTTTGCGGTCAATCTGGTTTTTGGGATAGAGCTCCGTGTAGAGCTTGCCGGTAGAGCGCGACGGAGTGTTGGCGAGTTCGCGAAGGACGCGCCGCATCTCACGCTCCTCCTGCGAGGTGGGCTCACGGAAGGGCTGGGCGACGGCACCTGCGGGAGCGCAGAAATCGCAGAGGCCACAGATGGCTGTGTCGTTCGACCGGTCGCCAAAGTGATGGATGAGGGCGGCCATGCGGCATTCCGCGCCGGAGGCGAAGCGCATCATCGCGTCGATCTGCGAACGGCGGAGGTTGACCTGGGCTTCGTAGCCGGATCGCCAGTTATGACGCGCGCTGCCAAGGGCGCTGACGTTGCCGGCCATGTCGATCTCGGCCGCTCCCTGCGCGAGGAGCTTGTCGAGTGCCGGTGCGAAGGTCTCCATATCCAGCTTGAGCGCGATGCGGAGGTCGTCAGCGTGAATCGGGCTGTCGCTGAGCTTTGCGGCGATACGGCTGAGGGTGTCCGCGGGTGGGTAGTCACGCTCCAGAAAGAAGTCATGCATCCGGCGGTCCTGGTAGCTGTAGAGCAGGACTGCCCGAGACGGCAGGCCGTCGCGACCGGCGCGGCCAATTTCCTGGTAATAGCTTTCAACACTGGACGGCATCGCCGCATGAACAACCGTGCGTACGTCTGCCTTGTCGATGCCCATGCCGAACGCGACGGTGGCAACGACGGCCTGGAGCTTGCCGGTGAGGAACTTGTGCTGAACTGACTCGCGGGTCGCCGGCGGAAGCCCGGCATGGTACGCAGAGGTGGGGAAGTGTTGGTTGAGTTGAGCTGCGAGCTCTTCCGCGTCTTTGCGGGACGGCGCGTAGACGATTGCGGGGCGAGCGCTGCTGTCTGACAGGAGCTTGAGGGCCATGTCCTTGCGGCGAGGTTTTGAGACTTCCACCACCTCCACGGCGAGGTTGGTACGCCGGAAGCCATGAATGAAAAGCCTGGCCTGCCGCAGCTGCAGCTCGGCGACGATATCCTTCTGGACCTGGGGCGTTGCGGTTGCGGTGAGGGCAATCACTGGTGTGGGCCGCAGCGTCTGTATGTGACGCGCGAGGTTGCGATAATCGGGTCGGAAGTCGTGACCCCACTGTGAGATACAGTGCGCCTCGTCGACTGCGATAAGGGCGAGCTTGCCCTTGCGCAGCATATCGACAAAGCCGGGGACCTTCAGTCGCTCGGGAGCGATGAAGAGAAATTGCAGTTGGCCGTCAAGGAAGTCGCGGCAGACCTGGCGAGACTGATCGCGGTCGAGGCCGGAGTGAATGCGGCCGACACGAAGGCCCAGAGCGGTGAGTTTCTGCGCCTGGTCATCCATGAGGGCAATGAGTGGGGAGATCACGAGGGCAGTGCCGCCGCGGGCAAGTGCCGGGAGCTGGTAGCAGAGGGACTTTCCTGCGCCTGTGGGCATCACAAGCAGAACATCAGAACCAGACGCCGATGCTTCGCAGACAGCCTGCTGGTTGGCTCGGAAACTGGTAAAGCCGAAGGTGCTTTTGAGCAGCGGGAGTAGGTCAGGCGACGACATGCGTGTGGTCTATCTTCGCACGACGTTCGCCTTCCTGCTCTGGAACAGGCTGCACCGGGTATGGTGCAGCCCTTTTAGGCCGCCTGCAACTTGTCGGGCGTGATGGGGAAGCTGCGGACACGCTTGCCCGTGGCGTTGAAGATCGCGTTGTTGATCGCACCGGCAATGCCAGTGATGCCGATTTCGCCGATGCCGCGCGCGCCCTGCGGATTGAACTTGAGATCAGGGATGCCCAGGCACTTCACTTCGATCGTCTGCACATCCGCGTTCACCGGCACGTGGTATTCGGCCAGGTTGTTGTTTACGATGCGGCCGTAATTGTTGTCGAGATGGGAGTCTTCTTCGAGTGCCAGCGCAATGCCCCAGACGATGCCACCCTCCAGCTGGTTCTTGCCGGTCTTCTCGTTCAGCAAAGTGCCGATGTCGTAGGTTGCAACAACGCGGCGCACCTGCACCTGCCAGGTGGTCTGATCGACTGCGACCTCTGCGAAGACCGCACCCCAGGAGTGTGCGGAGAGCGCGCGCGTAACCTCCTGCTCTGGTTCAGCCGTAGCTTTTTCTTCAATGGGCTGTCCGTTATTCCGAGCGATGGATGTGGAGAGGCGCTCGGACTTGGACGGGGTCGATCGCGAGACCAGGACACCACCCTTGAGTTGAAGGTCAGCCGTATCCGCACCATGGAAGACCGACGTTGCGTCTGCGACGGCAAGCGTTGCGAGCTTGAGCTGCAGTTGCTGGCAGGCAGCCTTCACTGCGGGCATGACCGACGCTGTGCTCTGGGAGCCACCGCTGACCGGCGCCATGGGCAGGGAACTGTCGCCAAGTTTTGCATCCACCTGCTGCCAAGGAACACCGGTCTCCTGCATCACGGTCTGGGCCATCATGGTGTACATGCCGGTGCCAAGATCCTGCGTGCCTGAGGCGATCAGAATGCGCCCGCCAGGAAGCAACGTGATGGCGGCATTGGCGGAGCTGCGATTCGCAGGGTAGCTGGCCGTAGCCATGCCATAGCCGATCAGCATGTTACCCTCCGCGACCTTGCCGGCTGCTGTGCGCTTGGACCAGCCAAAGCGCTCCGCAGCGTCGGCGTAGGCCTCCCGCAGGTGCTTACTGGTGAAGTCCTTCTGCTCGCCTGGATCCTTCTCCGCATAATTCTTGAGGCGGAGTTCGAGCGGATCCATGTTGAGCTTGATTGCCAGCTCGTCCATCGCGGTCTCCAGGGCGGTTGTTCCCGTAGACTCGCCGGGCGCACGCATGTACGTCTGGACGCCGATGTTCATGTCGACCATCTTGGTACCGATTGCGATTTGGTCGCACTGGTACAGCATGGTGGTGACCTCTGGCGAGGACTCGTTGAAGTCTTGCATGAGGGATGCTGGCTCGATGACGTCGTGCTGCATGGCGACCAGTTTGCCAGTGCTGTCGGTGCCCAGCTTGATGTGCTGTGTGGTTGCCGGGCGACCGCCGACGGGTCCAAACATCTGGGTCCGGTCGAGCACAATCTTGACCGGCGCGCCGCACACCTTCGCGGCCATCGCCGCCAGCATCACGTGAGACCACGCGGTGCCTTTGCAGCCAAAGCCTCCGCCGACATACGGGTCAATGACGCGGACGTTTTCCATCGGCAGCGAGAAGTTCTTTGCCAGCGTCTGCTTTACTCCGCTGACGTACTGCGTTGCGTCCCACACGGTGAGTTTCTCGCCATCCCATCGAGCGATCGTGGCGTGGGGCTCCATAGGATTGTGTGTGTGGAGGGGAGTTGTATACACCTGATCGATAACGGTAGTGGCTTTTGCCCAGGCTGCAGCCGCCTGCCCGTGGTCCTGCTCCGCCGGGTGTCCCTGACGCTTGGGCTTGCGACCCTCTGCCAGACGTTCGTCATAGTGCAGCTTGGCTGCTGTCGTGTTGTACTTCACGCGGACGAGCGAAGCTGCATACCGTGCCTCGTCCAGGGTCTTGCCTATGGCAATGCCGATGGGCTCGTTGTTGTAGTACACATGGCGGTCCTGCAGCAACGAGACGCTACGTGTGGTCCCGGGTTTGGGTGCACTGCCGGGCAGCATGGGAGCGTTAAACGGGGTCAAAATCTTGACCACACCGGAGGCGCGTTCGGCGGCCGCTGTATCCATACCGGCGATCTCACCGGAAGGGACGGAGGAGGTGATGAGCCAGCCGAAGAGCACACCGTCGGTGGGAAATTCTGCGGCGTAGGTCGCTTTCCCCGTCACCTTGAGGTGGCCGTCGTAACGGTAGGGAAGCTGTTCTCCGTTGCCGGTGGGTTTGTCCTGCTGCAGCATGGGGTATCTCCAAAGCCTTGTATCTGGTGTCAATGCCGGGAGCTAGTCGCCCCCGGGCTGGTTCGGTAAGGGTCGCCTGCGTCAGCCGAAAGGTTCGGCCGACGTGACCAGAGGGAAGAGCTCAGGCCGAAGCGGTACCTGTGCCCTGCGCGGCAAGTACGAAGGCGCGCACGATGCAGTTCTTAGCGAGTTCTATTTTGAAGGTGTTGTTTTCGTAACCTTTGGCACCGCGTGTCGCCAGCTCTGCGGCCTGCTTGAAGGTCTCCGCTGTGGCGGGTTTGCCGATCATGCTGTGATCCGCTTCTTCGCTGGTCCAGGGCTTGTGTGCCACCCCACCCATCGCGAACGCCACAGACTTGATCGTGGAACCATCCAGTTCAAGGCCGGCTGCAACGGACACGTTTGCGAATGCGTAGCTCTGGCGGTCGCGTGCCTTCAGATAGTAGCTATGCGGTGCGAATACCGCGGCAGCAGCCGGGAGCATCGCGCCGGTGATGAGTTCGTCCGGCTTTAGATTGCTATCCAACTGTGGGGTGGTGCCTACGAGCCGATGAAATTCCCGGACAGGCATGCTGCGCTTGCCCTTCGGGCCGCTGATCTCGATTACCGCTTGAAGCGCCGCCATCGCAACGTTCATGTCCGAAGGATTCGTGGCGATGCAGGTGTGCGAGCTGGTTGGGCCATCATCTGTCTGGCCCAGGATCGCGTGAATACGGTTGAACCCGTTGATCGCTGAACATCCAGACCCAGGTGCGCGCTTGTTGCAGGCGGTATACGAGGGGTCCATGAAGTAGTAGCAGCGCGTGCGCTGCAGCAGATTGCCACCGGTCGTAGCGAGGTTTCGCAGTTGAGCGGAAGCGCCACTGAGCAGGGCCTGGCTCAGCAGGGGGTACTTTGTTCGGATCTCGACCGTGTTGGCGAGGTCGCTGTTCCGGACCAATGCACCGGCGAGCAGACCTCCGTCGACGGGTGTCACGGTCGCGAGCATCTGCAGACGAGTGATATCCACCAGGGTTGAGGGGTGCTCGACATCATCCTTCATCAGGTCAATGAGGTTGGTGCCGCCGCCGAGCAGCTTTGCGTGCGGATTGCTCGAGATGACGTGAATAGCGGCTTCAGGTTGCTGAGCGCGTTCGTAGGCGAAGGGATTCATGCGAGTTGTCCTTGTTGCTTGGCAGCAGAGCGTACAGCCTGAACGATGTTGGGATAGGCTCCGCAGCGGCAGATATTGCCGCTCATGCGTTCACGGATTTCGTGGTCGGTGATCTTAGGTGCATTCTGCGTTCCGTCTTCGAACGACACCACGGATGCCTCGCCATGACGGAACTCATCCATAAGCGCTGTGGCACTGCAGATCTGGCCTGGAGTGCAGTAGCCACACTGAAAAGCGTCGTGTGTCAGGAACTGCTGCTGCACGTCGGACAACTGGTCTGCGGATGCGAGACCCTCAATCGTCGTCACCTCGTCCCCCGCAGCGGCGGCTGCCAGCAGCAGACAACTGTTTACGCGCTTGCCGTTGACGAGCACGGTGCAGGCACCACACTGGCCATGATCGCAGCCTTTTTTGGAGCCGGTGAGCCCGAGGTGCTCACGCAACGTGTCGAGGAGAGAGGTGCGCGTGTCCAGGACCAGATTGTAGGTTTTGTGATTGATGCTAAGGGTGAGCGGCTGGGTGACTGCCTGCGCACCCCGAATCTGCGCTGTTGTCTCAGCATCCGCAACATTGCCCAGGCCGGTGGACAGAGCGGCACCAACAACCGTCGCAGACTGAAGAAAACGGCGGCGGGAGAGTTCCCCTTCGGCGGCACCCGCTGAACCTGCCTCCAACTCTTCTACGCCCAACCCATCGACATCGCACTTTGAAGTACTCATACAAAGATTCCCTCGGTATCGGTTAGGACGAAGTAGGAGGCAAGAGGGATGCCCAAGTCCACGGCACGCAACGGGTTGGCGGACCAGACTGGGCGATAATGGAGCACCCTGGCGACGGTCTGCTGCGTCTCGGTCATGCAGGCGAAACCGACTTGGCAGGTCGTGACTGGTTCGCCTTGCTCGCTCCCCACGAGCGCTGATGTGACGTGTTTCCCACATGGAGGGGCGTGGGGCAGCGGTGTAGCACAGGTGTGGACGCCTAGAATCAAAGGATGGCCGCTGAGTTCACGCATCTGCACCTGCATACCGATTACAGCCTTCTCGACGGGGCTTGCGACGTGGACAAGCTGGCCGCGCATGTAAAGAAGATTGGGCAGACGGCTGCCGCGATGACCGATCACGGCAACATGTTCGGTGCGGTGCACTTTGCGGACGCGATGGAGAAGAAGGGAATCAAGCCGATTCTGGGATGCGAGCTGTACCTCTCGCAGACGGATGATCACCGGGAGATGAGTGGGGGGTACAACCACTTTCTGGTCCTGGCGGAAAACGAGATCGGCTACAGGAACCTGGTTCGGCTGACAAGCGAGGCGTCGCTCCACGGCTTTTACCGCAAGCCGCGCGTGAGCAAGGCATTTCTGGCGAAGCACACGGAGGGTTTGATTGGGTTTAGCGGGTGCCTGGCGGGCGAGCTGAACCAGCACCTCATGAAGGGGAAGTACGAAGAGGCGAAGAAGACTGCCGGCGTGTTCCACGAGATGTTCGGGAAGGGGAACTTCTTCCTCGAGATCCAGGACCACGGGCTGGAACCGGATAAAGGTGTGTGCGAGGCACTCTTCCGGATGGAGAAGGAGCTGGACATACCACTGATTGCGACCAACGACTCGCACTATGTGGGCGCGGATGATAGCCGGGCGCATGAAATTTTGCTGTGTGTACAGACGGCCGGATCGATGAACGATCCGAACCGCTTCAAGTTCGACACGCAGGAGTTCTACATCAAGACGGCCGAGGAGATGAACCGGACGTTTGCGGGGCACGAGGAGGTCTGCAGCCGGACCATGCAGTTTGTGGACCGCTGCAATGTGAAGCTGAAGAAGGTGGACAACCCGTTCCCGGACTTCGAGGTGCCTGCAGGGCAAACCCTGGACACGTACTTTGAGCAGGTGTGCCGCGAGGGGATGCGGAAGCGGTTCGAGACGGCGATTGCGCACCTGGAGAACCGCGGGTTGTTGAAGGCAACACACGCGGAGTACGAGGCTCGACTTACCCGGGAGTTAGAGTGCATAAAAGCCATGAAGTTCCCGGGATACTTCATGATCGTGTGGGACTTTATCCGGTATGCCAAGGACCAGAATATTCCAGTGGGGCCTGGGCGTGGGTCGGCTGCCGGGTCATTGGTCGCCTACGTGATGGAGATCACAGATATCGATCCGCTGCAGAACGAGTTACTGTTTGAGCGGTTTCTAAATCCGGAGCGGGTGAGTATGCCGGATATCGATATCGATTTCTGCATGAACCGCCGCGGCGAAGTTATTGAGTATGTGAACCGGAAGTACGGCCGGGACCGGGTCGCGCAGATTATTACCTTCAACACGATGGCTGCAAAGGCCGCGATCAAAGACGTTGGACGTGCGCTTGAGATTCCGTATGGCGAGGTAGACCGCATAGCGAAGATGGTGCCCGCGACGATCGGCATCACGCTGGAGCAGGCGCTAAAGGATTCGCCGCCGCTGGAGCAGGCATACGAAACCGATCCGCAGATCAAGGAGCTGATCGACGCGGCAATGCGACTGGAGGGGCTGGTACGCGGAGCGGGTGTGCATGCTGCGGGTGTGGTGATTGCGCCGCAGCCGTTGACTGAGTTAGTGCCTGTGACGCGGACAAAGAACGAGGAAGTCGTCACCGCGTATGACATGAAGGCCGTTGAGAAGATGGGCCTGCTCAAGATGGACTTTCTAGGGCTGACGACACTTACTGTTATCGACGATTGCCTCAAGCTGATCAAGAGTAATCGCGGCGATACGGTGGACATGGCGACCATTGCTCTGGACGACGCTGCCACGTACGAGAAGGTGTTCCACAAGGCGTTGACAAGTGGTGTGTTCCAGTTTGAGTCGGGCGGCATGCGGGATGTACTTCGGCGCTATAAGCCGACCACAGTGGAAGACCTTACAGCGCTGAACGCCCTGTACCGTCCGGGTCCGATCCAGGGTGGCATGATCGACGACTTCATCGAGCGCAAGTGGGGACGGCGCGCGGTGGAGTATCTGCTGCCAGAGCTTGAAGGCCTGCTCAAAGAGACGCTGGGCGTAATCGTGTACCAGGAGCAGGTGATGCAGATTTCGTCTGCTATCGCGGGGTACTCGCTTGGTGGTGCTGACCTTCTTCGCCGCGCCATGGGAAAGAAGGATCCGGAGGCGATGGCAAAGCAGCGCGACCTGTTTATGCAGGGGGCTGCGGAGCGCAAGCATCCGAAAGACAAGGCAGGACAGTTATTCGATCTCATTTTGCAGTTTGCCGGGTATGGATTTAATAAGTCGCACTCCGCGGCGTATGCTCTGCTGGCATACCACACGGCCTGGTTAAAGACCCACTACCCGGTTGAGTTTATGGCGGCGCTGTTGACGAGCGAAACCAGCAAGCCAGAGAACGTGGTGAAGTACATCGGGGAATGTCGTGAAATTGGCATTACCGTGCTGCCGCCGGATGTGCAGGTGAGCGACGCGAACTTCACACCAGCTGGCGATTCGATTCGGTTTGGTCTGGCAGCGATCAAAAACGTGGGCGGTAATGCAATCGAGACGATTGCAAGTGCGCGGAGAAAGTTGCAGGCAGACGGCAAGCCGGGATTCGCTTCGCTCTGGGAGTTTTGCGAGACAGTGGAGTTACGGTTGCTGAACAAGCGTGTGCTGGAGTCGTTGGTCAAGGCAGGCGCAATGGATTCGTTCGGACCACGTGCGCGGGTGTTCGCCGCGTTAGACGGTGCCATGGAACGGGCGCAGAAGAGCCAAAAGGATGCGGCGACGGGCCAAAGTGGGTTGTTCGGCTTGTTTGACGCGGGCACGTCGGCAACAACCGCAAAGCAAGAGGATGACCTGCCAAAGGTACCTGACTGGGATGAGCACACCCGGCTACAGAACGAGAAGGAGGTGCTCGGCTTTTTTGTAAGTGGGCACCCGATGGAAAAGTACCGCGAGAAGTTACGAAATCTGAAGGTCGTGGACACCGCGACCGCGTGCGAGATGAAGCCGGAACCAGCGGTCTTTACGCGGGGTCAGCGGGAGAACACGAACGAAATCCAGGTGGCCGGCGTGATCACCGGACTCAAAGTTGCAAAGAGTAAGCGAAGCGGAGAAATGTATGCGTCGGCCTGCCTGGAAGATACCGTCGGCAAGATCGATCTGATTGCATTTCCGAAAGACTATGCCAGTCTGCAGGAGAAGCTGAAGATTGACGTGCCGGTGCTGGTGCGAGGCTCGCTGCGGGGCGAGGAAGACAGTGCGCCGAAGCTGAGCGTGACCAGCATAACGGCTCTGGAGGATGTGCAGATCAAATTGCCGGAGGCGCTGCGCATTAAGGTGCCGCTGCACCATCCCGATGTGTTGTTGCTGGAGAAGCTTTTAGGCGTGTTCACAGAAATGCCCGGACCGGGAAAGCTGCTGCTGGATCTGGAAGAACCGGGGGAGTTCTGTGCTGTCCTGGAGCCGACCGGCTTCCATGTGTGCGCGGATCGCTTGTTCATTGACCGGGTGGAGGAGCTGGTGGGGAGTGGCGGGGTGAAGGTGATCACCTAGCCGATCATGGCGGCGAGATGTAACAAGAGGCTCCCTTGTGGGAGCCTCTTGTGCTCTTGGCCGCTCAGAAGCCAACTAGCCGATGTGCTTCGGAAGTTTGTGGAAGATGCCGTCGATAGCTTCTGCGTCGCGACGAACATTGGTGTCGGAATGGCTTGAGATCTTCTGCGTAGAGCTGCCGCGGAAGACCAGTGTGTGCGTCGACGAATCGTACAGATCAATCGCAAGCGTCCCGACCGGAATGGTGTAGGACGTGATCGCCGGGCCACCATACCCGTAGCCGCCACCCCATCCATACCAGCCGCCAAAGCGGCCGTAGCCCCAGCCGGGACCGAAGCCGTTATAGAACTCGGTGTACTCCTGCTGGTTGTGAACGTTGCCAATCGCGGTCACGGCGAGATCACCACCAGAGGGCACCTGTTGCAGGCCGTGGCGTTGCAACGAGGAGGCGATGTCCGCCATCAGGCGATTCTGTTCTATTTGGTCGAAGGAGTGAACCCGATAGATGGAGAACGTGTGGTAGTGCGTGAAATCGACGGTGCGGTCGTAGTCTGTGCGGATGTGCTGGGCATGCAGCGAAGATGTGCCGACAAACATAGCCACGGCAACGACGGTGGCGGTGAGCTGGTTGCGCTTCATATAAGACTCCTGCGGGACTGACAGACGTCCCTGCATATACGACGCTCGGGACACTGAAGAAGGCATCAGCAAGATCATGGGGAACGTGGCGCAGAATGCAGCGGCGTAAAGTGGCGGACGCGGCGCCGGAACAAGCTGTACCGCAGCCGACATGGGCAGCTGAACGAAGGCGGGCTGTTCCTCCGTATAATGGCGAACAGGTTATGGCAGAGATGGAAGCAGTGAAGCCCGCAGCGCCGGAGGTGCCGGAGGCGTGGCGCAAGACCGACGTGGCGAGGAACGCGCAACGGCTGCACCCTATGGATATTTTGGACGCGCTGTTTACCGGGCATCAGGAGCTCCATGGCGATCGCGGGTACGGGGATGATGCGGCCATGTACTGCGCGATGGCGTGCTTCCAGGACGAGCCCGTCATGGTGATCTGCAATCGCAAAGGCCGGACGACAAAAGACCGGATGAAGTTTCGCTTCGGCTCACCCGAACCGGAGGGCTATCGTAAAGCGTTGCGCTGCATGAAGCTGGCTGAGAAATTTCGCCGGCCCGTAGTGACGATGCTGGACCTGGCGGGGGCATACCCAGGACTTGGCGCTGAGGAGCGGGGCCAGGGGGAGGCCATTGCACGCAACCTGATCGAGATGTCGATGCTGCGTGTGCCCACGATCGCGGTGATCACAGGCGAAGGCGGCAGCGGTGGTGCGCTTGCCCTGGCGGTCGCGGACCGCGTGCTGATGCTGGAGAATGCGATCTACTCCGTCATCTCCCCGGAGGGTTGCGCAAGCATCATGTGGAAGGATTCAAGCAAGCGCCAGCAGGCGGCAGAGGCGTTGAAGTACACCGCGCCCGATGTGCTGCGGCTGGGGTGTGTGGATGGCGTGATCCCCGAGCCAGCCGGTGGCACGCAGGCCGACCCTGCTGCAGCGCTGGAGATGATTCAGAGCGCCTTGATACGGGAGCTTGCGAGTGTGCGGCAGATGCCTGTGCAGCAACTGCTCGACACGCGCTACGAACGCTTCCGCAGCATGGCGCAGTTCTATACGGTAGACCAGCCAGGGGCTTAGCGGAGCGCTCTGCGAATGCAACAGGAGCATGCGTGTGATTGAAAGCACGACGGACGAGGCCGTGAAGCGCAGGGCAGCGGGCACGTTCGTGCTATGCGCAGCGTGGTTGCTTGCGCTGCTGTTCGTTGCAATCGTGCTGCTGCACATGGCACCTGGCGAGCATGCGCCTGTGCTGCGGGCCGGACTTCAGCTGGCGCTGACGCTTGCAGGTTTTTACTGGATCGCGGTGCGGCGGGTCAAGGATATGCGCCCCCTGAGCGCCGTGGGACTGGTGCAACGTCCATCCATGTGGAGGGAGCTTGGGCTGGGCGTGGCGCTGGGCTGGGCTGTGGCGATTGCGCTGGTGCTGCCTGCACTGCTCAGCCGTAACCTGCACACGCTGGTGGCTCTTGATGGAAACCATGCGGCACAGAGCGTGGAAAGCATACTGCTGGAGGTGCTGCTGGCGGTGCTAACGCCGGCAATCTTTCAGGGACTGGCCTTTCGGTCGCTGGTGCGGGCGACAAGTGGGACGCTGGCCGTGCTGAGTGTGGCCCTGGTGAGTGGCGCGCTGATTCTGTATACGCCGGGTCATGATGCTGGCATGGCATTGTTTGCGGCCGTGGCGTCGGTCATCGTCTCAGTGACGGCCTTGCGCACGCGAGCGACCTGGATGGCGACAGGCGTGCTCGCCGGGTGGGGCCTGGCGTTGAACGTGGTCTTTGGCGTGGGCTCGTTCTACTGGCCGGCGACCAGCGGCGTGGTGACGAGTTATGTCACGGGGCCGCGTTCGCTCACCGGAAGCGTGTTTGGTCCGGAAGCTTCACTGTGGGGTTTGCTCGTCGCAGTGGTGGCGGTGGGGGCGGTGGTGCGGCTGACGCGAGAGTACGCCTGGCACTACAACCACGACCCGATTGTTGCGGCCGGGTACGCCATGGATGTTGCTCCACCGCAGGAGCATACGCGCATGGAAGAGGCAGCCCGGCAGGCTACACCCCTTGTGCAAATCCAGTCGGCAGGGACGCCACAGCCGCCGGTGTAGTTGACGACCGTCAGCCGCTTTCAGCCAAGTGGAATGTTCTAGCGTGGGGGCCTTGCAAAGGCAGTATCAACGCGGTAGGCTTTCGCCATCGAGGGTTGGTTCTGTGCCGTTTGTTCGCCTCAGGTTCGTGCTCACAGCCGCTCTGCTGGCGGCGCATTGGGGTGCGCCTGGACAGGCCGTGGGACCGGCACAGCAGCGCGATGTATTTGTTGTCGGGCGGGAGACGGCAATCGGCAATCCGCTGGAGGGCTTTCGGCCCACCCGTGTAGAAATCCCCACAGATCCGATGGACCTGAGTGGGCGGCGTGAGCTGACGCGGATGCTGCTTGCCGAACTCTGCTTCGCACACCAGCCACTGCCACTCGGTGCCCCAGGCCTGGAGATGCATGCAAACGGCCGCCTGACGGTGGATGGCCAGCAACTGCAGAAGCGGCTGTACGAGAAGGGGATGACCGCGGACCGGGGTGACCGGGTGATGGTGACCGACATCGCGGTCTTGCGGGATCGCATTCAGATCGACGTGAACGGCGGACCATACCTGAAGCACCGCTTTTTGCGACACATTTCCGTGAACGATATGCCGCTTGCCGGAAACGGCGATATGACGGAGCGAGCGACGGGCACCAGGATCACACTCCTGTTTGAGGGGCCTACCCCGCGGGTGACAGCCGCAGAGTTGAAGGCTCTGCTTGAGCCGCTGTTGGATTTCGGGTTGAAGTCCGGCGAGCAGGCGTACGCAGACACGCTGCCGGCACCGATCAAGAAGGCGATCGACGAGCACCAGATCCTGGTCGGAATGAATAAGCGCATGGTGCTGGCGGCCATGGGCCAGCCGGAGAGCAAGCTGCGCGAGCGGGCTGCGGACAGCGCAACGGGAGAGGTGTTTGAGGAGTGGGTGTACGGACACACGCCGCAGACGATCCGGTTTGTGCGGTTCCGCGGAGACCGGGTGATCCTGCTAAAGACGGCGGCGCTGGGTAAGTCCATCGCGGTGCTGGACAAGGATGAGTTGGCGGGATATCGGGACCCGTCCACGTTGCATACGGTGGCGCTTGGAGACGGCGCTGCGGCCAGTGGAGACGGCAGCAAGGGACCTTCGTTGAAGGCTCCCGGTGAAGCGCTGCCGGAAGAAAGGCGGCAGATGGGTTCCGGGCCGGTACTGACACCGAAGCGAAAGCCATCGCAGGATCCGCAGCAGCAGCCGCAAATGCCACCGTCTCCAGACTTGCCACAGGCGACGCCGCTGCCAGCACCGCCGCATCTTGCAGAGAGTCGGTAGAACGCTGTAGTAGACTCAAAGGGTTGCGCGATAGAGCAGCCACATCCTCAGCGTGGCCGCTTGAACCACGGCAGGTTGCCGGCCGACCCGCGAATCACGACATCACACCGGCGCCCAGGATGCGCCGCAGAGAGGATCTACCCAATGGCAAAGATCGCCAAGACCGGTGACCGCAAGAAGGTCATGGACACCACCCGCAGCACCGACTGCCCCAAGTGCAGCAAGCCCACACGTATCGCCAAGCGCGTGAAGGATCGGGAGCGCGGTACCCCCGGCGGCATGTACATTTCATGCTCAGCCTGCGACTTTTTCGAGCGGCTCTAACCGGTCAGAAACATCCACAGAATGTTTACGACAATGGCCCGGCATGACTGCCGGGCCATTGCGCGTTCCGCGCCATCAGGCGCCGGTGATCTCGTGGAGCAAACGCAGCGCCGCCTCCAGTGGATCTGCGGCGCGGGTAATGGGGCGCCCAACGACGAGCATCGAGGTGCCATCCCGGATGGCATCTGCGGCAGACGCAGTTCGCTGCTGATCCCCGGCATCGTCGCCGGAGCTGCGAATGCCGGGGACGACGAGCAGCGGCGCCGAACCGTGGTTTTGGCGAAGGGCCGCTACCTCAAGCGGTGAGCAGATGAGTCCCTGGGCGCCGGCATGGAGAGCAAGTTCCGCAAGGCGTTGGACCTGTGCAGCTGGGTCTGCGGGAACGCCGACAGCGTCGAGTTCTGCCGAGTTCATGCTTGTGAGGACAGTAACGGCGAGCACCTTCAGCGAACTGCCTTCTGCGGCATCTGCGGCCGCGCTGAGCATGGCAGAGCCACCGGCGGCATGGACAGTAAGCAGGTCAGCACCGGTTGCGGCGGCGATACGCGTCGCGGCGGCGACGGTATTTGGAATATCGTGCAGCTTGAGGTCGAGAAAGACGTGCTTGCCGCGTTGCTTCAGAGCATGGACGATGGGCGCGCCTTCTGCCAGGTAGAGTTCAAGGCCGACCTTGTACCAGAGAATCGTGTCGCCAAGCTTGTCGACGAGGCTGAGGGCGTCGGTGGCCGTGGGAACGTCAAGGGCGACGATGAGCTGGTCTTGCGGCTGCATGGGGTTAGTGTACGGCGCTATGCTGACACGGACGGCTGGTGGCAACGACAGATGGAAGAGCAAGGGACAACGGCAGCAACTGCACTGACGATTGCGGGGTTTGATCCGTCGAGTGGGGCAGGCATTACGGCGGATCTCCTGACCTTTGCGGCGCACCGTGTATTTGCGACGGCAGCCATCACTGCGCTAACGGTGCAGTCGACGCGCGGCGTCTTTGCGGTAGAACTGGTGCCGCCAGAGGTGTTGCGGCAGACGCTGCTGCGACTGGAGGAGGACCTGCCGCCGGCAGGAATCAAGATTGGCATGCTGGGGAGTGCCGATCATGCCGCAGTGGTGGCGGACTACCTTGCGGAGGTGCGTTCGAGGCGTCACGTGGAGGTTGTGCTGGACCCCGTGGTGCGATCGAGTTCTGGTGCGGCCTTGTTGGACGCCGCAGAGGCGTGGCGGCCTGTTCGAGGGCTGCTGACATGGGTCGACGTAGTCACGCCGAACCTTGCGGAGGCGGCGGCTTTAACAGGGCTGCCGTGCGGGACACGGGAGCAGATGGTGCGATGCGCGGAACACCTGCGTACAGACTTCCCGCTGCTGCATGTTGTGGTAACGGGTGGGCACCTGGCGGAGTGTACCGACCTGTTGTGCGGGCCTGAAGGTTTGCTCTGGTTCGATGGCGTGCACCTCAGCTCGCGCAGCACACACGGGACGGGATGCGCGTTTTCGTCTGCTTTACTCGCGGAAAAACTGCAGGGCCGGAGCTGGGCGGAGGCGGCGAAGTTAGCGAAAGGTTTCGTTGCGCGAGGCATCGATCGAGCAACGCCGCGAGGTTCGGGACACGGTCCGCTGGCGTTGCTGCCGCAGCTGGAACGTCCAGTACAGCCGGTCACGGACAGCGCCCCTCAGCCCGATTCACCGTACCAGAGCACCGACAGCCCCGCGCAGTAAGGGCTCCCTGAGAACTGGAGCAGGGGAGAGCGATCGGCCACCGTGGAGCGATCCGCCACCCTCAAGGTGTGCTGGCAGAGGCCGATGAACGGGGTATCTCAACGCGCGCGAGGAACTGCCCATGGCAACCGCATCCCTGCTTCAAACCTTCCCCATGTCACTGACGTCCATGCCACCGATGGACCGCCGGCCGGAGCCGATCCGCCGTCAGCCTGCGCCCATGCAGGGGTACGCGCTGTCAGCCCTGGCACATGCGATTGAATACCTGATCGATTCACGGTTGCCTGAGGGTGGCACAAGCGCGGATGAGAACGAGGCCATCCGCATGATGATGGCGTGCTCGCGTGCGGTGTTCGACGAGTGCGCCCTGCATCGGCCCATCTCGCAGCGGGTGGGGCAGTGGCTCTCGAAGAAGCTGAAGGTGTCGGAGGCCTAGACGCAACGCCGCTACACCTGCACCGCCGCTAGACTTACAGGTGAGGTGGACGATGGCGTTGCGGCTGGTGGTGAACGGTTCGGAGAAGCTGGTGGAGGCGATTGCGGCGGGGTCTCCCATGACGGAATTCGTCGCGACCCTCGGCTTTCGGCCGGACCGCGTGGCCGTGGAACGCAACGGCGAGATCGTGCCGCGGACCGAGTGGGGGGCGTGCGCCCTTGCTGAGGGAGACAGGCTGGAAGTGGTGCATTTCGTGGGCGGCGGGGCGGCCTGGTAACCAGCAGCGATCTAGTTGCTGCCGGTTTGCCGCTTTAGGAAGACCTCCCACAGGTCACCGTATGCCTGCCAGCCTCCCAGGTGCTTGACACGCTCCAGGGCGGCAGCGCTCATGCGTTGCTGCAGGGCAGGATCGCCCGCCAGCTGTTCCATGCGGTCCGTCATGGCTGCGACGGCGCGAACCGGGACGATAAAGCCGTCGACACCGTCGGTGATGATGTCCGGTCCGCCGGTGTTGGTGCTGGTCAGCGCAGGGCAGCCGCAGGCCATCGCCTGGCCAATGACGACGCCGAAGCCGTCTTCAATGGAAGGCAGCACGAAGAGGTGGCTGGTGCTGAGAATTCCTTTCAGCATCGGCTGCGGCAGCGCGCCCAGGAACTCGACCCCGTCTATGGGCAATGACGCAAGCAGTGGCTTGAGCTCTGCGCTGATGGCGCCGACAATGCGGAGGCGTTTTGCTGGATGCTTCAGTGCGGCGAAGGCTTGTAACAGGTAGGGAATACCCTTGCGAAGGCTCACGGAGCCGACGAAGACCACTTCAAAGCGGTCTGTGGGTGGAATGGCTACCTGTTCGAAGCGGGAGAGATTGACGCCGTAGGGTATGAGCTCCACCTTTTCTGGCGGCGTACCGGTAGCAAGGAAGGACTCGCGGGCAAACGTCGATGGCACGGTGATGGCGTCGGCGGTGCTGTAGATCTCCTCCTCGCGAGCCGTGTCACGCGGGTCCGAGACGGGCCGGCCCACCTTCCAGCGGGCGTACTCGTCGCGAATGATCTCCTCCTGGAAGCGCTGATGCGAGGAGCCACGGTCACAGATGAACTTGCCGCCACTTTGCTGAACCTTGCGTCCTGTCTTGAGCGCTGAGCCAGAGATCGCGACGAGCGCGTCGCAGTCGCGGACGCGGCGCAGCGTGTACTCGTCAAAGGCCAAGGCATTCGCGTATCCGGTGTGGTCCTCGAGCCAGCGGGGTAGCAGGCGCGCACGGTTCAGCAGGAACTCCGGCGTGTGAATCCAGGGAAATGTGCGGACGCATTCGTGAGAAATGCCTTCGCGCTGCAGCCGACGCCAGGGCCACGTGGAGTAGATGGTCTGGAGATGGCCTCTGCGGTCGAGTTCGCGGGCGAGATCAAACGAGTGGAAGACGCCGAAGACAGTCTGGACGATGCGCATGCGAGGCTTGGGGGAGGATAGCAGAGGCTATGCGCCGGGGGTGTCCTCGACGGGTTCCATATCAACGCCCACCTTGAGTTTGTGGTCGCCACCGCCGAGAATGAGGCCGCGCAGGGGACTCACGTCGCCGTAGTCCCGCCCCCAGGCAAGGGTCACGTGGCCATCAGAAGGCGCAACATTGTTGGTTGGGTCCATGTCGAACCAGCCATGGCCGGGGCAGTAAGCGGAGAGCCAGGCGTGCGAGGCATCCGCACCGATGAGCCGGGCACGTCCGGGTGGCGGGTACGTGCGCAGGTAGCCGCTGACGTAGCGCGTAGCAATGCCGATGGACCTGAGACAGGCGATTTGCATGTGGGCGAAGTCCTGGCAAACGCCGCGGCGGTTCTTGAATACCTCTTCGGTCGGCGTGCGGACGGTGGTGACGGTGGAATCGAACTTGAAGTCGCGGTAGATGCGCTGTGTGAGGTCGAGCAGCGCGTCGCGCATGGGCCGCTCCGGCAGAAAGGACTCATGAGCATAGGCGGCATACTCCGGCCGACCCTGGATGCGCGGAGAGTCGAACTGATATTGGAAGGCATCGAGCCCCTCCGAGGTGTGGTCGGCGGCGAGCGAACACGCAGCGAGCTCCCACGGCGGGGTGTCCGGGGTGCGGCGGCGTAGGTCGCCATCAACGGTGACCTCGCTTCTTGACTCCACTACGAGTTCCTTGTGAGGCTGCTGGACGGCGAAGAAGCAGAGTGTGTTGCCGAAATAATCGGTGCGCTCTGTTAGATCCGCAGGCGTCGGCGAGATGATCAGCTCGTTGCCCAGCAGGGTGTTGCCGCGAAAGGAGCGCGGGCGAAGGCACGCCACATGGTTGCCGACCGAAACCGGGTAGTTGTAGGTGTAGGTCGTGCGATGTGTGATCTTGTACTTCATCGTGTGCGGCAGGCCTTACTGACCAATGGTAACGGGCAGCGTGCGCGCATGGCTGAAGTAGCGGGTTGAAAGGGTGTTGGACCAGGTAAGCAGCGAGTCTTCCAGCGTGCCGAGGAACCGGTTCAGGCGTCTGAGGCCGGCGTCCGTCTCATTTTCCGACGGGTAGTCGATGCTCTGTAGATCAAACCCGCGCAGGCCGGCGAGCAGTTTCTGGACCGTTGCCAGATCTTCCGGCGAATGGCGTGGGAGCTTGCCGTAGAGGTCGACCAGGTGGCTGACCTGGAAGGTGAGCGAACGGGGGTTGGTGTCGTCCGCCATCAGAACGTCCAGAACAGGCATCGGTCGCAGCGTAGTGTAATACCTCGTGCGATAGGTCATGGATGAGTCTGCAACTTCAAGCAGGCGCTCAAGATATGACCAATCATTTGCGCTGAGAGGACGGGTAATCTCGCGCAGCTGCCGCGTCAGATTGATCGCACGTTCCAGGCGGCGACCAAGGCTTAGAAAAAGCCAGCCGGAGCCACGATTAATATTTTCCCGCTCCATGCCGCTAAAGGCGGAGAGCTGTTCCAGGCAGGCGGTGAGTGCGGCCTGATGGTCGAGCAGAGAGGTGCCACTGTTCACGGCAGCAGGATGTTGGAGGCGACTGATGAGCAGCATCATGTCTGCCGACAGGCGCTCACGGACGTTGCCGCCGACGCGGAAGACCTCTGCGAGCGTGCTGGGAAGGCTGCGGCTGCGCTCCACGTCCGTCAGGATGGAGAGCAGATCCTTTTCGAGAGCAGGAAAGGTTGTGGGGCGGCGCTTGGTGGTGGAGCTGCGGCCATAACGCATGTTCATGCAGCTGTGCAGGCGCAGCAGGCTGGGGAGCTCTGCCGCCTGGGCGCGGGGCACCCGCGGAAGCATGGACCGAAGTATGCGGGCAAGGTTTTCGGCACGTTCGACATAGCGACCAAGCCAGAACGTGTTGTCAGCGACGCTGGATGGAACGACGGTCGGAACACGTCGCAGCTGGACGGGCTCGTCGCGGCGACGCAGCATGGTGAAGGTGTCGATCGGCTCATCCCAAAGCACCCATGCGTCTTTGCTATGGCCGCCGCGCTGCATGGAGACGACAGAGCCTGCATCCTCCGCGACGCGAACCAAACCACCCGGAATGGCACACCAGCCGTTCCCGGTATTCAGCACGTACGTTCGCAGAACGACCGCGCGCTGGTGGAGGCCGTCCTGCTGCCAGACGGGTGCCGTCGAGAGGGCAACCTGCTCCTGCGCCACAAACTCGTGGGGCCGGGAGCGAAGCCGGTCCAGCAGCGCGGCTCGCTTGTCTGCCGTAAGTTCCGAACCGAAGACCGGTTCCATGCCGCGCGCGGGAAAGGCTGGCTTGACGACAACATGGTCGAGATTGTCCAGCACCCATTCACGCGCCGTCTGCTGGCCGCACCACCACGTGGCAACGGACGGCAGCTTGAGCGGTTCGCCAAGAAGATGTTCTGAAAGGCCGGGAAGAAACGGCATGATCGCGGCGGATTCGATGAGGCCGCTGCCAAGAGCGTTGGCGACGGCGACGTTGCCAGCCGCGACCACTTCCACCAGGCCGGAGACGCCGAGAAGGGAGTCACCACGAAGTTCGAGAGGGTCGCAAAAGCTGTCGTCGACACGCCGAAGGATGACGTCGACCTGCTCCAGGCCGCCAACGGTCTTCAGGTACACGCGACGGTTACGGACGGCGAGATCGGCACCCTCAACCAGGGTCAGGTCTAGATATTTGCTTAGATAGGAATGCTCGAAGTACGTCTCATTGTAGGGGCCCGGTGTAAGCAGCACGACGCGCGGGTTGGGCTGCTTGGAAAGGCTGGCAAGAGCGTCGCGCTGCGCCCGGAAGAAGGGCGCCAGGCGCAGGACGTTGGACTCGCCGAAGAGCTCCGGCAACACGTCCGAGACGATGGTTCGGTTCTCAAGCGCATAACCGCTGCCGCTCGGCGCCTGGGTGCGGTCGGCGAGCACCCACCACTGGCCGTCCGGGGAGCGCGCGAGGTCGACGGCCAGCATATGAAGATAGCTGTGAGGTGGCAACTGCAGGCCGACGACAGGACGCAAAAAGGCAGGGTTGCCGTAGAGCAGTGCTGCCGGGAAGCGGCCTTCGCTAAGCAGCTTTTGTTCGCCGTAGAGGTCCTGCAGAAGCAGCGTGAGCAGCTGGGCGCGTTGGATGACGCCGGCCTCGATGGTGCGCCACTCGTCGGCGGGGAGCAGCAGCGGGATGATGTCGATCTGCCAGGGCCGGTTGGCACCCTGCGGGTCGTCGTAGATGTTGTAGGTGACGCCGTTCTCGCGGACGCGGCGGGCGGCACGCTCCCAGCGATGGCCCAGCTCGTCGGGGCCAAGATCCTCCAGCGTCTGCATAAGACCAGCCCAGTGCGAGCGTGCACCATCGTCACCCTGAGCCTCGGCATAGGTGCGGCCGTCGCGCTCCGGCGAGCGGTACTGGTCGCCGGTCATGCGGCAACACCGGCAGAAGCTGCGGGAGCCGGAAGCCGCATGTCGAGCGTCATGGGAAAGAGGGGGTTGTGCTCTTCAGGCGGAGGTGGTGTCTTGCCGGCCGGTGTGGCTTGAACGACAAACCGCTCCTGGCGGCGCTTGCGGGCCTCTTCTGCGCTCGTGGGTTTAGTCGTGTGCGCACGACCGTCCGGCGGCCCCGCAAAGTAGGTGCAGCGGGCGACCGTGCGGTCGGCCCATGTGTCGATCACGTCAAACGTCAGCGGCGTATGGACCGGCACCGTCGGATGCAGTGCGGCCGAAAGCATGCGCGCACGGAAGCGAATGCCCGCGATGGATCCACCGGGAATGGTGGTCGGCGCGAGTGGTACGCGGCGGCCGTTACAGGTCACGATGTAGCGGCCAGGCGTGGACACTCCACTGAGCTTGACCTGCATGCGCTCCAGGGACGAGTCGACGCTGCGGCCGGTGCCGCTGCTGGTGGTCTCTTCCGCCAGAACATTCCATGGTTCCAGGGCCTGCCGAAGCTCAAGTTCGACGCCGTCCACGGTGACCGTTCCGATCACCGGAAAGCGGAACTCCAGTTGGGGCGCGAACCACGCCTGCTGCAGAGGGATACCGGCTCGGTTGCAGAAGGCCAGCACATCTGCAAAATCCTGTTGGACGAAGTAGGGCAGCATGAAGCGGTCGTGAAGCGCCGCACCCCAGCGGGTGAGGTCGCCGGTAAACGGCTCGCGCCACAGGATGGCGACGAGCGCACGCACGAGCAGCATCTGCAGCAGGTTCATGCGGACATGCGGTGCCATTTCAAAGGCACGCAACTCCAGCAGTCCGGCGCGCAGGCCCTGACCTTCTGGCGGATACATTTTGTCGATGCAGAACTCGGCACGATGGGTGTTGCCCGTGGTGTCCACCAGCAAGTTCCGGAAGAGGCCGTCCAGGATGCTGGGCGGACAGTCTGTCGCGGGCAGCTGGCTGAAGGCGACTTCCAGTTCGTAAAGAGCGTCGGTTCGGGCCTCATCCACGCGCGGGTACTGGCTGGTTGGGCCAACGTACATGCCCGAGAAAAGATACGAAAGGGAAGGGTGATTCTGCCAGAACGTGACCATGCTGCGCAAAAGGTCAGGCCGGCGCAGGACCGGGCTGTCCGGAACGGTGGTGCCGCCCAGAACGATGTGGCTGCCGCCTCCGGTGGAGAGATGGCTGCCGTCATACCCGAACTTGCTCGGCGTCAGGCGGTTGCGTTCGGCTTCCTCGCTCAGCAGCACGTTCGTTGCCTCAAGCTCGTCCCACGTGGCCGCAGGTGGCAAGTTGACTTCGAGCACGCCGGGGTCTGGCGTCAGACCGAAGTTGACGATGCGAGGATCGAATGGCGGTGTGTAGCCCTCAATCCAGATCGCCTGACCGGTGTGGTTGCAGGTGTCCTCAATGGCGGCGACCATGTCCAGGTAGTCGGCCAGAACCGGGATATAGGGAAGGAAGACATGGAGGCGGCCGTTGCGTGGTTCGACGCACAAGGAAGGCCGCACCAGTTCTGTTGCCGTGGCGGCGTCCGCAGACAGAGGCGGCAGCGGATCCTGCGGGGGTGTCATGGCGAACAGGTCTGGCCGGCGGGACGGCTCCGGTGGCAACGGCACGCGCTGGCCCACCGGCTGGCCGGCATAGGCTTCCGTTCCTGCGTCATAGTCCAGGACGTCTGGTGCAACGAACGGCATCGGCTCGACAGGAATGCGGTAGCCGATGGGGGAGTCGCCGTACGTGAGAACCAAACGGTCCGGCCGGTCAAACCATAACTGGCTCGACCAGGCGAGCTGCCCGGAGGGCTGACGGCGGCGAAGAGGCAGGACGTATCCCGCGGGTGCGTCCAGTGTCTCGCTCTCGGTGGATGCAGCGTTGAACGCCGGCAGGATGTTCTCCGCGCTGACCTGCAAACGATGCGTGAGTGCACGCAGGAGGGTGAAGGCGTCCTCCTGTGTCGCCGAGCCATCCGCCGTGTCTGGGGCGATGAGATCTACGTTTTCCCACACAGCCACGCCATCCTTGCGGCTGATGCAGTGGAAGGCCCATCGGGGCAGAACCTCGTTGGGGTACCACTTGCCCTGGCCGAAGTGGAGCAGGCCTCCGGGTGCGGTGCGGCGGCGCAGATCGCGGATTAAGGCGAGGCCGCGGGTGCGCTTGAGCGGACCAAGTGCTTCCAGGCTCCACTGCAGGCTTTCCGGCTCATCCAGGCCCACAAACGTGGGCTCGCCGCCCATGGTGAGGCGGACGTTCTCGGACTGCAGCATTCCGTCGACGACATGGGCAGCGTCCCGCACCTGTTGCCACACGTCTTCGGTGAAGGGACGTGAGACCTGGGCAGCCTCGTTCAAGCGCGTAACCGTCATGGTGTGCGTGAACTTCACGTCCGCCGGTTCCACCGTGCCTGCGATAGGCGCCGCCTGCGATGCAGTGGGTGTGCAGACAAGTGGGATATGGCCTTCAGCGGTGAGCATGCCGCTGGTGGCGTCCAGGCCAATCCAACCTGCGCCAGGCAGAAACACCTCACACCAGGCATGCAGGTCAACAGAGTCCTGTCGGGGGCTGTCCGGCTGATCATTTACGAGCTGAATCAGGTAGCCGGAGACGAAGCGCGCAGCGAGGCCAAGCTGGCGCAGAACCTCGACCAGCAACCACGCAGAATCACGGCACGAGCCGTCACCACACATGAGGGTCTCGTCGGCCGGCCGGGTGCCGTGTTCCATGCGGGTGATGTATCGAACGGAGTCGCGCACCTGCTGGTTGATCTCAACAAGGAGATCCACAGTTCCGCGCGGCCGTTTGGAGATGCCGGCAACAAAGGCGCGGAGCCGCGGGCTTGGTGGCCCGCCGGCTTTGTAGGGTTCCAGGTCGCGGGACAATTCCTGCGGGTAGTGAAAGGGCCACTGCGCGGCAGATGGCTCCACAACGAAGTCGAACGGGTTCAGGGGAGACAGGTCTGCGACCAGCTTGACGTCAACGCTGAAGTCGGATGTTTTTGCCGCAAACAGGACACGCGCCGCATAGTTGGAATGAAGGTCGAGCTGCCAGCGAAGCGTGTGGTCTGCCGGTTCGACTGCAAGCGTGTAGCTCGGGATAGGCGTGCGGCAGTGCGGTGTGGGACGAAGCTGGATCGTCTGCGGACCGAGCGCAACCTGCCTGCTGTAGTGGTAGGCGGTGCGGTGATGAAGCAAAACCTGCAGTCCCATGAGTCCTCGAATGTACTTGCACCATGGCATAGTGCCGTGGCGTGTGTCCCGTCGCTGTGCATGCAGAGCCGCTACGCTGAAGCGTCAGCAGGGCAGCGACGTGCGGCAAACAGGCAAGGGACGTGTGTCTCTCCAGCATACCCGCCGCCAGCCTTGTACAGGCCATCCAGTTTGCCCGAAGTGGGCGGGTCAGAGTGCACCAGGGGTGAAGCAAGACCATCCCCCCTGTGTTAGCCTGAAGTCTCAGTGGAGAGATGGCCGAGTGGCTGAAGGCGCACGCTTGGAAAGCGTGTATACCGCAAGGTATCCAGGGTTCGAATCCCTGTCTCTCCGCCACAAACCCCAGGTAAATCAAAGATTGCGCCGCTGCTTCATGGAAGCAACACCGTGAAGGTGGATCCAGAGTTCGCGTGATGAGCAGGCTCAGGTGACCCATGGCAGTCAGCTTGGGTTGCCTCTCCGCCGTGCCTGAGATCAGTCTGGGCTGGGCAGCTTGGTGGTAGGACGACCTTGGCTGACTGCCAGAGATGACCCACAGCGTGCGCGTCATGAGCCGCTTGCAATGGGCGGCTCGTCCCGTTGAATCGGTTGACGGTGGATCTCGAGGACATGGTCCGGCTTCGGGTAGCCAACCTGTTCTTTGGCGCTGAGGGTGGAGTTCTTGAAGCGCCAATACGAAGTAGATAGACATCAAACCCTCTTCGAAGGCGAGCGCGCATGTCACGGCTTTGCGATGATGTCCCTGTCAGGCAAGCGGAACGCGGCATCTTCCAGGGCGCGTAGCATAACCCTGAACTCTTTCCCGCTACTGTAGTTTCGGTCAGGGTGAATGCGAACTTGCATACAAATGTGCGCTACACTCGGTGTATGCCGACCAGTCATGTGTCTATCGTTGACTCCCATACAGAAGGGGAGCCAACACGCGTTGTCCTGGCAGGTGGACCCCAGTTGTGCGAAGGCAGCCTCAGCGACCGCGTCGACCAGTTGCGCACCAGCCATGACTGGTTTCGCGCCGGCGTCGTCTGCGAACCCCGTGGCTCTGAAGTTGTTGTCGGTGCACTGCTCTGCCCTCCGACAGACGCCACCTGTGTCACCGGAGTCATCTTCTTCAACGACGTTGGCTACTTGGGCATGTGCGGTCACGGGACCATCGGCCTGGTACGCACCCTGGCCCACCTGGGAACGATCGGAGTCGGCCGTCACCGCATTCAAACGCCGGTCGGCATCGTAGAAGCCGAGCTCCTGCCCGACAGCAGCGTGCGCGTCGACAACGTTCCAAGTTACCGCTACAGTGCTGCAGTTCCGGTTGAGGTTCCAGGCTTTGGAGTTGTCGTTGGAGACGTCGCGTGGGGCGGCAACTGGTTCTATCTCGTCAAACAACACGGCCTGCACATGTCCCTGCAAAACCGCCAGGCTCTACTGCTCACCGCTCGCTCTATCCGTGACGCCCTCGCCAGCGCCGGCATCACGGGACGAGATGGCGCCTTTATCGACCACATCGAGCTCTTTGGCCCAGCGGAGAATGCGAGCAACCACAGCCGCAACTTCGTCCTGTGTCCCGGAGCGTCGTACGACCGCTCCCCCTGTGGCACTGGTACCAGCGCCAAAATGGCCTGCCTGTACGCCGATGGCCTGTTACGCGAAGGTGAGGAGTGGCGGCAGGAAGGCATTCTGGGGACGCATTTCGTGGGGACGGTGCGGCCAGCCGGCGAGTGCGTGCTGCCGTCCATTCGCGGCCGCGCCTTCATCACCGGCGATGCGACGCTGCACTTTGATGATGCCGATCCTTTCCGCGGTGGAATACGCTTCTGATGCAGACCTTCGACGCAGTCGTGCTGGGTGCCGGCATTGTGGGCGCCGCGTGTGCGCGGGAATGCGTTCTCGCCGGCATGCGTGTTGCGGTCGTTGAACCCGGCGTTCCCGGCGGTGCTGCAAGCGCCGCCGGCATGGGCCACGTCGTAGCTATGGACGACTCGCCGGCCCAGCTTGCCTTGTCACTGTACGGCCGCACGCTCTGGCAGGATCTTCGGCCATCGTTGCCCGCCAGTGTGGAATACGAGCAGCGTGGCACCCTGTGGGTCGCCGCCGATGATGAGGAGATGGCCGAGGTCTACGCCAAGGGGAAGACCTACAGCAGCGTCGGCGTCACAACAGAGGTGTTGGACACGCACGCCGTCGCGGAAGCGGAGCCAGAACTGCGGCCGGGCCTTGCCGGTGCGCTCCGCGTCCCCGACGACGCCGTGATCTATCCCCCCGCAGCCGCTCGCTATTTTCTTGAAGAAGCAGTTCGCGGTGGTGCCACGCTTCTGCGCGGCCAGCGCGCACTTGCCGCCTCACACGGCCAGGTCACCCTGCAGGACGGCTCCAGCATCGCGTCTGCCGCCATCGTCGTCGCCAGCGGCACCGATACCAGCCTCACGCCAGGCATCACCATCCGTCCGCGTAAGGGCCACCTCGTCATCACGGAGCGTTATCCCGGCTACGTGCATCACCAGATCGTCGAACTCGGCTACTTGAAAAGCGCACACAGCGTCAGCGCAGACTCCGTCGCGTTCAACGTGCAGCCACGGCAAACGGGGCAGCTTCTGCTCGGCTCCTCCAGGCAGTACGGCGACGTCGCACCCGGAGTCGATCCAGCCATCCTCAAGCGCATGATCGATCGCGCATGCGAGTATCTCCCCGGCCTGCACCGCCTGTCCGTCATTCGCGCATGGACGGGCTTCCGGGCCAGCACGCCAGACAAGCTCCCTCTGATCGGTCCCACCGAAGATCCAACGGTCCACCTGCTCATGGGGTTTGAGGGTCTTGGCATTACCAACGCTCCCGCCGCCGGACGCCTCGCCGCGGACCACCTGCTTCATCGCACCTCTGCCATTAACGCCTCCCCCTACCTGCCGGAGCGGCTCACGCGGGAGATCGCCTTTGCCTGAACGCGAGTGGATCGACGTTCGTGTCAACGACGAGCCGGTGCGCGTACTCGCCGGAACCGTAGTCAGCGTGGCCCTGCTGCAACTCGGCGCACCGTGCCGCATCTCCGTTTCCGGCGAGCCGCGTACGGCCCTCTGCGGCATGGGCATATGCTTTGAATGCCGTGCCGTGGTCGATGGCGTTGCCCATCGTCGCACCTGCCAACTCGCCTGCCAGCCCGGCATGCAGATCCGGACCATGGCGTGACGGAACACACCTTCGACATCCTCGTCGTCGGTGCCGGCCCGGCAGGCATGGCCGCAGCCGTCGCCGCATCCCGCTCTGGCAAGCGTGTCGCCGTCCTTGATGACAACGCCTCTGCTGGTGGCCAGATCTGGCGACGCGGTCTCAGCGAAGAATTTGATGGCACCGTCTCCGCCCAGCAGCGCCTTACACGGTCCTTTCAGCAGTCCGGCGCGACGCTCTTCGCCGGTCGTCGCGTCGTCACCGCACCCGTTCCAGGCTGCCTTGATACCTGGCACGACGGCGACGAAACCATCGAACGCTTTCGTTACGGCAAGCTCGTGCTGGCCACCGGCGCACGCGAACGCTTCCTGCCGTTCCCCGGCTGGACCCTGCCCGGTGTCTACGGTGCTGGCGGCCTTCAGGCGCTGGTCCGTGGCGGCTACGACATTCGTGGCAAGCGCGTCGTGGTCGCCGGTACCGGTCCGCTGCTGCTTGCCGTCGCGGCCCACCTGCAACAGGATGGTGCGAAGGTCGTTACAGTCTGCGAACAGGCTCCCCTGCGGCAGCTGCTCCCCTTCGGCCTGCGCCTCTGGAACCGGCCTGCAAAGCTGCTGCAGGCAGTTGCGCTTCTCTTCGAGCTGCGACGCGTGCCCTATCGCCGGGGCTGCTGGCCCACCGCCGCCCACGGCTCCGACAGGGTGCAATCGGTGGAGCTCACAGACGGCCGTCGCCGCTGGACCGAACCCTGCGACCTGCTCGCCTGCGGCTTCCACCTTGTGCCCAACACTGAGCTCCCCGCGCTGCTCGGTTGCCGCCTCCACAACGGCAACGTCGTTGTCGACACGCTTCAGCGCACCTCTATCCCAAACGTCTTCTGTGCCGGCGAAACGACCGGCATCGCTGGCGTTGACGCAGCTATGCTGGAGGGCGAAATCGCCGGCCTCGCCGCAGCCGGCGATACTGCCGCCGCGCAGCGACTTATCCCGCGCGGCAATCGCGAGCGCACCTTCGCCGCCGCCATGGATCGCGCCTTCCACCTCCGTGACGAGCTGCTGACCCTGTCCGAACCAAACACAATCGTCTGCCGCTGCGAAGACGTCCGCTACGGCGAACTCGCCGGCATGGGCTGGCAGCACAACACCTGGACCGACGCCAAACTGCAAACCCGCTGCGGTATGGGCGCTTGCCAGGGTCGTATCTGCGGCCCCATTATCCACACCCTCTTTGGCGGTCGGAACGAATCGATCCGCCCACCCCTCTTTCCACTTCCCATGGCCGCCCTCGCCTGCGAACTGGCCGCCACCATCGAACCCCAATCCGAACCACAGGAGACTCCATGAACTGGACCGGCGTCATGCCCGCAATGACCACACCCTTCGACGCAAACCTCGCCGTCGACCACACCTTCCTCGCGCGGCACGCCACCTGGCTGCTTGAAAACGGCTGCAAGGGCCTGGTGATGCTCGGCTCGCTTGGCGAGGGTGCCACCCTGGAGCACGATGAGAAGCTCGCCGTCCTCAAGACCGCCATCAAGGCGTCTGAGCCGACCGGCACGCCCGTCGTCGCGTCCATCTCCGCGCTGTCCACACGCAACGCCGTCCGCCTCGCGCAAGAGGCCGAAGCCGCCGGCTGCCAGGGCCTCATGGTCCTGCCGCCCTACGTCTACACGTCCGACTGGCGCGAGATGAAGGCGCACGTCTCCGCCATCTTCGCCGCAACCAGGCTCTCCTGCATGCTCTACAACAACCCGGTCGCCTACAAGACCGACTTCCTGCCCTCTCAGGTTGGCGAGCTCGCCCAGGAGTTCGAGCACCTCCACGCTGTCAAGGAATCCAGCGCCGACGTCCGCCGCGTCGCGCACATCCGCGAAGTTGTCGGCGATCGGCTCAAGATCTTTGTCGGCGTCGACGACGTCCTGGTTGAAGCCGTGGACGCCGGTGCCACCGGCTGGGTCGCCGGCCTCGTCAATGCCTTCCCGCGCGAGTCCGTCGAACTGCTCGACCTGGCTCTTGCCGGCAAACGCAAGGAGGCCTACGAGCTCTACGGCTGGTTCCTGCCGCTGCTACGCATGGATACCGTGCCCAAGTTCGTGCAGCTCATCAAGTGGGTCCAGGGCCAGACCGGCACAGGCACCGCCACTGTCCGTGCACCCCGGCTTGAAATTACCGGTGCCGACCTGGAAGACGCCAAAGCCGTTCTCACAAAGGCTATGGCCAACCGTCCGTCCGTCACCTCCACTCCGCTCGGAAAGGCGTAGCTCCATGGCAGCCACCGAAGCCATACTCCAGGGTCTCTCCCGTATCGCCGGCACGCCTGGGCAGGGAAGCGGCCACACCTTTCACGGCTACAATCCCGTCGACGGCAGCACGCTCGAGCCTCCGTACAGCTCAGCCAGCGCCGGCGACGTTGACGCCGCCGTTACCGCGGCCGGTGACGCCGCAGCCTGGCTCGCCCGCACCACCGGCGCACAACGCGGCAAACTCTTACGTGCCATTGCCGATGGCATCGACGCCGCAGCGGAACAACTCATCGTCCGTGCGAACCTCGAGACCGCTCTACCCCGCCCGCGTCTCACCGGCGAAGTCGCGCGTACCAGCGGCCAGCTCCGACTCTTTGCCGCAATCGCCGAAGAGGGCTCGTGGGTCAACGCGCGCATCGACACTGCAGACCTCCAACGCACCCCACCAAAGCCGGACATCCGCTCCATGCTGCGCCCACTTGGACCCGTCGTCGTCTTTGGTGCCAGTAATTTTCCTCTCGCCTTCTCCGTCGCCGGCGGAGACACCGCATCCGCCCTCGCCGCTGGCAATCCCGTCATCGTTAAGGCCCACCCCGCGCATCCCGGCACCAGTGAACTCGTCGCTCTCATCGTGCAGGATGCGGTCCGCTCCTGCGGCTTTCCAGACGGCACCTTTTCCATCCTCTTCGACGGCGGCCACACCATAGGCACCCTGCTCGTCCAGCATCCCGGCGTCCGCGCCGTCGGCTTCACCGGCTCCTTTCGCGGTGGTCGGGCGCTCATGGACATCGCCGCCGACCGCCCTGACCCCATCCCCGTCTACGCCGAAATGGGCAGCACCAACCCCGTCTTCATCCTTCCCGGCGCACTCCAGACCCGCAGCGACGCCCTCGCCACCGGCCTTCACCAGTCGTTTACCCTGGGCGGCGGCCAGTTCTGCACCAAGCCCGGCCTCGTCTTCGCCGAAGAAGAGCACAGCTCCAGCTTTACCGAAACGCTGCGAGCCGCCGTGGGCCAAAGCCCCGCCTTTCAACTCCTCACACAGGGCATCGCCACCACCTTCCAGCACGGCGTGAGCCAACGCTCCTCGCTCGCTTCCGCCCAGGGCGCTCCCGGCACCCAGGGCTTCTCCGCACAGGGGGTTCTGCTCGAGACCACCGCCGACAACCTGCTGACCAACGATCACCTCTCTGAAGAGGTTTTCGGCCCCACAACCCTGCTCGTTCATTGCAGCAGCGCCGCCCAAATGCTGCGGGCCGCGCAACAGCTTGAGGGTCACCTCACCGCCACCATTCTCGGCACCGACGAGGACCTTCAAACCCACGCCGAACTCCTCCGCGTGCTGGAGACCAAAGTCGGCCGCGTCATCTTCAACGCCTTTCCCACTGGCGTTGAGGTGAACTACGCCATGGTCCACGGCGGCCCCTACCCCGCCACCTCTGACGGACATTCCACCTCCGTCGGCGGCCTTGCCATCCTTCGATTTGCGCGGCCCGTCGCCTTCCAGGGCATGCCCCAGTTCGCCCTTCCGCCAGAGCTGCAGGACAGCAATCCCTCCGGCGTACGCCAACTTCTGAACGGCGTCCTCACCGCATCGTGATGACGCAGCACCCGCAAATGCACAAGGTGATTGACGACGGACCTGGCTTTCCGACAGCGTTGTCGATTTCCGCCTCAAGCACTTGAGCCCTGTACTCCAGCGAGCTGCCCCATGTCACGAAGCCCGATCGCCTTCCATGTTCTGTGTGCCTGTATGTTCCTCAGCTGGACCGCCCTTGCGCAGAAACCTGCGCCAGCGGCACCTGGTCCCATGCTCGACCGCGGCACCGTATCGCTCAATGGCGGTCCGCTCCATCTCGAACTGGTACAGACATCCGGCACCGTGGCCAGACTCACCACCGCAGCCGATCCAGCGTTCGACTACACCCAGGGTGACCGGCTCAAGGAACGGTCCGCCGACACCTTCTACCACCTTGGTGACCTCGACCTGCGCCTGCGGTCAGAACCGGACACCGCCTGGACGGACTACTCCACCGCGTATCGCCGTCAGCCTGTGCGGATCCTCCAGCAGAGCAGCACCCAGTTCATCGCGGACCTCGCACCCACCCTTCCGTCCGGCATCCCGGTCGCGGTCACTCGCACCTGGGAAACTACGCCTCAGGGTCTGCGCCTCACGTACACCCTGCACAACCGCTCCGAGCACATCGTTCACCTTGGCGGCGTCGGCATCCCCATGGTCTTCAACAACAACATGAACGACCGCACGCTGGAGCAGGCCTATACGTCGTGCAGCTTCTATGACCCCTACATCGGGCTGGACGCGGGATACGTGCAGGTGGTGCGGCTTACCGGCACCGGCCCTGCGCTCCTGCTCCTGCCGGACGGCCATACGCCTCTCGAAGCATGGAAGCCCATCCTGAACGAACACACGCCGGACAAGGCCGCCAAGCTCCTCAACGACCCGACTCCGCGCGGCATGACCTACGAGGGCTCGTTCGACTGGATGGTGCACTCTCGCGGCTTTGCCGAGACCGACTGGACAAAGACCACCGGTACCCTGCCAGACGAGTGGAACCCTGCGACCGAACGCGTCCTGCAACCCGGGGAAAGCGTCACCTACGGCCTGCGCGTCGTGGTCTCGCCGTCCGTCCGGCAGATCGAAGAAACCCTCGCCGCGAATGGCCGCCCCGTCGCGGTCGGCATCCCCGGCTACATCGTGCCGCAGGACGCAGCAGCCCGCCTCTTTTTGCAAAACAAGTCGCCCGTGCGCGCCATCACCAGCGAACCTGCAGACGCGCTCCGGATCCACGACGACGGCCCGGCCCGCGACGGCAGCTGGCATGCCTACACCCTGCACGGCGTCCAGTTCGGCCGCGCACGTCTCCGCGTGGAGTACGCCGACGGCACCGTGCAAAGCATCGGCTACCGCACCACCAAGCCAGAGGCGCAGACCATCACCGATATGGGCCACTTCCTCTTCCACAACCAGTGGTTCGACGACAAGGACGATCCCTTCCACCGCGCGCCATCCGTCATGAGCTACGACGACTCAGAAGGCAAGATCGTGAAGGAAGACACCCGCGTGTGGATCGCCGGCCTGAGCGACGAAGCCGGTGCCGGCTCCTACATTGCCGCAGCCATGAAGCAGTCGCTGCAACCCGACAGGGAAGAGGTCGATCGGCTCGAACGCTTCGTCAACACAACCCTCTGGGGGCACCTGCAGAACAGTGACGGCCCGCAAAAATATGGCGTCCACAAGAGCCTCTTCTTCTACGACCCCGATCACATGCCCGCCGGCACCTACGACCCGTCGCTCAACTGGAAGACCTGGACCAGCTGGAGTCCGAAAGACGCCGCCGACCTGGGCCGCACCTACAACTACCCGCACGTCGTGGCCGCCTATTGGTCGCTCTACCACGTGGCCCGCAACAGCCACGGCCTGGTCACGCAGCGGCAATGGCAGTGGTACCTCGACCAGGCTTTCCAGACCACCATGGCCATGAAGACCCTGGCGCCCTACTACACGCAGTTCGGCCTCATGGAAGGCACTGTCTTCGTTCAGCTCTTGCAAGACCTGAAGGCCGAAGGTTGGGACAGCAAGGCCGCGACCCTCGAAGCCTTCATGCACGAGCGCGCGGACCACTGGCAGACCGAAGCCTATCCCTTTGGCAGCGAGATGCCGTGGGACTCCACCGGGCAGGAAGAGGTCTACGCCTGGTCGCGCTACTTCGGCATGCAGCCCAAGGCCGACGTTACTCTCAACGCCATCCTCGCCTACACACCGGTCGAGCCCTCCTGGGGCTACAACGGCAGTTCCCGCCGCTTCTGGGACTTCCTCTACGGCGGCAAGTACCCCCGCATTGAGCGCCAGCTCCACCACTACGGCTCCGGCCTTAACAGCATCCCGCTGCTCGACTTCTATCGCGCCCATCCCGACGACCTCTACGTCCTGCGCGCAGGCTACGGCGGCACGATGGGTGGCATCGCCAACGTCGACAGCAAAGGCTTCGCCTCGGCCGCCTTCCACTCCTTCCCCGACCGCATGGCTGCCGATCCCTACACCGGTGACTATGGCCCGAACTTCTTCGGCTTCGCCACCAACACCGGCACCTACGTCGTTCAGGATCCGCGCTTTGGCTGGCTTGGCTTCGGCGGCGCGGTGACGCAGCATGGCGACACCATCGACATCCTCCCGCAGGATGCCTCCCGGTCTCGGCTCTTCATTGCCCCGGCAGGTCTCTACCTCACACTCGAAGCCGGCCAGATTGCCTCCGCCACCTATGCGCAGAAAAGCGGCACACTCACCGTGCACCTTGCCCCTGCCACGCCATACGTCAGCGTCGCTCGCCTTCGTTTGCAGCACACTACCGAGCCAACGCCTGCATCCATTCGCGGCCTCACCCCGCAGCGTGGCATCTACGACGTCCGTCTCGCCTCCCATCCGGTCTCCATCGTCATCGATCCCAGCCACTGATTCCGCATCACACGGAGCCCTCATGCAAGATCAGCAAGGCACCGCCGCAAGCCCATCCAGGCCGGCCTTCCGCCGCCAGCTAGGCCTCTTCGACTCGTCCATGATCGTCATGGGCGCCATGATCGGGTCCGGCATCTTCATTGTTCCCGCCGCCATGTCCCGCACCATCGGCAGCCCCGGCTGGCTCATGGCCGCGTGGCTCCTCACAGCCCTGCTCACCGTCGGTGCCGCCGCCATTTACGGCGAGCTTTCCTCCGCCATGCCCGAGACCGGTGGCATGTACCACTACCTCCGCGAATGCTTTTCCCCGCTCGTCGGATTTCTCTACGGCTGGACCTTCTTCACCGTCATCCAGACAGGCAGCATCGCCGCCGTTGCCGTCGCCTTCGCCCGCTTCCTCGGCTTCTTCGCGCCCGGCATCTCCGAACGCAACTACCTCATCGCCCCCATCCACCTCACCACCCGCTACGCCGTCAGCCTGTCCACCGCGCAACTCGTCGCAATCGCCGTCATCGTCGTACTCAGCGGCACAAACGCCCTTGGCCTGCGCTATGGCAAGTGGGTGCAGAACATCCTCACCGTCATCAAACTCGGCTCGCTCGCCGGTCTCGTCCTCGTCGGTCTCTTTGCCGCAAAACGCTCCGTCATCGCAGCCAACTTCTCCCACTTCTTCGCCCAACACCCCACCGGCACCCTGCCGGAGCACTTCACCTCCATCGCCCTCCTCGCCCCCATCATCGCGATCTGCGTCGCCCAATCGGGCTCGCTCTTCTCTGCGGATTCCTGGCACAACGTCGCCTTCACCTCGGAAGAGGTCCGCGACCCCCGCCGCACCCTGCCGCGCGCGCTCATCCTCGGCTGTGCCCTCGTCACCGGCATCTATCTCTGCGTCAACCTTATTTACCTCTGCAATTTGCCCTTCGCCGACCTGGCAAACGCGCCGCAGGACCGCGTCGCCACCACCATGCTGCGTGCCATCCTGCCACGGCACGGCGGCGCGCTCATGTCCGCAGCCATCATGATCTCCACCTTTGGCTGCATCAACGCCCTTGTGCTGGCCGGTGCCCGCGCCTACTACGCTATGGCCCGCGACGGCCTCTTCCTCGCACCCGCCAGCCGCGTCAACCGGCACGGCGTCCCCGGCTGGTCGCTCGCCATGCAGGCCGCCTGGGCCGTCGGCCTCCTGCTCGTCAACACCTACTCTCCAGCGGCAGGCTACGGCAATCTCTACGGCGACCTGCTGGACTACGTCATCTCCGCCGCTCTCTTCTTTTACATCCTCACCGTGGCCGGTGTGATGGTCCTGCGCCGCCGCCGGCCTCACCTCCAGCGCCCCTACCGCGTTCCCCTTTATCCCGTCACACCCATCCTGTACATCGTTGCCGCCTCCGCCATCCTGCTTTGTCTCGCGGTCTATCGTCCCGCCACCACGTGGCCAGGCTTTGGCATCGTCGCCGCCGGCATCCCGGTGTATTTCCTCTTTCGCAGGCGCCGAACCTCCTTGTAGTTCCGGCTGGGCGCTCGCTTGTAGAAAGCGATATTCTAGCTCTGCGTCACACTTCAGCCTGCGAGCGAGGCCTTGGTTAAAAAACAGATAGCAGACCCCGCTACCGGGTCCGCCGAACACGGCAGCAGCATCGACGTAGCCTTTCAGCACATTCGCAAGCTCATCGTCCACGGCAGCCTCGCTCCCGGCAGCTGGATCATCGAAACAGACCTCAGCCGCCGCCTCGGTATGAGCCGCACCCCCGTCCGCGCCGCATTGCAATGGCTCCAGCGCGAAGGCTACGTCATCGAGCAGAAAGCCCGGCTCAACTCCCGCATGATGGTCGCCCCCCTCACCCACGACGACGCCCGCGAACTGTACAGCATCGTCGCACGCATGGAAGGCCTCGCCGGCAGATCCACCGCATCCTTGCCAAAGCCGCAGCGCGACGCCGTTGTTGTTGAAATCACTGCGCTCAACGACGAACTCAACAGCATCGCCCAGTCCCGCCAGCCAAGCGGCCGCAGCATCTTCGACCTCGACCGGCAGTTCCACGGCATCATCGTCGACGCCGGTGCCGGTGCGCGACTCAAAGTGCTGCACGCCGCCATCAAGCCCCAGACCGAACGTTACTGGCGCCTGTACTCCAGCAACATCGTGGACCAGCTCAGCGTCGCCGTGGAAGAACACAATGCCATCATCCGCGCCATCTCGGACGGTCGCCCGGAGCGCGCGGAAGCCGCCGTCGCCGCGAACTGGATCAACGGCTCACAACGCATCGGCAACGTCATCGCCCAGCACGGCAACCTCGGCTCTTGGTAGCGTAATAACGTACTTGACTGAGTTGGTCGGTGCGGCTCATCTGCCCGGTGCATAGTAACTTACGAAAGAGACATTTCGTGTTCACGAGGATAACGCAAAAGTCGTAGTAGGCTGGGGTTGCCACCCTGCCGAACTTCTTTTTAACCGCCCAATCCAGGAGATCCCTTTGCGCCTACGTTCTTTCGTTGCTGCCACCGCAATGCTTGCGGCCAGCCTTGCTGCACATGCTGACACGTACCGGTACAGCGGGTACTATCAAATATTTACCGACCAACGCTCGGGCGACGCGGACGGTGTGTACTTCACCGCTGACAGTCCCACCTTGGTCACAACGCCCACAGAACTGATGGGTGTTGGCGGAGATTATTTAGATTTTGTGGAACTGACGGACGATGGTCAGTACGTTGGGAACTTTGGTCTGCGCGACCTACCAGTTGCGGTCATGCTGAACCCCCTCACTTCAAATTGCAACGGGAATTCCTGCTTCACGGTCAGCTACACGGGCGTTGTTACGCCCAACAACTCGTCCGTCTCATACTACTTTCCCGACACAGCATACTTCAACACCAATCTGACGAGCGTGGGAACTTACGAGTCCAACACTGCTTACGACCGGTATGGAGACGCTCAGTTCGGGGCATTAACGATAACCGATATTCCAACTCCCGCATCCGTCACCCCCGAGCCGTCCAGCTTCGCCCTGCTTGGCACAGGTTTGCTGGGCGTCGCTGGTGTGGTCCGCAAACGCTTCGCGTAAGGCATGGGCCCGACGTGAACACGGCCCCGGCTTCGGTCGGGGCTTTTGCTTGACCAGCCCTAGTCTTGCTACTGGTAATGCGAGAGTACAACTCACGGAGGGACCATCGGCTTGGTATGCTGCCCCTGCAGGCCACGAACGGCCCCGAGGACCACTTTGGTACGGCAGGAGGGCTTTCCCGCGCAGACTTTGATGCGCCAGCTACGCGCTTTCGATCTGCTAATAAGAAGCCGGTAGCTTCCTATACTTGAAGGAGTCCGATAGTCGAGAGACCCGATGCAAGGTCAGGACCCCTGTGATCCCACACCCAGATCGGCGTTCTGTGCCAAATAGCCTAATCAAAAGTGTGCCGCTTAATCCGACAAGCGACACCCAGCCGTTCTTGAATCGCGGACACCAACGAGAAGGCCGGCCAGGGCAGATCGCCCGGGCCGGCCTCGTCGTTGCTGCTGCAACCTTTAGAACTCGATGTTGGCCCTCAACTCGATCACACGCGGTGTGTTGGTCACACCGCCTGTTCCGAAGGAAGACGACTGCACGCTGCTGGCAAAGCTGTTGCTGCCATTTCCCAGCGCACTGCCGCCATTGCCCGCGGGTACGCTGCCAAATACCGGGTGATTGAACGCGTTCAGAAACTCTCCCTGCAGTCGAATCTGGACAGAGTCTCGAATGGGAAACGCCTTCGACGCGGAAAGATCCTCGTAGAACCCCTTCGGCCCATACAGGTACACAATCTGTCCGATGGTTCCTGGTGTCGTGTTCGCATTGATGTAGGTGCTGTTCGCCCCACCCGTACCGTCTGCGGCGCCCAGGTACTTCGGGTTCAGCAGCGTCGCATACGTCTTGCCGGGCACCCGTTGCACGTGCACTGCCTGCTGCAGTTGCTTCACCGTCACCCCGGTCAGCGTCACCCCGCCGTCCGCGTAGTCGTTGTACGTGGAGTTGCCGCCAAACAGCCGAACCGGTGCGCCGCTCATAATCGTCATCACCGATCCGACCGTCCAGTTTCCTACCAGGCTGCTGACCAGGCTGTTGCCTCCCAGAAACGCGCGGCCTCTGCCAAACGGCAGGTCATAGGTTGAGGTGAAGTGCATCGTGTGACGAATGTCGTACGGCTGCGGTCCATACCCCTGCGCAAAGTTGCGGATCGTAAACAGGTTGCTCGCACCACCGGTATAGTCGTGCGACGAAGCTACGCCAAGGTTCTTCGCAAGGGTGTAGTTCGCGTCAAAGGTCCAGCCCTTCCACTCTTGCTGGCGAAAGTCCACCTGCAGCGCGTTGTAGTTTGAAAACCCGAGCGCCTTCATCAAAGACGTACCTGTGCCGGCAGCGTACGGATTCGACTGGAAGAAGTTGATCGGATACCCCGCACCTGCACCGGTGTATCCAGCGTTCGCCACGCACGGTGCGAATTTGGATCCCACCAGGTTGCAGAAGTAGCTGGTTGTCCCGCTGATGCCGGAAAGCGTCTGCGCCACGCTGCCCACCTGGCCATTCTGCAAAGCCGTGGTGAACTGCCCGTTGCTGTAATCCACCGGGTTGCCGGAGCCATCGAGCGCCTCGTCGGAAAACGCTGCGTCGAAGATCGGCGTCGGCGCCGTCCCCTTGAACGTCGTTCCGCCGCTCGCCGCCAGGTTGGCCTGTGCGTTCTTGAACTGCTGTAGAAAGCCGTTCTCAAACACGTTGACCTCGTTGGTGTTGATCGGCACCCACTGGTGCAGCGTGCGGTTGCCGTCGTACCGCACCTCGATCGCCCGCTTGCCGAACTTGCGCTCCACACCCAGGTTCCACGACTGCGTGTACGGCTGTGCAATGTGCTTGTCAATGCCTGCAAACGGTACTGAGTTCAGGAAGGTGAAGTCAGACTGCGCTTCGCTGGCCACGTACGAGTTGGGTGCAAGCCCATACGCCGGCAGCGTGCCACCCAGCGCCTGCGATCCAGGCGCAAACGTTCCGGTCTGTCCGCTGTTGTTCGCGTTCAGGTAGAAGTTCTGGAAGAAGTACGCACCGTACGATGACGTGTTGTTCCAGTAGTACTGCTGCGGCATGGTGAACTTCTTCAGGCTGTAACCGCCGCGCACTACCGTGTCTCCGTGACCTAGCAGCTTGCCAAATTGCGTATCGCCCGTCGGGTTCCATGCAAAGCCGACCTGCGGCTGCGGCGTCACGTTGTATGGGCTGTAGCTGTGCGGGATTGTGTCAATCGTCGGATTCGACGAAAGCGACAGCGCTCCCGGTGTAAACAGCTGCGTCGACGGTCCGTACAGGTTCGATTCCGTGATGGAGTGGTACGCGTTGGTCAGATCATGGTTGTCCCCGATAAAGTCCCACCGCATGCCATAGTTCAGTGTCACCGTCGGCTTAAAGCGCCAGGAGTCCTGGGCAAACACACCCCACTGCCCCTGCAGTTCGTCCAGGTTGTACGCACCGATCCCCTGGTCATACTGCTTGGTCTTTTGGGAGTAGGCGTAGGAGCCATAAGCAGACGAGATGCGGCCGGCCAGCGTCGCGTAGATCTGCTGCGCCTCCGCCACCTTGCTGGCACTTGCATTCGGCAGCGTTGCCGATGTGAACGCACCCAGCGCCGGGTCGCCGCTCGCCAGTCCTAGAACAAGATTTGGAAAGCCTGCCGGGTTGTTGTAGTAGTGGTCCTGCTCACGTACCCACATGCCGCCGAACTTCAACGAGTGGCTGCCAAGCTGCCATGAAATCGAATCCGACACGTTCATCACCGGGTAGAAGCGGGAACTCGGTGTCACGTACGCCTGTCCCGACATGGTGCCGGTGCCGTAGTTGTCCAGACCCCAGTACACGGTAGGGGATTGCGCGTATAACGGGGCTGCGTCGGCGGCATAGGAGGACGTGTTGTACAGGTAGCCGGCTTTAAACTGGTTCACAATTCGCGAGTTGATCTGGTAGTCCGCACCGAAGCCACCTGTGATCGAACGCGTAAAGTAGCCGCTGTACTGATTGCTGAAGCTGCTGCCCGGAAACGGCGGCAAAAAGTCTCCACTCAACCGTTGCTGCGTCATGTTCGCCGCAACGTACATGTGCAGCTTCGACGTGGCAGACCAGTCCACACGCGCCGTCGGCCAGTAGTACACCGTAGGCTGCGGCTCGTTCCAGTTCAATTGGTTGATGTTGGGATCGCCCGTTGTCACACTTGTACCGGACGAAAGCGAGCCGTTGATTAGGGCCAGCTGCGATGCAATGGCCGCGTTCGTCGTAGTTGGCGCGCCTACTGTTCCCGCCAGCTGAAACAGGTTCACGCTGTGCGTCTGCCCGTCCGTACCCAGGTATGTGAAGTTTCCAGCCTGCACTGAAGCGGGCAGGTAGTCGTTTGAGGTGGTCACCGCTCCCGGTACCCGCCGCGTCGAGAAGCTGCCGAAGAAAAATAGCTTGTCGTGCAGGATCGGGCCGCCAAGGCTGCCGCCAAAGTCGTTGTAGATCAGCTTTGCGCGCCGTACACCGGACACATTGTTGCTGTATGTGTTCGCATTCAACCCAGAGTTGCGAGCGTCCAGGTAGACCCGCCCATGGAACTGGTTGCTGCCCGACCTGGTCACGTAGCTGATCTGCATGCTCGACCGGCCAAAGCCCTGGTCCAGGTCGATCTGATCGGTCTGCACCGCCATCTCCGCGATGTTCTCCACGCGGGGCGACGCGGAAGCCTGTGCCGAACCGTTGTACTTGCCACGTGAGGGGGAACCCACCACGCCATCGATGTTCACACCCTGGTTCGCCAGCGGCTGACCGTTCCAGATGCCGTCGCCGCCGTTCCCGGTCGTGCCGGCATACCCGGCAGTAAGCCGCGACAGCGAGGTCAAATCCCGTCCATATAGCGGAAGATTCTCGATCTGCTTTAGATTGAGCACTTGGCCGATACTGTTCGACGTGCTGTCGAGCAATGGAGCTTCAACTGCCGCAACCGTAACAGTTTCGCTCGTATCCCCCACCTTCAAAACCACAGGCACCGCTGTCGTCTGCGATGCCTGCACCACCACAGACTCCAGGATCGTCGTCGCAAACCCCTGCCGGGTCACTGAAAGCGTGTACGTCCCGATCGGGAGCCCAACGAAGCTGAACGTGCCTTTTCCCTCGGTTTTGCTGTGCCGTACGGCATTTGTGCTGACCGAAGTCAGCTCGAGCACGGCACCGGGAACGCCGGCGTTCGTGGGATCGGTCACCGTAATCGCAATCGTGCCCTGCGTCCCGGCCTGCGCCAGCAGGTTCGTGGTGCAGCAAAGTGCGATCGAAAGAATAGCGCTCGAACGCGAGTGTTTCCAAGGGTTTATCGACATTGGGGCTCCTGTACCACTCCGCTTAACCAACTCTGGTTGGCAGGTTTGGAACGGCCAGACTGGCCAGAACCGCAGGTTGACGGGTGATTACAAGAGTGTGCACATTTGCATACAAAATTGCAAGCCGAATCTCGCCGGCGCAAATGGAAGATCGTGAGCGTCCCCGTAGCCCGGTTTGGACCCTTCCCCAAATGGAGAGCCGGAGCACACAGCACAGGGGGAGCCGGATGCACACGCCACGGAGAACCGAAGGCACAATAGGACCGACTGTACGTTCCTAGTCCACCTGAGCCGGGCTTGTAGCTCCCGGCGCACGCGCCTCTTTTTTGTTCCAGTCCGGAGTCGCTTCCTGCAGAAGATTGCGCAGAAAGAAGTCTTCCAGCGAGCGCTGGCCGTACGCTCCGCCGGCACCGTGGCCGCCGCCGGGAACATAGAGCAGGTCGAATTCCTTATCGGCTTTTTCAAGCCGGTCGACGACCTGGAAGGTAGAGGACGGATCGACGTTACTGTCCATTTCGCCGACGACCAGCATGAGTTTGCCCTGCAGCCGCCATGCGTTGTCCACGTTGGAAGAAGCGGAGTACTGCGGGCCAATGGGCCAGCCCATCCATTGCTCGTTCCACCAGATCTTGTCCATGCGGTTGTCGTGGCAGCCACTGTTGGCGACGGCGGCCTTGTAGAACTCGGGATGAAAGAGCAGCGCGCCCATGGCGCTCTGGCCACCGGCGGAGGTCCCGAAGATGCCGACGCGGGTGGTGTCGTACCAGGGGTGCGAGGCGGCATAGGCCTTGTGCCAGAGGATGCGGTCTTCAAAGCCGGCATCCTTCAGGTTTTGCCAGGCCACATCATGAAAGCTTTTGGAGCGGTTGTTGGTGCCCATGCCATCGATCTGAACAACGACAAAACCTAGCTCCGTAAGCGGCTCAGGACGCGCCGTGAAGCTTTTGGGCACGAACGAGCCTTGCGGCCCGGCGTAGATCATTTCGAGGACGGGATAGTGGCGGGATGGGTCAAGGTGCGCCGGCTTCCAGACCACGCCGTAAATGTCGGTGACGCCGTCACGACCTTTGGCGTGGAAAGTCTCCGGCGGTTGCCAACCCGCGGCGAGAAGGGGCTGGATGTCACCACGCAAAAGTTCTGTCGCGGGGGTCTGCGCGCCGGTTGACCGAACGCTGAGGACGGGTGGCTGTGCGACGGTGCTGACGAGATCGAACATGAGGGTGCCGTCGCCCGAGTAGCCTACCTGGTGGTTGCCGGCGGCGGGAGTCAGGTCAACGAGATTCGAGCCGTCGAAGCCGATTCGATAGGCGTGAACATAGTAGGGATCCTCGCCGGCGTTGCGGCCGCTGCCGGAAAACCAGACCTGCCTGCCGGCCTCGTCCACGCGGTCCACCGAACGCACCGCCCAGCTACCCTTCGTGATCTGCCGTTTGACATGGCCGTTCGAGCCGTCGAGTAGATAGAGGTGCTCCCAGTTATCGCGCTCCGACGCCCAGAGCATCTCTTTGCCGTCGGCAAGGTCATAGCGGTAAATTTTACCGGTGTCCTGCTGATTGGGCACAAGCCTGCGGTAATCGACAAAGGTGCGGCTCAGTTCTTCCGCCACGGTGTGTGCGGCACCGGTTGCCGCGGCGACGTCGATCACGCGATAGAGCTGGTGACCTCGGGCGTTGTATTCGAAGGTGAAGCCGCGGCTGTCCTTCCACCACTGTGCGGGTGACAGCTCGAACGGATTGGGAAACAGGGCAGGGTCGATCTCGGTCTGCTTTTTCGCCGCGACGTCGAACAGGACAGGCTGCTGCAGGTCGAGCACATCTCCGGGTTTTGTGTAGGGGATTTCCGGGTACAGGGGTTGCAACTGGTTGGGCGGTGAGGACTGCACAAAGCGAATGGTGCGGTTATAGCCCGGCCGGATGCGATGGGCAACAAGGTGCCGGGAGTCCGGTGACCATGTAAGCGAACCGAAGTCGTAGTAGTTGCCTTCAGAACCGTCGGTGCTGAGGGTAAGGGTTTGTTTCTTGTCCTTGGAGCGCAGGCTGACGTTGTAGTTGAGAATGACAGCGTCCCACGTGCCATCTGGCGAACTGAGCTGGCGGGTAGAGCTGTTGCGCAGTTCCGGATGCACATTGGGATCTTCGCCGGGAGCGTCATCCTCCGGCTGCTTGCATGTCCAGGTGTTCAGGTTGCATCGGTAGATGTCATAGCCAATGCTGAGTTCGAGCACGGTGTGGTGCTCGAGCAGGCGGACCCCGTGGATGGGAAGGTTATCCGCGGGAACGTCGTGATGGGCGGCTGCGGAGAGCGCGGCGGCCAGGCGCGTGGGGTCGAAGGCATCTGTCGTCTTGCCGCTTGTCACGTCGTAGAGGTGGTAGTGCAGCGTGCCGGCGGTGCGCTCGCCGTAGAGCAGGACATGTTCTCCGTCGACCCAGCTTGCTTCGGTCGCCATGTTGCTGGTGCTGCCGCGGTACTTCTCGGCGAGGCCGTTGGCGCGGGCAAACTCCGCCGTGCTGATTGTGGTCTGCGGGGTGGCAGTTTGCGCAACGGCTAAGACGGCAGGAAGGGTGAGCAGGGTCAATGCGATGAAGAGTTTCATTGGTGCTCCTTGCTGCCGGCGCCGGTGCCGGTGTTTCTCACGCCGCATGGTTCGCTGCCGGGATGGGTAGGGTGCTCGCCGTAGAAGGCCCATGCGGGCTGAAAGTGGTCTGACCAGGGCTGGTGTTCAAGGTAGGCGCGCAGCAAGGCGATGGGCATTGCATGTTCTTGCAGAACCGTGTCAGCGAACTGCCGATCGGTCATGCTGTGGGAGTCGACGAGTTCATGGTGCAGAGCGCGGAACTGGAGTGCGCCCATGAGGTAGGCGCTTTGATAGAGCGGGCCGACGGAGCCGTCGAAGGAGCGGCGGACCTCGGCGGTGGCGTTGTCCGGCTCAAAGCCAACACCGTCGATGAGGAGTTGAACGCATTGCTGCGGTGTCCAGCGGCCAAGGTGAAAGTTCATGGTGAAGATCACCCGCGCAGAGCGGTGCATGCGCCATACCAGGGCGCCGACGCGCTGTTCCGGCGTGCGGTCAAAGCCCTTGTCCCAGAAGAGCATTTCCCACCAGAGGGCGTTGCCCTCAACCCAGAAGGGCGTGGTGAAAGGGTCGCGGTAGGTGTGGTAACGCGCGGCCATGTAGCCCTGCAGAAAGTGGCCCGGGATCATCTCGTGGAATGCCGTGGCGCGGGCGAATGGGATGTTGTTCCCGCGCATGCTCATCTCACGCTGGGCATAGGTCATGGTGTCGGTGGGGTACGAAACGCTGATCTCGTCGCCGCCGGTGAAGAAGGGATTCACGAGCTGGCGCTCGGGCGTCATCATGACCATGTGCCAGGTTTCCTCGGCGAGCGGAGGAACTGTGACAAGGTCGTTCGCTTTGGCGAAGTCAATGCCTTGCTGCACCAGCGAGCGGATGAGTTCAGGCTGCTCGCCGGGTGGAACGTGCATCGTCTTGACCTTTTCGACGGCGCGGTGCCAATCGTTGCCATAGCCCATGTCATTGCTGGCGATCAGCATCTGCCGCATGCACCAGTCGTACTCCGTCTGCGCAATGGCGATCATCTCTTCAGGGGTGTAGGGGATGTTTTCTGCGGCGAGTTCGTGCATGAGGGCTTCCCGGCCCACCGGGTCGCCGATGATGGTGGTCTTGTCGTTTGCGGCGATGCCGACCAGGTTCTTCTTAAGCGCCTCGATGTAGCCCTCGAGCGCTTTATCAGTCTTGTGGTACGGCTCGGGTACCCACCAGGTAAACGCGGGATCGTAGGTGTTGTATTGGCCGAACCAGTCACGCAGGGCGGCGCGTAGTTCGTCCACTTCGCCCACGGCGCGGTTGGCGGTTACGGCGTCGACCGGAGGTTTGTGGAATGCGACCGCTTCCGCGATCTGGTTCTGTGATTTCTGAATGGCGTCGTTGATGGCGGTGAGAGACGCGGCTGTGGCTTCAGCGGAGGGCCGCTGCATGCGCCGCTTCTCGTCAAGGATCTTCTCGATCGCGGGTGCAAAGGAGAGGACAGGGTCCATGGCTTTGCGTTGGGTTCGCTGCAGGTCCAGGTCGTGCAGGTCGCTCCGCAACAGATTCTGCAGGAGCAGGTAGTCAAGCTGGTCAGAGGCGGAGAGGGAAGCGAAGCTCACCTGGCCGAGAGCGGCAAGCGCAGCGTTGTCGAAGTGCTGCAGGCGGTCGAGCCGAATTGTGGAGAACTGGAGCGGATAGGTCGTCTCAAGCGAGTGGCGATCGGCCGCGTAGTGCACGATGCGGTCGGGCATGGAGGTGGCTTGCGGGCTGGGCGGCATTGCGGCGCGGATGGGAAAGGCGGCAAGCAGGAAGGCGAGTGAAAAGCCAAGGGTGCGCGGCACGGGCAATCTCCGGGGGTGAGCAGAGGCGAGCGGTTGGTTGACATGCGTGCTACACGGGCATACCTATTTGTATACACTTGGATGCGGGGGAAGACTCATTGAAACCGAATCGCCGTGACTTCATGCTGAGCGCCGCAACACTGGTCGCGGGTTCGTCGCTGCCTGCGCTGGCGGCGACGGAGCCAGAGTTTCCCCTGCAGGCCGTTCCGTTGCCGCTGACGGCAGTCCGGCTGCTGCCGTCGGCATATGCAACGGCGGTGGAGGCGAATCGCCAATACCTGCTGCGGCTGAGTGCCGACCGCCTGCTGCATAACTTTCTGCTGTACGCAGGGTTGCCGCCGAAGGGCGAGATTTATGGCGGGTGGGAAGACGACACCATCGCCGGCCACACGCTGGGCCATTACCTGACGGCGCTGGTGACGATGTACCAGCAGACCGGTGACGTGGCGTGCCGGGAGCGTGCGGACTACATTGTGGCGGAGCTGCAGAGAGCACAGAAGGCGCGTGGCAACGGGTATGTGGGCGCGCTGGGCCGAAAGCGCAAGGATGGCAAGATCGTGGACGGGATGGAGGTGTTCACAGAGGTAAGGCAGGGAGACATCCACTCCGGCGGCTTTGACCTGAACGGCTCGTGGTCGCCGCTTTATACCGTGCACAAGCTGTTTGCAGGTTTGCTGGATGTGAACGCGGGTTGGGGGAACGCAGCGGCGCTGGAGGTGGCAGTTGGCCTGGCGACGTATTTTGCCGGTGTATTCGACGCTCTGAATGACGAGCAGATGCAACGGATGCTGTTATGTGAGTACGGCGGGTTAAACGAGAGCTATGCGGAGCTGTATGCGCGGACGCACGATGTGCGGTGGCTGCGAACGTCACAGCGGATTTACGACCGTAAGGTGCTCGATCCGCTGGAACACGGGCAGGACAAGCTGGCCAATTTTCATGCCAATACCCAGGTTCCCAAGCTGATCGGCCTTGCCCGGATCCATGAGTTGACCGGGGATGCGGCGCCGGGCGATGCGGCCCGCTTCTTTTGGCAGGCAGTGACGGCGCACCACAGCTATGTCATCGGCGGGAATGCGGACCGGGAGTACTTTTCAGAACCGGACACAATCGCTGCGCACGTAACAGAACAGACGTGTGAGCACTGCAACACCTACAACATGTTGAAGCTGACGCGTCACCTGTACGCGTGGGAGCCGGATGGTCGGTGGTTCGACTACTACGAACGCGCGCACCTGAACCACGTGATGGCTGCGCAGGACCCTGCCACCGGAGGCTTCACCTACATGACGCCGCTGCTGTCAGGGGCGGAGCGGGACTACTCGTCGGTGAAGGGCGATGCGTTCTGGTGTTGCGTCGGAACGGGGATGGAGAGCCACGCGAAACACGGAGACTCAATCTTCTGGCAGGGCGGCGACACGCTACTCGTGAACCTGTACATCGCGGCGCGTGCCACATGGCAGCAGCAACGGGCCACGGTTCTGCTGGAGACGAAGTACCCGTTTGAACCCACGTCAAAGCTGACGGTGGAGGCCTTGCCGCATCCGCGGACGTTTACGGTTGCGTTGCGGGTTCCGGGATGGGCGGGGGGCAGGGCAGTCGTCACAGTGAACGGGCAGGCCGCGGTCGTCTCGCAGCAACGCGGATATGCGATGGTGCGTCGCCGTTGGAAGCAGGGGGATGCGGTGACGATCGAGCTCCCACTGGAGGTTCGCATGGAGCCTGCGCCAGGCGATGCGCGCACCGTGGCCTTTCTGCGTGGACCCATGGTGCTTGCTGGCGACCTGGGCTCGGTAGATGCAAAGTGGGAAGGGAACGATCCGGCCATGGTTGGGGACAATCTGACTGCCGCGTTTACGCCGACGCATGTGGATGCCGGGGTGTACGCGACACACGGCGTGGTACGGCCGACCGATCTTACATTTGTGCCGTTCTATTCCCAGTACAAACGCCGCAGCGCGGTGTACTTCAGCCATTTCACCAATGCGGAGTGGGCGCAGGAAGAGGTCGCGTATGCGGCCGAGCAGGCCCGGATGCGCGATATCACGGCGCGGTCAGTGGACGTGATGCACCTTGGCGAAATGCAGCCGGAGCGCGATCACACGCTCACCTCAGAGCAGTCCTACCCTCTGACATATCGGGGTAAGCAGGGCCGCGATGCGCGCTCGGGCGGCTACTTCGAGTTTGTGATGAAGACCAAGCCGGGCCCGCTGGTGCTGCAGGCGACGTATTGGGGCGGCGAGCGGGGTAACGCATTCGACATCCTGGTGGACAACCAGAAGGTCGGCACACAGGTATTGAAGGACGACAAGCCCGGTAAGTTTTTTGATGTGGAGTATCCGATTCCGGCGGCGATGACGCAAGGCAAGAGCACCATCCATGTCCGCTTTCTGCCGCACAATCGATCGACCGCGGGGCCGGTGTTTGGGGTTCGTCTTTTCACGGCAGCGCCTGAGCCTGGCCCGGCGGCTACGGCCCTGTAGAGGACGCCATGAGCAAGCGCAATGGTAGGAGCGGGCGGAAACGCGCGGGATGCGTGAGCAGACGTTCATTTCTTGAGCAATCGGCAGTTGGCATGGCCGCGCTGGCGCTGGGACCACACGCAGCAATCCACGCACTGACAACGAAGGCGCTTACGACGCGTGCGGATTCATCACCGTTCCTGCTGGCAGGTAGTGGCGGCACGGTAAGCAGCCTTCGCTTTCGTGGCGATCGCTTTCCCACGGATTACATTGAGCCGGGACAGCGGATAGGCGACATTGGCATCGCGTGGCGAAGGCCGGACGGAGCTTGGCAGCGACTGGAGACGCAGGCGACCGGCGTAGTCGCGGTACAGGGAATCGCTGCCAAAAGGGGCGGATATGCAGCAAGGTATGTGACCGGCGACAGCGCAGGCAATGCGCTGGAGGCAGAGGTGCGTCTGGAACCGCACGGCGACGATCTACGGTGGGCGGTACGCTTGCGCAACTTGTCCACCGGTCCCATTGAGGTAGGCGATCTGCGGCTGCCTTTGCCAATGCACACGTTGTTCAAAGGGGACGGACCGCCGACCGCGTCCGTGTTGAAGCACAGCTTCATCTCCGGCAGTGGGTCATTCCTGTTCTGGATGCGCTCGAACAGCGTGGGACCCTATCTGCTGATGGTGCCGGAGCCCACAACAGCACTCGAATTCTGGGATCGTACCCGTGAGACGAAAACAACGCCTGCGGTGTACCGCGTCTATCTGCACTCCATGGCGGAGGGTGAGGCAGTTGCGGCGGCCGGCGGACGCTGGAGGCAGCCGCACACCAGCTTGCAACTAGCGCCGCAGGGCAGCCATAGTGACGAGCGGGAGTATGCATTCCGCCTCTCGTGGCAGGCTTCGTACGCAGACGTGCAACGCTCCGTTGCGCAGGCCGGCTTGCTGGACGTGGAGGTCGCACCCGGCATGACTCTACCGACCGACCTGTTCTGCTGTGTGGCGTTTCGCACGAGCAACCCGGTCGCAACTATCGTCGCGGAATACCCGGACGAGACGAAGATTGAGCCGTTAGTCGGCACGGGCCATTACCAGCAATACCGCGTGCACTTTGCGCGCCTGGGCGAGAACCTTCTGACGGTACGGCAGGCAGACGGACGTTTGACCCGGCTGGAGTTCTTCGCCACTGAGCCGCTGGAAACATTGATCCACAAGCGCGGTGCGTTCATCGCAGGGCACCAGCAGCGCGACCCGGCCAAGTGGTACAACGGGCTGCTGTCGGAGTGGAATATGGACTCGGAGGTGATGCTGAGTCCCGACAACTACGACCGCATCAAGGGCTGGCGCATCTACGAGGTGACCTGCGACGACCCTGGACTGAGTAAGCCGGCGTTCCTGGCGAGCAAGCTGGCGGAGTACCCCGAGCAGCGCCAAGTGGATGCGATGGAAGACTACATCCAACACTTCGTTTGGGGAGGTTTGCAGCGTACGACAGAGGAGAGCGACAGTTACGGGATCTACGGCATCCTGGACTGGAAGCGCAACCGCGACAGTCCGGACCCCGGCGACAAGGGCCAGCGACATATGTGGCGGCCGTACGACTACCCCCACGTAATCGTCATGTACTGGGGCATGTACCGTGTAGCGCGCGACTTTCCAGGAATTCATACCAGGCTTAGCCGCGCAACGTATCTTGAGCGGACCTACCAGACCGCGATGGCGTTGTTCACAGTGCCCAGGCGGATCATCAACTGGGAGGCGTACCAGACCGGCTTTTACAACGAATGTGTGATTCCCGCGATCATTGATGAACTGGAGTTGGCAGGGGAGAAGGAGAAGGCCGCTGCATTGCGCATGGAGTGGGAGAAGAAGGTTCAGTACTTCCTGGCTGGTGGAGCAAACCTGTTCGGCTCAGAGTATGCCTTCGATTCGACCGGCTTCGAATCGACGCAGGCGATTGCGCGTTATGCGCTGGACCGCAACGCTGTTCCGGGAACGACAGCGGACCAGGTCAAGACGTTCGCCCAGGTGCAGATGCAAGCAAACCTGTTCTGCCGTGGCATGGTGGAGAAGTCGTACTACTACTACGGCAGCGACTACCGCGCGGAAGGTGGCGATGCGTACGTTCTGTCGTACATGGCGCAGATGGGCGGCTGGGCCGTGCTGGACCACGCGCTGCACGATGGCCTGGTGCCGGATGCGACCGTCCGCCTGGGCTATGCCTCATACCTGAGCGCATGGGCGCTGATGAACACTGGCACGGCCGAGTCGAACTTTGGGTACTGGTATCCGGGCGCGGCGAACGATGGTGGCGCGGGCGGCGGTTTTGAGCCTGCCGCGCATTCTTCCACGTGGCTGGGACAGCCGAACCATCGCGGATCCTGGTACTACTCGTCAGAAGAAGATCTGGGCTTCTGCGGCGCACTGCGATGCGCAGCAACGGTGGTTGCAGATGACCCGATCTTTGGCCGCTTTTGTTTTGGCGGCCTGCTACGACAAGAAGGCGACGTTCTGCATATTGCGCCGAAGGATGGTGTGCGGCGACGATTGAACCTGCGCACACTCAAGAGCCGCATCGATCTGGAGGTCGTGGGAGCCCGCTTCGGGGAGGGGTTTTCTGTGCGGTGGTCGCCGGGCCTCGACCGCTTCGACCTGTTGCTGGAGCGAGAGGCCACGTCTTCCGGGCAGGCCCTGCTCATCGTTCGAGGCCTTCAAGGCGAGACGTATCGGCTGACAAATGGCGAGACTAGCCTCGTTCCAACGAATCAGGGTATGCTGCGCATCCGTGTCACCTTGCCCGCGGTTACGGGGAAGATTGAATTACATCGTTTGTAGTTTGCCGGCTGCAACTTGGTCCGGCGCCACCTACGCACTGAGCAGACGGAGGTGCCCGCCACGTGCATTGGCATCATGTTCCATTCAGCCATCCCGACTCGTCATCGAATAGTCCAATCCATCCGGTGGCACCGGACCAAGCGACCTCGGCAACATGGATGCTACGTCTGATAACACATATTCTGTATAGTGCCGGTTCCACGCGAGCCACCGCAGTCCGTTCCTTCTGCACTGCTCTTAGGAGCCGTATCCGGAAGCTCGACCGACAGATTGTCATGCATTACTGAAACGCCAGCACCACAGCGCCGGCTGCGATTAACATGCCTCCGATGAGTTTGCGTGTTGTGATGGCCTCACCGAGTATGGGTGCGGCCAAAGCGATCACGAAGACAACGCTCAACTTGTCGATGGGTGCCACCCTGGAAGCCTGCCCCAGGGACAAGGCGCGGAAGTAACAAATCCAGGAAAGCCCCGTGGCGATGCCTGATGCGATCAGAAACAACCAGCTTCGCCGTTCGATATGGAAGAGGCCGCCATGCGCGCCGAATGCGACCGCTATCATCCAGGCAAACAGAACCACAACCGTGGTGCGTACCGCTGTAGCCAGATTCGGATCCACATGTGCGACACCCAACTTGGCCAGCAGAGCCGTGGCAGCAGCAAAAATTGCAGAGAGAACCGCCCACACTACCCATGACATTCTGTGCTCTCCTTGTTCCATCTGGACGATGGATCGCCGATTCATTCAGGTGATACCACTTCCTACTATGCAGCACATATTCTTGAACTTGGGACAGACTGCGGCGCGGCACTCCTTTGAGCTTCGTGATCACCAACCTGGAGCCAATGTGTACGAAGGCTGATCAGAATTGCTATAGTTTGCCGTTGCCGTTTGTAGTGCAAGGAGAGTTGTGTGACGTTGGCATCGATGATGAAGATAGTTGCATTTGCACTTGTGGCCACGCCCCTGGTCTGGGCGCAGAATAGCCCGATCCGGATCGATTCCGGGCCAATCCAGGGGTCCACGCAGGACGGTGTCGAAGCCTTTAAGGGTGTTCCCTTCGCGGCCCCGCCGGTTGGAGATCTTCGCTGGCGCGCTCCGCAGCCGGTCAAGTCCTGGTCCAGTGTCGTTCGCGCTACGTCGTACTCGTCGGATTGCATGCAGGTGCCCTTCCCGAGCGATGCAGCGCCGCTGGGGACTGCTCCTGCTGAAGATTGTCTCTACCTGAACGTCTGGCGTCCCGCCGGTACGCCTGCCAATGCGAAATTGCCTGTCATGTTCTGGATCTATGGCGGAGGCTTCGTCAACGGCGGAAGTTCACCTCTGGTGTATGCGGGCGACAAGTTCGCGCAAAAGGGCGTGATCTTTATCAGCGCCAACTACCGCCTGGGCCGTTTCGGCTTTTTCGGTTTTCCTGAGCTGACCAAGCAGGACGCCGACGGTATGGTGGGCAACTACGGCTTTATGGACCAGATTGCAGCGCTCAAGTGGGTTCAACGCAACGCGGCTGCGTTTGGCGGAGACCCTGAAAACGTGACTGTCTTCGGCGAATCTGCCGGGGGCTTTTCGGTCAGTATGCTGCTTACCTCTCCGCTGAGCGGAGGCTTATTTTCAAAAGCCATCATTGAATCGGGCGGAGGACGGGGCAACCTCGGCGGCCAGCGTTTCCTGAGCACGGAATTGCCGAACGGGGTTCCTTCCGCTGAATCGGTCGGGGTCGAGTTTGCGAAGAGTGTTGGAGTTGAAGGAACCGGCAAAGCCGCGCTTGATTCCCTGCGCAAAATGCCCGCAGACAAGATCCTCGGCGGTCTGAATATGGCCACCATGGCACAGCCAGGCTATTCCGGCCCTATGGTCGATGGACGCATCGTTCTTGCCGATCCTGCCGCGGTGTACCTGTCTGGCTCGGGGTGGAAGGTCCCGATCATTATCGGCGCCAACAGCATGGATATCGGCTTTGGTTACGCCAAGGACAAGGACGCGGTGTTCGCTCCGTTTGGCGTGTACCAGGACAAGGCGAAAGCGGCATATGACCCGAACGGAACGGGGGATCTGCGCGCCGTGCAATATTCCGTGGCGATGGATCGCTTCATGATTGAGCCTGCCAGATTTGTTGCCAGCGTATACGCCACCGCCGGCATGCCCAGCTACGAATATCGCTTTTCCTACGTGGCAGAGTCCATGCGCAAGGAATGGCCGGGCGCGCCGCACGCGACGGAGATCCCGTTCGTCTTCGACACCGTGAAGGAGAAATATGGTGACAAGCTGGCGCCCGGAGATGAGAAGATCTCGCGGCAAATGCTGAACTATTGGGTTTCGTTTGCAAAGACGGGCGACCCCAGCAGCGGCAACCAGCCAGCGTGGCCCCGCTACAGCCCGGCGACTGACATGCTGCTTGACTTCACCAAAGATGGGCCCGTCGCTGAAGCTGACCCTTGGAAGCCGCGTCTGGATGTAACGGCCGCGACTGTTTCTGCGATGGCGCCACCGGCTGCGCCAAAGCGGCCCTGATAAAGACAAACGCTCGGCGAACCCCACGATGCGGTGAGCCGGCACGAGGAACACCGTCAACACACGTAGCATTGTCTGAGCATCTGTCGAGCTCAGCGATGATCGTGCCATCCACGATCACACGCGCGTGAGCGAGCAAACTCCTGGCACCGGGGTTCCCTGCTCGACACCATGACCCTGGGGCTCTTGGGTGCTTTGAAGCGCGGACGCGGCCTCGCTGCTGTGCCAGCAAGGTGGAAACATGTCCGTGCCGAGTTCATTGGCACGACATAGTGACGCCAACGGAGAGAACATGGGTTCAACAAACCACAACCAACGATGGAGGTGGCCTGTCCTCCTTGCTCAAACCCTGGCAGCAGTGTGGGCTGCGCATGGTGTTGCGTTCTTTTTGCATGAGTATGCTCACTCATTCACCGCGTGGGCCCTGGGCTGGAAGCGGAATCCGCTGGCGCTCCATTACGCACATCCGACGTTGGCAGTCCTGCTGGTTCAACTCGGCATAAGTCAGAACGTCGATGAAGCGGCTATTTTCGCGAGCGGGCACGCGTGGCAAGCGGCTTCCATTAGCGCGGCCGGGGCCGTTCTCGGCAATGCAGTCGTCTCTTACAGCTTGAGTCGCTGGCTGTCTCACTTCGCGCAGAGGCGGGACGCTCGGGTGTGGGCTATGGCGGCTTACTGGCTGACCGTAACAAGTATCGGCAATTTCATCGACTACGTGCCTGTTCGCACCTTCATTGTCGGAACAGACCTGGACCGGGATATGTAGGCCGTTGAGCGGGGCTTTGATTGGTCTCCTTGGACTCTACTTCTTCTGTTCGGCGTGCCCACCGCCTTGGCAGTGCTCTATTTCTTCACGCGCATTCAACCGAAGACGTTGACGTGGCTTTTCCCGAATTCACGTCCACAGCGAGCCTTTATCGCGGCGTTCACATCGCTCTTCCTCTTTGGCTTTTACGGCGCCGCGGGATGGATGGGCGGTGGTTTGATTGCGCATAGAATCTCAGTGGTGTCCGTCTGCGTCATCGCTCCTTTAATGGCGGTCCTGACGACGATCTTCTCTACAACGACGCCGGTCGCTGTGTCACTCGACCGGCACAGTGCGGCCTGCTAGTGCAGTGTCAAAGTCGTCTTGTGCTCTTGCCCACTATAATCGACGCCTTTACCAAAAGCCTTCAAGAACGAAAGCAAAGCTCGCAGGCCGGCACACGTCATGGCCGCTCACATGTTGAGCTTGCGCGCGGTATCTCAGGAATCGCTTACCGAACTAAATGGCGTCGGCGCGCAGTAGGTTTCGCGCAACTCTGTTTACTGCGAATGGAAACAGAGGAATGAATCTAACTAGCGGAAGAGGATGGGAGCTACCTGCGAAAGATACAGGCGCCAGTTCTTCCATTCGTGGCCATCGGCAGTTTCCTCGGTCTCCACATGAACGCCTGCTGCTTTGAAGCGAGCGATACAGGCGAGAGCGTTATCACGCGCAATATCTGTCTGACCCCAGCCCCACCAGAACAGTTTCAGTTGGGTGTTGTACTGCGGCATGCGTGCAGCGTCGGTGCCGTTAAAGAAGGCGTCTCGGTCGGCTGGGAACCAACCCGAGCTCATCACGACGAGTGACCGGAAGGTTCCGAGATTATGTAGGCCGATGTTGAGCGTCTGGATACCACCCATGGACAAGCCGCCAAGGGCGCGGTGATCCGCGTCGGCGCGGGTGCGGTAGTGCGACTCGACAAACGGAAGGATGTCTTGCATCAGTTCATTGTTGAAGGGATCCTTGGTAGCGTCAGCCGTCATGACCTGGGGCCCGGACGGCGTCCAGCCGGCGGGCATCACGATGATCATGGGTTGCGCTTTGCCTGCGGCGATCAGGTTGTCGAGGACATCCCCGGTGCGGCCCACGGTGGACCAGGACGAGTCGGTCTCGCCACCGCCATGGATGAGATAAAACACTGGATAGGCGCTGCTTCCCTTCTCATAGCCCGGTGGCGTGTAGATGTACATTTCACGCGCGGCGCCCGCAAGCGTCGACGCGTTGTACTCGATGCGAGCCACCGCACCGTGAGGCACGGCGTGCGTTTCGGAGAAGTCCCCCGGTGTGACGAGAAGACTTTCAGTGCCGTGTTGAAAGGGTGACGAGAGGACATTGCGCGGATCGGGAACGTCCATGCCGTCCACCCGGAAGTGATAGCGCCATGCGCCGGGCAGGAAGCCCGCAACAGACGTGCCGGTCCATACTCCATCGGGGCCCTTGCTCATCGGGATCGACGACGGCGGAGCGAGCGTTGTACCTGTACGCGGCAGGCCCTGGTAGATGTCACCCGCCAGTTCCACGGACGTGGCCTTTGGTGCGAGCAGGCGGAAGGTGACTTTGCCATCTGGAAGAAGCTGAGGCGATGGCGCGGGGGGCTGGCGCTGCGGCGGCGGAGACGCCGTTGCAGGTGTCTGCGCCACAGCCGGGACGGCGAAGGTGAGTGCGAGCAGGAGGCGGCAGCATGGCATAGGACGAGGGAGACCTCACGGCTGGAGTGGCCGGCCATCGTGGCAGGCGAACAGAGAGGATGAGCACGGCAGCAACGCCATACTGACAGCTGACATGTGCTAACCCAGGATAATCTTGCGTGCGTTGCCGTCCGGATCGTTCACCATGCGGCATTCGTTGTCAAAGATCATGGTGCGGTTGGTGTTGGGGTCAGTCTGCTCCCATGGGACGCCGGCGACGCTGGGCTTTCCAGTTGCGGCGAACGCTGCCCAGGAACCAGCCATCTTCTTGGCCAGCGCTTGCGCTTCCGGGGTGTCGCCGGTCCCCTGCTCGCAGCGTTTCGTGTTGTCAAAGCAGAACTGCAGGTCGGCGGTATGCCAGGCACCTGGCCGGCTGTCGAACAGCGGCGTTTGCCACGTGAAGTAGTAGGCATATGCGGGGGCGGCGTGGAGCTCGTGCTGAAGCCCGCACATCTTTACGACGTTGTTCCGCATGTAGAGCCCGTTCAGGCCGGGCCGGCCACTGCACATGTAAGACAGGGTTGCGATCTGCTTTTGTGGATAGTTGGCCCTTAGGGTTGAAGCGATGGCGGTGGCCTTTGCGTCGCCGTACGTTTTGGCCAGGCCGGCGTGCCACTCTGCCTCGGTGGGGATGGAACTCATGCTGTTGCCCTCCTCCGAAACAGAACCAATAAGGATGGGAACGTTCTTACTGATGTCCGGCGCCGCGTCGAAATACGCGCGCATGGTGACGTTTTTGCCGTCGACCGAGGGTGCCCAGCCGGCGCGCGGATGGCCGGGGAGACCAGGTCCAAAAAAGCCCGGCCCGGGTGGGTTGACCTTGGTGATGGCCGCATTGCCGGCGGCGAAGAGCCTGGGCCAGTCCATTTTCTGCAGCGCACCAATGTCGTTCGGGGCCAGACCCAAATCCTTCATCATGACCCGGGCCACCTCGCGCTGCTGCTCGCGGTCAGGAATGTTGCCACCGCCGCCAGACTGGGCAGCTGCGCGATGGATGTAGCCCGCGGCTGCGGGCATGCCAAGCAACGTCGTCACTTTGGAACCGCCGCCGGACTGCCCGTAGATCATCACGCGGTCCGGATCGCCGCCGAAGTTGGCGATGTTCTCACGGACCCATTTCAGCGAGGCGACCAGATCAATCATCCCCACGTTGACGGAGTCCTCATACGCCGGTCCACCAATCTCCGAGGCATCGAAAAAGCCGAGAATATTCAGGCGATGGTTCACCGACACCTGAACAACATCGTGGTGGCGCGCCATTTGCGCTCCCTCGTGCGATGGCAGCTCATAGGAGGAGCCAAACGAGAATCCGCCACCGTGGAAATAGACCATCACTGGTCGCCTGCCAGTGAGCGCGGGCGTCCAGATGTTGAGCTTGAGCATGTCCTCGCTCAGCCATCCATCGTCCCAGTCCTGGATGAACGTCTGCTCAATCGCAGTCCAGGGGTGCAGTCCCTGCGGACAGTTAGCACCGTAGGTAAACGCTGGGTACTCGTCAGTCCAGGGGGTGGGCGGCTTCAGTGGCAGCCATCGGTTCTCGCCTCCCGTGTTCTGGCCATAGGGCACGCCCTTGAAGGTCAGAACGCCGCCGGCGACGAAGCCGCGAACAGGGCCGTACTGCGTCTTCGCAATGGCGGAGCGCGGCGTGGACACGCCACCGGGCTCCTGGTGAACGCCGGTCTTGATGCTGTCAGAGGCCCGGATAGGGCCGGAGGTAGCCATCGCGACCCCCGCCGTCGTTGCCAGGCGGAGAGCTTCGCGACGTGTCAGGACAGATTTGTTAGCCATCGGTGTGATCCTTTCCAGGGGCGCCCTTCCGGGGTTGATCTCTTATTCGGGCAGGGAGAACATGCTGTCGACGTGGAGTTTCTTGCTGACGTCTGAAACACCACTCCCCGGCTGTCCGCCGCCGACGGTGACGGTGTAATCCCCTTGGGCGACAATGGGATCGCCGAGTTCGGTGACCATGCCCAGCTCACGCGGCGTCAGGTGGAAGTGGACCTTCTGGTTTGCCCCAGGCTCCAGGTGAATGCGTTGAAAGCTGCGGAGCGCAACCAGCGGCGCACCTTTCTTGTCGGGGAACTTCAGGTAGAGTTGGGCCACCTCATCCCCGGCGAGCTTGCCCGTGTTGGTGACGGTCACGTCGGCATCGAGGGGCTGCCCGCCGGCGATCGTGTTTGCCGAGAGATTCAGGTCGTTATAGGCGAACGTCGTATAGCTGAGACCGTAGCCAAACGGGAAGAGCGGCTTAGACGTGAAGTAGCGGTACGTGCGATTGGTCATGCCGTAATCTTCAAAGTTCGGCAGCTGGTCAACACCCTTGTAGAAGGTCACCGGCAGACGACCCGCGGGATTGTTCTTGCCGCTGAGCGTCTCCGCGACGGCAGCACCGCCTTCTTCGCCGGGGTACCAGGCCTCAAGGACGGCGTTGGCGTGATCGTTGATCCAGTTCACGGACAGAGCGCTGCCGTTGATAAGAACGACGGCCAGCGGTTTTCCGGTAGACGCCACCGCCTCGACAAGATCTTCTTCAGCTTGTGGCAGATCGAGGCTGGTACGATCGCCGCCAAGGAAGCCAGGTTCGCTCACAGGCATCTCTTCGCCCTCAAGTTGGCTGGTGATGCCGACGACGGCGACAATGGCATCCGCATCCTTTGCAGCAGCAATGGCTTCTGGCGACACCGCGGTGTTGACCTTTTCCCAGATCAGCTCCGCATGTGGATCGCCGTCCTGCGTTCCGCTTGAGATATCGAGGGACACCTTGCGGCCTTTTTCGAAATGCACCTTACCCACAACGGCAGTGGATTCATGGCCACCACCGTATGAGCTGGCCACCGGCTTGCCATCCACGAGGACACGCGCGAAACCCTGGCTACGCACGCCCAGCAAGTAGTCCCCCGACTCTGGCGGGGTAAGCGACCCGGTCCAGTGCACGCCAAAGCTCTTTCGATTCGCAACCTGGGCGGGAAGGTCCGCTTTCGTCAGGTGCACGTTCGGCTCTGTGCGGGTGAGCAGGGTCTTCGGCACATCGTCGAAGCCCTTTCTGCCCTCGTTGTATTCAGCGCGAAGGCCAGGCTTGCCATCCGGGGTCGTTAGTAGATCGTTCGGCACGGGCTTTCCATCAGGACGCAGGAACTGCGTGCCGGGCACAAACGTAATGGTGGCGTTCGGGAACTGCGCATGCAGCCCGTCCAGCACCGAAACGATGTGCGTGGGATGCCCAGCGTAGTTTCCGATCAGCGGCGCGGTCTGGTCTGCCAATGGACCAACCACTGCGATCTTGCGGATCTCTGGCTTCAGCGGCAGCAGGCCGTCGTTCTTCAGCAGCACCATCGACTCTTCCGCCAGCTTGCGCGCGTGGGCACGGTGCTCGGCGCTGTCCAACTCCTTTTCATCGATGCTCGTGTATGGCACCATGGCCGGCGGATCAAACATGCCGAGCTTGATGCGCGCTGTAAACATGCGGATCAGTGACGTGTCCAGCGTGCTCTCCGGCAGGTAGCCCTGTTGCACCGCGTCGATGTAAGCCTTGTCAACAGGTTCGCCATAGCGCGTGGAGAAGGTGACACACTCGTTGTCCATGCCACGGATCACGCTGATCGCGGCGCCCTGTGCCTGCGTCGGCCGGTAGCGATGGTTTGCGGCCACGTCGCGCACGGCATCGCAGTCCGATACCACGTAGCCCTGAAAGCCCCACTTGCCACGCAGCTGATCCTGCAGCAGGTACTGACTGGCACATGCCGGTTCGCCGTTGATGGCGTTGTAGGCGCACATCACGGAGCCTGCTTTGCCCTCAATAACAGCTGCCCGGAAGGCAGGCTCGTACGTATCGACCTCGTCATGTTTGTTGACGTCGACATCCGCGAAGTGGCGTGTGGGCTCTGGTCCGCTGTGTACCGCGAAGTGTTTAGGCGTGGCAATTGCGAGGTAGTACTTCGGGTTATTGCCCTGCAGGCCCGTGACATACGCCACGCCCATGCGCCCGGTCAGGAAAGGATCTTCCCCGTAGGTCTCCTGCCCGCGGCCCCATCGCGGATCGCGAAAGATGTTCAGGTTGGGCGACCAGAAATCAAGGCCTCCCATAATGCCTGTGTGACCCTCGCGCAGGTTCTGCACGTGCTTGATGCGACCCTCCACCCCGATCTGCGCAGCCATGGTGTGGATGCCGGCGGGATCAAAGGTCGCGGCTAGGCCCACTGGCTCCGGATACTCCGTCACACCTTCGTTGATCACGCCGTGCAGGGCCTCGCTCCACCACTGGTAGGCGGGGATACTGAGCCGTGGCACCGCGGCCGAATTGTTCTGCATTTCGGAGGCCTTTTCCGCCAGCGTCATGCGATGCACCAGGTCGGTGGCGCGCTCCTCGGGAGCCAGCTGAGGGTTCATGAACGGCATGCTTGCCGTGTTCTGCGTGGGGGCAGCGGCAGGTGCAGGCTGCTGACCCGTAGCGGACAGAAGTGATCCCGCGCAGAGGGCGGCGAGCGCGAGCGGCAGTGCGATGCGTGACATGGGTGCGTTCTCCAACAGCAATTTGAGCGTTCTAGTGGCAGGCGGCCGTAAAGCAAAGATGCTTGCTGAAGAACGGCATAACGAAGTTCTGGAATCGGTCGGCGACGGCGCTGGTGTGCGTGCCGGGGTAGATCGTGAAGCCGTTGGCGATGCCGTAACGATCCATGACCTCGTGCAGCTTGGTCGCGTCGAAGCGCAGACCGTCCTGGTCGCCGACGTCCATGGAGATCGCACGGTACTGCTTCAAGTTGCCGATGTACTGGTCCACAAAGGCAAGTGGCGCGTTGGCCGTGAGCTTGGCAACGATCTCCGGCTGCAGCACGCCGTCCTTTGTTGGAAGATCGAAGTAGAGGGGCGGATTCTTGGGGTCCGGAGCCCAGGCAGCCGCGGTCGCGTAGGGTGCAGCGGCGAAACCGGGCGACTCGGCGGCGAGCTCTGTCGGCGAATGTGCCGTTGCAGCCTTCTTTTCGCTCTCGATTGCTCGCTGCTTCGCGTCGTCCGCAGAGCCCGGACCTCCGCCTGCCATGGGAGACAGGCAGCAGGGGCTCATGATCTACAGCGAACCAAAGACATCCGGGTGCTTCATGCCGATGCGAGTAGCACCATATCCACCCATGGAGTGGCCCACCAGGCCGCGGCTTTCCCGGGTCGGCAGGGTGCGGTAATGGGCATCCACGTAGGCGACCAGGTCATGGGAGATGAAGCGCTCGAAATCACCCGTCGTGACCGAACTCGAATAAAACGAACCGAGATAGATGGTCTTTGAATCCGGCAGGACGACGATCATCTCCCCTGCCCCCTGCGCAAAGGCACCTTCGATCGTTTGCGGCACATGGATCTCTTTGCTCCACTGATCAGCCCCGATGAAGTACCCGTGCAACGCGTACAGCACGGGGTAGCGGCGCTTGGCATCTTGCCCATAGCTGGGCGGAAGATAGACGATGACGTCACGGTCTGCGGGCTCGCCCTCAAGGTTTCCTTCAATCGCCGCGCTGTGCACCTTGATGCGCTCAACCGCGACTGCCTTGGCTCCGGCGACTGGTGGCGGCACGATCGTCTGAACCTGTGCCGGCGCTGACACACCGCACGCGAGAGCACCGGCGAGCGCCACTGCTTTGAAGAAAACGCGGATAAAGCGCATGGATCTGACCTCTGCTACTGCACTGGATAGGAGTAGATGTTGACGCTGAAAGGGCGGACCGTGATGGCGTCAGGCAGAGCGCCCAGGCTCTGCTCCTCCACCTGTACCTCGGGTGCTGCGTCGATCTTCGTCACAGCGTTGATCGAGCTGGGTGCCATGCGCCACACCTTGCCGTTGGCGGCCAGCCTCGCGCCATTCACATCCACGTGAATGCTTTGCTCCGAGTCGGACGGGTTCAGGATCGCGATCGCGAGCGTCTTCCGATCGCTGCTCAGGGCGGCGCTCACGTCCAGCGGATACGTGGGACTACCGGGGTTCTCCGCTGGCTGATCACCACCGGCGGGAAAGCGAGGTTTTGGCTGCGGTGAGTTGCCGCCGACCTCCACAGGGATCTCGCCGAAATGGTCACGATACATCTTGAACAGCAGGCCGGTGGGGTTCAGCGTGGCTTCTGTGTGGTTCGCGCTGATGGTGGCCGTCGCGAAGGTGAGATTCGCCATCTGGAACACACCGGAATGGCGGAACATCTCGTGGAACGCCCAGGCATATGCGGGCACCGTCCGGTAGGAGTCGCGCTTGCCGGGCAGGAAGTACGCCCACTCATCGATCGCAATTGGCACAGGCTTGGCCCTGAACGCGGGGATACGCTTCAGGTACTCCTCATAGTGCTCGTACTTGGCGCGCACCTGCACAGCGGCGGCACGCTGCGACTCAATAAAGGACAGTGGAGGCTCGATACGAACTTTCTTGCCCAGCTTTATGTCCGTGTGCTCGGTACCGGATGCGTAGTAGTGCTCACTGATCATGTCCATGTTGTCCAGGCAGTGCAGGATCAACTGGCCTGTCCAATCGGCGGCAGAAAGGTAATCCGGCACGTATTGCCCATTGATGCGGCGTGCCTGGTCCGCCCCTTCCATCACGTCCGGCATGGCACCGCCGGCGATCAACGTGATGGTTGGGTCGATGTGCTTCATTTCTTTGGCGAACAGGTTCTGCTTCACCTCATATTGCGGCAGCGCCATGGCACCCATCTGGTAGTCACCCCAGGGTTCATTGCCAATGCCCCAGAGCTTCACTCCGTACGGAGCCGCGTGACCATTCTGCGTGCGCCACTTGCCCATCGGCGTGTCAGCGGCACCGTTGGTGTACTCCACGAGCTCGCGTGCCGACCATGCATCACCGAAGCCAGCATTTACGGTGATGTACGGATCAACGCCCAGAAGCCTGCACAGCGTAAGGAACTCGTCGGTGCCCACGTCGTTCGGCTGCAGCGCATGCCAGACAGGGTCGAAAATCGGAGGGCGCTTGTCGATGTCCCCCACCCCGTAGCGCCACTCATACGATGAAACAAAGTTGCCACCTGGAAAGCGCAGAACGCCGAAGCGTAGCTGCTTCAGTGCGGCGACAACCTCGGGACGGAATCCGTCGACGTTGTCCGCTGGCATCAATGAGACAGCCCCGATGTGGAAGTCGCCGGTGCCGGTGCCCGTGATCTGGAGGGTGCCGTTCTCGTTGTTCGCGCCCGCGGTGAACCGCAGGGGGTACTTACGGTACTGCCTGCCAAGCGGGGAGATCTTCACGGTCTGCCGATCGCCCGCGCCGCTGCCCCAGACCAGAGTGACGCGAACGACCGTGCCGGGAGTACCTGCAAGAACGATGCGCCCGGTATACGTTTTCTTGCTGCTCAGCACGATGGCCGCCTGGCTTAGACCATGCGGTTCTGCTCCGTTTAGCTGCACCTTGGGCGAGTGATCGCCGCTGTACGCGAACTTTGTGTCCATCGTGACGACGCCGTCACCACCCAGCGGAGCCCACCAGCGCGTAGGAAGATTGGCTGCCCTGGGATTGCCGGCGGCATTGCCCATCGCGGGAGGCGGCACCGGCGCGGTGGTGGCCACCGGGTAGAAGAACTTTCGGTCAGCAAGCATCTCCGACCAGACCCCGGAGTTCACAATGTCGCCGCCGTGCTCCAGGAACTGCCCATACAGGTTTTTGGAGATGGGCGGACCCGTCTTGCTCACATCCACGACCGCTGTGACCGTGGGTTTTTGGGCCATCGAGGTGACCCCGGACACCAGCACGCCTAAAAGGAGCGAGCAGGCAAAAGAACGTCGTGTGTGCTTAGTAGCGTTCGCGGGGCTAGACATATTCTAAGACCGAAAATATATCCGCCGCGGGCGACACTATGCAAGCGGGAAGACGGCGGCATGCATATTCGCAGCAGCGGACTCGCCTCAAGCTTCTCCCTCCTCGCGCAAAAAGACGGCCTTTTCGTCACCATACCGCTGTCCGTACACTTAATTTTCCGTGCACAAAAAAGTGTGACCTCTCGGATCTTGCGTGTAAGAAACGCGATGCGACGATTTGCGCTCGTCGGTTTGCGGTGATTTGGGATAGCTTCTTTCCAGGTCCTAACACAGAGGTCTTGGGCAGAGGTCAAGGTCGAATTGAGTAACCGTTTTCTCACCTCAATGGTGAGTGGAAGAGGTGCAGAGTTGTTCGTGTCGCGAGGAGATCAGCACATGGTTCGCCTGAGTTCATCCAAGTTGAATTGTTCCAGGGTGTCTCTGCTATTCGTAGCTTCCCTGCTTTTGGCTCTGGCGCTGCCCGGCGCGGCCTCGTGCCAGGCCGGGCCGTTTGTGCTGCAACGGGACGGACGTGTGATCTCGATCGAGCCATATGCCCCAAACATCCTGCGGGTCACCATCAGCACGGACGCAGCGGCAGCCAAAAGTTCTCCAGGCTACGGCTTCATTGCGGGCCCTGCACTAGCAGGTTTGACGCACGAACACGACGCGGACGGCGGAGATAACTTTCGCTCGTCACGCATGGCGCTGCGTGTAGGCCCGCAGACTTTGACAGACGCCAAGCGTCCGAAGGCGATGCCATTGGACCAGCTGAATCTGCAGCTTCGCCAGCCTTATTTTGGCGGCGACATAGGCGAACACGCCTCTCCCAACGATGCAATCGAGATCACGACGCCGGACGGTAAGCGGCTCTTACGCATGAGCAACTGGACTATGGCGCCGGAGACCGCGGAGGTAGCGAAGCAGGATGCCGGTGCAAAGGGCTATCGCGTCGCCGCCACGTTTGACTCCCCGGCGAATGAGCACTACTACGGCCTGGGCCAGCAACAGAAAGGCTGGATGGACCTGCGCGATCACGAAGTCCGCTGCTGGCATGACTATGGTGCGACCGGTGGCGAGAATGTGTGCGTTCCGTTCCTGATCTCCAGCAGTGGCTACGGTTTGATCTGGGACAATCCTTCGAAGACAACGATCGACCTTGGATTCAACAATCAGAACGTTTGGTCCTCTGAGGTCGGCAACCGGATCTCCTACTTCATCATCGCGGGCCAGACCAGCGACGAAATCTATGAGGGTTACCGGCTGCTGACCGGCGTCACCCACATGCTTCCCCGCGCGACCTACGGCTACATCCAAAGCAAAGCGATTTATCCGACCCAGTCGCAAATTCTGGATGTGGCAAAGGAGTATCGCGCGCGAAAGCTGCCGCTCGATGTTATGGTCGTCGACTTCCTGAACATGACCAGGCAGGGCGAGATGGACCTAGACCCGAAGCGGTGGCCGGACCCTGCGGGCATGAATCGCGAGCTTCACGCCATGGATGTGAAGACGCTGCTCAGTGTATGGCCGCATTTTGCCCCGGGCACCCAGTTCTATGACATGTTGCTGAGCAAAGGCTGGTTGATTCACACACCCGAAGGAACGCCTGACGCGGGTGGCTACAACAAGCTGACGATCGGACCAAATATCGATACGACGAACCCGGAAGCTGCGAGGTGGTGGTGGGAACAGATTCGCGATCGCTACGTGAAACCGTATGGGTTCGATTACATCTGGCTCGATGAAACAGAGCCGGATGTCGACCCGGCAAACGACGTCTTCTCTATCGGATCCGGAACGCGCTTTTACAACGTGTATCCGTTCTTTCACACCGCATCCGTGTACGAGGGCTTCAGAAGGGATTTTGGGGATAGCAGAAGGGTCATGATCCTGTCCCGGGCGGCGTATCTGGGCGCGCAGCGCAACGGAACGGTGTTCTGGTCCAGTGACATTGTTTCCACGTGGGATATGCTCAAGCGATCCATCCCGGCGGGCTTGAATTTCGCAGCTACCGGCATGCCGTACTGGGATACGGATATTGCCGGCTTCTTTTCACCCGCCGTTCCTAACGACTACCACGCAGCCCATAAGCCACTCATCGACGGATCCGATGTTCGGGGCACGATCGGAAACTACGAAGACTATCCTGAGCTGTTTACGCGCTGGTTCGAGTGGGGCGCGTTTCAGCCCGTCATGCGCGCTCATGGTGAGCGAAACCACAACGAAGTGTGGTCCTACGGCAAAGCGGCGGAGCCAATCCTGGCAAAGTATCTCAAGCTGCGCTACCAGCTCCTGCCATACACCTACTCCGTGGCGTATCGCAGTTATCAAACCGGCGCTCCCTATATGCGGGCGCTTTTTATGGATTTTCCGAAGGACCCCAAAGCCGCCGATATTCCGGATGAGTATATGTACGGCCCGGCTTTTCTTGTGGCGCCGGTTACGGAGCAGGGCGCGACGCATCGGCCGGTATATTTGCCGGCTGGAACCGATTGGTATAACTACTGGACCAACAAACGTGTGCATGGCGGCCAGACCATAGAGGTCGATGCACCCATCGACACGCTGCCGCTGTTCGTGAAGGCTGGCAGTATCGTGCCGCTCGGATCAGAGGTCGAGAGTGCGGAACGCGATCAAACCATCGTGTCGGTCCGCGTGTACCCGGGAGCGGACGCAACGTTCACACTCTTCCACGACGATGGCAACACCTACGCCTACGAGAAGACCGGCGGCTCTGCAACGAAGCTGACATGGCATGACGCTTCGCATACGTTAGCCCATGATGGACTACCGGCATGGCAAGTGCCGGATTCTTCCGTCTTGACTGTCGTGCACGAATAGACCAGGGACGTGTACCCGGAAAGCACACTGTTGTGGCACTTACCACGTACTTTTCTGCGCAAATGACGTTCTTTCGAACTCACCAGTAAACTAACTCGGCTCTAGCAAGGAACAGCATGCGTCTCTATGGTCGGTGGCTTCATGTCCTAGTGGTTCTGGTTGTTCTTGTTGTAACGGTCCCATTGTCCAGAGCACAGAACCCGATCATCCAGACAAACTTTACCGCCGACCCAGCACCAATGGTGTCAACGGAACGGTCTACCTGTACACGAGCCACGATCAGGATGACGCGACCGAGTTCAAGATGGTTGACTGGAAGCTGTACACGTCCACAGACATGGCCAACTGGACTGACCATGGAACTGTGGCTTCGCTCGCAACCTTTCCCTGGGCGGTGCAAACCAACGACGCGTGGGCTCCGCAGGTGATCGCGCGCGGCGGAAAGTTCTACTTGTACGTGCCAATCAGTGTGGCCGGCTCGCCAAAGAATGTGATCGCCGTCGCCGTGGCTGACAGCCCCCTCGGCCCCTTCAAAGATGCACTGGGACACCCGCTTATCAGCCCGGCGACCGACAACATCGATCCGACCGTCTTTATCGACGATAACGGCCAGGCATACCTGTATTGGGGCAATCCACACCTTTGGTACGTCAAACTGAACAAGGACATGATCTCTTATTCTGGAGCGGTCACAAAGGTCGAGTTAAAGCCCGACAACTACCAGGAAGGCCCCTGGTTTTACAAGCGACAGGGCAGGTACTACATGGCGTACGCGTCGCATTGCTGCCCGGAAGGGATTGGCTACGCTATGAGCGCCAATGCCACGGGACCATGGGAATACAAAGGGATGCTGATGGAACCTGACAAGCATTCCTCAGGCAATCACCCTGGAATCATCGACTACAAGGGAAGCTCTTACGTCTTCGGCTTCAACTATCAGCTCAACTATGCCCTGACAGATGTCCATCGGGAGCGGCGCTCCGTTTGTGTGCGGAAGTTTACGTACAACGCCGATGGCACGATCACCACACTGCCATGGTGGGATGAGAAAGGCGTGGCGCAGGTGGGCACACTCGACCCCTACCGTATGATCGACGCGGCAACCATCGCCTGGGAGTCTGGAGTCAGGACAGCGCAAGCCGGTCAGGGAAAGGTCTACGTCACGCAGATTAAAGGCGGCAGCTACATCAAGGTACGTGGCGTAAATTTTGGCAACAAGTCCGGTCAGCGCTTCACGGCCAGACTAGCCGCTGCCGCGGATGGCGGTGCGATCCACCTGCATCTCGATAGCCTGGCCGGACCTGAAATCGGTGTCCTTTCCGTTGCCGCTACAGGCGGACCGCTCCACTGGAAGGCTATGACGACTCAGGTCGCGAGAACCCGCGGCGTCCATGACCTCTACTTTGTCTTTCACAAGCAAGAGTCCGCCACAGGTTTTGACTTCGTCTCGTGGACCTTTGAAGGAACCGCGAAGTAGCTTTGCGTATGTAGCACCAGAGATAGCCTGAGTACCTTGTCGCTGCAATGGCGCGACCGGCTAGGTGTACTGGCGAAGAGCCCGCCTGAGGTGGTCTCAGCGGTGATCAGTGGCGCGTGTGGAAAGTAGTGCCTGCAGGATGAGTTTGTTCACTTCCGGCACAAAGACCCCTGTGCCGTGCTGCCTTCGTGGGGTCTAGACTGATACACGATGGATGATCTCTACGCGATCAATGCCGTAAAGTCGGAGGTTCGTGAAGGCTTCAACTCCAATGATACCGAGCGGGTACTGCGCGGCTATGCCACCGAATTCTCTGACTGGGGCTTTGGCCTTCCGGCGATTGGTCGCGGCGAAAGCAAGACCGTTTTGCGCGTGCGACTTGAAGAGATGTTTGCGCACAACACAGTTCACTTTGTCCCCACGATCCTGGGTGTGTACATCACGGGCACCACAGCCGTGGCAAGGGGATGGCACCAGCTGACCTTGACAGCGCGCGATGGCGGCGCGGCGCGCACTCTGCGCACCCGCTTTCTGGAATTGTGGCGCAAAGACCCTGCGGACGGGTGGCAGATCCTCGTTGCGATCGATAACCCGGATGGGACCTCCATGATGCCGGACACACTGCTCGATAAGCTGCGGTCCGGCCACTTCGACGAGATCACACGCAGGCTCGAATGACGCCTACGGTTGCAAGGCGATGTGGCGCATCAGGCGTTCGCCAAATCCCGCTGGCAGGCTGTACAACTCCTCATCCGCAACCAGGGCAATGGTATTTTTTGTCCCATCGTACACAGCTTTGCAGTGGGCGCAGTGGCTTAGGTGAAGTTGCAGCCGATCGTGCGTGGCGCTATCCAGCGTTCCGTCAATGTACTCCGAAAGCTCGAGCCAGACCTCAAAGCAACTGATTTCCACGACGATCATTGCGGTCTCCATCCGTTCTGAATTGGTTACCATGGGCGAACCTTGCGGTATTCTCCGGTGTTGCTGGTCCATCGACCGTCATACCCCGGTGATAAGGCCTCTCGCAATTGCAGACGTGCGCGAAGCAGACGGGTTTTTACCACATCGTCCGACACGCCGAGAAGTTCTGCAGACTGGCGGACAGTGAGTTGGCGCATGTCTCGCAGCACAATGACCTCCCGGTAAATCTGCTTCAAGCCGGAGACGGCGGCGACCAGTGCCGTCCTTAACTCCCTTGTAGCCAAAGCCTCACTGGGTATTTCCCGCCAGTCTGCAAAGTCTCTGGGCGTGAACTCGCCGTCCTCCCCCTCAGGTGCCGTGTCCAAGGATTGATATTGCCTGCGTCGCGTTCGCCGCAGCAGCATGCGCGCTTCATTCAGAGTGATCTGGACAAGCCATGTACTGAACTTCGCCTCAGCGCGAAAGGTATGCAGCCCTTTCAAGGCTTTGAGCAATGCTTCCTGAGCGACATCTTCCGCATCTGCCTCGTTGCCAACCACGCCGTACGCGGTGGAGTACACCATGCGCTGGTACGGCTCGACGAGCGTGTAGAAATGTTCCCGAGCGCCGGCGCAGATCAGGCGGATCAGGTTCGACTCGTTCAGGTTTCGCGCGTCACTCGTCATGGGGTCTCGCCGGATGCCGAGCTTCGCCTCGTAGTTGGGATTGAGGCTGAAGTCGGGTTGCACCAACATTGCCCATCGAACAGGTCCGATGCACGTGACTGCCTGAAGGTGACAGTAGTACGAACTACGATGGATCGTAATTCAGATTTTGACTAAGCCAGCGTTCCGCTTCCAGCAGAGTCATTCCCTTGCGCATGGCATAATCTTCTACCTGCTCGCGGTCGATTTTGCCCAGGCTGAAAAAACGACTTTTGGGGTGGGCGAAGTAGAGGCCGCTGACGCTGGACCCCGGCCACATAGCGAAAGATTCCGTCAGGAGCATGCCGGTATTCGCTTCCACATTCAGCAGGCTCCAGATTGTTCCCTTCTCCGTGTGGTCCGGGCAGGCGGGATATCCTGGCGCAGGCCGAATACCGCGATATTTTTCGCTGATGAGGTCTTGCGGCGTAAAGGTTTCGGCGCAACCATAACCCCACTGGTCACGGACACGTTTGTGCAGGCACTCGGCAAAGGCCTCGGCAAGCCGATCCGCCAAGGCTTCGGCCATGATGGCGTTATAGTCGTCGTGCCCGGCACGAAAGCCATCGCACAAAGGTTTCAGCCCGATGCCCGTCGTCACCGCAAAGGCACCCATGGAATCACAAAGGCCGGTCTCGACCGGTGCAACGTAGTCAGCAAGGGAGCGGCACGGCTCGGCGCCCTCGCGGTTCGCCTGTTGACGCAGAAAATTCAGCCGGTGCAACGCTTGGGTCCGTGTCTGGTCCGCGTACAACTGCACATCATCGCCAACCGCACTGGCGGAGAAGAAGCCATAGACGCCACGCGCGGTGAGCAGTTTGTCACCCACGATACGATCGAGAAGCAGATTGCCATCACGGAAGATCTGCCGCGCCTGCTCGCCTTGAGCCTCGTCGTCGAGGATGCGTGGGAAGATGCCGCGCAGGCCCCAGGTGTGGAAGAACGGCGACCAGTCGATGTATTCGCGCAAAACGGCCAGTGGGAACTCGTCCAGTACACGCACGCCGAAAAACTCCGGGGTGGCAAGGTCTTCTTCTCGCCAGTCGATGGGCGTGTGACGCGAGCGAGCGGTGGCAAGAGGAACGATACTTTGTTTGGGCTGCGAGTACGATCTGCGGATCCCCTCATACTCCGCCAGATGCTGGCTTATAAAGGCGTCCTTCCCATCCTCGCTCAGCAGGCTGGTTGTCACGGGCACGGCTCGGCTGGCGTCGGACACATGCACGACGGGCTCGCTGTAATGCGGTGCAATTTTAATCGCGGTGTGCGCGCGGCTCGTAGTAGCACCACCAATAAGCAGTGGTATTTTGAAATGCTGTCGCTCTAACTCTTTCGCGACGTGAACCATCTCATCCAGGGACGGTGTAATCAATCCACTTAGACCGATGATGCTGGCATTTTCTACCTTCGCCCGCTCCAGAATCTTCTCTGCCGAGACCATTACGCCTAAGTCAATAACCTCATAGTTATTGCAAGCCAGCACGACGCCGACGATATTCTTGCCGATATCATGCACGTCGCCCTTCACCGTGGCTAAAACGATCTTGCCCTGCGCCTTCACCTGCTGACCGGAAGCGGCCAGAGCAGCCTTCTCCTCCTCCATGTACGGTGTCAGGTGAGCAACTGCCTTTTTCATAACGCGGGCACTCTTGACCACCTGCGGCAAAAACATCTTGCCGGCACCGAACAGGTCGCCTACCACGCTCATACCATCCATCAGCGGACCCTCGATCACGAGGAGGGGGCGTCCGAGCTTCACGCGGGCTTCTTCGGCGTCCTGGTCAATGTAGGTGTCAATCCCCTTGACAAGCGCGTGTGACAGGCGTTCCTCCACAGTCCCGTTACGCCACTCTTCCGTTTTCTTCTCGGCGACATCCGTGCCAGTACCCTTCAGAGCTTCGCCAAACTCGACCAGTCGTTCCGTCGCATCGGTACGCCGGTTTAGCAGGACGTCCTCCACCAGCGTCTTTAACTCGGGTTCGATCTCCTCATACACCTCAAGCATGCCCGCGTTGACAATGCCCATGTCCATGCCAGCGCCGATGGCGTGGTACAGGAATGCCGAGTGCATGGCCTCGCGGACCTTGTTATTGCCGCGGAAGCTGAAGGAGACGTTCGACACACCGCCGCTTACCTTTGCATGGGGTAAGTTGGCCTTGATCCAACGCGTAGCTTCAATAAAGTCGACCGCGTAATTATTGTGTTCTTCCATGCCGGTCGCCACGGTCAGAACGTTCGGATCGAAAATTATATCTTCTGGCGGGAAACCTACTTCGTCGACCAATATTCGATAGGCACGCTCACAAATGCGAATCTTCTCGCCATACGTTGCAGCCTGACCCTGCTCATCGAAAGCCATCACAACGACAGCGGCACCATACTTTAGAACCGCACGCGCGTTCTGGCGAAACTTGTCTTCGCCTTCCTTCAGCGAGATGGAATTGACGATCCCCTTGCCCTGCAGACACTTCAGACCTGCTTCAATGACATCCCACTTGCTGGAGTCCACCATGAACGGAACCTTGGCTACCTCCGGTTCACTGGCAAGCAGTTGCAGGTAGCGGGTCATGGCGGCCACGCCGTCAATCATTCCCTCGTCCATGCAGATATCTATTACGTTCGCGCCGTTCTCCACCTGCTGTCGCGCGACGCTCACCGCCTCTTCGTACTTGCCTTCCTTGATGAGCTTGGCGAACTTGGGCGAACCGGCGACGTTGGTGCGTTCACCAAGAATGATGTACACGCCGGGCTGCTGGGTGAAGGGCTGAGAGCCGGAAAGGCGCAGGGGTTTGGTTTCCGTCACGCCGCCTCCGCCGCCGGGCTAAAGTTAAGTGCACGCGGTTCCCTGCCTTCAAGCGCTTGCGCAATTGCGGCAATGTGGTCTGGCGTGTTGCCGCAGCAACCACCGGCAATGTTGATCAAACCACCCTGCGCAAACTCGCCAAGGTAGCGAGCCATATCCGCCGGGCCAAGATCGAAGCCGGTCTCAGACAGGGGGTTCGGTAGGCCGGCGTTCGGATAGCAGGAGATGGCCACGTTAGCCTTTTGAGACAGCTCGCTCAGGAACGGGTACATGAGGTCGGGACCCAGCGAGCAGTTTAGTCCCACGGAGAGCGGCTTCACGTGCTTCACCGCATTCCAGAAGGCCTCGGTCGTCTGGGCAGAGATCAGCGTTTCGCCGCCACGGCCAACGGCGGCGGAGATCATCACGGGAAGCTCGGTTCCCTCTGCATCGAACACCTCGCGAATGGCAACCAGAGCCGCCTTGGCGTTCAGCGAATCGAAGATCGTTTCGACAAGCAGCAGATCGCTTCCCCCAGCCATCAGAGCGCGAACCTGGTGTGCATAGGCGTTCTTCACCTGGTCGAACGTGACGACCCGAAATCCGGCGTCCTCTGCGTCCGGCGAGTTGGAGAGCGAGACCGTCATGGGACCAACGGCACCTGCGACAAAACGCTGGCGACCGGTCGCGTTTCCCACGCGGTCGGCCCATGTGCGGCACTGCTGCGCCGATTTGAAGTTGATTTCCCATGCCAGATCATTGAGAAACTTGTCTTCAAGAATGCCCTGATAAAACTCGGGATTCTTACGGCCGCCGGTCTCGCGCGGGTCATCGACAAAGAACTCGCTCTGCGTAATGCCCGTCGCACCAAAGGTATTGGTCTCGATGATGTCCGCACCGGCTTCAAGAAAGCGGCGGTGGATGTCACAGATCGTGTCGGGCTGCGTGAGCGAAAAGAGGTCACCGTTGTTCAGCAGGTCTTTTGTGGACTCACGAAAGCGGTCGCCGCGCATGTCCGCCTCGGTCATGCCGTAGGTGCGGATGGTCGTTCCCATCGCACCGTCAATAATGGCGATGCGCTGGCTGAGGATGGCCGAAAGTGCGTGGGTGGAGTGGCTGGTCACAGTAGGTCTGATGAGGCGCGGGGACGCTTCGATTTCCGGTGGAGTTGAGGAACCCTCTGTGTCAGGCCGCCCGCGAACCTGACCTGAGTATACGGGCCCTAGTACTCGGCTATCGGGTGCACAGTCGGTGTTTCGTACACATCAGGTAGGCCAACGGGCGCACCGTCGCGGACATACACCACTCCACCCTTCATGACCCACTGCACGCGTTCCATGGTCGAAATATCCGCCACCGGATCTCCCTTCACGGCGATCATGTCTGCATTACAGCCGACCTTCACGCAGCCTGCCTTGCCCACAACGCCAAGCAGCGCTGCACCGTTGTGCGTTGATGCCAGCAGAGCATCCGCCGGAGCCATACCGGCCTTGACCAGCAGGACGAATTCATGGGCATCCATGCCGTCTGAGGTATCTGTGCCAAAGGCAATCTTTACCCCGGCCTTATACGCCCCGTTCAGCATGTTTTGAACGAGCGGCGAAACGACGTGGATCTTCTCAACGGCAGATGGTGAAAGTTCTTCCGGATGCTTCTCTGCAATGCTCGTGACCTGGTTTACGACAAGCAGGGTGGGCACAAGGAAGGTTCCGTGCTGCTTCATCAGCGCGAAGCTCTCCGAGTCGGCGTAGGTGCCATGCTCAATGGAGTCCACGCCCAGCGTCACAGTGGCGTCAATTGCCTTTCTGCCGTGCGCGTGAGCGGCCACCTTAAGGCCCAGCGAATGCGCCGTATCGATAGCTGCCTTGATCTCGTCATTCGTCATCGTTTGTGCCTGCGGGTCGTCGCCAATGGACAGAACACCGCCGGAGGGCATGATCTTGATGACGGTTGCGCCACGTCGGCGGTGTTCCCGCACCTCTTTCATGACCGCCACAGGTCCATCTGCGACCGACCCGGCAAGCGTGGTGTTCGTCCAGTCCGGAATGATGCCGTTGCGCGGATCGCTGTGGCCTCCCGTGGCAGAGATGGGCTCAAGCGAGATGATCATGTGTGGGCCGGCGATCCAGCCACGGTCAATGTCGCGCGCCAGGGCGAGGTCCAGCTCGTTAAACGTACCGACGCTGCGGACCGTGGTGAACCCTTCGTCCAGCAGGCGGCGCGCGTACCCAACGGCACCCCCCATGGTCTCGGCGGGTGAAATGGTGAGCTCTTTCTGGAACGGGTTGATGCCGTAGTGTGGTGGCGCATCGACGTGCTGGTGGCAGTCGATCAAGCCCGGCATAAGGGTAGCTGCACCTAAATCAATGGTCTGCGCGCCAGGCACGGCAACGGTACCGGGAGTTACGGCGGTGATGCGCCCGGCGGCAATCGTGACGGTGACCGGGCCGGTAAGCGCCGCGTCGTCCCCGTTGAACAGATGCGCCGCGTGGATGGCGACGACCGGCGTGGTCGCGAATTGTGCACTGCCCAGGCAAGCCGCGGAAAGCGCAAACACGGCGGCGCCAAGGGCGCGAGGTGCAATCAGGAATTTTGAAGGCATGGCGGCAGCGTACCCATTTAGCGCGGGAATCACAAGCACCCCCTCTCGCAAAGGTCGATGGCTGTACTGTTTACCGCGTAGGATGGAGTGTGCCCGGAAGCACCGGTACCATAACGAGAGACCATGCCCGACGAAACCATACAGCAACGTGCCCTCCGCGTCATCGCCGTCAAACAACGGCTGCCGCTCGAATCTGTAACACCTGAGAGTACGTTTGAGAGCCTTGGCATCGATTCGCTCGACAGGCTAAACATTCTGTTCGATCTTGAAGGCGAGTTCGACATCGAGATCAACGACGAAGAAGCCAAGAAGGTGGAAACGATGCAGCAGATGGTGGACGGCATTCAGAAGCTGGTGGATGCCAAAGAGCAGAAGCAACAGGCGGCAGAGACCCCTTGAGCTTGCCCGCTGCAGGTTCGCTGGCTGCGCCGCTGACGCCTGGAAGGCGCCGCGTGGTCGTAACCGGCACCGGGGTTATCAGTGCTTTAGGGCGAAACGTGGCTGAGTTCTGGCAGGCGCTGTCGTCGGGTCAGTCCGGCATCCGCGAGCTGACGAACGTCGATCCAGACCAGTTCAGATTCCGGTATGCGGCCGAGATACGCGGCTTTGACGCTGAAGCGCATTTCGACCCAAAGGAGTTGGCCTTCCTCGATCGGTTTGCCCAGTTCGCGCTGGTTGCCGCGGATGAGGCTGTGAAACAGGCCGGCGTGGAGTGGACGGCCGCCTTGCGCGAACGTTCAGCAGTGATCACGGGAACCAGCTTTGGTGGGCATGTTGCGGAAGAAGCGGGCTATTGGGAGCTGTTCCACAACAATAGGACACGCGTGCATCCGCTGACGATCCCACAAAGCATGAGCAACGCGGGTGCAAGCCACATCTCCATGCGGTACGGTGTGCAGGGTCCGGCGTACACAGTCTCCACGGCGTGTGCCTCTTCTGCGCACTCCATTGGCCAGGCGTTCTGGATGGTGCGCAGCGGCATGGCTCCGCTGGCGATCGCGGGTGGCAGCGAAGCTCCGTTGTTCGTGGGCGGCCTCAAGGCGTGGGAGGCAATGCGCGTCATCAGCAAAGACACCTGCAGGCCTTTTTCCGCCGACCGCAGTGGCCTGATCCTGGGTGAGGGCGGAGCCATGCTGGTTTTGGAACCCCTGGACGACGCACTTGCTCGAGGCGTTGTTCCCTTGGCCGAGATCGTCGGCTTTGGCATGTCGTCGGATGCCGGACATATCACGCAGCCTTCGTCTGACGGCGCGGCCAGAGCCATGCGTGCGGCGATGGACGATGCTGGCATGCAGCCGGAGGAGTTTGCCTACATCAACGCCCACGGCACAGCCACGGAGGCGAACGACCGCAGTGAGACAGCCGCCATACGCTCGGCGTTTGGGGCACATGCGGACGCTTTGGCCATAAGCTCCACCAAGTCGATGCATGGGCACACGCTGGGTGCCGCAGGTGCGTTGGAGGCAGTGGCATGTGTGGAGACGTTGCGCAAAGGCGTTCTTCCGCCCACGGCAAACTTCACCTCTCCCGATCCGGCGTGTGATCTGGATGTCGTGCCGAATACGCCTCGAACACAGCAGGTGGAGGCATGCCTCTCGAACTCGTTTGCCTTTGGCGGCTTGAACGCGGTCCTGGCCTTCAAGGCGTATCGATAAGGATCGAAAACTCGCGTGCTACGAGCCCTTGGTATGTAACCAGTGCACCGAGCGAGTAATTCCTTCTTCAACGCTCACCGATGGCGTCCAGCCCAGGTCCATGCGTGCCTTCAACGTCGAGAACTCCTGGCTGCGGCCAAGCAGATACACGGCATGACGGGTGAGCAGCGGTTTTCCGGGTAGACCGAACCGGTGGGGCAGCTCCATAACCGTCGCCAGCCGCATGGCGCCCGCGAAGGACAGGTCGATCCACGGCGGCCTTGCACCGAGAGCCTGGGCAAACAGCGACAGGTAGCGCGACCACGTAGTCCCCGACCCGTCCGCGAGGTTATACGCCTGCCCGACAGAGACGTCGCTGCCGCCTGCGGCAATCATGGCTGCGGCTACGTCGTCGACGTAAATAAATCCGCCTTCCGCGGCACCGCCGTCGATGGTGGCCATCAGGCGCTGCCTCAGCAACTTCGCCATTTCAAGCGTAAAGTCTTTGCCACGTGGCCCATAGATGGTAGCCGGACGTACGATCGTCACCGGCAAACCGGCCGCTCCTGCGGCCCACACAGCGCGCTCGCCCTGCACCTTCGTCCGGTTGTAGGGCAGTTCGGTCTCAACCAGGGGCATCGTCTCGCCACCGGTCGCCACCGGATACCCATACACGTCAGTTGTGCTCACATGCACGAAGCGCTGCAGCGTCGACAGGCCCGCGGCAGCCTGCAGCAGGTTCTGTGTGCCCGTAACGTTTGCGTCCACGTAGGTCTGCAGCGGCGCCCAGTCTGTGGAACACGCAGCGCAGTGGAAAATGTGTGTGCAGCCGGCCACCGCAGACCGAAGCGACTCCAACCCGGTAAGCGTTCCCTGCTGCACGGAGACGGGCAGGTCCGCAAGGTGTGACAGGTTGGCTTTAGGGCGCGCCAATACCGCGACCTCCGCGCCCTGCTGAACCAGCATGCGTGCCAGCGTTCCGCCTAAAAAGCCGCTGGCACCTGTAACAAGAGCACGCAACAGCTAGTTCTGCCGGAGCTGAGAAAACGCGTCGAGCACGAAGCTGAGATGGTCAAGCGTATGGGCAGCGGTAACGCACAGCCGAAGGCGCGCCACACCCTGCGCTACCGCCGGAAACATGACCGGAGCCGCAATAATGCCGTGGTTCCGCAGCTGCCGCGCAAAGAGTGCCGTCTGAGCTTCGTCACGCATGATCACAGGAATGACAGCAGTCGTGGACAGGCCGGTGTCATAGCCTAGCGACTGCAAACCCTCCCGCAGAAAGTCGCCGTTCCGCTGAATCGTGGCGACGCGGTGAGGCTCCTCCGCAAGTATCGCCAGACCGGTAGAAATCGCGGCAACAGACGCAGCCGACAGCGCGGCGGAAAAGATATACGGCGACGAGGCATGCTGCAGAAAAATCGCGATCTCGCGCGAGCACGCGATAAAACCGCCGGTAGACGGTATGGACTTGGCCAGCGATCCGGTCCACAGGTCCACCTGGCTAGTGTCAATGCCAAAGTACTCGTCGGTGCCGCGGCCGTTAGCGCCAAGTACGCCGCTGGCGTGCGCCTCGTCCATCAACAGGAAGCAGCCGAACTCCTTCTTCAGCGCAATCAGCTCCGGCAGAATGCAGACATCCCCATCCATGCTGAAAACACCGTCGGAGATGATCAGCGTGCGGTTGGCCGTGGTGGGCTTCTCCAACTCGGCGCGAACCGCAGCGGCGTCGTTATGCTTAAACTTCTGCACCTGCACACCCGCCATGCGGCATGCGTCCATCAGGCTGCGATGGCAGAATTCATCCAGAATCACGCGGTCAGATGGGCCAAACAAACCATAGATGACGGCAAGATTAGCCATGTATCCGGAGGAGACGGTGAGTGCAGCTTCTGTCCCCTTGAACGCTGCCAGATCCCGCTCCATCTCCGCATGGATGTCGAGCGTGCCGGTCAGCAGGCGTGCACCGCTGGTGCTGGTACCGTAGCGCGCAATGGCCCGCTGCGCAGCTCCATCAATCCGTGGATCGCCAATCAGGCCAAGATAGTCGTACGACGACATCATCAGCATTTCATGGCCATCGGCCGTTACGCATGGGCCGGCCTTGGCTTGCAGCGGCATGTGGAATGGGTAGGCATCCACGGAGACGGCAAGCGCTGTGCCCTCAAAGATGCGGCGTGCGCGGGCGTCCAGCAGGTCACCCTTCTTAAAACTCCAGGTGTGCGGCTCTGCAAAGTAGCTGCCGAACATTTCGCCGGACGATGAGGGAAACGCGCGCTCTGTGGGAGCAGCGTCGAGCAGTGCCGATGGTGTACTCATGTGCTGTCCATGGTATGCCCTGAATGCCCTGTTTGCCGAATTGTGGTGGGCGATCTTTGTCGGCTGGCGGCAGAGTTGCACCCGTGCGGCGCGTTTCAGCGCTGGTTAGCTTCTAGCGACGCTCAAGTGCCACTCTCTCAGGCTGTTGCGGCCCGAACATGCGCCATCGCCAGAATCATGAGCAGCGTAAGCAGTACCGCGACAAGCACGCCGGCCACCAGCGCCACCTTCCAGCCGGTCTGCACCGTGTCCTCGCCGGCGTACGCTGTGATCAGCGCCGGCGGGCCGATGCGTGTGGTTCTTACGAGGTTGGGACCCGCAGCAGGGTATTCCTCGCGCCTTTTCCTGGTCCTCGGCTGATGGCCTGCGGGGTCGACAGGCAGACACACTGAGTTGCACGTGCGATCCACGCGAAGGGCCCGCTTTCCTTCTACCCGAGTCATGTCTGGCGCTGCTTTGGCGTGGGCCACGGCATGACCCGTCGACGAGGAGAGGGGCTGCAGCAGCGCACCGGCATGTGCGAGACCCGACGATGACGACGCGCTGGCTCCATCGCAAGTCTCTGCCAGAGCGTTCAGCATCGCGGACGCACTTCCCAGGCGAAGCGCCCTGTCCTTGGTCAGCAGCGCTCGGATGATGCCGTCCAGGCCGGCGGGAACCTTCATATTCTTCTCCCTAGGCGGCACCGGGTCGCGGTTCAGCAGCTCTGAGAAGACGATTGCGCTTGTGGCCCCACGGAACGGCACGCTGCCGGCAGCCATCTCGTAGAGCACAACGCCAAGGCTGAATAGGTCAGACCTCGCGTCCAGCGCTTCGCCGCGGGCCTGCTCCGGCGACATGTATTCGACGGTCCCCACCGTTGCACCCACCCGCGTCAGGTCATCGACCGAGTGCTGTTGGGCCCGGTCAGATTCGGTAAGCTTTGCCAGCCCGAAATCCAGGACCTTCACGTCTATTGCACCGCAGGCGTCGCGCACCAGAAAGAGATTGGCGGGCTTGATGTCGCGGTGCACGATGCCCCTGGCATGCGCCGCCTGCAGGGCAAGAGCCACCCGAAATGCAACCTCGCGAATATTCTCCGGCGGCACAGGCCCACGTGCCATTCGCTCCTTGATGCTCTCGCCCTCTAGCAGTTCCATCACAAGGTATGGGTCGCCGTCCTCTTCGCCGATGTCGAAGACGGTGCAGATGTTGGGGTGGCTCATTGACGACACAAGCCGTGCCTCCCGAAGGAAGCGGTCGCGGGGCCCGCTGACTGCCAGGTCGCGGTGCAAGACCTTGACGGCGACCTGCCTCTGCAGACGCGTATCCAGCGCGCGATAGACCACACCCATGCCGCCCGCGCCCAGCTTGCCCAGCACGGTATAGGGCCCAAAGCTGTGCGGCCTCGCCGTCCCAAACGTCTCGAACTCTTGCCCATGCTGTGGAACGGTGCCTCCTCTCTGACGCACTTCCCTGTTGCGCCATGTCGTTGTACAGCCTTAACGTGCAGCCAGGGCCAGCCTGGCTTGAGCGTCTACCGCGAGTGGCGGTGGTACTGCATTCACCAGAGTCCAACTCGCCCAACCCGCCACAACGTCTACCATCGGACCTATGCTCGGCTTGCCTGCAACTCCCTTCCCACCCGGCCAAACGCTGCTCTTTGACGCAGACGACACACTCTGGGAGAACAACATCTACTTCGAGCGTGCGATCGCAGGCTTTGTGGACCTGGTGGACCACCCCTCCCTGTCTTCGGCACAGGTGCGCGAACACTTTAATCGCATGGAGCACACCCGCGTGAAAATGCACGGGTATGGCACCAAGAGCTTCCGCAATTCCATGACAGCGTGCCTCCAGGATCTTTCCAGCCGCGACATCAGCGCGGAGGACCATGCCCGGCTGGATGAGTTGGCGCACTCCATCGTGTCGGCGCCCATGGTGCTCCTTGCAGGCGTGCGCAACACACTGACCCAGCTGGCCAACCGCCACCGGCTCGTGCTGGTCACCAAAGGTGACACGGACGAGCAGCTGGATAAGTTATCGCGCTCTGGCCTGTCCGTCTTGTTCTCTGCGGCAGAGGTGGTGCCGGAGAAGCACCGTGACGCCTACGAGGAACTGCGCGGGCGTCACAGGCTGGACGCCTCGACGACATGGATGCTCGGCAACAGCCCCAAGAGCGACATCAACCCTGCCGTGGCAGCAGGTCTGCATGCCGTGTTTCTGCCTCACAGCAACACCTGGGTGCTTGAGCATGAGGCGCTCATCGAAGCACCTGCGGGCCAGCACCTCCTCCGCGTCGATCGTTTCCCCGACCTGCTGCAGATCTTCTGAACCCGCCACGCAAGACGTCCATAGTGGCGGTGGCGATGTTATAGTTCTAGCTGGATCGATGAGCCGTTTGTGACTGCGCCAGCCGGCGCACCATCGCATGCGGAGGTGGCGAAATTGGCAGACGCACTAGCTTGAGGTGCTAGCGCCGCAAGGCATAGGGGTTCAAGTCCCCTCCTCCGCACCATTCTTCCTCGACGCAACAAAGGTCAGCCACTGAGCTGGCCTTTGTTGTTTTGCGTGAGACGCCATCCGGGCAAGATGGAGTCGAAGCCTGGCTGGATGCATTGCTGCAAGCATGTGGCAAGGCTATGGCGACTTCGGCAGCCCCCTCGGGAAAACGCCACAATGGTACTCTTATGTTTGGACGAAACCGCTGCGTTCCGGCGCGAGGACGTTCATACTTCCAGCTCGTTCGCCTCGTGCGCCTCAAAGGACTACCACTGCAATGACCGTTCTGCTTGTTCTCCTCGTCATCATCCACGTTGTGGTGTGCCTGTTTCTGATTGGCGTGGTATTGCTGCAGCAGGGCAAGAGCGCCGACCTGGCGTCTGCCTTTGGCGGACAAGGAACACAGACCGCCTTTGGCCCGCGCGGCACGGCGAACTTGTTCACCCGGCTGACCACCTGGTCGGCAGTGATCTTTATGCTCACCTCCATCGGCCTCACGATCATGCTGTCCCGCACCAGTGACCGCTCCGTGCTTTCCGGCGTGAAGACGACACAAACGGCGCCCGCCAAGAAGTAGCTTCAGCCCAGAGCATCCGTTGATTCGCGAGACATTCCCGGTCGGTCCATTGCAGTGCAACTGCACGGTGCTGGGCGATGACGTAACGGGCGAAGCCACTGTGATCGACCCAGGCGGCGACCTGCAGCACATTGAGGCAGTCGTGGCAAAACACGGCTTGCGCGTGACCCAGATCGTGGTGACACACGCGCATCTGGACCATATAGCGGGCGCACACACTCTGCGGCAACGCACCGGAGCACCCGTCCTCTACAACCAGAACGATGTCCCCCAACTCGCGCTGATGCCCGAGCAGGCGGCGTGGATGAGTGTAGCTGTACCGACGGTGATGGCCCCGGACGCAAGTGCCGACGACGGCATGACACTGAAGGTGGGGTCTACGTCTCTCGAAGTGTTGCACACGCCCGGACATACGCAGGGCAGCATATGCCTGCATGTTCCGTCAGAAAATCTTTTACTTGCCGGTGACACCCTCTTCCGCGACGGCGTCGGCCGTACGGACTTCCCGGGTGGCAACATGCCGCAACTGATGCGTTCCATCAAGTCCCGCCTGCTGCACCTGCCAGAGTGCAATGTCGTGGTGCCGGGTCATGGTCCGGAAACGACGCTGGAACGCGAAATCCACCACAATCCGTTCCTGCAGAATCTGTAAGTTGAGCTACTTTGCTGGATGCAGCAGACGAGGTATCCCGCACACCCGTTACATTCTAGATTCGTCGGTGCACAATCGCTTAACTCCGCTTACCAATTGGTTAACACCCTCTCCAAACTCCGCCACAGGTAGAAGCAGGCTCAGAACTAACCAGCCTTTCGCGGGCAGACCGTAGAACGATCCGGGATGAACCAACACCCCGCAGCTGCGCACCAGCCGGACCGCGAGTTCCTCGTCTGGTATCGTCGCCGGAACCCGCAGCAGCACGCACCAGCCGGCAGGCACAGGCAGACGGCTGCACACTGAGCCGGCAAGCATGCGGTCCAGCTGCTCAAGATTGGTACGAACACGCTGCTGAATCTGTGCCTGGATTCTGGCGGCGAGCGGCAGCCAGCTCCCGAGCGCCTGCTGCACCGGCCCGTTGGCGGAAAGGAACGTGTCTGCGATAAAGCTCAGGCGATGCATCGCCTCTTCCACTTCGTCCTCAGGACCACACACGGCAGTCCACGCCAGCTTCATCTGTGGCAAGGCGAGCACCTTGCTGAGCCCGCTCAAAACAAAGGTCAGAACAGGGGTCTCTCCCGCAAAGCTCGTAAGCGCACCAGAGGATTGGATCGGAAAATCGAGAAACACTTCATCCACGATGAGTGGAAGGTGGAACTCTGCCGCGACCGCCTGGAACTTTACCCGCTCCTCTGCATCGGCAGCATGGCCAGTCGGGTTATTGGGGTGGACGACGACGATGGCGCGCGTCCGCGGCGTGACGCGCGCTCGCAGCATGTCCCAATCCACCCGCCAGCCGTCGTGCAGATGCAACGGATAGTGCACCAGTTCCACATCCTGCATGCGAGCCAGCAAATCAAACAACGGGTAGCTCGGCTCCGGCACCAGAACCTCGTCACCGGTGTTGCACAGCAGCCGCATTAGGTAGCCGTAGGCCTCACTCGTGCTGGCGGTCAGCAGGATGCGGTCTGGGCTCAGGGGAACGCCCCGAGGCGCGTAATACTGGGCCGCAACTGCCTGGCGCGCTCCCAATGTGCCCAGCGGATTGGCTTTGTATTGCAGCGCGTGGGGGGTCGCAAGCGCGGCAAGCAGCGCAGGTTCGTCATAGACGAAGCCGCAACGGGTTGGGTTGGTTACGGTTAGGTCAATCATCGCCGTCGATAGAGCGCGCGCCTGGGCCACAGCAACCGTGAGTGCATTTTGCTCGTTGCCGAAGTCCGTGCGGACAGCCCAGCGATGCGTGCGTGCGTTCCCCGTGTGGTTCACACGTCTATCTTCCGCCAAGGGAGTGTGCGTCCGCCAATGGCTCGACGTCTACAATCGGCGCATGGCTCGGGTTTCTGCGGTGCTCTTCGATTTCGGCATGGTGCTAAGTGGACCGCCCAGTCCCACGGCGTGGGAGGCGATGAAAGCCTTGCTGTGCTTGACCGAGGATGCCTTCCACGCCGCGTACTGGGCTCCACGCGACGACTACGACCGCGGCACCCTGAACGCTGACAGCTACTGGGACGCCGTTGCGAGCGAAGCGAACACAACGCTGAATGCAGCCGACCGCACACGGCTGATTGCGTTGGATGTGGATTTGTGGACGGAGATGAACCTTCCCATGATCGCGTGGGTGCAGTCGCTGCATGCGGCCGGCGTGCGCACCGGCATCCTGTCCAACATCGGCGATGCGATGGCTGCGGGCATCCGCGCAAAGTTTGACTGGATCGGCAATTTTCATCACGCGGTCTGGTCGCACGAGCTGCTTATGCGAAAGCCGGAGCCGGCGATTTACGCCGCAGCAGTGAAGGGTCTGGGAGTTCCCGCGGCGGAGGTCCTCTTCCTGGACGACAGGAAAGAGAACATCGACGCGGCGATTGCGGCGGGTCTGCAGGGACTGGTCTACGCCACCCACAGCAGCTTTGAACGCGAGATGCGGGAGCGCGGGCTTGGCTATCTGTTGGTGCCGGCGGCCACAGGCAACGTAGTGGGATGAAACAGCCTGTCGCACTCCGGGACAGGACGGATTCAAAACGGTACGATGACTCAAACCTTTGTGTACCCGTCGCAGAATGGGACACTCAAGCTGCTGCTCCTCTCAGGCATAACTAACGACAGACTGCGTGCACGCCATGGCGCAGCATGTGTGCCCGATGCCGACTTTGTTTCTATTCCGCCTGCGCAAGCTTCCTGTCGTACAAGCACTGCTTCCCCTTACCGTTTTCATACTGCTCTGTGTGGCCATGCCACGGGCACGTGGGCAGCAGCTCAGCCTGCTGGGCCTGCGGACGCAGAACGGCCAGGGCCAGTTCAATGGCCTGAAGGCGGATGCTGCCGGAAACCTGTACACGCTGCTGGAAGCCAGGGATGGTGTTCGGCTGCTGAAGTTCGACCCGACCGGCGCCACCCTGCTGGGGCAGGCGCAGTTCGGCAGTGCAGGCGATCAAGGCGTTGCACTCGCCTCGGACACTGCGGGCAACATCTATGTCGCGGGTACGTCGCTCTCTACAGGCTCCGTAAGCGGCACGGGGGCCACTGCATTTCCGGCGCGCTCCGGAGACACGATCAACTCGTTCCTCGCAAAGTTCACGCCGGCACTCACGGAGCAGTGGCTGACATTTCTGGGCAGTGGCAAGATGGCAGTCGCGGCGGTAGACGCCGGTTCCGCACAGGTAGTTGTGACCGGCGGTATCTTCGCCGCCACGCTGCCGGTCACAAGCAATGCCATTCAACCCAGTCCCCTGCCGGGCAGTACCGGCGACGGTTTTGTGCAGGGCTACAGCACCGCGACCGGCACGCTGAACTTCTCCACCTACTTGACCGGCGCAAATGGCGACACGCAGCCCTCGTCCGTCGCACTGGACACGACGGGCAACGCATACGTTGCCGGCACGACATCGGCCACCGGCTTTCCTACCGTCAACGCGCTGGTGCCGATTTACCTGAGTGATTCCCTCAACGGCACCTCCGGCTTTCTGGCAAAGCTTACGTCCGCCGGAGATGCCTTCATCTTTTCCACGTACGTCCCAGGCAATGGCATCCTGTCTGCCGCGTATGACACAGGCACAGGTACGGTGCTGCTCTCAGGTGACATTGCGCGAGGGCTGTTTCCCCTCACGGTCGTGACGAACCCCATCGCCGCGAACGTTCCGTACCAGACCGCCGTGCGAATCGCTGCGGATGGGTCCAATGTTCCGAGCGCCACCTTGCTTGCACCCGCGACTACATCGGCTGTAACGCCAGCGGCTCCTGGCCTGGCTGTGACGGTGTCGGAGGGGAGCGCGACCAACCTGCCGCTGCTGCCGTACCCAGCGACGCAGACGATGGGGACGGCAGCAATTCTGCAGCTGGATAGTAACGGCGATCCGCTGCGTGATGCGCGTGTGGGTGGCATCGTGACCAGGTACAGCGGCTACTCCACTCTGCCTGCGCTGACCACAGGCGTTGTGACCGCAACGGATGGTTCTGCGACTGCAGCGGGCAGCATCAGCCCCACGATCAGCTCTTCCCTGCTCGCGACGCAGCGCTTCGATCTGCCGCTGGTCAACGCGCCGACGGGCGGCCTGCCGAACACGGTACGCGATGCCGTACCAACCGATTCCTGCAGCGGCAGTGCGTGCGCCGGCGGTGCCGGTGTGCTGGTTCGCATGTCCGCATCAACCGCTCCGCAACTGGCCTTCTCTGTCGACAACCTGCCTAACGTCACGTTGCGAAATCTGGGCGCGACAGATGCAACCGGCGTCGCGCTGACGCTGACCGGCTATACGGACCAGACAACCTGCGGTGCGACGCTGCCGGCCGGCGGCGAGTGCGACCTCGCACTGTATGGGAGCGGCCCCGGCACCATTACCGTGACGAGCGGCAACGCCACACCAGTCACTACGAACTTGCCTGCAACTACGGCGTATGCGGCGGCGGTTGTTGTTTCGCCAAAGGAGCTTGATTTCGGTGTGAACAGTGCGGCGTCTGCTCCGCGCACGCGCACGCTCACCATCACGAACCTGGGCTTTTCCCCGCAAACGTTCGCATCGCGACTGACCAGCGTCGCCCAGGCCTACACCGTTGCCGAAAGCGCCAGCGACTGCATTCCCGTTGGCGACAACGTGAACAAGACGCTGCCGCCGAACAGCACCTGTCACATTACCCTTGCACTGACCGCCTCTGCCGATCCGGCAAACGATGCTGCACTCAACGCTGCGTGGACGATCGGCACACGCGATGTGGCACTGACCGGCTATGTGCAGGCGGCAGCACTTTCCGTGTCGGCGACGCACATCGGCTTTGGACGTCAGTACAACGGCGGCCTCCGCGTGCCGCGATACCTTTACCTGTCGAACGGCAGCGATGCAGTGCAAGCTCACACCGCCGTCTCGCTTCCGTCCACATCCCCCTTCACCGTGACCGATGCATGCCCGGCGACACTCGCGCCGCAGTCGGTGTGCCGCATCACGCTGGGGTACAACTCGTTGCTTTATCCCTCTGCCGACTCCACAACGCTCACGCTTGACGGCGGCATCACGGTCCTTATCGATGGACAAACGCTGCCTGCACCGTCGGTTGGTGGCGCTACGGGGGCGGCCCCAAGCCTGTCCGTGACACCCGCGTCCATCACGTTCGCAAGCCCGGTGGTGGTGACCACCGTGTCAAACGAGACGCAGCTGGTCACGATACAGAACACCGGGATGACGGACTTTCCGCTCACGACTGCCGTGTCCGGGGACTTTACAGCGTCGGTGTGTCCGGCAACGCTCACGGCAGGATCCACGTGCACCGTAACAGTGCAGTTCACACCGTCTGACAGCGGCACGCGCCAAGGCCTGCTCAGCGTAACGGCAGGAACTGCATCGCCGGTCTACGTGACGCTCACCGGCCAGGGAACGCCTTTTCTGGCGACCACAAACGGCACCATAGCATTTGGCGAGGTGCCTGTAGGCGTACCGGTGACGCAATGGTTCAAGGTAGGCAAGCCGTTCCCCAGTCTCACGGTGTCGACGGCGTCTGCCAACTACGGCGTGGTGATCGTAGAGGATCAGGGGTATGGCTACGGAGAGCCGGATCGTAATAGCTTTCAGCAAAGTGCAACCCACAGCTGCAGCAGTTGCTATGTGGGCGTGCAGTTCCTGCCCACCGCAACCGGACCGCTGACGGCAACGCTTACGCTGGGCACGACCGCCGGTGGAAGCAGCCAGACGACGGAGCTGACTGGCACAGGCAGACCGACAAGCGGGGTCATCTTCACGCCATCGCTGCAGAGCTTTGGGTCAGTCTCGCTGGGCAGCTCCACGCCGGCAAGTGCTTTTGTCCTCACCAACGCAACGGGAGCCCCACTGACGACATCGGCTCCCACAGTTTCCGCGGGAGACATCTCCCTGAGTATGGTGAGCACCGGCGGTACGACATGCGGCGCCACCCTCGCCGTGGGGGAGAGCTGCGTCACGGCGGTACAGTTCCAGCCGAGCGCAACCGGCAATCGGGCCGGGCAGCTCACCATTGCGACGGGCAGAGGGCCGGCAGTCGCTGCGCTGAACGGCGTCGGTACCGCTAGTGCAGGAATCGCGTTTGCGCCAGATGCGTTTGTCTTCACCAATGTGCCTGCCGCCGCAAGCAGCACGCTGACGACAACGGTGACGAATTCCGGATCTGCTCCGGTCGTCGTCGGTATGCCCACGGCCAGCGATAGCCACTTCACCGTGACAACGAATTGCGCCACCGTAGCGGCAGGCGCGTCGTGCACCATCACGGTCGTTTACACACCCACACCGGCTCTGGCTGCAGGTTTGTTGACGGTGCCCGTAACGTCAAGCTCGGGCAGTACTCCGCAGACGACAAGCTACCAACTGCCGCTTACCGGCACATACACCCTTGAGACTGCCGGCCTGCAGATTGTGCCCGGTGAAGATGCCAGCGTGCACTTTGGGGCGCTGGCGACCGGGAGTGTTTCCGCCGCGCGCGTGCTGCGGGTGAACAATCTCTCCGGCAAGTCTCTCACTGTCAGCACACAGCTGCCGCGGCAGTTCCCTTTACTCGCCTCCACCTGCGGGGCGTTAGCTCCCGGTGCAAGCTGCACGGTGACCGTTGCCTATGCACCACTTACCAACGGCGACGCACTGGGCACGCTGTTTGTGCAGGGCGTACCAATAGACGGAACTGCGACCCTGGACGGTTTGGGCTATCTGGAGGGGTACGGACTTGCGAACGGAAACCTGATCGCCAGCGGAAACTTCTCCCCTGCTGGCGTACTGGATTTCGGGCAGGTCAGCTCCGGCAGCAGTTCCACGCAGATCGTCACCCTGACGAACAAGACGGCAGGAAACACTGCTGCGCCGATCACGATCCGCCGTATTCATGCAGACAGTCCGTTCCAGACGGTGACCACCTGTGGCGCCTCTCTCGCCGTCAACGGCAGCTGTACCGTGTCCATCACCTACGCCCCTTCAAACCAGGTGGCAACCGGCAGCACGTCCGTCAGCACACAAAGCAACACAGGCGTCATCACAGTGGAGTCCGATGTCGAGAACGCGCCGCTGCTGCTGGACGTCTCCGGATCCGCCGTTGCTGTACAGAGTAATGCGCCCTCCACCGTGCCGCTGTCGGTGCTGGCTATCTCGCAAGGTGCTCTTACCTTTGGTACGACGTCGGTTGGCACGGCCTCTGCAGCGCAGGCGCTCACTCTCTCCAATGCGGGAACCACAACGATTCACGTGGGCGGCGTTCTTACCACAGCCGACTTCACGGAGTCAGGCACGTGCACGACATTGAATCCTGGCGACAGCTGTACGGTGCAGATAGCCTTCACGCCGCAGACCGCCGGCGTTCGAAGTGGCGCGCTCGAGTTGCAGACGGACGCCGCGCAGTCTCTGGAATTCGTCTCGCTGCTGGGCACAGGCACACCCGCAAGCGTCTCACTGGCACCCACCACGCTTGACTTCGGCAGCCTGCTGCTGGGTCGCAGCAGTACCCAAACAGCCACGTTTATGAACAGCGGTACAACACCGGTAACGCTGTCTGCCATCACTGTCACCGGTGACTATGCCGTTGCATCCGCCACCACGTCAAGATCGCCCTGTGCCGCTGGTCTGGTGCTTGCCGCAGCGGCTGCGTGCACGGTCGACATCACGTTCAGCCCCGTCCAGATCGGCACGCGGAGCGGCACCCTGCGGCTGACGAGCGACGCAACCGCGCTACCCCTTGCAACCTCCCTCACCGGGATCGGCACCGAGCCTCAGTTGTCCGCCACACCGAATGGGCTTGCGTTCGGCGGTGTGCAGATCGGCAGCACGGCCGCGCTCTCCCTCACGCTCGCAAACATCAGCACGTCCGACGTCAACCAACTCGCGTTCACCATCTCCGGCGACTTCAGCGCGACCAGCACGTGTGGACCTGGAACCTTGACCGCCAGATCCTCGTGCGCCATCACTGTAACCTTTGCGCCAACGCAGACCGGCACCCGCGCGGGTGTGCTGACGATCAACAGCAGCGATCCATCGGCACCGCTCACTGTACCTCTCACCGGCAGCGGAACGCAGGGTGGAGGTTTCATCCTGACGGCAAACGGTGCTGCGATCGCCACGGCGACAGAACCGGTCGCTATACCCGCCAGCTACGCACTTGCGTTAACGCCGACCGGCGGCTTTACCGGGGCCGTGGCACTGACCTGCACACCCCAGGGTACGTACGCGTACATCACATGCTCCATCTCGCCCTCGACGGTGACATTGGGCAACGGCACGCAAGCCGCAACCGCGACCATCACCACGGTGACCGGCGTCGCCAGGGCAAGCATGCAGCGCCCTCTGGACCTGCCTTCAGAGGCATCACGACTGCCAGCAATTGCCGCGTGCCTGCTTGCCCCATGTGTTCTGCTTGTCCAGCGGCGCGCGGCACTCCGTCTCCCCTTGCTGTTGGTACTGTGCAGCGTGGTCCTGTGCGGCGTAACGGGATGCGGCAGCGGGGTGGGCGACAAACGGATCCGCTATGGCGCGCCTGGCACATACCAATTCATCGTCACGGCCAGCTCCACCACCGGTGTCGCGACCTCGCAGTCTGTCACGCTCAACCTGACCATCACCCAGTAGATTCTGCCGGCTTACACCTGACGTGCCAGTACAAGGGTAATGTCATCCGGCTGCTCACCGTCGCCGATCCATGCGTCGAGCGCACGCATCACCTCGGCTGAGATCACCTCAAGCGGCTCTTCAAAGAACTCGCGTACAACGTCGATCAGCCGGTCCTCGCCGAAGTCGCCAAAGTCATTCTCCGGCTCAGTGACCCCATCGGAATAGGCGATCAGGATGTCTCCGGGCCGCAGCAGGACGGTTTCTTCTTCGTACAGCATGTCATCCATGAGCCCGACCACGGTGCCGCCGCGGTCCAGGCGGACCATGTCTCCGCCTGCTCTGAGCACAAAGGGCGGCAGCTGACCGGCGTTTGCATACGTCAGTTTGGACGCTGCGCGATCATAATGCGCCAGGAACAAGGTGGCGTACTTTTCAGGTGTCGTGGATCGGTACAGGTGGCGGTTGAGCAAGCCCAGGATCTTGGATGGTGACTCGAACAGTTCACTGCATTCGGTTTCAGCCTGTTCGCCACTCGCGGATGGCACCGGCGCAAGCAGCTCTTCACTGGCGAACCGGTATGCGCGAACAGCAGAGTGCAGGGTGGCCATAAGCAGCGCTGCAGAGATTCCCTTGCCACTGATGTCTCCCAGTGCGATGCCGAGGCCCGTCGTTTCGGTGTGCACGCTGCCGTCTGGCTGGCGGTCCTCTTTTTCAAACAGCAGAAAGTCGTAGTAATCGCCGGAAACCGTGCGCGCCGGTCGACACACGCCGTGCAATTCCAGCGAGGGTATGCTCACGTCGCCGCGAGGAAACAGGTTTGCCTGTACCTCCTGCGCAATGCTCAGCTCGCTTTCAATGCGCTCCTTCTCCTTCTGCTCCTCAATCAGCCGGCCCAGCGATGAACTCATGCGATTAAAGGAGCGGCTCAGATCGGCGAGCTGGTCATCCTGGTCGACCGCGATGCGGTGCTGCAGGTCTCCCCTGTCGATTGAAACGGTGGCGTCATACAGATCTTCAACGGACCGGGTAATGGTGCTGCTGAGCCTGAGACCGGCGTACAGCGCCAGTCCCTCAATCGCTGCGAACAGGAAGCAGACGGCGAAGAAAGCAATGGACACCGTGTCCGTATTTCTGCCTGTTAACGCTGCGGCAAACAACTGGTTGTACAGCAGCGAAGGTCGCGACTCCACGTTTATGGGAACGCCGCGTAACATTCCCGTCTCCCAGTCGCGAACGGGGATGGTGGAGAAAAACCGTACGCGAAGATCGAGGAAGTTTGCAGCTGGAGGTGGACTGCCCCCGCTGATACGGGATTGCCGCAACGCCGCGTTGGTGGGCAGGCGCGGTGTACTTCCGGAGATCGCAGAGTCCTCAGGCCCGGTCTGTGTCTCCAGGCCGGGCAGCAGATCGACCCGTCCGAGGTTGGCAGCAACAAGCTCCAGCCGCTGCCGGTCCAGTGGAACGCTCGAGATCAGTGTCAGTATGTGGTCGGCAGGCAGACGCACGCGATCGGTCACAACCAGGTAAAGCAAGGACCCGTCCAGAACGATTGTTCTGAAGCTGCCCAGCTGGCCGTTCGCAAGCCAACGCTCAAACCCCAGGGGTGTTCGCCGATGCCCCGTCATGCCCAGTACGTCAATGGGTTGCGTGTCGCGAAACATGGCCATCTGCAAGCCGGGCGGCCCGTTCGACGATAGGCGCTCTTCCACCTCTGGCATGCGCATCAGCGGCGGCACGTCCCCATTCGGCATCAGGTCCATGGCGTGCCGCATGACAGACCGATTGTCCTGGGCGATGCTGCTCAGCTGTTCTTCAAGCCGGGCGGTTGCAAGGTGAATGGCAAACTGGCCAGCCGCCGTGTATGCCGCAGCGAACACAAGCAGGAAGAAAAGGATGACGGGTGCAAGGCCAATGAGCAGGTATGTCAATACCAGCTTGTTGCGTAGCCGCCAAAGCAGACCGCGTTGCGCCAATTTGTATACCTGCACGGCGGCCGCGACAACCAGTGCGGCGAAAACCAGCCAGCGTAAGCCGCCAAAAAAAGTACCCACCACGCCAGCAAACATGGATGCAGCGAAGCACAGCAGTGTGGCGAGCGCCAGCAACCGAAGGTGCGGTGGAACGGGCACCCGCGCCATGCGGTCCGCGTGCTGTGGAATCAGGTCCGGACGGCTGTTCATCTGAAAGGCCATCAAACGTCCCGCTCCGTTGCCAGCAGCCGCAAGGCATGGCGTGTAGCGGAAAAGTGGGCACCCGCCAGCAGGATTAAACCGGACAGGAACGCCCACATCATCAACCCGACGGAGATGTAAAACGGGCCGTACACCCGCTGGAAGTCGATCACCGGAAGCATGGCAATGTACAGGTGTTTCGCGACCTCCCACAGCATGCCGGTGACGATGGCGGTGGGCAGCACCGCACGTGTTGGGATAGGACGGTTCGGCAATATCCAATAGATCAGGAAGAACATGGCCATGCTGCTTAGGCCCGCAAGCACACTCAGGAAGAAGCGCGAGGTCAGCGAATATGCCAGGTTGTTTGTATGGCCGAAGAACACAAACGCGAGCACCGCCTGCTGCCCCGCAGACAGCGCGACCGACACCATGGCGAGAATTCCCACGGCAAGCGCAAGTCCAAGTGAGACCAGCTGATTGTGGAGGTAACTCCGATTCTTAGGCGCGTGCCACACTTTGTTCAGCGCCACCTCCAACGGCAGAAACACGCCGGTACTGCTGATGAGCAGCATCGCAACCGAGAAGATCTGTGCACCCTTCTTCGGATGCGCCAGCAGGTTCATGTTGCGCATCACGAAATCCTGGCCGGTGGGCAGAAAGCTGTGCATTAACTGGCCCACCACGTTCGTCATGGTTCCGCTGTGGAACACCTGCTGCGACAGCGTGAGCAGAAGAACAATGAACGGAAACAGGGAGAGAATGACGTTTGCCGCGACCGAGAAGGCATAGGTGTGCACGTCAGTCTGCGAGAGATAACGTGCCAGCGCACAGACCTGGGCCCACGTGCCTTCCACAGGTTGCGGCCATTGCTCCGGCAGCGGGTCGGTCAGACTCTCCACAGGACCCGGTGCACCGGCTTTAGGGTCGGTGTCGACAATGGGGTCGGGTTGCAGAATCGACGGCATGGCTTGCGAAAAAGGCTCACTCTGATCAACCCGATGCTAGCAGAGGGTCGTTCGCCGTCGCAGGTTCGGTTGCGTTGCGATCCTTCAGGCGAGCCAGAGCCCATGCTGCGGCTTCGCGCAGGACAGCATCATCGCCCATTGACCACGCTGACAACCGCTCACGGTGGGCGACGTCGCCGCTGTTGCCCATGGCGATGGCGACGTTGCGCTGCAGGCGTTTGCGTCCCGTCCGCTCCAGCGGCGAGCCGTTGAAGACCTGCTTGAATCGTGGTCCGTCCAGCGCTGCGAGCCACTCCAAGGATGGATTCACAAGCTCCGGACGCATCTGCATCGCAGCGTCCTGACCTATCGGTGCACGGCGATTCCACGGACACACATCCTGGCAGATGTCGCAGCCAAACACCTGCCGTCCCATGCCTTCGCGCAACTGCTCCGGAACGCTGCCCTTCTTCTCAATTGTCAGGTACGCGATGCACAGGGATGCGTCCATTTGGCGCGGCGCCACCAGTGCGTCGGTTGGGCATGCGTCGATGCAACGCGTGCATGAGCCGCAACGGTCGGCTGCAGGAGCTAGGACAGCGTCCTCCGCCAGCGGCAGCGATGTAAGAATCGTGCCCAGCAGCATCCACGATCCGAGTGTCTGATCCAGAACGCATGTGTTCTTCCCGATCCAGCCAATGCCGGCAAGCTGTGCCAGATGCCGCTCTACTACCGGACCGGTATCGACGTAGCATCGCGTCTGGATTGATTCGCCGCAACGGAGCCGCAAAGCCGACTCCACCTTCCGCAATCCGTCCAACATCACGTTGTGGTAGTCGGTCGGTTGCAGCACGTTGGGCTCGCCCATGGCTGACTCCGTCGTGGCCGCACCGCTCCACGCATAGCGCGCGATCCAGCCAGTGCCCGACGGGGCGGGTTGCGTGGAATACGGCGCGGGCGCGTTATAGACCTTTGCGCAAAGGATTACCGACCGCACCCACGGCACAGCGCGATGCAGGCTGGAACGGACAAGTTCGCCGCTTTCGTCGGTACGTGTAAGCCACGCCATCTCGCCGGCGCGGCCTAGCGCAACCCACTCTGCGAAGCGTGCCTGCTGGCGAACGTCTTCCGCCGAGCCCGGCTCCGGAGCCGCTGCTGCACCGAACGTCTCGAATCCGGACAGCAGTGCGACGTCCTCGAGAGCGGCCCTGTCTGCCGACGAAAGGCATACGGCAGCCGTTGTGCCGGAAGGCGTCGTGCTGGCCTGCGGCATGATCAATGGACTGCGTTGACCAGCAGCACGAGGGGCGCAAGAAACACATATCTCACACTTTGCGAAGGTGCTTTCGCGGCGTCGATCGTCGCGAGTGCTCCCGCCTTCCATCCCGCGGGCGCGGGGCCACTTTGCAGGTAGTGCAGAGCCTGTGTGCCGATAATAGTCAGACGCGGCAACAGTTCGAGGCGTGGCAGCATGGGCAACAGGCGTGGATGGACGGCAGCAATCGTGCGTGCTTCCGGCTGGGCCTGATTGACGCCGGCGAACAACATCTCCAACTCTTCGCGCGTCTTCCTGCCGTCTTCCGTTCTGCCCTTCGGATCAAGAACGACGGCTGCTGCCGCTTTCTCGAACTCATGCTTCGACGGAGGATCAGGCCTTACGGCGTCTACAAAGTTCGTCAGCGGCGTCAGTTGCGATGTGTGTTGCTGGTTGTAGCGTTCGCCAAAGGTGACTGGCTCAAACGCCTGCGCAACTACAGCCAACGACGCAATATCCTCGCTACCCGCCAAGGACCGCAGCATTGCATCCTCGTTCGACAGGTGATGCAGGCCAAGCGTTTCAAGGTCAATGGAGACGGCCAGAAGGCGGTCGTACATGCTGTCCACATCGCGGACGTCCTGCGCAGACCAGAAGCGTTCCGCAATCGCAGCTGTTCGTGGCCAAACGCGTGAGTCTATCGTGCGCGCATCCACCTGCTCGGCCCACATCGTAACCTCACCACCTAGGATCAGCTTCTGCTGCGCCGGTGTTAGAGCCGTATCTGCCGGCACGGGGTCGGCGAGGTACATCTGCCCTGCCGGCTTCATCGCATCCAGATAGTATGGCGCGCTGAGCACACCCTGGTAGCCTTGCTGCGCACCCTTGGCCAGCGACGCCTCGCCGCGCCAGGATTGCACGACCACATCCTTCGGCAACGCCGGGTTCAGAATTTCGTCCCAACCCACCATGCGACGGTCGAGCCTGGTCAGGATGGCGAGCACGCGCTGGTTGAAGTACGCCTGCAGCGCGTCGTTGTCACTGTATGAATGGGCAGCCTTGAACGCCCGTATCCGCGGGTTTGTCTTCCAGTCCGGTGCTGGCGTTTCGTCGCCGCCGATGTGCACATAGCGGTCCGGAAAGATCTTGGTCATCTCTCCCAGAAACGCCTCGATGAACGCGTACGTTTCTTCGCGGGTCGGGTCGAGCGCCACGTCGCTGATACCGAACTCCCGGCGAATGCCCGCGGGTGACGTTCCGCTTCCAAGCTTCGGATAGGCGACCAGCCACGCGGAGGAGTGACCCGGCATCTCGAACTCCGGCACCACCCGGATGCCACGGTCGCGCGCGTACCGCACCAGCTCTCGTGCCTCATCCTGGGTGTAAAAGAGGCCGTCTGAAGCAGCTTCCGTCAGCTGCGGATACAACTTGCTCTGGATGCGAAATCCCTGGTCGTCTGTCAGGTGCCAGTGAAAGACATTCAGCTTCACGGCGGCCATCCCGTCGATGTTCCGCTTCAGCACGTCTAGCGGTTCGTAGTGGCGACTGCAGTCGATCATGAGGCCGCGCCACGGAAATCGCGGTGTATCCTTCACCGTTATCGCAGGCACAACATAGTCGCTGCCCTGCACCTGCACGAGTTGCAGAAGCGTTTCCAACCCATGGAGTGCGCCTGTCGTCGTCGCCGCGGACACATGAATGGAGGATGGTGTCACGGCCAGCGAGTAGGACTCGTTCTCATCCACCCCCTGGACCGCGCCTCCGTCGCCGTCCGCAGACACCACGATGGAAGCCCCACCATTCGCATCAATCTGCCGTGGCAGGGCAACGCCGGTCTTGTCCTCAAGCCTCTTCATCGCGCGCAGTACGCCACGCTTCAACCGATCCGACGGTGCTGCACCGGCGACAGCTGCGGTGAGCCCGGCTTTGAAGATGAAAGACCCCTGGCCCGCCACCACAGAGGACGGCACCGGCATCATCACGTCTGTACGTGGGCCGCTTTGCGCACGGATACACAGGCTGCACAGCAGCACTGCTGCCCAAACGACACTCCCTTGCATCCGCGCCACCGCTGCCTCCAGATGCGGCGTCAAGCCAGACCATCCCAGTCATCATTCCACACGGTCGCGCGGAGTTGCACTTCCATCACGCGGAAGCGGCGCAGCGCTTGGCTGCTAGGCGCTCTCGTGTTGCTCGCAAGCAGGTAGCCTACTGGCTTGCCGTGGTACTCCCTGCCGTGCTGGCAGGCACCTGCGTCAGCTTCTTCCAATCCTGCACCTGCTGCGCACTTTTGCTTTCCTGCGCCAGCCGGATTCTGTTGTACCCCGCGAGTGCCCGCTCTGCATCTGCGGTGCGGTGCAGCTTGCGGTCCACTCGCGACAGCTCATACAACGAACGCTTGCCAATCTCCCCATCGGGATCGGCAGCCGCACTTTTCGCAAACCACGTCGCTGACTCTTCATCCTGCCCGGTGAGCGTCAGGCCACGACCCAGGTAATACTCTGCTACCGGCGAACCCGGGTACAGTGCGATCATCTGCCTCAGCAGCCGAACGCCAGCCTCCCCGTTTCCCTGTTCCACTTCGACACTGCCCGCGTTGTAAAGCGCAATTGGGTTTGATGGCGCGAGCTCCAGCTCTTTCTGATAGGCCGAATGCGCACTCTCCATCTGGCTGCTTGCCCTGTATTCGTCTCCCAACGCCTCGTACAGGTCAGGGTTGTTCGGCTGCTGCTGCAGAGCGGCCTTGTACTGCGTTATCGCCTCTGCGTGCTTGCCTTCATCCGCATACAGCTGTGCCTGCACCCGGTGGACGTGCCAGCTGTTTGGGTCCAGGCGAGCCATTCGCGCATAGCTGTCGTGCGCCACCTGGTTGTGTGCCTTGCCTCTTAACTCGAGCAGGTTGAGGTCGTCCGGAGTCAGGGTTGCAGCCCTGTCAAACGATGTCGCTGCCAGCTCCGGATGGTTGGACGCCATGTCGACGTTGCCCAGCCACATCCACGCTTCGGCGCTATCAGGGGCCTGTGCCGTTGCCTGTTGTAGCGCAGTCCGAGCCTCCGGAAGATGGTTCGACTGAAACAGGAACACACCAAGGTAAAGGTTCGCACCTGGTTGCACAGGAGACAACTCAATGGATCGCCGAAGCGTTTCAACGGCCTCGTCCAGCTTGCCTTCGCGTCCCAGCACAAGGGCCAGGTCGGTGTAGGCCTCCGGCAATCGCGGCTCCAGTTGCACAGCCTGGCGAAACGCCTGCTCAGCGGCCGCGGGCTGACCATTGCGCATGGCGACCGCTCCCTGTTTAAACAGCTGTTGCACCTGCGCAGATTGCCCCTGGCTGCTGCCTGCGGCCAACGCGCACAGCAGAACACAAACCGCTGGAACACCGACACACTTGGCGCGGAAGAGCATGCGGACACCATATCCGCTGAACAAGACGGGAGCAAGGCGGCCTGACAACACTGGAGCAAGAAGAAGCACGCCATGGCGTCGCATTGTTGCCGGCACGTGCTGCCGCTCTTACAATTCTCACGAAAGGGACGGCCGGGGTATGCAGTCCAGCCATTCAACCGATCTGCAGGCCGGCCTCTTCATGCAGAAGAAGGCACAGACATCAGCGTCCACTCCGAACCGGCTCAGAGTCCGACTTCATCGCGCTTGCCTGCTCGTCTGCCTGCTGGCTGCATCAAGTACATGGGCTCAGCTCGACGACTACGGCAAGGGTCAGCAGGCCTACGCCGCCGGTCGCTATCGGCAGGCAGCGGACCTTTTCGCGAGCGTAACCGCAGCGGAGAGTGCGAACCCGACCGCAGCCCAAAGTGACGCCGGCCTGATGCTGGCGAAAAGCCTGCTGCACACCGCGAATCCTTCACAGGCCGAGGCTGCCCTGCGGGCCTATATCCAGCACCATCCCGAGTCCGCGCCGTCCTTCTACCTGTTGGCACGCGTGTTGCAGACTGAGAACAGGCCGCGTGAATCCCTGGCGGCCCTCACCAACGCGGCCCGGCTCGCACACCCGACCGGCGAGGATTTGCGCATTGCGTCGCTGGATTATGTGCTGCTGAATGACTACGCCGATGCCGCCGTATGGAGCAAGCGCGCAGTCGACTATGACCCGGAGAACGCGGAAGCCTGGTATGACCTTGCGCGTGTGCACATGCACGATGGCCGCTACGACGAGGCGATCAAAGCCCTGGAGCGTTCGCTTGCCTTGCGGCCAGACACTGCCAAGGCCCTCGATAACCTTGGCGTCTGTCTCGAAAATCAGAACCGAAACGACGAGGCACTCGAGGCTTACGCCAGCGCCGTACGCGTGACGGCTGCCACTGACCATCCGAGTGCGCTGCCCTATCGCGATCGGGGAAAGCTGTTGCTGACGCGAAATGCGTTTGCTCAGGCCGCACCGCTACTGCTTCGGTCGACAGAACTGGACCCGGGGGACGCTTCCACCTTTGCCGCCCTGGCTACCGCCTATGTTGGCTTGCAGCAAACGCCTGCAGCCCGCGTGGCGATGGAACGTGCGGTGGTGCTCGACCCCAAAAACCCTCGCTTGCACTACCAGCTCGCGCGTATTTACCGCAGCACCGGTGAAACGGCACTGGCGGAGCGTGAGTTCAAGCAGAGTGCCGCACTGTACGGCAACACGTCCGCAGAGTAGGCGCTCCCTGCTCTGTATCGTCCGTTTGATGTAGGCCGTTGACAACCATTGGGAGGGCTGTCTAATATTCGCATCGTTCCAGTAATGCAAGCGCTTTCATAGTCCCTCACGGGTGGCTAATCACTAGCTGGGGAAGCAGTTGTAGTCCGAAAATAGGCCGGGCGGTCCTCAGGGCCGACGCCGGATGGTACGAAAAGCACACTTTGGAGGCACGATGCTGTTTACACGACCAGGATTACGCAGCTTTGGATGCGGTTTGCTGCTGGCACCCGTAGCTCTGTCTGCACACGCGCAAACCAACCGCGGACAGATCGCCGGTAACGTGTTCGACGCCACCGGTGCGGCAGTGCCTGATGCAACGGTCACTGCGAAGAGCCTCGACAACGGATCGGTGTACACAGCCAAGTCTTCAGGCGCAGGTAACTATCGCTTTCCGTCCATCGCGCTTGGCCGCTACACCATCACCACTGAAGCAACAGGGTTTAAGCAGCAGGTGAACACGGGCGTAGAGGTGCGCGTCGGCACAACAACAAGCCTCGACATAAATCTCAGCGCCGGTGGTGCGACCGACACAGTCACGGTATCCGCGAACTCACCAACAGTCGAAGCGGAGTCGTCTGACGTCGGAGGCACGGTTACCGACCGCCAGATCATCGAACTGCCGCTGGCGCTCGGCGGTGTCGGCAATCTCCGCTCACCAGAAGCGTTTGTGTTTCTTATCCCCGGAACGGCTGGGCCGGGTACCGGAAACAGTAACAACGGTATCTTCATCTCAAAAATCGGCGGTGGACAAAACTTCGGCAACGAAGTGCTGCTGGATGGTGCCAGCCAGACGCGTTCCGAGAATGGCTCATCCTTTGACGAGGAGTCGCTGTCTGTAGAAGCGATCTCGGAATTCAAGGTCACGACGTCGACGCCGGCTGCCGAATTCGGCCGCACCTCAGGAGGCATTGAGAATTTCGTCACCAAGCAGGGTACGAATACTCTGCACGGAAGCGTCTTCGGTATCTTCCGGAACGAGGCTCTCGACGCGAACGACTGGTTCAACAACGGCCGAAAAGCCTACTACACAGCCACGGGTGACCCGGTGGACGCAACCAATAATCGTCGCCCCGCGGACAAGCAGTACGACTTCGGTATAAGTGCTGGCGGGCCCGCTGTCATTCCCCACCTGTACAACGGCCGGAACAAGACGTTCGCATTCTTCTCGTGGGAGCAGTACAGGCTCAGCTCCGGCGGTGTTGCTGTCAGCAATGTACCGACAGTTGCGGAGCGTGGCGGAGACTTCTCGGACCGGCTGATCGGCGGCCCCAACGGCCAGACCAATCCTTGTGACGGTACGGCGATCCTCAACGGTCAGATCTTCGATCCGAGCACAACCCGCACAGTCAACGGAATTCGTTGCAGAAACGCCTTTGCTGGCAATCGCATCATGCCATCTAGCTTCAGTGCGGTCGGGCAGAAAATAGCCAACTACTTTCCACTTCCCACGAATGGCGCTCTCATCGGGAACTATTCGCTCGCATCGTCATCCACACTCGCGAACACCACGTACACCATCCGCGTAGACCACAACCTTGGCGACAGTGACAAGCTCTTCGGTTCCTACAGTTCGCGCGAAAACACACGCAACAATCCCACAAATCTAACCCTGCCGTCTCCCGTTGATCCCAACACCCAGACACAGGATTTCATCACTCATTTCGGACGCGCTGGGTGGGATCACATCTTTACCAGCACGCTGCTCAATCACCTCAACCTGGGCTTTAACCGTTCGAACTCCATCAATGGTTCGATCGAGGCAGGAACGGGAGTAAATTACAACCCGCAGTTGGGTACACCCTTCATCTCGGGTTTCCCACGCGTTGACGTTGGCGGCTATGTCTCACTAAGCCGTAATCAGGATGGCGACAACATCGATAACGGCATCCGCATTAACGACGCGGTGAGCTGGCAGATCGGCCGCCACAGCATTAAGGCGGGCGTTGATTATCGCTACCAACAGTACTCACCTATCGCACAGGACAACATCAACGGCTATCTGAGCTTCCAGGCCAACCAGACAAAAGCCAGCCAGACTGGCTCATACCAGAACGGCACCGGCAACGGATTCGCCAGCCTTCTGATTGGACAGGGCGACTATGCCTCTTCCACCGTTCCCTCTCACCAGCCAAAGTGGATTTCTAACTATTGGGCCGGTTTTCTGCAGGATGACTTCAAAGTCAGCAACAGCCTGGTGTTGAATATCGGCATACGCTACGACGTCGATCAGCCACGTCGGGAGGCGAAGAACAACACCTCTAACTTCAGCACCACCGCGATCGATCCCAAGAACGGTCGTCCTGGGGCGCTCGTCTTTGGCACCACCTGCACGGACTGCAACACTCGCTGGGCAGATACCTGGTACAAGGACATTGCACCGCGCATCGGCTTTGCGTATTCGCCGGCTTCGCTGCAAAACAAGTTTGTGCTTCGTGGCGGCTTTTCCACACTCTATGCCCCCCTCCAGTACAGCGACTTCGGCGGTTCGGAGATCACAGGTTATTCCGTTCCCACGATCCAGTCGTCAGACGGTTTTGACCCTGCCTATGCTGTCGACGGAGGCGTTAAACCTTCGGTTATCGGTACAAATCTGGATCCCAGCTTCTGGGACAGCGGCGATGCCAACGCACCAACTTCGTTCAGCAACTACATCAAGCCGTCCTATGGTCGTCCTGCACAGGTCAACCAGTGGAATCTGCAGATACAGCAAGAGCTGGCGAAAGATCTGATCCTTACTGTTGGGTACATTGGTTCGGCTGGCTCGCACCTGAAGTCCGGTATTGAAAATCTCAACAACATCTCCAAGTCCAATTTTGGTCGGGGCGATGCTCTTGTGAACTATGACCTAGCCGACAACGGCGTTGGATCTCCGTACACCGGCTTCAACGGCAATGTGCAGCAGGCGCTTCGTCCCTTCCCGCAATACGGCTTCATCGCCACCGACTGCTGCCTTCAGAACGTCGGCCACTCTTCCTACGAGGCGCTCATCGCGTCCCTGGAACGGCGCTTCCACGACGGTCTGAGCGTCACGGCTTCTTACACCTGGTCCAAGGACATTACCAATGCAGATTCTGCACTTCCGGGTACAAACGGTGGTGTAGCCCAGGAGCAGGATCCGTTCGACAGCAAGAGTCAAAAGTCTCTTTCCATCCAGGACATCCCAAACACATTCGTGTCCAGCTTCCTATATGAGCTGCCGTTTGGGGAGAACAAGCACTTCCTCAACCTTCACAATTCCATCGCCCGGTCACTTATAAGTGGGTTCGAGGTGGGTGGCGTCCTGCGGTATCAGTCAGGTCAACCGGAATCGTTTGGCGGTGCAACAGGCATCCCCGGGTGGGACAACTTTATTGCCTTCACACGGGTACCCGGGAGCCAGCTTGCCAGCAATGCGCGTAAGGGACATATTGATCCGTTCCGCAACTTGAAGGCTGGTGGCGTCGTCAACGGCCCTGATCCAAACGTGGACTCCGAGTTCAACGGTTTGTTCCGCAGAGACAACCCTGGCTATACGGCCCTGCAGGGATCACCGGCCTTTTACGACCAGAACTCGGGTCCGAATCGCCAACTGCGCGCCGTGCAGTCCGGTACCTGCCCAACGTGCGACAACGGCGGATTTCTCTTCGGCGATATTCCGCGCGTTACCGGCGAATTGCGCAACTACCGCTACAACAACGAAGACTTCAGCTTTTTGAAGAAGACACCATTGTCAGAGGGTGTGACGTTCTTCTTGAAAGTTGAAATGTTGAATGCTTTTAATCGCCATATCTTCTCCACTCCAAGCTTGAATCCGTACGATAACTTCTTTGGTGTTCCTACCGGAACCATCGACGGTTCGCGTAAGGTTCAACTCACAGCACGGTTCCAGTTCTAACAGTCGGAAAAGGGCAAATCAGGTAGGAGCGTACTTATGCTCCTACCTGATTTGCTGTTCGTAAAGTTTGAACAGTGGCAGATCATGTCGAAGCGCATTCGTCTCACCACTCTCTGGTTCGCGGGATGGCCCCTGGCTGCCGCCGTACTGTGCCCGGCGACTTTTGCGCAGCAACCCATAGCCTCACCCGTTCCTGGTTCCCCGTCCACCGCCGCCATGACGGCTTGTGAGGCGGAGCTACACGCAGATCCCACCAGCAAATCGGCGCAGCTGTGCGAACGCGAGGCGACGGTGGCACTCGCGTTGCAGCAGCGCAACCACGGCAACGCCGAGGCTGCCCTCGACACCCTAGAGCGCGGCCGCCGAGCCATTCCTGGTGATATTGTCCTGCTGCTTGACCTTGGGATTCAAGCAGAGGCCATGCAGCATCTGCAGCGAGCAACGGACGTGCTGCAGCAGGCGCTCCTGCTTGACCCGGACAACGCGAAGGTGCTCTACGCACTGGCGCGTGTGGAAACAGACCGGCAGTCGTTTCCGGAGGCCGAGGTGCACTTCAACAGATATCTGCAGCAGCACCCAGGTGACGCGACCGCCCACTATGGTCTTGGCCGCGTGTACCAGATGCAGCAGAAGACGGACGAGGCACGCACTGAGTTCAATCGGTCTGTGGAGCTTAAGCCCGCACAGACGGAGGCGTACTACCAGCTGGGTCAAATCGCACTGAATGCTGACGACGACGTTCAAGCCGAAACCATGTTTGGCAAGGTACTTGACCGTATGCAGAACCACGGTGGCGCACTTACAGGCATGGGCATCCTCAATTACCGGCTGAAGAAGTTTCCGTTAGCCCAACAGTACCTCGAGCGCGCTGCAGCCGCGGCACCCACATACCAGCCGGCGCACTACTATCTTGGTCTTACCGACGCAAAACTCGGCCAGAACGAGGCTTCTCAGCAGGAGCTGGCACTTGCTCTTAAACTCACAAACGAGCAGCAGGGTAAGAGTAAGGCTGTCATTGTTCAGTAAGTCAGCAACCCTGGGTGGGTAGGGAGGTGTGTTCTCGGTCGGCATAGTTGGCTACTCTGCAAAGAAGTCGAACTTACATTCCATGCCAACTCCGAATCGGACGCCCTTCGCAAGCGACTAAATGTCTGCGTTGATCTTGCCCTTGGTGAGTTCGCGTGCTCTAATAGCCCGGTAAACGTTTTCAGCCTGGCCGCCCGTCAGGAAAATCTCAGTGGATCACTCAAAATCATGAACAATGCAGCACGTGAACTATGGTTTGTTACAGGGAGTCAGCATCTATATGGCCCCGGTCCACTGGCGCTGGTCGCGGAACATTCCACCGCGATTGCCGCATCGCTGAACGCTGAGGCTTCCCTGCCGGTCCGCGTTGTGTTCAAGCCGGTGCGAACCACAGCCGACGAAATCCTTCACCTATGCCGAGACGCGAATACGTCCGACACGTGCGTCGGCCTGGTGTTCTGGATGCACACGTTTTCGCCCGCCAAGATGTGGATCGGAGGCCTCACATCGCTCAGAAAACCTTTCCTGCAGCTGCATACCCAGTACAACCGTGAGCTGCCCTACGCCACCATCGACATGGATTTCATGAATCTGAATCAGGCCGCACATGGCGACCGCGAGTTCGGGTTTATCACCGCACGGCTGCGTTTGGCGCGCAAGGTCGTCGTTGGTTACTGGCAGGATCCGGAGACAGTTGCGGACATCGCAACATGGTCCCGCGCAGCCCTGGGCTGGCATGAATCACAGACGTTGAAGGTTGCACGCTTTGGCGACAACATGCGGAACGTGGCTGTCACCGAGGGCGACAAGGTCGAAGCTCAAAAGGTGTTCGGCTACACGGTGTCGGGCTTTGGCATCGGCGACCTTACCGACCGCATGGCGCAGTTCTCAGACGCTGATGTGGCAAGGCTGGTCGCGGAGTACCGCGATACCTATGTCATTGCCGACGAGCACAACAAGCCCGACTCACTGTCTGTCGCTGCACGGATTGAACTTGGCCTGCGTGCATTTCTGACAGAGGGCGGCTTTGGCGCATTCACCGACACCTTTGAAGATCTGCACGGCATGGGGCAGCTGCCCGGCATCGCGACGCAGCGGCTCATGGCCAGCGGCTTCGGCTTCGGTGGCGAGGGTGACTGGAAGACTGCAGCCCTTGTGCGCATCATGAAGGTGATGGCAGCGGGTCTGCCCGGCGGCACCAGCTTCATGGAGGACTATACCTACGACTTCGCCGGAACCGCCAAGGTTCTCGGCTCACACATGCTTGAGATCTGCCCGTCCATCGCTTCAGGCAAGCCGACCGTCGAGGTGCATCCTCTCGGCATCGGTGGCAAGGCTGATCCGGTTCGCCTTGTCTTTACCTCGCCTGCAGGTGCGGCGGTCGTGGCCTGCGTCGTGGACATGGGCAATCGGTTCCGCATGATCGTCAATGAGATCGACGTGGTCGACCCGCAACAGGCGATGCCGAAGCTACCCGTCGCACGTACGGTGTGGGTTCCAAAGCCAAACTTGAAGGTTGCAGCTGCGGCCTGGATTTACGCGGGTGGAGCACACCACACCGGATTTTCGCAGGCGCTCACCATGCAACACATGGAAGACTTTGCCGAGATCGCAGGCATTGAGCTCGTGCACATCGATGGCGAAACAAAGCTCCAGCAGTTGCGCCAGGAGCTTGCATGGACCGATGCGGCGTACCGCATCGGCAAGTAGGGAGCGCGTATGCTGCTGCAGCACCTGCGTGAAGAGGTGCTCGAGGCAAATCTGGAGCTTGTTCGCCGGGGTCTCGTGCTGTACACCTTCGGCAATGCGTCTGGCGTCGACCGCGAGCAAGGGCTGGTGGTCATCAAACCGTCTGGAGTGGACTACGACGAACTGCGGCCGGAACACATGGTTGTCACAGACTTGAACGGCGTCATCGTCGAGGGCGATTTGCGCCCCTCGTCCGACCTGGACACCCATACCCTGCTGTATCGGGAGTTCCCCAGTATCGGTGCCGTGGTGCACACGCACTCGGAGTATGCCACCAGCTTCGCCCAGGCAGGCCTGCCTATTCCTGCATACGGCACAACCCACGCAGATTATTTCTACGGTCCGGTGCCGGTGACAGCACCGCTCAGTGATGAGGCTATTGGCGGCAACTACGTCCACGAAACGGGCCTTGCAATTGCGGCACGGTTCCGTGAGCCTGGGCGCGAGGTCGATCCACTGGCCGTACCGGCATGTCTGGTCGCGGGCCACGCACCATTCGTATGGGGCAGAACCGCCCACGACGCGGCCCACAACGCAGTCGTGCTTGAGGCTGTGGCGCGCATGGCATACCGCACTGTTCTGTTGCAGGCAAACTGCGCCGGCGTCTCGCAGGCACTGCTTGACCGGCACTACTTTCGCAAGCACGGCGCAACTGCCACCTATGGGCAGACCGCCGCACCCGTACCTGCTTTAGGAACCTTGAAGTCGAACATTCTGGAGACCCTATGAATCGCCTCGTCAATTACGCTTCCGCCCTGGCCATGGTGTGCTGCTCAGCACTCGTCCAGGCACAGCAGCCCGCCGCAAAAATCACCGTACAGGTGGACAAGCCGCTCCACGCAATCGGCCCCAAGTTCTATGGCCTGATGACGGAAGAGATCAACTACTCCTACGACGGCGGTCTGTACGGTGAGCTGGTACGCAACCGCACCTTCTCGGACCACGGATTCGGCGGCGTCGCGCACTGGAACCTGGACAACATGGGAACCGCGCGGTCCAGCATGGAAGTGGACGACACGGAGGGTCCAAGTGCTGCCTTGACCAGCAGCCTTCGAGTCGACATCGCGCATGCCGATGCACAGAACGTTGCCGCCATCCGCAACGAAGGATACTGGGGCATGGCGCTGTCGCCAGACACCGCGTACAAGGGCTCACTCTACGCAAAGGCAGATGCGGATGGGTTCGGTCCACTCACCGTATCTCTCGTCAACGACATCACCGGCAAAACCGTTGCAACGGCCACGACCACCGCAGTCTCGGGCGAGTGGAAGAAGTACGACTTCACCCTGCAGACAGGAAAGCTCGCGCCCTCGTCTGAAAATCACCTGCTGATCTCGGCCGGTCATGCCGGCAAGCTTTGGCTCAATGTCGTGTCACTGTTCCCGCCCACCTACAAGGGACGTGAAAACGGCAACCGCCCCGACCTGATGGAGCTGCTGGCCGGCATGCATCCGAAGTTCCTTCGTATGCCCGGCGGCAACTACCTCGAAGGCGATCAGATTGACGAGCGGTTTGACTGGAAAACCACTCTGGGGCCGCTCGTCGATCGGCCAACGCACCGCTCTCCCTGGGGCTACCAGTCCACGGACGGTATGGGTCTGCTTGAATTTCTGGAGTGGACGGAGGACCTGAAAATTGAGCCAGTGCTGGCCGTGTACGCCGGCTATTCGCTAAAGGGCGATCACATCGCAGCCGGACCTGCGCTGACCCCCTACGTCGATGACGCGCTGGAAGAGATCGAATTCGTCACCGGCGACACCTCAACCAAGTGGGGCGCAGTGCGTGCAAAGCTCGGCCATCCGGCACCCTTCCCCTTGCAGTACGTGGAAATTGGCAACGAAGACGAATTCGATCGCTCAAAGAGTTACGAGGGCCGATACGCCCAGTTTTATAAGGCGATCAAGGCCAAGTACCCGAACCTTCAACTGATCGCCACAACAACCATCAAGCGCACGAAGGTGGACGTGATTGATGACCACTATTACAAGCGCGCCGATGAGTTCTTCGATTTTGTGCATCACTACGACAACGCAGACCGCACTGGTCCCAAGGTCTTTGTGGGCGAATGGGCGACGCGTGAAGGCAGCCCCACCACAAACCTGGGTGCAGCGCTTGGCGACGCCGCGTGGATGACTGCCATGGAGCGAAATAGCGATCTCATCATCATGGCCTCCTACGCTCCACTGTTCGTCAACGTGAGCCCTGGCGGCATGCAGTGGGAGAGCGACTTAATTGGCTACGATGCCTCGAAGAGCTACGGTTCACCCGGTTACTACGCGCAGTCGCTGTTCGGTGAATTCGTCGGCACGGAAGTCTCCACCTCGCAGTCAACGAACACAGGCGACCGGTTCTTTTACTCGTCCACCGCAGACCCGGCAAAGGGAGAGGTTTATCTAAAGCTGGTCAACGCCGGCTCGACACCGCAGCCGGTCAATCTGCAGTTCGACGGTGCAAAGGCATTGGAAAAGAGCGCCACGCTCTACTCGCTCGGTGGCACCAATCCTGCCATCACCAACAGCATCACCGACCCAAAGCGGGTGGTGCCGGTCAAGTCGACACTCAAGGTCTCGTCGACCTTTGAACATACCGTGCCGCCGTACACCATCCAGGTTATGGTGTTGCACGGCCGATAGCATCGTGTCCTAAAGTGGGGCCGCCGAAACGGCGGCCCCTTTTCTGCAGGAGCAGTTATGCGATCGCTTCTCATCAGTGCACGCACCCTTCTATATATCGGTTTTATTTGGTGCGTGGGCCCCTCAGCTTATGCGCAAACGACGCGACCTCTTGAGCCCACAGCCTTGACTCTTTCGGGCGACGTATCAGGCGCGCACGACCCCTCCATGATCCACGCAGCAGACACCTGGTATGTCTTCACCACAGGCAAGGCACCGGACGGCGGCCAGCTCGGTGTGCGCTGCTCCCATGACCTCCACCTGTGGCATAACTGCGGTCACGTCTTCGACACTGTTCCAACGTGGATTCAACAGCGGAGCCCTGAAACCAAGGATTTGTGGGCTCCCGACATCTCCTTTGAACATGGCAGGTTCCGCCTCTATTACGCCTATTCTGCGTTCGGCAAGAACACGTCAGGCATTGCTCTCGCCACCAACAGCACGCTTGACCGCACAAACCCCGCCTACATGTGGAGGGACGAGGGGCTTGTGCTGGACTCAAAGGCTGGCGACGACTTTAACGCGATTGACCCGAACTACTTTCAAGATCGCCACCACCATGCGTGGCTCGCGTTTGGCAGCTTCTGGAGCGGCATCAAGTTGCGTGCGCTCAATGCCACCACCGGAAAGCTTTCAACCTCCGATACACATCTGTACTCTCTCGCACGCCGCGGAATGGCTGACCCTGCGGAACCGCATGCGCCCGGTCTGCCGCCCGATACTCAGGCCATCGAGGCGCCCTTTCTTGTAAGTCACGGCGGGTACTTCTACCTGTTTACCTCGTTCGATCTCTGCTGCCGCGGCACGAAGAGTACCTACCGCACGATGGTCGGACGTTCAAAGAACGTGACCGGCCCGTACGTCGACCGCGCGGGTGTCCCTCTACTTCAAAGCGGCGGCAGCCAACTGCTTACCGCGAATGCGCGCTGGCTTGGTCCCGGCGGCGAATCGATGGTCACGGCTGGCCCCGGCACACCAGACCTGCTCGTCTATCACGCCTACAATTCCACCACCGGCAAACCGTCGCTCCAGATCTCGACCATCACCTGGCAGGACGGGTGGCCGCAAGCAGCCCTTGCCAAATAGCCGCACTCCTCTCTCTGGTCCTTGTGCATGGTTTTCATGCGGTTGTACTCTGTTGGCCAGATATCATGTCGAACCGGCACGTTGAGTTCGCGGCCAGCACGGCGTTGGCAGAGGGTCACCACACAGATGCACACACGCGGCGCGCTCAAGGCACATCGATGGCTAGTCTCGATTGCCGCTCTCCTTGCACTGGCCACGGCAATCAGCGTACACGCACAGGACAGCACGCCATCCGTGGCAGATCACGCCAACTTCACGGACGACGCTGCGAAAGATAACATCACTTTCCTGGCAAAGGCGTACCACTCGCCCACCAAGTACCTGCTTGAGACCATGGGGTCCGGCGTGGCCGTCTTTGATTACGACAACGATGGCCGGCTGGACATCTTCTTCGCCAACGGCGCACCCATACCCAACCCGGCACCGAAGGGCTTTGTTCCGCGAAAGTCATCGCCCGCTGACTGGAACAGGCTCTACCACCAGAAGAAGGACGGCACCTTTGAAGATGTGACCGCAGCTGCCGGCCTGCAGGGTGCGGGATACAGTCTCGGCACAGCCGTGGGCGATTACGACAACGACGGCCTCGAGGACCTGTACGTCACCGGCTACGGTGGCAATCACCTGTACCACAACAACGGCAACGGCACCTTCACCGATGTCACAGCCAAATCCGGCACAGGCGGGACCGGCGCCGCCGACGAGCTTTGGTTCACCTCAGCTGCATGGGTCGATCTTGACAATGATGGCAAGCTTGACCTGGTCGTTCTGCGCTACGTTAAGTGGTCCTTCGATGACGTCTGGTGCGGCGAACATCGCGAAGGCTATCGGGCCTACTGCCACCCGGACATCTTCCCTGCGATCGCCCCGCTGGTCTACCACAACAATGGAAATGGTACCTTCACTGAAAGCTCCGCGGCCTTCGGCCTCAACAAGCCCGGCAAGGGTCTGGGTATCGCGGTAGGTGATTTCGATGGCGATGGCCGCATCGACCTCGCCGTGGCTAACGACTCCATGATGGAGTTCCTCTATCGCAACAAGGGTGACAAAACATTTGAAGAAGTCGGCCTCAACGCGGAGATTGCCGTGGACAGCGACGGCCGCACCTACGCGGGCATGGGCATCGATTTTCAGGACTACAACAACGACGGCCTGCCCGATCTGGTCATCACTAACCTCGCCAACCAGAAGTACGCGCTTTACCGCAACAACGGCGACGGCTCATTCACCTACGACACCTATGTCTCCGGCATGGCACGGATGACGTTGCTGCATTCCGGCTGGGGCATCCACTTCTACGACTACGACAACGACGGCCTGAAAGATCTGCTCGTCGCGCAGGGCCACGATCTGGACACAGTCGAGCTCAACTCTCCCCAGCTGCACTACCGAGAGCCCATGCTGTTGGCTCGCAACCTAGGTAAGGGCAAATTCGTCGACGTCTCCCGCGAGGCAGGTGCCGCGTTTCAACAGCCATGGGTCGGTCGCGGCATGGCCATCGGCGATCTGGATAACGACGGCCGGCTCGATGCCGTCGTCGCCACCAACGACGGTCCCGGCCACGTGCTGCACAACCTGACGGATGCCGGTAATCACTGGCTTACACTGCTGCTGGTCGGCCACACCTCAAACCGTGATGCCATCGGCGCCACGGTCAAACTCACCACGGCAGCAGGTCCGCAATACGCCACCGTCTCCACCGCCGGCTCATACCTGTCCAGCAGCGATAAGCGGGTGCACTTCGGGTTGGGCAAACAGGAGACCGCGAGCGATGTTGAAATTCACTGGCCCAGCGGCGCGGTGCAGCACCTGTCCAACATCAAGGCCGATCGGCAGATCACCGTCGACGAGCCCAACAAATAGCAGGCGGATAGTCTTACCCGCTGTGCCTGCTCGCCTTTGCCGTGCCACCACAGGGTTTGAAGAGGTCCATCGTTGAGCACTCGCCGTGTCATCGCCTGTAGTCCCCTGCTGCTTCTGTGCTGGCTGCTCGTCATCTCTCGCGCCTGCGCACAAGCATCTGCGTCGCAGGTGCTGTCTCGGCAAAAACTCGCACAGCAGGCCTTCGGCAATGACGCGGCCTGGTACGTCGCCAACATCCCATTTCTGGAGATCGACGACCCAGCCCTGCAACGCACCTACTACTATCGCTGGCAGGTCTACCACTCGCACATGCGCGATCTTGGCACTCACGGCACCGACGTGACCGAATTCCTGCCGCCGGTTCCATGGTCGCGCCACCCCTACGAAGACCTGAATGATTCTTCCTCCTTCCACATCCTTGAAGGCCGCTGGCTCCGCGACCCGCGCTACGTTGAGAGCCTGATCCACCACCTCTACATCGGCGGTGGCAACGACCGCCACTTCTCAGAGTCCGTGGCCTCCGCCACTCTTGCCTTCACGCAGGTCACCGGCGATCCCGCCCCCGCGCTGCAAGTTCTGGACAACATGCGCGCGACCTACAACGCGTGGGACGACCACTTCAATGCGGAGCGTGATCTCTACTGGATCGAGCCACTGCTGGACGCAACGGAGTACACGGTCGGGTCGATCGACGCGTCCGGCGCAGGCTTTACCTCAAAGCCTGACCCCGCAAACGACGGCTTCTCCGGCGGCTTTGCTTTCCGCCCATCCATCAACGCCTACCAGTATGGCAATGCACGGGCCATTGCGGCGCTTGCCAGGCTTGCCGGTCAACTCGACGTTGCAGCAGACTTCGACCAGCGCGCCGAACACCTGCAGACTGCGGCGCTCGCACAGCTGTGGAATCCCAGCCTCGGCTACTTCACCGACGTGTACCAGCGCTCAACGCCCGCGGCAAAAGAAGGGGAGTTCATCCGCACCCGGGAGCTCGTCGGCCTGGTTCCTTGGCAGTTCCACATGATCCCTGCGGCCATGGCATTCCGGTATTCCCCGGCCTGGCACAACGCCCTTCGTCCCACAGAACTCGGCGGACCGCATGGCCTGCGCACAGCCGGCCCGGCGTACCCTCGCTACCTCGTGCAGTATCGCTATGACAAGGCAACCGGCCTGCCGGAATGCCAGTGGAACGGCCCCTCTTGGCCGTTCCAAACTTCCCAGGTGCTGTCCGGCATGGCCAATCTGCTGGCAGACTACCCTGCAGAAGCAGCCGCCGCTGCGGATGTCACCCCGTCCGACTACCTGCGCCTGCTGCGCCAGTACACCCGGCAGCACGAACTGCCGAACGGCACCCTGGATCTGCAGGAGGACTACAACCCCGACACGGGCAAAGTCATCGTGGGCCTGCCGCGCAGCCACCACTATCTGCATTCCACCTACAACGACCTGCTGCTGTCCGGACTCCTCGGCATTCGCCCGCGCCAGGACAACACCCTTCAACTTCATCCGCTCCTGCCGAGCGCGTCTTCAGGCGAGCCGTCGATCCGGTACTTTGCACTTGAAGGTCTGCGTTACCACGGCCACGAGATCGCGATCCGCTATGACGCGGACGGCACACGCTACCACCGCGGCAAGGGCCTGACCGTGGTCAGCGATGGCCGTGTTCTGGTGTCGCAGCCTACCCTTGCTCCGCTCACGGTTGCCCTGCCAAAACCACCTCCAGCTTCGCGCAAGCTGCCCGCACTCCCCGTCAACCTGGCGTCGAACGTATGGGGTCGGGCACCATCGGCATTCGAGCCGGATCTCCCCATCGCCACCGCATCCTCCCAGGCACCAGAGCCACCCACCATCTCGGCCCCGGCGCCCATGCTCTATCAGCCACTCGACGGCCGGGACTGGTTCTTCCCTGAAATTGCGCACGGATGGTCTCCAGCCACCATCGTTCCTGATCGCGCACAGCCCGACTGGTACGAGGTCGACCTCCGTCACGCCAGCTCCATCAGCCGGGTGCAGCTGAGCTTCTTCGACGACGGCACGACCGTCGCCGTGCCTGCGTCCGTCACCGTCATGGTGAGTACCCCTAACGGCCAGTGGCAATCTCTCGTGCCGCTTCAGGCTACGCACCCCGTCGCAAATGGCGTCACGGATCTCCACTTCAACGCCGTCAGGGCGCAACACGTTCGCATCCTCTTGCGCCGGGACAAAACCCTGCCAAGCCGCCTGATTGCAGTCAGAGTCTTCGGTTCCACCGACCACGACAACTAACCGGCACTCAGACCCGTCACGCCAACCCATATGGATGTCGTCGTTGCCACTCGACTCCCGTCACGATGGCGTAGCAAGTGGGCCATTTCACTTGGCCCGCGCTTGACGGCAGGCAAGGCAGCAGGCGTTTAATGGATGGTGGATGTCCACACTGCATAAGCCGGTTCTCGCCGTCGACGAGACGCAGAACGCGAACCAGCACGACCCCGGCTTTGAATTCAAGCCGGCATACACCTACACCACGAAATCTGGTACGTGGCGCATTCCGCCCGGGCTCAAGCGTGCGCTGCCCTTCTACCTGCACAAACCGTGGGCTCGGCTGGGCAAACCCATCCGGCTCTTCCAGTACATGGCAAAGCACCTGGGCCCGGTGGCGCACTATCGCCTCTTCGGCATTCACGTGGTCTTCGTCAACGACCCGGAGTACATCCGCGAAATCCTCGTCAACCAGGGTCCCAGCTTTGTGCGCGAGCGCACCGTACGCCGGCTCAAGGTGCTGCTTGGCGAAGGTCTGCTGACCAGCGACGATCCCACCCACAAGCGCTCTCGCCGCATCGCTGCACCTGCGTTTCACCGCGGTCGCATCGCCGCCTATGCCGACACCATGGTGGCAAGCGCCGCAGCCATGCGCCAGACCTGGCACAACGGTGAGGAGACAGACATCGTGCAGGCCATGATGCAGCTGTCGCTTGAGATCGTCGCGCGAACACTCTTCGCCACCGAAGTCGATGAAGACGTCCGCGCCATGAACGACCAGACCAACAACATCATGGCGATCTACAACTATCTGGTTGCCTTCCCCAATCTTGAGGCGGTTCTCCATTGGCCTATCCCCGGCGTCATGCGATTTCGCAAGGCTCGCGGCAAACTCGACCGCGTCGTCAATCGCATCATCGCGGACCGCAAAGCCGACGGCCTTAAAAAATTGTCTGAGCGAACAGATCTGCTGAGCCTCCTCCTTGTAGCCCGAGACGAGGACGGATCGGCGCTCAGCGACGAAGCCCTGCGCGATGAGGTGCTCACCATCTTTCTTGCCGGCTACGAGACCACCGCAAATGCACTGAGCTGGACGTGGTATCTCTTGTCCATCAATCCGGACGCCTTTGACCACATGGCTGCCGAACTGGACGAGGTTCTCGGCGGTCGCTTGCCCACGTTGGAGGATTACCCGCAGCTCAAATACACCCGCATGGTCATCGCCGAAAGCATGCGGCTTTACCCACCCGTCTGGGCCATGGGCCGCATGAGCACGGTGCCCATCGAGCTTGGGCCGTACCGCCTGCCCGCGGGGACCCATTGGTTCTTCAGCCAGTATGTTCTGCAGCGTGACGAGCGCTTCTTTCCTGACCCTCTGCGCTTTGAACCGTTGCGCCACACGGAAGAGGCGTCCGCAAAGCGCGATAAGTTCGCATACTTCCCCTTCGGCGGGGGTGGCAGGCAGTGCATTGGCGAGGGTTTCGCGTGGATGGAATCCGTTCTTGTCCTGGCCACGCTTGCGCAGCGTTGGCGCATGGAACTGCTGCCCGGCCAGAAGGTCGACGTGGAAGAGAAGATTACACTGAGGCCGCGATATCCCATCCGGGTGCGGCTCAGCCAACGCATCGCGCAGAATGCACCTGAGCCCGTGACCGCCCGGGATGGTGTCGGGGTATGACGATGTTCGAGAGGTCCGGGAACCTGACCCTTGCCGTGACCGGCGCAAGCGGCGCCGTATTTGCTGGTGCCATGCTGCGCCTGCTCGCGGGGGAGATCCGCTTACGCAGGGTAGACGTCATAATCAGCGACAGCGCCATGCGCGTGCTGGCTGAAGAGATGGGCCTCGAAGGCGGCCGCACACGCATCCTGCAGACACTTGCCGCAACCGCGGGTGACGAAGCGGAGCTGCCGCCGGACAAGTTCCGTCTGCGCGACAACGCCGATATCGGCGCGGGAATCGCCAGCGGCAGTTATCCCAGCGACGGCATGATCGTTCTGCCATGCAGCATGGCTACCCTGGCATCCATCAGCCATGGCATGGCACAGAAGCTGGTCGGCCGCGCAGCTGACGTGTGCCTTAAGGAGCGCAGACCGCTAATCCTGTGCGTCCGCGAAACGCCGTTCCACCTGATCCACCTCAGAAACATGGCGCAGGCTGCAGAGGCTGGTGCCACCATCTTCCCCGTGATTCCGACGTTTTATAACCAGCCGGAATCCACGATCGAGATGGCACATCAGTTTTGCTGCAGGGTGTTGGCGCACGTGGGTCTTGCGCAGGGCTCGGCATATCAGTGGAAGGTGGACGCGAACGCCTAGAAGGCTTTCTTCTTACTCTGCTGCGGCGATGGGCTCAGGCCCCACGAGCCAACAAGAAATGTAGCCAGCCCTTTCGCTCCCGTTCGCTTCGCCGTCGAGGTAGCCTCCAGCTGCGGAATTTCAACCACAGCCGGGGGTGGAGCCGGCTCGGCATCCAGAAAGTCGATCGTGGCAGGGATTGCCTGGTGAGCGCACTCGGCCGCCGCAAGATGGCCGCAGCCCGCCAACTCCACCAACACCGACTGCGGCACAAGCTCATGCAGGTGCGTCGCGGTTGAGAGCGGCGTCAGCTTGTCTTCAGTGCCCCACACCAGCAACACCGGCATCCGCAGCTTGTGTACGCGAAAATCCAGAATTTCGTGGCCGTCCAGCATGCTGGCAAGTGAGTCGTTCACAATCCATGCAGTTCGCTGCTTATCCCGCAGCAAACCCTCGACCGCGAAGTCCGGAATGTGAATGATGTGGTGCTCTGGTTCAATGATGTCGATCAGGGCGTCCAGCTGCTCAGGAGTCGACGGATTAAACAGACTCAATGGGAAATGCACCGGCATGTACAGACCTGCGCTGTCGAACAGCAGCAGCCTGCGCACACGGTCCGGGTGGTCGAGCGCCACTTTCATCGCAATCCAGCCGCCCATCGACCAGCCTGCAACATCAGCCTGCTGCAGATGCAGCGCGTTCACAAAGCCCATCACCACGGTCTCCTCACCAGTAAGCGAGAAGTTCCCGTTCTTGGGTTTCGCGGAACGCCCATAGCCCAGTAGATCGAGGGCGTACACGTGGTACCCGGCCTTTGCCAGCGTTGGGATCATCACAGACCAGTCGCTGGCTCGCGCACCTAGGCCATGGATCAGCACGATGGGCTTGTCAGTCCCCGCGTGCGCCGGTTTGGCTTCCAGGTAGTGAATGTTCTGCCCATTCACGACGAGCTGCTGATGGGTGACGTGATTTTTCCACAGGTACAAGTCGGTCCCGCGCTCCACCAGCCAGAACGGGTCGTTATGGACAAAGAGGAACGCTCCTGCACCGGCAAGGAGCACCAGAAGCAGAAAAGAGACGAGCCAACGTCTACGAGATGTAGCAGCTCCGGTCACTTCAGCGGCTTCCCAAATTCCTCGGCAAACGCTGCGTGCGCCAGCCCAAAGCGGCCACCGTGGTACTTCTCGGGGCCATTTCTGCGGCCCACAAGCAGCAGTGACACAACCCAGTAACTCAGCGGCAGGCGCAGCACCTCGTGCACCCGCTCCTGCTCAAACCCTTCCATCATGGCCGTGTCATATCCAAGAGCCTCGGCAGCCAACATCATAAACGTCGATGCAATCGTGACCTGCTTGTTAAGCCAGCCGTGCATCTGGTCGCGGTTCAACGAGGACAGATAGCTCTCCACATGGCCCTTTAGCTGGGCTGCGTAGCTTTCAGGCATCCCGCCGTCCAGTCCCATGCGGATAATGTCGTCCGCATCGCGCCGCCAGCTGTCGGAATCCCCGCAGCACACAATGACTGCGGACGCTTCTTCAGCTTTTGCCTGGTTAAAGCACGCCATGCGAAGCCGGCGCTTTTGCTCCTGTGCCTGCACCACTACAAAGCGCCACGGCTGCACGTTGTAGCCCGACGGCGCGGAAAGACCTGCCTCTAGAATCACGCGCAAGTCTTCAGCGGGCATCTCTGCTCCGTCGAATGACGGCGTAGACCGCCGCTCGCGGATGACCTGTTCGAATGACTTCACGCCGAAACTCCCAACTATTCATTCTACTGCAACACTTGCCTGCTACGGAAGCTGCGCCATTGCGTCTTCCGTTGCAAACGGTGGTGCATTCGGTGTCTCCGCAAAAACCCACACTCCATGGAAGTGATCGCGCAAGTCGGGATACGCATTCAGCAATGCGGACGCTGCGGCACGGTTCCGCGCTCGAGCAGCTGCCGGATCAGCAATCGCATCTGCCGAGAAGTGCATGGCGACATCGATCCGGTCCGATCCGAGCGAGCTGTCCGGACCCAGCCCGGTAAGGCGGTACTCCACGCCATCCTTCCCCTTCACAATCAGCGGCGTGTCCACGCTCACCCCGCTTGTCAGTGCAGGGGGTGTTGCTTTGACCTCTTCATCCCGCAACTGCTCCAGGTGCGAGCTACTCACAAAACCAACTGGCTTCAATAGCTGTTGCGCCTCCTGGTAGTCCACCCATGCGGTCCAGTTCTGCTTGCTGGCCGCTGCCGCGCGCGCTGCACGCCAGTACCAAAGCCCATCGTGGCCGGACGCGGTCATCGCGCGCGGAAACAGACCGGCCAGCTGCCAGGCACCCGTGTTCGACTGCCGCAGCAGGTACGCCAGCTGCCATGGATCCGTCGGCTTGACTGAATCCTCTACCACCAGCGCATAGCGGCCCTGCGGCAAACTGCGGATCAGGAAGCTGGTCTCCGCCGTGCTCTTGTTCAGGTTGCAGAAGAACTGCGTGTCCTGCGCGCTTCCATCGGATCCGTTCGACGGATGGCTCGCGTCCAGAATCCAGAATGTGCTCGGCACAAACGTGGCATTCGCCAGGTGCGGTGCCGTGTTAGCGATGGTGTTTGCCATGCCGGTGAAGTCCTGCGCGTACTCCGGCAGCGTCACGGCACGAACGGCGGCCGTGTCATTCCCCTGCATCTCCCGCGTCAGCTTGCCGGCCACGTCGATCAGGGCCGCCTTGTCGGCCGGCTGCATCTGCGACTGGGTCACGCATTGCTGCGCCCACACCGTCGAGCCGCACGCCAGAATACCTGCCACACATGCAGATCTCCACCTTGCTTGCTTCATGGTTCCCGCCTCTACCCTGCAACGCAGAGCGCTGCCAGTGTAGACGAACCTGTCCCGGCGGCGCACTGCACCCTCGTGCGTCAGATCGCGTCTAACCTTGAGACTTTCACGTTCATGGCAAAAGAAGGAGCCGGTATGCACATGCGCGCAGCGGAACGGATCTGCAAGCCGATGCGGATAGTGCTTGTTCTCTTGGCCGTCTGCACTGGCCCAGTCCGAGCGCAGTCAAGTGCACTGCCCTCCTCCTCCCCCACGGGCACGCAAGACGCCATTTCAAACTCCACCGCAAATGCACAAGGCCAGACCAGCGCCTCGCACCTCGCCGTGCTGTGGAACGGCGTCTCTCTCCAGGTAGACGCCACGAACGTTTCTCTCTCCAGCGTGCTTCATGAGATCAGTGTGAAGACAAAGCTGCGCATTACCGGCAGCGCACCAGACGAACGCATCTTCGGCACCTACGGTCCCGGGCCCATGAACCTGGTTTTGCCTGCGCTGCTGGACGGCCTGCCCATCAACATGCTCCTGACGGAGCGGACAGGCGGAGCTCCCGGTGATCTTTCGCTCACAGGCCGCAGCGGCGTGCCCACGCCCGCCTCCGTCCCAACACAGCAGGCCCTCGACCAAAGTTCCGCGCCACCGCAAACCTCCACAGGCAACGGTCGGCCGACGGGCGGCTTCGGCTCCCCTCAACGCTCAGGTCAAACTGGCAACCAGGGTAGCGGACCCATCGCTGGTCCAACGCTGGGCGACAAGGGCATCAGCGGATCGGACAACGGCATCAGTGGTCCGAACAATGGTGTGAGTGGGGCCGACAACGGCATTGGCGTCGCACCGTCCGGCACAGATGTAAACGCCACCGGAACCGCCTCGCCAAACGGCGTCCGAACGCCTCAGGAAATCTTCGAACAGCTGCAAAAGCTTCGCCAGCAGCAAGGTCAGCCGCAGTAGATCTAGCCGGCTATCAGTTCTGCGCCCGCTAGGGCCTGCGACGCAGTTTGACGCGCTCGCTGCTGGGCCGCCTGCATGCTGTGGATGCGGAACATGTAAAACATGCCGAAGCACAGTCCATACGCAAGCAGAACGCCGCCCGCAAGGGCAGCACACACGGCACAAAGCAGAACGACAGTGGTCACGGTGCTCCTCAAACTCGTTATTCAGTTCCGCGGAGGTATCTCTTGACCGCGGCATTCCTATGGTGCTCTCGCCGCGCAGAACTGCGGTCGGAGCTCATTTTCGTCGCGGTCGCTGTGTCTCCCGCGGCCTTACCCAGTGTGCTGCCAGCTCCCCTGGCCGGGGAGTGTGTACTTGGGTACACCGGCGTCAAAGAACCATCCGGCGACCATCGCTCGTATCGTCCCCAGGCGCTGGCTTCGCCGTTTGTTCGCGATGCCGTATTCTAGATAGTGCGGCTGTCGAGGGCCGCGGCAGCCCATGAGTGTGACCCACATTACGGTGCGCGGCGCGCGCCACCACAATCTGAAGAACATCGACGTCAGCATCCCGCGCAACAGCCTGACGGTCGTTACCGGCCTTTCAGGTTCTGGCAAAAGTTCGCTCGCCTTTGACACCATCTATGCCGAGGGTCAACGTCGTTACGTCGAAACCCTCAGCGCCTACGCTCGCCAGTTCCTTGACCAGATGGAACGGCCCGACGTGGACTCGATCGACGGCCTCAGCCCCGCCATCTCCATCGAGCAGAAGACCACCTCCCGCTCTCCCCGCTCCACCGTTGGCACCATCACCGAAATCTACGATTACCTGCGCCTGCTCTGGGCCAGCGTCGGCAAGCCGCACTGCCCCGAGTGCGGCCACGAGATCAGCCGGCAGAGCGCCGACCAGATCGTCGAACGTGTCGTCGCACTGACACCCGGCGAGCGCATCACGGTTCTCGCACCCCTTGTCCGCGGTCGCAAGGGTGAGTTCCGCGAAGAACTCGAAGCTCTCGACCAGCAGGGATTTCGCGCCCGCGTCGATGGCGAGATGATCGAAATCACCGAAGGTCTGCGGCTAGAAAAGCGCAAGAACCACACCGTCGAGGCGGTCGTGGACCGCATCCTGCTCAAGCAGGGGCCCGACGGCAAGCTCGACACGCGCCGCCTGGAAGCAAGCATTCAGAAAGCATTGGCCATGGCCAAGGGATTGGTCATCATCGCCATCCACGGTCAGGACGAAACGCTCTACAGCTCGTCCATGGCCTGTCCTGACTGCGGCATCAACGTGCCCAAGCTGGAGCCACGCTCCTTCTCCTTCAACTCCACATACGGCGCATGCACCGCGTGCAACGGCCTCGGCAATATCTACGACTTCGATCCCGGCAAGACCATTACAGACTGGTCGAAGCCTCTGCTGGACGGGGCCATGGGTCCGGGTGCGACCAGCGCGTACCTCCTGCGCCTCATCAAGCTCGCGGCAGACAAATACAAGATCGACCTGAAGAAGCCGTTTGAAGACCTGCCCGAGCCTCACCAGAAACTGCTGCTCTATGGCCCACCCAGGAACGAGGTCGGCAAAACAGGCTTCCACGGCATCTTTAGCTATCTGCGCGACACCATGGAAGAGTCCAAAAGCGACTCCTTCCGCGAGTACTACATGCAGTACATGAGCGCGACCGAGTGCCCCGCGTGCAACGGCAAACGCCTGCGGCCGGAGTCGCTCGCCGTCAAGGTGGAATCGCAGTCCATCTCCGATTTCACCTCGCTGTCGCTGGTCCGCGCTCTGGATCGTGCACGCAACTTCCACTTCGTCGGACGCGACCGCCTCATCGCCGACCGTCTGCAGCGCGAGGTCATAGAACGCCTTGAATTCCTGAACGCCGTTGGCCTCAGCTACCTCTCGCTCAACCGCAGTGCCGCCACCCTAAGCGGTGGCGAAGGCCAGCGCATCCGGCTCGCCACACAGATCGGCTCACGTCTGCGCGGCGTACTCTACGTTCTCGACGAGCCCTCCATCGGCCTGCATCAGCGCGACAACATGAAGCTGATCTCAGCCATGGAGAACCTGCGCGACCTCGGCAACACCGTTCTCGTCGTCGAGCATGATGAGGACACCATACGCAAAGCCGACTACGTGCTGGACCTTGGCCCCGGCGCAGGCAAAAACGGTGGTGCTCTGATAGCCGCCGGAACCCCTGACGAAGTGGCTGCCACGCCCGGCTCGCTCACCGGCCAGTACATGTCCGGCGCGCTCGATATCCGCTCCAACGACGCTCCACGCGCACGCAGCGGACGCACCATCGTTGTAGAAGACGCACGCAGCCACAACCTGCAACACGTCACCGCCCACTTTCCCCTCGGTGTACTTACCGTTGTCACTGGAGTAAGTGGCTCGGGTAAGTCGACATTAGTCAACGACATCCTGTACCGTTCGCTTGCTAAGCAGATTTATCGTTCCAAGGAAGAGCCTGGAGCCCATGGCGCCGTCCGTGGCATCGAACAGCTCGACAAGGTCATTCAGATTGACCAGTCCCCCATCGGCCGTACGCCGCGCTCCAACCCTGCCACCTATACCGGCGTCTTCTCCGCCATTCGCGACCTCTTTGCCATGTTGCCGGAGTCACGCGAGCGTGGCTACAAGGCCGGCCGCTTCAGCTTCAACGTGCAGGGTGGTCGCTGCGAAGCCTGCCAGGGCGACGGCCAGCGCCGTATTGAGATGAACTTCCTGCCAGACGTCTATGTCCTCTGCGAAGTCTGCAACGGCCGCCGCTATAACCAGGAAACCCTGGCCGTAAAATTCAACGGCCACTCCATCGCCGATGTACTCGACTTACAAATATCCGACGCACTGACCATCCTTGCCGATATACCGAACGTCAAGGCCAAAATACAAACCCTCGTCGACGTCGGTCTCGGCTACATTCACCTTGGCCAGTCCGCCACCACGCTCAGCGGCGGCGAGGCCCAGCGCATGAAGCTGGCCAAGGAACTCAGCAAGCGCCAGACCGGCCGCACCCTCTACCTGCTCGACGAACCGACCACGGGCCTTCACTTTGACGACGTCCGCAAGCTCCTTGAAGTTCTTCAGCGGCTCACGGACCTCGGCAACTCCATTGTCATCATCGAGCACAACCTCGACGTGATCCGTAACGCCGACTGGCTCATCGACATGGGGCCCGAAGGCGGCGAGGGCGGCGGCACCATCGTCGCAGAGGGGACACCCGAGCAGGTCGCGAAGGTACCCGCATCCCACACCGGCAAGTTCCTCGCAAGGCACTATGCGGAACGACCCGGATCGCAGCGAGGCCCCGCGCCCGCATACGTCGCCCCTGTCGTCGTCAAGACCGAGGTCGCCAACGCCACCAAGTTCGCTCCGAGTGCGGAGGAGCGAAGTGCAAAGAGGAAAGCCGCCGCCAAGTCCGCAGCAGCCAAGAGCAAGGCCAAAAAAGCAGCCCGGGCCATTGCAGATCCCCAGGCACCATCACTCACCGCGGCCAGCCAGCCTGCGACGAGCCGACGTGGAAAGAAGGCCGCATGATCGCACGCTACAACGACGGCAGGGAGGACAACAACGCCGACGCCATCGACTTCGAGCCTTCGGCGTACATACCGTCCTCTGCGGCGCAGCGAGCCAATCGCGCCTCTACCGACCCCGCCGCCTCGGAAGATACAGCGGCGAAGCACCAGCCCAACCTCGCCTATTCCCTGCTCGCGCTCGTCATCGGCCTGGTCGCCGTGCTCGTGTGCACCGCAGCTGTGCTCGCCGCAGCGTACAAACTGCACATTGTGCCGTCCCTTACCCATCTCGATCCTGCAAAACTGCCCAAAGCCAGCATCCTTGGTGAAGCGCTTGGGTACGGCCTTTGCCTGGTCATCATCGTCCCGCTGTTCCAGCGCATGTGGAAGCGGCCGTTCGCCCAGGTTTTGCAGATGAACCTCACATCTGCCCGCATCAACGCAGGCAAGCTGCTGCTTTTCGGCATACTTCTCAGCGTCATCGCACAGGGCGCGGAGTCGCTGCTCACGCTGCCAAAAGAGGTTCCGCTCGATGCCTTCTTCCGAACACCTTCCGATGTGTGGACGGTCGCCCTCTTCGGCACCCTCATTGCTCCACCGGTAGAGGAACTGCTCTTTCGTGGCTTCCTGCTGCCCGCCTTCGCCATCGCCTTTGACTGGTTCCGCCTGCCTCGCACACCCGAGGCACGACTCACCTGGCAAACAACGACCTCCCTCAGCCGCGCGGGTCTCATCTTCTCCGGCATCCTCACCAGCATTCTCTTCGGCGTCATGCACGCGGCGCAGCTTAAGTTCGCATGGAACGCCGTAGCCCTGCTGTCCTGTGTGGGCGGTGTCTTGGCCTTCGTGCGTCTCCGTTTCAACTCCGTGGCTGCGTCCACACTCGTACACATGGTCTACAACGGCTTCATCTTCGTCCTGATCTTTATCGGCACCGACGGCTTTCGCCACCTTGACCAGTTGCACGGCCACTAGCCACAAACGAGTGGGGACGCGTGGCACACTGAAGCCATGCCCTTTGCTGAAGACCGCGCCTCCCTGCTCGCCATCCTCGCCCAGCTCTCCTTTCGCCTGGGTGATTTCACGCTTGCCAGCGGCGCAAAGAGCGACTACTACATCGACTGCCGTACGACCACGCTCGACGCAGAGGGCGGTCGGCTTTCCGGCATCCTCATGGCCGCCATGCTGCGCGACGTCGCACCGCAGGCCCAGGCCGTCGGCGGTCTCACCATGGGCGCCGATCCACTGGTCTCCAACATCGCAACCGCCTCGGCCTACTTTCGCCAGCAGCAACCCGACTCACCCCTCGTCCACGGTTTCCTTGTGCGCAAGGCCTTAAAAGCCCACGGCACAGGACGCCAGATCGAAGGCTACGTCCGTGAAGGTGCACAGGCCGTCGTCGTCGACGATGTCTGCACCACAGGTGGCTCCACCATCACTGCGATCGAGGCCGTACGCGCCGCCGGCATGCACGTCGCCGCCGTGCTCTGCCTGGTCGACCGCCAACAGGGTGGCCGCGAAAACATCGAAGCCGCAACTGACGCCGCACCCTTTGCCGCGTTGTTCACCGCCGCCGACGTGCGCGCGGAGAAGCTGCGCCAGCTCGCATAACACTGGCCCTCACGCCTCTGCAGTCTCCGTCACTTCCACTCCTGCTTTCGTAAACTGCACGGTGGTCCTGCCACAGCCTTGTTCACCCGGCAGACCAGGGCAGGCGCGGCCCTTGCGGTGCAGAATCTGCGACGTAAGGAAAACTTTGCCGCAAAAGCCGCAACGTACCGCCGCGTTGTTGCCGTACCAGTCCTCGTCCGCACCGAGGTTGTTCTTATCAAGAAGACGCACGCCACGATGGTAGCGCACCTTCGCCATATCATCGCCTATGATGAACCCATGCTCGAGCGCACGGTAGTGTACGACGACGATCTGCCGGCTTTGCCAGACGCAAGCATCGACGAAGAGCACCCTCCCACCCAAACCAACCCACGTCCCACGGCACGACGACACGCACAACCTCTGCGGCAGCACCTGTCCGCACTCAACCAGCAACGCAGCGTAAATCTTGCGCACGACGCCACCTGCGGCACCACCCCATCTATCGTGTACCAACCGGCGGAAGACGGCAGCCACGGCAACTTCTTCCCCGCCTCATACCGTCGCATCACCGCCACTCCCGCATGGGCCTCCCGTCTGCAAAAGGCTTACTCAGCGTCCCGGCGCATGGCTCACAGCCACGCACGCCAGCGACATGAACTGGACTGTGCCACCAGCTCCGACGCTCTGCTGATGAACATCTTCTGCCACCCCACCGTGCTCCGTTCCAAGCCACTCCAGGCGCTTCTCGGCGTTTCGGCTCCCCAGCCGCCGCAGTTCGGCGTACGCGCCCACGTTGCCCTCCGCAATCACCACAAAGACAGGACCGAGCTCGACATGGTCCTGCAGGATGCGGATCACCTTCTGCTCGTTGAAGCCAAGCTCAGCGAAGGCGACTTCCAGACAGCACCTCCCGCACTCATGGAACGCTATCCCGCCTTCGACCAGGTGTTTGAAACCGACGTGCTACCACGCACGCGCGACCACCTGCGCTCCTATCAGCTGCTCCGCTCCATCCTCGCCGCGCACAGCCTGCAGGCCAGCTTCACCGTCCTGCTCGATGCCCGCCGCACCGACCTCCTTGACGACATCTTCCTCGTCTACCGTACCGTTCGCTCTGCCGGTCTGCGCAGCCGCCTTCACGTCATCACATGGCAGGAGATTGCAGCGTGCGTGCCGCGAAGCTTGCAACAATTCCTCGCAGAGAAGTGCGGCATTGTTGCCACGCGCTGACCCGCTCCCTCCACAACCAAGTAAACTGGAACACGATGATTCCCACGCTCGAATGGACTGATGAGGGTGTCCGCTTTCTGGACCAGACAAAGCTTCCGCTGGAAGAGGTGTACGTCAACACAACCACCTACGGCGAGGTCGCCACCGTCATTCGCGACATGATCGTGCGCGGCGCACCAGCCATCGGCGTCTCCGGCGCCATGGGCATGGCACTCGGCATCAGCCGCTCCACTGCGGCAAACATCGCCGAGCTCTCCCTTGAAGTCAACGTCATGGCGGATGCACTCGCAAAGACGCGCCCCACCGCCGTCAACCTCTTCTGGGGCATTGAGCGTATTCGTAGCCTTTACGAACGCCTCGTCGCCGAGCAGCCCGCAGACCGCAGCGAGGCCGACAAGCTCGCCGCCATCAAGGCTGGCGTCGTTGCCGAAGCCAAACTGATGTACGACGAAGACATCGCCGCCTGCAAAACCATGGGCCAGTTCGGTGCGGACCTGCTCCCTCGCAAGGGCACCGTCCTTACCCACTGCAACGCCGGGGCGCTGGCCACCTGCGGCTATGGCTCCGCCCTTGGCGTCATCCGTGCCGCGGTTGAGCGCGGTTTTGAAATCGACGTGCTCGCCGATGAGACCCGCCCCTTTTTGCAGGGCGCGCGCCTCACCGCGTGGGAACTCATGAAAGATGGTATCCAGACCTCCGTCCTCTGCGACAACATGAGCGGCTCGCTCATGCGCAAGGGCCGCATCCAGGCCGTCATCGTCGGCGCAGATCGCATCGCCGCCAACGGCGACGTTGCCAACAAGATCGGCACGTACTCCGTTGCCGTCCTGGCTAAGGAACACGGCATTCCCTTCTATGTCGCCGCACCCTGGTCCACCGTTGACATCAAAACACCCACCGGGGAAGAGATCCCCATCGAGCAGCGCGACCCACGCGAAGTCACTCACAGCAATGGCAAGCAGATGACACCGGACGGAGTGGGCATTGAAAACCCCGCCTTCGACGTGACACCGGCGAAATACGTGACCGCCATCATCACCGAGCGCGGGCTTCTGCAGGCCCCCTACGGCGACAGCATCGCCACAATGGATAAAGCCGGGGCTCTCAAGGCGGATGCCGTACACGCCTAATCGTCCCCTGCAGTACCGTCCGCGCCAGCCTGCGGACCGCACCCTCGTGGATAAGGTCTTCGGCTTCTTCGACTGGCGGCAGCGCTCCCTGCTCCGTGGCACCCTGCTCGTTCTGCTCAGTACCTGGGCTTCCTTTCGCCTCTCGCACTTCCCAAACAACAATCCGACGGTCTGGCTACTTGTGCCACTGCTCTTCGGCTGCGCGGGTACCGCCGACACCATCCGCTGCATGCAGAAGCGCTGGAACTGGTATCACGGCGGCGTGCTGTTGTGCGTCTACATGGATCTCATGGCCGTCTGCATGATCCTGTTCTTTCTTGTCTATCCTCTCTGGCTGTAACCAGAAATCTACCCCAGTCGTGGAACTGCTCTGTTACTCTTCTCCAACACCCAGGAGCATTCAAACTATGTTAAAAGGATTCAGAGACTTCATCCTGCGCGGCAATGTGGTCGATCTCGCAGTGGCGGTCGTCATCGGTGCTGCCTTCGCAGCCATCACCGCATCGCTCACTGCCGACGTCATCACGCCGCTGATCTCAGCTGTCGTAGGCGCACCAGACTTTTCCAGCCTCGTCATTCACGTCCCTGTTCTCCACGCGGTCGCTGTCCCAAATCCGCTGCCGGCCAACTACGTGCCGCCGGGTGAAATCCACATCGGCAAGCTGCTTAACGCACTCATCAATTTTCTCATCAACGCAGCCGCCATCTATCTGCTCGTTGTACTTCCCATGAAGTATCTGATGGAGCGGTTCATGCCAAAGACGGTAGAAGCGGCGACCACCAAAGTGTGCCCGCAATGCCTCAGCGCTATCCCCGTCGCTGCGTCGCGCTGTGCGTTCTGCACGCAACCTGTCTAAGTCGCACTTCGCGCTTCGTACCAGGCAAAAGAAAGGGTTCGCCAATAAGCGAACCCTTTCTTACATTCACGCTCTGCTTAGCGCACCGCCAACTGCTCCGTCATGATCTGTGTAAGATCAGGCTTCTTCAGGCCGTGCACCTCTTCGTTGTACTTGTCCACCTTGCTTGACCAGTTCATGCTGCAGAACTTCGGCCCGCACATACTGCAGAAAGCCGCTTCCTTGTAATAGTCATCGGGCAGCGTCTCATCGTGCATGCCGCGCGCCGTCTCCGGGTCAAGCGATAAGTCGAACTGTGCATCCCAGTCAAACGTGTAGCGCGCGTGCGAGATCGCATCGTCCCTGTCCCGCGCACCCGGCCGGTGCCGCGCAATGTCCGCTGCATGCGCCGCAATCTTGTACGCGATAATGCCGTCCTTCACGTCCTTCTCGTTCGGCAGCCCCAGGTGCTCCTTCGGCGTCACGTAGCACAGCATCGCCGCGCCGTGCCAGCCAATCATGGCCGCACCAATCGCACTCGTAATGTGGTCATACCCCGGCGCGATGTCCGTTACAAGCGGTCCCAGAACATAGAACGGCGCACCGTCGCACAGTTCCACTTCCTTCTCCACCTGTTCCTTGATCTTGTCCATCGGCACATGGCCCGGACCTTCGATCATCACCTGCACATCGTCCTTCCAGGCCTGCCGCGTCAGCTCACCCAGCGTCTTCAGCTCCGCAAACTGCGCCTCGTCGCTGGCGTCCGCAACACAGCCCGGCCGCAGCCCGTCCCCCAGCGAGTAGCTCACGTCGTACTTCGCCATCACCTTTGTGATGCGGTCGAAGTTCTCATACAAGAAGTTCTGCTTGTGGTTCGCCGTCATCCACTGCGCCAGGATCGCGCCACCACGGCTCACGATACCCGTAATGCGCTTCGACACCATCGGCACATACTGAATCAGCACGCCAGCATGGATGGTGAAGTAGTCCACACCCTGCTGCGCCTGCTCCTCGATCACCTCAAGGTACAGGTCGATATTCAGGTCCTCTACGCGCTTCACCCGGCTCAGCGCCTCATACAGCGGCACCGTCCCAATCGGCACCGGCGAGTGCCGCAGAATCGCCTCGCGAATCATCGGAATATCCCCGCCCGTCGACAGGTCCATCACTGTGTCCGCACCGTAGTGCACCGCCGTGTGCAGCTTGCGCAGCTCCTCATCCACGTTCGAACTCAGTGCAGAGTTACCGATATTCGCATTGATCTTGCACAAGGACTCCACGCCGATCGCCATCGGCTCCAGCTCCGGATGGTTGATGTTCGCCGGGATGATCATCGTCCCCTTCGCAATCTCGCTGCGCACCAGCTCCGCGGAAATCTTCTCCTTGTGCGCAACATACGCCATCTCTTCCGTGATCAGGCCCTTGCGCGCAAAGTGCATCTGGCTCATGTTCGTATCGCCCGTGCGCGCGGCCTCTTCACGCCGCTTCACCACCCACTCCGCACGCGGCTGCGGCACGGGGTAGCTGTTGCCATGCGCATGGCCGTTCGCGTGGTCGTTCGAGCTGTGCCCGTTCAGCGAAACGCCGTCGTTCGAGAGTCCAAGAATGCTGTTGCCGTTGCTCGCTGCGTGGTCGCTCATGCCGTTCGCTGTCTCCCTTTACACACCTGTGCGTTAGGGCCGAGTATACGCCGCCATCCGTACTCCATCCATTGATGGAGTCCCACGTCAGCCTGCGCCTGCTACCCTGTTCTTGCATGCAAAGCAAGGGTTCCGCCATCAAGATCACCGCCGCCACCGTCATTATTCTGGCGACCGTGCTCTATCTCGCCATCAGCGGCGCAAAGGATTCCAAGAGCTACTACGTCACCATCGGCGAAATGCAAAAGATGGGCGGCAAGGCGTACACCCGCAACCTCCGTGTCGCCGGCAACGTCAAGCCTGGCTCCATCCATCGCCAGGGCACCCACGCTGAGTTCGTCCTGCTCGAACTCGGCAAAGAACTACCCGTCCAGTACAACGGCACCGAGCCCCCACCAGACACCTTCAAGGACGACGCCCAGGCCCTCGCCATGGGTCATCTCGGCCGCGATAACGTCTTCCAGGCAAACCAGCTGCAGGCCAAGTGCGCCAGCAAATACGCACCCGCCACGCCCGACCAGGTCAGGGCCAAAGCAAAGGCCGCAGCCGCCCTCGCAGTTCCCCTCGCACAGTAGCGCGCTATCCTTGCAGCGATGGTGAACGCCGCCGAAGTCCAAGACGTCTCCCTTCTCTACGGCAACTTTGCCGCCCTGCGCCGTGTCACGTGCAGCTTTCCGCTTGGCGGCATGCACCTTCTGCTGGGCGAAAACGGCGCCGGCAAATCCACTCTGCTCCGCATCCTTGCCGGCCTCGTCACACCCTCCGGCGGCACCGTCCGTGTGCTCGACGGCACACCCGCCCAGCGCCGCAGCCGCATCGCGTACATGAGCCACAGCTCCATGCTCTACGACGACATGACGGCCATGGAGAACCTTCGCTACTTCGCTCAGCTCGGCTGCAACCCCGGTACCTGTGCCCTTTGCCACGCCTCGCCAGAGATGAGCCTGCGCGCCGTCGGCCTCGACCACACCCTCACTCGCCCCGTGTCGCAATATTCCCAGGGCATGCGTCAGCGCGTCTCCCTTGCCCGCGTCCTTCTCACCGACCCCGAGCTCCTCCTGCTCGACGAGCCCTTCTCCAACATGGATGCCACCGGCGCGCGCGACCTCGTCACCCTGCTCCGCGACGTCCTCACCTGGCCCCTCACCACCGGCCCCGGCAAGCGCACCATCATCCTCACCACCCACCAGCACGACCTCGTCCGTGACGCAGCAGATTCTTCCGTTCGCCTTGAGCGCGGCACCGTCGCGGCTGGCATTGCAGCAGCCGCATGAAGACCAACGCCGCACGCCTGCTCGACCGCCTCAGCATCGCCTACACCACCCGCGACTATGCCGTAGACCCCGGCGACCTCACCGCCGCCACTGTCGCCGCCAAAATCGACATGCCCCTCGAACAGGTCTTCAAGACCCTTCTCTGCCATCTTGCTGACGGCACAAACGTCTTCGCCGTCATACCCGGCGACACCGAACTCGACCTCAGAAAACTCGCGGCGGCAGCCGGCTCAAAAAAAGCCGAGCTCGCTTCACTCAAAGACGTAGAACCCCTCACCGGCTACATCCGCGGCGGCGTCACCGCCATGGCTGCGAAACGCGACTTCTCCACCTACGCCGACGAGACCCTCCAGCTGTTCGACACAATCAGCGTCTCCGCCGGCATGCGCGGTCTGCAACTCATTCTCGCCCCCGCAGACTACCTGCGCGCCACCAGCGCCACCGTCGCCGACCTCACCAGGGCCACTGCATGAACACAGCCCGCTACTATTTCGGCATCGTGTCCCTGCACCTCCGCAAAGAACTCCAGCTGGAGTGGCGCAGCCGCGACGCCATCATCGGCATGCTCTTTTTCACCCTGCTCATCGCCGTCGTCTTCTCGCTCGCCTTTGACCCCACCTCCAACCCCACACTCGCCCGCCAGATTTCCGGCGGCATCGCCTGGATCGGCCTTCTCTTCGCCGCCACCACCTCCCTCAACGGCTCCTGGCAACGCGAGCAGCGCAACGGCGTCCTCGACGCGCATCGCCTCTCCCCCGCCCCGCCCTCCGCCCTCTTCCTGGGCAAAGCCCTCGCCAACTTCCTGTTCGTCACCCTGGTTCAGTTCGTGCTCGTCCCCGTCTTCGTCCTCTTCTACAACATTCGTCCGCTCGGGCAGGCATCGCTCCTCTGGCTCATCCTTCCACTGGGCACATGGGCTCTTGTCCTCAATGGCACCTTCTTCTCGGCCCTCAGCCTGCGTAGCCGCAGCCGCGACCTGCTCCTGCCACTCATCCTCTTCCCCATTTCCATCCCCGCCCTGCTCGCCGTCGTCAACGGTACCACCTCCGTCATCACCGGCGAGTTCGACCCCATGCTCTGGATCCGCCTGCTTGCCGGCTTCGACATCATCTTCACCGTCGTGGCGCTGCTGCTCTTCGGCACCGTCCTGCACGCGGAATAACATCCTTGGCGAATAGCGGCATCCACGCGCACAACTTCGGCCGAAAGAACGACCCGGAGAGCCCCGCGCTCAGCGATACTTGTAGGCGATCCAGATGAAGACCCTCTTTGCCATTCTCGCCGCGGTCGCCATAGCCCTGCTCGGCTTCGGCCTCTACCAGGCCTTCCTGGTCGCCCCCACTGAGGCCACCATGGGCCCCGTCCAGCGAATCTTCTACTGGCACGTGCCGCTCAACATCATCGGCGAGATCACACCCTACGTAAACATGCTCGCCTCCATGGCCTACCTCTTCCTCCGTGGCCGCAACCACCTCGCCGCACAGCGCGCCGATGCCCTCGCCGTCGCGTCTGCAGAAATCACCGTTCTCTTCGTGGGCCTCGGCCTTATCGGCGGCATCCTTTGGGGACGTCCCGCCTGGGGCATATGGTGGGCATGGGACGCACGCACCACCAGCACCCTCCTCCTGCTGCTGCTCTACGTCAGTTACCTCCTCCTCCGCCGCTTCTCCGACGGTTCCGGCACGCGCACCGTCGCGGCGGTCCTCAGCATCTTTGCTGGCGTCGACGTTCCCATCGTGTTCATGTCCATCCGCTGGTGGCGCACCCAGCACCCCGCGCCCGTCCTCACCGGCGACGGCGAAATCGACCCCGTGATGAAGTCCGCCTTCGCCTGGAACCTGCTCGCCTTCTTCATCTGGGGCATCGTCCTCATCTGGGCGCGGTATGCCATACTTCGTCGCGAACAGGCCCTCGCTGAGCAGAATGCCCTGCAACTGATGGAGGTCGCATAGCATGGGCTATTCCGCCGACAGTATCCGCTATCTCCACATCGCCTACACCCTCTTCATCGCCGTGCAGGTCGCCTATGTCGGTTGGCTCGCCGTCCGCTGGAACCGCGTTTCCTCGGCCCTCAAAGCCGATCGCAGACCCAACGGGTAAACTGGCACCTGTGTTTCGCGCCTCATCTTTTCGCCGCACCGTCCTCTTCTCGCTCGCCCTGCTGCCCCTCGCTGGCTGCCGCCGCCTCCGCTTTCCGGATGCACCGGCCGACTACCGCGAATACGCCTACGTCACCAGCAGTGGCACCGGCACAGTAAGCATCCTCAACCTCGTCTCCGTTCAGCCTGAACGCACCCTCAAGGTCGGCGCCAACCCCACCGGTGCCACTGCCAATCCCGTCCGCAACGAGGTCTACGTCGTCAACACCGGCGACCCCGACGGCAACGGTTCCGTCAGCGTCATTGACACCGCAACCAACACCATCACGGCCACTATTCCGGTTCACCGGCAGCCCTACTTCATCTCCGTCGACAGCAAGGGGGAGCGCGGCTACGTCGCCAACAGCGGCTCCAACGACGTCAGCGTCCTCGACCTGGTCCAACACACGGTCATCGGCGTCATCGGCGCCGGAGAGAAACCCGGCCTTGCCAAAATCTCGCCCGATGGTCGCAGCCTGGCCGTCAGCAATCGCGGCAGCGGCAGCATCTCCCTGTTCGCCGTGGCCACCAAGGGCCTGCCCACCCTGCGCGCATCGTTCGACGGTTGCCCCGGTGCCACCGACCTCGCCATTATCCCGCTCGACCCCGCACAGCCCTCCACCAAGGTCTTCGCCGCGTGCTCCGCGGGCAACACCGTCATGGCCGTCGAACTCGCCCAGTCACCCGGCACGTGGGAGGCAAAGCAGGACCCACCCAGCACCCGCGACCGCCTCCTCGCCTATCTCAGGGTCGGGAAAGACCCCGTCCAGCTTGCCGTCAAGCCCGACGGCGGAGAGATCTTCGTCTCCAACTTCGGCTCCGACTCTTTCAGCGAGATCTCCACCTGGACTAACGACGTGGGTGGCACCTACAAGATCGGCATGCAGCCCTCACAGGGCGTCGTCACCGCCGACAACGGCACCCTCTGGGTCACCAACTTTGGCGCGGATTCCATCAGCCTCTACTCGATCGACGACGGCCGCATCGCCGGCAGCGTGCCCACGGGCGGCGCGCCAGACGCCATCGCCATGAGCGCCGACGAACATCTCGTCCTTGCCGCCAACTCGCGCTCCGGCGACGTCGCCGTCATTCGCACGGTCAGCAATCACGCCGGCCCCGAACTGCTCACCATGCTTCCCGCGGGCGGCAACCCCAACAGCATCGCCATCAAGGCCTTCCACATAGCCAAGTAATCAGGCCTTTACACCACTAGCCAGCGGCACCTGCTCCACAATTTCAAGTCCAAACCCTTGCAGTGCAGGCACATGCGTCGGCCGGTTCACCAACAACCGTATCCGCCGAATCCCAAGATCCGCCAGAATCTGGCTGCCCACCCCCGTGTGCCGCAGTGTCTGCTGCGCATCACCTCGCCGCATCTGCTCACGCCCCGTCACCATCCGCGCTGGCACTGCACTGCGATCGATCGAGAATCCAGGACTCCCATTGTGCAGGTAAATCAATGCCCCGCGCTCAGCCGCTGCGATGGCTCGCATCGCACCCTCCACGCTGTGCAGGCAGTCCCCTCCATCCTGCTGAAACACACCGCCCGCCAGCCCATGCGTATGCACCCGCACCAGCACCGGCTCACCCGCGTCCGATACGTCGCCCATCACCAACGCCAGGTGGCTTGCACCCTCTTCCACATCACTCTCGTACGCAATCGTGCGGAACTCACCCCATGGGGTCTCCAACATCGTCTCCGCCACGCGGTGCAGGTACTGCTCCGTGCCCAGGCGGTAGCGAATCAACTCGGCCACCGTCAACATCGCCATGTCATGCGTTTTGCAGAACTCCACCAGGTCCGGCACCCGCGCCATCGACCCGTCGTCGTTCATAATCTCGCAGATGACGCCCGCCGGAATGAGCCCCGCCATCCGCGCCAGGTCGACCGACGCCTCCGTCTGCCCTGCCCGCACCAGTACGCCGCCCTTCCGCGCACGCAGGGGAAACACATGCCCAGGCCGCGCCAAGTCCGCCGCGCTGCTGCCTGGCTGCACCGCCGTAAGGATCGTATGCGCCCTGTCGGCCGCCGAAATACCCGTCGTCACACCCTCCCGCGCCTCAATGGACTCCGTAAACGCCGTCCCAAATCGCGACGTGTTCTCGCTCGCCATCGGCGGCAGCCGCAGGTAGTCCGCCCGCTCCTCCGTCAGCGTCAGGCACACCAGACCGCGCCCATACTTCGCCATAAAGTTGATGGCCTCGGGTGTCACGTGCTCTGCGGCAATCGTCAGGTCGCCCTCGTTCTCGCGATCTTCATCGTCGACCACCACAATCATGCGGCCAGCGGCAAACTGTCGCAATGCCTCCGGCACATCCACAAACGGTGCTACGGCCATACTCACCTCAACCCAAACAGTCTCTCGGAGACAGCAAAGCCGCCCCACATTGGAGCGGCCGTACCACACACTCGACTCACCGCTAACTTCCTGCTTCTAAAGCGTTGACTCAATTTCAAATCCCCAGGCCTCAAGCAACGACTCGGGAATGTACTTCGAATTCTTATTCCGCCTGGCCCACTCACGCAGCCGTGTTGACCGGATGTACTGGTCCGGCGTCAGCTTGTATTCCTTCACCACTTGCTCAAACGATGTAATCGTCGGAACAACCGGCCCAATCGGCTCCGGCTTTCCCCAATTCGGATTTCCACGACGCTTCGCCAATGCTCTCTCCTCCAGGCCCGCCTCTTCGCTCGTGCAAGGAGTCAGCCAACACCCTAGTTTAGCTCGCTTTTCTCGAATTTTAAAGCCTTGTGCCGACGGCGAAGAGAGTTCCCCGTGACTCGCCCGTGAGAAGTGGGTTCCACAAAGCGGTCGATCAATCCACAATCTCTCCGCGTTCCAGCTGCTCAACCGCCCGTTTCGCCCTTTCCCGCAGTGCAGATCTCTCCTCCGCGCTCTTTTTCCGCAACGTCGCATACGGCATCCGCATCCGCTGATTGCTCCCCAGCAGGTCCTGGTGCCGCTCCATAAATGTCCAGTAAAGCGATGTGAAGGGACAGCTCCCCGGCCCCACGCTCTTCTTCGGATTTAACGCGCACTTTCCGCAGTAGTCGCTCATCCGGTCGATGTACGCCGCGCCGCTGACATACGGCTTCGTCGCCGTCAGGCCGCCATCCGCAAAGGTCGCCATACCCAGCACATTCGGCTCCACCACCCAGTCGTACGCATCCACGAACGCCACCCAGAACCAATCCGTCAGTTCGCGTGGACTAAACCCGCACAGGGTGGCCAAGTTACTCAGCACCATCAACCGCAGAATGTGGTGCGTCCATCCCTGCTGCATCACCTGTCCTGCCGCCGTGTCCAGACAAAACATACCGCTCGGTACACCCCAGTACGCCGGCGGCAACGGCAGGTGAGCGTCCAAAGCCGATGGCATTGCCGGCAAATCCGGAGCCGCAGTATTGCGCTCCTTCACCAGTAGGTGGCTGTATTCGTTGGCGTGCAGATTCGCGTCCGGGTCCGGCGCTTGTGCAACGGTTCGATAGCCATCCGTCGCACTGTGCATGTGGCGCATGAACTCACGCCACCCAACAATCTGTCGGATAAAGCCTTCCGCACTCGCCAGTGGGATTGTCATGCCCTCATACGCCGCCGCCACATCCCGTACCACCTCTCGCGGCAGCAGGCGGCTCACGTTCATCAGCGCCGAGATTGCCGAGTGGAAAAGCATCGGCTCCCGCGCGCTCATCGCGTCTTCGAACGGACCGAAGTGCGGCAGCAGCTCCGTCAATGCAAACCGCCAGAACAACGCGCAGTCCTCCGCCGTACATGGCAGGTCGAAGCCGTCGAATGTCCCGACGCTCTCAATCCCATTCCCTCCGAGCCACTTAATCAGTTCCAAGGTGATCGCATCTGGCGCGAACGATGGCCGAACCGGAACCTGGACCTCCCCTTTGTAGGGCCGGCGGTTGTCTTCATCGAAGCTCAGCTTGCCGCCGACGAAGCCACCAGCCGCATCCATCAGCAGGCCGGTGCGCTTGCGCATGTGGCGATAAAACTTCTCCATCAGGTACTGCCGGCCGCGCGCCGCCTTGCCACTGCCAAAGACTGCAGCCCAATCGTCTGGCGTGGACAGCCATGCGTCGTCCTCGCTGAATGCAAGTTGCAGTCCCAACGCGACTGCCGCCTCCAAGTCCTTGCGCAGCTCGCGCTCAGCTGGCACTGCCGTCCTGATTGCCGATAGGCCGAGTTCCTGTTGCACTGCCAGCAGCTGCTCGCCATAGCTCTCCGGCGCGTTACGGTATGCCACCATCACGCCACGTGCCTGCTGTTCCAGCGCGAAGTGCCGCATGTTGCTGAGCACCACCAGCACTTTCTTCTTGTGATACGGCCGGTTCCGTCCCTTCGCGTGCGACTCGATCAGGATCAGGCCAGCGTCACTCGGCTTCAACGTTGCGAGCGGACCAATCCTGTCGTTCAACCGGTCGTACGGCACGAACACCCAGGTTCGTCCACGCGCCTGCTCCACGGTTGGCCAGGCTGCCCGCATGTCGTCCAGAAATGCCATCAAAGACATTCTGTCTCAATGAGCTTGACGATCTCAACGCACACCGCATCCCTTTGCTGTCTCGTAACGCCGGAAAGAAATGCGTTCCTGCAGCAGTGGCACCCTGACTAGCCGGACGACGCCCTACATCAGCGAAGCCGCCAATTCCGCGTACTTGTCCACCGCTTCGCGCAACTCGCTTTTCAGCACCTTTTCCGCCTCGGTATGCGCCACGTGGATTGTGCCCGGCCCCAGCAGCAACGGTTCGCCCCAGTTCGTCAGGCTAGATATATCCGTGGCGTATTTCGCAATCATCGTCTCCCACCCGTCGATCCGTTTCATGCGCACCGCCGCAAGATCGAGAGAGTAGTTCACCGCGCAACGCCCCGCCACTACCCGGTCCACGATTTCCTTGACCAGACCTGAGTCGCCTACAGTGCGGATTAACACCTGCGCCTCCGCGTGGTCCGCAATGACATTGGGTGCACGCCCACCCTTCATCAAACCGACGTTCAGCGTCGAAGGCCCAATCTCCGGGTCGACTGGCAACTCCGCCGCGAGCAATTCGTGCAACACCGTGATCAGCTTTTCAGTCGCGCTGTCCCCCAGCTCCGGATACGCCGAGTGAGCCATTTTGCCGCTCGCCGTCAACACCACACGCAGCGCACCTTTCGTGGCGAGCGCCAGACGGTTTTCTGTGGGCTCGCCATTGATCAGAAACCTGGAGCCATGGCCATCCAGGTTCGCCACCTTTGCACCTGCCGAATCCCGCTCCTCCCCCACGACATACAGCAGGCCCACGGGCGTTCCGTTCGCGTGCAGCTTCTCCGCTGCGCATAGCTGTGACACCAGAATCCCCTTGGCGTCGCAGGAGCCACGACCGTACACGTACTCATCGTCTTCGCTGGAGGCGAAGTAGGGCGGCACAGTGTCGAAGTGTGTCGACAGCGTCACCGTCGGCGATGTTCCCGGCATCGTCGCATACACATTAAAGCGATCGCCCTTGTCCGGCACGCCCGGGTCCGTCTGCCGTACGGGCTGCCGTTCCACGTCATACCCTTTGCCTGCCAGGTACTCCGCCAGAAACACGCCGCAGCGCCCTTCGTCATACGTTGTCGATTCAATATCGACCAGGGTCCGGGTCAGCTCGATGGGATCGATGGGCATGGCCCAAGAATAACCCGGTCGCTCCTTGCCTCCGCGCAATTCCTTGCTGCTCGCACTAGGCTCCGCAGACGTAGAATGGTGCAGCCTGCCACACCGGCGCGCGAAGGACCGCCAATGGATATCCTCTCCACCGCACCAGCAGACACCTTTGCAGACCGTGCCCTCAGCAGCACGTCCGCGCTGGCATCTGTGCTCGACCACACGCTGCTCAAGCCAGAGGCCACACATCAGCAGGTCCTCGAGCTGTGCGCGGAAGCAGCCGAGTACCGCTTCGCCTGCGCCATGATCAACCCTTGCTGGGTGCCGCTCGCGGTCGACGCACTGCGCGGGACCGGTGTTCCCGTTGGCGTTGTCATCGGCTTTCCGCTGGGTGCTACCAGCACCGGCAACAAGCTGGACGAGATGGAGTCGGTCATTGCCGCGGGGGCGCACGACATTGACATGGTTCTGAACGTTGGCTTTCTGAAATCGGGCATGGACAAGGAGGTCGCGAGCGAAATCCGGCAGCTCGCACTTCTGGCGCATGGCAGCGACCGCATCCTTAAGGTGATACTTGAAACAGCCCTGCTCTCGGCAGACGAGAAGCACCGCGCGTCGCATCTTGCCGTCGACGCCGGTGCCGACTTCATCAAGACCAGCACGGGCTTTTCTACTGGCGGCGCAACGGTCGCGGACATCACCCTGATGCGCTCCATCGCGGGCGACCGCTGCGGCGTGAAAGCGTCCGGTGGCATTCGCTCCCTTGCTGACGCCTCCACCATGCTGCGTGCGGGTGCCAGCCGCATCGGTGCCAGTGCCTCCGTCCGCATTGTCGGTGAGCTCGCATCCCAATTTTCAGGCGGAGCCAGTGAACACACCGGCAGAAACGAACCTGCTCCCCCAGCAGGCGGCCTCTACTAAGCGTGAGCCATCCCGCTCCAGACCGCGAAGTCACCATCACCTCTGAGTCGAGCCCATCGGCCGCATCAGAGGTGCATGAGAACTCCTATGCTGTGGAGTTTGAAGGCGACTACCGGCCGGCAGCACCGGCAGCGGAGCTCACACGCGCACCGCGCGTCTCCATACCCTCCACTGCCATCGTAACGCCCCACGTCGACTTTCTGCTGCGCCTCGCCGACGCGCTGAACAACACGCTTGACCTGCAAACCCTTATGCTGCGCGTGGCAGAGCTGGTGCGCGCCGTCGTTCACTACCGCATCTTTGCGATCCTGCTGATCAACGACCGTACGAACGAACTGTGGATGCGTTTCCAGATCGGCCACGCACCGGAGGTGGAGCGCGCGCGCATCAAGCTGGGCCGTGGCGTCGTGGGCCAGGCCGCGTCCACCTGCCGTGCCGTGCTCATCGATGACGTGACCCATGCGCCGAACTACATCAGCGCCAACCCCGACGTGCGTTCCGAACTCGCCGTTCCGCTCATCATCAAGAATCGCGTGATTGGCGTGATCGATTTGGAGTCTGAAGAGATCGCTGCCTTCACCACCGACCAGCAGCGACTGCTTGAGCTCACAGCTTCGCGCATGGCTGTCGCTATCGAAAACGCGCGGCTGTACACCCGCGTCTCGCGACAGGCGCAGATCCTTACTGTGCTCTCCGAGATCAGCCGCGAGATCACGAGCATCCTTGACCTGGACGACCTGCTGGAGCGCATCGGCACACTGCTGAAACGCGTCGTCGACTTCCAAATGTTCACCATCCTGCTGTGGTCCGACCGCACGCAGCAGTTCGAGCACCGCTTCTCAACCAGGTACGGCGAGCGCGTCCGCCGCGAACGTGGAGCGGTGTACGGCGTCGGCCTTATCGGTTCAGCCGCGCAGCTGCGTCAACCCGTGCTTGCGCCCGACGTGCGCAAAGACCCGAGATACATCGCCGTGAACAATGATGTGCGTAGCGAGCTGGCAGTACCACTGCTGTACAAGGGCCGGGTCACCGGCGTGCTGGACCTGGAACACACGCGGGTGAACTACTACAACGAGGACCACCAGAAAACGCTGACCACCCTCGCCGGCCAGATTGCCATTGCCATTGCAAACGCCGGCTTGTACGCGCGGATCTTTGAAGAGGAACAGCGCCTGGAGCGCGACCTGGACATGGCGCGCGAGGTTCAGTTACGCCTGCTGCCACCCGCACCTGCGCCGCTGCCACATGCGGAGTTCGCAACGCGTTTTCTCCCTGCGCGATCCATCGGTGGCGACGTCTACGACTTCATCCCCTACGGCGACGGCAAAGTAGCCATTGCACTTGGGGATGTGAGCGGCAAGGCCGCGCCGGCAGCGCTCTACGCAGCGTTGGTTACCGGCATTCTTCGCTCGCTCGCCGTCCTGCGACTGGCACCCGCGGCCATGCTGACGGAACTGAACACCCAACTGCAGGAGCGCAAGCTCGACGGGCAGTATGTGACCATGCTGTTCGCAGTGTGGGACGATTCGGCGCGCACCCTGCAGATCGCCAACGCCGGCAGTGTTCAGCCCATGCTGGTGACGACGCGCGACATCTCGGAGTCTGACGCGGCAAAGGCACCCTTTGGCGTGCACCCAAGCAGCAATCCGCAGCACCAACGTCAGGTCCATGAGATTCGCGCGGAAGGCTTTCCTCTGGGCCTGTTCCCCAATGCGACGTACGAGGACTACACCATCGCCACCGGACGGGGTGACCTGCTCGTCTTCTTCTCTGACGGGATTGCCGATGCCGAGAACCAAACCCACGACATGTTCGGCACAGAGCGCCTGTGCAACCTGCTGCAGCATGAAGAAATCACCACCGCCGAAGATACGGTTCGCACGATCCTGCAGGCGGTCGATGCCTTTCAGTCCGGTGCCGAACACTTCGATGACGAAACCCTCGTGATCTTGCGAGTGCTGTAAGTCGCTGGGCGTGCAGCGAGACCGGGCCGACACGCCCAGCACATTTACCCGCTAGGACGTGCTGTTCACCCCATGGAAGCCCGCCGTAAATAGAGGCAGAAGTTTATAGACCAGCTTTGCAGGCTGAGTAGTATCGCGAGTATCGATTCCGAAGACCGATCAAGGTCACTTAGATACACCGACGACAGCTCTCATTCGATTGCCTGCTCATCTGTCCTACCCCACTTACATCCCAGGAGCACTACCCATGGTCCATGCCCGACGACTGTTCGGTCTACTCGCCCTGTTTACGCTTGCGTCGCCCTTTGTCGGGCGCGCTCATGCGACAACGATGAAATATAGCGGTAAGTTCTCGGCAGATGACACTGTCGTCACGATTCCGTTCTCCACGTCATTCAGCCAGATCTACAAGCTCTCGACGACATCCTTCGCCAACGGAGGCTTCGTCCCGGTACTTACTCTCTTCAGCGCGGCGGGCGGCGATCCGCTTGCCTTTGCAGAAACCGATAACAGTGATGTTTCTATCGACCAGTTACTCGGGCCTGGTAGTTACCTGCTTGCTTTGACTGAAGATCCCAATGTGTTTACGACAACCTTTGCTGCGGGCACCCTCTTCGCCGGCATGCCAAACGCTACAGGTGATAGCTGCTCCGTTGCCGGTGGAAAGTTTCTGGATGTGTTCGATGGATGCACGCAGCGCACAAGCAAGTATGCGGTCACCGTCAGCTCTACCGCAGCAACACCCGAACCCGCAAGCTGGCTGCTTGTAATGCCGGCGACGGCGTTGCTGTTCGTTGCGCTGTACCGCCGCGAGACTGCCTGAACGCCCCCTGCTGCACAATTCGACCGCACTGCAACCAGAGCCACCCAGGAGTTTTCCCCATGTCGAAAAGCATGATCGAAGAAGTCACGAAGGCCTCTCCCAACAGACGCAAGTTCCTTAAAACGATCGGCGTCGCAACTGCCGCTGTGACTGCAATGAGTCTGGCCGACCCGGCTGTCGTCGACGCTCAGACTTCGAGCGTCACAGCGACGGAGATCGCGGTGCTCAATTTCGCTCTCAACCTCGAGTACCTGGAGGCAGAGTTTTATACCTATGGCCAGTATGGATACGGCATCGAGCAGGCAGGGTTGAAGGTGTCCGGAGTGGCATCGGGCCCAAACTCACCGAACGGCGGCTTGACCACCGGCGGAGCTAAAGTTACCTTTTCGAATTCACTTGTCTTCTCAGGTGCCATCACTGCAGAGATTGGTGTAGACGAGCGTGCCCACGTTACTCTCCTCCAGAGCTTTTTGGGTTCGTCGGCCATCGCCAAGCCGAATATCAATCTGAACGCCCTCGGAATCGGTTTCGCCAACCAGAATGACTACCTCACCCTCGCCCGGATCTTCGAAGACATCGGTGTTTCGGCTTATGGTGGCGCAGCTTACCTGCTGACCACACCTGCCGTAATTCAGACTGCCGCTCGTATTCTTTCCACTGAGTCACAGCATGTAGGCACCCTTCACACACAGATTGCACGGCTCAATATTCCGAGTCCTGTGCTGGACGGTGCCGATCTGGTGCCACCACCTACAGGTGGTCCGGCGCAATATCTCTCCATCAATCGCGTCAACGGGCTTCCAGCATTGCGCACCGTGACCCAGGTGCTTAACCTGGCGTACGGCGGCGCGGGAAAGACCTCTGGCGCATTTTTCCCAACCGGAATCAATGGTTCGTTCTACGGCACCGCAAGCAGTGCAGCGGCAACCTCCGCCAACCTTGCGACACTCCCAGCAGCTTTTGCACCCGCACCCGCGTAGCGATGAGGCCGGCCAGGGTACCCTGGCCGGCCTCCCGCAAGGACTGCAGCGGCCAGGCCGCTGCGGTTCAATCTTGTAAGTTATGGTGTTCCGGGCTCCACGTGCACAATCACGCGGCGGTACGACGTAAGCCGCGGCGAACCGTCGTCAGTAACGGCCAGGATCACGTGAACGATGCCGGGGCCCTTGCAGTAGCCGGCCGGAAGCGGCAGCCAGCCCTGCGGACATGCGGACTGCAGAGTCAGCGTCGCCATGGCTCCCGTGTCTCCGCTCAGCGTTACGGTAGCGCCGTGGGTTCCGCTAAGGCCCGCTTCCGGGTACAGAAGCCAGCGGTACGTCAGGCGCTGAGCGTCAGGGTCGCTGGTGCCGGCTGCGTTGAGGTTCAGCGTCTCACCAGCCTTGCCGATCAGCTCAACCGGTGCCTTTCCGCGCTGCCCATCCACCACCACGTCCGGTGCATGGTTGGCGTGCTTAAAGTCCTGAACCGTCCAGTCCATACGAGCGGCAAAGTCGTTTTGATACGCCTCGCGCCATCTCCAGATCGTCGCCTGGTCTGAGACGTGGGTGCGTCCGTCGACGCCGACTACAGCATCCTGCGATGTCGTGTGCAGGAACTCATCGCCACCCTGCGTCCAAACGGCATGCGTCTCGCCATACGGCTGAAGCCACACATAGCGTCCACCCCAGCCACCCCAATCCGGTCGCCTGTACGCATTCAGCCCGTTGTTCAGCAAATCCAGAAAGCTCGGTGTGTCGCCTTCCATGATGAACATGAACCTTGGGTACACCTTGCCAAGAGGTCCCTTATTGCGGATGTTGCTGTCGAGCCACTCGTTGGTCACAAGGCTGGTGTCTGCGCCGTCGCCGTTGCGGTAGTACGCATCGCCGCTTATGCCGGTCCAGGTTGCGGCATAGTAGTCATCGCTGTTCGGCAGGCTGGGCTTCACAACGTAGAGCAGGTTCGGGAACTCCCGCCGAATCCATGGCCCGGCATCGTCCTGGTCTGAGATGGAGGAAACGCGCAGCCGGCTAATTACCCGCGCGACGGTCGCGCTATCCGCCTTTGAACGCAGATCGAGCAGCGCCTGCGCGAGCGTATTGGCGCCTCCCCAAAGGCAGATCCACAGCGGCCGTGCATCGTCCCTCTGCATCGCACCGAGCAGTGCATCCGAGCCGGCCGAGTGTAAACCGACTCCGGTCGCAGCCATACCATACGCGGGCTGTCCCGCCATGATTCGCATGTCCAGAGCATTCGCGGTGGGCCAACCGCTGGCATGGAGCAGCAGGTTCGAGCGCACCTGGGCGTACGCATGCACCAACGCATGCATCGTCTCCGGGTGCACGGCCGTCTTCTGCCATGTTGAGGTGGACGCGATCAGCGCTTCCAGATCGAGCTCGTTCGAGTACAGCAGCAGACGCACAAATGACATCTGGTCGTCCGGCTCGTTGCCCATGTCGCTCACAATGACAAGCCGAGGCTTGCCGGCAAAGTCGTCCACCGGCGGTATGCCCTGCGCCAGCAGTCCCGCACCGGTGGACAGGCTCAGCAACAAGCCGAGACCTTGACGGGCAACCTGCACACTCCACTTCGCTCTTCTCTGCATCGTCGATCAGGGTACAGCCCTGCGCGGTCGCGGCGCACGTCTTCTTGATGGGTCAATTCGCAACCGGCTGCGTTACCCTGAACAGGCATGTCTCACACTGAAGTCATCTCCCCTGCGCGTACGGTTCGCGGCAGCGTTCTGCTCCCGGGCGACAAAAGCATCTCTCACCGCTATGCCATGCTGGCCGGCCTGGCGCAAGGCACCTCGCGCATCAGCAACTTCTCTACCGGTGCCGACCCGCACAGCTCACTCGCCTGCATGGCACAGTTGGGTGCGGTGGTGACGAAAGACGGCGGCACCATCAGCGTGGGCGGCGTCTCCGGCACCTTTCAGCAGCCGTCCGCCGCGCTGGACTGTGGCAACTCCGGCTCTACCATGCGCATGCTCGCCGGCCTGGTCGCTCCGCACGCCGGTGACTTCACCTTTACCGGCGACGCGTCACTCACCAGGCGCCCTATGGAACGCATCCGCGGCCCGTTGCAGCAGATGGGCGCACGCATCGACCTGACGGAAGGTCATGCTCCGATGACCGTTCACGGCGGCCCACTTACCGCGATCGGCTTCGACGCGCCAATTGCCAGCGCACAGGTGAAAACAGCCATCCTCTTCGCCGGCCTGCAAGCCGCGGGAACCACCACGCTGCAGGAAGCAGTGCGCACCCGGGACCACTCAGAACACGCACTCCGCGCCTTTGGTGCCACTCTCGACCGCACCCGCGAAGGCATCAGCATCCCTGGCTCGCAGCAGCTCACGGCAGTCGACCTCACGGTCCCTGGCGATCTTAGCTCCGCCGCCTTTTTTCTTTGTGCCGCCGCCCTGTTCCCCGATTCGCAGATTGTCTTTGACGGCCTCGGTATGAACCCTTCGCGCGCAGCGCTGCTCGATGTGATGGTCGCGCTCGGTCTCAAAATTCAGGTACTCAATCTGGAAGAAGCGCACGGCGAACTCACCGGTACCGTGCAAGCCAACGGCACATCCACACTGAAGGGAATGCACATCGACGGAGCCCTGACCGCCGCACTCATCGACGAGCTCCCCGTGCTTGCCGCGATCGCGCCGTACACCCGCGACGGCGTCGTGATCCGCGACGCGAAGGAGCTCCGCGTCAAGGAGTCGGACCGCATCGCCCTGGTCGTGAAAAACCTGCGCAACATGGGTGCCGACGTGACGGAGCACGAGGACGGCATGAGCATCCCGGGCGGCCAGACCCTGCACGGCGGCGTCATTGACAGTGGCGACGATCACCGGATTGCCATGGCCTTCTCGATCGCAGCCCTGCGCGCCACCGGCGACACCATGATCCAGGGAGCGGAAGCGGCGGCCATCAGCTTCCCGGAATTTTTCAGCCTGCTGCGCCACATCGGCCAGAACTAGCAGGCTGCTTCCACCCCATGCTTTTGCAGGTCTTATACCCAGGATGATGAATTACTCGTTGAGGACGGCGATGAGCCGCACGCTTGTCCTGCTTTGCATGTGTCTTGCAGCGCGCGGTCTATCTGGCCAAACCACACCACTGCCGCCGGGCCCGAAAGCCCGCGTCATCGTCTTTGTGCACGGCCTGCATGGCGACCGGACTTCATGGCGCGCCAGCAACGGTGCGTACTGGCCCGACATGGTGCGCTCCGATCCGCATTTCGCCTACTCCGATGTGGCTGTCGCCCAGTACCCCTCCCCACCCTCCGGCGGCAAAAGCTCCAGCCTGCAGCTTTCCGAAATTCTGTGGAACAACCTGCGCCAGGACCACGTCTGGGATCACCGCGAGGTCGTTTTTGTCGCCCACAGCCTTGGCGGCATCCTGCTTGAGGAGATGCTCCTGCGCCATCCTGCTGACGCAGCCAAGGTGAAGTTCATCGTGTCGTACGGCACACCGCACGAGGGCTCCATGGTCGCGCGCATCGCCTCGTTCTACGACAAGGACCCGCTGCTGAATGACCTGAGCGATGCCGATGGCAACAGCTTTCTGAGCGACCTGGAGAGCAGCTGGCGTGGCAACCCCGCCGTGAACGGCATTCACCGTTTCTGCGCCTATGAGACACAGGACACGCAGCCCGAAGACGGATGGATGCGCTATCTGCGGCCGCACACACGGGTCGTCAGCTACTTCAGCGCGACCTACGGCTGCGACGTGACCACACCGCCCCAGGCGATCCGTGCCGACCATGTCCACATGATCAAGCCAACTGGCCGCAACGACGTAGCGTATGACTTTTTTCGCCGCGTCTACCGCGACAATCCAATCACCGAAGATCAGGTGGTCATCCGTACCAACTACGTCGCGGGTCTGCTTGCAGGCTGCAATCAAATCAACCAGAACTCTGACCTGCAGGTGCCTATCGCCCTCGACGGTGCCTTCCACGAGAAGGTGCTCAGTGCCACCGCCGCCCTCGTCGATACGGAGGACATTCGCGACCCGGACCCCAAACCACCCGCAGTGACCAGCATTGGCAACAACGGCACTGCCCACGTTCGCTACAGCTTCAAAGGTCCCAGCAGGAAAGTCCTTGTGTGCATCGGCACCGGTCATGCCACCCTGAAGGTGGACTTCTCCGTCCGACGCGAGATCCCCATCCGGGAACCCGGCAACTAGGCGTCTACTCCGAGAGGCAGCAGTTCAGCCACAGCCTGCAACACCTCAGCGACCGAAACCTCATCAATTACGTAGTCCTCCGGTGCCGGTGGCGGGAAAGTCCGGTTCTTTAAAATTCGGTACCGCGGGTTCTCTACTGGCAGCCACTCCTGAGGCGGCGACCACGCGGGCGCGATAACGACGGCCGGCAAGCCGACCGCGCGTGCCACGTGCAGCGGACCGGTATCAAGCACCACACCCAGATCGCACATCGAGAACACCGCGGCGAGCTGGGCGATGCTCGTCCGGCCTGCGACGGAGATCGTTTCAAAGCCAACGAGTCCTCGCAGTGCGTCGATGCTTGCTGACTCTTGCGCCGTCCCTACAAAGACAAGCTCCGCGTCATATCGGTCGCGCAACGTTCTTGCCAGTTCCACCCACCGCTCAACGCGCCAGCTCTTCCGTTGGGTCACACTCGTTTGCGTGGCCAACGCGAAGCGTGGTCGCACCCGAGGACCCAGCAACTCCGATGCATACCTGCGCTGCGCCTCCGCGTTGATCGTCGGCTCCCCGCGTGCAGGTACCGCGAAGCCCAGCGTTTCAAGCAGACGCAGGTTGTTCGCGATCTGGCTTCGATCCAGATCCCATCGCACCTGCTGATGCATCAGCTCACCCCGCACCGCGAAACCTACCCGCTGTGACGGCCCCGCCAGCACCGCAGCCAACGTGATGCGGGTGCGCTCGTTGCCGGTTGTCAGTAACGTCGTCCATGGCTCATCTTCAAACGGATTTGCCTGCCGTAACGCCGCGACAGCACCCCAGAGATCCTTCAAAGGGCTTGGTGTCAGCAGCAGCCGGTCAACGAAGGGATTGCCTTCCCACACCTGCGCTGCAAGCCCACTCGACGCAACAACAATACGTGCCTGAGGCTGGGCGGCCCTCAGCGCTTGAACCAGGGGCGTGGCATGGACGACCGTTCCCAGGGCGGTCTGGAACTGCGGCAAAAGGTAATTCTGATTGGGCCGCAACGCGGAAGGGCGGCACACGCGTTCGACGAGTTGCAAGGGCGAGGAGCTCACGCCTTCAGCATAGCGAACACCGGTCCGGCAAGCCGAAACGGTTCCACCGCGCATGCTGCATGCAGACGTGACAGGACGAGTTCATCCACGTCATGATCACTGAACAAACGGCCGAATGCTTCCGGCCGTTTGGCGGAATCTATAGCTGGTCGAACTTAGCGGCGCCAGTGACCTTCCATCCAGAACCAGCCACCTTGTCGGCGTACCCAGTGGCCGGGAACCCAGAAGGCATGGGCATAGGGCGCAACAACGTAGTTACCGGGCGTCCACACGTAGCGAGCTCCGTCCCAGCGTTGGTACCCCGGATGCCACACGTAACCGGGCCGTGGTGCCGGCGGTACTTCGTATACCGGACGCGGTGGCGCAATGCGAACATACACCTGCGCTCCAGCAAGCGCGGGCGTGGCACTGAGAATTCCTAAAGCTGCAGTAATCAAGGATTTTTTGAGGTTTAGCATGACGTATCTCCTAAGTGGGCTAACGCCCAAATGGTCAAACTGAAATGATTTGGGCACGTGAGGTGAGCCATCATTTCACTTCGGTCAGACCCACCCGCAGGTAGAAAGTTGCAGAGCGGCAGGCGTCTTATAACGGTCAACTAACCAACGAAGAGGAGGGTGCCTCACGCAGCTTCGGACAACTCCGTGAGGCTATTTGTTTAAAGGAGCGCAACAAAGTTTGGGCACGCTGTTCCAAGCTCTCAGGTGCCACACAGGGGTAAGTAGAGTCTGCGTACGGCAGAACTCCCCCGTCGGGATCAATCAAGCCGCTCGCGACCCTTCCATCTGTTTGGGAGCAGATGCCGTATCCCCTGAACCAATTTCGATCTTCACCTGCTTTGGCTTAGCGGCTTCCCTCTTCGGCAATGCGATCGACAGGACCCCATTGTCGTAGTTCGCCTGCACAGAGCGGGTATCGACACTGGATGGCAGCGAAAACGTGCGGGTAAAGCTGCCGTACCGTCGTTCAATGCGGTGGAAGTTTTCTTCCTTCGCATTCTCCGGGAATTTGCGCTCGCCCTTGACCGTTAATGTCTGGTTCTCGAGGTTGATTTCGAGGTCGCGGCGGGGAATACCTGGCACCTCCAGCCGGAGCGGCTGGCTTTGGGCGTCCTCATAAATATCCACGGGAGGAATGAAATTGCCCGAGCTCAGGCTTTCGTTGTGCAATTCGCCGTTCGGGCTGGCGAAGTCGCTGAAGCTGGAGTTGAGGCGGTTCTGGAGCACGCGACGCCCTCAAGGGGCGAACGGAACGGAACAAAGCGAGTCATTGTAGCGGGCATAGCACTCTCTTTATAGCTTCCTCAGTATTCGTGAGGGCATTAGCCTCACGAATACTTTGACGCAAGGCAGATCGAAACGTTACATATAACCTTAGCCATGAACACTCAAGTTTAAGTGCTAAGATTGCCGACGTCACGAGAGTTATCGGGCTGACTCCCCCGCGGGGCCGCTCCCTACATCTTGTACTTGCCTAGGTCGTCGTCATTCAGGTTCTCGAGCCAGCGCTTCAGCTCGCCGCTGTTTGCCGTTGAATTTCCGCTCGAGTTCAGGCGCGCATTGTCCATGACAGCGCGGCTCACATAGATCGGGCAGTCCGCCCGCATCGCAAGCGCAAGAGCATCGCTTGGCCGTGCGTCCAGCGTCATGGTTTCACCGTCCCGATCGAGCCAGATCACTGCGTAAAAGGTGTCGTCCTTGAGTTCATTCACGACAACCCGCGTCACCTGCGTATCGAACCCCCGCAGCACGTTACGCAACAGGTCGTGGGTCATTGGCCTCGGTGTGGTGGTCTTCTCGATCTCAAGCGCAATGGCATTCGCCTCGAAGATCCCCACCCATATCGGCAGAACACCGTCGCCCGCAATGTCTTTCAGCACGATCATCGGCATGCTCGTCACTGGGTCCATCATCAGGCCCCTGATTCGCACTTCGACCTCGTCCCGATCCGCTTCTACCAGCTGTCTCTCACTCATACCGACACCAATCCGTTTGCTACTAATTCAATGGCAGCCAGAGTGCTGGTACCCAGTACCGCCTCGCCCACCAAGCTGTTCGGATACGCCTGCGTCACGCGCACGAAACCGTAGCTGCCCACTGCCGGCAAAATCGGTTGCGTTGTCGTAAAGTTCACAGTTTTGTTTTGCGACGATCGCCCAGTAATCTGCCCGCGCTGACGGTTGTGACCTTCCACCATCACTTCGAGTGTCTGCCCCACATGGCGCTCATACGCCACGCGCTGGCGCTCCCGCTGTGCCTCCAGCAGGCGCTGCAGCCGTGATGCCTTTACGTCCTCCGGCACCGTCTCTGCCATGCCGATGGCGGGGGTGTTCGGCCGCGGCGAGTACCCGAATGCGAACACCGCGTCATACCCCACCACGTCCAGCAGGCTGAGCGTCTGCTCAAAATCCTGCTCGGTTTCACCCGGAAAGCCGACGATGATGTCAGTTGTCATGCTGATCTCGCGCCGCGCTGCCTTGATCCAGGCAATACGCTCCAGGTACCACTCGCGGCTGTACTCCCGCTGCATCGCCTTCAGCACGGCAGTTGACCCACTCTGCACCGGCAGGTGCACATGATCGCAGATGGCCGGAACGTCGCTGATGGCGTCCACGATGTCCTGCGTGAAGTCCCGTGGATGAGACGTGGTGAAGCGCACCCGCCGAATCCCCGGCAGATCCGCGATGGCACGCAGCACCTCCGCAAAGGTCATGCGGCCCAGCGGATCGCGATAGCTGTTTACGTTCTGACCCAGCAGCTGCACATCAGTAAAGCCCTGCGCGGCCATGCGCGACGCTTCGGCCAGCACACTTTCGCTTGAACGCGAACGCTCCTTGCCCCGGGTATACGGCACAACGCAGTAGGAGCAGAACTTGTCGCAGCCCTCGATGATGGTGATGTATCCGCGATGCGGGTTGGAGCGCGCGGTGAACTCGGTGTCGAAGGTTTCTTCCGTCTGCCGGTCGTCTAGGCCGGTGATGCGCTTTTCGCCGGCTTCGAGCCTCACCAGCATCTCTGGCAGGTTGCGGTAACTCGCGGACCCACTCACCAGCGACACATACGGCGCCTTCTCGAAAATCTTGTTACCTTCCTGCTGCGCCACGCACCCAAGCACGCCGAACTGCTTGCCCTCGCCCTGCATGCGCTTGTATTCGTTCAGGCGATGGAAGACCTTCTGCTCCGCCTTGTCGCGAATGGAGCAGGTGTTGTACAGGATCAGACCGGCATCCTCCTCGGTCTCCACGCGGCGATAGCCTTCATGCTCCAGGGTGCCGATGACCTTCTCCGAGTCATGGGCGTTCATCTGGCAGCCGAAAGTTTCGATATAAAACGTCTTGCCGCTCTCAGCCATCCCTAGATTCTACGCCGTCACCTGGGCCTCAGCGCGCCATAGCGCGATGCTCTCCTCCAGGGCGCCGCGGCAATCGTTCAACGCGTCGTGGATGCCCCGCATCCGTGCCTCAGGATGCGTGCTGGCCAGAAACGCGGCCAGCTTGGACGAGTCCAGACCCGCAACCAGTGGCCGTGGCGCAGGCTGGTTCAGCGTCACCGTGCGCACACCTTCGATGGCGGCGGTACTGAAGCCAAACTCACTGGCAATACGCCCTGCAAACTGCTTCCGATCCACCACGTCGGGACCACACGCGTGGAAGATGCCACGCTCTGCGGCCTCCAACAGTGCAAAGGTCGCGCGCGCCAGATCTTCGTTGTATGCCGGCGTCGAACTCTGGTCCTGCGGCACCCGCACACCCTGGCCAAGCGTCAGCCGCTTCAGCACCTGGTACACGAAGTTCTTGCCCTGCTCGTCTGCGCCGTAGACGCCGCTGGTGCGCAGGATCAACGCATCCGGGTGGTAGCCCGTCACCTGCGCCTCACCCAGTAGTTTGTCGCGTCCATACACGCTCAACGGATCGGTTGGGTCGTTTTCACGGTAGGGCCCGGGTGTGGTGCTAAAGCCATTGAAGACGTAGTCGGTCGAGTAATACACAAACGGCACGCGGCGCTCCCACGCATACCCCGCCAGCATGGCCGGCCCCGTTGCATTCACCTGCCGCGAGCGCTCCGGATCACCCTCGCAACCATCCACGTGCGTCCACCCTGCGGTGCACACAATGGCTGACAGCTCTTCCGTGTCTAATACCGCGCGCGCGCCGGCAATCTCAACCAGCGTTGCCAGATCCAGCTTCAACCAGTCGTCCTTTGGCGTACGTGCCGCCGGTAACACCAGGCCACCGCGACCTGTCTGTTGCAAAAATCTGCACATGGCGGCGCCCACCTGGCCGCTTGCACCCACGATCAACACCCTGCCAACGTCCTGATTCCACACCACGGATCCTGCTCCTTCGTACTGGCCGAAACGCTGCCTGCACCTACCTCAACTATTAACACTCCAACGCCGTGTTCTTCTGAGCCCGCTCGAACGCAAAGGTGTCGACGTAACCCCTCACTGAAAGCATGATCGATCTCGGCAATGGCGACGAACATAAGCCAGAGGAGCATCGTCTTTTTAATGGACGAACCGGGTCGTGTAGGCCGTCGAGGGATCGAAGGTATGGGTAATCACGCCAAGGTCCACCAGCTGCTTGTACATCGTGGTCCAGCGGTCTGCCGTGAAGGTTCCCAGGTGCGATGCCGCCGTGCCGTCACCCTCAATGTAATGACCGGACTTGAGCGCGGTGATGGAGAACTGCTCCCACTCCGCATTCATGGAAGGATTCAACGTCTGGAGCAGCAGATTGGTCTTTGCCGGGTCGGCGAGATAATCATGCCAGCCCTGCAAAGAAGCCGTTACAAACTTCTGCACGATTTCAGGGTGCTGTTGCAGGTAGGTGGATTGCGTGTAAAAGACACGGTAGGGCTGGTAGCCCGTGGCATTGACTGGCATCACCCGCACCTTGGCGCCAGCCTTTTCTGCAAAGAAGGGTTCACTGGTTACAAATGCCTGCTGAATGTACCCGGGATCCTGCAGAAAGTTCGCAACCGAGTAGGTCGCCGGAATCTCTTTCACGCTGGTCAGATTGAAGCGCTTAACCAGGTATGCCCACCAGGTGGAGCCGGGCCGGACCGCAACGGTATGCCCGTTCAGCTCAGACAAGGCGTGCACCGGCGAATCCGCATGAACCATGACGCCCTGGGGATCCTGTTGCATGGTCGCACCTACAGCGACGAGCGGCAGACCACGTGAGTCTGCCTCCAGCACCTTGTCGGACGATCCCATGGCGAACTGCGCGGCACCACTGGCCACCTGCTGCTCTGCAACGACGAATGGGCCACCTGGGTTGATGGTTACGTCCAGGCCGGCTGCCTTGTACAGGCCGCTCTGCTGTGCCTGATAAAACCCGCCCATCTCCGGTTGCGGGTACCAGTCCGTCTGCAGCACCACGTGCACAAGACCCGCATTAGCCGACGCACCGTGACATCCATCCAGCGCCGGCAGCAACAGCAACGAAAGCGGTACGGCAAGCCAGCGTGCAATGCGCGGCATGGGCTTCTCCTCAGGGTGTCGTGCAGAATCGGTTGCGGTAGCAGAAGAGTAGCACCGCTGCCGGGCTCAGGCATCACGCGCGGGTCTACCGACCATGCGGCAGAGTTGGGCGGCGACACTGAGCAGGGCCGCATCGTTGCCTGCAGCCGCAGCGATCTGCACGCCGGTGCCGCGATAGGCGTTTGCATCCAGCAACTCGCCCGGGAGAGCGACCGCCGGCACACCTGCAAGGCTGAACGGCGCTGTGTAGCGCAGGATGGCAGGACGCACCCTGGACAGGTCGCTACCTGCGGTGAGCTTTGCCACCGGTGCACACGGCAGCAACAGCAGGTCGACACGTCTGAAGAGCTTTGACATGCCTGCACGAAAGCGCGCTACACGTTCTCGCGCTTCCTGCACCTCTGCTGCAGACAATGACCAACCCCAGCGCATGCGCTGTGCAATCAATGTGCCGAACTGTTCTTCGTCACCGGGCGGCAGGTCTTGGTATAGGGCGGCTGCCTCGTACGCCTGCAGGGTGGCAAACACATCGACCGACTGATCCCATGCGTCCGCGTCGATGGTCTCAAGCACATGTCCCTGCCTGCGAAGCTCGGCCTGCCAGGCGTGCGTTGCGGCGACCACGGCGGCGTCGCATCCGTGTATCCACGCGTCGCTCGCAATTCCCACGCGGACCGGTCCCCTCATTACCGCGGGTGCCAGCCCAAACAGCGGGCCTGCGATGGCTGGGAGATCCCGCGCGTCACGCAGCAGAATGCCAGCCGTATCAAAGCTCTGCGCGAGCGGCCCACACCCCTGCCACATCCCCGGCCACGCACCGCCCTTCGCCGCAATGCCGTGCGACGCGCGAAACCCCACGATGCCGCTAAGTGCGGCGGGCACGCGGATGGAGCCACCCGTGTCCGTGCCTACCGCAAACAGCGCGGAGCCCTCCTGCACGCTGGCCGCACCGCCGCTGGAGGAGCCGCCTGTGAGGCTCGCTGCATCACGTGGCTGCACGCTGTCGCGGTAGTCCGCGTTCTCTCCCGTGATGCCCCATGCCAGCGGATGCAGGTGTGTTTTGCCGGTGACGAGGCACCCCAGTGAGCGTAGCCGCTGCAGCATCGCGGAGTCAGCCTGCGCGGCCGAGCGGCGTTGCGCAACATATCGCGATCCCATGGTAGTCACCGTGCCGCGGATGTCGAAGCAGTCCTTCAACGAGACGGGAACCCCGTACATCGGCGGGCGCTGAAGCGGATCGGGGTAGCGCTGCGGCAAGGCTTCCGCTTCTTCCAGCAGCGCGGCTTCATCCTGCCACAGATACGTGTTACGCGACGCGCTGCCGTTTGATCGCAGAAGACACTCCCTCGCGATGTCGAGAGGCTTCAGCCGCCCATCGCGCAAAGCTTCCTGCAAGCGCTGTATCGGCGACGGAAACTTCACGGACTTGTCGTCAATCCGAAGGGTCGCGTGACCAGGCTGGAGGATGTCCTCAAGTACGTCGCGCGGTGTCTGCATGCACAAGCATGTTGACACGATTCGGCAGAGCGGTAAAACTCGAGTCTCCTTCATCAGTTCTGCAGGCACACCGCACGTCGAGCCGACGCCATTCGCACGTTAGCCCGTGAATGGGTATGGAGCCTTATGCAAAGCGGCACAATCACGGAGCGGAACACGGTCGCCACCGGCGTAATCTCTTCTGCCGACGACGCAGAGCAGAACGGCTTGCACCACGCCGTCCTGTCGCCACTTGAAACGCTGGCACAATCGCTGTCCACCATCGCACCCAGCACAACGCCCGCGTTAACGATTCCGCTGGTCGTCGCCTTTGCGGGCAACGCGGCCTGGCTCGCCTACGCCATTGCCATGATCGCCATGCTGCTCATCGCGTTCTGCATCCGCATCTTTGCGCGCGACTCATCGTCGCCCGGATCGCTTTACAGCTATGTTCGCGAGTCGTTGCCGCCGGTCTTCGGCGTCGCCACAGCCTGGGCGCTTCTGTTCGCCTATGTGGCCACGACCACGTCACTTATCGGCGGCTTCGTCAACTTCATCTACGTCGTACTAGGCCACCGTGGCGGTGCTGTGCCCTCGTTGCTGCTTGAACTTGCGGTCGCCGCCTGCTCCGTGTGGGTGGCGTGCTACGACGTCAAGGTCTCATCACAGCTCATGCTCTGGATTGAAGCCATCGCCGTGCTGCTGATGGCGGTAGTTGTAGTAGCTCTGCTGTGGCGCGGCGGCACCCACCTGCATGCGCCCCAGCTGCAGCTGACTGGTGCTTCGTACGCCGGCGTGCGTCAGGGCGTCATGCTTGCCATCTTCAGCTTTGTCGGCTTTGAGAGTGCAACCACACTGGGCACAGAAGCGCGTAATCCTCTGCGTACCATTCCGCGCGCTGTGGTCCAGTCCGCTCTACTCGTCGGCATCTTTTTTATCGTCTGCTGCTATGGCGAGGTGCTCGGTTTTGCGCAGCTGCACCTTGATCTCTCAACCTCCGACGCGCCATTTCGAACGCTTTCCACGGCCGTTGGGCTGCGGCCATTCGGCATCATTATCGATGTGGGTGTGCTCATCAGCGCCTTTGCCTGCACACTCGGCTGCGTCACGGGTGCCGCGCGACTCCTCCTGCGTATGGGTCAGCTTGGCCTCGTTTCCCAGCGCTTTGCCGAAACGCATGCACAGCATGGCACGCCGGTGCAGGCAGGCGTCCTGGCAGGCGCTGCTGCCCTGTTGCCCGCAGTCGTTCTGACGCTGCGCCACGTCGGGCCGGCGACCATCTACGGTTCCATGGGAACGCTCGCGGTCTTCGGCTTTCTTACCACTTACGCCCTGGTCGCTTTGGCGCTGCCGGCGTACCTGTACAGGCGCAGACGCATCACGGTGGGCAACGCGTCACTTGCCGGTGTATCGCTGCTGCTCATGCTGCTGGCAATGGCCGGCTCGGTCTACCCGGCGCCTGCCGCACCAGACCGCTGGTTTCCCTATGTCTATCTGCTGTACATGCTGATCGGCGTCGGCTGGTACGCCGCGCAATCGAAGCGCCGCACCTAGCGCAACCGGCACCTGGTGCAAGCACACTTCATTCGACGCCGATATCCTCGTGCCACAACGCAGGTTTGCCCGCGATGAACGCCGCCAGCATGTCCGTGCATGCCTGTGACTGCAGGTCGAAGACTTCGATCCCGGATTCCCGCAGCCACTCCGCACCGCCGCTGAAATTATTGGCCTCTCCCACCACAACACCGCCGAAGCCAAACTGACGCACAAGCCCGCTGCAGTACCAGCACGGCGCAAGCGTCGTGACCATGACCAGGCCGCGATACGATCTTTGCCGGCCGGCGCTGCGAAATGCGTCAGTCTCCGCATGCATGGAAGGGTCGTCGTGCTGCACCCGCCGGTTGCGTCCGCTGCCAATCAGTTCGCCGGTGTCACGGCGGAAGATTGCCGCGCCGATGGGTATGCCACCCTCGCTCAAGCCAAGGCGTGCCTGCTGCAGTGCAACCTCCAGCATGGCGGTGTAGCTGACGGCGCAGGTACTTTGCTGATCCATAGCTTCAGCATACGTCCCGCCGGGTTCAGGCAGCTGGTTCCGCCTGCATCAGGAACAGCAGCACCACGCCCAGACAGGCGAACATGCGAAAGGCGGCATCCTGCCCGTTCCACATCTTGGATTGCCACATGAGGAACCATTCACCACCCACTGACAAGAAGGCTACAAACCACAGCAGCATGCCCAGTGTGAGTGCAGCGGCGGCAAGCGGCTTGGCGGCGGCAAAGGTTGCGGGGTCTCGCAGCCGGCGTAGCAGCCGCACGGTCGCAGCCCAGCACAACACCATCGTGCAGAACTCCCAACAGATAATGCCGATGTAGAACACCGTGTCTAACCCGCGACCACGCAGAGCGCGCCAAAGGCCGCCGTTGCCCGTAAAGGTCGTGTCCATGGCCAGCACATGCTGCACAAACTGGTAGTTGGAGTTGTAGTCCGTCACATTGTTGAAGACCACCAGCGTATAGAACAGGGCCACCGCTGCAAGCAGGGCGCATTTGCTCGCGCGAACGAGGTTTGCGTTCGTCATGGGGTTCGTCAAGTCAGTGGTGTTCAAGTCGCCTCCGGTACTAGTGGGGTGGAGCTTGTGAACGAAAGTAGGCGGTAAGCGCAGCCAGCGTCGCAGCGTCGTAGTCGGGGTTCGCCGGCATCTGCGCATGTGCATCGATCGCCCTGGGATTGTGGACGTACCGCTCAAAGTACGCCGGCTGTTCGTGTGCCCACGTGCTCAGGGTCGCCCAGTCGCGGCCGCTCTTGGTTCCGCCCAGATTGCCTAAGTAGTGGCAGCGCAGGCAGCTCTGCTCTGCAATTAACAGGCCCGACTGTACGGCCGCGTCCCCCCGCAAGGCACGCGGAGGAGCAATGGCGTTTAGTACGGCGGGATCGCTCCACCGCAGCGCAATCACGTTGCTGGGCACCTGCATTTCGTCCTCGTGCGACAGCACGCGGTACGCCGACACAAAATGGGCGTGAGTAATGAAAAACGGGCTTGGGTCGTACTGCCCCGTCCGCTTTGCCCATGCCGCCGCACTTTCCCCATTGATAAGGAACGAGAGAATGGGCTGGTGTGCCGCACGGTACGCTGCGCTGTAGTGGCCGTCATAGCGGTCGCTGCACATTGCATCTGCAAAGCTGTCCTGCTCCGGAACGTCCAGGGCCTTCGCAAGCACATCCAGAGAAACGCCGGTGACGCGCACCCGGCCGGCGCTCGCAAAGTTTGTGTCTCCCAGCACGGCAGTTTGAATAAGTGGCAGGCTGCGCAAGTCCGCCATTGTCAGAAAACCTCCGCCACGCCCCGCGATGTAAATCTCAAGATCCGTTGCTGAAGTTCTGGCAGGCCGAAGCTGCAGGTGTGTTCCACCATTCGTAGCTGGTGTGGCCGCAGAACCTACCGCCGAACCAGCAGATCGCGCTGCGGCAAACACAAGGCACAACGCACACACCGTCAGCAGCCATGCTGCAGTCATGGTGAGTCTGCGTTGCCGCAGCTGAGCGTGTGCCATGCCGCATCTTAGCCGTAATGCCGCACCCGCACGCAAGAATAAAAGTGTCCGGTGCAGGTGCGCCTGCTCATCCCGCGCGCACCCAGGCGGCAAAGTGCAAACGCGATCGGGGATGGTACAGTCCAGCCATGCACTCACCAGAGCAGCGCCTGCTCGACGCCGCGATCGCCTTGCCGCAGCCGCCGCAGGCCGGTGGCAACTACCTGTCTGCCAAAACCGTGGGCACGCTTGTCTTCCTCGCGGGCGTCATCTCCGCCGACGAGCACGGCGTGATCACCGGCACCATTGGCGCGGACCGAACGGTGCAGCAGGGCTACGACGCCGCGCGCCGCTGTGCGCTGACACAGATGGCCGTGCTGCGCCGCCACCTGGGATCGCTCGACGCGGTGCAGGAGGTCGTGAGCGTCAACGGATACGTGAATGCTGTTCCCGAGTTCGCGGAATCGCCGGCCGTGATTAACGGCTTCTCCGATGCATTGCTTGAAGTCTTCGGCGATGCCGGCCGGCACGTGCGCGCAGCCGTGGGTGTCAGTGCTCTGCCGCGCAACGCACTCGTTGAGGTTCAGATGACCGTCGCGATCTACCCGGAAAGGGACCAAACGTTTGGCTGAGCACTCCCTCACAGCAGACCCCACCCACTCGATCTGGGATCGCGACCTAGCACCGCGCCTGATCATCAGCAGCGGCGACACTGTTCAGTTCTCCTGTCATGATGCCAGCGGCGGACAAGTGTTTCCGGGCATGACAGCGGAGCAGTTTCTCGGCATCGATCGCAGCCGCATCCACGCCCTTACCGGTCCGGTTGCGATCCATGGCGCGCAGCCAGGAGACGTGTTGCAGGTCGACGTTCTGCAGGTGGCGCACCGCGGCTGGGCCTGGACCAGTGTCATTGAGGGGCTGGGCCTCTTGGACGAGCGCTTTCGCGAGCCGGCGCTCTTTCACTGGCAACTCGACGGCGACCACACCACGTCGCTCGCACCAGCGACCGTGCCGCTCAAGCCGTTCTGCGGTGTCATGGGTGTGGCACCTCCCCAACCGGGGCAGCACCGCACACGTCCTCCCGGTGCCTTCGGTGGCAACATGGACGTGCGCGAGCTCAGCACCGGTGCAACGCTCTATCTCCCTGTCTTTGCGCCGGGCGCGCTGTTCAGTTGCGGTGACGCACATGCGGCCCAGGGCGATGGCGAGGTCTGCATCAACGGCATGGAATGTCCTGCGGATGCCACGTTGCGCTTTAGGCTGCATCGCGGCCGCACCCTTGCCGGACCGATCGTGGAGTCGGTTCAACGCAGCGGCGAAGACGGACCTTCCTGGATGGTTGTGGAGTCCGCCGAGAACCCCCTAGCCGCAGCGCGCGCAGCCACTGGCCGCATGGTCGACCTGCTTGCAGATACCTGGGGCATGTCGCCGCTGCATGCCTACCTGCTCTGCAGCGTCAGCATGGATTTGCGCTTGAGCCAGGTCGTCAACCGGCCAATGACGACGGTCTCCGCCTCCATTCGCAAATCTGTGCTCCCACCTGCGAGGCTCTTTCTTTCATGACAATCAACGATCCCGCAACACTCGCAGAACTGCTGGGCCTGTATCCGAAGTACGAGGAGGCACTCGTGGCGAACGATGTGCACACCCTGACCACGATGTTCTGGAGCTCAGAGTTTGCGATGCGGTTCGGCGTCGGCGAGAACCTGTACGGCATCGACGAGATTGAAGCGTTCCGCAAAGCGCGTCCTGCGGTGAATCTGGCGCGCACGGTCGAGCGGTTGGACGTAGTCACCTTCGGCACTGACTTCGGCAGCATCACGCTGGAGTTCACGCGCTCCACCGCAAATGGCACAGTGTACGGACGGCAAAGCCAGGCGTGGGTGCGTCTGCCGGAAGGCTGGCGCATTGTTGCAGCGCACGTGTCGCTGCTGCCCGCGGCAGTCGCTGCTACCAAAGCACCGACTACCCAGCCGTAAGCGTAATCGTCAGGTGTTGTACAGGTGCCGTGGCGAAGGCCTCCTCCAACACCTCGGACGTGTTGAAACGTGTGCCTGCAACAAAGCGCGCCGGCAGGTGGAAGCGGAGCTCCGGCGTGTCGAACGGGTAAGGATCCAGCCGGAAGCTACGCTCCCCCACAGCAGTCACCCGCACTTCAGCCACACCTGCGTTTGCAAGCCGTAGAGGATGCAACAGCGTGGCCGGCCGCGTGTAGGCCACGCAGCTCAGCAGCGACAGGTTGTCTACCGCCTGCAGCAGGCGGAAGTTATTGTCGAAAGCATCGCCGGACACCTCCGCCGGCGTGTACTGGCTGTCTGAACGGACCGCGGCACGAAGCCCTTCCTGCACTGTGCGCTGCCGGTCCAGAAAGTGATCCAGCAACGGAAGCTGCTCTTGCTTCATCGTGGAGCGGTCTGCACGCTCTGTCAGCAGGTTCACCGTGTGCATCGACACCAGCAGCGCCGCGTATGCGTTCTTTGGCACCACCTGTGCCACGGCACGTTCGCGCACGGCAAGGTAGTCCACCAGGTCGATCTCCTCAAACGCCGAATACTTCCCCACCAGCTCGTCTGAAAATGCCGCGGGCTTCCCTTCCCGCGTCACGGCTGGGTGGGCATCGCGCGCGGTCCAGCCGTCGTCATGCACCTGGATCCCAAACAGCACGCTCTCGCGCGGCTGTGGCGTTGCGAACATGTCGTTGCCCCAACGGCAGGCGAATGCGCCGGCAAGGCGTGCGTGGTCGGGGTGCGTGATCAGCCACCATCCATCTGCAGTTTGTTGACGAAGCATAGGACCTCCTCAGTCCACGTCCGGCAGCCGGGCAGATTCGTGCCACCGGTGCAGCATCGCCCACTCGCACAGCGACACTGCAAAAAAGAAGCAGAAGCCAAGCGCCGTCGCGGCCACCACAAGCGCGAACAGGTAGTCGGTTTCAAGTTGCGCACTTGCATACTGGATGGCATAGCCGAGGCCACCCACACCCACACGCGCAGAGCCAGCAAACAGTTCCCCTGTGATCGCCCCGATCACCGCAATACCGCTGCTGATGCGCACACCCGCAAACAGCGAAGGCAGCGCATGCGGCAGCCGCAGCCGCATGAGCGTCTGTAGCCGCGACGCACCGTGCATGCGGAACAGGTCCACAAATCCACGGTCCACGCTGATCAACCCCTGCGTTGTATTCGCAATGATCGGCGCCAGGCAGATGATGAAGGCAATCAGCGCGACGGAGAACGTGCCCGCACCGACCCACATCAGGATCAGCGGCGCGATCGCCACGATGGGGACCGTCTGCAGCAGGAGCGTGTACGGGTAAAGCAGCCGCCGCAGCGAACGCGCCTGCGCGAAGACCAGCGCTACTACTACACCGACGACGATGCTTCCCAGCAGGCCCGTTGCGGCCTCAGTGGCAGTAATTGCAAGAGACGACAGGAGAGACACGTGGCGGATGATGCCTGCACGCAGCACCATAAGCGGCGACGGCAGCAGATATGGCGCAATGCCGCCCACACGGATCACCACCAGCCACAAAGCCAGTAGAGCGCTGAACAGCAGCACGGCTGCAACTGCCGTTGTCAGGTGCCGCTTCAACGGCGCTCCGCCGCGCGTAGCAACCGCGACGCCTCCACCACCTGCGACTCATACTCCGGTGCGCTGCGCAGATCGGCTGTGCGCTCGCGTGGCAGGTCCACGGGCAGTTCCGCCGCAATCCGTCCCGGGTTCGCGGACAGCACGATCACGCGATCCGATAGAAATACTGCCTCGTGCACGGCGTGGGTCACAAACACAACGGTCCACCCACCCGCGCGCTGCAGCCGCAACAGCTCCTCGCCCATGCGGTCCCGGCTCATCTCGTCCAGAGCCGCAAACGGCTCGTCCAGCAGCAGCAGCCGGGGATGCGTGCTGAGCGCCCGAGCCAGCGACACCCGCATCTTCATGCCGCCGGAAAGCTGGCGCGGATAGCGGTCTCCAACGTCCGACAAACCAACCAGCTGCAGCATCTCGCTGCACCGAGCTTCCCGGCGCTCCTTCGTCGTGCCGTCCAGATCCATGCCCAGCGTGACGTTTCGCCGCACCGTACGCCAAGGCAGCAGGGTCGGGTCTTGAAACAGGAACGATACCGTCTCGCGCGCCTTCTCAGGTGTCATGCCGTCGACCTTTACCGTGCCGCTGGAGATGCTGGAGAGCCCTGCGATCAGCTTGAGCACCGTGGACTTGCCACACCCGGACGGCCCAAGCAGGCTCACCACCTCGCCATGCTGAATAGTGAGTGAGACCGCGTGGAGCACCGCAGGTCCATCCCCGTAGCGTTTGCCCACGGCATCGAACAGCACGGCAGGGGAGCGACTCTCCATCTGGCTCATGCAGCCACCTCCCGCGCTGTCGCAACTGGCAGCCGCAGTGCGGACGGGTGGGCGGCATCATGCAACACGGTGTGAGTGCAGCGTTCCCACGTCCAGCAATCCATTGCGCGCGGTGGCGTGCCGTTCGATGGATTGCGATCGAAGAGAGGCCACGCGCTGCCGGCGATATCGAGCCGCAGGCAGTCCCCCGCGTTCAGCACGCAGCTGGTGTGCTCCAGTGCGAACTGCCACACCTGCGGTGTATCCCGCGTGTACTCATTGCCAAACAGGTGCGTGCTGCGAGCGATCCCCAGGGTAACGAACGGTGCACTCCCATTCGGCCGCACCACCGTCAGCCGTGCTACTACGTCGGCATGCGCTGCGGATGTCGCAACGTGGAGGGATACCTGTGGCGCACCGAAGATATGCATCGCCTCCTTTAAGGGAGCGGTCGTGTAGCTCAGCAGGTTGTTCCCCTGCTGCATCACCGCCTGATCCTGCGGTCCTGCGAGCGCAGCCGGCCCGCCGGGCGCCATGACCGGCACCTCCGGGTCGTACACGAATTGGTCCGGAGCCTCGCACTCGCCCGGTGGTTGCGGCGACAGCGTACCGTCCCCCTTGCTGCTGTTGGCCCGGCCTTCGCTGTGCAGGTAAAGCACGTGCGTCGTCCCCGGAAATGTGTTCGCACTTTGCCAACTTCCCGCAGCACTTAGGTTCATCGCGAAGTGTCGAATCCTCGGCTCGGCATCGAATTCGCCGCTGTCCTTCAACCAGTGATTGAACCATCGCAGCAGCAACGCGTCCGTATCAAGCGCAGCCTCTGCTCCCAGTGAGATGCCGCCCACGCGTTCTCCCCAGGGAATGTGCACCCACGGCCCGGCAAGCAGGTACTGGTGCTCGCGTGCGTGGCTCGTGCCGGCATGCTGGCGAAGCTGGTTGAACCCCTGCATGGTGCCGCGCAGATAGGTGTCATACCAGCCGGAGACATGCAGCGCAGGAACCGTGATGCGCTCCAGCCTCCTGCTCACATCCATCGCCGTCCAGAACTCACCCGGGCGGTCATGCGCCATCCAGTCCTGCACATATGTAGGCAAGCCCAGAGCCCCAATCGCGGGATGCACGCCGTAGGGCGTTTCCGCGTATTGCGCAGAGAGGTTTACCCACGCGCGCTCAAGCCGGTCGCTTGCCTGCCGCAGGCCCAGCCGCCGCGCATCCTCCTTTAACATCTGCAGGCCCCAGCCCAGCGAGGACGCCAGCCGCATCGCACCATTGGCATAGAACCAGCCGTCATAGAGATCTGTGGACGCCATGGCTGGCGCAATGCACAGCAGACCCTCCGGCTGCGCCGCCGCGGCCAGCAGCTGCGTCGCCCCCTGGTATGAGAAGCCGTACATCCCAACCTTGCCGTTGCACTCGGGCCGCTGGCGCACGGCGGCAATGGTCTCCGCACCATCCCGCTCCTCGTGGCGAAAGGGATAGAACTCCCCCTCTGACCCGCCGCGCCCGCGCACATCCTGGATCACCACGTTGTAGCCCTGCCGCGCAAACCAGGCAGGGTGCGCGTACACCACGGTTGAGGCGATATCGCGACCGTAGGGTTGTCGCATCAGCAGCGTGGGATGGGGACCCGGCTCTGAAGGAAAGTAGTGGTCGGCAACGAGCACGGTGCCGTCGGACATCCGCAGCGGAACCGCGCGCAGGAGCCGCACGCCTCCACCCATGTCCACCGTCTGGCTCACTTCGCTCTGCGCCGGCGTGGTCAAGCGGTTGGTGGCTCCAGCGGAAAGCGCAGCATGGCCTCAAGCGCAGCTGCAATCTTCTCTGCCGCCTCATTCACCCAGAGATCGCCGTTGGCTGCGGTGGCCGGCCTTGGGTCACCCATCACACCACTTGGAGCGATATCACGCGTGAGCCATGAAAACGTCTTTGACGCGTTCTCAGGCAAGAGCAGCTCCGGCGCGTCCACCTGGGCGATGTAGTTGACCGTGTACGCCGACGTGTCGACAAGGTGCGGCGCGGAGTGGAGCAGAAACGCCGTCTCGACCTCGCCCGCGTGGAAGCCGTACGCCTTCTCCTGCTTTCCAAGTCCAGTAAACGCTGCACCCGCTGAGCCATAGAGGCAAAAGGTGCGCAGCCCGAATTCGGCACGCAGATCGCGCGCCATCACATCCACAAGTGAGCTGTTTCCGCCATGCGTGTTGAAGAGGCAAAGGCGCTTGAAACCGCTCGCCGCAATGCTCGCACCCAGGTCCCGCAGCACCGCCATGAACGTCGTCGCGGAGACTGACAGCGTGCCGGGGAAGCCTATGTGCTCGTTGCTCTTGCCATAGCAGACCGGCGGCAGCGCAAACACAGGAGCCTCTGTTGGCAGTAGCCGCAACCCGGCTCCAAGCAGCAGATCGTTGATCAGCGTGTCCGTCGCCAGCGGCAGATGTGGCCCATGCTGTTCGATGGCTGCAGTGGGCAACACCAGCAGCGTTTTATCCTTTGGCAGAGCTTCCACCTGCTTCCAGTTCAGGTGGGCAAACAGGCGTTCCGGTGGTACGTGCATGGGCATCGTCCTTAGTCCTGCACAACGGGTTGGAAGGTGGCCATCTTGCCCGGATTCAGCAGGCCGCGCGGGTCATAGCGATACTTTGCCAGTAGTTGTGCGTTGTCCTCCCGGTAGCGTCCGCCGCCTTCCACGTGGTTACTATGCGGATTGGCTACACCCACACCAATGCTCCGGCAAAAATCGATCATCTCGTTCAGGCGCGCCTCCGTGGTGTACCGCACCAGCGGTATCGCTCCCGGAATTACCACGCCGCTGCCGTTCTTCATAAACTCCAGGTGAAACAGGATCTCGTCGTCGAACTTGGCCTTCAATGCGGCGAACTGCGTGCGAGCCTCCGTCGCGCTAAAACCACACTGCAAATACGTGAACGCCGCGTCCTGCTTGATCGCCCAGAGTGTCGTGTGATTCCACGTGTAGTCGCTCAACAGTGGCTGTGTGCGCAGACCGGCGTACGCCGCAGCCAGCGTTACTTCTCCACCTGCCTCACCGCCGGCCGCTTGCAGTGCATCTAGCTGCGACGCCGCAATCATCAGGAATACCATCGCCTTGCCGTCGCGCGTCAGGCTTCGGATTGGTGCGAAGCACGACGGGATTGGCCACTCAAAGACCGTGGCCAGCCGCTTCTGCCACCGCTCCCCCGTACTCACCTGTTCGGCAAAGGTGAACGCCTCGGCAAAGGTCTGAAAGGCAATCGCACACTGCGCCCACTCCACTGCCGGCGTCAGCTGCAGCTCGATGCGTGTCATGACACCGTTGGTGCCCCAGGCGTGCAACACGTCATGTACCGCCTCACCTTCGGCCCGCACCAGCCTGGGGTCGGGTTCCATCGTCACAAACTCGATGGCACGGACCGTACCGAAATCTCGCAGACCGCCGTGCGTCACCGACCCAATACCGCCCGATCCACCGCCCAGAAATCCACCCACACTCGCCTTGACGACGGTGCTTGGATAGCAGCGCAGCTCCCATCCGACCTCCCTCGCCGCGTTCTCCAGCGCGCCCAGGCGAACACCCGGCTCCACACGTGCAACTCCGTCCGCGGTAATGCTCTCGATGCGATCCATCTTCTGCAAGTCCAGCACAACGCCACCTTGAAGGGGCACCGCCTGGCCGTAGTTCCCCGTTCCGGCACCGCGCGTGGTTACCGGAATGGCGCGCGCAAAGCACACGGCCAGCACTGCTTTCACCTCGTCCACAGACACTGGCTGCACGGCCGCTTCGGCTGTCTTGCCGTCCAGCTTCGCCCGCAGAATGGGTGAGTACCAGTAGAAGTCCCGCGAAAGCCGCGCCACGACCTGCTCCTGCGTCAGCACACGCCCGGGGTCGTGGACAGCATCCTGCAACGCGCGGAGATCTTCGCTGGAGATCATCCGTCCGCCCTCTTCGGCTGCGGACCCCAGGTAGCAAACACCTTTAGCATTTTTGGGTGGGTAAACAGCGCGTAACACTCGTCGCGCAGCACCGGCCCATCCACCACGCATGGCATGTCGCTGCGCAGACTGACCTCACGCGCGGAAATCTGGATCTGCCTGCAATGCCGATTCGCATCGGCAATGGTCGCGCCGAACACAACGCGATCCAACCCGGCCCAGAGCGCGTTTGCCATGCACATGGGGCACGGCTCGCAGGTGGTGTACAGGGTGTAGCCGGCAAGGGAAAGCTGCTTCAGCTTGCGTGTTGCCTTGCGCACGGCGCGCAGCTCGGCATGGCTGCTTGGGTCCCATTCGCGCCGAACGGCGTTGCGGCCGCGCACAAGCTCCTCGCCGCTCAAAGTGTTTACAATCAGCGCACCAAACGGAACTGGCTGCTCCGTCACTTGCGAACGCGCGGTAAACCGTACCAGCTCCGCCATGCGTGCTTCGTCGCGCTCCCGCTCAGACGCGAGTTTCAAAAGTCCTGGCTGTTGTGTGGCAGAACCGCGCCGCGATCCCATAGCGAAAATGTAGCATGCGTCCGGCCCGCGGCCCTGACTTGCGGTGGCTTGCTCGCCCGCCCCACACACAGCAGCCGTATGGAGGCGCAACGACTTTGCGTGGCATTCACGTCCGCCGGAACCCAGGAGAGAAAAGAATGCCGGGCCACTGAGTGGCCCGGCAAAGCACCGCAGGATGCACCGTCTATTGCACGTTAACCATCAGGGTCACCGGCATGGTCGCGCCGTTTACTGAGGCGACGACCTGGACGGTATATGCGCCCGCTGCGGTGGTGGTGCCGTCGCTGCTGCTGCCACCGCAGCCTGCAATCGTGCCCAGACCCAGCGTCAATGCCAACGCCAGCAGCCACATGCCCGTGTTGGCGCGCAGCAGGCTGTTGCTCCGTCGAGCTGCGAACCCAAGCAGGCCCAGGGGCAGGAACAGCACCGCTGCAACCAGCCGATAAGCGCCGTTCGACGCGTCTCGCCCCGAGCCCTCGTGACGAAGCAGTGCGATTGCGCCGTCTTTGGTCGTAAAGGTCAGCGTCGATGTTTGCGCCGTGGTGCCCTGCGCAAACGTCAGTGTCGCTGGTGAGAACAGGCAGGCCCCGTGTGCCGGCAGACCGGTGCATGTGAACGTGACCGTGCCGCTGTAGGCGCCGCTGGGCGTTGCCGTTAGGGTGGCCGTGCCGCTTGAACCCCGGGTAATGGTCAACGTGGTGGGCGACACACTCAGGGCGATCGAAGCGGCCGAGACGGTTTGCGTGAAGCCGCTCGAGGTTGAGCCGAGGAAGAGCGCGTCCCCGCCGTAGGTCGCCGTAATGGTGTGGCTTCCCACCGCAAGTGTACTCGTCGCCAGCGTTGCAGATCCGGCGGATACCGCGCCTGTCCCAAGACTCGTCGTGCCGTCGTAGAACGTTACGGTACCGGTCGGCGTACCGCTGGTCGCGGCGGAGGAGACCATCGCTGTGAAGGTAACGGATGCCCCTGCCGAACTGCTTGCGGCAGAGCTTGCAACGGTAGTCATGGTGGCTGCCGGCGCACGCACCACAACGGTCATCGCGGCCGTTGTGACGGAACCGTAAGTCCCATCACCGCTGTACACGGCAGTCAGAGAATCGCTTCCGGCCGGCAGTGAAGAGGTGGTGATCGATGCCGCGTTGTTCGCGACAGTTGCGCTGCCGACAACGACCGCGCCGTTGTAGAAGGTGAACTTCCCAGTCGGCGCTGCTGTTCCCGTTGCACCACTCAACGCGGCGCTCAGGGTCACAGCCCCGCCCACAGGGCTCACGGACGGTGACACCGTTAACGCTGCACCGACCGTGTTAGCTGAAACTGTCACGGTCTGCGCGGTGGACGTGCTCTTTCCAAAGATTGCATCACCGCTGTACACAGCCGTCAGGGTGTGCGTACCCGGCGCAAGTGTCGTCGTGGTGTACGTTGCGGAGCCACCCGTCAGCGCAACAGTTCCCAGGGTGCCGCTGCCGTCGGTAAAGGTTACGGACCCGGTAGGTGTCCCGCCCGTTCCGGTAACCGCAGCTTTTAGCGTCACGGTTGCACCGGTCTTTGCAGACGCAGGCGTGGCCATCAGCGTAGTTGTAGATGCAACGGCATTGTTCACCGTCAGCGTCGCGGCCGCTGACGTACTCACGTCGTAGTTGGTATCCGCACCATAGCTTGCAACCACAGTGTAGGTTCCCGCTGTGGGTGCAGAGGCCGTCAGTGTTGCCGTCCCTGTACCATCCAGCGTTGCCGTCCCCAGCACCATGGCGGGTGTGGTGTTCGTCGCGCTGAATGTCACGGCGCCGGTGGGCACGGGTGTGCTTTGCAGCGTGCCGGCCACCAGTGCTTTATAAGTCACAGTACTTCCGCTTGAAATCGTCGCTGGAGTAATCCTTAGTGTGGTCGTATCGGGTTGCAGAACCTTTGAAAGCTTTACAAAGAACGTGTGGTTCCCTTGCCCGGTCGTTGTTGCTGTGTTGTAGGTACCCGCGGTTCCGGCAAACATAGTGTCTGTCGTCGTTCCTGCAAAGTAGATGTTGTCCTTGGTATCCAGCACCATGCCGCCAGCCGCTGAGACGCTGTGGTCTGTGTATGAAGGATTGCCAAAGCGCGTGGAGAACAGGAGCTTTGACAAATCAGCGCTGAAGGTCGAGATAAAGAGCTGGTTCCCACCTTTGTACGATTGCAGCGGACTCACCTGCGGAAAGTCTCCGCCACCATCATTGGACAACCCGTACAGGTAGACCTGCCCTTTACTATCCAGCCGCACGTTGTAACCCACCGATCCCGCAGAACGGAAGTTCGGGCCACCCAGAAAGCTGCCACCCAGCACAGCTGTACCCGCCGCATTCAGCTTCAAAACAAAAGCGGAGTTGCAGTAATCATAAGTACTCTGAGCCGCATCGTAATTCGGACAGCTGGACTGATAGCCGCCGGTCCCTACCGGGAAGGTGTGGTCATCGGTATAGCCGGTCAAGTAGGCGTTGTTGCTGCTGTCAGCGGCCAAGCCGAGAACTTCGGTGATGGGGATGTTACTGCCCTGGCTCGTGTCGGAACCGCCGACGCGGGTGGCATAGGCAAGCGATGCAGCACCGGTCTTGGTGGTATCAAACGCCGCGATAAAACCGTCGAAGGTGTTGCAATAGGCCGAGTTGCTCTGTACCTGGGTGCAACTTGCCTTGACGACACCTGCAGTCGTTGGCAGGTTGACGGACTGGGTGTAGCCTCCCACAAAAGCAAGGCCGTTGATGCCGACGGTCATCGTGGTGGGAAGCACCGCAACGTTGTACAACTTGTCCTGATAAAAACTGCCGTACAGCAGTGTGTGTCCGTCGTTGCTGAACTTCGAAATAGCAGTGTTGTCGTTGTTGTCCTCTAGGCTGTTATCGATCTGGTTATGCGCCTGCGACACGGTCTGATAGCCGCTGCTGGTTATTCCCGGGTACTGCACGCTACCGCCGCCGGTTCCGTAAACATTTGCCGGAGCGAAGGAAGAGGTATGAGTCGCGATGTACCAGTTCCCGCTCGCATCCAGACCTGTAGCTGTTGGATACACCGGGTACGTGCCGCCCAGGAAGCTGGAGTAAGTCAACGCCGTCCCATTGGCATTTAACTTCGCAAAGAAGGCTACAGGACCGTTGATGGTGTACTCCGTGCCACCGCCGTTGTGGAAGTTAACGCATTGCGAGGTGGGCACAACAGGCGCGGGTTCAAAGCCCGGCGGCTGCGCCGGCTGGCACAGCGATTGGAAGGCATCCGCCGTAATTGGGAAATCATTCGACGCCGTGTATCCCAGCAGGTAGGCCACGCCAGCGGCGTCTACCGCAATACCTGACCCGCCCTCTACCCCACCATGACCGGACAGAAACGTCGAATAGATCAGGCGTGTGCCGTCAGCGCTCAGCTTGGTAATGTACGCGGATGTGTAGTTCGTGCCGTTGCAATACATCACGTTGTTTGCTGTCGCCGTGGCGTTCGCAGGTCCGCATATCGTCTGGTACGATCCAGCTGTCACGGGGTATGTCGTTTCGTTTGTGGTGCCGACAAAGTAAAGCGCTCCCGTCGCGTCCACAACGATCTGCGACACGTTTGTCTGCGCAATGCCCGAAGCGATTGTGCCCACGTAGATCAGCGTCGGGTCGATAACGAGTTCTCGAGTGTGGTCGTATGCACCCAGCCGGAAGGTCATCTGCCTGTTTGCCGAAAGTGCGAACGACGCGTCGACGTCCACACGTTTGCCATCGATCGTCTGGTACGCTACCGGCTTGCTGAAGCGCAGATCGTGGCCGCCATCTATCGGCAGCAGGAGGTCGCCAGTCTTCTCCAGCCTTGGCTTTGTTCCCTCAAACTGCAGTTTCACCTGCTGCGGATCCGCGTTCGGCGCGAGTGCAAAGTCGTACTCCAACTGGCCAGCGCGTCCGTAGTACCGCAGATCCACACCGGGGTACACCGCCGCAAGCCGAACACCGCCATAGCCTGGCAGCTCGGTTTGCCATTTGCTCTTGTCGTTACCGCTCAAGTAGTTCACCGTTCCGCTAAGCGGATCTTCCGGTGTCGCGCCCGGCGCAAGTGCAGCGCCTGCCAGGTGCATTCGCACTGCGCTCGTCTGCGCCACGTGTGCTAAACCATGGCTGTCTCTCTTCATCTCCGCCGTCTGCAGCACCGCATCGGCGCCGCTCAGGTACACCGTCGCCTGCGGACTGTGCGCCACAAACTGCACGCGCCCATCAGTTTGCCCACGATTCGGTTCAAAGCGCAGTGGCAGCCTGGCAAAGCTGGGAGCGGCTGTTGCCGGCACAGAGTGCGTAGCGGGACTAGTCTGCGGGCCGGCTGCCCGCGACGCCTGGCCAGCAAGAAACAGTGGGGCCACGCAAAGCACGTACAAAGTACGGACCCACGAGCGGGGGAAACGGAGAGTACGAGGCATGGTGGACTCCTGGAGGGGCAAATAGGAAAGGCAGCAGCGCGACACGATTAAGAACGGAAATAGCCGACGCGTTTTCCCGTGGGCTGTGGATTGGGTAAAAAGCGGTGTTACGAGAACCAAAATCGGCAAAGAAAGCAGGCAGACACAAAAGTGGGATGACGACTGTCAACCCGTTCTGCTAGATACTGCGTAGGCGCTCACCAAAAGCCCTCAGCCCCGCGCACTTTTTTTGCAACTCACGTGAATGAAAGAATTGCAATGTCTCCGGATCAAGACGTAACCATGCTGCTGCATCAATGGGACAGAGGTGAACCTGCAGCCATGCAGGCGCTCATGCCGCTCATCTATGAGCAGCTGCACAGCATTGCTGTCGGCTATATGCGGCACGAACGCGGCGACCACACCCTGCAGCCGACGGCTCTCGTCAACGAAACCTACCTTCGTCTGCTGGCTCAGCGGCGCTTTGCCTGTAACGACCGCGTGCACTTTTTTACCTTTGCAGCACGACTCATGCGCAACATCCTGAAAGACCATGCGCGTGCCCATGCGGCAGAAAAGCGCGGCGGCACGGATGTTGTCCGCCTGCCGCTCTCCGAGGAGATGTCCTGGATCGGCAGCTCCGCCGAAAGCATGATCGATCTTAGCTGTGCGCTTGACCGGCTTGAGGTTCTTGACCGGCGAAAGGCACGCATCGTGGAGCTCCGCTTTTTTCTGGTCCTCACCATGGAAGAGATTGCGGACGTTCTCGAGATCTCCCTTGCCACTGCGGAACGCGATCTGCGCTTCTCCCGCAGCTGGCTTTACCGCGAGATGCACCCCGTGTCGCTGGGTGTGCCAAGTTAACGGCGCGTCCGCTGCCGTGGGCGCAGACGCCGCGCACCTTCGTGCGCTCGAAGCGCTATTCCATCAGGTCGCTGCCCTGTCGCCTGAGCAGCGAACCAATTGTTTGCGAGACTGCGACGCCGGACTTGCCGGGGAGGTGCTGTCGCTTCTGCAGGCAGATGACGCTTTGGCAGTTGCGTCCCTTGCATTTGCCTCTAGCGGCTCAGAAAGCCACGGAGGCCTGTCAGCATTGGGCGCCAAAGTCCCTGGAGAAGATCAGCTCGCAGGCACGGTTGCAGGCAGGTATCGACTGCAGCGCATTGTGGGCCGCGGTGGCATGGGCGTGGTGTATCTGGCTGAGCGCATGGGTGATAAAGCCCGCTCGCAAGCCCGAGATCCAAGCCTCGAGGGCGCACAGCCCGTTGTCCGCTACGCGGCCGTCAAGTTTCTCAGCGGTGCTCATGCCGGCAGCACCGCGGTGACGGCCTTCCTGCACGAGCGCGATGCCCTTGCCCGCTTTGCACACGCCGGCATCGCGCGCCTGCTGGATGCGGGCACAACCGCGGACGGTAGACCCTACGTCGCCATGGAGTACATCGACGGCGAGCGTATCGATCGTTTTGTGGATGATCCGGAGATCAGCGCACGTCAGCTTTTGCCGGTGCTGGAACAACTCTGCGAAGCCGTTATCGAAGCTCATCGCAACCTCATCCTGCACCGCGACCTCAAGCCATCCAACATCCTGATCACGGCGGAGCACCGCACCAAGCTGCTCGACTTTGGCACCCGTCAGCTTCTGGACCAGACAGGGACAGCAACGCACGGTGATGCCGCGGCCGGTCTTACCATGCGTTACGCCAGCCCCGAGCAGCTGCAGTCCCAGCCGCTCTCCACGGCAAGCGATGTCTACTCGCTCGGCCTCACGCTTTACCGTGTCCTCCATGGCTCTCTGCCGCCGCTGCTGGAGCAGAACTCCGTCCATACCTTTCTGGACCAGTTGCGTGCCGGCACAGTTCCGCCGCCCATCAGCAGCACGCAGCGAATACGTCTGCGCCTTGGCCGTGCTCACGCGATTGACCTCAACAGCATCGTCCTTAAAGCGATCCGCTACACTCCCCAGGATCGTTACGGCAGCGTCTCCGCAATGCTGCAGGATTTGCGCGCCGCCGCGGTCGGCAAACGCGTGCGTGCGCGCGGCGACGGCTTTCCGTATACGGCGCTCCTTCTGCTCCGCAATCACCGCGCTGACCTGGCCGTCGCGGTGCTGTCTGTCCTGCTTCTTGTTTCCGGCTTCTTTCTTTCTCTCCATCAAGAGCAACGGGCCAGAGTCCTTGTCCGCCGGACCCAGGCCGGCGTTCAGGCGGAGCAACAGCTGACACACTTTCTCCTCTTCGACTACTTCGACCAGCTGCACGATCAGCCCGGCTCCATCCCGGCCCAGCGCGTCGCCGCAACAGAAGCCCTCCAGTCGCTCGATGAACTCGAGCATCACAGCACCGATACTGCCCTCCGCATAGACGCCATCGAGGGCTATACCCGCCTCGGCAAACTCCTTGGCTCGCCCTACGAGCAGGATCTCGGCGACGTTCCCTCCGCGACCGCCACCCTGCACCACGCCATCCAGCTTGCGCAGCAGCTTCGCTCCAGCAACAACACCCCGGCCGCGCAAGAGGCCGAGGAGGCCGCCCTGACCGGTGCGTCCCAGGTTCTAATCGGCAACGGTAATTACCCAGAAGCTCTCAGGATCATGCTCCCTGCCGCCAACATCGCACGCGTCGTCGCAGCAGATCCTCGCAGCAGTGCCGCGTCCTTGCTGCGATCTGCCATAACCCTCAACACTTTTGGCGACATCTACGGCCAGGAGTCCGACATGGCCCTGCACGACGGTCCCCACTCCATCGCCATCTACACGGAAGCCCAATCCGCTTACGCGGGCGGAATCCGGCGAGACCCCGTCTGCAACAGCTGCCGCAGCGGCATGGCTGTGGAAGGCTGGAAGCTGGGCATGCTGCACCGCGACACAGACGTAGTGGTCGCGGCTGAGTACTATCGGCAGGCTCTAAACTCCATCGAGTCGCTGCCCCCGGGCGAGCTGAGCAAGTCTCTTGCACGCCGTCGTCACATCTTCATTCGCCAGCGCCTTGCAGAAGCCGAGCAGAACCTCGGTCATCTGCAAGCTGCCCTGCAGCTTGATGAGGCCGCCCAGGCCGAATGTCAGCAGGTCGTCGCACGAAGTCCGCAGGACATTCAGTCCCGTCGCGACCTCGCCGACATTGCCAGCCAGATCACGGACATGTATTTACAGGCGGGAAAACCGCAGCAGGCCGTTGCCAGCGCCCGTGAGTACGTGGACACGGAAGAGGCCATCGCCCGCCTCAGCCCCAAATCAGCCATGTGGCAGCAGCTTCGGTTTGACAGCGAGGACGTCCTGAGTCGAGCCCTGCAGGTCAGCGGCAACACCGCAGAGGCCGCGGCGATGCGCTCCAGAGCACTTGCTGACGCCATCCGCTTTGCGGATGAACCCACCGCCTCAGACCGTGTGCTCAGCACCGCTGCAGCCATCCTCACGAAGGCTCACGCCTCGCCGGAGAAGGCCGTTCTCTACGCGGAACGCAACATGAAAGACGACCCGGACCCCGATGGAGCGGAGCTCCTCGAGCTTGCATGCGCAGAGTCAGACGTCCACAGTACCGTCAAAGCCAACGCTGCCATCGCAGCCGCTTCCAGCTTCTTTGCCCGGCATCCCCGCGCACCGGACCACGATGCCTCCGTAAGACAGCTGAAAGCGTTACAGGCAGCAAACCCGCTCCGGTAGACGCGTCTTTATCGACCCGCGCGCTCCACGCTCGCCGCACGGCTCAGTTCGGCCTGTGCTGCCGATGCATCGCCCAACTCCTCACTACGCGCGGCCAATGCACGGTACTGCTGCGCAACGCTTGCCGCCAACTCCGGCGACAACGCCGCACCAGCCGTGGCGGCATCCAGCGTCTGCCGTGTCTGTCGCACCAGGGCGGCCCGCACCGGCACGGGCGCTGGCATGCTCCCCGCCGCCGCATACAGTCGCGTCTCCAGCGCGCCGGTCAGCGCGACCAGATCGCCAAGCCGCGCCTCTGACTCCCGGCGCTGCCCGTTCAGCGCCGCCGTCTGTCGCACAAACACGGCACTCGCACCGACGGCAGTCACCAGCAACAAAGCCACGGCGGCAGCGGTTGTTGGCTGATACGTCGCCCAAAGCCGCAGCCGCTCCCATCGCGTACCCCGGTACACACGTGTGGACCGCCCCTGCAACACCCGCAGCAGGTCAGCCGCCGCCAGGTCGACGCTCTCATACTGCTCATCAGCGTGACCACTCATGTGGGCGATCACGGCGTCAAGGTCTCCGCGCAGATCCCGCAGCAGCCGTGCCACACCTGTGCTGCGCCGCTGCGCAACATTCCGCTGCACGTCCACACTCTGCCTCGCCAGCCAGGCGGACATCCCTGCTCCGGCTGGCGAACCCGCACCAGCAAGCAAAACTGCTCCGATCGAGCCGAGACACCGGAGGTCTTGCGCGAGCGCCTCCGGCTCCGTGCCTCCCGCCGATCCCATGCCAAAGCCACACACCTTCACTAGCCCCGTTGCATCCACCAGCACCAGGTCGGCACTCAGGTGGCGATGGGGCTGAACATGCTGGTGCGCATACCCTACCGCTTCCGCCGCCTGCAACAGCAGCGCTACCCGCCCCTTCACGTCCACGGCCCGCGCGTCGCAGTACGCGCACATTGGCTCGCCATCCACCCGCTCCGTTACGGAAAACGCCGCACCATTGGCCGCGATGCCCTGGTCCAGCACCCGCTCCACGCCGCGGTGATCCAGCAGGTGGGCAGTGCCGTTGGCCGGCGTCTCCTCCGGCACCGCGGCAATGCGCAGCGTTACCCGCTGGTCAAACTCCCGGTGCCGCGCGGCATACACCGCAAAGCCGCACATATCCGCCTCTTGCGCCTCCACCACGTACGAGGCGAAAACACTGCCAGTCTCCAGCGCGGTTCGCATGCGTGCCAGCATACGCGCGGTGCTGCCGTCCGCCAACCCAAAACACATTACGTCAAGTTCTGCCTATGCCGCCTCATATGGGCTCCTGACGCGCCGGCACGCACAACCTCGCACCCACCCATGCCGCTCCCACACAACAGCAGAGCAGCGTCGGCAGGGTCGCCCCGCACGATCGCCAGCAGACGCTCTCCAGAAAGTCAGGACCTCACCTATGTCAAACGAAAACATCCTCTCGCGAAGGCAGCTTGTCGGCACACTCGGCGCTGGCCTCGCCGCCGCTGCAGTCCCAGTCGTCGCCGCCCAGGCGCAGAGCCCAACGGCGCAGCCGATGGCCGACCCGACCACCAAGTACCCCAAGCCGCCCTACACCAGCCCCTTTCAGCCATGGCCTGGCCTGGCCAGCAAAATGACACCACCGCCAGACCACGGCGAGACCACCTACAAGGGTTCAGGCCGCCTGCTCAACCGCAAGGCTCTCATCACCGGCGGTGACTCCGGCATGGGCCGCGCGGCAGCGATTGCCTACGCACGTGAGGGTGCGGACGTCGCGATCAACTACCTGCCCGCCGAGGAGCCCGACGCCCAGCAGGTCGCCGCCCTTATTCGTCAGGCGGGACGCAAAGCCGTACTTATCCCCGGCGATCTGCGCGACGAAGCCTTTTGCAAGAAGCTCGTCAACCAGTCCCTGTCGCAGCTTGGTGGGCTCGACATCATCGTCTCCAACGCCGGACGCCAGCACCAGGTTGAAAACCTCACCGACATGACGACTGAGCTCTTCGACTGGACCATGAAGACCAACATCTACGCACCCTTCTGGATCATTCGCGAAGCCCTGCCGCACCTTCAGCCTGGTGCCACCATTATCGCCACCACCTCAGAGCAGGCGTACGACCCTTCGCCCAACCTGTACGACTACGCTCAGACCAAGGCAGCGACCATGAATTTCGTGAAGTCGCTTGCCAAGCAGCTGGGGCCCAAGGGCATCCGTGTGAACGGCGTCGCTCCCGGACCCATCTACACGCCGCTGCAGATTTCCGGCGGCGCCACGGAAGAGAAGTGGCGCAACTTCGGCGGCAACTACCCGCTGGGCCGCGCTGGGCAACCCGCTGAACTCGCGTCCATCTATGTCCAGCTGGCGGCGCAGGACGCCTCCTACACCACCGGAAACATTTACGGCGCAGGCGGCGGCATGGGCCAGCCGTAATCAGCTTTTACAAGCACTTTCCAAGCCCACCGGCATCGCCTCCGGTGGGCTTTTCCGTGTGCGCTCCCACTCGCGTGGTGCGTCCACACGTGCTCCGCCGCATCCAATTAGCACCCCATGCAGACCACGGATTTCGCGCTTCACATCCCGTTCGACAACACCTACAGCAGCCTGCCCGCAGAGTTTTACGCGCGCATCAATCCCACACCAGTCCAGGCACCCCGCATCATCGCCGTTAACGAAGCGTTGGCTCGCTCGCTTGGGATTGATCCGCAAGCGCTCAGATCCGCCGAAGGCGCACAGGTGCTCGCGGGTAATCGTGTTGCCGAGGGTTCCTCTCCGCTTGCCCAGGCCTACGCCGGCCACCAGTTCGGCCACTTCGTTCCCCAGCTCGGAGACGGCCGCGCCAACCTGCTCGGCGAGGTCGTTGCGCAGGACGGCCGCCGGTATGACATTCAGCTCAAAGGTGCGGGTCCTACGCCCTTCTCGCGCCGTGGCGATGGCCGTGCCGCGCTTGGTCCGGTCCTGCGCGAATACATCCTTTCAGAGGCGATGGCAGCACTCGGCGTTTCTACCACTCGTGCTCTCGCTGCCGTCACCACCGGCGAGCAGGTCTTTCGTGAGACCGTGCAGCCCGGAGCCATCCTCACACGAGTGGCCAGCAGTCATCTTCGTGTTGGCACTTTTCAGTTCTTTGCCGCGCGTGAAGACCTGGCCAGTCTCCGAACGCTCGTGAATTACGCCATCGCCCGGCATTACCCGGATGCAGCCCATGCAGCGCAACCGGTGCGTACGTTCCTCGATGGTGTCATCGCCCGGCAGGCAGAGCTCGTTGCGCAGTGGATGCTGCTCGGGTTCATTCACGGTGTCATGAACACCGACAACACCTCCATCTCCGGCGAGACCATCGACTACGGTCCATGTGCCTTTATGGAGGTGTACGAGCCGGCAAAGGTCTACAGCTCCATCGACCATCGTGGCCGATACGCCTACAGCAATCAGCCTGCGGCCATGCACTGGAACCTTTGCCGCCTTGCGGAAACACTGCTGCCGCTCTTTGCGGCAGACGGCGCAACCGACGATCAGGCGATGGACATGGCTCAGGAGTCTCTGGCTGCCTTTATCCCTCAGTATGAGAAGGCGTTCCGCGCCGGCATGCAGCGCAAGCTTGGCCTCCATACGGAACACGAGGGTGATGCGACACTTGCGGAGGATCTGCTCACCTGCATGGCGTCTAACGAGGCCGACTTCACCCGAACCTTTCGCCTGCTCTGCGATGCCGTCTCAGACAGCAACAGCGCCTCAAACAACAGCGCGACAAAGGCCGTTGCTGACCTTTTCCGTACGCCCGGCGACTTCCACGCGTGGTCGGTGCGCTGGCGCACACGCCTTGCGCAGGAACCCGACGCTGCGCTCGGGCGGACAGCGGCCATGAAGGCAGTCAATCCCGCCGTCATCCCTCGCAATCACTTCGTGCAGGCCGTGATCGATGCAGCGGTCGAGCACCAGGACTTTGGCCCGTTTACGGCGCTGGTCGAGGCGACCTCCTCGCCTTATGTCGACCGCGCAGAAACAGAGGCCTACCGTGTGCCCGCAACGCCGGAACAGTGTGTACTGCAAACCTTCTGCGGCACGTAAGGGTCCACGGGTATTACCCGCGCGAACTGGTGCTCCAGCCTGTTTTCAACATCGGCAGCCGTTTTCCACCGATGCACCAGAGCGTAGATTTGAGTTTGCCCGCGGGTCGCAATTCCCTCGTTGCGTGACACGAGGGAACCCTACATCTTGTGCTTGCGCTCCGGCCTGACCCGAGCTAAAGTAGCTCTACTTCAGAAGGGCGGCTCGCATCCGCTCCCAGACAAAATGATGTCATGGCGAAATAAAAGCGAATAGAATCAGGATTGTACTTTCTCAGGCGTGACCTGCACCATCGCACCTTCCAGCAGCAAAGGCGACACCGCCTTCACACAATTTCCAAGGAGCACCATGGCGACGACCACCATCCAGACCAGCCTGTCCGACATCACCCCAGGCTTCCCCGTCCGCGAAGAAACACCCGTCATGCACGTCAAAAAGCGGAACGGCTCACTGGAGTCGGTCGACGTCAACAAGATTGTCAAGGCTGTGCAACGCTGCTCACAGGGTCTCACCCACGTCGACGCCATCCGCATCGCGTCCAAGACCATCGGCGGCCTCTACGACGGTGCTACTACCCGCGAACTGGACACGATTTCGATTGACACGGCGGCCTCGCTCATTGCCGAGGAGCCGCAGTACTCCAAGCTCGCCGCACGCCTGCTGCTCGCGACCATCCTTAAGGAGGTCTACAACCAGGACATTCACTCGTTCTCGCAGTCCGTGGCTTACGGCGAAAAAGCTGGCATCGTTTCGCCCGCGACGGCCGAGTTCGTGAAGGTGCACGGCCGCAAGCTTAACCACGCTATCGACGAGGGCCTCTCCGACCGCTTTGAGTACTTTGGCCTGCGCACCGTGTACGACCGCTACCTCTTGCGCGATCCCCTCAGCCGCAAGGTGATCGAGACTCCACAGCATTTCTTTCTGCGCGTCAGCTGCGGCCTCGCCGGCACACCGCACGAGGCCATCGAGTTCTACAACCTGATCGCCGCGCACGACTACATGCCCAGCTCGCCGACGCTGTTCAACTCCGGCACCCGCCATCCGCAGATGTCGAGCTGCTATCTGCACGACTCACCCGGCGACTCGCTTGAATCGATCTACGACGCCTACAAGGACGTCGCCCTGCTCAGCAAGTTCTCCGGCGGTATCGGCCTCGCCTTCCATCGCGTCCGGTCTGAGGGCTCGCTCATCCGTGCGACGAATGGTTTGTCCAACGGCATCATCCCGTGGCTCCGCACCCTCGACTCGTCGGTTGCGGCAGTGAACCAGGGTGGCAAGCGGAAGGGCGCGTGCTGCGTCTATCTCGAGCCGTGGCATGCAGATATCGACAGCTTCTTAGAGCTCCGTGAGAACACAGGGGACGTAAGTCGTAGAACCTACAACCTTAATACCGCGAACTGGATTCCTGACCTGTTCATGAAGCGGGTGGACGAGGACGGCATCTGGTCCCTCTTCGATCCCAAGCTTGTCCCCCACCTCCCCGACCTGTTCGGCAGGGAGTTCGAGGCCGCCTACGAGCAGGCGGAGGCCGACAAGCTGTACGCACGCCAGGTAAAGGCGCGAGATCTCTACGCGCGCATGATGCGGTCGCTGGCCGAGACTGGCAACGGCTGGATGACGTTCAAGGATGCCTGCAACGAAAAAAACAACCAGACCGGCGCCAACGGCAACGTCGTTCACCTTTCTAACCTGTGCACTGAAATCACAGAAGTGACCAGCAAGGATGAGACCGCCGTTTGCAATCTCGGCTCCATTAACCTGGCGCGGCACGTAACTGTGGATGCCAACAAGGAGGTGGTCTTCGACTTCGAGAAGCTCGCCGATACTGTGCGCGTTGCGGTGCCGATGCTGGATCGGGTCATCGACATCAACTTCTATCCGGTTGACCAGGCTGCGAAGGCCAACAGCCGATGGCGTCCAGTTGGTCTCGGTGTCATGGGGCTGCAGGATGTGTTCTTCCAGTTGCGGCTTGCCTTTGACTCCGCAGAAGCACAGGCGCTTTCTGCAAAGATTCAGGAGGAGATCTACTTCCACGCGCTGGTTGCATCCGCGGAACTGGCGGAGAAGAACGGTGCGCACCCTGCTTTTGCGGAGACGCGTCATGCAAAGGGGCAGTTCCAGTTTGATCTGTGGAAGGTGGAGCCCACCGGCCATGATCGCTGGGAGGCGCTGCGCCAGCGCATTCTAAAGACCGGACTGCGTAATTCATTGCTCATCGCCATCGCGCCGACGGCGACGATTGCCTCCATTGTGGGCTGCTATGAGTGCATCGAGCCCCAGATCTCCAACTTGTTCAAGCGCGAGACGCTTTCTGGTGAGTTCCTGCAGGTGAACCGCTACCTGATCAACGAGCTCAAGCTGCGTGGCCTGTGGACGGAGGACATGCGCAACCGCCTCAAGGTCTCCGAAGGGTCTATTCAGAACATCGACGAGCTCCCGGCCGACCTGAAGCTGATTTACCGCACGGTGTGGGAAGTCCCCATGCGTGCGCTGATCGAGATGGCCGCCGCGCGTAACGCCTTTATCGACCAGTCGCAGTCGCTGAACCTGTTTGCGGAGTCGCCCAATATCGGCCGCCTCTCTTCCATGTATATGTTTGCGTGGAAGTCAGGCCTGAAGACCACGTACTACCTGCGCTCGCGTCCGGCGACCAAGATTGCGAAGACAACGGTGCAGCGTGCTGCCATGAGTTCAGCCACACCGGGCGTAATCGCTGCCGTCTCTGCTCATGAGCCGGTGCCATCTGAAACCAAGCCCGCGCCCACCGCCGCAGACGCGATTGCCTGCTCCCTGGAAAACCCGGAAAGCTGCGAGGCCTGCCAGTAAGTTGCAGCCAGCAGTAGAGCCGGGTACCCACTCTGCGAGACACTCGTTGCGGAGTGGGTCGGATCAACACTTATTTTTCTTCGACATTACGTAAGCCTCAGGAGATCCATCCATGTCCGCCACGCTCGATCCCGTCACCATTGCCACCCCCGAACACACCTCTCCCCTTCACACTGGCTCGTCCGTGGTTGCGCCGGAAACGCTGCTCGACCCGGGCATGTGCCTGACGCTGCGGCCCATGAAGTATCCGCAGTTCTATGACATGTTCCGCGACGGCATCAAGAACACGTGGACCGTGGAGGAGGTGGATTTCTCCACCGATCTGGTTGACCTGCGCAGCAAGATGAGCGCGGCGGAGATTCATACAATCAAACGCCTTGTGGCCTTCTTTGCGACAGGCGATTCGATCGTCTCGAACAACCTGGTGCTGAACCTGTACAAGCACGTGAACTCGCCGGAGGCGCGGCTCTACCTCTCGCGCCAGCTGTTTGAAGAGGCGGTTCACGTCCAGTTCTACCTGACGCTGCTCGACAACTACGTCCCCGACCACAACGAGCGTGCCGAGGCGTTCGCGGCCGTCGAGAACATTCCGTCCATTATGAAGAAGGCCGATTTCTGCATGAAGTGGATGGACAGCATTGAGGCGTTGGACACGCTGCAGACCCGCGAGCACCGCCGCAATTTTCTACTGAACCTGATCTGCTTTGCGAGCTGCATTGAGGGCCTGTTCTTCTTTGCCGCGTTTGCCTATGTGTACTTCTTCCGGTCAAAGGGCCTGCTTCACGGACTCGCCAGCGGCACCAATTGGGTTTTCCGGGATGAGAGCTGCCACCTGGAGTTCGCCTTCGAGGTGGTGAACGTGGTCCGCCAGCAGGAGCCGGATCTGTGGGATGCTCGCCTGGAAGAGCAGATCGTCGAGATGCTGGAGGAAGCTGTCGATTGCGAGGCGCAGTTCGCAGAAGACCTGCTCTCCGGCGGCGTCGCCGGGCTGTCTGTTCGCGACATGCGCGAGTACCTGGGCTACGTGGCAGACAGCCGTCTGCAGCGCATGGGCATTGCGCCCCACTTTAAGAGCAAGAACCCTTTCAGCTTTATGGAGCTGCAAGACGTTCAGGAACTGACAAATTTCTTCGAACGCCGCGTGTCCGCATACCAGACGGCGGTTGCCGGCGAAGTAGCGTTTGGGGAAGACTTCTAGACCGAATGTCATCGCTTGACAGAGTTAGAAGCTGCCGAAATAAAGGCGGCTTCTTTCTTTTGAACCAGCATCATAACCAGTGTGATGACAACAGAAGACATTGATGCGATTACGCCTCTGGACATCGAAGCGATCAGGCCCTTGGACGTCGACGCGATTAATCCCTTGGATGTTGAAGCGATTACTCCCTTGAGCAGCCCGGACACCGTAGACGCCGAGCAGGTAGAGCTTTCCATTCAGGCGAAACAAATTGGCGACCGGATCCGGCGGCTTCGGACGCGCCGCAGCATGGGCCTGGTGGAGCTTGGGACGCGGACCGGGCTTTCCGCCAGCTTTCTCTCTCAACTGGAAACTGGCCGGGTGATTCCAACGGTTCGCAACCTGGCGCGGATTGCCCTAACATTCAATAAGGATCTGGCGTATTTCTTCCGAGACGACCAGCCACTAACCTTCCGCACCATGCGACGCGGTGAGCGGGTGAGGATTCATCGGAACTCGGATGCAGCGCCATCGTTTTTCTCAGAGAGCATGCATTCGTTGGTCACCGACGGCCAGCTGGTGCCGTGTATCGCGGAGTTTGAGAAGTCCGATACGGATGCCCTGTTTAAACCAAAGGTGTTCGACGGGGTGGAGTTCACGTTCGTGATTGACGGCAGGCTGATTCTTCAAAGCGAAGGCGAAGTGGTTTCGCTAAACACCGGTGACATTGCGTGGGTTGAGGGAACTCGCAAGCGGACGTATTGCTGTCCGGCGGGGACGCCCGCTCGAGCGATGATCATCACGCGACACTCTCACACTTAGAGAGCACATGCGCAGGACGTGGCGCGATTGCCGGTCGGCAGCGCTAGTGAGAACAGCAGGCTTCACCCTTAAAGGCGGCGCGGGCGGCGCGTACAAGGAACGGAACCAAAACCAGCCCCGCGACAGCGTCCGCCCAACCCACGTGGAATATGGATCGGACTGCCAAACCGGCCAGCACGATGCCAGCCTGGATTGCGCAGAAGTTTGTCTGCGCGGCATCCGTCATCATGGCACGGCTGTTAAGTCCGACGGCTACCCGGCGTTTGTACATAGTCAATACGGGCATGGTCAGCAGGGCGGCAGTGGTGATGGCCATGCCGGTCCAGCCAGGCGTGTGATCGCCACCCTGCCGCAACTCCATGACAGCCTGGATTAGAACGTAGGCCGCGAGGGCATACAGGCAGAAACCAGCTATCCGCAGACTTAACTCCTCTGCGCGATGCTTCTTCGCGTGATCCATCTCGTGAGTCATACGCCAGTAGAGGGCCGCACCGGAAAGCATTTCGATGCAGCTGTCCCAGCCGAAGCCGGCGAGAGAGATGCTGTGCTCGCGGTGGGCACCGGCCAGAGCGACGCCGGCTTCCATGGCGGCCCATAGGATGGTGAAGATCTCAAGTTGCCGACCCCGCTGGGCGAGACGCGCGCGCTGTTCTATAGAACTTTGTGGGGGATCTTGAGGGGAGTCGTCGAGGACGCAGGTGGCGGAATGGGTATGCGGAGGCAGATGAACTTGGGGCGCATGAACTGCGGGAAGTGTTGCCGGAGTTTGGAATAGTTCTGCCACTCTCATATCATAGACTGCACTACTTGGATGTGTGCGGGTACGGACGGTCGGTATTGCACCAGTTCTGCTACACAATCTCGGCGGAGTGTGGCACAATAGAAGGGTTGGTCTGGGCAGATTGCGGAGTGGGGCGGAAGCCGTGCGTCGCCAGAAGTTTCGGTATGGGGTAGTTCCCCGCCGGGCGAGCGAGCCCTAGACACACTCAACAGGAGATCCGTTATGGCGAAGGTATGCCCCATCACCGGTAAGCGCCCCATGTCTGGCAATAAGGTGTCGCACGCAAACAACAAGACGCGTCGCCGCTGGGAGCCAAATTTGCAGTGGAAGCGCATCTGGGTTGCAAGCGAGAAGAAGTTTATCCGCATGCGTGTAAGCGCACGCGGTCTGCGCACGATTAACAAGCTGGGCGTGGAAGCGGCCCTGCTCCAGGCGAAGGGATAACCATGCGGACCATTATTAAGCTCGTCTCCTCTGCCGGAACCGGCCACTTCTACACGACGACTAAAAACCCCAAGACGACCTCGGCCAAGCTCGAGTTCAAGAAGTATGATCCGGTGGTGCGCAAGCACGTGCCGTACAAGGAAGCCAAGATCTGACGACGTCAAGATCTCCCCGCTTCGCTTAGGTTTTTGCTAAAGGCCACTCTCATTCGAGAGTGGCCTTTGTATTTGGCGCTCAGAAAAGTGGCGTTGCCAACCAGCATCGAGCGTCGGCTGTGCATCACAAGCAGGTGATGATCGCCGCGCAAGGCGTGGCATGTTTCTCAAGAGAAAGTTTCCGGAGGTTACGATGAATTCCCGCCTAGTATCGATGCCGCTTTTAAGCGCCGCGTGTGTCGCTGTATGTCTCATGGGAGGATGCAACAAGACGGCCGCCCCTGTGCCCGCTCCGGGTGCAAACATGGCAGCTGCGCAAAGCAGCAGCGCACCTGTAACGGCTGGTTCCTTGCCTGCAGATACCCTTGTGGTGCCTGTAAATAATCCGACGAACGCACCATTGCCGGCGCCTGTCTCCGCAGGTTCGCTGCCTGCGGGTACTTACGTTGTGCCAGCGACCAGCGCAAATAGCGCTATCGGCCAGCCCGCGGCGGCAGCGCCCACGGCAGCTGCCGTGGCTGCCAGTACACCTGCGGCAAAGTCCACCACGACGACTTCGTCTGCACCGATTGAGCGTGCTCCGGCGCCGGCTCCAGCCGTGGTGGTGCCAGTGGGTACACGGATTACCGCAGTGACGAACCAGACGTTGTCCGCAGAACACAGTGACCCTGGCGCGGGCTTTACGGGTTCGCTGGCGACTCCGATTGTGGTGCGTGGAACGACTGTATTTGCGCGGGGTACAGAAGTGCGCGGGGAGATTACGTCTGCAAAGGGGCGTGGACGGTTCAAGGGCGCGGGCGTGCTTGGCATTGCATTGACCAGCATCGGAGGTCGTCGGGTTGAAACCACGGAGTACATTCAGCGAACCAAGGGCCGAGGCAAGCGTACTGCCGGGTTCATTGGCGGCGGCGGCGGTATTGGTGCGCTGATCGGCGGCCTGGCTGGTGGCGGCAAGGGTGCGCTGATTGGTGGGCTGGCAGGTGCTGGTGCAGGAACCGGTGCGGGCGCGCTGACCGGCAGCAGGGATGTTGTGATCCCGGCGGAGTCGACGGTCTCGTTCACGACGCGGTCCACGATCACAAAGTGACGAAGGCTCTACGCAAAGAAACGGTCCCACAATGGGACCGTTTCTTATTGCTTAATGTTCGGCTGCTAGTACTGCAGCAGAAAGTCGCCGTTGCGCATAATCTGTTCTTCGCCTTCCGCGTCACCGAGCCAGATGTTGAAGCCTAGGCCAACGACGTCGATGTGTGTCGAGGACCTCCACGGCGCGCCGGTGTGGGCACCGTAGGGATCGCCGAATGCGATGTGTATGCCAGGAAATTTCTCATCCTGAAGAATGTTGCCGATGACGCGTTCGACGCCGATATTGGTGCCGATGGCAAACTCACCGACGCGGTCTGAATTTTCGTCGGTATGGGTATATGCCCAGAACTCCTCCTCAAGCTGCTTGTTGGAGCAGCTGATGCGCTTGATGCGATTGCCTTCGATGGCGATCTCGAGCGGTGTGTCGCGGAGCAGGCCAAAGCGAGCGCACAGGAAGTCGCCGACGACACCGTCGACAACGAAGACACCATTGACCTCGTCAGGCGCGGTGAAGCATTCACCGCCGGGCAGGTTACCCCACTTTTCTGTGGAGATGATGCCACTGGTTTTGAACCACTTGTAGGCCGGATTGAGGGTGGCATGGATATCTGTTCCGGCTGCGGTGGTGGCGCGGACGTAGGTGGCCTCGCGGACCTTGTCGAGGACCGCCTGGCTCAGGCGATCGACTTCGGCGAAGTCGGCGCGCATGCCCTGTTCCATAATCTGGGGAGTGATGTTGACCATGTGCGCGTGGCGCATGCGGCGCCGATTGACGATGTCAGTCATCTGCATGCGGCTGCGGAGTTCGTTGGGCTGCACCTCGACGGCGAAGATGCTGACTTCCGAGCTTTCCATGTCTTCTGCGATGGCGCGCGGCAGGTCAGTGAGGGGACGGGGTGCGAGCTCCTCTAGGACGAAGCCATTCCAATGGCAGCCGAGGCGATCGAGTTCTACGCCGATGGCGGCAGCAATTGAGAGGGTTTTTTCATCGGTAATGACAGTCACTTTTTCATTGGGTTGAATGCGCAGGCAGGTTGTGACGGCGTTATGCGCACCTGCCTGAAAACCCGGCGGAAACGGCACAGAGGAGAGGCGGGTCGTGGCGAAGGCAGTGGACATAGTGACTCCTAAAACAATTGTCTATGGTTCTGATGCTCTGTCAGTACCACGGTATGGACGAAATCGTAACCAGATGCGGAAAACCCCGGCATAATCGGCCGGGGTTCCCGCATTGCAGCTTGCTATGGGTACGGTCACACGCGGTAGAGTTCGTGGGGCAGATGATTGACCAGGTCAAGATGTGCTGCCGTGGGCTTGGTCGGCTCGTTCATCACCTTCAGGAAGGCCGTCTGGAAAGCCTGCATCTCTGGTGCGGTGCCGACCGTGACACGGACGTAGGTGGGCATGATGGGCCAGACGCGGCCAATTGCCACACGCTCCTGCAGCATGGCTGCCTGCACTTCTTTGCCCGGACGGTTGACGTTAACCATGAACATGTTGGCCTGCGCGCCTGGGACGTACTTGAAGTTGTGCTTTTCCAGGAAGGCAAGTGTGGTGTCCAGGTTGTCCCGGTTGATCTTGCGGCGCAACGGCACCAAGCCAGCGTCGGCGAGGCTGGCGTGCGCGGCTGCCGCGCTGACCAGGCTGATGCTGCCGATCTGCCGATCGCTGGGGACGAGGTTGTCAAACTTCGCCAGCAGGTCTGGACGACCGAAGGCGAAGCCTGCGCGAATGCCCGCCATGCCATAGATCTTCGAGAAGGTCCGCATGACGATGACGTCCTGATCCGCGGCCACCTGGTCGATGACACTCTCCTGGTTGGAAAAGTGGTGGTACGCCTCATCGACGATGACGACGGAGCCGGCCGGCTTATTCTTCACCAGCCAGAGGATGTCTTCTTTGGGGGTGATGGTGCCGGTGGGGTTGTTGGGATTGACAATGTAGTAGGCACCAGGGTTTGGGTGCGCCGCCAGCATGGCCTTGACGTCGTACTTGTAGTTGCCTGGGACCAGGGGCACCATGAAGGCCTTCGCTTTCATCGTGACAGCGGCGCGTGGTCCCTGCTCATAGGTGGGATCGCCGCACACGAGCGGCTTGTCCGGACCGATGTTCGACATGAGGGCGAGATCCAGGGGACCACCGGAGCCGGGGTAGAGACGAACGTAGCCCTTCTTGAGGCCAAACTGCTCGCTGATGACCTTGAGCGTTGCGCCGGAATGCTCACGGTCGTAGCGACCGCCAGACGGGGCGTACTTGGTGATTGCTTCAAGCGCTGACGGTGCCGGGCCAAGCGGATTCTCATTGGCGCTGATGATGACGGTGCCGGCGGGCTCACGCGGAATTTCCCAATCGTCGGCGTTGCGGCGCGGGCGCACGTTGCCGCCTGCAGCTGCGGCCTGGCCAGCGGCCTGCTGAAGGGCGTGCGAGACACCCGGCATGGATACAACCGCAGCGGACGCGATGCCGGCGGTGCGCAGGAAGGAACGGCGGGAACTGCTCAAACTGCTCGAAAACTTCTGAAAATCCATGGTGCCTCTCCTCAGGAAAATGCTGCGGTGGGACAGAAATTGGATACGCGGCCGCAAGGCAACGCGGAAGTGCGGGTGCGAGGGATGGAGCAGTGTGCAGGAAGTCGTTGGGACTAATCATGCTGACGAAATTGTTGGTTGTTTGTTTAGAAATACCTTGAATCGTGACGCAGTGCGGGTCCAGTTGCACAATTTGCAAGGAAAACTGGTTGTGTCGTGCTGTTAAAGTCCTGCGCGCGTCTCCGACACCATGTAGTCCACGACTGCCTTGAGATCGCCGCCGCTCTCTTCGTACACCTTGAGCTGCCTGTCTGCGCCGCTTCCCTGCTGCAGCATGGTGCGCACATAGTTGATCTGCTCACGGCTGCCAAGTTCATCGACGACGTCATCGATGAAGTGCAGATACTCCTCAATGAGTTCCCGCTCCGGCACCTCTGCCTCTTTGCCGAAGTCGATGAGTTTGCCATCAAGACCATAGCGCACGGCGCGGAACTTATTTTCCATCAGCAAGGCACGACTGTACTGCCTGAAGTCGATGTTGTTGGAATGAAGGCAGTGCAGCTTCATGGCGGTCGCCTGAATGAGTGCGGCGATGGCGACACTCTCAGCCGCGCGCAGCGGTATATCGCAGACGCGCACCTCGACGGTGTTGAAGAAAGGATGTGGGCGAACATCCCACCAGAGCTTCTTTGCGTTGTCGATCGAGTTGGTTTTGATCAGGAGATTGACGTAGGCCTCGAACTCCGAATAACTGGCAAAGCTGTCCGGCAGGTTGGTGCGCGGGAAATGCTCAAAGACCTTGGCGCGGTAGCTTTTGTATCCCGTGTTCATGCCAAGCCAGAAGGGTGAGTTCGTGCTGAGTGCGAGGATGTGCGGCAGGAAGTAGCGGATCGAGTTCATGATGCGAATGGCTGCCTCACGATCTTCAATGCCGACGTGCACGTGCAGGCCGAAGATGAGATTGCTGCGGGCGACGAGCTGCAAGTCTTCAACGACTTGCGCGTAGCGTGGGTCCGGGTAAATCTCCTGCGATCGCCAGTCGGCGAAGGGGTGCGTGGCGCCGGCGACCAGCACGAGACCATTCTCCTCTGCCAGGCGAATCATATTGCGGCGAAGGTCATAAAGGTCCTCCTGCGCCTCGTGAATGTTCTGGCAGACGCGGGTACCGACCTCAATCACCGACTGGTGCATCTCTGCCTTGACGCGCTCTTCCAGCCGCAGCTTGCCATGGGCGAGCATCTCCGTGGACACGTGCGACCGCAGGTCGCGCGTCTCAGGATCGATGGTCTGGTACTCCTCTTCAATGCCGAGTGTGAACGATGGGCGCATGGTATGTGTCTCCGCGTGTTGCGTGTGAACAAAGATGCCCGGAGATCGCCGGGGGATTTCCAACGACGGCGCGACGCGCTTACCGGTTCAGTCCTTCATACCAGCGCAAGGGCCGCATGAAGAGGACAAGCTCGCCGGGCTTTGGCTTTACTGCAATGGGTCCGCAGTGATTCACGGATGCCATGCCTGTGGCAGCCAGCGTTGCCATGTTGTACGCGGCGGTCGGGGCGTTCTGCTGCTTTTGCGATCGGGTGCAATCGACTGCGTCCTGAGGGGAGACCAGCACACGCACGGGCGTACCGACAGGAGCGGGCATCAGCGCCACCCCCTGTGCGTTGGTCATGAGGGACGTGGCGTCTGTGCCGAGGTCGTCATACCAAAGCTGCAGGTGAGTGTGATCCATGGAGAGACCGTTGCGGCCGTCGACGACGTGCACGCGGAAGACGTTTGCGCTGGGGGCGGCAACCGTGGCACTCTCAGTGTGCCGTGGTGCCGGGACCGCCGGCACGGGCACACCGCCGGGCGCGGACGAGACGGTGCCGTCCCCCGTCTGGCTACAGGCGATTGTTGCCGTGAGCAGAAGCAGCGAGAGCGCAAGCGCCAGCCGTGCCGGCGCCGACATGTTCTTTCGCCTGCGCAGGTGCAACTACTTGCCGTCCGTCAGAGAGAGGGCTTCGTTGTCAGCCGTGGCTTCTGCCGCGTTAGCCGCCTGCTTCTTGGCCGCGGTTTTCTTCGCCGGAGCTTTCTTGGCGGCGTGCTTGATCGCGGCCTCTTTGCTCCCGGCTTCTTTCATACCCGGTCCCTTCTTGGCAGGGGCCTTCTTGGGCGGTGTCTTTTTTGCCGCAGACTTGTTGGGTCCGCTCTGCATTTCGGCATAGATGGCGGGGACGGGCACGCCTTGCTTCTCGTGGCCGAGCAATGCTGCCCAGCGCAGTTCGGGACCGGTGCCGTCGTTGCGTTGGGCACGCTCCACGGCCATGCGCGCGACGTGGTCCACAATCCACTCGAAGTTCTCTTCCCCGACGGAGACACGGTCGGCGTCCGGAGCGGGATTCATGAAGTCGATGGCATAGGGGATACCGTCTTCGACTGCAAACTCCACCGTGTTGAGGTCGTAGCCCAGAGCTTTGCACAGGGTGAGCGCGTCGCGCTCCACACGCTCGATAAGGGCCGGGTCGTAGCTGGGAGGGTTCTTGACGTAGCGTTCCGCGTGTGGCCGCGAGGGGTCGTAGGGCATGATGCGCACGTGCTTCTGGTCGACGACGTAGCAACGGAAGTACTCACGGAATTTCACGGCGGCCTGGAAGACCATGCACTGGTTGCCGCTCTTGTCATAGGCGTCGAAGAACTGGTGGGGATCGTGGACGTGGGAGACATCGCGCCAGCCACCGCCATCGTGCGGCTTGAGGAAGGCCGGGAAGCCCACGTAGTTGAAGACACCATGCCAGTCGTAGGGGTACTGCTGATTGCGAAAGGAGATGTCGTTGGTGTCGCGGGGCATCTCCTTGTGCGGCACGATCACGGTTCTGGGGACGGCCACGCCGAGTTTTGCGGCGAGAGCATAGTTGAAGAACTTGTCGTCGGCGCTCCACCAGAAAGGGTTGTTGATGACGTCTGTGCCGGTAAGGACAGCGTTTTTGAGATAGCTGCGGTAGAACGGCACGTCATGGGAGATGCGATCGACGATGACGGCATAGCCGGACGGGACAGCCTCTTTGACGGCGCCGACCTCGACAAACTCCGCACGGATGTCGGGCAGGTTCATGCCATTGATGCGGTCGACGAACGCCTGTGGAAAGGTGTTTTCCTGGCCGAAAAGAATGCCGATGGTCTTCACTTCTGTCTCCCTTGCGTGTTCAATCTGATGCCATTTGAGGTGCGACGTGCACCGCGGATGGATGGATCCTGGTGCGGCTTAGAGGTATGCCTGAGCCATGCGTTTCCACCATGGCCAGTCGTGGCCTGTGCCGTCGCCCCACACGTCAAGGCGCACGGGGATGCCCTTGCTCCGCATGATAGAGGCAAGGCGCTCGTTGTCGTTCCAGCACTGGTCGTGGTGACCGGTAGCAAGGATGTAGGTGTTGCCGCGCATGCGGTCGAGCTGCCAGCTGTCGCCCATGTTGGGCAGAAAGTGGGTGGGCAGCGTGAAGTAGGTGTCGTCGTCATAGTGGCCGCGCAACATGGGTGTGACCAGGTCAAAGGCACCGCTCATTGTGAGCATGGCCGTGATGACGTCGGGGTGCCGCAGCGCCATGCTGGCAGCGTGGAAGCCGCCAAAGCTGCAGCCGGTGACAGCGACGCTGTTGCGCCAGGTGCGCCAACGGATATGCGGGATGAGCTCGTCGACGATGTAGCGTTCGTAGGCCAGGTGCCGGTCGATACGCCACTTGCCGGGGACGTCGCGCGCGTACCAGCTTTCCGCATCGACTGAATCGACACACCACAACTGGACTTCGCCGCGGTCAAGCTTGTCTTCAAGTGCGGCGACCATGCCGAACTCTTCGAACTCGTAAAAGCGGCCTCGCGACGACGGGAAGACGATGACAGGCAGGCCGGCGTGACCGAAGACGAGCCGTTCCATGCGGCGACCAAGCGCGCCCGATTCGTCCACGTGGTACTCGCGATGCACGTCGCGTGCCTCCAAAGGGTTAGTTGACGGACGTAGATCTACCGGTCTCTCCTGCTACCCTTTTCAAATCGTATCGCATGGCACTTCTTCCCCATACCGTGGTGTTCCCCGTTGGCGATGCACTCGCGGCAGCGCCGTCGGTCGACCTGGCGCACGGCGAACCGTACCAAAGCACGGTAGGGCCGACGACTGAGGAGCTGATCTTGCTGCCGGAAGTGGGTGCGCGTTACTGGCGGATCCAGGGTTGGTCGTCGAATGCGCTGCCGACGCCGCGCGACTTGTTTGTGCATCTGCCGGAGGCATACTGGGGTGAGCCGGAGCGCAGGTTTCCGGTGCTGCTGATGCACGACGGGCAGAACCTGTTTGACGGGGAGCTTTCCTATGTGAAGGGCAGCACGTGGCGTGCCGCTGAGACGGCGGACAGGGAGATCGCTGCCGGTGCGGTCGAGCCTCTGATCCTTATCGGAATCGGGAACACGGGCCACGAGCGCATGGCGGAGTACACACCAACGCCGGACACGCGACTGGGTGGCGGCAAGGGGCCACTGTATGCCAAGGCGTTGGTGGAGGAACTGCTGCCTGTTGCGGAACGGGACCTGCGGATGACGCCGGGGCCTGCGAATATGGGCATTGCCGGGTCGTCGCTTGGGGGTTTGATCTCGCTGGCGATCGCGCTGCAGTACCCGCAGGTGTTCGGCAAGGTGGGCGTGCTGTCGCCGTCTCTCTGGTGGGATAGCCGCGCCGTTCTGGACGAAGTGAGAGCCCTGCAGACGAAGCTGCCGCTCCGCATATGGGTGGATATGGGGACGGCGGAGGGTGCTGTGCATCTGCGGGATACGGAGGCACTGACACAACTGCTGCAGCATAAGGGCTGGGTGCTGGATGGTGGATCGATGCTGCCGAGGAGCGCGCCACGGCCGAGTGGGATGCGCGAGACGCCGGGTGCGGCTGGGCGCACTCTGCAGGCCTCGGGGTCGGTAACCGCGGAGGTGCACTATGAGCGTGTGCCCCATGGCTTACACAATGAGGCCGCATGGGCGGCGCGCTTTGGTGATGTGCTTCGCTTCCTGTTCCCTGCCGGGTCGCAGACGCGGTAAGGCTTGGATGCACGGAGATTGGTGCAGCCGCTGGTTGCGATTCTGTTGAAATTGGGGCATACTTACAGGGTTGGAGTCAGTGTGTGCAGGCGCACGCCGTCTGCGCGTGAATGCTGCCGGCATGATCGCTGAGAGGGGTTCACGCTTCTGTTGCGCACCCCAAGCATGTTTCAACCCAAGTTCAGAGTGCTGAGAGGAAGTATCCAGTGGTTATGATTCGTTTGGCGCGTGTAGGCGCCCGCAAGCAGCCGCACTACCGCATTGTCGTGATTGAGAAGGATCGTGCCCGGAACGGCCGGTCGATTGAAGTTGTCGGCACGTACAATCCGCGCACTGAACCGATGACGGTTGTGCTGAAGCGCGATCGCATTGAGTACTGGAAGTCGGTCGGCGCGCAGCCTTCAGAGATTGTGGCGAAGCTGCTGGCGAAGACGCCGGTAGACACGCCGCAGGCCGAGGCAGTCGCAGCCTAGTTTTCCACAGCCCCTTCCCGAAAGCGGAAAGGCCAGATGTCAGTGCACCATCGGAACCGTACAACAGGTTTCGATGGTGCTATCGTTTTTGGCCTTGGTGTCGCTCAAGGGGAATGGGTGCACTATCGTAGAGTGAACGACTGAGTACGCGAAGCCCACTTCGATCGAGATCGCGAAGCGCACCGGCATAAAACTTACGCAAGGTTTCAGCATGACTTCTTCGTCTCCCGAAATTCCCCTGAGCGCAGACACCACGCGTTTGCAGGACCTCCTTCATGGTCTGGTTCGTTCCCTGGTCGATCATCCGGATGCGGTGCGCATTGAGAGCGAGAGTGGCGAGGCGAGCATACTTTTGCGGGTGTATGTTGCGCCGGAGGATCTGGGCAAGGTGATCGGCAAGCAGGGCCGCACGGCGCGAGCGCTCCGTACGCTGCTGGGTGCGGTTGCAAGTAAGTACAACCAGCGCTTTTCACTGGACGTGCTTGAGGCGGAGTGACGGGTAGACGTTTAAACCTCTTTCAGGTCCGCGACTTCCGCTGGTGGTGGCATTTCTGCGATGCTGGAAGCCATGTCTGACGAATGGATTACGCTGGCGCGAGTGGCTCGGCCACAGGGCCGCCGGGGCGAGGTCCTTTGCGACCTGTTTACTGATTTTCCGGAGCGCTTTGCGGAGCGCCGTTCCCTGTTCCTGCTTTCTGCCGAGGGAAAGACAGCCGCCGTGGCGCTGGAAGACTTCTGGTTGCCCACGGGGAACTCTGCCGGACGGGTGGTGCTGAAGTTTGCGGAGAGCACGAGCATTGCAGAAGCTGAGGCACTGGTAGGGCAGGACGTGGTGCTGCCCGCGTCGCAGCGCGTCACCCTGGAGCAGGACACGTTTTACGTGAGTGATTTGCAGGGGTGCGTGGTGGTGAACCTGGCCGGCGGCGATGGGCCGGACGAGCTAGGCACGATTACCGATGTCCACTTCCCCACCAACCCGGCTGGCAAACGGCTGGAAGACGCAGCGCCGATCCTGGTGGTGAGTCGTGCGAACGGAGACGAGGTTCTGATCCCGTTGGCGCTGGAGTTCCTGCAGCATCCGGACCTGAAGAATCGCAGGCTGGAGATGCGCCTGCCAGTAGGACTGGTGGAGGCAAATGGATAGCCATGGCACGGCTGCCGGGAGCAAGGACGCCACTGTAAGGAGCCTGGCTGCAGCCGCGGATGGCGAGGGTAGCCAAAGTGCGGCTGCCGGCTTGCGGTTCGACATCCTGACAATCTTTCCGCGGTTCTTCGACAGTGTGCTGTCGTATGGAGTTGTGTCGAGAGCTCTGCGGTCGGGTGTGGCGTCGGTGGTTACGACGGACCTGCGGGAGTTTACGACGGACCGACACAGGACGGTAGACGACCGGCCGTTTGGTGGCGGCGAGGGCATGGTGATGAAGCCGGAGCCGATCTTTCGCGCGGCTGCGTCGCTGGGTGTTGCGGCAAAGGCGGAGCGTGATCTCTCGCGGGAGTCGGTGATTCTGCTGTCAGCGCAAGGGGAGCCGTTTACACAATTGGTGGCGCATGAGCTCGCGGGCATGTCGCGAATTGTGCTGCTATGCGGCAGGTATGAGGGCGTGGACGAGCGTGTGGCACAGCACCTATGCGACCGGGAGTTGTCGGTGGGAGACTATGTGCTGTCTGGCGGAGAGCTGGCCGCGGCGGTGGTGGTCGATGCCGTTGTGCGGCTGATGCCGGGCGTGCTTGGGAATGCGGACTCGGCGCACTATGAGAGTTTTGGCGCAGCGGGGCATTCGGCGCAGGCGAGTGACGAAGTACCGACGGCGGTGGCAGCGGCGGCCGGACTGCTGGATTATCCGCACTACACGCGGCCGGCGGAGTTCGACGGTGCCGCGGTTCCGGACGTGCTGCTGAATGGTGACCATGCTGAGATTCGAGAGTGGCGTCGAGAGCGGGCCTTGGAAAAGACGTTGCGGAACCGGCCGGACCTGTTGGAGAAGGGTTCGCTAACGCCAGAAGACGCGAAGCGACTGCAGCGGCTCCGGCGGACGTTTGCCGGACCTTCCGAGTAGCGTCCGAGCGCGGTGAAGCGAAGAACGTGCGAAGAACTGCTCCCTTTTGCCGGAGAAGTGGGGTACACTAACAAACGACTCTAAGCAAGGAAAACTCCGTCATGTCGATTCACCCCATCATGCAGAAGCTCGCGGCAAAGCTCGAGCGTACCGATCTGCCCGCATTCGCACCCGGCGACACTGTTCGCGTTCAGGTAAAGATCAAGGAAGGCGATAAAGAGCGTCTGCAGGCGTTTGAGGGCATGTGCATTGCTCGCAAGAACGGACCGCAGGGCAGTTTCACCGTCCGCAAGATGAGCTTCGGCCAGGGCGTTGAGCGCATCTTTCCGTATAACAGCAAGGTTGTGGACAAGGTGGAGAAGATTCGCTCCTATGAAGTCCGCCGCGCAAAGCTGTTCTACCTTCGTGGTCTCCGTGGCAAGGCTGCGCGTCTGCGTGAGGTTGGACGCACCGCATAACTGCGACTGCAGCAAAGTTAGTAGGGCGCCGACATCGGCGCCCTTTCTTATTGGAGCGAGCCGGGAGTGGCTGCGCCACTGACCGCGGACATGGCTGGTGTTTGAGCCGGTGGTGTGACGGCTGGTGATGCGGCAGGGGTAGGTGTTTTGCAGGCTTCCGGCGTGAGGGTGACACCGTTGACGTTTACGGGCATCGGCTTCTGCCCTGGAGCGACCTGTTGACACGGCAGCTGCACCTGCTTGGCCTGCAGGCCTGGGGGCAACGGAGGCGCAGAGGCACTGAATTTCTGCCCGCCGGCGTTCATGGGACGGGCACTAGGCCAGGCGTAAGGTGCCTGCGCGATGGTGCCATAGCCCATAGTGGGAAAGCGGCCCGGCTGCACGTACGTCTTGTCCAGCAGAACGTAAAAAACGTGCTCCTTCTTGTCGACAAGTGCTTCGTCGCTGGAGAGTTGCACGATGTGATCGTCCGGCGTCTTCAGGGTGAGTGTTTTACCGTCGAGCGCGTTCTTTTGCTCAATGGAGTTCGGGAACTGTTCCATAGAAGCGATCACGGTGCCAGTGCCGGGGATGGAGACATAGAGAAACTTGACGTCGTGGATGTCGTAGTTGAGGTGTGCCTTGCTGGTCCAGCCGTCAACGGTGAGAGTACCGTTCGCAACCTTCATGCCGATGTCTTTGCGGTGCAGGAGAGACTTGCGCTTTCTGGCGCATTCCTTGTCCTTGCGCGCACAGGGTGGGGGCTCAATGCGCTTGCCGTCGGCGCCGAGCGTGGCAACAGCGGCGCCAGCGGCCGGCTGATCTTGGACCACGCTGTTCCCTTCCGCTGCCTTTGGCTGTGGCTCTGGCGCTTTCTGCTGGTCAGCAATGGTTGGCTCAGTACCTGAGGACGGCGCCGCTGTGGACTGAGGTGCGGGCTGGCTTTCTGCCGGCGGCGGATTGGACTGTGCCTGCAACGGAGGCCAGATACAGCAGGAAAGAATCAAGGCAGAAAGCAGAGGACGCATGGGAGTTCCCCGAACATATGCAGAAGTGAGTTGCCGTGTAGGACATAGCCTACCTTACGGGACGGTACACTGCTGAAGTAGTGAGTAAACGCGCACAACAAGTACCCAAGCCGGCAGTTACGAAAGTGCCCCCGGAGATGCGACGCAAGCGTCCCCTGATTCCGGCCGGACGGACGAAGGAGCAGATGCTGCGCGAGGCGGTGTGCAGCGACGCTCCGGAAGAGGCGCTGCGGTACAAGGGATTTCAGGTGATTGCGGGTGTGGACGAGGTGGGCCGCGGTGCCCTGTTTGGACCTGTTGTAGCCGGCGCGGTGATCTTGCCGCTGCGAACGACGCGCTTGCAGCGGCTTGGCCTGCGCGACAGCAAGCAGTTGACACGCGACGAACGGGAGACGCTGGACCGGGAGATCCGGAAGGTCGCGGTGGCATGCGCGGTGGCGGAGGTAGACGCTGCTGGGATCGATACGATCAACATCTACCAGGCGTCACGGCTGGCCATGCGGCTGGCGGTGGAGGCACTGGGAACAACGCCGGACCACCTGCTGATCGATGCGCTGCGCATTGACCATGGGTGTGCGCAGACGAAGTTGATCTACGGCGATTCCCTGTCTGTTTCGATCGCGGCGGCATCGGTGGTGGCGAAGGTGTATCGGGATGGCATGATGCGCGATCTGGATAGGGTGCATCCGCAGTATGGGCTGGCGTCGCACAAGGGATACGCGACGCCGGAGCACCGTGCGGCGCTGGAGAAGCATGGACCTTGCGGTCTGCATCGACGGTCGTTTGCGCCGGTGGCAAAGTTTTATGGAGCGGCTGCGCTTGCACGTGCGCTGGCTGCAGAGCACCAGCAGGAACTTCAAGAAGAAGCGATGCTGGAAGAGCAAGCTGTAAAGGAGTTTGACGATTGCCTGGAAGACTGATGTGTGTGGTGGCCCACCCGGATGATGAGTGCTTTGCCTTTGGTGGAGCGCTGGCGTTGGCCGTGCGTGCCGGGTATGAGGTGAGCGTTGTTTGTCTGACGGATGGACAGGCTGCAACCAATCGCGGCAACTCCGCCGATGGCGACAACCTGGGAGCGATGCGGCGCGAGGAGTTTGCACGAAGCTGCGCTGTGCTGGGCGTGGCACACCATGAACTGCTGGATTATCAGGACGGCAAGCTGGAGTTCGTCAACGTGAGCGAGGCCGCGGAGAAGATAGTTCGGCGAATGCGTACCTTCAGGCCACAGATTGTGCTGACGTTCTCGATGGATGGATCGCTGAACGTGCATGCGGACCACATGATGGTGAGCGCAATTACCAGTGCGGCCTTCCACTGGGCGGCACGCGCAAAGCGGTACCCGGAGCAGGGCCTGGAGCCGTGGCAGGCGGACCGGCTGTACCTGCAGAGTACGGACTTCATGCTGCCCGATCGCGAACCGCAACTGCCGTCACCGTGGTCCGTGCGACTGGATGTGTCAGCGGTGCGAGGTATCAAAGAGGCTGCGTTCCGGGAGCACACGTCGCAACTGCCGGTGCTCGACAAGGTGCAGCCGTTCTGGGATAGGTACGGAGATACGGAGTATTACGTGCTTGCCGCAGCGAAGGAGCCGCAGGAGATCGCGATTACGCGGTCGATGTTCTGAGTTCAGACCCGGAGTGCCGGCTGCGGCATGGCGGCCCTGCGCCGCTTGTCGAACCACTGCCACAGGGGACGCGCCGCCAGTAGGGCAAACAGGATCATCATGTCGCGGAAGGGGCCGGAGTTCCCTTTCTTGACCGACAGGCTGTAGTGCAGAAGTGCGAGGAAGGTTGCGCCGTAGACAACGCGGTGCAGCGTTGCCCACGACTTGCCGCCCATCCTGCGCATGACCCACTGCGGCGACGTAAGGGCGAGCAACAACAAGGTAAAGTACGCCAGCAGGCCAATCTGGATGAACGTCCGCTTCTTCAGGTCGTCGAGCATGGTGGGCCACACATCGCGGAACTTCTGAGCAATTGCGGCGAACTGGTGAGCCTTGACGTTGTCCCATGCACCCGGCAAATCGAACCCGGAGAAGAGGAAGACGTAGGTGAGCAGGTGGAGCGTGGCATATAAGAAGGCGTACAGGCCAATCATGCGGCGAAAGCGCACCAGCCAGCCAAGCTTTGGAGAGAGCCGCCGCACGGGCGTGATGGCAAGGCCGCCGAGCAGAAGATAGACTGCCCAGTCGCCGGTGAAGTGGGTGATCGTCGCGACCGGATCGCTGCCGAGGTTGTCGGTGCGGAAGCGGTGAACGAGCAGGTACAACGGCACAAGGCACGCCGCGAAGACGACAACCTTGAGACTCTGGAGGACTCGGCTGTTCATGGTGTTGCGGACGTTCTCCTGCGGCTTAGAAATACTTGTTCAGGTCCATCCCTTTGTACATGCCGGCGACCTGGTCGGCATAGCCATTAAACGGCAGAGTCGGAATGGTCTGCGGAAATGTACTGGCACCGATAAATCGCTCGTGCGCCTGGCTCCACCGGGGATGATCGTGGCTGGGGTTCACGTTGGAGTAGAAGCCGTACTCATCGGCAGCGAGGTCGTTCCAGGTGGTTTCCGGCTGGTCTGCGACGAAGCGGATTTTCACAATGGATTTGGCGGACTTGAAGCCGTATTTCCAGGGAACGATGACGCGGACGGGCGCGCCCTCCTGGTTCTCGAGCGTCTCGCCGTAGCTGCCAAAGGTCAGCAGGGTCAGCGGGTTCATGGCTTCGTCCATGCGCAGGCCTTCGCGATAGGGCCACTGGATTGAGGCGGGCGCTTCCGGCATCTGTTTGTGATCGAAGAAGCTGATGAACTCCACATACTTTGCGCTGGACAGGGGGTTGGCGAACTTGATCAGTTCTGCCAGGGGGTAGCCGACCCACGGCACGACCATGCTCCAAGCCTCGACGCAGCGGAAGCGGTAGGTGCGGTCCTGCAGGGGGCGGTAGTGCATCAGCTGGTCGACATCGACGGTCTTGGGATTGGAGCAGAGGCCTTCCAGGCTCACCGTCCAGGGCCGCGTCTGCAGCGTGTGCGCGTTTTGCGACGGGTCTCGCTTGTCGGTGCCGAACTCGTAGAAGTTGTTGTAGGTAATGGCCTTGGCCTTGGGTGTGACGGTTGCGCCGGCGAGGGAGAACGGGCCCGACTGGGCGTCAAGCCTGGATGAGGCATAGGCGACGCTGGGCATGCCGATGGGCGGCAGGCGCTTGTGAGCCTCGTAGGCCAGGCCAGCCGCGGCCAGGCCGCCGAAGATGAGGTTTCGCCGATTCAGAAACTTCTCTTTGGGCGTGATCTCTGACGACAGGAACTCTGGGGTGTCGTTTTGCATATGGTCCTCTTCCCTGTCATGGTACGTGGGCTGTCGCGCTGAAGCGGCAGCTTGTGGCGGCCCTGCTGTATAGACGTGCCGCGGAAGCGTATCGGTTTGCACCATCGCACGGAACGTCTGCAGGGATGCGATGCTTGTGGAAGGCTGACGGTTACGCCAGACTGATGAAGCCGTTGAAGGAGATCAACATGACTGAAATTACGGGAGCGCGCGAATCCGTGCTGTACAAAACCGCCGATGCACTGCTGAACGCGCGCCGCACAGGGGTCGCCATCGCCGACCTGCCGGCAGACCTGCAGCCGGTGGACGAGAACGAGGCATTCTTGGTGCAGGACGTGATGGCGAGGGCGTATGGCGCGGTGGGCGGCTGGAAGATTGGCGCGCGGGGCGCGGATGCCGAGCCGTTTTTTGCGCCCATGCCGGCCGCCTGGATCGGCCAGAACGGATCGACCTTTGAGGGACCCATGTACCGGTTGAATGGCGTGGAGTGCGAGATCGCGTTCCTGCTGGGCAAGGACCTGCCGCCGCGCGGTGCGGCTTACACGCTGGACGAGGTAATAGCGGCCATCGCGTCGTGCCACCCGGCCATCGAGATCATCGAGTCTGCCTTTGCGGACACGACCAAGGTGTCGCGACCGGCATCGTTTGCGGACATGCAGATCCATGGCGGATTCGTGGCTGGGCCTGCCATCGCGGACTGGCAGACGATTGAATGGGCGGCGGAGAAGGTGGCGCTGATCGTTGACGGTGCGGTGCGCGTGGAGAAGACGGGGTCCAATCCTGGGGGTACGGATCTGCTGCGCTTTCTGGTGTACCTGGCGAACGAGGGAGCGGCGCGCACACACGGTCTGCACGCCGGCCAGTTTGTCACAACTGGCAGTTGGACGGGCGTGACCTGGGCGATGAACGATTCTTCGGTGATGGCCGAGTTTGAGCACGCGGGAAGCGCGTCGGTGGCGTTTGCGAAGGGGCACTTACCGGGATGAGCGAAGCGAGCGGAGTGAGCGGAGTGAAATTTCTGGCACCAGCTTTGGGAGCCGGCGATCAGATCCTTTCGGCCGATGCTGTCGCGTTTGTTGCCGACCTGCAGCGCCGTTTTGGACCGAAGCGATTGGAGCTGCTCGCGGCGCGTGAGGCTCGCCAGGGCCGGATTGACGCGGGGGAGCGGCCGAATTTTCTTGCTGAAACCGCCCAAGTGCGTGGCGGCGCGTGGCGGTGTGCTCCCATTCCAGCTGACCTGCTGGACCGCCGCGTGGAGATTACCGGACCGGTGGAGCGCAAGATGGTGATCAACGCGCTGAACAGCGGTGCCCGCGTATTTATGGCGGATTTCGAGGACAGCACGACTCCCATGTGGGCGAACCTGCTGGAGGGCCAGGTAAACCTGCGCGATGCGGTGCGGCGAACAATCTCCTACACCGACCCGAAGACCGGCAGGGCATATGCGCTGAACCCGGAGACGGCTGTGCTGTTTGTGCGTGCCCGAGGCTGGCACCTGGACGAGGCGCACATGCTGGTGGACGGCTCGCCGGTGTCGGGATCGATCTTCGATTTTGCTCTCTACTTTTTTCACAATGCGAAGGAGCTGCTGCGGCGCGGGAGCGGGCCGTACTTCTACCTGCCCAAGATCGAGTCACACCTGGAAGCCCGGCTGTGGAACGACATCTTTGTCTACGCGCAGGACGCGCTTGGTGTGCCGCGGGGATCCATTCGAGCGACCGTGCTGATTGAAACAATCCTAGCCACCTTTGAGATGGACGAGATTCTTTATGAGCTACGTGAGCATTCAGCTGGATTGAATTGTGGGCGTTGGGATTACATCTTCTCGTTCATCAAAAAGCTGGCTGCGGATACGAGCGTGCTGCTGCCGGACCGTGCGCAAGTAACGATGACGACGCACTTCATGCGGTCGTACAGCAGGCTCGCCGTGAAGACATGCCACCACCGCGAGATCCATGCGATGGGTGGGATGAGTGCGTTCATCCCTATTAAAAGCGACCCCGAGGCGAACGAGCGCGCTCTGGCGCAGGTGCGCGCCGACAAGGAGCGCGAGGCAGCGGACGGGCACGATGGCACGTGGGTGGCGCATCCCGGGTTGGTGCCGGTGGCCATGGAGGTGTTTGACCGGATCATGCCAGGACCGAACCAGATTGCGAAGAAGCTGGACGGCTACTACGCGACAGCGGAGGACCTGCTAAGCGTGCCAGAGGGTTCAATCACCGAAGCTGGGCTGCGGCAGAACGTGGCTGTGGGGTTGGGCTATGTGGAGGCGTGGCTGCGTGGCATCGGGTGCGTGCCGCTTTTCAACCTGATGGAGGACGCGGCGACGGCGGAGATCAGCCGCGCGCAGCTGTGGCAGTGGGTGCACCATGGTGCGGTGCTGGCGGACGGCAGGCCGGTTACAGCGGAGCTGGTGGAAACGGCGATTGCGGAGGAACTGGCGGCGGCGAAGTCGCGTGTGGATGCGAAGCGGTATGCCGCGTATGAGCGTGCTGCTGGGCTGATGCGTTTGCTGATCGCGTCAGAGAGGTTTGCGGACTTCCTGACACAGCCTGCGTATGCCGAAGTTCTGCGCGAAGAGACGTGGGCAGCAGCCTAGCTTTGGCGAACAGATCCAGCTTAAGGAGATGCAAACGGCAGAACGGCACAGACCGCTTGGGTCTGTGCCGTTCTGCTATTTGCTAGAGATGGTGGAGGCGGTGGGAGTTGAACCCACGTCCGAAACTACTGTAAACAGAGAGCGTTCATGCTTTTCCCAATGTTCAATTTGTCTCGTAGCGCGCGCTACGAACGGGCAAAGAAACGCGCGCCACCAGCTCGATCGATGTCATCCTTGGCGCTCGAGCAGGGCACCTTGGACCATCCCACTGTGCGACGTCCGCAGCCAGCCCGTGGGCGAAGCCAGACTGAAGACGGCTACTTAGGTTTTAATTAAGCAGCAAGAGCGAACTGAGGTTCGGCACTTATAGTTTTGGGAGCGATTACGGGTGTTCCCTCCCCGGCATGCCTCTCTGCCACTAGCAATCCCGTCGAAGCCGTGACGCCCCCAAACCTGGGTTCGGTCGCTCCGTAAGGAGCAGCTTCGCAGTGCTCAATGGCCCTGCAAAAGAACTATCCGTAGTATACGACGAGTGAGCGAGCCGGGTGTTCGCCGAGCGCGGTATACTTCGGCGTTGCTCCAACCACGGAGCCACCGAGGAACGAACCGACAATGATGAAGCAAGCCATGCTGGCAGCGGGACTGATTGCGATGACGATGCAGGCCGAAGTAACGAAAGCGCCGTTCGGCACCATGCCAGACGGCAAGGCGGTTGAGGTGTACACGCTGAAGGACGCAGCCATTGAGGTGAAGGTGATTACCTACGGCGCGCGGCTTATGAGCGTGGTGGCGCCGGACAAGAATGGCAAGCGAGCCGACGTGGTGCTGGGGCACCCGGACATGGCTGGATATCTTGCGGACAAGAGTACTTACTTTGGCGCCGTTGTGGGCCGTTATGGCAACCGGCTCGCCAAGGGGCAGTTCACCATTGATGGAAAGCAGTACCAGGTGCCGGTGAATAACAACGGCCAGTCACTGCACGGCGGGCTGGTGGGCTTTGACAGCAAGGTGTGGGACGCCAAGATGGTGAAGGACGGCGTGGAGATGACGCTGGTGTCGCCCGACGGCGACCAGGGCTTTCCCGGCCAGTTGACTGCGCACGTGACTTATACGCTGCACGGCGAGGACCTTCACATTCAGTACAGTGCAACGACGACCGCGCCCACGGTGACCAACCTGACGAATCACGCATACTTCAACCTGGCTGGTGAGGGTGTGGGCACCATTCTTGGCGAGACGGTGATGATCAATGCAGACCACTACACGCCCGTGGACAGCGTACTGATCCCCACGGGTGATCTGCCTGCCGTCGCCGGCACGCCGTTTGATTTCCGGACGCCGCACGTGATCGGCGAACGCATTGACGCTGACAACGAGCAACTGAAAATTGCCAAGGGCTACGACCACAACTGGGTGCTGAATGGTCCGGACGGGCAGATGAAGCTTGCAGCGAAAGCTGTAGACCCCGGAACGGGCCGCACACTGACGGTGAAGACTACCCAGCCCGGTGTGCAGTTTTATACCGGCAACTTTCTGGACGGAACGCTGACCGGCACCAGTGGGCAGAGCTATCCGTTCCGGTCGGGCATGTGTTTTGAGACGCAGCATTTCCCGGACTCGCCCAACCATCCGAGCTTTCCGTCGACCCTGCTGAAGCCGGGGCAGACGATGAAGTCGGAGACGGTGTTCAGCTTTGGTGTTCAGAAGTAACGAGGCTGTTTCGAAGTTGAGGCAACGATGAAAAGCCTCCCGCGCCGGCTCTTTGGGCTCGGGAGGCTTTCTATTTTCCTTTGCCGGCGTAGCGTTCCACCACGTCGCGCGACAGCTCCTGCTGCAGGGTTTTCATCTTCTTCCAGGGATCGCGCTGGAGGCGATCCTGCCATTCAGACTGAAAGTTGTCGATGCGGTATGTGGGGCGTGCGGGGTCGGCAAGCTCCTTCCAATCCAGCGTGACGGAGACCGGCAGACCGGGCCGGGAGCGCATGGAGAATGGTGCGACGGCGGTGGCGCCGCGCTCGTTGCGGAGGTAGTCCACGTAGATTTTGCCGACGCGTGCGGCCTTCGTCATCTTGCTGAGGTACAGGCGCGGATTGTCTTTCTCCATGGCGGTGGCGAAGCCGTGCGCCCACGCTTTGATGGTGGCAAAGTCATACTGCGGCACAAGCGGAAAGACGATGTGCAGACCCTTTCCGCCGGTGGTTTTGACGAAGCTCTCGATGCCCAGTTTTTTCAGCCGTGAGCGGACGTCGAGCGCGCTTTCAGCGACCTGGGACCATGGGAGGGACTCATCCGGATCGAGGTCGATGACGATGCGGTCTGGGTGCTCCAGGTTGTTGTTGGTGGAGCCCCACGGATGGATCTCGAGCACACTCATCTGCGCCAGGCCGGCAAGCGACTCCGCCGTGTTCAGCGTGATGTAAGGCTCGGGCGTACCGCCCTTCTTGTCTGACACCATGACGCTGCCGACGCCCGCAGGCAGCATGTGATTGACGTGCTTCTGGTAGAAGCACGGCTTGGCACTGCCGTCCGGGCAGCGGACGAGCGACAGCGGGCGATCTGCAATGTGAGGAAGCATCTGCGCGGAGACGGCCCACAGATATGCCGCGAGCTGCTGCTTAGTAACGCCAGATTCCACATCAACGACTTTGAGCGGATGGGTGAGACGAATGTTGGGCACTGGCAGCGCTGCGGGTAGGGTTGCCGGAGCAATCTTCGTTTCCGGGGGCTTTCCGGCGTGCTTACTACTTTCAGGAGCAGGCGCCTTTGTTGTGGCTGGCGCGTTCTTTGCGCGCTTCGGCGTGGGTGCTGCACTTTCTTTGCGTACGTCGCGCGCCGGCTTATCTTCACGCAGACCCAGATAGGCGGCCTGGCGTAGCTGGTTTTCTCCGGTCCACGTGGCGAAGCGGACCTGCACAACGGTTTGCGGCTGCACCCAGTGTGCGCCACGCTTTGCCTCATTGGGGATTTTTCCGAAGGCACACGTGTTCTGTTCCAAAGCTTCAAGTTTGTCGCGTAACATGCTGTGAATGCGGGCGTTAAAGCCGGTGCCGGTGCGCCCCGCGTAGATCAGCGAGCCCTTGTCGTCGTAGTAGCCCAGCAGCAGCGCGCCAATGCCACGCGTGCCGTTCGAGAGGTCGGTGAAGCCGCCGACGACGAACTCCTGCTCGTGCAGGCATTTGGATTTGACCCAGGCGTGGCCTCGACCGGAGGTGTACTTCCCGTCGGTCTTTTTGGAGATGATGCCTTCCGCGTGCAAGGCACAGGCCTGGTGGAAGATGGCTTCGCCATCGCCCTGTAGGTGCTCGCCAAAGCGGACCTCGCCCGTGGAGCTGCTGAGGCCGTCGGCAGGAAGCAGGTCGTGCAGGAGGCGCTTGCGTTCGAGCAGTGGCAGGTCGCGCGTGCTGTGACCGTCGAGGTGGAGCAGGTCAAAGGCGAAGTAGGTCATGGGGTGGTTTTCGCCTTTTTCAAACGAGGCCTGCAGCCGCGCAAAGGAGGAGACGCCGGTGTCGTCAAGTACGACCACTTCCCCATCCAGGAGAGCCGTGTCTGCCGCTATCTGCTTCAGAGCTTCGGCCACCGGTTTCATGCGATGGGTCCAGTCGAGGCCCGTGCGCGTGAGCAGTTGGACGGTGCTGCCATGCTTGCGGGCCTGCACACGGTAGCCGTCCAGCTTGAGTTCGTGCACCCAGGAGGTGCCGGCGGGCGTTTCACCTTCGCTGGCAAGCTGCGGCTTGATGAAGTCGGGCAGCTTCTCTTTCGGCAACGCCGTGATGAGCGGGTCCTGTGCCGCCCGGGGTGCCGGTTTGCTTGCGGACTTCTTCGCGTTTGCGGGGGTGGATTTTCTGGCCGCCGTGGGTGCTGGGTTCTGCGGACGTGCCACCGCGTCGGCATCGTGCGCGCGCTGGCGATACCAGGCCTGTCCGGTGCCGGCTGTTTCCTTTGAGTTCCAGACGTGGGTTTCCGCCTGTGCGATCTGCTCCAGCGAGCGGCCGGTAACAGCGGAGTCCGGTGCCTCCTCCGTGATGGCGGGGGCACCATCTGGACGCTCTACGTCGTCGTGTCCCTTGATGAGCAGCCAGTTGGGCTTACCCTCATGTGCGGCCTTGCCACCCATGCGTACAAGCGCCCAGTTGCCGTGCATCTTGGTGCCGTTCAGGGCGAACTTCAGATTTCCCTTGCGCAGGCCCTCGTCTACGTCAACGTGCGGTGTCCACGTGCCCTGGTCCCAGACCATGACGGTGCCGCCGCCGTACTGGCCGCGCGGAATGATGCCCTCAAAGCCGCCGTACTCCATGGGATGATCTTCCACCTCAACGGCCAGGCGCTTGTCGTGCACGTTGTAGCTGGGGCCCTTGGCGCACGCCCAGCTCTTGAGCACGCCGTGCCAACCGAGGCGGAAGTCGTAGTGCAAGCGGGTGGCTGCGTGTTTCTGAATCACGAAGGGCAGGTCGGACGGCGTCGGCTTGGTATCGCCGCTTGGCTCCGCAGTGACCTTGAAGTCGCGCATAGACCGGTAGCGCGCCAGTTGCTCGTCGACCTCGTCGCCTGCGCTGGCGGTTAGTTCCACCTCGCGCTTTGCGCGTGCCGTCTGTTTGCCGGTGGTTGCGGCTCTGCGCGTCGCCATTGCTGTTTAAGCAGACTTGCGTCGGGGAGCCGCAGGCTTGGACACTTTAGCTTCTGATTTGGCAGTGGTTGCCTTCTTGGTCGTCGCCACCAGGGTTGGGCCAGGCCGTGCATCCGCTTTCTTCTCGCTCTTTGCAGCTTTCTTGGGAACGGGTGCTTCTTCCGGCGTCTCATCCGCTTCGTTTGCAGCTTTTGCGGCGAGGCTGCTGCGAAGTGCGTCCATCAGGTTAATGACCTTGGCGCGCTTGGGGGCGGGCTCGTCCTGGGGGATGGGCTGGTGGTTTACCTTGGCGTCGACCAGCTCGCGCAGAGCTACCTCGTACCCATCCTTGTATTTTGACGGATCGAACTTGCCGGACTTGCGCTTGATGAGCTGTTCCGCCAGGTCGAGCTGGTCGTCGTCGATTGCGACTGGCTTGAGGTCGCCGAAGTATTCCATGGGCTTGCGCAGCTCGGCGCTGTAGCGGAGTGTGAAGGCCATCATGCCAGGGTGCTCATCGTCGTCGTTCGGGGCGATGGCGACGACATGTTCACGGCCAGCGAAAGCGATCTTGCCGATGCCGACTTTCTTCTCCTTGCGCAGTGCGGTGCGTACGACCGCAAAGGCTTCGGCCTGCGTATCGCCGTCGGGCGTGACGAAGTAGGGTTTTTCGAAATACGAGGGGTCGATGTCACTCTCATCCACAAACTGCTCGATGGCCACCGAGTGCTTGGAGGGGACGCGCAGGTTAGCGATTTCGCTGGGCTCAATCATGACGTACTGGCCCTTGGTGTACTCGTAGCCCTTCACGATGTCGTTCTTCTCAACCGATGGCGCAGCCGCGGGTGCATCCTCGACCTCATCTGCCGGCGCGGAGGCGTTGTCGACAGTGGACTGCAGCACCTTCTGGTGGCGGACACGTTCGCCGGTGGAACGGCTGATCTGATGGAAGCGGATCTCGCTTTTGTACTCGGTTGCGACGAAGAATTTAACAGCAAACGAGACCAGCGAAATTTGAATGGAGCCAGACCAGTAGGGGCGAGCCATGCACAACACCTCAGCGTACAGAGTGTGATTGCAGCGCCAGCCGCTTGGGATGTACGCGCGCCTTGATGGTATGGCCGTTTTCCGCGGTCGTCTAGTGCGAAGAAGGTTAACATGTGCGTTGAGGCAAGAGAGCGGATGGCCGCCCACACCATCACCCTGCACGGCGTAACGCATGCGTTCCGTGACATGAAGACACTGCTTGCGTGCGCATCGGCACCGCGGTCTGGCGATGAGCTGGCGGGCATCGCGGCGGCTGACTCCAGAGAACGCGTACTAGCCAGGATGACCCTGGCAGAGCTGCCACTCGAGGTCTTTCAGGAAGAGCTTGTCATTCCGTATGAAGCCGACGACGTGACGCGGCTGATCGTGGACGGGCAGGACCGGGCAGCGCTGGCGCCGGTGGCCGGCCTGACGATTGGGGAGTTTCGCGACTGGCTCCTGTCGGACGGTGCCACGGGTGAGGTGATCGGGTCGCTGGCGCCGGGTCTGATGCCGGAGATGCTGGCGGCCGTGTCCAAGCTGATGCGGGTACAGGACCTGATCGCGGTGGCACGCAAGGTGCGCGTGTTGACACGCTTTCGCACGACGGTTGGTTTGCCAGGTCGGCTCAGCACGCGGCTGCAGCCGAATCACCCGACGGACGATCCGCGCGGGATTGCCGCTGCGATGATCGATGGGCTACTGCTGGGGTCGGGGGACGCGGTGATCGGCATTAACCCGGTGACGGATGACGCGGAGGTGGTGACGACCCTGCTGCGCATGATCGATGACATTCGCGTGCGCTATGCCATCCCCACACAGGGATGTGTGCTGGCACATGTCACTACGCAGATGGAAGCGATGCGCAGGGGAGCTCCTCTGGATCTGCTGTTTCAATCGATCGCGGGGACGGAAGGTGCGAACCGGTCGTTTGGGATTTCGCTCGGGCTGCTGGATGAGGCGTGTGCCATGGCGCGCGAGCTTTGCCGTGCCGACACACGGAATGTTTTCTATTTTGAAACCGGCCAGGGCAGCGCGCTGTCGGCCAATGCGCACCACGGCGTGGACCAGCAGACACTGGAGGCGCGTGCCTATGCGGTGGCGCGGCGCTACGATCCCATGCTGGTCAATACGGTTGTCGGCTTTATCGGGCCGGAGTACTTATACGACGGCAAGCAGATTACGCGTGCGGGGTTGGAGGACCATTTTTGTGGAAAGTTGCTGGGACTGCCCATGGGCTGCGACGTGTGCTACACCAACCATGCCGAGGCCGACAGCGACGACATGGACGCGCTGCTGACGCTGCTGGGAGCGGCCGGTGTGAACTACATTATGGGTGTGCCGGGTGCGGACGACATTATGCTGGGCTACCAGAGCACGTCGTTTCATGACGCGTTGTACGTGCGGCGGCTGCTGGGGCTGCGGCCTGCCCCGGAGTTCGAGGCCTGGCTGGCGGGCGAGGATTTTGCGCGGCTAAGGTCGTCTGTGCCGGCGGCTCTCGGATGTTCGCAGGCGGCACTGCATGGATGACCTCCTCCCGCCGGTTGAGACGCTCGACAACGTCCGGAGCCTGACGGCGGCACGGGTTGCGCTGGGCCGCACCGGCGACTCGATTCGGACGCGGGATGAGCTCGCCTTCCAGCTGGACCACGCCGCGGCGCGCGATGCGGTGCATGCGCACCTGAATGCAGGGCCATTGCTGGATGGTTTGCGCGACCGGCGATGGGCGGCAGTGTCGCTGCAGAGTGCGGCTTGTGTGGACGGGTGGGAGAAAGACCGGTGCACGTACCTGCAGCGGCCTGACCTGGGTCGGCGGCTGAGTTTGACGGCGGTTGAGCAGCTCAAGAAGCTTGGACAGCCAACTCGCCACGGCATCAGTGTTGTGATTGCGGATGGCCTGTCTGCGACGGCGGTGGAGCGGCATGCGCTGCCGTTTCTGGACGCGTTGCTGCAGTGCATGTCGGGCGAGGACCTGAGCGGGACACCGGTGTGCGTGGTGCACAACGGCCGTGTTGCCTTGGGTGATGAGATTGGTGGATTGCTGCAGGCCGAGGCATGCGTTGTGCTGATCGGCGAGCGGCCGGGCTTGAGCTCACCGGATTCCATGGGCGTGTACGTGACGTGGCAGCCGCAGGTGGGGCGGACGGACGCGGAGCGCAACTGCATCTCAAACGTGCGCGGCGGAGGTCTTCCCTACCCGGAGGCTGCGGAGCGCCTGCGTGCACAGCTGGTGCGGGCGCGGCAGCTTGGTGGGACCGGCGTGGGCGCGGGCGGAGGCGATCACCGACTTGCCGCTGCGTCAGCCGTTCCAACGCTATAGGTCGATTTCGCTGCTGCATGTATAACTACGACAGGTTCGGTCCGAGTTGGAGGTCAGGTCGTTGCGGGGATTGCTGTCCGTCGTGTGCGTGTGTGCTTCGATTGCAGTAGGTGCGGGTGCGAAGAGTGTGGCGCAGGAGCGGCGGGAGCGGCCACGCCCTGTACTGATTGCACTAGACCTGGATCACGATGGCAGACTGTCTGCGGCGGAACTGCGGGCCGCGCCCACGTCATTGCGGACGCTGGATGTAAACGGCGATGGCGAATTGACGTTCGATGAGTTCGAGCCGGCACGGCAGGAGTCGGGTGCGTCGCCGGACCAGTTGGTGACGCAGATGATGCAGTTCGACAAGAACGGCGACGGCGCTCTGACACCGGACGAGCTGCCTGCACGCATGCAGGCGATGTTCACACGAGGGGATACGAACCATGACGGCAAGCTGACGGCAGACGAGATCCGCGCCATGGCACAGCACAACGGCCGGGCTACGGGAGCGCGCGTGGTGCCCGGTAAGGCTGGAATGAATATGCGGCTCGATCCGCTGCTGAATGCGCTGGATGCAAACCACGACGGTGTGATCTCTGCCGAAGAGATCGCGGCTGCCACAGCGGAACTGATGGCGCTGGATGTGAACGGGGACGGCATTGTGGAACAGCAGGAGATGCGCGTACGCCAGCAGACACCGGCCGAGCGCGCGGACCACCTGATGGAAGAGTGGGACACCAATCAAGACGGAAAGCTGACGGCCGACGAGGTTCCCGACGGTCTGAAGGCGCGTTTTGCGCAGGCAGATGCGAACCATGACGGCTTTCTGGACAGGGCGGAGGTGGAGGCCATGTTTGCTTCTATGCCTGCCGGCGGTTCTGGTAACCCTGCGCCCGCGCCCTCCGCAACAGCACCGAAAGGACAGCACGACTGATGAGCTCCCGTACTTCTGCATTTACCGCATTGGCGTGCGTTTCCCTGGCTGCCGCAGCCGTTGCTCAAGGCCCTGGCATCGCGTTGGACGGAGCGGGCGACGTGCGCTGGACGTCTCACCACGAGCACGTGATGGGCACGTCTCTTGAGCTCACCGTGCGTGCAGCCGACGCCGGCAGCGCGGCCGCTGCGGAGGACGCAGCGTTGCGGTCCATCGACCGCGACGAGGCGATACTGAGCACATGGCGGCCTGACAGCGAGGCCTCACTTTGGGCCGCGTCAAGGATGCAGCCAGTGGCGGTGTCGGCGGAACTTTTCGGCGTGCTTGCCGCGTTCGACGAGTGGCGTGAGCGCACGGGCGGCGCGCTGGATGCGTCTGTTGAGGCAGCGACGCGCCTGTGGCAGGCCAGCACCGCACAGGGACGCACGCCGACGGGCCGCGAGATCGCCGTGGCCGTGGAAGCAATGCAACAGCCGCACTGGTCGCTGGACAAAGCGCGTGGAACGGCAACGCGGCTGACGGATGTGCCGCTCGCGTTTGCGACGTTTACCAAGAGCACGATCACCCAGCGCGCGGCGGAAGCTGCCCTGCGAGCGGGTGCCAGCGGCGTGATGCTGAACGTGGGCGGCGACATTGTGGTGCGTGGCAACCTGACGCAGGTGATTGCCGTGGCAGACCCGCGTGCCGCCACGGAAAACGATGCGGCAGTGCGGCATGTTGTGGTGCGTGACGCCGCGGTGGCGACCAGCGGAGCGTACCGGCGCGGCTTTGACGTGGCCGGAGCGCTGGCGCACAAGCAGCCCGCTTACTCGCACCTGATTGATCCGCGCACTGCCCTGCCTCTGTCGCATGTTGCATCGTCCACGGTTGTGGCGCGCGATGCGGAAACGGCGGGTGCACTGGCGACCGCGTTTGCAGTGTTGCCGGTAGAGCAAAGCCGTGCCCTGGCGGCGGCTACGCCTGGTGTGCAATACCTGCTGGTGCTCGCAGATGGAGAGGAAGTCCGCAGCTCCGGATTCCCTGCCCCCGCCGGTTTGCAGCCCGTCTTGTACATGCCGGCGCGTGCAGCCAGCGCACCCACTGCGGGCATGTGGAATCCCGCGTACGAGCTCAACATTGGCCTGGAACTGCCGCGCATTGCCGATGCACGCTACCGGCGGCCCTACGTCGCCGTGTGGGTTGAGGATTCCGATCACTTTCCCGTGCGCACGCTGGCCCTGTGGACGCAGAATCCACGTTGGCTGCCGGAGCTGAAGCAGTGGTATCGCGACGACCAGTTCCGCCACCTGGCCGAGGGCAACGACATCTCACGCACCGTGACATCTGCCACCAGGCCACCCGGGAAATACACGCTGAAGTGGGATGGCAAGGACAATGAGGGCAAGCCGGTAAAGGCGGGCAAGTACACCATTTGCGTGGAAGCCTCGCGCGAGCATGGTGGGTATGACGTGGAACGGCATGAGCTTGACCTAGGGGCGGCGCCGCAGCAGGCCACGCTGGAAGGTTCCAAGGAACTGGGAGCCGTCACGCTTGACTATCGGAAACGATAAATTCGTTGCTGCGAAAGCGCCGGTGAGCCGGCGTGTGCGGCTGCGGATCTGGGCGACCAGGAGTGCTCGCTGGCTTCACCTGTACCTGTCGATGGTGAGCTTCGGCATCATCCTGTTCTTTGCCGTGACGGGACTTACGCTCAACCATCCGGACTGGTTTTCGTCCGCGGTGCGCACCCGCCAGATCTCCGCCAGATTGGACGCGAAGCTTGTTGGCGGCCAGCCGGATACCGCGGCGATTGTCTCTGCTGTACGGGCTCAGCAGCATGTGCATGGCGTGGTGGAAGATGTACGCGTCGACGACACAGGTGTCGCGTTTACGTTTAAGGCGCCGGGCTACAGTGCGGATGTGACTGTGAACCGGCAGGTGGGAACGGCCGGGCCTGCAGGCACCTACACCCTGACCGAGGTCAGCAATGGAACGGTCGCCATCCTGAATGATCTGCACAAGGGTCACGACGCGGGCAAGGCATGGGGTTGGCTCATCGACGCATCAGCGGTACTGCTGACCCTGGTGTCGCTTACCGGCTTGTGCATTCTGTGGTTCCTCTACAAGCGGCGTACGTCGGGGCTGGTTGTGGTGGGAATCGGGATTGCGGTGTGCCTGCTGGTGTACAGGATCTATGTCCCATAAACAATGTGTGTTGTAAGGAAGAGCGAAGAAATGGCATTGCACGAAACGATTCGATCGCGACGGGAGGTGGTACGCCGGACGCTGACCGTGGAGGCGACAGAGTGCGTGACGCCGCACATGCGGCGGATTGTGTTTCGTTCGCCGGAGCTGGCGGGGTTCGACAGTCCGTCCGCTGACGACCACATCAAGATCTTTCTGCCGGCAGGTGAGGATGGCACGCAGGCGAGGCGGGACTTTACGCCACGTGCGTGGGACGCAGAAAAGCGCACGCTGACACTGGAGTTTGCGCTGCATGAGAGTGGTCCGGCAGCAGCGTGGGCACGCGGTGCGAAGGCGGGGGACACGTTGGAGATTGGCGGCCCGAAGGGATCGAACGTGGTCCCGGATGATTTCGATTGGTACCTGCTGGTGGGTGATGCGTGCGCACTGCCGTCCATTGCACGCAGGCTTGAGGGCTTGCGAGCTGGTGTGCCCGTGTTTGTTCTGGCGCTGGTCGCGGGGCCGGAGGAGGAGCAGGAACTTTGGACGCAGGCGGACGCGCGGGTGCAGTGGTTCTATGGTGGGCTTGACGTTGCAAACGATGCGACGACGCTGCGCGCGGCGGTGGAGCGGCTGGTGCTGCCGGAAGGCGACGGGTACGTGTGGATCGCGGGGGAGGCGACTGTGAGCCGTGAACTGTACCGGACCATGGTGGATACGCGGGGGCACAACCCCGAGTGGATCAAAGCGGCGGCGTACTGGACGCGCGGGACGTCGAAAGACTAGACAGCCACAACCACCAGGACGCACGATTATGCTGGTTTTGTGAAACTTCGCGTCGTGGATGCGTCGTCCTCTTAATATTCCCCAAGCTGTAGAAGGATTCCAAGTAGATGCCGCTTCCCCTTTACCGTATTTGTGCCGCTGCGCTGCTATGCGCGACGACTGCTGTTTGCTTCGGTCAGAAGAACTCCCCGATCCAGATCACCGCCGATCTGACCGAGGGTGCACGCCACCTCTATCATGCGGAGATCGACTTCCCGGTAAAGCCGGGGCCCGCGACCTTCATCACGCCGCAGTGGATCCCTGGTACACATGCGCCGGGTGGCCCGCTGGCTGACATTACGGGCGTGGTGTTCACGGCCAATGGGCAGGTTATTCCGTGGCGCCGCGACGATGTCGCTCTAGCAGAGTTTCACGTCACCGTACCGGCGGGTGTGACGACGCTGCATGTGCACTTGGACAGCATCCACTCCCACCGCGTGACGACGAACATGTCAGTGCTGGAGTGGGAGGCGGTCATGATGTATCCGGCACACGTGCCGGTCGCCAGCATCGAGATTCAGCCATCGGTGACGGTGCCGGCGGGCTGGGGTACGGGAACGGCGTTGAAGCCCATTGGTACCGTGCCGACACCACGTGGCATGGGCGTCGATGAGGATGCGCACCAGCCGCCGCCCGATGCGGTCACCACAAAGTATGCGGTCACAACCGTGGAGCAGCTGGAAGACTCCCCGGTGCTGGCCGGCAAGTATTTTCATGAGTACACGCTGGCTCCAGACATCAGGCCGGCACATTACCTGGACGTTGCGGCGGATGATGCGAAGGACGCGCAGCTTCGGCCGGCTGTGCTGGCGGAGGTTGCAAACCTGGTGCGCGAGGCCGACAAGAACTATGCCTCGCATCACTACAACGACTACCACTTTCTGCTGACGCTTTCAGATGTTGCGGGCGGCGAGGGACTGGAGCACGGCCAGTCCTCTGACAACGGCGTGGGGGAGAAAGCCTTCTCTGACGATGAGCACCAGCTGGGTGATTCAGACCTCCTGGCGCACGAGTTTACGCACTCCTGGAACGGGAAGTATCGCCGTCCCGCACGCCTCTATCAGCCCGACTTTGCCACGCCACAGCAGGGTGACCTGATGTGGGTGTATGAGGGCATGACGCAGTACTGGGGCAATGTGCTGGCAACGCGCTCGGGGCTGAAATCTCCGGCACAGTATCGCGACCTGCTGGCGATGTCAGCGGCGCAGCTGGACTATAAGAGCGGCCGTGAGTGGCGACCGACCGAAGATACCGCTGTTGCGGGCAGCCTGATCCGCGGGGGCAACCAGGACTGGGCAAACTGGCGGCGAAGCCAGGACTATTACCAGGAGGGTGAGCTTGTTTGGCTCGATGCCGATACGACGATCCGCAAGCTGACGGACAACAAGAAGTCCCTGGATGATTTTGTCGCCATCTTTCTTGGCAAGGGTGGCAATACGGGTCCGCTCATCGTTGGATATGAATTTCCGGAGCTTGTCGCGGACCTGAACCAGGTGGTGAAGTATGACTGGGCCACCTTTCTGCATGACCGTATCAGCAAGATCAATCCGCATGCAGACCTGGAAGGCATTACGCAGGGCGGCTACAAGCTGGTGTATGCAGACAAGGCAAATGCATCTGAAACGCTGCTGAACAAAACGGAGAGCCGGCGCGGCAGCGGCAAGCTGAACACCTGGTACTCGCTTGGCGTGCGCGTGGGTGCGGATGGAACGATCCTTGATGTGCGGTACGGTGGTCCGGCGGACAAGGCGAAACTGTCGCCTGCAGAGAAGTTGCTCGCCGTCGATGGCAAGGTGTTTACACCGGACGCGATGCGGGCTGCTATTCAACGGGCCAAGGGTGCAAGCGAGCCCATTCAGCTGGTGGTGCAGCAGCAGGATAATGTTCTGACAGTGCCGTTGAACTACCACGAGGGCGAGCGCTACCCAGCGCTGCAGCGAGTGGACGGCACCACGGATTACCTGGACGACATCCTGAAGGCGCGCACCTCTGGACCGGCGGCACCGGTAGCTGCCAGCAAATAGACGTGAGACAGGAAGGGGAGCGCGACGCGTTCCCTTCTCTGTCACTTAGTTCAACGGAAGCATTGGTGCGCCCGGAAGGATTCGAACCTCCGGCCAACTGGTTCGAAGCCAGTTGCTCTATCCAGCTGAGCTACGGGCGCATGTTGACTCTGGAACTCCTTTGTCTCAACGGCACCGCGCCGGAGAAGGAGTGGTGCACCCGGAAGGATTCGAACCTCCGACCTATTGGTTCGTAGCCAATTGCTCTATCCAGCTGAGCTACGGGTGCACAACATACAGGGGCTCGAAGCGCCATCTGCAACTTGTTCAGACTACCAACTTACGACCTGTGGGGCAAGAGGAGCTACGCTGCGGGGAGGGCCGCAGGGACGGCTTCGTCCGGAACGGCTTCGTCGGGGACAATGGCCTTCGGCTGCTCCTGGAGCTCCAGGCCGGTGCGACGCAGGAGCTGGCGCAGAATCTGGTCGGTAAGGCGTGTGGCGTCGTACTCGATGCGAATCATCCTGGCACGTTCGTCCACATGCATCTGGCGAATGCCGTAGACCTCGCGCAGGCTGGCCAGCGCCAGTACGGAGCTCTCACGCGGCGGCGCTATGAAATGGTAGGTCACGTCAACGGTGGTCATAGCGGGAGCATACCAGCTTCGTGCGAGTAAGAAGGAGTGCAGCGCTCTACCGCTGGCCCCACTTGAGCTTGGACCGCAGCACCTTGAACAACCCGTGCTGGCCCAGCCGCACAAGGTTCACGGTGTACGGCGAACGCTGACACTGAATCTGGTCTCCCTTGGTCAGCTCCACTGCTTCCTGGCCGTCGATGGTCAGGAAGGTCTGGTCCGCCGCGCCTTCCACGTGTAGCCGGATCTCGACGTCCCCAGGCACAACGATGGGCCGGATGGTGAGCAGGTGGGGACAGATGGGTGTGACAATGGTGGCATTCACACTTGGCATCACGATGGGGCCGTTCGCGGCAAGGTTGTAGGCCGTCGATCCGGTGGGCGTGGAGACGATGACACCGTCCGCACGAAAGCGCGCGACCATGTCGCCATCGACCTCGACCACAAATTCGCCGATGCGCGCGATGGTTCCCTTGCTCAGCACAACGTCGTTCAAGACGTCCCACTGCTGCACGACCTTGCCTTTGCGCAAAAGGCCAACGCGCAGCATGCCGCGAACATCCACCTCGCAGCAGCCTTCGCACCAACCGGCGAGCGTGTTGTACAGCTCGGTGAGCGGCACCTCAGTCAGGAACCCAAGGGAGCCCAGGTTGACGCTGAGAATGGGTGTTCCTGTTTTAGCAAATGCGCGGGAGGCGGAGAGCAGCGTACCGTCGCCACCCAGCACAATAACCAGGTCCGGCTTGGACAGGGGCAGCTTTTCCCGCTCGGTAAAGATGGGCTGGTGCAGATAGGCAGCGCTGGTCTTGTCCAAAACCGGCTCGTAGCCATGGGCATCGAGCCACGCCAGCAGCTCCGCAAGGATACCCTCCAGCTCAGGCTTCTGGGGCTTGGAAACGATCGCAACGCGAGGCATATCCACAGTCTACTTGGACCGGCGACTCTGCACCGTCACTCCCAGAGCACATGGAGCAGGAATTCACGGTTTCCTTCTGTGCCGGTGATGGGTGATTCCGCCACATCGATGCCTGTTCCACCCAGTGACTCCACGGATTGCCGCACCCGCGCGATGCTCAATGCGTGCGCCTCCGGGTCGCGCACGATGCCTCCCTTGCCGATCCACTCGCGACCCGCCTCGAACTGCGGCTTGACCAGCACGACGGCTTCGCCGCGCCAACGCTGCCCGGGTGGCGCCATAGACGCAATCACCGCCGGCAGCAGCAGGGTCGCAGAGATGAAGGCGACGTCCATTGCGAAGAAGGAAAGCTCCTCCGGGCCACGTTCGCCCTGCAGACGGTGCGCCTCGGTGAGCAGGGCTCCGGCGGCGAGATGCCTGGCGTTGCAGCGCTCCAGCAGGAGCAGCCGCGGATCATCCCGCAGAGGCACGGCCATTTGTCCATACCCTGTGTCGACCGCAACGACACCGGCTGCGCCCCGCTGCAACATGCAGTCCGTGAAGCCACCGGTGGACGCACCGATGTCGACGCACCATCGGCCTTCCAGAGTGATCGCCCAAAGGTCGAGCGCACCCTGCAGCTTGAGGCCACCCCGGCTCACAAAGGGCAGGTCGTTTCCAAGGAGGCGGATGGCCGCGTCTTCTGCCACGGCAGCACCGGCCTTCGTCAGCTTCTGCTCACCAACAAGGACGCGGCCGGCCAGGATCATACCCTGTGCGCGTTCGCGCGACGGTACAAGCCCCCGCTCCACCAGCAGCTTGTCCAAACGTATGGCCATGTCAAAGACTCCTTACTTCGGCTCCCTGGTTCAAAGGCACCCTGCTGTACTGTCGCACCTGCTGCGACTTTGAGTGTTGCGAGTGTCAACGTTGGGACGTCGTCACTGCGCTTGGTCAGGCAAAGCACACACGCGATACACTTCACCAAATGCCGCAATGCCGTGGTGTCTTCCGCGCGCTGCTGCTGTACATTGCGCGTTTTTACGGTGTCAAACGGTATGGAAGAAGCAGACGACTCATTTCGCCGAAATACCTCCCGGCAGAATCCACCGGGTATATCGGCGCGTTCCTCTCCCAGTGCGGGCTATTCCACGGCGTCGCTGATGCAGAACACAGAGGATGGTGTGCTGCTGGCGTTGGTGGGCCAGGGCGACGAGGGTGCCATGGCGGCGCTGTTCGACCGGTACTCGCGCCTGGTGTATTCCGTTGCGCTGCGCGTGCTGCGTGACCCTGCCGCTGCGGAGGACGTGTTGCAAGAGGTATTCATGCAGATCTGGCGCAAACCCGAAGCATTGGCCACCAACCGCGGCGCAGTGGGCGCGTGGCTGGCTGTTGTTTCGCGGAACCGGTCCATTGACCTGCTGCGCCGGCGAAAGCCCACGGACTCAGTGGACGATGTTGTGCTCGCATCGTCGACCGACCTGGCCGTGGAGTCGGAGCGCAACTTCATGATTGAACGTGCACGTGCCGTGATGGTGGCGCTGCCGATAGAGCAGCGGAAAACCCTGGAGATGGCCTTTTTTGATGGATTGACACACTCGGAAATTGCGGAGACGACCGGCGACCCACTGGGCACTGTGAAGACCCGTATTCGCACTGCTTTGCTGGTGCTGAGAAAGGCGATGCAGTGATGAGTGACACGCCGATCACCGCAGAGGATTTGACCCTGTACGCGATGCATTTGCTGGATGGGATGACTGCGGCGCGGGTTGAGCTCCTGCTGCGCTCGTCGACCGAGGCACGTGAGGAGCTTGCCCGGATTCGGGGTGACCTGGCGGCGTTTGCCCTGGCGGCGCCGCAACACACACCGCCGGCTCTTACGCGTCAACGGCTCTTGAGGCAGGTTGCACGCGAGGGACGTGCCGTGCCCATCCCGGTGGCGATGCAGGATTCGTCGCCCTTTCGCATGGACGCCCGTGAAGACTCCGGTGTGGGCGCACCTGTGATGCGCATGGACAAGATGACAGCGGAGGAACGCCGGAGCAGGGTGCGCCTGCCCCGCGTCATGTCTGAGCCTGAGCTGATCTTCGACATGCCAAGTGCTCGCGATGTGACGGATGGCCGCATAGGCGACGGGGCAGGGGCTGCGCCCTTTGCGCCGAATCTCCCCGTGAGCGCGTCGACCGCACAGCCGGCGATGCGGCAGAAGGCGATCGCTGCCGAGACTGTCCTGCGCGGAGACACGATGGCGGCCGAAGCCGCCCAGTCGGACTCGATGGACCCGCGTCCATCCCGCAGGCCGGAGGCACCTGTGTTGGCTGCCTCGATATCATCCAAGCTGGGAGGTGCAGACCGCTACGAGCCTGAAGATCGCCACGAAGCTGAAGATCGCTTCGAGCCTGAAGATCGCTACGAGCCCTCCACGCCGTTTGCGCGAAGTGCGTATGTGATGGCGGCGGATTCCAAGCCAGCACGTTTCGGCAGCTTGTTCGGCTGGAGTGGCTGGGCCGCGGCCACGGCACTCGCCGCCGCTTGTGTATTCCTGGTTTACACCAATCTTTCCCTGAATGACCGGATCGACAAGCAAATAGCGACGCTGACCCGCAATGGTGCCCAGATACAGCGTGCCGACGTGTTGCTGCAGACCCTGCAGAGTCCCGCCGCGCAGCGATTCGTTCTTGCGCGGCAGGATACCGCGCCGGTCCCGGCGGCTCGCGTCGCATACCTGCCGGAGCACGGGTCCCTTGTCTTTCAAGCGGCCAACCTTGAGCCTCTCGCAGCGTTCAAGACCTACGAGCTTTGGCTGATACCCGCGGGTGAGGGTCGGCAGCCGATGGCAGCCGGTACCTTTAAGCCGGATAGCAGCGGGTATGCCACGCTGGTTCTGCCCAGCCTGCCGAGAGGCACGGTCGCCGGGAACTTCGGGGTCACCGTGGAGGATGACGGCGGTAGTACAGCTCCGACGCTCCCTATCCTGCTGATAGGTCAGCAGGGTTAATTGCGCCAAAGCTACACGAAAAAGGGGGGATGCCAGCGTGCCGGCATCCCCCTTTCGTTTCAAGTGTTTCGGATCTACTGGGCCGTTACCTTAACGGCCAGACCAAAGCCCTGCAGCGGAAGCGTGGTGACGACCTGATCGGTGTCGGTGCGGATGACCGTAACCACCTGCGTGTTGCTGGCCGTCACGTACACCTTGCCGGTCGGAGTTCCACTGGTCGCGGAGATCCAATTGAGCTTGCCGCCCACGGGTATAACCGTAGTTGCCACCATGCGCTGGAGGTCGACGACGGTGACGGTTCCGTCGACGCTGTTGGCGACGTACGCCTTATTCTGGTCCTGCAGGACAGCAACCTGCACCGGACCGATGCCGACGGAAATATTCGCCAGCACAGTGCCAAAGCCGTTCGCGTCTACGGGGTTGGCGGCGTCACAGTTGGGGTTGGCCGGCTGGGTCACCGTCGAGCACAGTGGAATGTAAACGACTGACAGAGATCCAGGGGTAACACCGTCACCCGCGTTCAAGACTGCCAACTCGTTGACGGCGAAGTCGACGTCCGCCCACACCGGGTTGGGGCCAACGGTAACACTGGGTGTTGTATCGAGTGCGTTGGTTTGCGTGTTGATGACCGAGACCGAGCCGTTCGTACCAGTGGTCGTGTCTCCGGCGCTGTTCAGCACAAAGACCCGGCGGGCGTCAGCATTGACTACGCCGTAGACTGGGCTGCGGCCAACGGTGATGACGTTTGAGATGGGGTTGGTGGTGGAGTTCTCCACACCGGTTGCGGTGCCCAGTGACGTTCCGGGAATTGCCCCCTGGCCCAGTACGTAGACGCGCGGCGATGCGGCGGAACCGACTACATAGACAGGGTTCTGCCCAACAGGAAACTCCTGCCGGATGACAGGCGGAACACCGGCCGTGAGGGCGGCTGCCTTCGTGGTTCCCTGCTCCACAACGTAGACGGTACCTGGAGTGGCGGTTCCGGCGACGGTTGTGCCTGCCGCCAAGGCGGTTACCTGGTTTGGGACCGAACCTGTGGCCAGAGTTGTCTGCTTCACATTGCGCGTGAGGAATGCCGTGGACAGGGTCGTCGATGTGGAGGCGCCGAACGCGTCGATCAGTCCCGTGGATGCATGCAGGACGTACGCCTGCAAGCTCGAGTCGAGACCAAGGTATGTGGGCTGTGGAGCGGTGTTCAGCGTTCCGACTACCGAGTCGCCTGAAAAATCGATCAAGGTCGCCACGCCTGGCTGTCCGTTGCCGGGATCAGCTATGGCCAAGGCATACTTGTTGGGCTGCGCAGACGGCCCGACCGGATTGATAGCGCTCACGACGGGCCGGTAATTATTGCCGCAGCCCACGGCCAACGCCGCCAGAGACAACACGCACGCCACGCCCAGGAACCGGGGCCGCGACCAGAAGCCAGAACTCACTGCTGCCATGCGACGAGTGTCGCCACAATTTCGCTGTACCACCGATTGCAAATGCTGCTCCCTGCGCCGTCCTGAACCGGCAGTTCGCCGGTCCGTTTCGCTCACTGACGATTGTACAGGGCCGAGGCGCTTGGCTGGGCTACAGGTCTTCCTTGCCCTCAAGCCAGCGATGGACGAAGCTGATTTGCAGGTGGAGGCGCATGGCCGTGTAGCTAAGGATTTCATGTAGCACACGCTCGAGCTGGTCAGAGCGCGAGATGGTGCCAAAGCTGCTGCGCGGCGAGGTGTACACCTGCAGGCCCTGCTGCTGGCAAAGCTCAGCGATGCGGAATAAGTGGGTAGGATCGCTGACGACCACCACGCGGTTGAAGCCACGTTCGCGAGAGATCTGTGCCAGTCGCTCTGCCTGCTGCTCCGTATCCACCGATTCTGTTTCAGCGATGATGTGGCTGAACGGCACGCCCTGCGCCAGCAGGTAGTCGCGGCCGACGCTGCCCTCTGTCGCTCCATACCGGCTGTCGGAGCTGCCGCCGAGGGTGACCACCATGGGTGCGATCTGCCGCTGGAACAGCGCCGCCGCATGGTCAAGCCGGGCGTGGTACACCGGCGATGGATGACCGTTGTACTGCGCCGCGCCAAATACGGCAATCGCGTCTGCCGGATGTGCGTCATCGTGGTCGCCGACGGCACGCATCTGCAGGTACACCCAGCAGAACCATCCGGCGGACGCGAGAACAACTACTGCGACCAAGCACCAGGCCAGTGTGCGGAGGGGATGGCCTTGCACCCGTTTGCTCGACTTTCGCCGCGGCAATCTCGCTTTGCCAAATCCGCTCACAACGAGCCCTCCGTCGCTAAACGCTACCGCTGCAGTGCCAGCGCGATCTCGTGGGTGGGGATCGCGCCTTCCCGCAGGATCATCCAGGAGTTGCCGCCGCCACTCAGGTCTACGATCGTGGTGGGCACAGACCGTGCAGTCGGCCCACCATCCACAATAAGCGGCACCTGGCTGCCAAGCTGCTCGCGAACGCAACCAGCCCATGTGCACTCCGGCAGACCCCGCAGGTTCGCGGAGGTGGCTGTAATGGGCAATCCCAGTCCCTCCACGATTGCGCGCGGAATCGCCGCTTCTGGCACGCGTAGCGCAACGTTGCCGGTGTGGGCGGTCACACGCAGCGGCAGCCTGGAGCCCGCCTTGACGATGATGGTGAGCGGTCCTGGCCAGAAGCGTTCCGCCAGCCGATCAAAGGCCGTATCGAGGTCTCGCGCCAGTTCGTAGCCATGCTCTACACTGCCGATAAGCAGGCTGAGCGGCTTGTGCTTGGCGCGTGCTTTGATCTCGTAGATCTGCTCCACAGCACGCAGGTTTACCGGGTCCACAGCCAAGCCGTAGAAGGTGTCCGTTGGCAATGCTGCCACCTTGCCTGCGGCCAGATGGCTTACCACGTAGCGCACCAGCTCTGGCTCCGGTTCATCCGGGTGCATGCGCAACACTTCGGCAGTCATCGAGTCTCCTACTAATGCACGCGCTCAGCCCTTGACGGACGGCGCTGCACCAAAATCGCAGCGTAGCACACCCTGCGTGCGCTCTGCAGGCCAACAGCCTGGCAACGTAAACTCCAGATGAATGCAGGAAGTGATCACAAGCCGGCAGAATGCCCGCGTGCGGGAGCTGCGTGCTGCCCTGCGCGGCAATGCTCCCGAGGGAGTCGCCGCGGTCGAGGGATGGATTCTGGTGAGTGAGGCGGCCATGGCACAGCAGGCCGGCCACGGGCTGCATGTGGACACCATTTTTCTGCGCGAAGATACGCAGGAGATGGCCGCTCTGGCGTACGGTGTGCTGCCGCTGGTCATCCTGTCGCGCGATGCCTTCGATAGTGCCTCCTCGACGGAGCAGTCCCAGGGCATCGCCGCCCTGCTTCGCAAGCCGCAGCGGCCCTTCACACCGTTCTTCGATGACATGATGGTGATCGCCGCCGGCCTGCAGGATCCCGGAAATCTGGGCACGCTGATCCGCTCCGCTGACGCATTTGGTGCCGCGGCTGTGTTGCTGGCTGAGCAGACTGTGGACCCTTGGAACGGCAAGGCATTGCGTGCTTCCGCAGGTGCGACCTTCCGCATGCCGACGCCCGTGTGGTCTGAGGAAACGCTCGCCCAGCTTCAATCCCGTAACATCCGCCTGTATGCCGCTGTGCCGGATCGCGCAGGTGCTTTGCCGGCCCACCGGATCGATTTAAGCGAGGGATGCGCGTTTCTTATCGGCAATGAGGGTAACGGCCTTTCGCGCGCCATGCTGGACCTTGCCGACGCACAGATCACGCTGCCCATGCAGGGGAACGCGGAAAGCCTGAACGCGGCCGTTGCCGGTTCCCTGCTGCTGTATGAGGCCGCTCGGCAGCGCGGCTTCCGGAGCTGACCGCATGGGTCTGTTTGCACCTAACCCGGCCGACTCCAGGGCGGCGAACGGCATTCCGCTGGCAGAGCGCATGCGTCCGCGCACCCTTGCCGGCTATGCCGGTCAGCAGCACTTGCTTGGCGTGGGTAAGCCGCTGCGGCTTGCTATTGAGCGGGATGAACCCGGCTCCATGATTTTCTGGGGGCCACCGGGCACTGGCAAGACGACACTTGCCAAGATCATTGCGGCGACCACACATGCCACATTCATCGAGTTTTCTGCTGTAACCAGCGGCATCAAGGAAATTAAGCAGGTGATGGCCGATGCCGAACGCGCCAGCAGCATGGGATCGCGGACGATCCTGTTCATTGACGAGATACACCGGTTTAATCGTGCCCAGCAGGACGCCTTTCTGCCCTACGTGGAACGCGGCGCACTGCGGTTGATTGGTGCCACGACTGAGAACCCGTCGTTTGAGATCAACGCGGCGTTGCTCAGCCGCTGCCGCGTCTACGTTCTTCAGCCGCTGTCAGAGCAGCAGATCGTTCAGCTGCTGCAGACGGCGCTGACGGACACGGCCCATGGGCTGGGAGCCCAGGCTCTTACGGCAGACGACGATGCGTTGCTGATGATTGCCGGTTATAGCAGCGGTGATGCGCGGTATGCGCTGAATGCACTGGAATCCGCGGCGAACCTTCTTGCTGGGCTCGGAACGACGCATCTGACGCGTGACCTTGCCGCGGAAGCTCTGCAACAGCGCGTGCTGCTGTATGACAAGAACGGCGAGCAGCACTATGACCTGATCAGTGCGCTGCATAAGTCGGTGCGCAACTCCGATGCGGATGCTTCGTTGTACTGGTTGCGCCGCATGTTAGCTGCCGGGGAAGACGCAAACTACATCGCTCGGCGACTTATCCGCATGTCGGTGGAAGATATAGGTCTCGCGGCTCCGGAGGCGTTGAACCTGTGCCTGTCAGCGCAGCAAGCTATGCACCTGTTGGGTTCGCCGGAGGGTGAACTCGCGCTGGCGCAAGCCACGGTCTACCTTGCGCTGGCACCCAAGTCGAATGCCGTGTACACCGCCTGGTCTGCGGTAGCGGCCGATGTCGCATCCACAGCCGCGCAACCTGTGCCGCTGCACCTGCGCAACGCGCCTACAAAGCTCATGAAAGCGCTGGATTACGGCAAGGACTACACGTATGCGCATGACGTGCAAGGCAAGGTTGCGGCGATGGCGTGCCTGCCGGATTCACTGGCGGAGCGCACGTATTACCGGCCTACCGACCAGGGCCGGGAGAAGCAGCTGTCGCAACGTCTTGACGAGGTGAAGCGATTGCAGCGCAGGCCGGGCACGTCTGCCAGCGCCGACGTCACAGACGCGGACGGCGTCGTAACGGGCGACTAAGTTCGGCTATTTGCTGTCTCGAATGATGGCGGTAAGTACAGCGTCTTTTGTGAGTAACTCCGGTAGTACATCCGGTGCGGCCCCGCTCTTGCCCGGATAGATCACGTAGGTTGGTACGCCGCTGCGTCCAACTGCTGTAAGTGCCGCTGTAATCGCCGGGTCGTACTGTGTCCAGTCTGCACGCATCAGCACGAAGTTTCCCTCGCGTAGCTTTGCTTGCACCTCGCGCGTGTTGAGCACCAGCTTTTCGTTCACCTGGCAGCTCAGGCACCACGCGGCGGTGTAGTCCACGAAAACGGCTTTGCCGCCGCTCCGAGCCGCATCCAGTGCGGGTTGAGAGAACGGCTCCCAAGCTGCCGCGACAGCCGCTTCCGCCTTGCCGGGACGCTGCAAAAAGGGTGTGGCCACACCAAGGGCAACCAGCACAACGGCGATGGCGGTCGCGGCTCGAGCTGCCGGCCAGCGGCCCAGCACCCATGCACCCACACTCAAGACAAGCAGTCCTGTCAGCAGCATGGCAGACTGGTACACGCCTTCACCTGGCGCGCTGCCGCTGAAGAGCCGGCCATAGATGTACACCAACCAGATCACCGTCGCAAACAACGGCAGTGCCGTCACCTGCTTCAGCACTTCCATCCATGCACCGGGCTTTGGCAGCCAGCGAATAAGTGCCGGAAAAAAACTGATGGCAAGGTACGGCAACGCCAGGCCCACTCCGAGAGCGGTGAAGACCACAAACGTCACCCATGCTGGCTGTGCCAGGGCAAAGCCAATGGCCACACCCATAAAGGGACCAACACACGGTGTCGCCACAACCGTTGCAAGCACGCCTGTAAAGAAGCTGCCGGGTATGCCCTGCTTGCGGGTCAATGAGTCACCCGCGCTTGTCATCGACAGGCCGAGTTCAAAGACACCCACCAGGGACAGCGCAAAGAAGAACAGCCCCATGGCAAGCACGGCTACGAAGCCGGGCGACTGCAGCTGAAATCCCCAGCCAAAACGGCTGCCGCCGCTGCGTAACAGCAGAAGCACAGCCACGATGACCCAGAAGGACACAACAATGCCCAGCGTGTACACCAGGCCGTGCAGCCGCAGCCGTTTGCGCTCCTCACCGCTGGATTGCACCAGGGACAACGCCTTCAAAAACAGCACCGGAAACACACACGGCATGAGGTTGAGCACGACCCCACCCAGCAGCGCTAAGAGCACGGCGGAGAACACAGTGATCTCTTCCGCTGCGTGCGCACCGGCAACGTGACCGCCACCGGCTGCCTCCCGCGATGCGACGTCAGCAGCTGTACCCGCACGTACGTCCGAGGTGAAGTCATAACTTTCATCCTCGGTAAGCTCCACGACGCCGTGCAGCGTTTTGGGCGCCGGCGTGTTCGGCAGCAGAGTCATGTAGATGCGAATGCCATCGGGAAGCGACTCCGTTGTCTGCTCCACGTTGTCCGCGATCACGCCTCCATCCGCCGGGTAAAAGCTCGCCTCAGACTCCTTGGTTCCGCTGGTAAAGGTGAGCGCAAGCTTGTCACCGTGGGCGACAGCCTTGGCCGCAAATTGGGGCGGCAGGGGTGCCGGCATATGTTTCAACGCCGCTGCCAACGGACCCACCTTGGTTCCGCTGTCGGCAACAACGGTGCCGGCTGGTGCCAGCTTCAGATTCAGGCCCAGGTCCGCGCTGCCCGGAACGCACACCTCCGCACACACCAGCCACTTGACCCTTGCGGCCAGGTGGACAGACCCGTTCTTGGCGGCCTTGACTTTGGGACCGGCCGACAGGACGACGGGGTAGGTCACGTTGTCTTCGTAGCCGTAGTCCACCGCACCCTGGTACGGCAGCCGTGTGGGCGTGGGAAACTGCAGGTCTCCAGCCTTTACGCCACCTGGTAACGTCCAGTCCACGGACGGTGGGAACCCGGCGAAACCGGCGTTCTTCCAGTAGATGTGCCACTTGTCTTCCAGCGTAAAGACGAAGCCCACGGTCTGCGTTCCACCGGCTGCTATCTCTGGCCCTGCGCTTACCATCTCCACCGTGACGTGCAGACCCTTGACCGGTCCTGGACCACCGTTGCCGACGGCTCCATGCTGGCCCGCGGCAGTACCCAACATCGCCGTCGTAAAGAGCAGCAGCAGTACGCCGAAGAGCAGGCGTGGCGTTCGTCCGGTCACGTTGGAGAAAAATTTCATGCAGGTCTGATGATAGGCCCTGCGAAGAATGACAGACGAGCTCTCAGCGGATACAGGGTTCAATGGCGCCGCCTGTGCTCCACCATGAGGCATCGATCCATGACGACGGCGATGCCATGTGCTTCCGCATGGGCTGCAGCGGCTTCGTTCACGATGCCCTGCTGCACCCAAAGCTGTGTAAACCCAAGCGCGATCATCTCCTCCACGATTGCAGGGATGGCGCGCGGCAGGCGAAAAACGTTGACGAGGTCAGGCTTTTGCGGCAGGTCAGCCAGAGAGGCATAACTCCGCTCGCCGAGGACGGTCGTCACACCCGGGTTGACCGGCAGGATGCGGCAGCCGGCAGTCTGCATGTACTTCGATACATAGTGACTTGGCTTGAGGGGATCGTCGGACAGGCCAACCACCGCGATCGTCCTCGCCAGCAGCATCCGCGCGATCACCGCCGGCTCGTTCATTGCGGCGGCCACGCGCCCAGCAGGCGCCGCAGCACGATGAGCTCGCCCACATGGTAGGCCGCGTGGTCGGCAATCAGCAGCGCCTCTCGTAACAGGTTTTGACCGTCTCCCCACGGAAACGGCGCGATCAGGTTGCCGTCGTTCAACAGCGAAAGGAACTGCTCCCGATCCGCCACAATGGCCGTGACGCATGCGTCCCATGCCTGCTCATCCAACGGAGCCGGTTCTGTAGGCCAGTATGCCGCAGGCCATTCCAGGTGCTTATACCCCCGGCCATTGGCATTCGTGCTGAAGTCAAGAATGTCGCGCTGCGCGAGCCGCAGGTGCTCCAGGATTTGCCACGCGGAATACGGCAGATGATCGGGGACGACGCCTTGCACATCAAAGGGCATCCGCTCCACAGCCCTGGTGAAGCCGGCGTGCGCCTGCCCACCCTCCAGCAGAGCCGTGAGTTGTTTCAACAGTTCAGGACGGAGTGTATCGTCTGCCATGCAGATCAGATGCTCCAGCAGTGCATGTGGCACCTAGTCGTCTGAATCCACCATCGGCGCAGGCACGCCACCCTCTCGCCGCAGCCGCAGGTATCCGCGGATGAACGGCTCCAGTGCACCGTCGAGCACCTTGTCCACGTCGCCCACTTCCACCCGCGTGCGCAGGTCTTTCGCCATGCGATAGGGCTGCAGTACGTACGACCGAATCTGCGACCCAAAGGTGTTGTCCAGCTTTGAGTCTTCCATCTTCTTCGCGCTGGCCTTCTTCTTGTCCAGCTCGTACTCATACAGGCGTGAACGCAGAAGCTTCATCGCCCGTTCCTTGTTCTTATGCTGCGACCGCTCATTCTGGCAGCCAGCTACAATCCCGGTCGGCAGATGCGTAATGCGTACCGCGCTGTCGGTCGTGTTCACGTGCTGTCCACCCTTGCCGCCGGATCGGTAGGTGTCGATGCGCAACTCATCCGGCTTAATGTCGATCACGATGGAATCATCGATCTCCGGCGAAACAAAGACCGAGGAGAACGAGGTGTGCCGCCGCTTTGCGCTGTCAAAGGGGGAGATGCGCACAAGCCGGTGCACCCCAGTCTCACCAGTCAGCATGCCAAAGGCATTCTCACCCGTGATGGTGAACGTCACGGATTTGATGCCGGCTTCGTCGCCATCCTGGATTTCGTTGATCTCCACCTTAAAGCCTTCGCGCTCAGCCCACCGCAAATACATGCGCATCAGCATCTCGGCCCAGTCCTGGCTTTCTGTTCCGCCGGCACCTGGATGCACGGTGACGATTGCATTCAGCGCGTCGCTTTCGCCGCTCAGCATGGTTTTCGTTTCCAGTTGCTCGGCAAAGGCTTCAGTCCTGGCGATCTCCGCGGCCAGCTCCGGCTCAACCGCCTCACCCTCACGCGCCAGGTCGAAGTAGGCCTCCACATCGCTGGCGTGCCGCTTCAGCTCGGTGTCGTCCGCCAGCAGACCTTCCAGCCGCTTGCGCTCCCGCATCAGGGGCTGGGAACGCGCCGCATCGGCCCATACCGCGGGATCCGCGATTTCGGCCTCTACCGCGGCAAGCTCCCTGGCTATGCGCGCAGCGTCAAAGATACTCCCGCAGTTCGCGCACACGGTCGCGAACCGGGGAGTACGAATATTCCAAATCTGTCAGCATGACGAAACTCCTGGCTTGCTCACCGCAGCCAAGCTTGAGTTTATCGCGTGCCGCCCTTAGGGACTTCTTGGGACACACAGGCTGGCAGGCTCTTGCAAACCTTAAGCCTGCGCGTACCTCTTCGTCACTGCAGCCAGCACCAACGCGGTAGTTGCGGCAGCACACAAATATGCGAACCAGTCACCATGTTGCGTATAGAAGGTCATCTCCGTGGCATATGCGAATGGCATCATGACGGCGGTCCGCACATGCCGGGGTGCCACTGCTCGCACGGTGCCGTATGGATCGATCGTGGCGGTGATGCCCGTATTCGTATCCCGCAGAATCCACCGGCGGTTTTCCATCGCACGCATCCTCGCCATGTTGATGTGTTGGAACGGTGCACTCGTGTCACCGTACCAACCGTCATCACTCAGGTTGACCAGCACGTCCGCGCCACCACGCACAAACTGTCGAACTTCGTCGCCGAAGATCGACTCGTAGCAGATGAAGAGGCCGTATCTGTGCCCGGCTGCGACCAGCGGCGCACGGCTCGTGCCGCGGTCGAAGTTTCCTACCGCCTCCGTCAAACCGCTTGCAAACGAAAACAGCGACGCATACGGCGTGAACTCTCCGAATGGCACCAGGTGAATCTTGCGGTAGAGGCCGCTGAGCCCCACCCCTGGCAGGAACAACGCGGCCGAGTTGTACACCCGCGGCCGCCTCTTGCCTGGTGCGGCTTCCACTTGCACGGCACCTGCCAAGACGGGCGCGTGCAGGTCCGAGGAAAGATCGGAGAGCGTCTGTTGGAAAAGTGCTTCCTGAACCTCAAACGGGGCCGGTGACTCTGGCCAGAGGACGACCTGAGGAGCAAGAGGCTGCTGTTGGCCCTGCGGCGTTCCCCTGGGCGGTGACGGTGGTTCAGCGGCCTTGCTCAGGTTCGCCAACACCTGCACCAGCGGCAGATCCTGCGATGGCTGTACTGGCGGCTCCGCTCGACCAACGACGAGGTTTGGCTGCACCAGGATTGCCGTCGCACCCGCCGGGGAAGATGGAACGTGCAGGATCCAACCGAGCACCGCAATCATGGTCGCAGTCAGCGCGGCAACCTGACCCACCGAACTGCGGTAGCCGGTGCCCTGCACGTGCGCCCACGCGAACGCGGCGTTTGCCAGCGCCAGCACAAAGCTGATGGCATAGACGCCGGCCCATGGCACCATGCGTGTCAGCAGGCTGTTGTCAACTTGCGCATAGCCCAACAAGTCCCACGGAAAGCTCGTCACCCGTGATCGCGCAAGTTCTACCGCGACCCACAACACCGGCAGCGCCAGAACCATCCACCGACTGCCTGCTGGCACGGCCCAACGCGCCATGCCCACAACTGCGCCGAACAGCAGGTGATACAGACCCAGGTAGCAACAGAAAAGGAACAGGACCAATGCGGCCATGGGAGCGCTCAGGCCACCGTAGTCATGCATGGTGTCGTACACCCAGTAGCAGTGGCCGAAGTACCACAGAATGCCGCACAGGTAAGACCAGGCTGCCAGCGCCCGCACACCGCGCCAGCCCTGCGCCGGCAGCCGCAGCAGCACTACAAACCATGGCACCATCGCCACCCATGCCAGCGCCGCACGCCACACAGGCAGCGGCCCGGCAACGGGGAAAATGACCGTCTGCAATACCGCCGACAGCACGACCGCCCCGGCTATTCCAACCCACGCACGCATCGCCGGGAGTCTACCACCCTGCGGCTAAGGTCTACTGAACGGCGTACACTGAACGCTATGATGGCCGTTTACCTTAGCAGCTTTACCCATGCCATGAACCCGGTGGTCAGCGTCGTCATCCATGCCCTGTCGCATGTGCTTGTGCCCATGTTCGTCGTTGGTATGGCGGGTTCAACGCTCGTGGTCGGCATTACGTTCTTTCACGACCTGTTCGACTTCTTTTCAAGCGAAGGCGAAAACGACATGCCCACCGCGGACAACATGAAGGGCGACTGAGCGTCTACTCGACCCTTCGCAGATTCCCGTCTAATAAAACTTGCATCCCTCTTGACGATTGACCATCGCGTCGCCAGCAACTAGACTCATCGCTGGGCGTCGTTTGCTCCGGCGGTGTTTCGCCGTCCCAGGGTCGCAGAATACACATGCAGTTCAAGCGTCACTCCACGCCTCCACCCGCCACCCGAGTCCAGTCCAATCGAGTTCGCCTCGTTGTTGCATCTTCGGTGATGCTGACGTTCATCTCCTTCTGGCGTGCTGCGGCCATTGTGCTCAACGACCTTGGCTCCTCAGCGTTTTACGCCGGTGGCATCGCTGAAGCAGCGGTGGGTAAGTCTGCTCCGTGGTTCATTCTGGGCGTCATGCTCTTCGCGTATTCGGTGCGCGCGGTGTACGTGGAGAGCTGCTCCATGTTCACCCGGGGTGGCGTATACCGCATCGTCAAAGAAGCCCTGGGCGGGACCTTCGCAAAACTCTCCGTGTCTGCACTGATGTTTGACTATGTGCTGACCGGACCGATCTCGGGTGTCTCTGCCGGGCAGTACATTATTGGCCTGTTCAACGGCATCCTGCAGCAGATCGGCCTCTCGCACAAGTATCAGCACTTTGTCCTGAACGCGGCAGGTCAGCCTCACCAGTTCAACGTGAACTACACGTCCGCCGTGATCGCGGTCGTCATCACCCTTTACTTCTGGTGGCAGAACATCAAGGGTATCGAGGAGTCGAGCGAAAAGGCACTGACGATTATGAAGATCACCACCGTCATGGTGGTGATGCTTCTGCTCTGGGGTGGCTATACCATCGTGCATATCGGCGCGCATCTGCCGCCACTGCCCACCCCCGGCAACCTCCACTTTTCTGACGAGTCGCTGGGCTTTCTGAAGCACACGAGCTTTGCACGCAACCTGGGTGTGTTCGGCATTCTTATGGCCTTCGGGCACTCTGTATTGGCCATGAGCGGCGAGGAGTCGCTGGCGCAGGTGAACCGCGAGATTGAGCACCCCAAGCTCAAGAACCTGAAGCGCGCCGCCTTCATCATTGCGATTTACAGCACCATCTTTACTGGCCTGGGCTCGTTGATGGCCGTCATGATCATTCCGGACAGCGTGCGCGTCAGCCAGTACGGCGACAACCTGATCGCCGGTATGGCTATGTTTATGACCGGGCCGATCGCACTGCGCCTGGCGTTCCGCGTCTTCGTTGTTATTGTCGGCTTCCTTATCCTCGGTGGTGCGGTGAACACTGCCATTGTTGGCAGCACCGGCGTGCTGATGCGGGTTGCAGAGGACGGTGTGCTTACCGACTGGTTCCGCAAGCCGCAGAAGCGCTACGGCACCAGTTATCGCATCGTCAACCTTGTCGCGATCATGCAGTTGTTTGTGATCGTCGTAACTCGCGGCAACATCATCGTAATCGGCGAAGCATACGCCTTTGGCGTCATCTGGAGCTTTACCTTTAACGCACTTGCCATGCTTGTTCTGCGGTGGAAGTACAAGGGTGAGCGCGGGTCCAAGGTGCCGATCAACATCAGGATCGGTGGGCAGGAACTCCCCATCGGCCTGTTCTCGGTGTTTCTGGTTCTACTCACCACAGCCGTTGTCAATCTATTTACCAAGTCGGTTGCGACGGTGAGCGGCATCGTGTTCGCAGCCGTTTTCTTTGTGGTCTTCAGTTACTCTGAGCGGCACAACAAACGTCGCCACAAGCTCACCGAGCGCAAGATGAAGGAACACTTCCAGTTAGAGCATTCTGAGGAAGTGGGCCGTGATGAACTCGCTATTCGAGCGAGCGGCGTCCTGGTCACCATGCGCGATGCAACCACGCCCCACGCGTTAAAGTGGGCGCTGGCGCGCACGGATACGGACGAACAGGACATTGTTGTACTCGCCGCGCGCATGATGGGTGCCGGTGGCCCGGAGTATGTCGACGCGTCCGAACAACTGTTCAGCGATCATGAGCAGATGCTGTTTACCAAGGCTGTTTCGGTAGCCGAAAGTTTTGGAAAGCACATCTCCCTGCTGGTGGTGCCAGCAGGCGATATCTTTGCGGCTATCGTTCGCACCGCTAACTCGCTGGACGTTGCCGCGGTTGTAAGTGGCCTATCGACGAAGCTGACAGCCCAGGAACAGGCGTTCCACGTGGGACAGGCATGGGAAGCATTGCCGGAACCGAAGCGTCAGTTCACCTTCTATGTCGTTCCGCCCGGCGGAGAAGCGGAAAGCTTCCACATAGGTCCACACGCACCGAGTATTCCCGCGAGCGATGTGCAACTGGTGCATCGGCTTTGGCTTAACCTGCGGCGCGATCCAAATATGCAGGATCTGCACCACTCGGATGTGGTTACCTTTGCGCTGACCCGTTTGGCTGCGGAATACTCCACCGATAAGTCCAGAACACTGCAGGACTTACAAAAAAGCATTGAAGACGGTTCACAACGCCGCGGTCTGGGGTCTTCCTCCCGCTTTGAAGATATTACCGATGAGGCTCCTGGTTACTCGCTGACCGAGAGCCGCAGCAATTGAGCGATCAATCTACTTCACGATTAAGGTATAGTGCCACTACTGCATGAAATGCTTTGTTGGCGTGTCTCTGTCCGTAATTCCTGATCGTGCATCGGATCGCCACATATCTGACTGGAGGTAGCACATTGGAAGTAAGTCGAATCATCTCAGAAATTGATGCCCAGATTGCAAAGTTGCAGCAGGCACGAGCCCTGCTTCAGGGTTCCGTCTCAGAGCCGCAGAAAAAGGCAGGCCGTGGACGACCGCGCAAGAATCCCCTCGCCGCTGCTCCCGTAAAAGCCACGACTGCCAAGGGTAAGCGAACACTGAGCCCTGAAGCACGCAAGCGTATCGCGGATGCTCAGAAGCGCCGTTGGGCGGAGCGCCGGAAGAGTTCCTAGGAAGCAATGCTGGCCATCGTAAAAGGCTACGGTGTTAGCGAACGACGAGAATCTCTCGCAGGTTATCTTTGGCAAGAAAGAATTTATAGCTCGTGTACTGGCTGAACAAGCCTTCGATTTGACGATTGGTATAGACCTGCCGGGGCGGTAGGTCTCCCAGTCCCTGCATGTCAACTGAGCTATCCTCGCGCAGGTGGAAGCGCGAGAAGAATCCCTCGCTTTTGATGTGCGAGAAGACCAGGCATCGTCCTCCCGGTACCATCGCTTCATAGATCCGGCTTATGAAGGCTGGAACCGCCGACGACGGCAGGAAGTCCAGGCAATCCCACATCAACACCACATCGAACACACGGTCTCCCAGCTGCAGTGTCTCTGCGAGGAAATCGTCGGTGCGGAACTCACGCGTGCCATCCGGCAGTGTTTGCATCCACTTGTCATCGTGCGACTCCGCGACCAGGTCGGCCATATAGACGCTGTGACCCATACCGGTCAGCAGGTTTATGTTGGTCGAGGAGGTCGGACCGATGTCCAGTGTGCGCAAGCCGTCACTTTCGCGCAGGCCCTTCGCCAGGGCATCCCATCCGCTGGAATGGCGTGTCACACGGACTCGACGCGCTGCCTCCGCCGCCCTCTGATCGCTTCCACCAAATAGCCGCATTTACCTTCTCCGCGCTGGTACTGCCGCCTGGACCGGCCGTGTTGCCGGCAGCAGTCCCGCGACGTTCGGCAACGCTCCGGAGCTAACTCTGCCCTTCAGTTCCCGACAGCGTCACCTTGCCCTTGATGGAAGCATTCTCCTCCACAGATAGGCGTGCGGCGGAAATGTCTCCAAGAACCTGCGATGACTGCCGCAACTCGACTTTGCCGGTTGAAAATATCGCGCCTTCCTGGTGACCGAAGATGACCACGTCATGCACATGCAGTTCCGCATGCACCTGCGCATTGGGGCCAATCGTTAGCCGATTCTCTGTAAGGGTTATTTTGCCGTCGACCTTGCCGTCAAGGTACAACTCCTCGGACCCGGTAATCTCTCCACGGATTGTCACCGACTTACCGATGACAGTGGAGCCCTCTGCTGGCTTCATGCGGTGGTGCTCCTGCGCGCGTGCACGCGAACGTAAATGCGAGGGCGAAACGGATTCGATCTCGTGGCGAGTGTACTGGAGTGCGCCGCCCAGCACAATGGAGGGAGAACCCTGAGGGTTACAGTTTGCCGCAGGTCTGCATCACACCACTCATAGTGCGAGTGCTTCCGAACCTGCTGGCTGTGGTCCTTTCGATTCAGATCCACGCGGCGGCGCAGACAATTGCGCCACCGGACGCGACGAGCCTGCCCAAGCTCATGCAGCAGGTCGTCGATGAGCAGGCACAATACCTTCGGCATGAGGGGGCGCACTTCCGGTACCACCTGCATCGTGTGGATCCCAAGGAAGACACCCTGCGGGATGTGATCGAAACCCCTGATGGTGCGGTTACCCGGTTGCTGCAACACAACGGCCAGGCCCTTACCCCGGCAGAAGATGCCGGCGACCGGCAACGACTAAGCGAGTACATCCAGTCTGGCGACCTGCGGAAGAAACAGAAGGACGAGCGGCACAACCAATCCTATGGATTGGAGTTGCTCAGCGTCATGCCACAGGCAATGATCTACACCACCACACCCGGCCAGCCTCAACTGCCGAACCTCGACAGACCACAATGGGTTCTCGACTTCGTACCTAACCCACAGTTTCATCCGAAGTCGGTTGCAGAAGCGCTCTCCACAGGGCTCGCCGGCCGGCTATGGATTGATGCAGCAGATCACCACCTTGTGCGTGTGGAAGTGCATACCAACCGCAATCTTGATATTGCATTGGGTCTGCTCATCCGCGTTTATCCCGGCGGCACCGTGGAGTACGACCAGCGCCGCATTGCAGAGGGACTCTACGCATACACACACATCCGCATGCATCTCCGCCTGCGCGAACTTATGGTGCGCACCGTACCCTACGACTCTGACCTGGTCGCCACAGATCTCCAGCTATTGCAGCCGCCACCGACCGCGCAGCAGGCCATCGACACGCTGCTGCGAGAGCAAGTGCCGACGCGCTGAGTGTCTCTAAGCGGATGTTACCCGGGCGCGCCTCACGGTCAGGGCCTCTACCCGGTCCAATCGAACGGCGAAGCCTCTACCGGCAGATGTCGGGACCAGGATCTCTCCCGCTGCACTGACCGTTACTTCAGGTTCGATAATGTCTTCTGCCCAGTAACGTGCCGACGCAGACACATCTCCGGGTAAGGAGAAGTTTGGCAAGGACGACAACGCGATATTGTGCGCCCGGCCGATCCCGCTCTCCAGCATGCCTCCGCACCACACGGGCACCCCATGTCGCTGTGCGACGTCGTGCACGGCGATTGCCTCTGAAAAGCCACCTACCCGGCCCACCTTGATGTTCAGAATTCGTCCGCTGCCCAGCGACAGCGCAGCGTCCGCATCGCGCCGGTTGCGGATGCTCTCATCCAGGCAAATCGCCGTTTTGATCTGCCGCTGCAGCACGGCATGAAAGAAGAAGTCGTCGTACCAGAGCGGCTGTTCAATCATCAGCAGGTTGAACTCGTCCCACGTGGCGATGTGTGCCGCGTCATCCAGCCTGTATGCGCTGTTCGCGTCGCAGCTCATGACTATGTCCGGGAATCGTTTGCGTACCGCCTCAAACATCGCCGTGTCCCACCCCGGCTTGCACTTCAGCTTGATGCGTTGATAACCGGCCGCTACCTCGGTCTCCACCTTCGCAAGCTGCTCCTCCATCGTCGGCTGCATACCGATGGAGACGCCGCACGTGATACGTTCGCGGGTCCCGCCCAGCAGCTTCGCCAGCGGCACGCCACGCACATGTGCCTCCAGATCCCACACAGCATTCTCCACCGCCGCCTTTGCCATGCGGTGTCCGCGCACCTGCTCCAGCAGTGCCGGCACGTCGCTTCCCCGCTCCAATGTCTGGCCCACCACGCGCGGCAACAGCTCGCTTTCTGTTACCAGCCAAGCCGTGTCAATCATCTCGTCACTAAAGTAAGGGTGCTCCCCCGCGACACACTCACCCCACGCATGCATACCCTCGGCTTCGATGTCCAAAAGCAGGATGCGCCGCATCGTGGTCTTGCCGAAGCTGGTCACAAACGGATGCGCCAGCGGCATCTGGATCTCGCGCATCACCACAGAATCAATTGTCATCGACATGTTGTGTCACCGCTCTCATATAGGTGTTACAACGGCGCCGCAGACAGCAGGTACCGTCCGCTACCGTCTTTCGCGCGTTCATATCCTGTGGCAGCAAGGCCGTTCGCGAATGCTTTCTCCAATTCACTTCGTACCCTCGTTTGTGTTTCAACAGCTCGCAAGTCTCCGGCTGCTTTCCACGTATAGATCTCGCCGGACACGGCCACACTGTCCACGACCGTCACTGCTCTTGCCCTTTGCGCCAGCACATCGACTACCCGCTCACTGCGCACCCACCACTCCGCGTACAAGCGATCCGTCGGCAGGCCGCCCTGGAGCGGCGAGGAGGAGGGTCCATAGAAATCGCGCACGTACCGCCGCGAGAGTACACCGAGCCGCTCGATGTTGAAGAAGGCGTTCTTGATTTCCAACGGGTCGTAGGTCCACTCGATCAGCTCAATTCCCTGCTGCAGAGCGATCTCCCGCTGCAGCAGCTTTAACGCACGGCCCGCCCCCGCATTGCGGTACGCCGGCAGCACTGCAAGCATCTGTGAATGCAAATAACCCATGCCGTCGCGATATCCCGGGTACGCCACGTTGAACGCGACCATTGTGCTCCCGTCGAACGCCCCCAGCACGTGGCCGCCAAGCCGTTCCGCCAGCAAAAATGCTCGGCGCGGGAACAGCTCGCCTGCGGAATACTGCCATGTGTCAGCCTGCAACTGCACGCACTCGTCAAACTCCTCGTTCGTCGTCAATCGCGCCAGCCGCAAGCCGGTCATGCTGCTGCCTCGGCATCCTTCGCGTTGGCCCACAACGCCTCCAGGGCGGCGGGGCCCATGCCACGCATCGCAGTCGCCCCGCCGGCGCTGTGCTCCATAGCCCCAAAACGTCGACGAAACTTTGCATTTGCCTTCTTCAGGGCTTGTTCCGGGTCCACCTGCAGATGCCGCGCAAGGTTCGTCACCGTAAACAGCACATCCCCAATTTCGTCTTCCACTCGTGACGCGTCCGGCGCATCCGCCGCGAGCTCCGCCTGCACCTCGGCAATCTCCTCGTCCAGCTTGTCGAACAGCCCGGAGGCATCCGGCCAGTCGAACCCTACCTTTGCGGCCTTCGCTCCCAGCTTGCGCGCCTCCACTAGGCCAGCCATCGCCCTTGGCACACTCTCCAGGAGCCCCGTCGAAGCGGCACGTGGCTTCTCTGCCTGCTTCACCTGCTCCCAAGTGGACACCACTTCGTCCGGTGTGGTCGCAGTTGCCCCACCAAAGATGTGCGGATGCCGCCGCAGGAGCTTCGCCGTTAGCCCGCGCGCCACATCTTCCATGTTGAAGTGGCACTCGTCCTTCGCGATCTGCGCATAGAACAGGACCTGCAATAGCAAGTCGCCCAACTCGTCCTGTAAATCCACCCATGCTCGCCGATCGATCGCGTCGAAGACCTCGTAGACCTCCTCAAGCGTGTGTGGCTTGATGGTGTCGAACGTCTGCTCTAAATCCCACGGACATCCATCGGGTTTCCGCCGCAGACGGGCCATGACCGCCGCAGCCTCTGCGACTGCCTCTGCAACGGCTGCCTGTGCCCTCACCTGCTCCCCTGACATGTCCTGCTCGCTCATCGCTTCATCCTAGCAACGCTGGCAGGCACGTTCGGGGTGGAGTCCAAACCCGGTGTCAGATCGCAGGCAGGGCCAGGCAAGAATCTCCTGCTCAGTGCGCCTCGTTGTTTGCCAGGGCATGCAGCACCTTCGCTGTTGTAATCGCTTGTCCGCTATGCCGCTGCGTGTGGTCTGCAACGTGCACCAGCAGGCCGGCCAGGGTGGTGGGCAGGCGGTCTCGACCGACAAACCGCTGCTCCTGCAACTGCCCCGGCGCGAACGCCCGCACCCGCTGAATAGACCTTTCGACCGCGGTACGAAACTCCTCGCGCACGCCATCGACTTCGGCAAGCCCCTCTGCCGCCAGCGTCTTAAGCTGCGCAGCCGTCAACGCTCCGCCTTCCGCATACGTCAGCAACCGATCGAGACTGCGTGCCATGTGCCGCAACTGGAACGCCACCGACGGCAAACCCAGCGGCTCCCGCACCAGCAGCGTTGGCGAAAGCCGCAGAGTCCATCGCTCCATGTCCTCGGCCGCCAATTGCAACGCATGCACCACCGCACGCTGAACCGGCGCAATGTCTGTGTTCGTTCCCCTCAACCATGGCTCCACCATCGCAACTCCCCGGCAGTGGGTTACCGCAACACTGCTAAACTTCAGATGAGAAAACCCATGTTTGAGAACCTGCAAGACAAGCTACAGCGCGCCTTCAAGAACCTTCGCGGCCAGGGCACCATTACCGAAGAAAACATTGGTGAGGCCCTGCGCGAGATTCGCCTCGCGCTGCTCGAATCCGACGTGAACCTTTCCGTGGTGAAGAGCCTCATCGACCACGTACGCGAAAAGGCTCTCGGGACCTCGGTTGCCACTGCGCTGAGCCCCACAGAACAGGTCATCAAGATCGTTCACGACGAGCTTGTAGAGATTCTGGGTAAGGATACCGCTCGTTTCAAGTTCGCGTCGCAGCCACCCACGGTCATCCTCATGGCTGGTCTGCAGGGCTCGGGCAAAACCACGTCAAGCGGCAAGCTCGCCGCCTGGCTGAAGAAGGGTGGCCATCGTCCCCTGCTGGTTTCGGTTGACGTCTACCGCCCCGCGGCTCGCGAGCAGCTCGCCATTGTTGCCAAGAGCGTCGGTGCACAGATCTATACCGGTAAGATCGCCGAGGGTGAGACCGGCACCCCTGTCGTCGAACGCCTCGCCAAAGAGGCCTTTCGCGAGGCCAAAAACTTCGGCAACGACGTCCTCATCGTAGACACGGCCGGCCGACTCGGCATCGACGAGGCTCTCATGGCCGAGATGTCCAGCCTCAAGGCCCTCCTCAATCCGTCGGAGATTCTGTTCGTTGCGGACGCCATGACCGGGCAGGACGCCGTTAATTCTGCCGACGCCTTTCACAAGCAGCTCGGCATCACGGGCGTCATTCTTACCAAGATGGATGGCGACGCTCGCGGCGGCGCGGCGCTCAGCATTCGCAACGTAACCGGCGCGCCGGTCAAGTTCCTTGGCACCGGTGAGAAGCCGGAAGCCTTTGAGGCTTTCCACCCTGACCGCATCGTTAGCCGCATTATGGGCATGGGTGACATCGCCACCCTGCTGGAGCGCGCCGAAGAGAAGCTCGACAAGGGAAAAGCCGAGGATTTCGCAAAGAAGGCCCTCAGCGGCGACGGCTTCACGCTCGAGGACTTCCGCGACCAGCTTCGCCAAATCAAAAAGCTCGGCAGCATGCAATCCATTCTGAAAATGCTTCCGAGTGTCGGCCCTTTCCAGGGCCTATCCCAGGCCGCTGAGCACGTCGACGAGGGCCAGCTCACTCGAGTCGAAGCCATGATCAACTCCATGACGGCAAAAGAGCGCGCAAATCACGAGTTGATCTCAGGTTCCCGCCGCCGCCGCATCGCCAATGGCTCCGGCACCACCGTGCAGGACGTCAACGCCCTGCTGAAGCAGTACGCCCAGATGCGGAAAATGTTCAAAGGCATGGGCCAGGGTGGCGGCAAGATGCAGCGACGCATCATGGGCCAGATGGGTCAGATGGGCGGCGGCATGAACCGCTTTGGCCGGTAACGAAGACGACTAAACCCGTGAGCCGGCAGATTATTAGGAGCGCCTGCCACTGGCACTCGATAGCTGTGGCCGGCCACTCCTAAAAACGCTGCAAGGCAAAGATGCAACGAGAGTAGGTGGGTCCGTGATGACGCATACGGACCCACCTTTTCTTGTTACGCAGCTACCGTCTTGGTGAGGTACTTCCGTCGTACGACACCCGCCGCTCCCATCATTCCTGTAGCCACCAGAAGCAGAGAGCTAGGCTCCGGCGTGGCAGCCACATTGGGGGTCAAGGGAGTATTCGTGACCGTCACGCCGTCCAGCAGCGAGAACGGCGGAACTCCATCAGGCGTTCCTACTGCAAGGAAAGCCAAGTAATCCGAGGTGTCATTCGCGATGAAGGAGAAGGTCTGGTGCTGCCAGCCTGTGAAGCCATGCGACGCGTTCTGTAGTACAGGGGTCATGGCTGAGGTGTAGTTGCTGGTTGAACCAAAGTACACTTGGAGTGCGTCGGTGCTGGCCCCATTGAACCCATACTGTTGTGCGCCGGCGTACCAGAACGAGACATCAACCGACTTTCCTGGAGTCAATCCGGTGACCAGCTGGTAAAGCACATTTTGTCCGTAGTCCCCATCCAGCCCCACATAGTTGCCGCCGTCCGGGCTGGCACCGAGACCGTTCGCGGTGCCGTTGGTCGGTCCCCAAAGACTTAGTCCACCTGAACCCGCTTGGCCGGTTGCAGAATTAAACAGGAAGTTATACCCGTTGTTATTGGTCCAGTTCGCCAATGTTTGGCTTCCGTTGATATAACCGGGACCCGTTGAGCTTTCGAAGCTGCCGTTTAAAAGCACCGGAGTTGCGTGTACCGTACCGGCCGTGAACATTGCCAAAGCAGAGATCAATGCCGTTCTGGCACTGAGAAAGGAAAAGAACTTCATTTTTGTGTGGCTCCTGAGAAGTATTGCTTGTGTCGACCTTTACCTACGTGTGTGGGAATGCAGCATCTTGCGTACCGCACCCGCAACCAATCAGATCCTTCGTTAGCGTATGTCTCCGTGGCACTTATAGGTGAGCATTTTCTGCAACACAGACCCGCCTGCAGTAACACCCCCGCAGCTTCAGGTATGTCTAGTTACGTTACTTATGAGGGAGCCACGTCGTCTGATCCGCGGCAAGCGCCTGTCTGGTCGACGCCTCTGAAATTTCTTCTAGCTGGCGCGCCGGATCAGAGGTGCGGCTAACTCGAAAGCATGCGCCAAGCACCCGCTGCAGTGGGATCTTCAGAAGGTTTCGGCGACCTCGTAGTCACGCGGATGTCTGCACTCCGTACAGATGCGCACACGATGTAAACATGGGGAATAGCGCGGCAAGAGAGTACGCCGCTTTGTGAGCCGCCCGGACGCAATCTGAATCGATCGAGCCTTATTTGCGAGAAGTGATGTCGCGGTAGCCGTACCCTAGAGAGCACTGAGCCAGGGCGGGAAGAGCAGCCCGCAATGCAACAATCCAAGAGCCAGGTGGGCTGTCGAGATACAGACAGGCCCACCTTCATCTCACGCTAGGCTTTCGCCTCTTTTGTCAGGTATCGCCGCCGTACGATGCCTGCTGCTCCCATCATGCCGGTCGCCACCAAAAGCAGCGAGTTAGGCTCAGGCGTGGCAGCCACAGCGGGAGTATCCGTTACGGTCACACCATCCAACAATGAGAACGGCGGTTCGCCGGTCGGCGTTCCCACAGCGAGGAATGCCAGGTAGTCGCTGGTTCCATCGGCCTTGAAGGTAAACGTCTGATGCTGCCAGCCGGTAAACCCGTGAGAAGCGTCCTGCAGCACCGGTGTTTCAAAGCTGGTGGCACTGCTCTGAGACTGACCGAAATACACCTGAAACGCTTCCGATGTGTTGCCGGTAAAACCATGCTGCTGGGCACCGGCGTACCAGAACGAGACATCGACCGACTCGCCCGCCGTCAGTCCGGTAATCTGCTGGTAGAGCGGACCTGTTTGATAGGCGCCATCCATGCCCACGAAGTTGCCACCGGTCGGACTCGCACCAAGACCGTTGGCGACCCCGCCATGCGCCGGACCCCAAAGACTCACGCTGCTTGAACCGGATGTTCCGGTTGAATCGAAGAGAAAGTTGTAGCCACTGCTGGACCAACCGGTCAGCGACGTGCCTCCGCTTAACGAGCCCGGACCATTCGTTGAACTATCGAAGTTTCCGTTGACAAGAATGGGAGTCGCGTGGACAGACGTTGAGAGAATGAGAGCCAGCACGGCTGCAGCCGCCATGCTGATACTTCGTACAAATAGCCTTGACATTGAGTAGACACTCCAAGATAAGCGCAGAATTATCCTCATGTGCGCAGACTATGTTGATCTGGCCCGGGACAATCGGAGTGTAGCTTGGCGTGACGATTGTTCAAGACATCTTTGGTTACTCTGCGATTGAGTTACGGGTGTGTAGTTGAATTCGGTTATAAATCCCACAATCGTTGTATATAAGTCTAGAGCTGCGAGTGGTACTGCGCGCATCCTTACTTTTGGATTTGGTTCTCGGTGTCGCCTGTCGGCGTCGTGGGTTTTCTTCCGCCAAACAGGGGGTCCGCCATCTGTCGGAGCACGCTACCCGATAACTTCTGGTCGATGCCGTACTGCTGAGGATGCCGATCCGGAGGCAAGTTCAACGTGCCGAATGCGCGGTCTACAAGCGGCAGCATCGCGGCGTAGTTTTTGTTGTACAGCTCGGGTGAGTCATTTGTGTGATGCCAGTGATGGAACGCCGGTGTCGCTACCAGATGCTCGAAAACTCCTAACCGCCAACGCACGTTGCTGTGAATAAAGAAGCCCCATACCGTTCCCAGCAGGACGACCAGCAAAGGCAGTGTGCCCGTTATACCTCGAACCGGCGCAGCCAGGCCTAGGATGTAGATCGGCACCAGGCCGACAAGCCGCGTGAACACGACATCGACCGGATGCGCCTTTGTATTCACCAGAAAATCCATGTGCTCCGCGCTGTGGTGAACCGCATGGAAGCCCCACAGAAACGGAATCTCGTGGCTCCAACGGTGACCCCAGTAGAAGCCGACCTCACCCACGATGAAGACCAGTGCCACGCGAAGAACCAACGGCAGGCGCGCCACCGTGTCGAAGTAGGCATGAGGAAGTAGATTGTGCGCAATCAGCGCCACTGCCGCCAGCGGTGCTGCGAGCAGCAGCGCTGGGACCAGGCTGCTGGTGAAGTACAACAGTAGGTCGTGACCTACGTCTTTACGGAATACCCGGCTGGGATGCAGGGCAAAAAGACGCTCCAACGGCAGGAAGATGACGGCCAGCAACACAAGCCACACACACAGCCGGAAGACATCCAAAAGTAATCGTGCGAAATGTTGACTCAACGCGTCCATAGGGTAAAAGGGCTTTCGACGTGATTAGCCTAGCACTGCTGAAATGTCGCTCACATACAACGGAACGGTCACACACTATGCAATTGTGTGGAGACGGAATACCTTCCGGAGCCGCGCGCTCATTCACAGCGACCTATTTCAGCGGAGCTAGCTGCAGGTTACGAAAGTAGAGTTCCGACCCTTCCGACTGAAACAGGATCTTTCCGTCGACGGGAAACGGATCTGTACCCACGTTCGCCAGATGCCCATTCACGTATTGCCGCACCTCTGTCCCATCCTCCACGAGCTCCAGTAAGTTCCACTCGCCGTGCGGCTTCTCAAACTCCCCGCTGGTGTTGCGGAATCCTGCGACGTTCGTCTCCGGCCCCTTGTCGATGTGCCCGATATTCAACGCAGACCCGGGCGGCCCGGTCACACGCTTGCCGTCTCGGCCGGTCACCGCCGCCCCGTCCGTCAGCCAGAAATCCCCGGTCTCGCCCTCTTGAATCTGGAACTCCACCGACCGTGGCCACACCTTTGGATCGCCCTGCACGCAGTACAGGATGCCGCTGTCCCGCGCCTTGCCGGCCCGCTCCCCATACGTACCCTCGCCCCATTTGAACTCTGCCCGCAGGTAGTAGCGGCTGTACGGCTTCTTTGTCACCACATAGCCAAACTCCTTGCCGCTTACGTGCAACACGTCACCTTCCATGGCAAACACGTGCTCCGGATCATCATTCAAGCCGCGGCCCTTGATGTAGGTGTCGAACTGCTGCAGGTTCGATCCTTCCAGCAGGTTTACCGCTGCGCTGTGAGGGGGAACGGCCACAGCTGGCAGACTTTGGGCGCTCAAGCCATGCTTAACGCAAGCCACACCCACTGCGCAAACTAGAACTCCCGCCAACTTCAACCATCCACATCTCACGTGCATACGCAACCTCTCTGCTTGAAGCCAAATCTGCTCGACACCACTATAGCCCGGCCAGACCACTGCACACATGCTGCAGAGCCAGTCGTGACCGAAGGCTCAGCGACCACACGCATTGCCAATCCGTCCCCTGCCCGCCTACACTCCCACACATGAAGCTTCTCTGTGCCCTTCTCCTAACGGCCGTCACACTTCCCGCCCAGGATTGGGCGCGAACCAAGCTCGACAGTTCTCCGCGCCATCACGAGTACGTCACCCTGACCGCCAACGGCAAGCCTCTCAAGGCCTTCATCAGCTACCCCGAGGTGAAATCCAAGGCGACCGCAATTGTGCTCATACCAGAAATCTTTGGTCTCTCGGACTGGGCCAAGGAGATGGCTGACGAACTCTCCGCGTCTGGCTACGTCGTGATCGCACCCGACGTACTGACCGGCATGGGTCCCAATGGCGGCGGCACAGACTCCTTCCCCTCGCGTGATGCCGTCACCCAGGCGGTGTCCGGCCTGGACAACGCCGTTGTCATGGCAGACCTGGATGCCGCGGCCAACTACGTCAAAACCCTTCCTGCTAGTAGCGGCACGCTCGCCGTCGCTGGCTTCTGCTGGGGCGGCGGCAAGAGCTTTGCATTCGCCACGCACCGCCACGACCTTGTCGACGCCTTCGTTTTCTACGGGCCGCCGCCCAGCGCCGATGACATGAAGAACATCGCCGCTCCTGTGTACGGCTTTTACGCCGGCAATGACGCGCGGATTGGTGCCACCCTGCCTCAGGCGATCGTTGACATGAAAGCCGCGAACAAGCCGTTTTATCCCGTGACCTACGACGGTGCCGGCCACGGCTTTATGCGTGCGGGCGAAGACCCCACCGACGCGAACCCCGCCAACAAGGCAGCGCGGGCACAGGCATACGCAAAGATGACCGCCGTTCTGATGGCGAAGCCTGCCGCCAAAGCAGTTGGTGCAGCGCACGCGCCGTACAGCAGCCGTAAGCAGCCCAGGACAGTAGCTGCCACACCTACCCCGCGGTGCCACGACGCCAAAGCAACGGCCGGTATGTAGTCCGCTCCATCACTCGCCGTCGCTCAGCAAGCAGCTGACGTGAAGGCTTCGGTTTGCCTACCGGTGTTGTGACTCAGCAAGTTTGTTCCGGCAGTCCGGCCTGGACTGCCGCGGACTGGATGGGCGAGCGCGCTGGCGCACCTCCTCTCGCATCGTGCCGGGAAAACTGCGACACTACTCCCATGCTGCAACCCCGCCTGGACGAGATCACGCAGAACACCCGCAAGCTCGTTCAGCCAGAGCGCCTCGCACTCTCTGAACAGATCGTCGCGGAACTTTTGAGCAGCAACATCGAAGCTGGCCTCATTGCCGTCGGCGCACAGGCCCCTGCCTTTCAACTCCGCGACGCGCGCAGCGGTAACCTCGTGCGCTCTGAAGATCTGCTCGCCCTGGGTCCAGTCATCCTGAACTTCTTCCGGGGTCGTTGGGATCCGTACTGCGTTACCGAGCTCGAAACGTGGCGCGACCTGTATCCGCAGCTTCGCCACCGTGGTGTGCTGCTCGCCGCCATCTCTCCGCAGACCGTCCGCCAAAGCGACTTTGCCGTCCAGCAGCACGGCTTGCCCTTTCCACTTCTCTATGACGAGGACTGCCGTGTCGCCAGCGCGTTCGGCATCGCGTACACCGTCACCCCGGCCATGGACCGCTACTACCGCTCCATCCTGGTCAGCCTGCCCTTCATTAATCACGGCAGAAACGTGATGGCGACGGGAGACAACACGTCGACACAGCTCCCGCTGCCCGCGACTATCGTGCTCTCACGGGAGGGGACGGTCCTTTTCGCTGAGGCGCATGCCGACCCCAGAGTGCGCCCGGAGCCCGAGGACATCCTCTCGCTGCTCTAACGGCAGCGCGCCTTGCCTGCTCCCGGCAAGTCCTTCCTGCAACCTTCCATGCCACCCAAATGCAGCCGTGTAGCTGTGCTCCCAGCGCAAGTGGGGGGTGGGAGTTGGGGTTTGCGGCTGTAGACTGAGAGTGCGTTAATCGATAGAACAGTGCGATGGTCGCACAGCGGCTGTATCCGGCCAGTCATGTAGCCCGCCTCCTATCCCCATGGGAGAAGCGTGCCGCCGGCGAGGGCGACTCACCATGCCAGCAATGCTTGAAGCACCAACAGCTCCTTTACCGATGTTGAATGTGCCGGTTAAGACCGCAGACCACCTGGGCAGCTATGCCGGCGACCCCAACTTTATGACGTCTCTGGCACGCGGACTGTCTGTGCTTGAGGCGTTTGCGCAGGAGATGCCGCAGATGACCATCTCCCAGCTAAGCAACAAGACCGGGCTTAGCCGGGCGGCGGTTCGGCGGTGTCTGTATACGCTCACCAAGCTGGGCTATGCCGGCGCGGAAGACGGACAACGCTATTCGCTGCGTCCGAAGATGCTTACTCTGAGCCACACCTACACCGTGAGCAATACGCTTGCGTCCGCAGCGCAACCTATCCTGCAGCGGCTGTCGGAGCAGCACCACGAAAGCTTTTCTGTCGCGACGCTGGATGGAGACGAGATTGTCTACATTGCGCGCTCGCAGGGTGGCCCCACACAGCGGTTGATGTCGGTGGACCTCCACGTCGGCAGCCGCCTGCCTGCGTACTGCACAAGCATGGGCCGCGTGCTGATCGCATCTCAGCCGGCGGACCTGGTGGACAAGTATCTTGCACGCGTGCAGATAAAACCGCTTACGCCCAAGACGGTCAACTCGGTCGACAAGCTGAAGCTTTTGCTGCGGAACGTTCGTCGTAATGGCTACGCCATATGCGATCAGGAGTTCGAGATGGGTCTGCGGTCCCTCGCCGTTCCCGTCTACGCGCCTAGCGGCAAGGTCATCGCGACGGTGAACCTGAGCGGCAACGCCCAGCGCATGCCCATGCTGGAGATGCAAACGGAGTTCCTGCCTCCCCTGCGCGCAGCGGCGAATGAGCTCAGCGTCTTCCTCCGCTAGATCCAAGAGCTCCCACGGAACTTCTGCCCATGTCCGGAGCGCTCTGGACATGGGCTTTCTGTTTCGTGGGTAAGTCTTTGTTGAAGAGATGGTTTTCCTTCATGGATGCCCCACTTGCTCGTCGCGCGTGCCGCGGTCTAGGCTTGCTGCGCATGAGAAACGCATCTCGCTCTGTCCTTCTCGTCGTCTTCGCCCTGCTCGTGGGTACCGCCTGCGTGCCTGCCCAGGCTCTGAAGCAGTCGTTGGGAGGTGTGACGCAATCCGGCGCTCCCTGGCCGAGTCTGGTCGACCCCCAGGCTACCCCTGAAGCGCGCCGCCTGCTGGCGGAGATGGATGCCCTGTCCGGCCAGGCCACGCTCACAGGCGCGCACAATTTCCCGAACGACGGCTCACGCTGGAGTGATCGGATACTGGAACTCACGGGCGAGTTCCCTGCACTGTTCGGCCAGGACTTTGGCTTTTCAGGCGGTGAGGACAAGGACACCACGCGGAGCCGTGTAGTCATGCTGGCCGAAGTCGAGCGCCAATACCGCCGCGGCGCCGTCATCGCCCTTTGCTGGCACGCTGTTCCCCCCAACAAGGACGAGCCGGTCACCTTCCATGAGGACGTGCAGAGCCACCTGACAGATTCGCAGTGGGCCGAACTGCTGACACCGGATTCGCCACTGAACCTGCGCTGGCAGAAGCAGGTGGACGTTATTGCCGCCGGCTTACAGCAGCTTCAGGCGCACCATGTCGCGGTACTGTTCCGGCCGTATCACGAGATCAACGGCAACTGGTTCTGGTGGAATGGCCGGCCCGGCCCGCAAGGCTCCGCAGCGCTGTACCGCATGATCTTCGACCGCATGGTCCACGTGCATGGCCTGCACAACCTGGTTTGGGTATTCAACGGCAACAGCCCAAGTTCCAACGCGGGTTCCCTGTCCGACTACGATCCGGGTCAGGCCTATGCCGACCTGTACACGATCGACGTCTACGGAGAGTTCAAGCAGAGCTACTACGACAGCACACTTGCTTTGGCCAAGGACAAGCCTATTGCGCTGGCCGAGGTGGGCGAAGTGCCGACGCCGGCGGTACTCGCCACGCAGCCACGCTGGACGTACTTCATGGTGTGGAGCGGATTTGCAGAGGACAAGAACTCGCCGGCGGTGCTGAACACGGAGTTCCACTCGCCGCGGCTGCTCAACCTTGGCGATCCGTTGCTTGGTCCGTTCCTGCCGTAACGTTCCAGGTGAACCATAGTGATGCCCCATCATCGCGGTGCCGGTCGCGGCTAAGATCAACGTCTCGATGCGAGGAATTGCTCAGCGGAGCTCTCGTCGGCGATGAGCCTAGGCTGTCTTACCCACCTCATCCAGCGTTCGCAAGACGTCTTCCGGCAAGTGGACGTCAGCTGCAGCGAGGTTTTCGCGCAGGTGCATGACGCTGGAGGTTCCTGGGATAAGGAGAATGTTCGGTGACTGGTGCAGCAGCCATGCCTGCGCGATCGCCATGGGTGTCTGTCCGAGTGCTGCGGCTACCTTGTCCAACGTTCCCGACTGCAGAGGGTTGAAGCCGCCGAGCGGAAAGTATGGCACGTAGGCGACACCGTCGGCCTGTAGACGCTCCACAAAGGCGTCGTCCTTCCGGTTCGCCACGTTGTAGAAGTTCTGGATGCACACGACCGGCGCGATGGCGAGAGCTTCGTCATACTGCCGTTCGCTGACTGTGCTGAGGCCAATGTGCTCGATGAGGCCGTCCTTCTGCATCTCCGCCATCTCTTCCATGGGTTCGGCGATCAGGGTGTCGTCTGCCGTATCCATCCCGCCCAGGCGCAGATTGACCACGTGCAGCCGTTCCATGCGGAGGTTTCGCAGGTTGTCTTCCACGCTTTGCCGCAGAAACTTCGGTGTCCGATCCTGGATCCAACCGCCCTTGTCATCGCGCCGTGCACCCACCTTGGTCACAATTGTCAGGCCGTCGGGGTAAGGGTGCAGGGCCTCGCGGATGATGTCGTTGGTGATGTGCGGACCGTAGAAGTCGGAGGTGTCGATGTGGTTGACGCCGCTTTCGATGGCCGTACGCAGCACCCGGATGCACTCGGCGCGATCCTTTGGCGGGCCGAAGACGTGCGGTCCCGCCAACTGCATGGCACCGTAGCCCATGCGCTTTACCGTCATCGTTGTACCGGGAAACGTGAAGTCTCCGCCAAGCTGTTGTGTTGTGTCCATGACCCTGTCTCTCCTTGTGCCTTCGCGTGTTTAGATGAAGGAAGCTTCAGCTTTGGAGTTCGCATTTGAGTAGGGTCGCCGCGCCACCCACAGCGCCAAGAAAGACGCCGCAACAGGCCCGCTCCAATGCGAGCGTGCATGCGATTTTGCAGGCGACACTTCAGGTTTTGCGCAAGCACGGCAAGGCTCGCCTTACGACCACCCGTGTTGCAGAACGTGCCGGCGTCTCAGTGGGGACGCTATACCAGTACTTTCCAAATAAGACCGCACTCCTGCAGGCAGTTCTGCGCCACCACCTTTCTGGCGTCGGCGATGCGGTGGAAGCCGCCTGCGCTGAGGCCCGTGGCAGCTCGTTTGCAGAAATGGCCCTGGCGATTGCGAGCGGCTTTGTTGCTGGAAAGTTCCAGAACATTGACGCGAGTGTTGCGCTATACGCCGTTTCAGACGACCTGGACGGCCGCAGCATTGCGCAGGAAACGTACAGCCGGCTGACGAAGGCGATTGCGGCGCTGTTTGCCACGGCGACGGATGGCACGTTGCAGCGGCCGGAGCTTGTGGCCACGACGCTGCTGAGCGCGATGAGCGGGATCAGCCGCACAATGCTTGAAGCGGGCGTCCACCCCAACAGCCGTACGGAGATGCAAAGTGAAATCGGAACGCTTGTGAGCGGCTATCTTGCGGCTTCTGACAAAGTTTCAACCAGTGGGACGTGAGTTGAGCCGGCTTTCGCGGGAGACGCCTTCCAGGGGTGAGCTGGCGGTGGCGTAGAGTCAGCGGGGCATGCAGCGGGCGAGAAACGCCTGGCGGCCGGCGACGACGGCGTCACCCATGGCTCGTTCGAATGGACAGGTCTGAACCGGAACGAGACTGCGCTGCTTCAGTCACAAGATGCGGTATCGGAGTTATCGATCCGACGGGTCTGGCGTGATGTCGTCACCATCGCTCGGTAGGTTGCCGAAGGTTTCGTCCGCAGGCCATCCGTCTCCAACACAGTTCGACCTGACTATTCTCCTGGTGCCGTTGAAGATCAGGAGGCCGCTCGAGTCCTCACCGCCTGTTTGGGTAATCACGTTTGGGGAGGCCCACCGTGCATACAGCACATAGCTGTAGCTGCCGTTGCGAAAACGGAGCTGCTGATGCTGTGCGTGGGGGTACATGGAATGCAGATAGCTGACGGTGCCCGCTTTCGGGTCACCAACGATCCTGATCTGCGGTTGGCCCGGTAGCCCAAAGGTGTAGATGAGCTGACCGCCCACGCGAGAGACCGTGGCCTGACGTTTGCCGGCGTTGCAGCTGTACAGCACGTCCGTCTGCTGGGGCGCATTTGCGCGTACCGCTGCCGACGCGACCGACCCGGCCAGCAGGAGGACTGCGAGTGCTACGCAGCAGAACCTGAGCCTGTGCGCACGTGCAGATCGCGGGGAATGGCTGCGGTTTGTGTCGGACATCGGTCTACCTGTTCTGCAGGAGCCTGTGGGCCACCAACGTGGAGGTGATGCGTGAAGCGTTGAGGTGCTCCGCTAGAGGGAGACACCTTCAAGTGGTGAGCTGGCGGTTGCGTAGAGGCGGCGTGGCATGCGGCCGGCGAGGAAGGCCTGGCGGCCTGCGAGGACGGCGTTGCCCATGGCTTCGGCCATGAGCACGGGCTCGCGGGCTTCAGCGATGGCGGTGTTCATGAGGACGGCGTCGAAGCCCATTTCCATGGCGACGGCGGCGTCGGAAGCGGTGCCGACGCCGGCATCGACGATGAGTGGGACCTCGGTGATGAGTTCGCGGAGGATGCGGAGGTTGGCGAGGTTCTGCAGGCCGAGGCCGGAGCCGATGGGAGCGCCGAGAGGCATGACGGCGGCGGCACCGGCGTCGATAAGGCGCTTGGCGAAGACGATGTCGTCAGAGGTGTAGGGGAGGACGGTGAAGCCTTCTTTGACCAGGACTTCAGTGGCGTGGAGGGTGCCGGCGACGTCTGGGTAAAGGGTGCGCTTGTCGCCAATGACTTCGATTTTGACCCAGTCGGAGAGGCCGACTTCGCGGCCCAGGCGGGCGGCGCGGATGGCTTCGTCGCCGGTGTAGCAGCCGGCGGTGTTGGGCAGGAGGAAGTAGCGTTCTGGGTCGATGAAGTCGAGGAGTGATTCGGTGGAGCGGTTGAGGTTGACGCGGCGAACGGCGACGGTGACCATCTCTGCGCCGCTGCGCTCGATGGCGTCGCGGGTTTGGGCGCCGTCTTTGTATTTGCCGGTGCCGACGATGAGGCGCGACTGAAAGGCTTTGCCCGCGATGACCAAGGGTTCCATATCCACCATGATACGAGGCGGGGGCGGTGCCGGCATAGGGCGGCGCGTGCTGTCGATGTTCGGCAGGCGAGGGCGATTAACGGACCGGGCAAGCGAAGGACCCCCACCGGAAAAGTGGTGCCGCTGACGACCTGAATTAAGGGCTTCAAAATAAGAAGTGCACTTTTGTATGTTGAAGATGGAAGGGGGGTTGAAGCAGATGGCTTTGGTCACTGACGCAGAAAGTGTGGTCTCGGGAACGAGTTTTTGAGCGGTGCGCGTTTATCGAGAGATGCGGGCGAAAAGCGGAAGGCCCGCTCCATTGCTGGAAGCGGGCCTTCACACATTCGGTGAACTGTTGAGATTGACCTGAGGCGTCCACTCTTTTGGAGGGCCTCGGCGGAGACGAGCCGATGATCGTGCTTTCGGCGAGTTAGCCAGGTCTAGAGCGGACGCTCTAAGCCTCAGTCACCTCACGTACTGTTGAACCACATAAACTACAATCAGATTTCATAGGCTGGATCATCCTCCTTTCCCGTGTAGCTATGTTTTACGCCTGGGTCTGGCTGCACTGCAAGAGGTGGTTCAACGCCACTTCACGTCAGTGCACATTGAGTGGCAAGGCGGTGACAATATCAAGCTGTCATACCGCGCCGCTATGCTGGTTCCATGCGTTTGTTGCACGTCCGACTTTTACACCTGACGCTTCTCTCTCAGATTGCACTCACCACTTCGGCACAGCAGACGGGGCACGTCGACGGCTCCGCACCAGCCACAGTTCCAGCAAGGCAGATCGCTGCGGCGCAGAGCGGACCGGTGGCCGCCGATTCCAAGCCTGGTGCGTCTGACGTTCCCGTGACGATGTTTCCGCATACGGTGAGCAGCCGGTACTTTGCGGCCGGGCAGGCGAACATTATCTTTCAGGCGAATCCCCCGTTTCACTCACCCTATGAGGGGACGAACTCGTTCGTTGGCAGGGGCGAATACAAGACGTCGCTGGTGGGTACGCTGTTCCTGGGGGCAGAGATTGTGACGGCACCGCGGCACGCGCTGGAGGTGCTGCTCGACTTTGAGTCGAGCGGTGGGCGTGGCCTGTCGCAGGCGCTTGGACTTGCGGGGTTCACGAACCTGGACGTGGTCCGGAACCCGAACCTGGGGTCGAAGCCGTACCTTGCGCGGGTGCAGATGCATGGGACGATCGGCTTGTCGGGCAAGCTGGTGGACAGTGAGCGGACGCCGTTTTCGCTGGGCACGCAGGTGCCGGAGAAGCGACTGGAGTTGCGGGCGGGCAAGATGAGCCTGCCGGATTTCATGGACCAGAATTCGGTGGGGTCAGACAGCCATTTGCAGTTTACGAACTGGACGATCGACAACCAGGGTGCGTGGGATTATGCGGCGGACACGCGTGGTTACACGTGGGGCGCGCTGGCGGAGGTGGACACGGCGAATTACTCCGCGCGGTACCTGCTGGCGACGATGCCGACGGTTGCGAACGGCATTGACGTGGATTTTGCGCTGCGCCGCGCGAGCGGTCAGAACTGGGAGCTGGAATCGCGGCGGCCAATGTTTGGGTCGTCGCACACGACGGTGCGGCTGCTGGGATTTGTAAACCACGCGAATATGGGGACGTATCGCGTGGCGAACCGACTGGCGATTGCAAGCGGCACGGTGCCTGACGTGACGCAAACGCGGCGCCAGGGCACCGTGAAGTACGGTGCGGAGGTGAACGCGGAGCAGGAGTTGCCCCACCATCTGCGGGCGTACACGCGGCTTGGATGGAATGAGGGGCAGCACGAGTCCTTTGCGTATACGGAAGTCGACCAGAGCCTGAGCGGGGGCGTGGATTACTCGCTTGCAGGGCATGGGCGGCCGAACGACCGCATCGGCCTGGCGTTTGTGTCGAACGCGATCAAGCGCGATCACCAGCGGTATCTCCAGCTGGGGGGCCTGGGTTTTTTGCTGGGCGACGGCAGGCTGAACTACGCGCGCGAAGACACTACGGAGATTTATTACACGGTGCATAGCTGGCGCGGGCTGTTTGTCAGCCTGGGTGGATCGGCTATTTTTCATCCGGGGTACAACCAGGACCGTGGGCCGGTGCTGGTGCCCAGCGTTCGCACGCACGTTGATTTTTAGGCGTTCTCCTATAGTGGAGTGATGTCCGTGATTGTGTGGGTGGCTGCGTTTGCCGCGCTTGTGGGTGCCGTTGCAGGCAGTTTCCTGAATGTGTGCATTGCCCGGCTGCCGGTGGACGAGTCGATCGTGACGCCGCGCTCGCGGTGCATGCGCTGCGGTCACCCGTTGCGATGGTTCGACAATTTTCCTGTGCTGAGCTATGTGCTTCTGCGTGGCCGCTGCCGGGATTGCGGGGAGCGCATTTCACCGCTGTACCCGATCGTGGAAGTCGTGACGGCGGCGTGGTTCGTCGGGTGCTTTGTGCATCCGGCGCGGCTGCTGGCGGGACCATCACTTGACCCGGATGTGCTGCTTGGCGCATTTGCGCATGCCACGTCGCTGGCTGCGCTGGGATGGTTTCTGATCGGGCTCGCGGTGATTGACTGGCAGACGGGGCTGTTACCGAATGAGCTCACCATCGGCGGCCTGTGCGTGGGCTTGTTTTTTGCGGGCGTTGAGTCGTTCTTTGTGCCGTCCGTTCGGGTGAAGACGTTTTTTACGCCGGAGGAGGTCTTTATCGCGCGGCGCTTTGGTGCGGCGCTTGCCGGATGGCTGCTGCTGTGGGCGATTGGAGCGGTGTATCAGCTGGTACGCAAGCGGCGTGGGATGGGCGGGGGCGACGCGAAGATGCTGGCGATGATCGGCGCCTTTCTTGGGTTTGGCGATGGCCTGTTTGCCCTGCTGCTGGGGATTACATTTGCGACCGCCGGCGCCCTGGTGATGCTGGTGCGACGGCGAGCGGACGGGGCAACGCGGCTGCCCTTTGGCAGCTATCTTGCGGGTGGTGGGCTGGTGGCGGCGCTTGCGGGAAGTGCCGTGGTCGGCTGGTATGTTGCGCTGTTCCACTGAGCTCTGTTTTGCGCGGAGGGCGCATGTTCCACGGAGCGCACAAATGATGCGGGCGAATGTGACACACCGCCGTTGCCCAGCCTAGAATTGAGGTTGTAGCCGTACGGCGTTGAACGGAGCCCACTTGAACACAGCTCATCCCTATATCTGGAACTACATTCCGCTTGCGCTGCAGCTGCTGGTTGCGATTGGCCTGGCGGGCGGCATGGTCGGTGGGTCCTACTTCATCGGCAAGAAGCGGGCCAGCAAGGTGAAGGCGGGAGCGTATGAGTGCGGCATGCTGCCCATTGGTGACGCGCGTGGCCGCTTCTCGGTGCGGTTTTACATGGTTGCCATGCTGTTCATCCTGTTCGATGTGGAAGCCGTCTTCATGCTTCCCTGGGCCGTGATCTTTCGGCAGCTGCCAGCTATTACGGGTAGCCGGTTTTTCGGGTTCTGGGAGATGTTTGTTTACCTTGCGTTTGTTGCTGTCGGCCTGTTTTATGTCTGGAAGAAGGGCATTCTGGACTGGTCAAACGACAAAGCCGACCTGTAACGAAGGCTGTTACGCTGCCGCACGCCGAACCGTTTTTTGCAAAGGATCTTATGACACCGGCCCTGCTTACACCTGAAGCCATTGAAGAAGCTCAACCGCATAATCCGGCTGTTGCCGCGCTGCGCTCCTTTGCGGAGCGGATGAAGTGGGACCGCAATGAGCTCACCGTTACGGTCGCCGCGGGGGACATTGTTGCAGCAGCGACTGCTGCCAAGACTGCCGGGTACAACTACCTGATGGACGTGACGGCGGTGGACTGGTATCCCAGCGAACCCCGCTTCCAGGTGAGCTATCACCTCTTGTCCATCCCGATGAAGCGGCTGATGCGCCTTGCGGTGATGCTGCCCGGCGAGGATTCGACGGTCGATACGGTGACATCAGTCTGGCCTTCCGCCAACTTCTACGAGCGCGAGGTGTTCGACCTGTTCGGCATCCGCTTTGCCGGCCATCCGAACATGACGCGCATTATGATGCCCACGGACTGGAAGGGGCATCCCTTGCGCAAGGACTATCCCGTGGAAGGCTACCGGTAAGTCGTACGTCGTTCGTACTACGTGCCAAGTGGTTCTTCCGCGCTTACACCTGACTACAGCAAACTCTGGACCACCGAGGACCCCATGGCTACCATCGCTCCCCCCGACCTCCTTATTCCCGGCGTCGATGACGTCGTGCGCGACGCACAGAAGCACTCGCAGGACCCGGGCGGCGAACAGACCATGGTGTTGAACATGGGGCCGCAGCACCCGTCGACGCATGGCGTGCTGCGCCTGGTGCTGGAGATCGACGGCGAAACGGTCGTCTCGCTGGCACCTGACATCGGCTACCTGCACACGGGTATTGAGAAGACCTGCGAGGCCAAGTTTTACCAGCAGATTGTGCCGCTGACGGACCGCATCGATTACCTGTCGCCGATGTCGAACGAGCTGTGCTACGTGCTGGGCGTGGAGCGGCTGCTGGAGTTGGAGATACCGGACCGCGCACAGACACTGCGCGTGTTGATGAATGAGCTGACGCGCATTCAGTCGCACCTGGTGTGGCTGGGGACGCACGCCATGGACATTGGCGCGTTGACCGTGTTTCTTTACTGCTTTCGTGAGCGTGAGGAGATTCTGCGCATTTTTGAAATGCTGAGCGGACAGCGCATGATGGCGAGCTACTTTCGCGTGGGCGGCGTGAGCATGGAGCCGCCGCTGGACTTTTGGCCCAAGGTGCGGAATTTTCTGAAGATTATGCCGGGGCGGATTGATGAGTACGAAAACCTGCTGGCTGGCAACCCGATCTGGGCCGGACGGCTGAAGGGTGTGGGGCCGCTGAGTGCGGCGGATGCGATTGCGCTGGGCGTGAGCGGACCGCCGCTGCGCGCAAGTGGCGTGGACTGGGACATGCGGCGGGACATGCCGTACAGCGGCTATGAGAAGTACCAGTTCAAGGTGCCGGTGAGCCAGGTGGGTGATACGTGGGCACGCTTTACGGTGCGCATGGAGGAAATGTACGAGTCTGTAAAGATTTGCCAACAGGCGCTGGACCGGATGCCGGAAGGTGCCATCGTGGCGGATGCGCCCAAGATTGTGCTGCCGGATCGGGAGCAGATGAAGACGCAGATGGAGAGCCTGATCCACCACTTCAAGATTGTGACGGAGGGGTTCGCGGTGCCGCCGGGCGAGGTGTTCCAGACGATTGAGTCACCGCGGGGGTTGATGGGCTACTACATCGTGAGCGATGGGACGGCCAAGCCGCTGCGCTGCCATATGCGGAACCCCAGCTTCGCGACACTGCAGGCGCTGGAGACGATGTGCAAGGGCAAGCTGCTGGGGGATGTGGTTGCGGTGATCGGGTCGATCGACATTGTGCTGGGGGAGATCGACCGGTAGGGTGTCGCGATCGACGGAATGTCCTTGCGTTGAGCATCCGTGCCGAGGCGAGCGCGCCAGCAAGTAAACACTTCCTTTTCTGCCGACGTGCATCCAAAGCAGGAACGGAGAGCAGAATGGCAGACCAGACGGACCCGAAGACAGAAGACCTTGGCAAGCAGCTTGCTGAACAGATGCAGGGCAAGCTCGACACCGACGAAGCGCGCCGTCTGGAGACGGAAAGCGACGAGGACTACGACAAGACTGTGTTGACGGTGCTTGAGACGAAGCTCAAGGCGGCGACACTTGGCTTTAACGATATGGCGAAAGCCGCAGACCAGCTCACCGTGGAAAAGGGCAGCAACATGCTGCAGCTGTACAAGGCAAACCTGCCCGTGTTCGCGGCGAAGATCAGCCATCGGCAGGTGCAGATCGTTCCAGCGATGCAGACGACGCCGACGCAGACATTTGCCGTCGCGGGTGGTCCGGACGAGTTCACGTTTAACGGGCAGCCGCAGCCGGAGTTCCTGAAAGATCTGCTGATCATGGCTGTGAGCGGCAGCGCGGGGCTGAAGTAGCCATGCCTACGCCGGTCAATATCCAGTCTGAGCTCGATCGGCTGCGTGAGAGCAATGCGAAGCGCGTGAAGGAGTTAGTGGAACAGCAGTACAACACGGAGACGACCCGCGCGTTCGAACTGGACTTTACGAGTGCAAATGAGGGCGACGCCACCGGCCTGGGAAAGCTGCTGTTTGCGAAGGGTATGCGGCTGCTGACAGACGGGCCTGAGACGGGTCCGACCGGTGTGTGGAATCTGCGGGTCGGTGTAAAGCGCAGTTTGCGGGAACTGACGTCGGAGGACTTTATCTGCGATCTGGTCACGCTGGCGAGCGGCATTCACAGCTGCTTTCAGACGTGGGAGTTCTTGACGGATAATTCTGCCGAAGCGTCGCAGCCGCCTCCTTTGCCGCCACACCCAGAGGCGTGATGGGCGATGCTGAGATTTCGGCAGAGGCAGGGATGACGGCACAGTTGCACCGTGAGCTGTGGTCTTCGTGGGCTGGGGTTCTTCGGTCGTATGCGGCCGTGCATTCATTGGGTCGCGAGCAGCACGCTGTGATTGAGGTGTCGGACACGGCGATTCTGCTGCGCTATGGTGCGCGGACCCTGCTGTTTGAGCCGACGGCGATGCGCGAGGATGGCGGACCCGCGATTCCGTTCCACCTGACGGTAAACGGGCGCGCCATCGTGGGCACAACAGAAGATGAGATGGACCTTGCCGCAGAACGCCTCTGTCGGGAGATAATCGCTGTGTGAGCACAGCCATGGAGAGCATCTTTTCGCCAGCGACGGCGGAGCGTTTCGACAAACTTGTGACGATCTATCCGGTTCCGCGCAGTGCGCTGGTGCCGATGCTGCTGTACGCGCAGGACGACCTGGGCTATGTGAGTGACGCGGCGGTGACGGAGATTGCGCAACGGCTGAACCTGCTGGAGCTGGACGTGCGCAACGTGCTGAGCTACTACTCCATGCTGCGCACTAAGCCTGCCGGCAAGTTCAATATCCAGGTGTGCACCAACATTTCGTGCATGATCGTGGGCGGGTACGACATTCTGAGTCACTGCCAGAGGCGCCTTGGTATTGGGCACAAAGGGGTGACTGCCGATGGGCAGTTTTCACTGGAGGAAGTCGAGTGCATTGGGGCGTGCTGCTGGGCACCCGCGATGCAGGTGAACTACGACTTTCACGACGATCTGACGGTGGAGAAGGTGGACGGAATTCTGGATGACTATGCGGCAGGCCGCGGACAGGACGTGAAGTAAATGCCGACACTGGTGTCACACCCCGATGAAGTGAAGGTAATTTCCCGCCGGTTTGGGCAGGGCGCGGCCGAGCTGGACCGCTACCTGGAGCTGGATGGCTACAAGGCTGCGCAGATGGCGATCGACAACGGGCCGCAGTGGGTGATCGACACCATGAAGGCAAGCGGTCTGCGCGGACGCGGTGGCGCTGGTTTCCCGACCGGGTTGAAGTGGTCGTTTGTGCCCAAGGTGAGCGAGAAGCCGAAGTACGTGCTGGTGAACGGTGATGAGAGCGAGCCCGGTACGTGCAAGGATCACATGATCTTTCTCCACGACCCGCATGCGGTGATCGAGGGGACGATGATTGCGGGGCTGGCAATTGGCGCGAAGGTGGGATTCATCTACCTGCGCGGCGAGTACCGCTATCTGCTGAAGATTGTGGAGAAGGCGGTTGCGGACTGCTACGCGAAGGGCATCCTGGGCAAAAACATCTTTGGCCGCGAGGGGATCGACTTCGACATCATCACGCAGACTGGCGCAGGCGCCTACGAGGTGGGTGAAGAGTCGGCATTGATGGAGTCCCTGGAGGGCAAGCGCGGTGTGCCGCGTATCAAGCCTCCCTTCCCTGCTGTTGTGGGGCTGTACGGCGGGCCGACGGTGATCAACAACGCCGAGACAATTGCGAGCGCGCCGCACATTCTGCTGATGGGTGGCGAGGCGTACGCGAAGCTCGGGTCGGAGCGCAACGGCGGGACGCGGCTGTTCGGCATCAGCGGTATGGTGGAGCGGCCGGGTGTGTATGAGTTGCCCATGGGCTACAGCCTGAAGAAGGCGATCTATGAGGTTGCCGGCGGCGTGAAGGGCGGAAAGAAGCTGAAGGCGGTTGTGCCTGGCGGCTCTTCGTGCCCGGTGCTGACGGCTGACGAACTGGAGGTTGGGCTGGACTTCGACCAGATGGCGAAGGCCGGGACGATGCTTGGGTCTGGCGGCATCGTGGTGCTCGACGAGAGTGTCTCCATCGTTGAGTTTGCGCTGCGGACGATCAAGTTTTACCAGCACGAGAGCTGTGGCTGGTGCATTCCCTGCCGCGAGGGGACGGACTGGATCAAGAAGTCGATGCAGCGCTTTTACGATGGCGGCGGAAGCACGAAGGACATTAACAACATGCAGTACCTTGCGGAGAACATGCTGGGTCGCACGTTTTGTCCTCTTGGAGATGCTGCGGCAATGCCAATGATTGGCTTCCTGAAGAAGTTCCGGCCTGAGTTCGAGGCGTATCTCGAGGGCAAGCGCACCAGCAAGCACTTCATTACCACCGACGAACTTGTCGGTGCGGCCCACTAACCGAGGAGCCCGATGCCAGACGTTACCTTTACCGTAGACGGCCAAACCCTGACCGCACCCGCCGGTACGTTGTTGATTGATGCGTGCAAGGCGCAGGGTGTGCAGATTCCGGCTTTTTGTTACTACCCCGGTCTGAGTTTGCAGGCCGCGTGCCGCATGTGCGTGGTGCGCATTGAGAAGATGCCGAAGCTGCAGACTGCGTGCACGACGCCGGTGGCGGAAGGCATGGTCGTGTTCAGCGAGACGCCTGAGATTGCACAGGCGCGCAAGAGCACGCTGGAGTTGCTGTTGGGGAATCACCCGCTGGACTGCCCGGTGTGCGATGCCGGCGGCCAGTGCGAGCTGCAGGATATGACGTTCAAGTACGGGGCGGCGTCGAGCTTTTATGCGGAGCCAAAGAATCATCGGGAGGAGCAGAAGTGGTCTCCTACGGTGTACTTCGACCGGCCACGCTGCATTCTGTGCTATCGGTGCATTCGCATGTGCGGCGAAGGCATGGACGTGTACGCGTTGGGCATCCAGAACCGCGGCTCCTCTGCGGTGATTGCGCCGAACATCCCTGCCACGCAGTCCGAGGATGGCCTGGCGCACCTGGATTGTGAAGAGTGCGGCATGTGCATCGACGTGTGCCCGGTGGGTGCGCTGACCAGCGACACCTATCGCTACAAGACGCGGCCGTGGGAGATGAACCACGTTGCGACGGTGTGCACGCACTGTGGCGACGGCTGCAAGACCACGCTGGGCATTCGCGCGACGACGGATGGAGCGGAGATCGTCCGCGGCGATAACCGCGACAAGAGTGGCATTAACGGCGATTTCCTGTGCGCAAAGGGTCGATATGGCTTCGACTTTGCCAACGATGAAAGCCGGATTACAGAACCGATGCTGAAGCAGGCGGACGGCAGCTTTAAGGCCGTGAGCTGGGATGAGGCGCTGGCATTTGCCGGGAGCCGTCTGAAGCAGATCCGCGACGAGCGTGGAGGCAAGAGCATCGGCGTGATTGGCGGCAACCGGCTGACGAACGAGGAAGCCTACCTGCTGCAGAAATTTGCGCGTACTGTTTTGCGCACCAACAACATCGACCACCACCGGACCGCCGACTTTGTGACGCTGGCTGCCGCGTTGCGCGACCACCGCGACCGCTTTGCCTCGCAGCGGGAGAACGAGACAGCCAAGGCCATCCTGCTGATTGGCGGCGATCCAACCAACGAGGCTCCGCTGACGGCGTGGAACCTGCGGACGAATGTGCGGCTGAACCGTGCGAAGCTGTATGTCGCGAACCATACGCATATTAAGCTGCATCGCCAGGCCAAGTCGTTTCTGGAGATCGCACCGTTTGGTTACGGTGCCATTGCTGCCTACCTTGCTGGCGATGACGCAGCCGCACAGGCCGCCGCGACGGACGCGGAAAAGCTTGGACAGTTCCGTGACGCGATCAAGGCAGAACCCGAGCTGCTCATCCTAATTGGCTCAGAGCTTCGTGGCGGTGATCTGCGCCGGCTCATCGAGTTCGGCCTGACGCTGCCGAACAGCAAGTTCGCCCTGCTTGGCGACTATGTGAATGCCCACGGAGCTGCGGATATGGGTCTGCTGCCGGACCTGCTGCCGGGCTACACGCCGGTGGGCACACCCGGTGCCTTGCACGACGAGTACCAGGGGCCAGCCGAAGCGGGGCTTGACCTGGTCCAGATCTTTGACGCGGCTGCGACCGGCGACCTTGCCGCGCTCTACATTGTGAACGCGAATCCGGTGGCGCGCTTTTCGGTCGACCCGGCGACGCTCGCGAGCACATTCATCATGACCCACGAGATGTTCATGACCGCCACGGCAAAGCTTGCCGATGTCATTTTTCCTGCTGCGAATCTGTACGAAAAATCCGGCTCCGTCGTGAACAGCTATGGCGACCTGCAGCTGGTAAAGAAAGCCGCGGATCGCGCCGGCGTTCGCACCGACCTGGAGCTGCTTGTGCGGGTTGCCGACCGCATGGGTGCTGACATTCGCAAGCTCGTTCCCTTCGGGAAGCCTGCGTCCACCGGCCTGCGGGCCGATCTTGGACAGACGCGCGGCGTGCAATCTGGCGAGGCCGACCGGCACGCCGTGTGGCTTACGGCGAACAACCTTGAGCCGAAGCTTTCGCCGTTCGATCCGTTTGCCGTTCTTGACGAGATTCAGCGGCTGGTTCCGGGCTATGACCTGCTGCGTATGCAGCTGCTGAGCGGCAACGACCAGCACCTTGCGCCGCAGGCACCGGCAGGGCTGGTGCAGATTGATGAGCATCGTCGCGACCTTGTGCTGCCTGCGGATGACAACCTCTTCACGAGTGGGACACTGGGCCGCTACAGCCCCAAGCTGGTCGAGTTGCAGCTGAAGTATGCGCACGAACCTGTGGGCATACCCGCAGATTGATGCCTTCCCTTTGTCTGGCCGAAGTGAAGCGTTGTGCCAGCTTCTGCGACTTCGGCTGGACAAGTCGAGTACTCCGAACGAACTATCCGGCGTGGCTGGAACCAGTTAGGCGTAGAAACAGATAGACTACGGCCATACCGTTGAAGGCAAGACCCTGAGGGAAAGACCGCCGCGATGCACCTCTCTGACACACAGATTTTCTTTCTCCTCACCATCGTCAAGATCGTGGTCGTGCTGCTTATCACGCTGACGTCGGTGGCGTACACGGTGCTGCTGGAGCGCAAGCTGATTGGGCTGATGCAGAATCGCTGGGGGCCTTCGCGCACCGGTCCGTTCGGGCTGCTGCAGCCGCTGGCCGACGGCATCAAGCTCTTTCTAAAAGAAGACCTGATGCCCCTTGCCGTGGAGCGGCCGCTGTTTGTACTTGCGCCCATGATCGCGCTGGCTTGTGCGCTGGTCTCGATCGCTGTGGTTCCCTTCGGTTCGCTCACGATGTACCGCGGTGTGGACCTGTTCGAGATCTCCGATGTAAATATCGGCCTGCTGGTGATTCTGGGCATCACGTCGATTGGTGTGTATGGCATTGCGCTGTCGGGCTGGTCGTCGAACAACAAGTACTCGCTGCTGGGATCGCTGCGTGCGTCCGCGCAGATCGTGAGTTATGAGCTTGCGCTTGGCCTGTCGCTGGTGGGAGTGGTGCTTCGCGCCCAGTCGCTGCGCCTGCGCGATATTGTGAACTCGCAGGCGGCGCACGGGGCGATCTCGTGGAATATCTTTGGAGGACCGGCGCGGGAACATACGGCACACGGAACCGTGTGGGTTGTTGCGGGCGGCTTCCAGCTGCTGGGATTTTTCATCTACCTGATGGCGGCGTACGCCGAGACCAATCGTGCGCCGTTTGATCTGCCTGAGGCGGAGTCTGAGCTTGTGGCCGGGTACCATACCGAGTATTCGTCGATGAAGTTTGCGATGTTTTTTATGGCCGAGTACGCGAACATGATTACCGTGGCGTGCGTTGCGACGCTGATGTTCTTTGGCGGTGCAAGCAGCCCGTTTGGTCACCTGTTCCCCTACGTGGGGCCGCACACGCTGCAGGTGTTGGAGATGGCGCTGCTGCCGATCTTCTGGTTTGTGGTGAAGATCTTTGCGTTCATCTTTTTGTACATCTGGGTTCGCTCAACCCTGCCGCGCTTTCGCTATGACCAGCTGATGAGCTTTGGCTGGAAGTTCCTTTTGCCAATGGCCATGCTGAACATTCTGATTACGAGCCTGGTGCTGGCGTTTCATGGGTAGCCTCGTCGTCACCGCGCTACAATCATCCGTAACCCCAACACCAGTCTTATCCTGATCGAAGGTCTGCCGGAACGATGCAACTAGCTCTCTTTCTCCTCTTCGGCTTTATCTGCGTCGCCGGAGCGCTGAATCTACTGTTTCAGCGGCACCCCATCAACTCCGCGCTGTCCCTGGTTGTGGTGATGATGTCGCTTGCCGTCATCTACTGGACGCTGGGCGCGGAATTTCTGGCCGCGGCGCAGGTGATCGTGTACTCCGGCGCGATCATGGTGCTGTTTACCTTCGTGATTATGCTGTTAAACGCCGGCGAGGAGGTGCGTACGCGGGGATCGAAGGCTGCGTACTTTGCCGGCATTCCTGGCGTGCTGGGTGTGTTTGCCCTGCTGACGTACATCTTTCTGCGCGAGAAGAGTGCGCTGGGCTACGCGCGGCTGGGCGGCGGATTGAACAACGGCGTGTCGAACATTGCGGAGATCAGCCGCGTGCTGTTTACCGATCTGCTGCTGCCCTTTGAGGTCACTTCCGTTCTTATCCTGGTCGCAATCCTTGGTGCCGTCGTTCTTGCGCGGAAGGAGAACTAAGTGGTCCCCATCGCCTACTACCTGATTCTGGCCGCAGTTCTGTTCTCGATTGGGATCGGTGCCTTCCTGATCAAGCGCAATAGTATTACCGTGTTCATGTCGATTGAGCTGATGCTGAACGCGGTGAACCTGACCTTTGTCGCTTTCGCCCACATGCGGCACGCCGTGCAGGGGCAGATCTTTGTCTTCTTTGTCATGGTCGTTGCCGCGGCTGAAGCTGCGGTCGGTCTCGCCATCATCATCTCGGTCTTTCGCTCGCGCCAGACGCTGGACATTGACCAGATCAACCTGATGAAGAACTAACCGGAGCGAACGACCACACACCATGCCTGAACATCTGCTCTGGTTTATTCCGCTGCTTCCCTTCACCGGCTTCCTGCTTAACGGGCTGGTAGGCCGCCGCCTGCCGCGCGCCGGTGTTGCAGCGATCGCATTATTGTTCACCGCGCTTCCCGCGTTGCTGGTCGCGTGGCTGTGGCAGTCCATGCTTTCGACCGGCACCCTTGCAGTAACGGCAAACTCGCGACCGTGGATTGCGGTGAGCGGGTTCGATGTCCGCTTCGCCTTTACCGCCGATCACCTTACGCTGATCATGCTGGCCATTGTGACGGGTGTCGGCTTCCTGATCCACCTTTACTCCATTGGGTACATGGCACATGAGGAAGGGTACTGGCGCTTCTTTGCCTACCTGAACCTGTTCATGTTCTTCATGCTGGTGCTGGTGCTGGCGCAGAACTTTCTGCTGCTGTTTGTGGGGTGGGAGGGCGTGGGCCTGGCGTCGTACCTGTTGATTGGGTTTTACTGGCAAAAGCCAGCGGCCAATGCTGCAGGTCGCAAGGCCTTTGTCGTGAACCGTGTGGGAGACTTTGGATTTCTGTTGGCGATGTTCCTGCTGATCAAGCATTTCGGAACGCTGGACTTCACACGGATTTTTGCCACGGTCCAGTTGCATCCGGCGATGCAGGGTGGGTTTCTGACTGCCATCTGCCTGCTGCTGGTGGTGGGAGCCGCCGGCAAATCTGCGCAGATTCCGCTGTACGTGTGGTTGCCGGACGCGATGGAGGGGCCCACTCCCGTGTCTGCGCTGATTCACGCGGCGACGATGGTGACTGCTGGTGTGTACCTTGTATGCCGCACGCACATTCTGTTTGACCGCTCGCCTTATGCGCTCGGCGTTGTTGCGATCATTGGTGCGCTGACGGCACTGTTTGCGGCCACTGTTGGCATGGTGCAGAACGACATCAAGCGCGTGCTTGCATACTCGACCATCTCGCAATTGGGATACATGTTTCTGGGTTGCGGCGTGGCAGCGTACTCGGCGGCGATCTTTCACCTGATGACACATGCGTTTTTTAAGGCACTGCTCTTTCTCGCAGCCGGGTCCGTGATCCATGCTTTGTCTGGGGAGCAGGACATGCGGAAGATGGGTGGGCTGCGCAAGCGCATTCCCGTTACGTTCTGGACCATGAGCGCGGGCGTGTTCGCGATTGCCGGGCTGCCGCCGTTTGCGGGCTTCTTCTCAAAGGACGAGATCCTTTACCAGACGTTTACGGCACACCATCCACTGGCGCTGCTGCTGTGGGCGGTTGGCCTGCTGACCGCTGGCCTGACGTCGTTCTACATGTTCCGGCTGTGGTACAAGACGTTCTTCGGTGGCCCACGCTTTGACGAGCATGATCTGGGCCAGGTTCACGCAGGTGAGAACGAGCACGACGAGGGGCAGGCGCACGCGCACGGCGTGCACGAGTCGCCCTGGGTGATGCTTGGGCCGCTTGTCGTCCTGGCTGTGCTGTCCCTAGCAGGCGGATGGGTTGGTGTTCCGGCAGCTCTGCATGGGCATAACGAAATTGAGCACTTCCTTTCGCCCGTGTTCAACTCCACCATTCCGGGCGCGGTGGAAGCCGTTGTTGAGACCCATACCGGGACCGAACTCGGCCTGGCCTTCACCTCTGTGCTGGTCGCCTGCCTTGGATGGGCCGCCGCGTGGTTCTTCTATGTGAAGAAGCCGGGCACGCTTGGCGAGAAGACCTATGGCACGCCGGTGTACCGACTGGTCGCTCACAAGTACTACATCGACGAGATCTACAACGCGGCGTTTGTGCAGGGGACGCTTCTGCTGACGCGCGCTGCGGACCTGGTTGTGGAGACCGGGCTGGTGAATGGTTCCGGCTCAATCGCTGCGTTTGTGACCCGCGCCTCCGGTTCGGCTACACGCCGCATGCAGTCCGGCAACATTCGCTCTTATGCCGGCTGGCTTGCCGCCGGTGCCGCCGTCGTTATTCTTGTTATGACCTACTCGGTCCTCACCGCTCACGCAGCGACACGGTAAAGGAGGAGCCCCGTGAATTTTGACCACAGCATCCTCTCCATCATCGTGTTTACGCCGCTTGCCGGCGCGCTGTTGCTGGCGCTGCTGCCAGACCGCGGCAAGGTGCAACAGTGGGCCGCACTTGCTGTGACGCTGCTGACGTTTGTGTTCACGCTGCACCTGCCGGTGAACTTTGCGGGGACCGACGTATCGACGACGTTCGGGTCGGCGCTGCAGTTCCGCTTTGTGACAGACATCCCGTGGATTGCGCAGCCTGCGATCCGGTATCACATGGGCGTCGACGGCCTTTCGATGTGGCTTGTGGTGCTGAGCGGCTTTCTTGCGCCGCTGGGTGTGCTTGCGTCGTGGAATGCGATCGGTTCGCGCCGGAAGCTGTTCTATACCCTCTTCCTGCTGCAGCAGGTTGCCATGCTGGGCGTGTTCGTCTCGCTCGACCTGTTTCTGTACTACGCATTCTGGGAGCTATCGCTGGTCCCTATGGCGATCCTGATTGCCACGTTCGGTCGGACGGAGAATCGCCGTCGTGCCGCGATCAAGTTTTTTCTGTACGCATTTATCCCATCGGCGCTGCTGCTGGTTGGCATGCTGTGGCTGTATACCGCGACCGGCACCTTTCAGCTGCCGACGCTTGCTGCACTTGCTGCAACGCATTCCATCCCGGGGTCGAATCATGCGATGTGGCTTTGTGCGCTGGCTTTCCTGGTCGCCTTTGCGGTGAAGGTACCGGTGTTCCCGCTGCATGGCTGGCTGATCGACGCGATCTCCGAGGCGCCCACGGCCGTCGTTATGGTCCTTGCGGGCAAGCTCGGTCTGTACTCCATCCTGCGGTTCTGCTTCGCCATTTTCCCGGGGCAGATGCACTATGCCGCACCGTGGCTGATCGCGCTGGGCGCCATCGGCATTGTCTACGGAGCGTGCATGGCCCTCATCCAGAATGACCTGAAGAGGCTTGCCGGCTTCTCGACGCTGGGCCACCTGTCGTTCTGCGTTCTCGGCATCTTTACCTTCACGGTGAACGGCGTTGACGGCGGCATGTACCAGATCCTGAACCACGGCATCTCCGGTGGTGCCATGTTCCTGCTGCTGGGTATGCTGTACGAGCGCTACGGGACGTACGACATGCGCGACCTTGGCGGCCTTGCCGGCAAGCTGCCGTGGATGGTGACACTCTTTGTGATCACGGCGTTGTCGAACATGGGCCTGCCCATGCTCAACAGCTTCGTCGGTGAGTTCCTGATTCTGAGCGGGTCTGCCCAGACGGTCTGGAGCCAACATGCAATGCTGTGGACAACGATCGCCACTACCGGTGTGATCTTTTCTGCCGCGTACCTCCTGACCATGATTCAGCGCGTCTTTTATGCGGACCTGGGCAACATTTCTGCCGAGCGCCGCGGTTGGGACCTGACTGCTCGGGAACACCTCGCGCTGTGGCCTTTTGTTGCGCTGTTCCTGTTTATGGGGGTTGCCTCGCCGTACTTCACCAAAACGCTTGACCTGCTTGGCGCGCCGTATGCGGGCCACGCATCCACGCTTGAGGGTAAAGCGACGGACCACAACGACGTAGACAAAGGCGCTGACCGGTACAGCGCCCAGCAGCGCCACGCATTGCCAACAGCGGTACGCAGGAACAGTTCTGAGGCCATAGCGATGGTCGACGAAAGCCTGGCCGCGGCACAGCAAAAAGGAGCCGCACGCTAATGTTCGATTCTCCCAACGTGCTTGCCCTGCTGCCGGAGTACATCCTTACCCTTGTTGGCGTTGCCGTCATGATGCTGGAGCCCCTGCTGCCAGCCGGCCGTTCGCGGAAGCCACTCGGCTGGCTCGCGATTACAGGTGCCGTGCTTGCCTGCGCTGCAAGCTTTTACCAGGTTTCGCTCATACGTGCTGTCGGCGGCCCTATCTTTGCCTTCGCAAATACGGTTCAGGTGGATCGGTTCTCTGTCTTCTTTGAGATTCTGATCACGGCTATCACGATAATTACGCTGCTCAGCTCGCTGGACTTCTTCGAGGGTGAGACCACCAACGCCGGCGAGTATTACGCGCTGGTGTGTTTTGCGGCAGTCGGCATGCTGCTGATGAGTTCGTCGCCGGAACTGCTGGTGATCTTTGTGGGGCTGGAGATTTCGTCGATCTCCACCTACATCATGGCGGGCTTCCGGAAGACACACGCGGCGGCTGGCGAGAGCTCGATCAAGTACTTTCTGCTGGGGTCGTTTGCGACGGCATTCTTTTTGTATGGCATTGCGCTGACGTTTGGTGCCACGGGGTCGACGAATCTGCGCATGGTGGCACCGGCGCTTGCCGGAAGCGGCGCTTCCCTGCTGGCAATACTTGCTATCGCAATGATCGTGATCGGGATTGGCTTCAAGGTGTCTGCGGCGCCCTTCCACGTGTGGACGCCTGACGTGTACCAGGGCGCACCGCCGCCGGTTGTTGGCTTCATGTCGACTGCGCCCAAGGCGGCCGCATTTGCCGTGCTGCTGCGCATCCTTTTTAGCGGATACCCGATGTATGAGCCCAAGTGGTCTGCCCTGCTGTGGGGGATCGCTGCGCTTTCGATGACGATTGGAAATCTGGGTGCGCTGATGCAGCGCGACGTAAAACGCATGTTGGCCTACTCCTCGATTGCGCACGCGGGGTATCTGCTGGTTGCGTTTACAGCACTGCCTCAGGACGGTATCCCAGCTGCGGCGTTCTACACGGCTGCGTACGCCGCTATGAATGTTGGTGCATTCATCGTCATTACGCTTGTCTCTGGATATCGCGAGCGCATGCGTACTGGCGAGGACTACACCGGTCTGGCGATCCAGCATCCGGTGCTCGCGGCGGCGTTCAGCTTCTTTCTGCTCTCGATGATTGGCATTCCGTTTACCGGTGGCTTCTTCGGCAAGTTCTATGTGTTCTCCGGTGCGATCCACAACGGGCATATCTGGCTGGCGGTTGTGGGCCTGCTGAACTCGGGCGTTGCGTGCTTTTACTACCTGCGACTGATCGCTCGCATGTACTCGGCGCCGACCGGCTACTCCGCAGCGCCGGCGATTGATTTTGATCCGGCGGGCAGCACGAATCCGCTGCTCAACCCAGTGGCAGCCGCGACTTACGGAGACCCCGCTGCGCCGCTTGGGCATCCCACACCTGCGTACGTCGCTCTTGCCTGCTGCGTGGCGGCAACGCTGCTGCTGGGCATACTGCCGGGGCGCGTGCTGAAGCTGGTGCAGTTACCCACATTTACGCAGGCTGACCCGGGTGCGGTCGCCGCAGGGCACACGATGAGCTGCTGTCCCGGCGGGCATAGCCGAGCCATGGCGCAGATGCACGATCCACGGGTTCGTTAGTCCAGTTCCCAGACGCGAAGTAAAAGCCCCGGTGAGAGCCGGGGCTTTTGCTTCGCTAATAAAGCCAACTACTTAGACCTGAGGTATGGGGGTGAGCTGCAGAAACCGTGCGGATGCGGTGGGCCAGTCTGCCAGTAGCGAGCGGGCGAGCGAGCTGCCACTGCGCTCCGCATGCTCGTGCAGGAGGGTTTTGAGGCTTTGCTGGCCGGCGGCGTCGACGTCCACGAAGGAATGTGGCGCCAGGAAGTCCTCATGGAAGCGGCGTTTTGCGAGCACGGATCCGTCCTCGTCGTAGATCCACGTCATGCCTCCGGTCATGCCCGCGCCGAAGTTCAGACCAATCGCGCCGAGGATGACAGCCACACCGCCGGTCATGTACTCGCAGCCGTGGTCGCCCACACCTTCAACTATGGTGACGGCACCGCTATTGCGAACGGCGAAGCGCTCGCCGGCACGGCCTGCAGCAAAGAGCTTGCCGGCGGTAGCACCGTAGAGTGCAACGTTGCCGAGGATGACGTGCTCGCCGGAGTTGGCGGCGGCGAGGCCCCTGGCGCGGAGCACGAGTTCGCCGCCGCTGAGACCCTTGCCGACGAAGTCGTTGGCCTGGCCGTTGAGGACCAGATGCATGCCTTCGATGGTGAACGCGCCGAAGGACTGGCCGGCAGTTCCGTTCAGCGTGAGCGTCACGGAGGGTGTTGGCATGGGGGTCTCTGCTGCTGCGCGCAGAGCGGAGATCTCGCCGGCGATGCGTGAACCGACCGCGCGGTCACGATTGGCGATGGGACTCTCGACGGTGTAGGGCTGACCGGCCTTGACGGCTGCGAGCGCCGCATCGACCCAGGGCTCGTCCAGGGCTGAAACGCTCTCAGGCCTGTCGTTGCGCATGCCTGCCCACTGGACTGGGCCCGTTGCAACGTGGGCAAGCATGGGTGCGAGGTCGAGGCCGCCGTCGTAGCGTACCTGTTCCAGCAGGTCTACCCTGCCGATCGCCTGTTCGATGGAGGAGAAGCCGTACGATGCGAGCAGTTGCTGGAGATCGGTCGCGAGTTCGTTAAAGAACCGCACGATGTGTTCGGGCTTGCCGCGGAAGCGTGCACGCAGCTCAGGCCGCTGCGTTGCGATACCAGTGGGACAGGTGTTGAGGTGGCACTGGCGTGCCATGTCGCAGCCGATGGCGACGAGGACCGAGGTGCCGAAGGCGTATTCGTCGGCTCCAAGCAGCGCAGCGATGAGGATGTCGCGTGCCGTGGCCAGGCCGCCGTCGGTGCGCAGCCGTACGCGACCGCGCATGCCGCTTTGCATCAGCACCTGCTGGGCCTCAGCCAGGCCTAGTTCCCAAGGGTTGCCGGCGTATTTGATGCTGCTGAGCGCGGCGGCGCCGGTGCCGCCACCGTTGCCGGCGATGACGATGTAGTCCGCGTACGCTTTCGCGACGCCTGCGGCAACCGTGCCGACGCCACAGCTTGAGACCAGTTTGACGCCAACTGCCGCGCGCTTGTTGACGCGCTTGAGGTCGTAGATGAGCTGGGCCAGGTCTTCAATGGAGTAGATGTCGTGGTGCGGCGGCGGGGAGATGAGTGGGACACCGGGTTGGGCGTGGCGCAGGCGGGCGATGAGGCCGCTGACCTTATGGCCGGGGAGCTGGCCTCCCTCGCCGGGCTTGGCACCCTGCGCGACCTTAATCTCGATCTCTTCGGCGTGGGCCAGGTACTCTGCCGTGACGCCGAAGCGACCACTCGCGACCTGCTTGATCTTGTTGTTGAGGTGCGTGTGGACGGCGGGTGCGTCCACGATAGGTTCGGCGATGGCGACACCACCGTCGCCGCCCTTGGGTGCCGGCTTGTTGACGAAGCTGCTGCTTTCGCCCGCTTCCGGCACGCGCCGGTTACCGGGGTGGGGACGATAGACGTCGGAGTCTTCGCCACCTTCGCCGGTGTTGGAGCGCCCGCCGAGCATATTCATAGCGATAGTGATGGTGGTGTGCGCCTCAGGGCTGAGCGAACCGAGGGACATGGCGCTGGAGATGAAGCGGGCCTGCAGCTTGTGGATGCCTTCGACGGTTTCGAGAGCGACCTCGGCGCCCACGGGGCGAATCTCGAGGAGATCACGCAGGTTTGCAGGGTCCTTTGCCGCGGCTTCCGCGGAGTACATGCGGAAGGCGTTGGCGGGATCGGCAGGCAGGGGCACGTTGCGTGCGCTGCCGACGACGCTTTGCAGCGCCTTGACCGTCATGGGCGCCCAGGCGTGCGGCTCTGTGACGTCGGCGCGGCGGAACTTGACCCAACCGTAGTCGGGCAGCTCTGGCTTGGCTGTGGCCTCTGCGGCTGGCACCGCGTTGGGAGCATCCCACAGCACACGGACGTTCTTTTCAATTTCAGCAAAGCCGATGCCGCTGAGGGGAGCAGGTGTCAGCGGGAAGCAGCGGCTCACGACGTCTTTGTTCAGGCCGAGGATGTCGAACTGGTAGGCACCGCGGTAGCTGTCCACAACGCTGATACCCATCTTCGACATGATCTTGGCGAGGCCGGCGTCGAAGGCCTTGATCATTTTGGTTTCGGGCGTGTTGGGATCTTCCGGGTTGGAGGCGCGCGCGGTCTCCAGCGCAAGCCATGGGCAGACCGCGCCCGCGCCGTAGCCGATAAGCACGGCTGCGTGGTGGACGTCGCGAACGTCTGCAGCTTCAACAGCAATGCCGGTGTGGGTGCGCAGGCCGGCTTCGACGAGGGCATGGTGCACCACGGCGACTGCGATGGCCATGGGGATGGGCAGTTCTTCCGGCGAGGCGTTGCGGTCGCTGAGCAGAAGGATCTCCGTGCCGCTGCGCACCAGGTCGATCGCATTGGCGCATAGGGCCTCGACGCCGGTGAGCAACGAGAAGCGGGCGGCGAACACGCACTTGAGCTCGCGAAGGCGGAGGGTGTCGCTGTGGGGGTAGCGTCCCTGGCGGAGGGATTCTAGCTTGCCGATGGAGAGGATCGGCGACCGGAGCGAGATGCCGGGGAGAGCGGCGTGCTTGTCGAGCAGGTGCGACCACGGGCCGAGACGCGTGTTGAGCGAGACCACGACGGCTTCGCGGAGTGGGTCGATGGCAGGATTGGTGACCTGGGCAAATCGCTGACGGAAGTAGGCGTAGACCGGCCGCGGAGCCTTGGCGAGATAGGCGAGAGGCGTGTCGTCGCCCATGGACCAGATGGCATCCTTGCCTTCGGCGAACATGGGCTGCAGGACCATGCGCATGTCTTCGCGGGTGTAGCCGAAGTTCTTCTGCGCGCGCTCGATGCTGGCCGTGTCAGTTGCAGCGAGGTCGACCCACTCGGCTTCGATGGTGCGATCGTCGACCAGAGCGGCATAGCTTCCGTCGGCGTCGAACAGGTCGAGCAATGCCTGATTCTCGTAGATCTTTTGTTCCTGCAGGTCTACAAGGAGCATCTGACCGGGACCAAGGCGTCCGCTGTGAATGACCTGTTCTGGGTCGAGGTCGACGAGACCTGCCTCAGAGCCCGCAATGACAAGACCGTCGGCCGTGAAGGCGTATCTGCTGGGACGCAGGCCGTTGCGGTCAAGAGCAGCGCCGACGTAGCGACCGTCGGTGAAGCCAAGTGCGGCGGGGCCGTCCCACGGCTCTGCCGTGTCGCGGTGGTAGCGCAGGAATGCCGAGGGCTGCTCGGTGACTGCTGGTGGAAGCAGGATGCGGATCGCTTCCGCCACGGTACGGCCATTGCGGGTGAGCAGCTCGACGGTTTCGTCGAGCGAGGTGGAGTCGGTTCCGTCCTTGGTGAGGATAGGCTGGCACTCCGCGGGGAGCGTGCTGTAGCGCGCCTCCATGCGGGCTCGATTACCCCAGACAGTGTTGATCTCGCCGTTGTGGGCGAGGAGGCGGCCAGGCTGGGCGCGTTGCCAGGCAGGCGTCGTGTTGGTGGCGTAGCGCTGGTGGAAGAGCGCAAACGCGGTGACGTAGCTGGGGTCGCGCAGATCCGCGTAGAAGGCGGGAAGCAGGCGGCCGATGCAGAGGGACTTATAGACGATGACGCGGGCGGAAAGCGACGCCACGTAGCCACTGACTTCACCGGCTTCAAAGCGGCGCTCGAAGTCTTTGCGCGCCAGGTAGAGCTTGCGCTCTGTGGCATCGATGGGGTCGCCGCTGTCGTCTGTTACCAGCATGTGGCGTATGGCGGGCATGGAGTCGAGGGCGATTTCACCGAGCGTGGCGGTGTCCGTGGGAACGGTGCGCCATCCCAGCAGGCGTAGTCCCTGCGCTTTGATACAGGCGGCGAGCGCGGTCTCGTTGGTGTCCGTGTTGGTGTGGCTGAACAGGACACCGACGCCCAACGGCTTGCCCTCATCGAGCGTAAAACCGGTCTCACGCAGGAGAAGTTCACGCGGGATGGCGGCGGCAATGCCCACGCCGTCGCTGCTCTTGCCGTCTGCGGCGACGGCGCCGCGGTGTGCGAGCCGCGCTAGAGCCGTGAGAGCGTCTTCAAGAATTTTGTGTGACGCAATGCTTCTGCTGGAGGCGACAAAGCCTACGCCACAGGAGGCGCGGTCGAAGCGGGGGTCGATGAGCGACGGCACCGAGAGAGGTGCGTCGGGGTTCCACGAGCGGTGTGCCGCCTGGGAGCGACGAGAGACAACAATGGTGGAGTCCATGGGTCATCCTACATGGCTGAAATGCCCGAAACCAGCGGCTTTCAGCGCGCTTTTTGAATTTGTTGGGACGGGTATGGGGAGAGACGCGGCGTGGGGTCTCTGTCCTGTATAGTTATACATCGTGATGCATATTTATGCATCACGAGTGCAGGCTGTGCATCTAGTGATATGTAGGCGTAAGGCCATGCGGGCACAGGCTGCAGATGTTCAGTTTCACTCAGTCTATTCCACCGCTGTGTTCAGGTAGGTAACGGCATGGTCGATTCGATGCGGAGCACATGAAGCAACAACGGCATCAGGCAATTCGGGAGCTCCTGTTCAGCCTGTCCGTGCTGTCGCAGGATGCGCTGCGGCGGGAGCTGATGAAGCGCGGATTCACCGTGACGCAGGCCACGTTGTCGCGGGACATGCACGAGTTGCATATCTACAAGGGACCGAATGGATATGCACTGGCCGCCCGCGATGAGGAAGATGATGTTCCTGCGATCAAGGAGACGCTGGAGAACTTTGGCCTGGAGGTGAAGCAGGCGCAAAACCTGCTGGTGGTGATTACCACAACGGGCAGTGCGCAGCCTGTGGCCGCCGCGCTGGATTACGAGGACTGGCCGGAGCTGATGGGAACGATCGCCGGTGACGACACAGTGCTGATCATCTGCGCGGACGAGGGCAAAGCTGCCGTGTTGAAACAGCGGATGGAAGGGTTGATCGGGTAAGTGGACGTGCTGCTACAAGAAGATGTTTCGGCGAAGTTGAATGGTCTGCCTGCAGGAGCTGTGCGCACGGCGGTGGCCGGGGTTTCTGGGTACTCTGGTGCCGAGCTGGCGGGGTTGTTGCTGGGGCATCCGCGCTTGCAGGGGGAGGCGCCGCTGTTTTTGGGGCGGATGGATGCGTCTGGCGCGGCGGTTCCGCTGTTCGATCTGCATCCGCAGCTGGCGCGCAACGGTGGTGCGCCGTCGCCACAGATTGTGCCGTTTACGTGGGAGTTGCTGCGGGACAGCGGCACGGAGATTTTATTTCTGGCGACGCCGCACGAGCAGTCGCGGGAGTGGGTGCCGCAGGCGCTTGCCAGTGGTGTGCGGGTGGTGGATTTGTCGGGGGCATGGCGTCTGCACGATGCGACGAACGCTGCTGTGTACAAGTTGCAGGATGCGGACGCGGAGTTGGCTGCGGGGCTGCAGGCGGAGGCTGTGTACGGGAGCCCTGAGTTGCACCATGATGCGATACGCACGGCGCGGCTGGTGGCGAACCCGGGTTGCTATGCGACTTCGGTTATCCTGGCGCTGGCGCCGTTTGTGCAGGCTGGCGTGGTGGACCTGCAGCGCGGCATTGTGTGCGACAGCAAGAGCGGAGTGAGCGGCGCGGGCAAGGCGGCGACCGCGAAGACGCACTTTATGTACGCCGCCGATAACCTAAGCGCGTACAGCGTTTTTGGCCACCGGCATACGGGTGAGCTGCTGGAGCAGCTGCATCTCTCGAGTGAACAGATTCGCTTTACGCCGCACCTCCTGCCGATTCCGCGCGGCATTCTATCGACCATGTATCTGCGGCTGAAGCAGCCGGTTTCCGCGGACATTGTGCGTGATTTTTACGCGCATAGTCCCATGGTGCGTGTGCGCACGTCGCTGCCGCAGATCCAGGATGTGGTGCGTACCAATTTTTGCGATATCGGTTTTGAGATTGGGCCAAACGGACGCGACGTGGTGATTGTGAGCTGCCTGGACAACCTGCTGAAGGGTGCGGCTGGGCAGGCGGTGCAGAACATGAACGTGATGTGCGGTTGGAAGGAAGAGGAGGGCCTGCTGTGAAGTATGTCGTGAAACTCGGCGGTGCCTCGCTGGAAAAGCCAGAACTGCTGCATGCGATAGGCAAGGCGATCGCGGATCTGGTGAGCGACGGCCACAAGGTGGCCATTGTGCATGGCGGTGGTGTGCAGCTTACGCGTACGTTGGCACAGATGGGCAAGACGAGTCAGTTCATCAGCGGTTTACGTGTGACGGATGCGGAGACCCGTGACGCGGCGCTGATGGTGCTTGCCGGCCGCGTGAACAAATCACTTGTGGCGTCGCTGAACCAGCAGGGACAGAGTGCGGTGGGTATCTGCGGCGGCGATGGCCAGGTGTTCCGTGCGCGCAAGAAGAAGAGCCTGCCGGACCTGGGGTTTGTGGGGGAGATTGCAGCCACCGATCCGCGATGGCTCGAGGCTATTTGGGCGATGAACTCGGTGCCTGTGATCAGTTCGATTGCGCTCGGATTTGATGGCGAGTACTACAACATCAACGCGGACGAGATGGCGTCTGCAACGGCTGCCTGCGTGAAGGCAGATGCGCTGGTGTTTTTGACCGATGTACCTGGTGTGAAGGGTGCGGATGGACAGATTATGCGGTGGCTTTCGCTGAAAGAGATTCCCCAGCTGGAGAAGGCTGCCGTGATTACGGGTGGCATGCTGCCAAAGCTGAACGCGTGCCGCGATGCGTTGCTGGCGGGGGTGAAGCGTGTGCGTATTCTGCCTGCGGAAGCCGCCAAGGTACTCCCCGACCTACTCAGCAGCCGCGTCAATGACGGTACGGAAGTGATGGTGGCGTGAGCAGTCCAAGGAACGCAACCGACGTCGTCGCGGCACCTGGTCGCGTGAAGAGTTTTGAACCGAGCACAAGCGTTACCGGAGGCGCAACCACCATGAATTTTGCTGCCACAGAAGCCGCGGAAAAGAAGCTGCTGCTGCACACCTACGATCGCCACCCCATCCTGTTCACCCGCGGCGAAGGTGTGCACCTGTATGACGAAGACGGGACGGCCTACCTGGACCTGCTGAGCGGCATTGGTGTCTGCGGGCTGGGCTATAACCACCCGGCTATTAACCGTGCCATCCTTGCGCAGACGGCGACGGGCTTGCTGCATACGTCGAACCTTTTTTTCCACGACCACACCGCGACATTGGCGCTGAAACTTACCGAGATCACCGGCATGGATCGCGCGTTTTTGTGCAACAGCGGAACCGAGGCGTGGGAGGCCGCGATCAAGCTTGCACGCGCGCACGCCGAGCTGTTGCGCTCCGAGGGGCGCACGATCGGCACGCGCATGATTGCGCTGGAGCACTCGTTCCACGGCCGGACCATGGGGTCTGTGGCGACAACGCATAAGTTGAAGTACCGCGAGCCCTTCCAGCCGGTGATGCCTGGCGTGCTGTTTGTTCCCTTCAATGATGTGGCGGCGTTGCGTGAGGCGTTCTCGACCGACATTTGCGCGATTTGCATTGAGCCCCTGCAAGGTGAGGGCGGCATCCACCCCGTGTCTGCGGAGTTCTACGCTGCGGCGCGCGAGCTGTGCGACACGACTGGCGCGCTGCTCATGGCGGACGAGATCCAGAGCGGCATGGGACGGACCGGCAAGTGGTGCGCGTACCAGCACTACAGTGCGCTGCCGGACGTGACCACACTTGCCAAACCTATTGCCGGCGGGTTGCCCATGGGTGCCATGCTGTGCACGGAGGAGGCCGCGCGTGCCATTACGCCGGGCATGCATGGCACGACGTTTGGCGGCGGTCCCCTGGCCTGCGCCGTCGCGCTTGCCGTGATCGGCGAGATTGAGCGCAGCAACCTGCTGGCGCACGTGAGGGATGTCGGCGGGTACTTTATCAAGCAGTTGAAAGCACTTGCACAGAGTCACGGGAGTATCGCAGAGGTGCGCGGTACGGGCCTGATGATCGGCGTGGATATGCATGACGCTGACCTTGCCGCGGAGATCCAGAAGCGCATGATGTTCGAGCGGCACATCCTGCTGAATCGGACCAGCGAGACCGTTCTCCGCTTTCTGCCGCCGTTCCTGATCACGCGCGGGCAGGTGGACGAAACAGTGAGCGCTCTTGCGTAATTGTCGAATCAATTTGGGCGAAGACCTTGGCGATGCTATGTGGAGTCAAAAAGATCAGCGAACATTGTGTCGACGATGTGTCGAAGACAACTTCCAATCACCTGATGCCATTGATGGCTTTGAACAGACTACACGTTTGCAACAATACGTGTATCTTCTCCGGGTTGCTCTTGCGAGGCTACTGTCAGTGTTACGGTCCGGTGGGACGCTTCCGCATACTTCAGGTACGTTCTACGCCCCTCCAACTGACATGGTAGTGCTAAGCAGCTCCTACAGACGACCCGAATTTAACGAGCTACGACTCGAACGAGGGGCACCGTGTATCGCCCTCTGGCCAATTAGATCCGGCTCTACTAAGATCGAATACAAGGTCGAAGTCCTATGGCGACACTTCAATAGACGAGAAGAACGGATCTTCCTATGAACAAACAGTAGGGGAGATGAAAAGACTGCGATCTACGCGCATGGACAAGCACCTCTCCACGACTATCAAAAAAGCGCGGACGTCCCGTATTATTGATGGGCCAGAAGGGCGAAGCATAAGACCAGGTTCGGCAGGGGCGGATGGTTCTGATATGAGGACTCACGGCTTCCACATTGTCGAGGATCGGGATGCAAACGGCGAAGCTAGGACTGACCTGACATTCGGCAACCATGATGCTTTGACGCTTGACGACATCCCAAGAATCGTTGCTGCAGAGCAAGCAAAGGAGCAACGTCCGAACGCCTACAAACATGCAAAGAATCAACTTATTGGGTCTGGCGGGAGGCAACCAAAGCTGTATAGCGGTCATCAGCGCGACGTATCCGGGGGTCACGACCTCGATCGAAATGCCGCTGGTGATTCGTTACCGCAGCGACCGAAGAGATACTTTTCGGAGCTTTCTGCCCTCGAGTATTTCATTGTTCGTCATGTTGCCGTATTATCAATGGAGCCACTGCTTGAGGGTCACTATAATTTAGAGGATCTGCTGGGACTGATAGAGTCTAGAAAACCTACAAACTTCTGGGGTAAATTCGGTAAAGCGTTTAAGAACGATCGCGCAAGAGCTGGGAAAAAGAAGGGTGTCTTTGGCGTGAGCTTGGATCTGCTTGTTGAAAGAGACGGTGTCGAATCAACCTATGGAGTAGGCCCAGGTGCTCTGAGAGTTCCTGGTGTTCTCGACGACTCCATCTCAGCGATGCGGCGAATGGACATGTCTGTTGAGGGTGTCTTCCGGAAGAATGGTAATATTAAGGGGTTGAAGGATCTGGCAGAACGTATCGACGCCAAAGCGGAAGATGTTGACCTAACAAAGGAAAACCCTGTTCAGGTAGCAGCTCTGCTTAAGAGGTTCCTTCGCCAGCTTCCTGACCCTCTGCTCACTTTCAAACTTCATCGTCTTTTCATCACGTCGCAGAGTGAGTTTTGCTCTTCCACATGGTTCTATGGTCATGCTGATACCCGAGACAGAAATTACGGATGAACAAAAGAGGCGAAGGGTGCTGCATCTCACATGCTGTCTATTACCGAAAACTCACCGAGATTCTTTGGAAATCCTCTTCTCCTTCCTCAACTGGGCCTCCTCATTCTCTCAAGTGGACGAAGAGACCGGAAGCAAAATGGACACCCATAATCTTGCAACCGTTATTACGCCGAACATCCTCTTCTCAAACAGCAAGAATATCGGGATGGACGAGAGTTTCCTAGCCATCGAAGCCGTCCATTCATTAATCGACTGCAACGACCAGATGTGCGAGGTAAGCTGTTGCACAGTACCCATCGCCTCCCACTCTTCTAACCAACCAAAACAAGGTACCCGAAGATCTCCAATCCATCCTAAACGACTCCTCCCTCTTCAACAACAACTCCGACATCACCACCAAAGAAATCCTCAAACGCTACGCCGACATCGGCAAATCCCCCGGCGCCCAACGCACCACCGTCGTCACCAACCCCGGCGCACCCACCCCCCCTCGCTCCCGCGAAGGCGGCAACGGCAACACCCGCTCCGGCGCCCCCGTCGTCACCCAAGTCGACAACGACCCCTACCAAGCCAACGCCCGCCAAAAGGAGTCGTCCGTCCGGCACGTCCAAGGCCCCGGTGCTCCACCACCTCCGTACCCTTCCTCCACCAATAACAACAACACGGCAAATCTCCCCTACGCGACTGCTACCGCCGGTAATCAAAATACACCCCCGCATGCGGCGTTTGAGTTCGCAAACCCGGCTCCCAATCCTCTATACCACCACCGCACCGTCAGCGCTGATACGCAGGGTAGTAACGGCAATAACGCCGGGTCCAGGCAACATGCCTACAGGCGGTCGGATTGGGGGAAGCAGGGACCGCCGCCGGGGCCTATGGGGGTTACGGGCGCGGGGTGAGGAGCTTGATTGATCGCTCGTTGTTCTCGCCCCGTTCTTACTTTGTATCTGGAATTTTTCACATCACGTCGGCTCGACCGGGCGACTTGGGTGGGCGTTTTCGGGGGGGGCATCTGTGGCTATCTTTCTGCTGGCGATGTTGACTATACGATGGGGTTGATCTTGTCTTTTTACACCTTCGACCACGCCGGTGTTTCGAACTCGCTCGCACTCGCACTCTAGGGAAGGGAAGGGAAGGGAGGGGAGGGGGTGGGGCGTTTTCCTTCGAGACTTTTTTCCTTTACGCGTGCGGGGGCGAAGCGGGCGGGTTTGGGGGAAATATGGCATTGGATATGGGAGTTTTTTGTATGCTTCTTTACTTTTTTCGAGAGGTTTTTGGGAATCTTGATGGGTCGGCCGTGCTTTTATGTATGGACGGGGCCTTTTTTTCTTTTTTTCTGCCGAAGATTGAAAGAATGGGGCGATTTTGTCGAAGAGGAAATGCATCCATTCACGTGATGTGCGGATGGGCCACCTGGTTGTTGTGAGGGTGCATTTGGATGAGATGGGATAACGAATCTGCGATCATGAGGATGGGGATCGGGGGGGTCTCGTTTTGTGGACTGGTGGTCCCCTCGTGGGTGGGAAGTCAGGTGTGGATAGTCTAGTGTTCGACTGAAAAATAAAATAAAGATAACGGTTAAACTACATGTAAACTATGATGTTTTGAGGCAAGACTGCGTGCGTGCATGGGGACTGGGTATATATATGCCTATGCCAATGGTGTCTTCGGTTCCAGAAGGCCGCTGGGGGGGTAAATCCAAAGAAAACAATCCAAAAGCAGAGATTCAAACTGACCCTATCATGTCCATATCCATATCCATACCCAAGACCCAAGACCCATCATCCAGAAAACTCATCCAAAAACCATGCATGCCAAAACCACGTCCAAAACTCAACCCCACTCATTCCAGTCATGACAACCGCCCACCCGTCTCCCCCACTCCACTCCACCCATCCCATCCCCTCCTCTTTCCCCTTTCCCCACTCTCCGCTCCCCATTCCCCATTCATTCCCCATTCATTCCCCATTCCCCACTCTCCACTCCCCACTCCCCCAATCTAATCTCCCTCTACGCCATACAAACAACGACCTCCCCCCCGCCATCCACCCACCTAGCACCCCGTCCTCGAACGTTCCTCTCGCTGGCCAGGAACAGTAACAACCACACATGTCCCACGACTTCGCCCCAGCAATAGATTTTGATGACCTCGCCTTCTCCCTTCTTCTCCTCCTCCTCTTCTTCCCCTCTTCCTTTTCTTTTTCCATCTTCACCACCTTCCCCGTTCTCCTTTCCTTTCGATCCTGATATCGAAGGTGGTGATGGCGATGCGGATGCGGATGCGGATGCGGATGTGGACAGAGGTGGCGGGACGGAGCGCT